>NZ_OZ075067.1:1200000-2400000 GCF_964186585.1 Microbacterium sp. MM2322
CATGCGGCGGCTGGCGCACATCGACCGGGATGAGGCGGAGCAGGAGGCCATCGATCCGATGGCCGACGGCGAAGTGGATGCCACGCGTAAACGCCCGCGCTTCGCGTACCGACCTCAGCTGCTGCTCGTCGACGGCGGGCAGCCGCAGGTCCAGGCCGCGGCGCGCGCGCTCCGCGATGCCGGGCACGCGGAGATCGCGCTGTGCGGGATCGCGAAGCGGCTGGAAGAAGTGTGGCTGCCGGACGATGACTTCCCGGTGATCCTGCCACGGTCGTCCGAGGCGCTGTACCTCCTGCAACGACTCCGGGATGAAGCTCACCGGTTCGCCATCACGCATCAGCGCAAGAAGCGCGGCCGGGACATCACGACGGTCCTCGCGGACATCCCTGGTCTGGGGGAGGCGCGCATCAAGGCGCTCCTCCGGCATTTCGGATCGGTGAGCAAGTTGAAGCAGGCCTCCCCGGAGGAGATCCAGGAACTCCCCGGCATCGGTCCGCGGCTGGCGTCCAGCATCCATTCCCGCCTGGCGACCGGTTCGGTCGCGGCGCCGTCCGGTGGCTAGTCTGGTCGTACACGCGTGAAGGACGGGGTACGGATGGACGGCCAGACGGCGGGCGAGGTCCTGATCGTGACCGGCATGTCCGGAGCCGGCCGGACGACCGCGGCGAACGCCCTCGAGGATCTCGATTGGTACGTCGTCGACAACCTCCCCCCGCAGATGCTCTCGCATCTCCTGGACCTCACCGCCCTCGCGGCCGACGCGCTGCCGAAAGTCGCAGCGGTCGTCGATGTCCGCGGGCGACAGCTGTTCGGGGAGCTTCCCTCCGTGACTCGGTCGCTCCGTGATGGCCGCCAGTTGCGGGTGCTCTTCCTTGATGCTGCCGACGAGGTCCTCGTCCGGAGATTCGAGGCGGTGCGGCGCCCGCATCCCCTGCAGGGGGAGGGCACCATCCTCGACGGCATCCGGCGCGAACGCGAACGAGTGGCCGCGATCCGTGAAGCGGCCGACGTCATCGTCGACACGAGCGGACTGAACATCCATCAGCTGGCGAACCGCATCGTCGATCTGTTCAGCGACGACGGCGACGCTCGGCACACGGTCACGGTCATGAGCTTCGGATTCAAGTACGGTCTGCCTCCCGACGTCGATCTCGTCGCCGACATGCGATTCCTCCCGAACCCCTACTGGGAGCCGTCGTTGCGCGCCCTCACCGGCGAAGACGGGGCGGTGCGGGATTTCGTTCTCGGGCAGGAGGGCGCGCGCGAGTTCATCGATGCCTACGCCGCTGCTCTTCACCCCGTCATGCAGGGGTACCAGCGCGAGAACAAACGTCATTCCGTCGTGGCCGTCGGATGCACCGGCGGCAAGCATCGCTCGGTCGTCACGTCCCTCGAACTCGCGGAGCGACTGGCCGAGGAAGCGGGCGTCGCGGTGCGGGTCACGCACCGTGACCTGGGTCGCGAGTGACCGGTGCGCGAGTAAGCTGATCCTTTGTCCCCGATCGCCCCCACTGAAGGATCGCCGTGCCGCTGACTGCTGACGTGAAGACGGAACTCACTTCGGTCCGTGATCCCCGCCCCACGGCTCGCGTCGCAGAGCTGACCACGATCCTCCGGTTCTCGGGCGGACTGCACTCCATCGCCGGCCGCGTGGCCGTCGAGGCGGAGGTGGAAACCGACGTCCTGGCCCGCCGGGTGGCTCGCGACCTCGTCGAGATCTACGGGGTCCGCCCGGAGCTCGCCCACGTGCAATCCTCCGGTGGCCGCACCGCCAACCTCGTCGCCGTTCGTGTCATCGAAGGCGGCGAGACGCTCGCTCGACAGACCGGTCTGCTGGACAACCGCCGCCGCCCTGTGCGCGGTTTGCCGAACAAGCTGACCACGGGCGCGCGCCCCGACCTCGCGGCCGTGTGGCGGGGAGCGTTCCTCGCTGCCGGAACGCTGTCGGACCCTGGCCGATCCGCGGCCCTCGAGGTCGCCTGCCCCTCCGGAGAGGCCGCGATGGCGCTGGTGGGGGCCGCACATCGGCTCGGAATCGCGGCCAAGGCCCGCGAGGTGCGCGGCGTTCCCCGCGTCGTCGTCCGCGACGGCGAAGCGATTCGCGCGACGCTTCTCATGATGGGCGCTCAGAAGACCGCCGCCGCCTGGGAAGAGATGCGCCAACGCCGCGAGGTGCGCGCCGGAGTGAATCGTCTCGTCAACTTCGACGATGCCAACCTCCGACGCTCCGCGCAGGCCGCCGTCGCCGCATGTGCGCGGGTCGAGCGCGCGCTCGAGATCCTCGGCGACACCGTCCCCGACCACCTCAAGCAGGCGGGCGACCTCCGCCTCGCACATCGCGACGCGAGTCTCGACGAGCTCGGTCACCACGCAGACCCGCCCCTGACGAAGGATGCCGTGGCGGGCCGCATCCGTCGTCTTCTCGCCATGGCCGACAAGAAGGCCGCCCAGGACGGGATCCCTGACACGGAGTCCGCCGTCCCCGCCGGCCTCGAAGACTGACGGGATACATCTCCTCCTCCCGGGAAGCAACCGGGTGCCCGGTGGGTTGGCCCTCAATAGGATGAATCCGACCGGCTGCGCCGTGTGCGCGGCACCGACAGAAGGAAGAGGACATGGCGAAGTACACCCTGCCTGAGCTCCCGTACGACTACTCCGCGCTCGAGCCGAGCATCAGCGGCAAGATCATGGAGCTTCACCACTCGAAGCACCACCAGGCGTACGTCACGGGAGCGAACACCGCCCTCGAGCAGCTTGCCGAAGCGCGTGAAACCGGCAACCTGGCGAACGTCAACAAGCTGGAGAAGGACCTCGCGTTCAACCTCGGCGGACACGTCAACCACTCGATCTTCTGGACCAACCTGGCTCCGGCGTCGCAGGGTGGCGGTGGCGAGCCCGAGGGTGAGCTCCGCGCTGCGATCGACGAGTTCTTCGGCGGCTTCGACAAGTTCCAGGCTCACTTCACCGCCGCCGCCACCGGCATCCAGGGCTCCGGCTGGGCCGTCCTCAGCTGGGACCCGATCGGCGAGCAGCTCATCATCCAGCAGCTGTTCGACCAGCAGTCGAACACGGCTCAGGGCACCGTTCCGATCTTCCAGCTCGACATGTGGGAGCACGCCTTCTACCTCGACTACCTCAACGTCAAGGCGGACTACGTCAAGGCGGCGTGGAACATCGCCAACTGGCAGAACGTCGCGAAGCGTCTCGACGCCGCTCGCGAGAAGACGGCCGGCCTGCTCTAGTAGTAGGGTCGTTCACAGGTGAGGATGCCGGGCTCCTCCCGGCAACGGGGGCTGAGCCCCGGCATCCTCTCTCTTTTCCAGCACATCGCGAATCGACCCCTTCCTGGGGCGTGCGCGAAGAGAAACGGGAGACAACGTGTCTGTCAAGATCGGCATCAACGGCTTCGGCCGTATCGGACGCAACTTCCTCCGCGCGGCACTCGCGCAGGGAGCTGACCTGGAGATCGTGGCGGTGAACGACCTCACCGACAACAAGAGCCTCGCGCACCTCCTCAAGTACGACTCGGTCGGTGGACGACTCGACGCCGACGTCTCGTACACGGAGGACTCGATCACCGTCAACGGCAAGACCATCAAGGTCTTCGAAGAGCGCGACCCCGCCAACCTTCCCTGGGGCGACCTGGGCGTCGACATCGTCATCGAGTCGACCGGTCGGTTCACCAAGGCTGCTGACGCCAAGAAGCACATCGCCGGCGGTGCGAAGAAGGTCATCATCTCGGCGCCCGGCACCGACGTCGACGGCACGTTCGTCATGGGCGTCAACGACGGCACGTACGACTCCGCGACGATGCACGTCATCTCCAACGCGTCCTGCACCACGAACTGCCTCGCCCCGATCGCCAAGGTCTTCAACGACAACTTCGGCATCGAGCGCGGCTTCATGATGACGGCTCACGCCTACACCGCCGACCAGAACCTCCAGGACGGCCCGCACAGCGACCTGCACCGTGCGCGCGCCGCGGCGATCAACATCGTCCCGGCCGCCACCGGTGCCGCCAAGGCGATCGGTCACGTGCTGCCCGAGCTCAACGGCAAGCTCAGCGGCTCGTCGTACCGCGTGCCCGTGCCCACCGGCTCGATCGTCGACCTCACCGTCGTCACCCCGACCGAGGGCCTGACCGTCGAGGCCGTCAACGCCGCGTTCGAGAAGGCGGCCTCCGAGGGCGAACTCGTCGGCTTCCTGAAGTACAACTCCGACGCCATCGTGTCGAGCGACATCCAGCTCGACCCGCACTCGTCGGTCTTCGATGCAGGTCTCACCAACGTGTCGGGCAACCTCGTCAAGATCTCGTCCTGGTACGACAACGAGTGGGGCTACTCGAACCGCCTCGTCGACCTCACCGAGCTCGTCGCCAGCAAGCTCTGACGATGGCTCTGCGCACCCTCGATTCGCTGGGTTCGCTCGCAGGCAAGCGCGTCATCGTCCGTGTTGACTTCAACGTCCCCCTGAAGGACGGCGTCATCACGGACGATGGCCGTGTGCGTGCGGCGATCCCCACGCTCCGCGCGTTGGTCGAGCAGGGGGCGCGCGTTGTCGCTGTCTCCCACCTCGGCCGTCCCGACGGAGCGCCCGACGCGAAGTACAGCCTCGCACCTGTGGCGACGCGTCTCGCCGAGCTCCTGGACCAGTCCGTTGCGTTCGCGAGCGACACCGTCGGTGACTCGGCGCGGGACACCGTCGCCGGCCTTGCCGACGGGCAGGTCGCCGTCCTCGAGAACCTCCGCTTCAACGCCGGCGAGACCGCGAAGGATGACGCGACTCGTCGTGGCTTCGCGGAAGAGCTCGCCGCCCTCGGCGACGTCCTCGTCTCCGACGGTTTCGGCGTCGTGCACCGCAAGCAGGCGTCGGTTTACGACCTCGCCGAATTGCTGCCGTCCGCAGCGGGTCTTCTCATCGAGAAGGAGGTCGACGTCCTCGACCGCCTGACCGAGCGTCCGGAGCGCCCTTACGCCGTCGTCCTGGGCGGCTCGAAGGTCAGCGACAAGCTCGGCGTCATCGAGCACCTGCTGCCGCGCGTGGACAAGATCCTCGTCGGCGGGGGGATGCTCTTCACCTTCCTTGCGGCCCAGGGCCACAAGGTGGGCAAGAGCCTTCTCGAAGTCGACCAGCTCGACACGGTCCGCCGGTACATGGAGACCGCGCGCGAGCGTGGTGTCGAGCTGATCCTGCCCGTGGACGCCGTCATGGCTGCCGGTTTCGCTGCCGACGCCGACCACGTCGTTGCGTCAGCCGATGCCCTCGAGGACACCGATTTCGGTGCCGACGGAATGGGTCTCGATATCGGACCGAAGACGGCCGAACTATTCGCTGACGCGATCCGCAGTGCGAAGACGGTCTTCTGGAATGGCCCGATGGGCGTCTTCGAGATGCCGGCCTTCGCGGCGGGCACGAAGACGGTCGCGCAGTCGCTGACCGAGGTCGACGGCCTGTCGGTCGTGGGCGGCGGCGACTCCGCCGCGGCCGTTCGTCAGCTGGGCTTCCGCGATGACCAGTTCGGCCACATCTCCACCGGTGGTGGAGCCAGCCTCGAGTTCCTCGAGGGTAAGAAGCTGCCCGGATTGGAGATCCTCGGATGGGAAGCGTGACCCGCAAGCCGCTCATCGCCGGAAACTGGAAGATGAACCTCGACCACCTCCAGGCGGTCGCGTTCGTCCAGAAGTTGCACTGGACGCTGAAGGATGCCGCACACGAGACCGCTTCGGTCGAGGTTGCGGTGTTCCCTCCGTTCACCGACATCCGGACGGTGCAGACCCTCATCGACGCCGACAAGATCCCGTTCGCCCTCGGCGCGCAGGACCTGTCGACGAAGGACTCCGGTGCCTACACCGGCGAGGTCTCGGGAGCATTCCTGAAGAAGCTCGACGCCCAGTACGTCATCATCGGTCACTCCGAGCGCCGTGAGTACCACGCCGAGTCCGACGACGTCGTGGCCGCGAAGGTCCAGGCCGCGCTTCGACACGGCCTCGTTCCGGTCATCTGCGTCGGTGAAACGCTCGAGCAGCGAGAGGAGTCCGGCCCGACGGCCGTGTCCGTCGCACAGCTGCGCGCTGCTCTCGTCGGCGTCCCCGCGGACGCTGACGTGGTGGTCGCGTACGAGCCCGTCTGGGCCATCGGCACCGGACAGGTCGCATCGCCCGAGCAGGCGCAGGAGGTCTGTGCGGCACTTCGCACCGTGATCTCCGAGTCGCTGGGGGATGCCGCGGCCGAGCGCACCCGCATCCTGTACGGCGGATCGGTGAAGTCGGGCAACATCGCCAGCTTCATGCGCGAGCCCGACGTCGATGGTGCCCTTGTCGGCGGAGCGAGCCTCCTCGCCGACGAGTTCGCTGCCATCATCCGCTACCAGAAGCACGTCGGCGTGTGATCTCGAGCGGTGCGGCGCCACCCGGCGTCGCACCGCTCAGCCGGTATACTCGTGCGAGCGCCGAGCACCTCGGCGACCCGAAAGGCTTTCAACGACTGTGGACATCCTCCAGCTTGTGCTGCAGGTCCTGCTGGGACTCACCAGCCTCCTGCTCACGCTCCTCATCCTCTTGCACAAGGGACGCGGCGGCGGCCTCTCCGACATGTTCGGCGGCGGCATGAGTTCGGCCATGGGCTCCTCGGGCCTCGCTGAGCGCAACCTCAACCGCTTCACCGTCGTGCTCGCCCTCGTCTGGTTCGTCTCGATCGTGGCCCTCGGCCTCATCACGAAGTTCCAGAGCATCTGATGGCCACGGGGGGAAACGCCATTCGTGGCACCCGCGTGGGCGCGGGGCCGATGGGGGAGCAGGATCACGGCCACCACGCTGACCGCGTAGCGGTGTCCTACTGGGATGCGCACGGCAATGAGACGGTCCGGTACTTCGCTGCCGGCATCTCGGAGGAGGAGATCCCCGAGACGATCGATTCGCCTCACTCCGGGCTCCCCGCAGGTCGCGACAAGGCGAACCCGCCCGCGCTCGCGAAGAACGAGCCCTACAAGACCCACTTGGCTTACGTGAAGGAACGGCGCACGGACGAGGAAGCCGAATCGATCCTCGGTGACGCTCTCCAGCAGCTCCGCGATCGGCGCGGCCAGAGCTGAGCGGCATCCGCTCTTTCGACAGACCCCGGGTTCTCTTAGAACTCGGGGTCTATCAGTTCTTCCGGAACTCCCTGCGCAGCGGCCTCATCGACGAAGAAGACCGTTTGCTTGCGACCCTTCGCTCCCGCGGCGGGCACGGAGTGGTAGCTGGCGCCGGCGAGAGCGAGCCCCAGGGCGGACGCCTTGTCGGTACCCGGAAGGACGAGCCACACTCGGCGGGACGAGTTGATCACCGGGCGGGTCAGGGTGATGCGCTCGGATGGCGGGACCGGCGACTCGCGCACGGCGAGGACGGCATGGTCGGTGTCCGCGATCTCGCTCCGATCGGGGAAGAGTGACGCGATGTGGCCGTCCGATCCGACGCCGAGGAACGTCACCGTGAATCGTGGCCAGGCCTGCTCCTCGGTTCCGAACGTCGCGAGCTCGTCGGCGTAATCGGCGGCTGCTTCGTCGTGCGTGCGACCGCTGTCGGCAGCGGCGATCGGGTGGATGTTCGCCTCCGGGACATCGATGCGCGACAGGAACGCCTTCCTTGCGGCGTTCTCGTTGCGGGCCGGATCGTTCGAGGGAACGAATCGCTCGTCGCCCCACCAGAAATGAACCTTCGACCAGTCGACGTCGTGACGTGCGTCGCTCTCGCCGGCGGCCTGCAGGACCGCTGTTCCCGACGTGCCACCGGTGAGAAGGACATGCGTCGTCTTCCCGTCGGTCGCGCGTGACGAGATCCGTTGGAAGAAGCGCTTCGCGACACCTTCGGCCAGTGCCCGGGCATCCGGACTGACGACGACGCGCTTCTCCGCGCGGAACTCCGACATACGACTCCTACCTCGTGGGAGGGTCGAGGAGCTCCCACCCTTCGGTGATCACTCGACCATACAAGAGGTCAGGATCGAGGCGGCGCAGCTCCTCCGCGAGGCACTCGCGCAGCGAGCGACGCGGCAGCACGATGTCGTGCGTGGGCTGACCGGGCTGGGTGAGCGTCGCGTCGGTCGCACTGGTGCGTTCGAGGACGATGTCACCGGACGCACGCGACAGTGTGACCGAACGGATGCCGTGGGCCCACTCGTTCGAGTCGGTGTAATGCCACTCGACGGCGACATCCAACTTCAGGCGCAACCACGCGGCCAACAGCCCCGTCGAGGGGGAGCTGCCGGCACCGACGACCGTGACCGCCGTGACGGGCTCGAACGGGGGCTGGTCCAGGACAGCGGCGAGCTGTTCGCGCCAGTTCGTGAGACGCGTCCACGCGAGGTCGGTGTCGCCGGGGGCGTAGATGGAACCGAGCTGGGCGAGACGGTCGTGCGCGATCGGCTTGGTCGAGGCATCCGTGATCCGTCGTTGCGCCATCCGCCCGATGGGGGACTCCGCCACGTCGACAGGCGGGTCTTCCGGCCACCAGGCGACCACGGGTGCGTCGGGCAGCAGGAGGCCGTTGACGAGGCTCTCCTGGTTGCCGGCCGCGGCACCGCGGGCACGGAGCACGACGACCTCGCTCGCGCCGGCGTCGCCGCCCACGCGGATCTGGGCATCGAGGCCCGTCGGAGCGTCGGGCTCGACGACGAGCACGATGACCCGCATCGGGTGCTCACGAGAGGCCGCATTGGCGGCGTCGATCGCTTCCTCGTCGAATCCTCCGGTCGAGACGATCACCAGCGTGAGCACGCGACCGAGGGCGGCAGCGCCGCCCTCTTCGCGCACGCTCACGAGCTTCTTCGCGATCGTGGACACCGTGGTGTCGGGCAGATCGACGATCATGGGCGCCTCCAGACGCGGCCGTCGCGGGCCAAGAGCTCATCGGCCGAAGGGGGACCCCACGAACCGGGGGAGTACTGCTCGAGCGGTTCTTCCTGCGTGGCCCAGAACTCCTCGATCGGATCGAGGATGCGCCACGAGAGCTCCACCTCTTCGTGACGTGGGAACAGCGGCGGGTCGCCCAGGAGCACATCGAGGATGAGTCGCTCGTAGGCTTCGGGGCTCGACTCGGTGAACGCGTGGCCGTAGCCGAAGTCCATCGTCACGTCGCGGACTTCGTTGCCGGCGCCGGGCACCTTCGAGCCGAAACGCAGCGTCACTCCCTCGTCGGGCTGGATGCGGATGACGAGGGCGTTCTGCCCCAGCTGCAGGGCCTGTGAACGCAGGAACAGCAGCGGGGGCGTGTGCTTGAACACGACGGCGATCTCGGTGACGCGGCGACCGAGACGCTTGCCGGTACGCAGGTAGAACGGCACGCCGTTCCATCGACGCGTCGCGATCTCGAGCTTGACGGCGGCGTAGGTCTCGGTGCGAGACTGCGGGTCCATGCCGTCTTCGTCGAGGAACCCGGTCACCTCTTCGCCGCCCTGCCAGCCACCCGCGTACTGCCCGCGGGCGGTGGCGGTGGCGAGGTCCTCGGGCAACGTGACGGCGGCGAGTACCTTCTCCTTCTCGGCACGGAGGTGTTCCGCGTCGAGGGAGATCGGCTCTTCCATCGCGGTGAGGGCGAGGAGCTGCAGCAGGTGGTTCTGGATGACGTCGCGAGCCGCGCCGATGCCGTCGTAGTACCCGGCCCGACCGCCGACGCCGATGTCCTCGGCCATCGTGATCTGGACGTGGTCCACGTAGTTCGCGTTCCACAGCGGCTCGTACAGCTCGTTCGCGAAGCGCAGCGCCAGGATGTTCTGGACCGTTTCCTTGCCGAGGTAGTGGTCGATGCGGAAGATGGCGTCGGCGGGGAACGCGACCTCGAGGGCCTCGTTCAGTTCGCGCGCGGTCTGCAGGTCGCTGCCGAACGGCTTCTCGATGACGACGCGGCGCCAGGTGTCACCCTTGGCCGTTTCATCGACGAGACCGGAATCCCGCAGCTGACGCGCCACGACGGGGAAGTCCTTCGGCGGGATCGACAGGTAATACGCGTGGTTACCCATGGTGCCGCGCTCGGTGTCGAGCTTCTCGACCGTCTCACGGAGTCGGGCGAAGGATGCCGGGTCGTCGAACTCGCCCTGGACGAACCGGATGCCCTGCAGGAGCTGGTTCCACGTCTCTTCGCGGAATGGCGTCCGCGCATGCTGACGCACGGCGTCGTAGACGACCTTGGCGAAGTCCTGATCCTCCCAATCGCGCCGTGCGAATCCGACCAGAGCGAACCCCGGGGGCAGCAGGCCGCGGTTGGCGAGATCGTACACAGCAGGCATGAGCTTCTTACGCGACAGGTCGCCCGTCACGCCGAAGATCACGAGCGCGCTCGGTCCCGCGATGCGGTTCAGGCGGCGATCGCCAGGGTCGCGGAGGGGGTTGTTCCCCCGCGAGATCTCAGCAGCCATCGGTCAGCGTGCGCTGTCGAGAGCCGTCTGCACCGTGCTCTGCAGGTCGTGCCAGGAAACGATGAACTTCTCGACGCCCTCATCCTCGAGCACCTGCGTGACGTCGACCAGGTCGACTCCGGCCTCGGCGAGCTGGTCGAAGACGCCGTGCGCATCCTCGTACGCGCCCGTGACGGTGTCGCCCGTCACCTTGGCGTGATCGAAGGTGGCCTCGAGCGTCTTCTCGGGCATCGTGTTGACGGTGCCCGGGGCGACCAGCTCGGTGACGTACAGGGTGTCGGGGAGTGCGGGGTCCTTGACGCCGGTGGAAGCCCACAGCGGCCGCTGCACGGTCGCACCGGCCGCGATGAGCTCGACCGCGGACGACTCTGCGAAGCGCTTCTCGAACAGCTCGTAGGCGAGGCGGGCGTTCGCGATGCCGGCTTTGCCCTTCAGCGCAGCGGCCTCGCCGGTGCCGATCGCCTCGAGGCGCTTGTCGACCTCCGTGTCGACGCGCGACACGAAGAACGACGCGACGGAGTGGATCGTCGCGATGTCGTGACCGTTCTCCTTGGCCCGTCGCACACCCTCGAGGTAGGCGTCGATGACCGCGGCGTAGCGCTCGAGGCTGAAGATCAGCGTGACGTTGACCGAGATGCCCTCCGCGAGAACCGCGCTGATCGCGGGCAGACCGGCCAGCGTCGCGGGGATCTTGATGAGCGTGTTCGGTCGGTCGACTTTCGCCCACAGTTCCTTCGCCTGCGCGACGGTTGCGTCGGTGTCGTGAGCGAGATCGGGGGAGACCTCGATCGACACGCGTCCGTCGACGCCGTTCGTGCGGTCGAAGACCGGGCGGAAGATGTCGGCGGCGTCACGCACGTCGGTCGTCGTGATCTCGAAGATCGCGGTATCGACGTCGGCGCCCTGGCCCGCGAGGGCCTGCAGGGGCGCGTCGTAGGAGTCGTCTTCCTTGTTGCCGATGGCGGCCTGGAAGATCGACGGGTTGGTGGTGACGCCGACCACGTCGCGCGTCTCGATCAACTGGGCGAGGTTGCCCGTGTCGATCCGCGACCGTGAGAGGTCATCGAGCCAGATGCTGACGCCGGCGGCGGACAGGTCCTCGGTGGGGGTGCTCATGCGTTCTCCTTGACGGTTGCGCGGGCCGCTTCGACGACCGCTTCGGCAGTGACGCCGAACTTCTCGAACAGGGTCTTGTAATCGGCGGAGGCGCCGAAGTGGTCGATTCCGATGGTGCGTCCGGTGTCGCCGACGACCGCCTTCCAGAGGCCGGTGGCGCCAGCCTCTACCGAGACGCGCGCCTTCAGCGCGGTGGGAATGACGGACTCGCGGTAGGCGGCATCCTGCTCGGCGAACCACTCGAGGCTGGGAGCGGAGACGACGCGAGCGCCGATCCCCTCCGCCGCGAGAGTCTCGCGTGCTGCCACAGCGAGCTGCACCTCGGAGCCGGTTGCGATCAGGACGACATCGGGCTCGCCTTCTGGCGCGTCGAGGAGGACGTAGGCACCCTTCGCGACGCCCTCGGTGGTGGCGTAGCCGTTTTCCCCACGCGGGAAGACCGCGATGTTCTGACGGGTCAGAGCGATACCGGTCGGTCCGTCCTGTCGACGGAGGATCTCGAGCCACGCGGCGGCCGTCTCGTTCGCATCCGCGGGACGCACGACGGTGAAGTTCGGGATGAGGCGCAGCGTCGCGAGCTGTTCGATCGGCTGGTGCGTCGGACCGTCCTCGCCGAGGGCGACGGAGTCGTGCGTCCAGACGAACACCGAGGGGATGTTCATGAGAGCCGCGAGGCGCACTGCCGGTCGCATGTAGTCGCTGAAGATCAGGAACGTCCCGCCGAACGGCCGAGTCGGTCCGTGCAGCTTGATGCCGTTGATGATCGCGCCCATGGCGTGCTCGCGGATGCCGAAGTGCAGCACGCGGCCATACGGGTCGCCAGACCATTCGTGCGTCGACCACTCGGACGGGATGAAGCTCTTCGCGTCCTTGATCGTCGTCAGGTTCGACTCGGCGAGGTCGGCCGATCCGCCCCAGAGCTCGGGCAGCTCGGCAGCCAGAGCGTTGATGACGAGGCCGGATGCCGCCCGGGTCGACACATCCTTGCCCGCCTCGAACGCGGGAAGGGCGGTCTCGATGCCGTCCGGCAGGGTTGCGGCCTCGAGACGGTCGAGGAGGGCTTTGCGCTCCGGGTTCGCAGCGGCCCAGGCGTCGAAGGACTCCTGCCACGCGGCCCGGTCGGTCGCAGCACGCTCGGCGAGCGAACGGGTGTGCGCCAGCACGTCGTCGGCGACGGCGAAGTGCTCCTCGGGGTCGAACCCGAGCACCTTCTTCGTCGCGGCGAGTTCGTCGGCTCCGAGGGCTGATCCGTGGATCTTGCCGGTGTTCTGCTTGCCGGGAGCCGGCCAGCCGATGATCGTCCTGAGGATGATGAGAGAGGGCTTCGACGTCTCCGCCTTGGCGGCCTCGATCGCGGTGTGGAGAGCGGCGACGTCTTCGACGTACTCGCCGGTCTTCTTCCAGTCGACGGTCTGCACCTGCCAGCCGTAGGCCTCGTAACGGGCCTGGACGTCCTCGGTGAAGGCGACGTTGGTGTCGTCCTCGATCGAGATCTGGTTGGAGTCGTAGATGGCGATCAGGTTGCCGAGCTGCTGGTGACCGGCGAGGGAGCCGGCTTCGGAAGTCACGCCCTCCTGCAGGTCGCCGTCCCCGGCGATGACGAAGACGTGGTGATCGAAGGGGGAGGTGCCGGCATCCGCGTCGGGGTCGAACAGGCCGCGCTCGTAACGGGCGGCGTAGGCGAAGCCGACGGCGGAGGCGAGGCCCTGGCCGAGGGGGCCGGTGGTGATCTCGACGCCCTTCGTGTGGCCGTACTCCGGGTGACCGGGGGTGAGGGACCCCCATGTGCGAAGCGCCTTGAGGTCGTCGAGTTCGAGGCCGAACCCGCCGAGGTAGAGCTGGACGTACTGCGTGAGCGACGAGTGACCCGCGGAGAGGATGAAGCGGTCGCGACCCAGCCAGTGGGTGTCGGTCGGGTCGTGGCGCAGCACGCGCTGGTAGAGCAGATACGCGGCCGGCGCGAGGCTCATCGCGGTTCCGGGGTGGCCGTTGCCGACCTTCTCGACGGCATCGGCCGCCAGCACACGTGCGGTGTCGACCGCGCGTCGATCGATCTCGTCCCAAACCAGCTCTGACACCAGGAACCCTTTCGTCGGTGAGTCAGCGCCGACGACCGCTGGTCTCGAAAGAAGAGGGACGTCCCGCGCCGGGATTTTCAGCATATCGATCCGAGGCCCCCGCCGAGGCCGGGCGGCGTTCTATGACGTGCGCTCTGAGCGAAGCGCAGGAGAGCGGTGGCCGGGCGGACGGGCGGGACTCGCTCCGGTGGATGCCGTAGACTCGGCCGGACGATCTACACGGCAGGGGCGATGGCACTCACGGACACCGGCGCGCGCGAATCCGCGCCCGCTCGACAGTCGTTCGGCCGAACCCTCCGCGCGTACGTTCAGCTGACGAAGCCGCGCGTGCTCGAGCTCCTCCTCGTCACGACGATCCCCGTCATGTTCCTCGCGGAGAACGGTCTGCCCGACCTCTGGCTCATTCTCGCGACGGTCGTGGGCGGTGCCATGAGCGCCGGCTCCGCGGCATCCTTCAACATGTACCTCGATCGCGACATCGACGCTCACATGAAGCGGACGGAGAACCGTCCGCTGGTGACGGGCGAGGTATCGCCCCGCGGTGCGCTCGTGTTCTCGTGGACCCTCGCCGTCGTCTCGACGGTGTGGCTCCTGGTCTTCACGAACTGGGTCGCGGCTGCCCTGAGCGCCACCGCGATCTTCTTCTACGTCGTCATCTACACGATCCTGCTGAAGCGCCGTACGGAACAGAACATCGTCTGGGGCGGGATCGCCGGGTGCTTCCCCGTCATCATCGGCTGGTCTGCCGTCACGAGTTCGCTCACGTGGACGCCCTTCATCCTCTTCCTCCTCGTCTTCCTCTGGACTCCGCCGCACTACTGGCCGCTGTCGATGAAGTACAAGGGGGATTACGCCGAGGTCGACGTGCCGATGCTCGGCGCGACCCGCAACGGTGCCCAGGTCGGTCTGCAGGTCATCCTCTACGCATGGGCCACCATCGCGAGCTCGCTTCTGCTGATCCCGGTCGCAGGCATGGGCCTCGTGTACACCGTGTCGGCCCTCGTCTTCGGTGGCTGGTTCGTGTACGAATCACACCTTCTCTACTCCCGTGCCGTGCGGGGCGAGAAGGTTCAGCCGATGCGCGTGTTCCACGCGTCGATCACCTACTTGACGCTGCTGTTCGTCGCGATCGCGATCGACCCGCTGCTGCCCTTCTGAGCGCAGCGGGCCGACCACGGGGTCAGCGTGCTGCGCCGTCGAGGACGGGCTCGGCCGTCTCAGGCGACTCGATGTCGGCAGGCTCGTCCACGACGTCGGCGGGCGCGACCTCGCCGCGCGGCGCGGTCGCGAAAGCGCGCAGAGAGCCGAGCGTGAAGGCCAACAGCAGACCGATCACGCCGACACCGATGAGGATGGCGCCGAGGATGGCCCAGACCTGTCCGACATAGACCTCCACGCCGGTCGCTGTGCCGGCGTTGAGCGCGGTCTCCATCGTCCCGAGCTTGTCGATCAGGACGACGGCGCCGGCGGCGCTGGACGCGAGGGAGCCTGCAACGAGCAGCCAGAACGGGATGCTGCGGGTCAGGCGGGGGCGGGTGTTCATCGAATCTCCTCCGGGTCGGAGCCGCCCGGTCTCGGACGGCCCGGGCCACTGTTCCCGACGCACCCGGGCAGGAGTGATGCGGACCCTATGAGATCTCAGTGAGACGCGACGGCCGCGTCGGGTACCGGAGCCTTCATTCGGAGGATGACGACCGTCATGGTGGCCGCGGTCAGGGCGGCGAGCACCATATGGACGCCGACGGCGATCTCGGGGAGGCCGTTGCGCGCCTGATACAGGCCCACTGCGATCTGCACGGCTTCAGCCGCGAGGAGCACCGTCGCCCAGGTGCGAGGGCGCAGTGTGCGCGCCCAGGCGACCGCGACGAGGACCAGCGTCAGCGCGAGGAGGGTGTAGCCCGGCCACGCGTGGATGTGCTCGAGGAGCTCCGCGTTGAATCCGTTGCGACCCGCGGCTGCGTCACCCGAGTGGGGGCCCGCGCCGGTGGTCAGGACGCCGAAGGCGATGGTCACAGCGAGGACCGCGGTGGTCAGATGCGCCATGCCCGCGTACCAGGTGGGGACGACTCGGACCCGGCGTGCGGCCGTTTCCTTCATGCGCACCAGGAAGGCGGCGCAGACGCACACCAGGACGAGGGATACGACGTAGTGGAAGCCGACGATGAACGGGTTGAGGCCCGTCAGGACGGTGATGCCACCGACGACGGCCTGCGCGACGACGCCGCCGAGCACGATGAGTGCCAGGACGAAGAGATCGCGGCGGGTGTGCCGCATCCGCCAGACGAGGATGACGACGATGAGCGCCAAGATGCCGACGAGGCCCGTCAGCGTGCGGTTGCCGAACTCGATGACCCCGTGGATGCCCATCTCGGGCGTCGCGACGAGCGACTCCGGCGTGCACGTGGGCCAGGTCGGGCAGCCGAGCCCCGAGCCCGTCAAGCGCACTGCACCGCCTGTGGCGATGATCAGCGTCTCGGCGATGAACGAGAGCCAGGCGAACAGAGGCAGCAGCCGCGGCGTCCGGGTCGCAGACGGGGCGGTCGGTGTCGACGCGGTGATGAGCATGGGGTCGCCTCCGGGCGAGGGGCCGGCACGCCGCGGGGGATGGCCGTGCCTGTAGAATGAAGCAGTCGGCGAGCGCGATCCCCATCGCAGCCCGCACAACGATTCTAGGCGCGGTATCGCGTCGTCAGAGCGGCCAGCAGCGGCATCCCCCCTCGAGCACTCCTCTTGCGGGACGGAATGCCGGAACGGTTGACACCGTTGCCGCCCGTGAGGAGGAAATTCATGTCGGATGTGCTCATCGACCGTCCCGAACTCGAAGGCCTGGGGGTGTACGAGTTCGGCTGGCACGACGCGGATGCCGCCGGTGCCATCGCCCAGCGCGGTATCAACGAGGACGTCGTCCGCGGGATCTCTGCGCTGAAGAGCGAACCCGAGTGGATGCTGAAGACCCGACTCAAGGGCTATCAGCTCTTCGGTCGCAAGCCCATGCCGACGTGGGGCGCTGACCTCTCCGGTATCGACTTCGACAACATCAAGTACTTCGTGCGCTCGACCGAGAAGCAGGCGCAGACGTGGGAGGACCTCCCCGAGGAGATCCGTAACACGTACGAGAAGCTGGGCATCCCCGAGGCGGAGCGTCAGCGCCTCGTCGCCGGTGTCGCCGCGCAGTACGAGTCCGAGGTCGTCTACCACCAGATCCGCGAGGACCTGGAGCAGCAGGGCGTCATCTTCATGGACACCGACACGGCTCTCCGCGAGCACCCCGAGTTCTTCGAGGAGTACTTCGGCACCGTCATCCCGGCCGGCGACAACAAGTTCGCCGCGCTGAACACGGCCGTCTGGTCGGGTGGATCGTTCGTCTACGTCCCGAAGGGCGTCCACGTCGAGATCCCGCTCCAGGCCTACTTCCGCATCAACACCGAGAACATGGGCCAGTTCGAGCGGACGCTGATCATCGCGGACGAGGACAGCTACGTCCACTACATCGAGGGCTGCACCGCGCCGATCTACAAGAGCGACTCGCTGCACTCCGCCGTGGTCGAGATCATCGTGAAGAAGAACGCCCGCGTTCGGTACACGACGATCCAGAACTGGTCGAACAACGTCTACAACCTCGTCACCAAGCGCGCGGTCGCCCACGAGGGCGCGACGATGGAGTGGGTCGACGGCAACATCGGCTCCAAGGTGACGATGAAGTACCCGTCGATCTACCTGATGGGCGAGCACGCGAAGGGCGAGACCCTGTCGGTCGCTTTCGCAGGCCCCGGCCAGCACCAGGACGCCGGCGCGAAGATGATCCACATGGCTCCGTACACGCAGTCGTCGATCGTCTCCAAGTCGATCGCCCGCGGCGGCGGCCGAGCGGGTTACCGCGGCGAGGTCCGCGTGGACGCGAATGCGCACCACTCCGCCAACACGGTGCGGTGCGATGCGCTCCTGGTCGACACGATCTCGCGCTCCGACACGTACCCCGCCATCGACATCCGTGTGGACGACGTGCAGCTCGGCCACGAGGCGACCGTCTCGAAGGTCAGCGAAGAGCAGTTGTTCTATCTCATGAGCCGCGGCATGCCCGAGGACGAGGCGATGGCGATGATCGTGCGCGGCTTCATCGAGCCGATCGCCCGCGAACTGCCCATGGAGTACGCCCTGGAGCTGAACAAGCTCATCGAGATGGGCATGGAAGGATCCGTCGGCTGATGACGACAGCGACTCAGGCCCCCGCATCCGATGCGAAGGGCCACATCGACCCTGCGGCGATGTTGACCGGTAAGGCAGCCGTTCCGGTGCAGACGCGTTCCGCGCGTCCGTGGTCGTTCGACCCGGACGACTTCGGTGCCCCCACGGGCCGCGAGGTCAACTGGAAGCACACCCCCCTCGACCGCGTCGCGTCCCTGCTCGTGAACGAGCCGGCTCCGCACGACGTGATCGGCGTCGAGGTGGCCGGTCCGGATGCCGTTGAGCACCGTCGCCTGCAGAAGGACGAGGGTCCTCGCGGTGAGGTCTTCCGCCCCGAGGACGTCGTGAGCGCGATCGCGTGGGCCCAGGAGCCCGAGGCGCCACTCATCCGCATCCCCGCCGACACGGAGCTCGACGAGCCCGTCCTGGTGACGTTGACCGGTCGCGGTGGTGTCGCGCACGCGCACGTCGTCATCGAGGCGCAGGCGAACTCCCGGGGGACCGTCGTCCTTCGTCACGAGGGCTCCGCCGCGCAGGCCCAGAACGTCGAGATCATCGTGCGGGACGGTGCGTCGCTGACCGTCGTCTCCGTCCAGCGGTGGGACGACGACGCCGTGCACCTCGCGGCGCACCAGGCGCGCGTCGACCGCGACGCGACCCTCACGCACATCGTCGTCAGCCTCGGCGGCGGCCTCGTGCGGGTCAACCCCTCGGTCGAACTCGCCGGTTCCGGCGCGCGGGGCCGCCTCTACGGGCTTTCGTTCGCGGATGCGGGCCAGCACCTCGAGAGCCAGGTCTACCTGCACCACAAGGGCGACCACACGAACGGCGACGTCCTCTACAAGAGTGCGCTGCAGGGCGCGTCGGCACGGACGGTCTGGATCGGCGACGTGCTGATCGGACCGGATGCCGTCGGCACCGACTCCTACGAGGCGAACCGCAACCTGGTCCTCACGGATGGTGCACGCGCCGATTCGATCCCGAACCTCGAGATCGAGACCGGCGACATCGTCGGCGCCGGTCACGCGAGTGCCACCGGACGGTTCGACGACGAGCAGCTCTTCTACCTTCAGGCGCGCGGAATCGACGAGGAGCAGGCACGACGCCTCGTCGTCCTCGGCTTCCTCGCTGAGATCGTCCAGAAGATCGGCATCCCCTCGCTCGAAGAGGAGTTCATCGCCGCGATCGAGGCTGAGCTCACGGCCGGTGTCCCTGCATGAGCGCGCAGAAGGTCCTCAGCCTCAGCGAACTGACCCAGGACGAGGCGGTTCGCGTCGAGGTGAACGGTGTGCCCATGGCGGTCGTGCTCGACGCCCAGGGCGAGGTGCACGCGATCGGCGACACCTGCACCCACGGTGACATCTCACTCGCCGACGGTTTCGTCGAAGGAGAGTCGTTGGAGTGCTGGGCCCACGGGTCCGCGTTCTCGCTGCGCACCGGCCGACCCCTGAACCTCCCGGCCTACGAGCCGGTGCCCGTCTACGAGGTCACGATCGAGGGGGACGATGTCCTCATCGATCCCACCGTGACCAAAGCCGTGAACTGAAGAAAGAAGCTGACATGCCTGTCCTCGAGATCCGCGACCTCCACGTGACGGTCGAGACGGAAAACGGCGAGACCCCGATCCTCAACGGTGTGACGATCACCGTCCGCACCGGCGAGACCCACGCCATCATGGGCCCCAACGGCTCGGGCAAGTCGACGCTCGCGTACACGATCGCCGGTCACCCTAAGTACACCGTCACGAGCGGCACGATCACGCTCGACGGCGTCGATGTCCTCGCGATGTCGGTCGATGAACGCGCCCGTGCCGGCCTGTTCCTGGCCATGCAGTACCCGGTCGAGATCCCCGGTGTGACGGTCACGAACTTCCTCCGTACCGCCAAGACGGCGATCGACGGCGTCGCGCCCTCGATCCGCTCGTGGACCAAGGACGTCAAGGGCGCCATGCAGAACCTGCGCATGGACCCGAAGTTCGCGGCCCGCAACGTCAACGAGGGCTTCTCCGGCGGCGAGAAGAAGCGCCACGAGATCCTCCAGCTCGAGCTCCTTCAGCCCAAGATCGCCATCCTCGACGAGACCGACTCGGGTCTCGACGTCGACGCTCTGAAGATCGTCTCCGAGGGTGTCAACCGCGCGAAGGAGCAGAGCGACATGGGCGTCCTGCTCATCACGCACTACACCCGCATCCTCCGCTACATCCAGCCCGACTTCGTTCACGTCCTCGTGAACGGCCGCGTCGCGGAAGAGGGCGGCCCCGAACTCGCGGCACGACTGGAAGACGAGGGTTACGACCGTTTCCTCACGCCGGTCGGCGGCGAGCAGGCCTAGGATCTTCGCATGACCGACACGCTCGCACCCGAGAAGTACGACGAGGTCACCGAGGCCTTGAAGGACGTGATGGACCCCGAACTCGGAGTCAACATCGTCGACCTCGGCCTGATCTACGACCTGGGATGGGACGACGAGAACGACGCGCTCGTCATCCACATGACCTTGACCTCCGCGGGCTGCCCGCTGACGGATGTTCTCGAGGAACAGACGGGCCAGGCCTTGGACGGCGTGGTGGACCGTTTCCGGATCAACTGGGTCTGGATGCCGCCGTGGGGACCCGAGAAGATCACCGATGACGGCCGCGACATGATGCGGGCCCTCGGGTTCTCGATCTGACCTGACTGCGAAAAGCGGTGCGACGATGTCGCACCGCTTTTTCAGTTCTCCGAGCGGCCCAACCGCCAGTACCCCATGAACGCGACGGCACGGCGATCGACGCCGACCTCGCTCACCAGGTGGCGTCGGAGGGCCTTGATGGCGGATGCCTCGCCGGCGAGCCACGCGTACAACGGAGCGCTCTTCAGAGCGGCACCGCCCTTGGCCGTGCGGGGGACCTCCCACAGGATGTCGTGGTCCACGTCGATCTCCTCGACTTCCGCTCCGATCCCTTGGGGCGCGAGGCGGGAGGCGACCTCCGTGACGGCGGCGATGAGGTGATCGTGGCGGCGGCCTTCGCCCTCCCGTGCGGCCGTGATGAGCTCGAAGCCGGGATGTGCGGGGAGGTAGGCGATGTCGTCGGGGTGGGGGACCTCGAGGACCACGACACCTCGAGCGTCGGCGGGCAACTGCTCGAGGATCCGGGCGATCGCGGGAGCTGCCGTCTCGTCTCCCGCCAGGAGGATGTTGTCGGTCTTCGCCGGGGGCACGAAGTCGATGCCGTAGTTGATGCCGGTGTGGGCTGTCGTGGGGGCGAGGATCAGGACCTCGTCACCGGCCTTCGCATCGGCGATCCAGGCGGAGGCGGGCCCCATCACGTCGTGTGCGACCATGTCGATGTCGACCTCGTTGTCGGCGTTGCGTACCGCGCGAGTCGTGTAGGTCCGCATCACAGGGCGCGCGTCGTCGGGGAGTGCCCGCCACTGGTCGTACCAGTCCTCGCCGGTGGGCATCGAGTCGATAGGTGCCGTCGGGGTGGGGAAGAGGACTTTGACCCGCTGGTCGAATCCCGGGTCACCGTAGATCGAGAGCGCCGTGTCCTTGAAGGTGAAGCGGCGAAAGCTCGGGGTCACGTCGGCGACGGACGCCACGGATGCGCGGAAGAAGGCCATGGTGCTCTGGGTCATCGGTCACTCCGGGGATCAGCGGGCGGCGCCGTCGAGCGGCGCGGGGACGTGGTGGCGGCCGATGGGAAGGACCAACGGTCGACCAGTGAGGGGATCGGGGATGACACGGCTGTCGAGGCCGAACACCTCCTGGACCGTCTCGGCCGTGAGGACGTGCTCGGGCTCGCCCGAGGCGAAGATTCGACCCGCGCACATCGCGACCAGGTGGTCGGCATAGCGGGCGGCCAGATTGAGGTCGTGGAGCACCATCACGATCGTGGTGCCGCGCGTCTGATTCAGGTCGGTCAGCAGGTCGAGGACGTCGATCTGGTGGCTGACGTCGAGGAAGGTCGTCGGCTCGTCGAGGAGCAGGACGTCCGTTTGCTGCGCCAGTGCCATCGCGATCCAGACGCGCTGGCGCTGCCCGCCTGAGAGCTCGTCGACCGGTCGGTCCGCGATGGCGACGATGTCGGTCGCTTCGAGCGCCTCCGCGACGGCGGCATCGTCGGCTGCGGTCCATCGTGCGAGCGGGCCATGGTGCGGTGTCCGGCCGCGGCTGACGAGGTCGGAGACGGCGATGCCCTCAGGGGCGATGGGCGACTGCGGCAGCAGCCCGAGATCGCGCGCGACCTGCTTCGTCGGCATCCGGTGGATGTTCTTGCCGTCGAGGAGGACCTGTCCCGACGTGGGGGAGAGGAGGCGCGCCATCGCCTTGAGCAGCGTCGATTTGCCGCACGCGTTCGCGCCCACGATGGCGGTGACCTTGCCTGCGGGGACGGTGAGGTTCAGGGTGTCGACGATCGTCCGATCGCCGTACGCGAGGGAGATGCCCTCCGCGGTGAGGGTGCGGTGCGCGGTCATAGGGTGCCTCCCGAGCGACTGCTGCGGATGAGAAGGATGATGAGGTACGGCGCGCCGAGCACGCCGGTGACGACGCCGACGGGCAACCGCAGCCCGAGGAGGTACTGTCCGACGAAGTCGGCGACCAGGACGAGGAAGGCGCCGAACAAGCCGGCGACGAGGACGGGCGACCCGACGGGTCCCAGCATCCGCGCCGCGATGGGACCGGCCAGGAAGGCGACGAACGAGATGGGTCCCGCGGCAGCGGTCGCGAACGCCAGCAGGATGACTGCGGCGATGATCAGCATGATCCGTCGACGCTCCACCGGCACCCCGAGGGCTGCTGCCGTGTCATCGCCCAGCCGCATCAGCTCGAGGTCCCGCGTGAGCCACAGGACGACGGGGACACCGATCAGCACGGCGACGGCGAGGGGGACGGCTTCGTTCCAGGACGCCCCGTTCAGATTGCCGGTGATCCAGCGCATGGCCGCCTGAAGGTCCCACTCGGCCGCCCGCGACAGGACGTACGCCACGACGCTGTTGAAGATCGCGGCGACGCCGATCCCGATGAGGATGAACCGTGCTCCCGCACCGCCGTCCTTGAACGCGAGGAGATAGATCGAGAGCGCGGTGACGAGCGCGCCGACCGTGGCGATGATGGCGACGGGCGTCTGGCCGAGCGAGAGGAAGACGATCCCGACGACCGCTGCAGCGCTCGCACCCGCGTTGATCCCGATGATGTCGGGACTCGCGAGCGGATTGCGGAGCATGGTCTGGAAGATCGCTCCGCCGATGCCGAAGCATGCGCCCGCGAGAAGACCGACGGTCGAACGGGGAAGCCGGAGCTCGCCCACGGTGAACGAGGCTCCCGGGACGAGCTGGCCGGTGAGGACGCCCCAGACCTCGGCGGGGGAGTAGAAGGTCTGCCCCACCATCAGCGAGATCGCGTAGGTGAGCGCGACTGCGACTGCCAGTGCGCTCGTGACGAAGATGCGCCGCCGTGCGCGACGTGAACGGCCGAGGCTGACGAGGTCGAGCGTCGACTGCTGAACGGATGCCGCGGTCACAGCGCACGCATCTTCTGGCGGCGGACGATGGCGATGAAGAAGGGGGCGCCGACGAGTGCAGTGACGACACCGACCTCGACTTCCTGCGGCGGGGCGATCACACGACCGATGACGTCGGCGATGGTGAGGAGGCCGCCGCCGACGAGCGCCGAGATGGGCAGGAGCCACCGGTGATCGGGACCGACGAGCAGTCGGCAGACGTGCGGCACGATGAGGCCGACGAACCCGATGGGGCCGGCAACCGCTGTCGCCGCGCCGCAGAGGATGACAGCACCGAGAGCCGCGAGAAGTCGCGCCGTCTGCACGCGTTCGCCGAGCCCCGCCGCCAGGTCGTCGCCGAGAGCCAGGGAGTTGAGCCCGCCGGCCGAGGCGAAGCAGATGGCCGCCCCGACGACGAGGAACGGGATCACGAGAAGGATCTTGTCGGTCGACGCACCGCCGACGCCGCCGATCTGCCAGAAGCGGAACACGCTCATGACGTCGATACGGGGGAGCAGGATCGCGCTGATGAGCGACGTGAAGGCGACCGCCGTCGCGGCGCCTGCGAGCGCCAGCTTGAGGGGACTGGCGCCGCCTCTGCCGAGGGACCCGACCGTGTAGACGAACAGCGCCGCGACCGCCGCGCCGAGCATCGCGAGCCAGATGTAGCCGGAGGCATCCGTGACGCCGAAGAACGCGAGCCCGATGACCACGGCGAGGGAAGCGCCGCCGTTGATGCCGAGGATCTGCGGATCCGCGAGCGGGTTCCGCGTCACTCCCTGCATGACTGTCCCCGCGACCGCCAGCGCGGCCCCGATGATGAGCGCCAGGATCGTTCGGGGAACGCGCTTGGCTACGGCGGCGGCTGACGCTGTGTCGACGTCACCGGCGAGTCCCGCCCAGATGTCGGCCGGGCCCACCGACCGCGCGCCGAGAGTCACGGACAGGACTGCCGCCACCGCCACGAAGGCGATGAGCGCGACCAGCCAGATCACGCGCCGCCGCCGCCGCGGTCGCCGTCGCAGGGACGGGACCGCGGCGGCGGTGGGAGCGAGGGTGATGGACACGTCGATGGATCGGACAGGCTCAGGAAGCCTTCTTCGCCGCCTCCGCGAGCATCGTGATGAATGTCGCCGTGTGGGGGTCGGTGATCGAGAGCGGGCTCGGGTTCGCTGCCGCCGCGAGCGGGTCGTTCACCGACGGCAGGACCACGACGGCGCCGTTCTTCACCGCGGGGATGCGGGACAGGAGCGGGTCCGCCTGCATGGCGGCCAGCGTCGAGTCATCCCCGTACGTCACGAGAACCTGGAGGTCGCTGAAGCGCTCGATGTCCTCCGTGCTGTTGACGATCCAGAACTCCTTCGAGGTCTTCGACTGCTCTTCCACGGTCTTCGGGGGCACGGTTCCGAGATCCTTCAGGAACTTCGCGCGGGGGTCCTCGAGCGTGTAGAACCCGATCTGGCTGAGGTTCGTGGGATCGAAGGAGCTGAACATCGCCTTCTTGCCGGCGATCTCGGGGTACTTCGCGACCTCGTCGTCGAGCGTCTTCGTCAGCGTGGAGACGAGATCTTCGGCTTGCGTCTTCAGACCGAGTGCGGTGCCGTTGGTGATCGTCATGTCCTGCCATGTGGTGCCCCACGCCACCTCGGGGTAGGCGACGACGGGAGCGATCTTGCTGAGCTTGTCGTAGTCCTCGCGGTTCAGCCCCGAGTAGGCGGCGAGGATGACGTCGGGCCGCGAGTCGGCGACGCCCTCGAAATCGATGCCCTGGGCCTCGTCGAACAGCGTGGGGGTCTTGGCGCCGAGCTCCGTGAGCTTGTCCTCCACCCAGGGAAGGACTCCGTCGCCGTCATCGTCGCCCCAGGTGACCTTGGGCATGCCCACCGGCACGACGCCGAGGGCCAGGGCAGCTTCCTGGTTGCCCCACGCGACCGTTGCCACGCGCTCGGGCTTGCTCTTGATCGTGGTGTCACCGAACGCGTTCTTGATGGTGACGGGGAACGCGCTGGATGCCGCGGGGTCCGATGACCCTCCGCCCGCTGCGGGAGCGGCGTTGGTCGCGCAGCCGGTCAGGACGAGAACGGATGCTGCGGCGAGGGCGAGCGCGGTGCGGATGCGAGGCACGGATGTCTCCTGATGAAGATGATTAGGGTCGCCTAACCTTACATCGATCGGAAGACGTGCGGAAACCGGCGATCACTTCTGAGCGCCCGCGTGGGGCGTTGTTCGGCGACCGAACGCCCGCACCGCCTGGCGAGCAGTCAGGGTGGGTAGGTACGCACGCGCCAGCGCCAGTCCGATCGCCGGCAGCGCCAGGGGGTCGGCGTAGACCAGGTGCAGTTGGCGGAACTCGGGCCGGAACTTCGTCTTGAACCGAAGGAGCGAGCGGAACCCGTACACCGGCTCGAGTGAGCGGCTGAGGACGGCGAGGATCGCGCGAACGGATGCCGACTGACCGTCGGGGCCGCGGTCGACGGCGAGGGGTGCCCCCGAGAGACTGACGAAGTCCAGCGCCTCCTCGCCCGCATGCAGGATCGTCCGCGCGATCAAGAACTCCATGACGCCGTTCATGCTGTCGGGCGCGCGGCGCATGAAATCGAGCGTCCAGCCTCGAATCCGACCCTCGTGGAACGTCGGGAGCCAGCTCGTCACGGCGTGGACGCGGTCCTCGCCGTCGACGGCGATCATCAGCTTGACATCGCTGTCGAGGAGTTCGTCGAGGCCGCCGAGCGTGAAGCCCATCTCCGGAAGATCGCGCTCGGCGACCCAGAGTTCGGAGATCTCGCGCACCTGAGCGGCGTGGCGGGCCGGCAGGTCGCGGAACGCGACCCACGATGCCGTGAGTCCTTCCTTCTCGGCGCGGTTGATCGCCGTGCGGATGTCCTTCATCTTGCCGCCCTGCAGCGACCAGCCGGTGGGGCGGATGACGGTCTCTTCCGCGACGGCGATGGAACCGTATCCGCGGTCGGCGAGCGCACCGCGGAGCTCATCGGTGACGGAGTAGAAGGCGACCGTCCACCCGTGATGGGCGCAGTGCCGGGCGAACGTTTCCGCGACGGCTACCCCGTCGCCCGCCGGGGCGATCGGGTCGCCGGTGGTGATGGCGACATCGTTGATCACCCGATACGCCACGGCGCCGCCGGTGGGAGCGAACCAGTAGTCGTTCCCGTCCCACGTGGCCATCCACGAGAGTGTGCTGGCGGAGCCCGCGCGGAGGAGCTTTTCGATCCTCGTGCGATCCGGACCCCGGGCGGTGTCGATGGGAGAACGGTTCTGCATGCCCCGGTGCGCGATGACGATCAGCAGGATCCAGAACAGGGGCCCGACCCACTGCGAGGCCGCCACCGCGACGGGACCGGTCGCCACCATGTCCACCGGTTCGAACGCGAGGAAACCGACCGGGATGTAGTGCTCGGGCAGATCCAGTACGAGCGCGGCGAGCGAGGCCGTCGGGGCGAACTGCTCGCGGGCGGCCCAGGCGATGGCGAGGTATCCCGCAGCCGTCCCGAGGAAGGCGATCGCCCCCAGACCGAGGAATCGACCCGCCACACGTCCACCGTGCCCGGCTGGGAAGAGGGGGCGGGCGAGGATCAGGATGGCCGCGATGCCTGCCGGGACAAGTGCTGCAACGACATCGAATGCGCCGAACTCCTCCGCGGCGGCCGACTGGAAACGCGTGTACTCGGCGGTGGCGACGAGAGGGAGGAATCCGTAATAGACCGCCGCGAGCGCCGCGAACAGGAGGTTCAGCGAGATGGCGAGGTACAGACCGACGCGACGACCGCGGTAGATCCCGCGCGCGGCGAGGAGTAACGCGATCAGGGGAAGGACGGTGACGAGCACTGCACCCGGTCCATCCAGTCGGATCAAGGCGACGGCATCCAGGCACTGACGTGTGAAGTCGCCCGTCTCGCATCGTGCTGCGACGAACGCGGGGTCGTGGAGCGGATCGCGGAACAACGACCCCAGGGGATTGAGGACGCCGATGCTGTGCGGGGCGAGGATCGACACGACGGGGCCGAGGGCCGTCACCGCCACGATCGCCGACAGGAGCGTCCGTGCTTCTCGTCGACTCGCCCGAGGGCGTGTGATCTCCGGTCGTCGGTGCGCGAGGAGGAGTCCGGCGAGGATGCCGGCGATCCCCGCACCCAGCCGGTACTGGTCGGCGGGGGCTCCGGCGTACAGGACGAGCATCGCCAGGATGGCGAACCCGATGATCCGCACCCGCCTTCGCAGAAGGGGACGCGCGAACGCGGTCGCCGCCATGATGGTGCCGGCGACGGCGATGGTCGGATCGAAGACATGGTGCCCGCGGGTCGCTTGCGCGCCGTACAGGTTGGAGGCCAGGCCGAGCGCCTGCGCCGACAGTCCGAGGGCGATCCCGAGCACGGTGACCGCGGCGAACACCGCCAGCATCCGGAGATGCCCCATGCGTCGTTCGCTCCACCCGAGCCCGGCGACGACTGCCAGGAGGGTGAGCGCCAGACCGCCGGGCTTCGGGACGAAGAACACCGCCGTGAACACCGAGAGCCAGTCGTGATTGAGGAGAACCGTGTCGAACCCGGTGGACGCGATCGCATCGAGCGTGCGACGGAACTCCCCGTCCGGTCGTGTGAAGCGGTAGACGCTCGCGAGGGCGACGACGGCGGCGATCCCCCAGGTCGTGGGCACCGACCGCGCGAGCCGCGCCGCGGCATCCCACGCGGCGCGAAGGCGCTCCCCGCGCGGTGGCGCCGTCGTTCCTGGCGAGGTCATCGGTCGAGCCCCCAATGATCGGCGATGAGGACCAGCCCGCGGGCGAAAATCTGTGCCCACGCGTGGGAGTCGTGCGCCGTGTTCGGCACTTCGATGTAGTGCGTCGTCATCCCTGCTGCGCGAGCGTCGGACACGAGTGTGCGGATGCCGGGCATGAATCGGACGTCCAGTGCTCCCACGCCGAAGACGGCGATCGTGTTCTCATACGGTGCGTGGGCGGCCATGATGGCGGAGGGTGCGGCGGCGGCGAACGCCGCGGCGTCGCCGCCGAAGCCCTCCGCGATGGTCTTTTCGTCGGATCCCAGCGACGGGTGCAGCTGTCCGGACGCGTCGAGGATGGCATTGAACAACTCGGGATGCTGCGCTCCCAACTGACTCGCACACGTTCCACCCTGGGAGAGCCCACCGACACCCCACGAACCGGGTGCGAGAGTCGCGTTGAGATGCGTCCGAATCCACTGCGGGACGTCGACGGTGAGGTAGGTCGCGGAGTTGCCCGCGCGGGCGGAGTCGATGCACATCGGATTCGTCTCGGGAGAGCCCAGCTGATCGGGTGACACGACGATGGGTGCAAGCCCCCGGTGTGCCGCGGCGTAGGCGTCGAGGTGTTCGCCGAGCCGGTCGACGATGAGGGGGTTCTCCGGGCGGCCGGGCTGCCCCGACATCATGATGAGGACAGGAAGACGGGGCGGGTTCCGCACGAGTGCGGCGGGCGGTAGGTAGACCACGGCGGGTCGGGCCTGGAACCCCGACACCGTTCCCGGGATGACGACGGAGCCCAGGGCGCCGTGGGCCGGAATGTCCGCCGGTGGTCGCCACGAGGCGATCGTCGGCGCGTCACTTCCCGCGCGAGCGATCGTCGGGAGTCCTTCTTCCACGGAGCTGATGCCGAGAGCGCTTCCGAGGGTCGGGTACTCGCCGAAGTCGATGTTCACCCCCATCGCAGCCGTTCCGACGAAGAGCACGATGGCCAGGATGCTGCCGATGACGCGTCGCCACGTGGCGCGGATGAGCGAGGCGAGAGCGAGGCCGACGCCGGCGAAGCCCGCGACGATCCATCCCCGGACGACGGGGGTCAGGTCGGCGTCGAACAGGTCGAGCCGGTCGGAGAGGAGCCACGTCGACGCGAATCCGAGCATGCCGCCGACGAGGGTCGAGGTCGCGGCCACGATCGCCCAGGTCCGGCCTCGCCAGCGGCGCGACGGCCGGAGGGCGAGGAGCAGGAGGAGTGCTGTCGCTGCGAGGAGGTCGGTGACGATGACAACGGGTCCGTCGGTGATACCGACTCCCAGCAGAACGTTCATGGTGCTCCTTCGAACCCAGTCTCGTTCCGGCGGTGTGGCAAACCTGGTCACCGAGGCTATATCGCGGTGACTTCATAGTCGAGGCATAGGAATGGGGTCGCACGCTCACGGCCGGCCCCGTACGGGGCATCTCCGTATACTGGGGGTTTGGCCACTCGGCCGCCCTCCCTGAAAGAACGGACGTCTGCTGTGCTCGCCGTGCACGATCTCGAGATCCGCGTCGGTGCGCGCACGCTCATGTCGGACGTCTCCTTCCGGGTGTCGCCCGGCGACAAGATCGGACTGGTCGGGCGTAACGGTGCCGGCAAGACGACGCTGACCAAGGTCCTCGCGGGCGATCTGATCCCCGCAGACGGCAAGGTGGATCGCATCGGCGAACTCGGATACCTTCCGCAGGATCCGCGCACGGGTGACCCCGAGATGTTGGCACGCACGCGCATCCTCGACGCTCGGGGGCTCGGTTCGCTGGTTGTCGGGATGCGCGAGACTGCAGACGAGATGGCGTCGACGGATGCCGCTGCCGCCGATCGTGCGATGCGCAAGTACGGGTCGCTCACCGAGCGGTTCGAGGCACTGGGCGGGTACGCCGCAGAAGCGGAGGCCGCGTCGATCGCGCACAACCTGTCTCTGCCGGATCGCATTCTCGACCAGCCGCTCAAGACGCTCTCGGGTGGTCAGCGGCGACGCATCGAGCTCGCCCGCATCCTCTTCTCCGACGCACAGACGATGATCCTCGATGAGCCGACGAACCACCTCGACGCCGACAGCGTCGTGTGGCTGCGCGAGTTCCTGAAGGGCTACAAGGGCGGGCTGATTGTGATCAGCCACGACATCGAGCTCGTCGGCGAGACGGTCAACCGCGTGTTCTATCTCGACGCGATGCGCCAGGTCATCGACGTCTACAACATGAACTGGAAGAACTACCTCCGCCAGCGCGCCGCCGACGAGGAGCGCCGTCGCAAGGAGCGCGCGAACGCCGAGAAGAAGGCGACCGCCCTCCAGCAGCAGGCCGCGCGGTTCGGCGCGAAGGCGAGCAAGGCGGCCGCGGCCCACCAGATGGTCGCCCGGGCGGAGAAGCTCCTCGCGGGTCTCGACGACGTTCGGCAGGATGACCGCGTGGCGAAGCTCCGCTTCCCCAAGCCCGCGCCCTGCGGCAAGACACCGCTCATGGCCAAGAACCTCTCGAAGTCCTACGGGTCGCTCGAGATCTTCGCGAGCGTGGACCTCGCCATCGATCGCGGCTCACGCGTGGTGGTGCTGGGCCTCAACGGTGCGGGAAAGACGACGCTCCTCCGCATCCTCGCCGGCGTCGACAAGGCCGACACCGGGATCATCGAGCCGGGTCACGGCCTGAAGATCGGCTACTACGCCCAGGAGCACGAGAACCTCGACGTCGGTCGTTCCGTGCTGGAGAACATGATGTCGGCGGCTCCCGACATCACCGCCACCGAGGCGCGAAAGGTGCTGGGTTCGTTCCTGTTCACCGGCGATGACGTCTTGAAGCCTGCCGGCGTTCTCTCCGGCGGCGAGAAGACGCGACTGTCGCTCGCGACTCTCGTCGTCTCGTCGGCGAACATGCTGCTGCTCGACGAGCCCACGAACAACCTGGACCCGGCCTCCCGCGAGGAGATCCTCGGTGCGCTCGCGCACTACGAGGGTGCTGTCGTGCTCGTGTCCCACGATGAGGGCGCCGTCGAGGCGCTGAACCCGGAGCGCGTGCTCATCCTCCCCGACGGGGTCGAGGACATCTGGGGCCGCGACTACATCGACCTCATCACGCTGGCCTGACGCGGCTGAGCGTGGTCAGCGGGCGTCGAGGAGCTCGTCCTCGGCCTCCATGTCGCTGTCGCGGCGTCGAGCCGTCGCTCGGGGCGAGCGCGTACGTGTGCCGCTCTCCTCGTCCTCGCGCCGGTGCCGGATCTCGGTTCGGATCATGTACCAGATGAAGGCGAACCCCATCACGGCGAAGAGGATCCACTGGATCGCGTAGGACAGGTACGGTCCGGGATCGGCGGACGGGTCTTCGAGGGAGTTCGGCCGCTCCACTGGCCGCGGCGTCTCGTCCGTCATGAGGACGTAGGCGGAGTCGACCATGACGCCGGACTGCCCGGTCTCCTTGCCGATCAGGTCGAGATCGATCGTCGGCACCTGGCCATCGGCGGCGATGCGCCCCTCGCGGGCGGCGGGCTCTCCGGCCTGGAGCCGCCCGGTCACGGTGACCTCTCCCGCCGGGGGCGCCGGAATCTCATCGGGTTCGGGCTGATCGTCGCCCGGGCGGACCCAGCCCCGGTCGACGAGGACGACACGTCCGTCATCGGTGCGGAGGGGAACGAGGACTTCGAACGCACTCGTGCCGCCATGCGGGCGGTTGCGGACGAGAAGGGCCTCATCGGTGAGGTATTCACCGGTCAGCTCGACCGGCCGCCACTCGTCTTCCGGGTCGAACGCGCCGCCCTCGGGAATGAGCTCCGACAGTGGCACCGCCTCGCGCGAGTAGTTGTTCTTCACCAGCGTGAGCTCCGCGTCCCGCTCGGCGTTGCGCGAGAACTGCCAGTTCGACAGCATCGCGCAGGCGATCGCGAAGACGACCGCCATCGCCACGTAACCGCTCCAGCGGAGCGCCGTCTCCCTGGTCATGAGGCGGATGCGGATGCGAGGGGGAGGACGTCGACCGGGAAGCTCCGCGACGCGAGGTAGTCGCGGAGGAACTCGACGTGGTCAGGACACGCGACCCACACCTTGCGCCGTTCGGCGGAGTGGATGCGGGGGTTCCGCCAGACGACCTGCCACTCGGCATCCGTGCGGCATCCCGCTCGGGAGCACTGCGCGACGCTCATCGATCCTCCCGCGGGGGGTTCTCCTGAATCCGGATGATCCCGTCGTCGGTGGCCGGCGGGGGAGCGGGCGAGGAGGTCGTCGCCTCGATCTCGCGCGAGGGGCGCTCCGCGATGATGACCTCTTCCTGGTTGCCGGTGTTGGCGACGACGACGGCGAGGTACGGAAGGACGGCGGCGCCGGCCGCGAAGATCCAGGTCTGCCAGCCGTAGGGCGTCACCGTGACCATCAGGATGAAGCAGGCGACGCGGACCGTCATCATGATGATGTAGCGACGGCTTCGGGAACGTGCGTCGACCTCGGGTGCGGTGGCGAGCGAGGTCGCGGACTGCGTGCGGTCGTGCTTGGTGTGGCGAGACGTGAGAAGGCTCCTCAGGAATACTGGCTGAGGGCCGGCATGGACGCAGCGAATGCGACGATGAAGATCAGCCAGAAGGCGATGATCAGCACGAGAATTCCCGTGCCCACCCAGCCGACGATGGTTCCGCCCAGCGCGAGACCGCGGCCGTTCTCGCCGGAGGTCTTCAGCTGCTTGAGGGCCATGTGGCCCGTGATGACGCCCACGATGGACGCCACGAACGGAAGGATCGTCAGTCCCGCGATCGACGCGATGAGCGACACGATCGCGAGCACGTTGGTCGGACGGGCAGGCACGGCGTACCCGTAGCCAGGCTGTCCGTACGCCGGCTGTCCGTATGCCGGCTGAGCGTACGGCTGCTGTCCGTAACCCGGGGCGACGGGAGCCTGCTGTCCGTAGGGTGCCGAGGGCTGACCATAGGCCGGCGGAGCGTACGGCGGGGCGACCGGAGACGACACGTCCGGCGCGGGCGGTGCCGGCGGCGTGTTGGCGGGCTGCGGCGGGGTGTTCGTGGCGTCGGTCACGTCCGTCTCCTTCAGGCGAGTTGGCCTCCAGCCTACCGGTCGGTCACGCCGCTAGGCTGGTGCGGTTCACCCGGCTCGAAGCAAGGAGAAGAATGTCCCGCGAACGCGTCGTCCTGGTCACCGGAGGCAACCGCGGCATCGGCCGTGCGATCGCGGAGCGGTTCGTGTCGGAGGGGTATTCCGTCGCGGTGACGGCTCGTTCCGGCGAGGGCCCCGAGGGGACGCTGACCGTCCGAGCCGACGTCACCGATGCCGCCTCGCTGGATGCCGCCTACACCGAAGTCGAGCAGAAGCTCGGACCCGTGGAGGTCGTGGTCGCCAACGCCGGGATCACCAAGGACACCCTGCTGCTGCGGATGACCGAGGACGACTTCGACTCGGTCGTCTCCACCAACCTCGGCGGTGCGTTCCGCGTCGTCAAGCGGGCAGCGAAGGGGATGCTGCGCGCGAAATGGGGCCGCGTCATCCTCATATCCTCCGTCGTCGGCCTGTACGGCTCGGCGGGACAGATCAACTATTCGTCGTCGAAGAGCGCGCTCGTGGGGTTCGCCCGCTCGTTGACGCGTGAGCTGGGTTCGCGGAACATCACCGCGAACGTGGTCGCTCCCGGGTTCATCGAGACGGACATGACCGCCGCCCTCCCGGACGACACCCAGGCCGACTACAAGAAGAGCATTCCCGCCGCCCGGTTCGGTGCTGCCGAAGAAGTCGCTGCCGCGGTCGTGTGGCTCGCGTCCGACGACGCCGCTTACATCTCCGGCGCCGTCATCCCGGTCGACGGCGGCCTCGGCATGGGGCACTGACGCAGGTCAGCGCACCGCCGCGGCGATCCGGCGTGCCAGCTCGTCCGGAGCGGAGAACTGGGGCCAGTGCCCGGTGCCGAGTCGGACGACCTCTGCCTCCTGGATGGCATCGAACTCGGCGGCGAAGTCACCCCACGCCGTCACCACCTCGCGGAACGTCGGCTCGTCCATCGATCCCATCAGCATCGTGACGGGGATGCGGTGCCGCGCCGTTCCCTCCAGGGGAAGCGGGTCGGTCGGCACACGCTCGGGCACGGATGCCGCGAGAGGCGCCGTGCGTGCGCGCGTCGCGTCGTCGAGGTCTGCGGTGTCCTCGGCGTCGAAGAATTCCCACCCCGGGAACGGCACGACGCCGTTTTCAACGGGGAACTCCGAGATCGACGCACCGGGGGGCGGCGGCGTCGTGTCGACGAAGACGACGCGGCGGACGACGTCTGCGCGCTGCTCGGCAGCTGCCCAGGCGACGTTGCCGCCACCGCTGTGACCGACGAGGACGACGGGCCCACCGACGCGATCGATCTCGGCCACGACCGCGTCGATCCAGTCGCTGAGGCCCGTGTCGGATGCCGGCTCGCCCACACCGGGCAGGGTCAGGGGATGCGGGGTGTGTCCGGCGTCACGCAGCGCGGGGACGACGTCGTCCCAGGAAGAGGCCGTCAACCACAGGCCGGGGATCAGGATGATGTCCATGACGGGAGGCTACGCCGCCCTCCCGACATCGCCCAGATCAGGGGAGGAGCGGGATCAGCTCGGCCAGATCGACCGGCCCGACGACGATGTCGGCGCGCCGACGGACCGCGGGCTTCGCGTTGAACGCGACCCCGAGGCCCGCGGCATCCATCATCATCAGGTCGTTCGCGCCGTCTCCCACCGCGATCGTGGCGGACGCAGCGACGCCGTAGACATCAGCCCATTCCCGCAGGGCGTCCGCCTTCGCTGCGGCGTCGACGATCGGGCCGTCCACGGCGCCGGTCAGGATGCCGTCGGCCACCGCGAGTCGATTGGCGCGCCACACGTCGACCCCGAGGCTCGGCGCCACGATGTCGAGGATCTCGTGAAACCCGCCGGACACGACGGCAGCGATGCCGCCCCGCTCGTGGATCGCAGCGATCAGCTCGTGGATGCCGGGGGTCGGCTCGATGCGTGAGAGCACCCGGTCGAACGACGCGACGGGGACACCCTCGAGCTCTCCGACGCGCGAGCGCAGACTCGCCCCGAAATCGACCTCGCCGCGCATCGCCGCCTCCGTCGCGGCGGCGACTTCGGCACCGCGGCCGGCTTCATCGGCGATGAGCTCGATGACCTCGTTGCGGATGATGGTGGAGTCGGCGTCGAACACGACGAGAAATCGGGCGTCAGGCACCCGTCAACGCTATCGGCTGGACGACGACGCACCCGTCAGGACGGGATCCGGATGTTCTTCCCCACGACGGTCAGTCCGCTGTCGGTGACGGTGAAGCCCCGGGACAAATCGAGCTCCCGGTCGACTCCGACGGTGGCGCCCGGTTCGAGGACGACGTTCTTGTCGAGGATCGCGCGGTGCACGCGGGCACCTGCCCCGACACTGACGTGATCGAACAGGACCGAATCGGTGATCGTCGACCCGCCGCCCGAGAGCGTCCACGGGCCGAGGACGCTCCGTTCGAGGTGCGTTCCCGAGAGGACGCAGCCGAGCGACACGATCGAGTCGATCGCATTGCCGATGCGGCCCACGCCGTCGCGGACGAACTTCGCGGGCGGCGAGTTCACCGACTGCGAGCGGATCGGCCAGTCCATGTTGTACAGGTTGAAGATCGGCAGCGCGGAGATCAGGTCCATGTGCGCGTCGAAGAACGAATCGATCGTCCCCACGTCCCGCCAGTAGTCCCGGTCGCGATCGGTCGATCCCGGCACATCGTTGCGCTTGAAGTCGTAGACCGCCGCCTCTCCGCGGGAGACGAAGTAGGGGATGATGTCGCCGCCCATGTCGTGGTTCGACGTCGGCAGTTCGCCGTCGGCCTCGACGGCTTCGATGAGTGCGTCGGTGTCGAAGACGTAGTTGCCCATGGAGGCGAGCACCTCGCCCGGGTTGTCGGCGAGCCCCGTCGGATTCTGCGGCTTCTCGAGGAAGTCGCGGATCGTGACGCCGTCGGCCGGGTCGACGTCGATGACGCCGAACTGGTTGGCGAGCTCGATCGGCTGACGGATGCCGGCGACCGATGCCCGCGCCCCCGACGCGATGTGCGCGTCGATCATCTGCTGGAAGTCCATGCGGTAGACGTGGTCCGCGCCGATGACGGCGACGATGTCGGGCTTCTCGTCGTGGATGAGATTCAACGACTGGAGGATCGCATCGGCGGACCCCGAGAACCACCGCTTGCCGAGCCGCTGCTGCGCGGGCACCGACGTGACGTACGCCCCGAGGAGCGCGGACATCCGCCACGTCTGCGAGACGTGACGGTCGAGGCTGTGCGACTTGTACTGCGTCAGGACGACGATCTGGCGAAGCTCAGAGTTGATCAGGTTCGAGATCGCGAAGTCGATGAGACGGTACTGCCCGCCGAAGGGGACAGCGGGTTTCGCGCGGTCCTGGGTGAGCGGCATGAGGCGCTTGCCCTCGCCACCGGCGAGGACGATACCGAGGACCTTCGGGGATGCTGGCATGTGCTCACACTATGGCGATTTGCGCTGAGGGGGTGAGGACTTTGGTGCGTGTTCCGTGTGGCCTAGAGTTCGGTCCATGCGCGTCGACATCGTCACGAAGGAGTACCCGCCGGAGATCTACGGCGGAGCGGGAGTCCACGTCACCGAACTCGTGTCGGCGTTGCGTTCGCGCATGGAAGTGCAGGTCCGGGCCTTCGGCGATCCTCGCGACGAAGCGGACACCACCTCGTATGCGGTGCCCGCCGGTCTCGCCGAGGCGAACGCTGCCGTCCAGACCCTCGGCACCGACCTCGAGATCGTGGGCGACGTGGCCGGCGCCGACGTCGTGCACAGCCACACCTGGTACGCGAACTTCGCCGGATTCCTCGCGTCGAAGCTCCACGGCATCCCTCATGTCGTCACGGCTCACTCCCTCGAGCCGCTCCGGCCGTGGAAGGCCGAGCAGCTCGGCGGCGGCTACGCCGTGTCGAGCTTCGTCGAGCGGACGGCCTACGAGAACGCCGCCGCGGTGGTCGCCGTCAGCGACGGGATGCGTCGCGACATCCTCCGCAGTTACCCCGCCCTCGATCCCGCGAAGGTACGCGTCATCTACAACGGCATCGACGTCGACGCCTGGCAGCCGCGGGAAGACCCGGAGCTCCTCTCGCGCTGGGGGATCGACCCGTCCCGACCCTCGGTCGTCTTCGTCGGACGCATCACCCGGCAGAAGGGCCTGCCCTACTTCCTGCGGGCCGCCGAGCTCCTGCCGCCCGAGGTGCAGCTCATCCTCTGCGCCGGTGCCCCTGACACTCCCGAGATCATGGCCGAGGTGCAGGGTCTCGTCCGGCAGCTGCAGCAGACGCGCGAGGGCGTCGTCTGGATCGAGGAGTTCCTCCCGCGCCCCGACCTCTGCGCGATTCTCACCTCCGCGACGACCTTCGTCTGCCCGTCCGTCTACGAGCCCCTCGGGATCGTCAACCTCGAGGCCATGGCGTGCGGCGCTGCGGTGGTCGGGACGGCGACCGGCGGCATCCCGGAGGTCGTCATCGACGGTGTGACGGGGCGTCTCGTCCCGATCGAGCAGGTCGAGGACGGCACCGGCACGCCCGTCGACCCCGACCGGTTCGTGGCCGACCTCGCCGCGACGCTGACCGAGGTCGTCTCCGATCCCGAGAAGGCGAAGGCATACGGGCGCGCGGGACGTGAGCGCGCGGCATCCGCGTTCAGCTGGGAAGCGATCGCGGATGCCACGGCCGAGCTGTACCGCGAGGTCACCGCGACCAGCCGGTAGCCTCCCGGCACGGCCCCGACCGATCGATAGGCTGGGAGCATGCCTCAGGTGCTCGAACTCGCCGACGTCGTCGTCCGTCGGAACTCCCGCAACATCGTCGATGGGATCGACTGGACCGTCGACGCGGATCAGCGGTGGGTCGTCCTCGGCCCCAACGGCGCCGGCAAGACCACGGTTCTGCAGCTCGCCGCGACTCTCGTCCACCCGAGTTCGGGTTCCGTGACGGTGCTCGACGAGGTCCTCGGGCGCACGGACGTGTTCGACCTCCGCCCCCGCATCGGCTTCGCCTCGTCGGCCATGGCCAAGCGCGTTCCGCAGGACGAGACGGTCCTCGACGTCGTCCTGACGGCGGCGTACTCCGTGCTCGGCCGCTGGCGTGAGGACTACGAGGCCATCGACGAGCGGCGCGCCCGCCGCGTGCTGGGGGAGTGGGGTCTCGCCGACCTCGCCGATCGGACGTTCGGAACGCTGTCGGACGGCGAGCAGAAGCGGGTCCAGATCGCTCGCGCCGTCATGACCGACCCCGAGATGCTCCTCCTCGACGAGCCCACGGCGAGCCTCGACCTCGGCGCCCGCGAGGAGCTCCTGAGCCTCCTGGGTGGTTACGCCCGCGAAGAGTCGACTCCCGCGATGATCATGGTGACCCACCACGTGGAGGAGATACCCGTGGGCTTCACGCACGTCCTCCTCCTGCGCGACGGTGCTGTTGTGGCGCAGGGGCCGATCGCCGAGACGCTGACCGCGGAGAACCTCACGGAGACGTTCGGGATGCCGATCACGCTGACGTCCGAGGATGGCCGGTTCGCCGCGCGCGCGGCATCCTGATAGGATCTTGCGTTGGCGCGTTCGCGCTGCAGACTTTCACCCGCATCTGGCAAAATCCAGGGCACTTCGTGAGGAACCCAATGAAGACTGACATTCACCCCGAGTACCGCGCCGTCGTGTTCCGCGACCTCGGCTCCGGCGAGACCTTCCTGACCCGTTCGACGGTCACGAGCGAAAAGACGATCGAGCTGGACGGTGAGACCTACCCGGTCATCGACGTCGAGATCTCGTCCGCCTCGCACCCGTTCTACACGGGCAAGCAGCGCATCATGGACTCGGCCGGCCGCGTCGAGAAGTTCAACCAGCGCTTCAAGAACTTCGGCAGCAAGTAAGCAGCCGTTCACGAAGGCCCCGCTTCGGCGGGGCCTTCGTCGTTCCCGGGATGGGGAACGAGACGATCAGCGGATCGGCCAGCTTCCGTCGACGTCGGCGTCGAGTCGGCCGATGCGGACGAAGTACTCGCTGAGACTCTCGGCCTGGGCGCGCGCCCAGGCGATCTGCTGGGTGTGCAACTCGTGGGCGGACGTGTCGAGTTCGAACCGGGCGGCGATGGCCTGCGCGACGCGCCCCGCCGCGATCGCGTCGGCGGCGGCGTCGTGTGCGCTGTCGAGCGTCACGGCGTAGTGCGCGGCGACGACGTCGAGCGTGCGCTTCCCGCGGCGGAACTTGTCGTAGGTCTTGTCGACGACGAGAGGATCGATCACAGGTGATGGTTGCTCGATCGGGGCGACGCCGTGGCGCAGCCCTTCGTACTTGAGGAGTGAGAAGTCGAAGGGCGCGTTGTAGGCGACCACCGGGATGCCGGCGGCGAACAGATCCCGGAGCGCGGCCGTCACCTCCGCGATGACCTCGGCAGCGGTCCGCCCGCCCGCGCGTGCCTGCTCGGTCGTGATGCCGTGGACGGCGGTCGCCCCGGCCGGGATCTCGACGCCCGGGTCGGCGAGCCACGTCCGCGCGTCGATGACGGCGCCGGATGCGTCGAGGACACCCACGTGCGCCGTCACGATGCGGTCGGACCGGACATCGACGCCGGTGGTCTCGAGGTCGAACACCCCGATCGGACCCGCGCACGGGCCGGAGACGACGAGCGCGGGTTCGGGGTCGACGGCGGTCGGTGTCGGGACAGCGGCCGGGGCCGTGACGGCGGGGGATGCCTCACCGCTCCACGCGTCGTCATCCCACAGCGGAACTTCCCCCCAGGTGCCCATGCTCCGACGCTACGGTCGACCCCCGACATCCCGGTGGATGACGCGCCGCCCAGCGTGACGCGGACGCACCGCTCGTAGACTCGACGGGTGACTGCCGAGAACCCTTACGCCGCACGGCTCGCCGCGATCCCCGTCGAGCGGCACGACGTGGTCGTCGCAGGCGTGCGGACGGCGTACTGGGTGTACGGGCCCGAGGATGCGGCGACGACGATCCTCGCGGTCCACGGTTTCCGCGGGGACCATCACGGGCTGGAACCCGTCGTGGCGTTCCTCGAGAGTGTCCGGGTGATCTCGCCGGATCTGCCGGGCTTCGGCGAAACGGCGGCCCTGTCGGGCGCGCACGATCTCGACGGCTACGCGGCGTGGCTCACCGCCTTCGCTGAGACCGTGGCGCCCGGCGCTGTCGTCCTGGGGCATTCCTTCGGCTCGATCGTCTCGTCCGCCGCCGTCGCGCGCGGCCTCGCAACGCCTCGACTGATCCTCGTGAACCCGATCGGCGCACCTGCGCTGGAGGGCCCACGCGGCATCCTCACGCGGCTGGCCATCTTCTATTACTGGGCGGGCGCGCGGCTGCCGAAGCGCCTCGGCGACGCGCTCCTGCGGAACGGCCTCATCGTCCGCGTGACGAGCATCGCGATGGCCAAGACGAAGGACCGGCGTCTCCGCGCCTTCATCCATGACCAGCACGACACCTACTTCTCGCGCTTCGCTGATCGCGACACCTTGCACGAGGCGTTCGTCACGTCGGTCTCCCACGACGTCCGGGCCGCCGCTGCCGACATCGATGTGCCGACGCTGCTGATCGCCGCCGAGAACGACGACATCACTCCGCTGTCCGCACAGCACGCGCTGCAGCGGATGTTCCGCGACGCGGATCTCGTCGTCATCCCGAAGGTCGGCCACCTGATCCACTACGAGACGCCGCGCGCGGCGGCGATCGCGGTCACGCGCTTTCTTCGGCCTTCCGACGGCGATACGCCATGACGTTCATGCGGTTGCCGCAGTTGCCGGTGTCGCAGTAGCGCTTCGAGCCGTTCTTCGAATAGTCGATGTATACGGCGTCGCAGTCGTCGGCTGAGCAGACGCGGACGCGGTCGAACTCGTCGGAACGAATGACGTCGACGAAGGCCATGGCGACCTCGACGGTGATGCGGGTGGCGAGCGGCGCCGCGTCGTCGGTCGCGTGGATGTGCCAGTCGTACCCGTCGTGGATCACCAGTTGGGGGAGCGCCCGACCCTCGCGGAGCATGGCGTTGACGATGGGCACCGCGGCGACGCGGTCCCCGGTCCAGAGCTGACGCAATTGCGACCGGGCAGAGCGCAGTTCGTTGAGTTCGACGTCGTCGCGGCGGATTGCTCCCGTGTACGGGTATTCCCGCAGGAACTCGGTCATGTCGTCGAGGGTGGCGAGACGGTCGACCCCTTCCCCGTCGATCTCGGGGAGGGAGTTCACGAGCGCGGTCGCCGCTCGCAGCGCATTCTCGGTGTCATGAATGAACATGGTGTTGACTCCTGACGCGTGTCGTCGCTAGTGTCACCAGTGTAATGACACTTAGGTCATGACGAACCGATCTCGCCTCTGAGGACCGCAGATGACTCGTACGATGTCCGTCCGGCTTCCCGCACTCCCCGCGCGCGGCGTTGTTCCGCCGAGCGGCCTGATCCTCGCGGTGACGAGTGCCCTGACCTTCTCCGTCAGCGGTCCCATCGCCAAGCCGCTGCTCGAGGGCGGCTGGTCGCTCGCGGCCGTGCTCGCCATCCGGATGGGTGTCGCCGGCCTCGTGCTCCTGCCCGCACTCATCCGAACGCTCGTCCGGCGCCCCGATTTCCTCCGTGTGCACTGGGTTTCGCTCCTCGCGTTCGGGCTCATCCCCGTGGTCGGCTGCCAGATCTTCTACTTCTCCGCGCTGCAACGGATGCCGGTGGGCATCGCCCTGCTGATCCAATACCTCGCGCCGGTCATGCTCGTCCTCTTCGTCTGGGCCCGGAGCCGGCGTGCTCCGTCGCGCGTCGTCCTCGTGGGTTCCGTCGTGGCGATGGTCGGACTCGTCCTGGTGGTCGACATCGCCGGCGCCCGATTCGACCTGCTGGGTACCGTGTTCGCGCTGCTCGCTGCGGTGTGCGCGTGCGTCTACTTCGTGATGAGCGAGCGGACCGGCGATGACCTGCCGCCGTTGTCGCTCGCCGCGGGTGGGCTGCTCATCGGCACGGTGACCATCCTGCTGCTGGCGGCCGTCGGCATCCTGCCCCTGTCGGCATCGGACGCTGCCGTGGACCTGCTCGGGATGACCGTCTCGCCGCTTCTCCCGCTCGTGCTCGTGGGGCTCTGCACCGCGATGGGATACGCGCTCGGCATCATGGCTGTTCCGCGGATCGGGTCGCGGCTCGCGTCGTTCGTCGGGCTGTCCGAGGTGCTGTTCGCGTTGAGCTTCGCGTGGCTGCTGCTGGGGGAAGCCCCCGCGTTCGTGCAGTTCGTCGGCGGCGCGCTCATCCTGGCGGGCGTCGTCCTCGTCCGTATCGAGGAGCGTGCGCCCGCCGATGTCAGTTCCCCCGCCGAGCCGCTGCCAGGAGAGGTCGGACCCGGTACCCGATGACCTCGCCCATCGCGAGGGACGTCTCCGTGCGCTCGACGCCGTCGATGGCGAGGATCCGCGCGTCGATGTCGAACAGGTGTTGCGTGTCTCGGGCGGCGACGCGCACGAGGAGGTCGACCGGTCCGCTCATGCCGTGGCACTGGACGACCTCGGGGATCTCCTGCAACTCGACGGTGATGCGCGGCAGGTCCGCCTGATGCACCTGCACGTGCAGGATCGCGTCGATCGCGTAGCCGAGAGCGGCGGGTGACATCGCGCGCTCGTACGACAGGAATACCCCCGAGCGCTCCAGCTTGGCCATGCGGGCCTGCACGGTGTTGCGGGAGAGCCCGAGTCGCTCGGCCAGGGCGACCACTGTTGCGCGGTGGTCATCGGCGAGGGCGTTCAACAGCTCGAGATCCACGTGGTCGAGAGCGCTCATAGTGCCACACCATAGCAGGGCGGTACTCCGCGGCTTACGCATCCTGCTCAATGTTCTCCACGATGCTTGAGCGAGGTGCGATGTCGGCTTAGTCTCGCACCATCCGGCGACGAAGCCGGTGTTCTGCGCCGGTCGTCCGTCCACAAGACGCGCGTCCGCGATCAGAGAGGGACGACGATGACCGACACTCTGACCCCCGCCGCCGTGACGGCGAGCGACACCGAAGATGTGGCCCGCCTGCTCGATCATGAGGGCCGCCGTGTCCGCGATGAGCGGCTCGAACCGTGGGCCGCGGACGTGGATGCGCCGATGCTCCGCCAGGTGTATCGGGACATGTTCCTCGCCCGGCGACTCGACGCCGAAGGAGTCGCTCTGCAGCGTCAGGGACATCTCGGTCTGTGGGCGCCGGCGCAGGGCCAGGAAGCCGTCCAGGTCGGCACCGCGTGGGCGTGCCACGACGACGACTTCCTCTTCCCGAGCTATCGGGAGATCGGCATCGAGGTCGTCCGCGGCGTGCAGCCCCAGGACTTCGTCCTCGTCTGGCACGGCGCGCAGCATGCCAGCTGGAACCCTTTCGACGTTCACGTCGCGAACCCGCAGATCATCATCGGCGCGCAGAGCCTGCACGCCGTGGGGTACGCCATGGGCATCCAACGCGACGGCGGTGATCAGGTCGCTGTGGCGTACTTCGGTGACGGTGCCACGAGCCAGGGCGATGTCAACGAAGCGATGATCTTCGCCTCCTCGTACGGAGTGCCCGTCGTGTTCGTGTGCTCCAACAACCAGTGGGCGATCTCCGAGCCAGTGGAACTGCAGTCGCGGACACCGATCTCGCACCGCGCGCCGGGCTTCGGCATCCCGAGTCTGCGTGTCGACGGCAACGACGTCCTCGCGTGCATCGCCGCGATGCGCTGGGCCGCCGATCATGCGCGAAGCGGCCGCGGACCGGCGTACCTCGAGGCGGTCACCTACCGCGTGGGACCGCACACCACCTCCGACGACCCGACGCGCTATCGCGACGCGGACGAGGTCGCCTACTGGCGATCGCGCGATCCCCTGGCCCGGGTCGAGGCGCACCTGCGTTCGCTCGGAGCATTCGATGACGCCTTCGCGCAGTCCTTGACGGCGGATGCCGACCGCTTCACCGCGGCGATGCGGAGCGCCGTCGTGGGGGCCGTGGCCCCCGAACCCCTCCGGGTGTTCGACAACGTCTACGCCGAGCCGCACAGCGGACTCGATGAACAGCGCGCGCGATTCGCTTCCTACCTCGACGGATTCGCGGGCGGTGCGTCATGACCGAACTCACGATGGGCAAGGCCCTCACCGCCGCCATGCGCCGAGCACTCGCGGACGACGACCGCGTCCTCGTCATGGGGGAGGACATCGGCCGGTTGGGCGGCGTCTTCCGCATCACCGATGGGCTGCAGGCGGAGTTCGGCGCTCGCCGCGTGGTCGACACCCCCCTCGCGGAATCCGGGATCGTCGGGACGGCCGTCGGGCTCGCCTTCCGTGGGTTCCGGCCGATCGTCGAGATCCAGTTCGACGGCTTCGTCTACCCCGCCTTCGACCAGATCGTGAGTCAGGTGGCCAAGCTCCACTACCGCACGCAGGGCCGCGTGAAGATGCCGATCACGATCCGCATCCCGTGGGCCGGCGGAGTCGGCGCGGCCGAGCATCACTCCGAGTCGCCCGAAGCCTACTTCGTCCACACTGCGGGGCTCCGGGTCGTCGCGGTGTCGAATCCGCAGGACGCCTACACGATGCTCCGGCAGGCGATTGCGAGCGATGACCCCGTGATCTTCTTCGAGCCGAAGCGGATGTACCACGCGAAGGGTGAGGTCGACCTCGACGCCGATATCGCCGACGCCGCTCCTCTCGGCCTTGCGCGCGTCGTCCGGGAGGGCACCGATGTCACGGTCGTCACGTACGGAGCCCAGGTGACGACGGCGATGGATGCCGCACTCGCCGCCGAAGACGAAGGGGTCTCCCTCGAGGTCATCGACCTGCGATCACTCTCGCCCATCGACTACGGCACCGTGGCCGCATCCGTCCGCCGCACCGGTCGCGTCGTCGTGACGCACGAGGCGTCCCGCGAAGCCGGCGTCGCCGCGGAGGTGATCGCGAGCATCACGGAGAAGTGCTTCCACTACCTCGAAGCGCCGCCCCTCCGGGTCACGGGTCACGACATCCCGTACCCGCCCGCGAAGCTCGAGCATCACCACGTGCCCGATCTCGATCGCATCCTCGACGCGGTCGACCAGGTCCTCGGCCGCTCCTCGACGGTGCCGGAGGTGACCGCATGATCACCGAGTTCCGCCTCCCCGACCTGGGCGAGGGCCTCCGCGAAGCGGAGATCGTCCAGTGGCACGTCGCGCAGGGCGACGTCGTCACCCTGAACCAGACGATCGCCGAGGTCGAGACGGCCAAGGCCGTCGTCGAGCTGCCGTCGCCGTTCGCCGGCACCGTGTCCGCCCTGCACCACGCCGAGGGTGACACCGTCCCCGTCGGCGAGATCCTGATCGCCTTCGACGTCGAGGGTGCGGATGCCGCCGAGTCCGACGCGCCGGCAGAGGCGAAGCGCCAGCCGAACCTGGTCGGTTACGGCGCCGCACCGCGAAGCTCCGATCGGCCTCAGCGCCGTGCCCGCGCCGGTGCCGGAGGTGACACGGCCGACCTGGCCGTCCGCGAGGCCGCACCGCACGACGCCATCGCGCCGACCGCGCCGGAGCACGAGCCGCGCGAGCGGCCCCGGTCCACCCCGCCCGTGCGCAAGCTCGCTCGCGACCTCGGGATCGACCTCGACCTCGTGGCCGCGCACGGCGTCGACGGGATCATCACGCGCCAGGATGTCGAGGCGTACGCCGCCGAGACATCGGCCGCACCCCTCCCGGCGGCTCCGGCATCCGTTCGCTCGGTGGCCGCGACGACGGCGGACGAGCGGATACCGATCCGAGGCGTCCGCAAGCACACGGCGGACGCGATGGTGCGCTCCGCATTCACCGCCCCGCACGCGGCGACGTTCCTGACGGTCGACGTCACGGCATCCGTCGCGTTCGTCGCCGGCCTCCGCGAAGACCGGCGCTACGCGGAGCATCGAGTCGGGATCATGGCGGTCGCAGCGAAAGCCGTCTGCCTCGCGCTCCGGCGGACCCCGGAACTCAACTCGACCTGGGATGAGGCGGCAGGCGAGATCGTCCGGTTCGGACGGGTCAACCTCGGGATCGCCGCGGCGACCGAGCGAGGGCTCGTGGTCCCCTCGGTGAAGGATGCCGGCGCCCTGTCGCTCGTCGAGCTCGCTCGGGAGATCCGCACCCTCGCCGACACCGCGCGCGCGGGCAAGGCGACTCCGGCGGACCTGTCGGGCGGGACGTTCTCGATCACCAATTACGGGGTGTTCGGTGTGGATGCCGGAACTCCGATCCTCGTGCCCGGTGAAGCCGGGATCCTCGGACTCGGCGCGGTGCAGCGCCGACCGTGGGAGCACGACGGTGCCGTCGCCCTCCGCGACGTCATGACCTTGAGTTTGTCGTTCGACCACCGGGTGGTGGACGGGGCCGAGGCGGCCCGGTTCCTCACCGACGTGGCCGACGTGTTGCGGGAGCCGGGAAGGGCGATGGTGTTCGGATGAGTCTGCCGATGTCGGGATACAACCTCACTGAGGAGCAGGTCGAGCTGGCGGGACTCATCCGCTCGTTCGCCGACGAGGTGGTGGCGCCCGTCTCGTACGAGGCTGATCGCACCAAGACGCTGCCGCTGGACGTCGTGGCGCAGATGGGAGACATGGGGCTGTTCGGCCTGCCGTTCCCCGAAGAGGTCGGCGGCCAGGGCGGCGACTACGTCACCCTGGGTCTCGCCATCGAGGCGCTGGCCCGCGTGGACCAGTCGATCGCGATCACGCTGGAAGCCGGGGTGAGCCTCGGCGCCATGCCGATCTTCCGGTTCGGGACCGACTCGCAGCGCGAGGAGTACCTGCCCGATCTCCTGGCGGGTCGAGCGCTCGCCGGCTTCGGGCTGACCGAGCCGGAAGCGGGGTCGGATGCCGGGGCCACTCGCACGACCGCAAAGCTCGACGGCGGAGAGTGGGTCATCGACGGCGCCAAGCAGTTCATCACCAACTCCGGGACCGCGATCACCCGGTTCGTCACCGTCACTGCGGTGACGGGCGATCCCGGTGACGCGAAGCGCGAGATCTCGACGATCATCGTGCCGAGCGGCACCCCCGGCTTCGCCGTCGGGCCGGCGTACGACAAGGTCGGCTGGCATGCGAGCGACACGCACCCGCTCTCCTTCTCGGGAGTGCGGGTACCGGAGGAGAACCTCCTCGGGGAGCGGGGGCGCGGGTTCGCGAATTTCCTGCACATCCTCGACGAGGGCAGGGTTGCGATCGCGGCGCTCGCCACCGGTGCGGCGGAGGGATGCCTCGAGGCGGCGGTCGACTACGCGAAGAGCCGCGTGGTCTTCGGGGAGTCCCTCGGCAGCCGGCAGAGCATCCAGTTCATGCTCGCGCGCATGCAGCAGCGCGTGCACGTGTCGCGGCTCGCCTGGTTGCACGCGGCGCGTCTGCGTGATGCCGGCAAACCCTTCAAGACCGAAGCCGCCATCGCGAAGCTGACGTCGAGCGATGCCGCGATGGACAACGCCCGTGACGCGACGCAGATCTTCGGCGGCAACGGGTTCATGAACGAGTACCCCGTGGCGCGGCACTTCCGGGATTCGAAGATCCTCGAGGTGGGGGAGGGGACGACCGAGGTGCAGCTGCTCCTCATCGCCCGGTCGCTCGGACTCGCCTGACTCTCAGACGGGCAGCGCCGACGACGTCAGTAGCGACAGCCAGTCGTCCTCGACGCGGAAGGTGTGAGCCGACCCGTTGGCGAGTTTGTGGCCGGGCTCGGGGTATTCACCGGAGGTCGCGTGCGAGATCACGGTGCGGATGAGCGCACCGTGGGCGACAGCGATGACGCGCGGGGATGCCGGCTCGACCAGCGAGCGCGCGTCGGCGACGGCTTCCTGGATGCCCCGCAGCGCCCGGGCCGTCACGTCCGCCCAGGGTTCGGCATTCGGGACATCGGCCGTGTGCCAGGGCCCCCAGCGTTCGAAGACCTCGACGTCGGTGAGGCCTTCGGCATCCCCGTAGCCGCGCTCGCGCAGTGCCGGATAGGTGCGGGGTTCCGGGAGGTCGAGGATTCCGGCGATGATCCGTGCGGTCTCGTTCGCGCGGGAGAGATCGCTCGACACGACGACGGTGGGCGTGAGCGGGTCGAGCGCGGCGGCCAGTTCGAGACCCGCCGCGCGCGCCTGAGCGCGACCAGTGTCGTTGAGGGGGATGTCGCTGGAGCCCTGGATGCGGCGAGCGCGGTTCCAGTCGGTTTCGCCGTGGCGTACGAGGGTGATAGTCGTCACCTCTCGAGCGTACGTCGACCGCTTCGGCGGCTCAGACCGCGGCGAGCGCCTCGCCGAGGACCGTCAGCACCTCGGACGCGCCGGCGTCGATCTTCACGGTCGCGCGCTTGTCGCCGCGGGTCTCGCCCCGATTGACGATCACCACGGGAAGGCGGCGGCGGCGGGCGCGGTCGAGCAGACGAATGCCGGAGTTCACCACCAGCGACGATCCGGCGATGAGCAGTGCATCACTCGAGCGCAGGAGTTGCTCGGCCTCACGGAACTTCTCGAGCGGAATGTACTCACCGAAGAAGACCACCTCGGGCTTCAGCATCCCGCCGCAGACCGAGCAGTCGGGCACGATGAATCCGTCGCTCGCACCGGGCAACACGTCGCCGTCGGGACCCAACTCGACGTTCTCCGGCACCGTGATCCAGGGGTTGTCCCGCTCGATCCGGACGGCGAGGTCGCGACGGTCGAAGACCTGACCGCAGCGCAGGCACGAGACGCGCCGCATCGTCCCGTGGAGCTCGACCACTCGCCGACTGCCGGCGCGCACGTGCAGGCCGTCGACGTTCTGCGTGATGACGCCCGTCGCGATCCCGGCGCTCTCGAGGTCGGCGAGCGCGCGATGGCCCTGATTGGGAGAGGCGGCGGCGAAGGTCCGCCAGCCGAGGTGGCTACCGACCCAGTACCGACGACGGGAGGCGTCGTCGGCGAGGAAATCCTGCGCTGTCATGGGGGTGCGCACGGGGGCGCCCTTGCCGCGATAGTCGGGGATGCCCGAATCCGTCGACAGGCCGGCACCGGTGAGGACGGCGATGCGATGGCCGGCGAGCGCGGAAATCGCACGTTCCACGGCGGCCGTCGTCGCGGCATCCAGATCCAGCACGCTCATGGGCCTCCTCGGTGATCGAGCCTACGCCGTCGTCGTTTCGCGGAGGTCACGTCGGCCCCGTGACAGCATGGGCGGATGACCACGATCCGGATCGACGACGCGGGAGATCCGCGGCTGGCGGACTACCGCGGCCTCACCGACACCGCACTCCGGCGAGTGGCGGAACCGGCCGGGGGCCTCTACATCGCCGAGTCGGCCAAGGTCATCTCGCGTGCCGTCGCGGCGGGCCACCGCCCTCGTTCCCTCCTCGTGCAGGAGAAGTGGCTCGACGACGTGACGGCGCTCGCGGGCGACGCGCCCGTCTATGTCGTCCCCGACACGGTCGCCGAGCAGGTCACCGGCTTCGCGGTGCACCGGGGAGCGCTCGCTGCCATGCACCGCCCCGCAGAGCGCGACCCCGCACGCCTCCTCACCGACGCTCGAACCGTCGTCGTACTGGAGGACATCGTCGACCACACGAACGTCGGCGCCGCCTTCCGCGCGGCGGCGGCGCTGGGAGCCGACGCCGTCCTGGTCTCACCCCGCTGCGGCGATCCCCTCTACCGTCGCAGTGTGCGGGTGAGTATGGGAACGGTGTTCCAAGTGCCGTGGGCGCGTCTACCCGAGTGGGATGCCGCTCGTTCCCTGTTCGTGGACGCCGGTGTGCACCTCGCGGCGCTCGCGCTCGCCGCCGACGCCGTGTCGCTCGACGAGTTCGCCGCGGCGCGCCCAGCCCGCCTCGCCGTTCTCATGGGCTCGGAGGGCGACGGACTCTCCGCAGCGGCGCTCGCCGCCGCGGACACGGTCGTCACGATCCCCATGTCGGGCGGAGTCGACTCGCTCAACGTGGCGTCCGCCGCGGCGGTCGCGCTGTGGGCCCTCCGCTGACTCAGTCCCCGTGCGGGTGGCTGGAGAACGGGAGAGCCTCGGGGCGCTTCGCCGTGATCTCGTCGCCCGAGGACTGGTGCCGAAGACGCCGCAGCACCCAGGGCACGAAGTGTGTGCGTGCCCAGACGAGGTCGTTCGCGCGGGCAGCGCGCCACGTCGTCGGCGGAAGCGCCTCGGGAGCCATCGGCTGCAGCTCGTTCGGCACGTTCAGTGAGCGCAGCACCATGCGGGCGACCTCGTGGTGGCCGAGCGAGTTGTAGTGCAGGCGATCGTCGTCGAAGAAGCGCATGTCCTGCACCTCTTTGAGCGCCCACTGGTCGGCCACGATGCAGTCGTAGCGGTCTGCGATGGCGCGGATGTTCTCGTTGTAGATCGCCACACGACCTCGGATACCGCGGAAGACGGGGGTGAACTCGGTGTCGATGGCGGTGAACACGAGGAGTGTCGCGCCCTGCGACGAGAGGCGGGCGACGGCATCCTCGAACAATTCGGCGACGGCGTCCGGATCACCCTGGGGACGGATCACGTCGTTGCCGCCGGCGGAGAGCGTGATGAGATCGGGCTTGAGCGCGAGGGCCGGCTCGATCTGCGCGTCGACGATCTGGCGGATCAGCTTGCCCCGGATCGCGAGGTTCGCATACGCGAAGTCGTCGACCTGCGAGGACAGGACGGCGGCGACACGATCCGCCCAGCCGCGGTGCTGACCCGGGCGGTCGGGGTAGGGGTCGCCGATCCCCTCGGTGAAGGAGTCGCCGATCGACACCATTCGCCGCCAGGGATGGACGGTCGGATTGGGGATGTAGGGCGAACGGTTCTCGTCCGGGCCCGGGACGTTCTCGAGCATGGCACCTCCACATCGAGGCTACCCGCCGGAGGTCAGCAGTCCAGATCCCGGCGGGGACGACTGTCGGAATGCACGATTAGGGTGGATCGACGTGACGAGCGAGACGACGAACGAAGCGGGGGCGGCTTCAGAAGAGCCCCACTTCGGGAGTTTCGCCGCCGAGCATCTCTCCCCGGCGTTCCCGCAGCGCGCACCCTGGGGAACCGCGCAGAACCTCCGCGCCTGGCAGGCCGAAGCCCTCGAGCAGTACTTCGAGATGGACGGACCCGACGGCGTCGGCGGCGGGCCTCGCGACTTCCTCGCCGCCGCGACCCCGGGCGCCGGTAAGACCACGTTCGCGCTCCGCCTCGCGAGCGAGCTGCTCCGGCGCCGGATCATCGACCGCATCATCGTGGTCGCACCGACCGAGCACCTGAAGACCCAGTGGGCGGATGCCGCGGCCCGCGTCTCGATCCGCCTCGACCCGCGGTTCAGCAACAAGCACTTCTCGCCGGCGCGGCACTATCACGGGGTCGCGGTCACCTATGCGCAGGTCGCGGTCAAGGCATCCGTCCACGAACGACTCGTCCTCGACTCCCGGGCGCTCGTCATCCTCGACGAGGTGCACCACGGTGGTGACGCGCTCAGCTGGGGCGACGCACTCCGCGAGGCGTACGGGCGGGCGACGCGGCGTCTGCTCCTGTCGGGGACGCCCTTCCGCAGCGACACCGCGCCCATCCCCTTCGTCGAATACCACCCCAATGACAAGGGCATCCGTCTCTCGCGGACCGACTACAACTACGGTTACGGCCGCGCGCTCGCCGACGGCGTGGTCCGTCCCGTCCTCTTCCACGTCTATGCCGGCCAGATGAAGTGGCGCACGAAGGCGGGCGACGAGTACGAAGCCCACCTCGGTCAGGACAACACGAAGGACATCAACTCCCAGGCGTGGCGGACGGCGCTGAACCCGGAGGGGGAGTGGATCTCGGCCGTCCTGCGCTCCGCCGACAGGCGGCTCACCGAGGTCCGTCAGGACGTCCCGGATGCCGGGGGCCTCGTCATCGCGACGGATCAGACGGCCGCGCGCGCCTATGCGGCGATCCTCCGCGACATCACGGGGGAGCCGACGACGGTCGTCCTGTCCGACGACAAGGCGGCGTCGGGTCGCATCGAGACCTTCGGGCAGTCGACGACCCGGTGGATGGTCGCGGTCCGGATGGTGTCGGAAGGCGTCGACGTGCCCCGACTCGCGGTCGGCGTCTACGCGACCAGCGCATCGACACCACTGTTCTTCGCGCAGGCGATCGGTCGCTTCGTGCGAGCCCGCCGCCGGGGCGAAGCGGCATCCGTCTTCCTCCCCAACGTTCCGCAGCTGCTCGCCCTCGCGAACGAGATGGAACGCGAGCGAGACCACGCGCTCGACCGCGAGGAGAGCGACGACGACGGCCTCGAGGACTCCCTGCTCGAAGAGGCGGAGCGCGAGGACAAGGCATCCGATTCGCTCATCGAGGAGGGCAGCTACCAGGCCCTGGGCTCGACTGCGCACTTCGACCGGGTGCTCTACGACGGCAAGGAGTTCGGCCAGCTGGCCGTTCCGGGGACGCTGGAGGAGGAGGAGTTCCTCGGCATCCCGGGACTCCTCGAGCCCGAGCACGTGCACGAGCTCCTGATGCAGCGGCAGTCGCGGCAGACGCGCCACCGTCATGCGCGTGAAGCGCAGGAGAAGACGACCGCCGAGGCCACGGGCGAACCCGAGAACACGTTGCCCCCGGCCCTCCACCGGACGCTCCGCGAGCAGCGCCAACTCCTCAACAGCCTCGTCGGCCTGTACGCGCGCCAGAGCGGTGAGCCCCACGGGGCCGTGCACGCGGAGCTCCGGCGGGTGTGCGGCGGGCCTGAGGTCGCACGCGCCACCGTCGCCCAGCTGCAGGCGCGCATCGAGGTCCTGCGCCGTCGCGTCCACTCGTGACGCGATCTCCTTCGGAGCCCCGAAATGCTGGCAGTTCCGATGTTCTGACGGGTGCGGTCGTTGGTCGTGGCTACCGTGAGAGGGACATGAGCACGACGAATGCGACGCCCCTGCCAGACGCCACCCCTCGAATCCGGCGGCGGTGGGCTTCGTATCTCGCCGATGAACGGGCCGAAGCCCGGGTCTACCGCGAGCTCGCGGCGCGCCGATCCGGGGAGGAGCGTGAGATCCTCGAGGCGCTCGCCGAGGCCGAGGGCCGGCACGAGGCGCACTGGCTCGGCCTCCTCGGCGGCGAGCCCACGCGGTTGCCCCGAGCGTCGCTCCGGACCCGGATGCTCGCCGCCATGGCCCGCCGATTCGGCTCGATCTTCGTCCTGGCGCTCGCCCAGAATGCCGAGAACCGCTCGCCGTACGACGACGACCCGCACGCCACCGCGGCGATGCGCGCCGACGAGAAGATCCACGGCGAGGTCGTCCGCGGCCTCGCGGCGCGGGGACGGCTGCGTCTTTCGGGAACCTTCCGAGCCGCGGTGTTCGGGGCGAATGACGGACTCGTGTCGAACCTCGCCCTCGTCATGGGCATCGGGGCGACGGGAGTCGCGCCGCAGTTCGTCCTCTTCAGCGGCATTGCGGGCCTCCTCGCCGGTGCGCTGTCGATGGCGGCGGGGGAGTTCGTGTCGGTGCGCTCTCAGCGCGAGCTGATCGAGGCAACTCATCCGAACAACGACACCGACCACGTCCTGCCCGACCTCGACGTCGACGCGAACGAACTCGCCCTGGTCTACCGGACCCGCGGGTTGGACGAAGCGGCGGCTCTGGCGCGAGCGCGGAAGGTCATCGGGGCCGCGCAGGCGAGTGACCGGGCCACTCCCTACCGCCGTGCCGCGGAACCGCCCGCCGACCTGGAGTCCGTCGGCTCGGCCTTCGGGGCCGCGGCATCCAGTTTCGCGTTCTTCGCGTCGGGCGCCGTGATCCCCGTGCTGCCGTGGATCTTCGGGCTCTCGGGCGTCGCGGCCGTGGTCCTCGCCCTCGCCCTCGTGGGCCTCGCCCTGTTGCTCACCGGCGCGACGGTGGGGCTGCTGTCGGGTGCGCCGCCGCTTCGTCGCGGACTCCGTCAGCTGGCGATCGGATTCGGTGCGGCGGCGATCACCTACCTGCTGGGGCTTCTGTTCGGCGTATCCGCTGCGTAGGGGCGGTGATACCCCGCTCGATTATTCGGCGTGCACAGAACGTGCTACTGTCGATCCTCGGTTGCGAAACCGAAATCCCGGAGGAAACAACGGGAGAAAACTCTGCGCGGGTGGCGGAATAGGTAGACGCGCTAGCTTGAGGTGCTAGTGCCCGAATAGGGCGTGGGGGTTCAAGTCCCCCCTCGCGCACAGAGTGGAAATGGGTCCCGAAAGGGGCCCATTTCTCGTTTCCGGGCCGGCTCACGTCCCGCGGCTCTGGCCTTTGCCCACCGTGCGTCGGGCACGGCCGCGCGGGTAGCGTGGGCGCATGTCTGTTCACGACGATCTGCCCGAGGTCGCTCGCGTCGCCCGCGACCTGATCCGCTTCGACACGACCAACTACGGCGAGGGACGTGCGAACGGCGAGCGTGAGGCCGCCGAGTACGTGGGCGCGTACCTCGAGTCGATCGGGCTCACTCCGGAGTACTACGAGCCGGTGCCGCGCCGCACCAATGTGATGGCCAGGGTGCCCGGTCGCGACCCCGAGAAGCCCGCCCTCATCCTCCACGGGCACCTCGACGTCGTCCCCGCCGTGGCGGCGGACTGGAGCGTCGACCCCTTCGAGGGCGTCGTCAAGGACGGGATGCTGTGGGGTCGCGGTGCCGTCGACATGAAGGACATGAACGCCATGATCCTGACTTCGGTGGCGGAGCTGCTCCGGTCGGGCGAGCGACCCGAGCGCGACCTCATCCTCACGTTCTTCGCCGATGAGGAGAACGGCGGGGTCGAGGGCTCTCAGCTCGTCGTCCGTGACCGGGCCGAATGGTTCGCCGGCGCCACCGAAGCGATCAGTGAGGTCGGTGGCTACTCGATCGGAGTGGGGGATCAGCGGGCGTACCTGCTGCAGGTCGGCGAGAAGGCGCTCATCTGGATCCGCCTCCACGCGACAGGACAGGCCGGGCACGGCAGCCGCCACCACCCCGACAACGCCGTCACCCGCCTGGCCGAGGCGGTCGCCGCTCTCGGCCGCACCGGATGGCCGATCGAGCTCACCTCGACGACCCGTCAGCTCGTCGGCTCGCTCGCCGACCTGTCGGGCACCTTGGCCGACGATCCCGACGCGATCGCCGACACGGCGGGCGCGGCATCCGCCTTCCTCCGCTCCACCTTCCGGACGACTACCAACCCGACCGGTCTGACGGCGGGCTACAAGCACAACGTGATCCCGGATGCGGCAACCGCCGCGATCGACATCCGCACCCTCCCGGGGCACGAGGACGAGGTCCTCGCTCAGGTGCAGCGGATCGTCGGCGACGACATCCGCATCGAGGTCGTCCATCGCGACATCGGGCTCGAGGTGCCGTTCGCCGGAGACCTCGTCGACGCGATGGTCGCCGCGCTGGATCGCCACGATCCCGGAATCCCGGTCATCCCGTACCTTATGGGGGGAGGGACCGACAACAAGGCCCTCGCCGAGCTCGGCATCGCCGGGTTCGGGTTCGCGCCGTTGCGACTGCCCGCCGATCTCGACTTCACCGGGATGTTCCACGGTGTCGATGAGCGCGTCCCGATCGACGCCCTCGTGTTCGGGCAGCGCGTGCTCACCGATCTCATCCGCACGTACTGAAAGGCCCCCATGTCGATCCTCGACGCCATCATCCTGGGTATCGTCCAAGGCCTGACGGAGTTCCTCCCGATCTCGTCGAGCGCACATCTGCGCATCGTGGGAGAGTTCCTGCCCAACGCGCAGGACCCGGGCGCCACCTTCACCGCGATCACGCAGATCGGCACCGAGCTCGCTGTGCTGGTGTACTTCTGGACCCGCATCATGCGGATCATCGCGGCGTGGGCGAAGTCCCTCACCGGGCGGGTTCCGAGGAACGACCCGGACGCCCGCATGGGATGGATCGTCATCATCGGCACGATCCCGATCGGTGTGCTCGGCTTCCTCTTCCAGGACGTCATCCGCGACACGTTCCGCAACCTCTGGCTCGTCGCGATCGTCCTGATCGTGTTCGGCATCATCCTCGGCGTCGCGGACGCACTGGGAAAGCGTGTCCGCACCGAGAAGGACCTGACGATCGGCCACGGCCTCACCCTCGGCTTCGCACAGGCCCTCGCACTGATCCCGGGTGTCTCGCGGTCGGGTGCTACGACGACCGCCGGCCTGGCGATGGGCTACACCCGCCCGGCTGCCGCCGAGGTCGCGTTCCTCCTCGCGGTCCCGGCCGTGTTCGGCAGCGGGCTCTACGAGTTGGTCCAGGCGATCCGCGAACCCGGGCAGTCGCCCTTCACCCTGGGCGAGACCGCCATCGCGACGGTCGTCTCGTTCGGCGTCGGTCTCGCCGTGATCGCCTATCTGATGCGGTATCTGAAGCGCGGCAGCTTCCTGCCGTTCGTCCTCTACCGCGTGGTGCTCGGCGTCGTTCTGCTCATCCTGCTCGCCGCGGGAGTGCTGCAGGCCTACTGAGCCTCGCGGGCGTCAGCGGCGGGGATCGTCTTTCGGTCCTCGCGGTCCGTCGCCGCGGCGGCGGAGGTACCGCTCGAACTCCTGGGCGATGGCATCACCGGACGCTTCGGGCGAGTCCCATGCGTCGCGCGCGGTCTCGAGTTGATGGATGTACTCCGTCATCTCCTCGTCGTCGGCGGCGGCGGCATCCACGGATGCCTCCCACGCCAGCGCCTCCGCGGGCAGAACGCCGCGGGGGATCGAGGCTCCGGTGATCTCACCGAGCTTGTCGAGGAGCGCCAGCGTCGCCTTGGGCGACGGCGTGTGACCGGCGACGTAGTGGGGGATGCTCGCCCACAGGCCGGCGGTCGGGATGCCGGCGGCCTCGCCGGCCGCGGCGAGCGTCGAGAGGATGCCGACGGGACCCTCGTACGTCGATCGCTCGAGCCCGAGCGCACCACGGAGCTCCTCGTTCTCCGATCCGGCGAACACCGAGATCGGGCGGGTGTGGGGGACATCGCTCATCATCGATCCGAGCGCCACGATGCCGGTGATGTCTTCGCGAAGGGCGGCGTCGATGAACTCGGCCGAGAACGCCTGCCAGGCGCGCGCCGGCTCCGTGCCGGTGAGAAGCCAGAGGTCGGGACCGTCCTCACGGGGAGCCGCCGGCCGCCACAGCGTCGCGTCCGGCCAGACGAGTCGACGTGAACCGTCGGCATCCATCTGCATCTGCGGGCGCGTGTACTGGTAGTCGAAGTACAGCTCCGGATCGACGGCCAACACCTTCTCGAACGTCCCCGCGGTCCGCAACTGCGAGGCCGCAGCGGTCGCCGCCTCGCCGGCATCGTTCCAGCCGTCGACGGCGATCACGAGCACTCGCTGTCCCAGTCCCTGCACGGAGGTCCTCTCTGTCGGTACCCCCACGATACGCCGGTGGCCCCCGGCGGTGCGGGAGCCACCGCGTAGCATTGAGCGGTGATCTCCCCCCTTCCTGCCGCGGTCCTCTGGGACATGGACGGCACCCTCGTCGACACCGAGCCCTACTGGATGGCCGCCGAGACCCCATTGGTCGAACGGTTCGGCGGTACCTGGACACACGAGGACGGACTGGGGATGGTGGGACTCGGGCTCGAGGACGCCGCCCGCATCCTGCAGGGCGCCGGTGTCCGCATGGAGGTCGATGAGATCGTCGCCGACCTGACGGCCCAGGTCATGCGCCAGCTGCACGAGGACGGGGTCCCATTCCGTCCGGGCGCGCGCGAGCTGCTCCGCGAGCTTCGGGATGCCGGGGTTCCGACCGCTCTCGTCACGATGTCCATGAGCCGCATGGCCAAGGTCGTGACCGAGCTCATCGACTTCGACGCGTTCGACCTCGTCATCGGCGGTGACGACGTCGCCCGGCCGAAGCCGCATCCGGATCCGTACCTCCAGGCGTGCGAGGCGCTCGGGGTGGACCCCGCCGACACCGTCGCGTTCGAGGACTCGATCACGGGCGCCCGTTCGGCGATCGCCGCGGGGGCGGTGACCGTCGGCATCCCGAACATGGTCTCCCTCGACGAGGTCGGTGCCCACGTTCTGTGGCCGACCCTCGAGGGGCGGACGGTCGCCGACGTGGCGGACGTCCTCGCGCAGGCACGCCAGGGGGTCCGCGCATGAGCGTCGACCTTCGTCCGAGCGGCCCGTTCCGCCTCGGCGACCGGGTGCAGCTCACCGGCCCGAAGGGACGGTTGCACACCGTCACGCTCCGAGAGGGCGGCGAACTCCACACGCATCACGGCGTGCTCCGCCACGAAGCGATCATCGGACAGCCCGACGGCTCGGTGGTCGTCAACAGCGGCGGTCACGAGTACCTCGCCCTCCGCCCACTGCTGCGCGACTTCGTCATGTCGATGCCTCGCGGCGCGGCGATCGTCTACCCGAAGGATGCCGCGCAGATCCTCGCCTCCGCGGACATCTTCCCCGGGGCCACCGTTGTCGAAGCCGGAGTCGGGTCGGGGGCGCTGTCGATGTGGCTGCTCCGGGCGATCGGCCCCGCGGGTCGCCTGGTGTCCTTCGAGCGTCGCGAGGAGTTCTCCGAGGTCGCTCAGGCCAACGTCGAGACGTTCCTCGGCCACTACCCCGAGTCGTGGCAGGTCGTCGTGGGCGACCTTGTCGAACAGCTCCCGCAGGTGACCGAACCCGGCAGCGTCGACCGCGTCGTGCTCGACATGCTCGCGCCGTGGGAGTGCATCGACGCCGTCGCCGAAGCCCTGACGCCCGGTGGCGTCGTGCTCTGCTACATCGCGACGGCCACCCAGCTGAGCCGCGTCGCCGAGTACATCCGGCACTCCGGATTGTTCACCGAGCCCGAGGCGACCGAGACGATGATCCGCGGCTGGCACGTCGAAGGCCTCGCCGTCCGCCCCGATCACCGCATGGTCGCCCACACCGGCTTCCTGCTGACCGCGCGTCGGCTCGCGCCCGGCTCGATGCCCCCTGACGTCCGCAAGCGTGCGCTCAAGAAGCCCTCGTACGCGGATGCGGATGTCGAGACGTGGACTCCCGGCGCGGTGGGCGATCGCGAGATCACCGACAAGAACCTCCGCAAGCGCGTGCGCGATGCGCAGCGCGCCGCGGAGGGTGCGCGGCAGGCTGCCGGGGATCGCTCCGACGAGACCGTAGACTGAACCAATGCGTCAGATCCCCGCTGCCGTGGCCGTTCTCGGCCTGACCGCCCTGGCCCTCGTCGGGTGCGCCCCGACCGGACCCGCCGACAGCGGTTGCGAGCGCGTCACCGACCACGCCTCCTCCCTCGACCTCGTCGACGTGACGGGTGCCGAGGGCTCCCCGACGGCGAAGACGACCGACCCGGTCTACGTGTCGCGGACGTCCTTCACCGACCTCGCGAAGGGCAAGGGCACCCCGATCACGACGAGCAAGCAGGATGTGCAGTTGAGCATCACCCTGCTCAACGGGGCGACGGGTCAGACGGTGCTGTCCGCGCCGACGCGACTCATCCAGCTGAGCGTCCTCGAGCAGTCGTTCCCGACGATCGAGAAGGCCCTCGACTGCGCCCGCCCCGGCGCGCGGGTCGTTGCGGGCATCCCGGCGAAGGACCTGGACCCCGCCCTCGTCGACCAGATCGGACTGTCGAAGAATCAAGCGGCTGTCGTCGTCATCGATGTGAACACGGTCTTCCTGCCGGCGGCGAACGGCGTGCCGCAGTACGTCGACGGCAGCAACATCCCGACCGTCGTCCTCGCACCCGATGGCACCCCGGGCATCGTCGTCCCCGACGCCGCCCCGCCGAAGGATCTGATCGTCAAGACCCTGAAGAAGGGTGACGGCGAGAAGATCACCGCAACGTCGACCCCTCGACTCGCGTACACCGGCGTGCTCTGGAACACCGGAGAGGTGTTCGATTCGACGTGGCAGAAGGGCTCTCCGGTGACCCTTGCGATGGACAAGGTCGTCAAGGGCTTCTCGGAGGCGCTCGAGGGCCAGACCGTCGGTTCGCAGGTGCTCGTCGTCATCCCGCCGAAGCTCGGATACGGTGACAAGGCGTCGGGGTCCGTCCCGGCCAAGTCGACGCTTGTGTTCGTCATCGACGTCCTCGGGATCGACACGAGCGAGGACGCCGGTACCACGACACAGTGAGTCCCCGCGGGGCCGCGCGGCGGTCTCGCACCTAGGATTGCGATGTGTCCACCGATCCGATCCGCAGCGCCCCCGAGGAACGGCTCGTCAACCTCGTCGTCGCACTGTTGGCGACCGAGCAGGGGCTGACGAAGGACACGATCCTCTCGTCCGTGTCCGGCTACCGCGAGCAGGGTGCCGCCGGTGCGTCGAAGGATGCGCTCGAGAAGATGTTCGAACGCGACAAGGACAGCCTTCGATCTCTCGGCGTCCCCATCGAGACGATCGGCGACTACGCCGACCCGGACGATCTGCGCGAAGCGCGGTATCGCGTTCCCACATCGGAGTACGCGCTCCCCGTCGACATCGACTTCACCCCTGCGGAGATCGCCGTGCTGAACCTCGCCAGCGGGGTCTGGGGCGAGAGTTCGATGTCGGCGTCGGCCCGCAGCGGTCTCCGCAAGATCAGTGCGCTCGGCATCGAGGTCGACGCGCCCATCATCGGATATGCCCCGCGGATCAGTCTCCGCGAACCCTCCTTCGCCCCGCTGCAGCGTGCGATCGAACAGGGCCGGGTCGTCGAGTTCGACTACATCAAGGGCGGGTCGGATGCCGCGCATCGCCGCCGCCTGCAGCCGTGGGCGCTCGTCGAGTACGAAGGACGTTGGCACGTCTACGGGTTCGATCTCCTGCAGGACGCCGAACGCACCTTCCTGCTCTCGCGGGTCTCATCCGACGTGGTCGTGACGCGTGCTTCCTTCGACCTGTCGCTGCGCGACGGCGCGGGAGACAAGGCGATCACCGGGTTGACCGCCCTCGCCGGGCGTCAGCGCGGTCGGCTGCAGGTCGAGCCCGGCACCGAGGCGGCGCTTCGTCTGCACCGTCGCGCGATCACGGCGGATGACACGGGATGCCTGGTGCCCTACGTCGACGCCCAGATCTTCGCCGATGAGCTGGCTTCCTACGGTCCCGAGGTCCGTGTCATCGAGCCCCCGGTCCTCGTCGATCTGGTGGTGACGCGTCTGCGCCGCGCGCGCGAGCTCCATGACGAGGTGGCATCGTGAGCGCGCAGCCGCTGGTCGCGACCGACCGAGCGTCGCTCATCCTTCAACTCGTGCCCTATCTGATCTCTAAGGGCGAGGTCACCGTTGCTGAGGCCGCGCGGGACTTCGACGTCGCGCCGGACGAGATGCGTTCGATGGTCGAGAAGCTGACGGTGATCGGGCTTCCCGGCGACGGCGGCTTCTGGCAGATGGCGAACGATCTCTTCGACATCGACTGGGATCTGCTCGACGAGCAGGACACGATCTCCATCACGAATGCCGTCGCGCTCGAGCGGACCCCGCGGCTCACCGCCCGCGAGGCGGCAGCCCTCCTCGCCGGCCTGCAGCTTGCGGCGAGCCTCCCCGGCGTCGGCGACAGCGGTGTGGTTCAGGGACTCCTCGCGAAGCTCGCCTCCGGTGCCTCCAGCGCCCCCGCCGAGGTGATCGTCGCGACCTCCGGCGTCGACGATGTGCGGACGACGGTCGCCGAGGCCGTGCAGCGAGGTGTTGCGGTGTCGTTCGAGTATCGGGCTCCCGATGCGCCGGTGACGACGCGCACCGTGGACCCGGTCAAGGTCCACATCGCCGACGGGCAGTGGTACCTCCAGGGGTGGTGCCATCTCCGTCAGGCCGTCCGGACGTTCCATCTCGACCGGGTGTCGGACGTCGTCCTGAGCGAGATCGCCAGCACCCACGGAGCCGACGCGCTGCCGGGCCTGTTCGAGCCGACCGAGACGGACGTCGTCGTCGAGCTCCGCTGCCGCAAGGACGTGGTTCCGCTGCTGGGAGAGTTCGCCGCGCGCGCGGTCGTCCATGGCAAGGGGGAGTACCGCACGGTGAAGCTCCGCGTCGGCGACGAGCGCAGTCTCAAACGACTTGCCGCGCGTCTCGGCGGAGACGTCGAGATCGTCACACCGCAGCCCGCTCGCGAGGCAGCGCGCGCGTGGGCCGAGGCGGGGCTCGCCCTGTACACCTGAGGGTCCCCGTCCACCTGGGGCGGTTAGACTGACGTGAAACCCCGACCCAAGGAGCTTTTCATGGGCTTGCAAGGATGGCACCTTCTCATCGTTCTGGCGGTGATCCTGCTTCTGTTCGGTGCAGCGAAGTTGCCCGCACTGGCGAAGAGCGTCGGTCAGTCCGCCCGCGTCTTCAAGGGTGAGATGAAAGCGATGAAGGAAGAGGACGGACCGGCCGAGACGCCGGCCCATCAGCAGCCGCAGGCTCCCACTTCCGTCACCGGTCTGACGCCCCCGCCGGCGCAGGGCTCATCGCAGGGCCCCACCAGCTCCAGCTGAATCGGTGACCACCACCGAACGGGACGCCGCGACAGGCGACGCCCCTCTCCGGGACAAGCGGATGTCGCTTGGCGACCATCTCCGTGAGTTCCGCAAGCGGCTCATCATCGCCGCGATCGCTCTGGTCGTGGGGATGGTCGTCTCCTTTGCGCTGGGAGATGCGATTATCTGGGCGATCACGGAGCCCATCCGCATCGTGGCCGAACGTCGAGGCGACGAGAACGCCGTCACCCTCATGTTCGCGACCGTCACGTCCGCCTTCGACTTGCGTGTCCGCATCGCCTTTGCGGTCGGCGTGTTGATCTCCGCTCCCGTGTGGCTCTGGCAGATCTGGGCGTTCCTCATGCCGGGGCTCACCCGCAAGGAGGTTCGCTACACGATCGGATTCGTCGCCGCGGCGGTCCCGCTGTTCTTCGCCGGGGCGTTCACCGGATGGCTCATCCTGCCGCACCTGGTCGAGCTGATGGCCGGCTTCACGCCCAACGGTGCGTCGAACTTCTACGACGCGAAGTACTACTACGACTTCGTCTTCAAACTCCTGATCGTCGTCGGCGTCTCCTACGTCACTCCCGTCTTCCTCGTGGCGTTGAACCTCGCGGGCGTCATGACCGGCCGGGAGATCATGAAGGGGTGGCGCGTGGCGATCGTGATCGCGACCGTGTTCGCGGGGGCCGCCACGCCGTCCGCGGACGTCGTCAGCATGCTCATCCTCGCCGGCATCCTCACCGTCCTCTTCTTCGCCGCGGCGGGCCTGTCGATGCTCTTCGACCGCCGCAAGACCAAGCGCGAAGCCGCGCTTCTCGGCCCGATCGCATGACGGACTTCGCCGCCCGTTACGCACGCGCACAGTCCGACCGCCGGCATCCGATCTCCGCCTCTTTCGCCGACCTGCAGCGGTTCGATCTCGATCCGTTCCAGGTCGAGGGGTGCAACGCCCTCGAGGACGGTCGGAGCGTTCTCGTCGCGGCGCCCACCGGCGCGGGCAAGACGATCGTCGGCGAGTTCGCGATCCACCTCGCGATGCGTGAGCCGGGTGACAAGGCGTTCTATACGACCCCCATGAAGGCCCTCTCGAACCAGAAGTTCCGGGAGTTGCAGGAGGTCTACGGCGAGGACGAGGTCGGTCTCCTCACCGGAGACACGAACATCAACGGAAATGCCCGGGTGGTCGTCATGACGACCGAAGTGCTCCGAAACATGCTCTACGCGGACTCGCCGGCCCTCCGCGGGCTCCGCTACGTCGTCATGGACGAGGTGCATTACCTCGCTGACCGGTTCCGCGGGCCCGTGTGGGAAGAGGTCATCCTTCACCTCCCGCCCGCCGTGCGGCTCGTGTCGCTGTCGGCGACGGTGTCGAACGCGGAGGAGTTCGGCGACTGGCTCGACACCGTCCGCGGCGACACCGCCGTCATCGTCTCCGAGACGCGACCCGTTCCGCTGGAACAGCACGTGCTCGTCCGGGGCGACCTGTTGCCCCTCTTCGATGATCGCGCCGGCGTCGCGACCGCGCAGGTGAATCAGGAACTGACCCGCATCCGCTCACCGAAGGGTGCGACGTACGAGAACAACCGGCGCGCGTCCGAGTATCGGTCCCGCAGCGACCGCGAAGGGCGCCGACCGCACCGCGGCGGCTCCCGTCCTGTGCGTCCGTCTACGGCGGCGCGCATCGAGCGCATGGACCGTCCCCAGGTCGTCGAACTCCTGGGCCGCTCCAACCTGCTGCCGGCGATCTTCTTCATCTTCAGCCGCGTGGGCTGCGAGGCCGCCGTCCAGCAGGTGCGCCGTTCGGGAGTGCGGCTGACCGACACCGCCGAGCGCGACGAGATCCGCGCGATCATCGACGAGCGGCTGCGTCCCCTTCAGGATGAGGACCTCAGCGTCCTCGGCTACTGGGAGTGGCGCGAGAACCTCGAGCGGGGAGTCGCCTCACACCACGCCGGAATGCTGCCGGCCTTCAAGGAGGTCGTCGAGGAGCTCTTCCGTCGCAAGCTCGTCAAGGTGGTCTTCGCCACCGAGACGCTTGCGCTCGGCATCAACATGCCCGCGCGAACGGTCGTCCTCGAGAAGCTCGAGAAGTTCAACGGCGAGGCACGCGTCGCGATCACGTCGGGGGAGTACACGCAGCTCACCGGTCGCGCCGGACGCCGAGGCATCGACGTCGAAGGGCACGCAGTGGTCCAGTGGACCGAGGCGCTCGACCCGCAGGCAGTCGCCGCGCTCGCCTCGCGCCGCACCTATCCGCTCAACTCCAGCTTCCGGCCGACGTACAACATGGCGGTCAACCTGATCGACCAGTTCGGTCGCGAGCGGGCCCGCGAGATCCTCGAGTCCTCGTTCGCCCAGTTCCAGGCGGACCGCGCCGTCGTGGGCCTCGCCCGTCAGGTGAAGGATGCCGAGGCATCCCTCGCGGGCTACGAGAAGTCGATGACGTGCGACCGGGGAGACTTCGCCGAGTACTCCGGCATCCGTCGTGACCTCAGCGATGCCGAGAAGCTGAACCGTGCCGATCGAACGGCGCCGGCGCGCATCCGGCAGCAGCGGCAGAACGAGATCCAGTCGCTGCGGCGGCGGATGCAGCGGCATCCCTGTCACAGCTGTCCGGACCGCGAGAACCACGCCCGGTGGGCGGAGCGGTACTGGAAGCTGCGGCGCCGTACCGATCGCACCCGCCGCGACATCGAGACCCGCACCGGCACCGTGGCGCGGATCTTCGACCGGATCATCGATGTTCTCGCCGAACTGAACTACGTCTCCTTCGACGATGGCGCCGCTTCCCTGACGGCGGCCGGGCGGACGATGCGTCGCATCTACGGCGAGCGGGACCTCCTCGTCGCGGAGTCGCTGCGCCGAGGGCTGTGGGCGAACCTCGACCCCGCCGGCCTCGCCGCCCTCGCGTGCTGCCTCGTGTACGAACCGCGCCGCGATGAGGCGGGGGAGTACCGCTTGCCCCGCGGGCCGTTCCGCGACGCCCTGACGAAGACGCAGGAGCTCTGGAGCCGCCTCGACGACCTCGAGCAGGAGCACCACCTGCCCGGCACGGAACCGCTCGCGACGGGTCTGGCCCAAGCGATGAATTCGTGGGCCCGAGGCGCGTCCCTCGACGTGGTGCTGTCGGAGGCCGACCTCGCCGCCGGCGATTTCGTGCGCTGGACGAAGCAGACGATCGATCTGCTCGACCAGCTCTCGATCGTGGCGGATGCCGACGTCGCGGTGACGGCGCGGAAGGCGCTGGATGCCGTCCGCCGGGGGATCGTCGCCTACAGCTCCGTGTGACGGCGAGGCGTCTCGTCGGTCGTGCGTGCGAGTTCCCGCTTCACCCCGGCGAGGACGAGGGCTCCGATACCGGCGATCGCACCCAGCCCGGCGATCCCGGCGCCCCAGACAACCTGGGCCGCGCGACGGGCTTCCTCGTCCCACGCGTCATCCCACCCGGGAGACGTATCCACGACACCCATCGACAACACGACGAGTCCGACGGTGAGCGCGAGCCCTGCCACCGCCGTGAGTGTGAGCAGTTCGGGCGACCCGCGGTAGGCGCTGATCCGGGCCGTTTCGTTCGTCATGGCGTGAGGCTATCGGAGGGTGTCACGACGTGGCGCGTCGCGCAGGGCTGCAGATGAACCGGTGACCCGACGAGGCGGTGTGTGGAGGGGATGACGGGAATCGAACCCGCGTAATCAGTTTGGAAGACTGAGGCTCTACCATTGAGCTACATCCCCGACGACGCTGTCATCAGCGCCTCGACGAGTGTACCGGACATGGTCGGCTAGACTTACCAACGGCCGTTTTTCGGCGCCCGCCAGCGTGCGCGCCCGGGGCGTAGCTCAGCTTGGTAGAGCGCCCGCTTTGGGAGCGGGAGGTCGCAGGTTCAAATCCTGTCGCCCCGACCAACGGCCCCACGAACCCAGATCACCGAACGGACGCGCACGTGCGCGGCCGGACAAGGAGAACGACAGGCATGGTCACCAGCACCGTCGAGCAGCTCACCCCGACCCGGGTGAAGCTCCACATCACGGTCACCCCGGACGAGCTCAAGCCGAGCATCGCCCACGCGTACGAGCACATCGCGCAGGACGTGCAGATTCCGGGCTTCCGCAAGGGCAAGGTCCCCGCGCCGATCATCGATCAGCGCATCGGCCGCGAGGCCGTCCTCGAGCACGCCGTGAGCGAAGGCCTCGACGTGTTCTACCGCGAGGCCGTGACGGCGAACGACGTGCGTATCGTCGGGCGTCCCGCCGCGGAGATCGTCGAGTGGCCGAGCACGAAGGACTTCTCCGGTGACCTCAAGGTCGAGGTCGAGGTGGATGTCCGCCCCGAGTTCGAGCTTCCTTCTTACGACGACATCACCATCGAGGTCGACGCCGTCGAGACCGATGAGGCCGCCGTCGACGCCGAGCTCGACAAGCTCCGGAGCCGTTTCGGCACGCTCGTGACGGTCGATCGTCCCGCCAAGGCCGGCGACTTCGTCGAGCTCGACCTCGTCGCCACGATCGACGGCGCCGAGATCGACCGTGCCGAGGGCGTGTCCTACGAGGTCGGCTCCGGTGAGCTCCTCGAGGGCATCGACGAGGCGGTCGACTCGCTCACCGCCGGTGAGGACACCACGTTCCGTTCGAAGCTCGTCGGCGGCGACCACGCCGGTGAAGAGGCCGAGGTCGCCGTGACCGTCAAGGCCGTCAAGGAGCGCGAGCTCCCCGAGGCCGACGACGACTTCGCGCAGGTCGCCTCCGAGTTCGACACCATCGGCGAGCTCCGCGAGAGCCTCGTCGAGCGCGTCTCCGAGCAGGCCGTGTTCACCCAGGGCTCCGCAGCGCGCGACAAGCTCGTCGACGCCCTCATCGAGAAGGCCGACATCCCCGTCCCCGCCAAGCTCGTCGAGGACGAGGTGCACACCCACCTCGAGGGCGAAGGCCGCCTCGAGGACGACGTTCACCGCGCCGAGGTCACCGAAGCGAGCGAGAAGCAGTTCCGCACGCAGATGATCCTCGACAAGATCGCCGAGAAGCACGAGGTCCAGGTCTCCCAGGAGGAGCTCACCCAGTACCTCATCCAGTCGTCGGCGCAGTACGGAATGTCCCCGCAGGACTTCGTCAACGCGCTTCAGGAGGGCAACCAGATCCCGATGATGGTCGGTGAAGTGGCCCGCAACAAGGCCCTCGCCGTCGCCCTCGGCAAGGTCAAGGTCGTCGACACCAACGGCAAGACGGTCGACCTGGCCGGCTTCGCCGCCGAGGACGACGAGGCAGCCGATGAGGTCGCCGAGGCCGCGGACGAGAAGCCCGCCGCCACGAAGACCCCCGCGAAGAAGGCTCCCGCCAAGAAGCCGGCTGCGAAGAAGGCGGATGCCGCCGACGACGCTGAGGCAACGGACGAGAAGCCCGCGGCCAAGAAGGCGCCGGCGCGCAAGCCCGCGGCCAAGAAGGCCGACGCGGACACCGCTGAGGAGCCCGCGAAGAAGGCCCCCGCCAAGCGTGCCCCCAAGAAGGCCGCCGACAGCGAGTGACCCTCGAAGAAGGGCGGCGGGTGCCTTCGGGCCCCGCCGCCCTTCTTCGTTTCCGGACGCGTGCCACGATGCTCGGGCGAAGGATGCCGCCGATGGTATGCCCACGGCGAACACGGGCGAGACGCTCGGAACGCGCCACTAGATTCGAAACACGAACACGAATCCAGGAGAGCATCCATGGCTGAACCCCTTATGGCGACCAGTGTCTTCGACCGGCTGCTGAAGGACCGAATCATCTGGCTCGGTTCCGAGGTGCGCGACGAGAACGCGAACGAGATCTGCGCCAAGATCCTGCTGCTCGCGGCCGAGGATTCCGAGAAGGACATCTACCTCTACATCAACTCGCCGGGTGGCTCGATCACCGCGGGTATGGCGATCTACGACACGATGCAGTTCGTCCCGAACGACATCGTCACGGTCGGCATCGGCATGGCCGCGTCGATGGGGCAGCTGCTGCTGACCAGCGGCACGAAGGGCAAGCGTTACATCACGCCCAACGCCCGTGTCCTGTTGCACCAGCCCCATGGTGGCTTCGGTGGCACCTCGAGCGACATCCAGACCCAGGCGCAGCTCATCGTCTCGATGAAGAACCGACTCGCGGAGATCACCTCGGCCCAGACCGGCAAGTCGGTCGAGCAGATCAACGCCGACGGTGACCGCGACCGCTGGTTCACCGCCGATGAGGCCCTCGAGTACGGCTTCGTCGACCACATCCGCGAGCACGCCGCCGACGTCACCGGTGGCGGCGGGACCGAGAACTGAGCGTCCGGAGGACAGACGAATGAACACCCCCACTTTCGGTCGCCCTCAGGGCGACATGATGCCCTCGAGCCGGTACATCCTGCCGCAGTTCGAAGAGCGCACCGCTTACGGCTACAAGCGCCAGGACCCGTACAACAAGCTGTTCGAAGACCGCGTGATCTTCCTCGGCGTGCAGGTCGACGATGCATCGGCCGATGACGTGATGGCACAGTTGCTGGTCCTCGAATCGATGGACCCCGACCGCGACATCATCATGTACATCAACTCGCCTGGTGGCTCCTTCACCGCCATGACCGCGATCTACGACACCATGCAGTACATCTCGCCCCAGGTGTCGACGGTCGTGCTCGGTCAGGCGGCTTCGGCGGCATCCGTTCTGCTCGCCGCAGGTGCTCCCGGCAAGCGTCTCGCACTGCCCAACGCCCGCATCCTGATGCACCAGCCCGCCGTCGGCGAGTCCGGACATGGGCAGGCGTCCGACATCGAGATCCAGGCGGCGGAGATCCTCCGCATGCGCAACTGGCTCGAGGAGACGATGGCGCACCACTCGAACCGGTCGGTCGAGCAGGTCAACAAGGACATCGACCGCGACAAGATCCTCTCCGCCCACGAGGCGCTGGAGTACGGTCTCGTCGACCAGGTCCTCACCTCGCGAAAGCGCACTCCGGCCGCCATCACGGCCTGATGCTCGAAGCCGATGCCCCGCCGATCCGTCGGCGGGGCATCGTCGTCCACACTCGCGTCGCAATCCACCCCGCGTCGAGATCTGCGATTAGGCTCGACTCCACCGTACGAATCCTGAGGGGGACACCATGGCACGCATCGGAGAAAGCGCTGACCTGTTCAAGTGTTCCTTCTGCGGCAAGAGCCAGAAGCAGGTTCAGCAGCTGATCGCCGGCCCCGGCGTCTACATCTGCGACGAATGCGTCGAACTCTGCAACGAGATCATCGAAGAGCGGATGGCCGAATCCGGTGATGGCGAGGTCAAGGACTTCGACCTCCCGAAGCCGCGCGAGATCTTCAGCTTCCTCGAGGAGTACGTCGTCGGTCAGGACCCTGCCAAGCGGGCCCTCGCCGTCGCTGTGTACAACCATTACAAGCGCGTACGCGCCCGCAGCACGATCCAGTCCGCAGAGCAGCGGGCGGATGAGATCGAGATCGCGAAGAGCAACATCCTGCTCCTCGGGCCGACCGGTTGCGGCAAGACCTACCTGGCGCAGACTCTCGCCAAGCGGCTGAACGTCCCCTTCGCGGTGGCGGATGCCACGGCTCTGACCGAGGCCGGCTACGTCGGTGAAGACGTCGAGAACATCCTCCTGAAGCTCCTTCAGGCCGCGGACTTCGACGTCAAGCGCGCGGAGACCGGCATCATCTACATCGACGAGGTCGACAAGATCGCCCGCAAGGCCGAGAACCCCTCGATCACCCGCGACGTCTCGGGTGAGGGCGTGCAGCAGGCGCTCCTGAAGATCCTCGAGGGCACCGTTGCTTCCGTGCCGCCGCAGGGCGGGCGCAAGCACCCGCACCAGGAGTTCATCCAGATCGACACGACGAACGTTCTGTTCATCGTCGCCGGTGCGTTCGCCGGCCTCGAGGACATCATCTCGTCCCGCGTCGGCAAGCACGGCGTCGGCTTCGGCGCCCCGCTGCAGGACAAAGAGCAAGAACTCGACGTCTTCCGTGACGTTCTTCCGGAAGACCTCCACAAGTTCGGCCTGATCCCCGAGTTCATCGGCCGCCTGCCCGTCGTGACGACTGTGTCACCGCTCGACCAGACCGCGCTCATCGAGATCCTCACGGGTCCGAAGAACGCCTTCGTGAAGCAGTACCAGCGCATGTTCGAGCTGGACGGTGTCGAACTCGAGTTCGAGGAAGATGCACTTCGCTCGATCGCCGACCTCGCTGTTGCGCGCAAGACCGGCGCGCGTGGTCTCCGCGCGATCCTCGAGGACGTCCTCGGCCCGATCATGTTCGAGATCCCCTCGGCGGAAGACGTCGACAAGGTCATCGTGACGCGTGCGGCCGTCGACGAGGGTGCGCCTCCGACGCTGGTTCTGCGGCAGAAGCGCAAGAGCGCCTGACGCCCATTCACGAAACGAAGGGCGCCGCCTCCGGAGGGAAACGGCGCCCTTCGTTTCGTGGCGTCAGCCGGTGAGACCGCGTCGCTCGAGGAGCGGCTCGATGCGCGCATCGCGGCCACGGAAGTCGCGGTAGGCCTCGAGCGGGTCCTTCGACCCGCCGACGCCCAGAAGGCGCTGCCGGAATCGATCTCCGTTCTCTCGGGTCAGGCCGCCGTTCTCGCGGAACCATTCGACGGTGTCGGCGTCGAGGACCTCGCTCCAGATGTAGGAGTAGTACCCGGCGCTGTACCCGCCCGAGAAGATGTGGGCGAAGTACGTCGATGAGTAGCGCGTCGGCACCGCCGGGTTGTCGAGGCCGATGTCGGAGAGCGCGGTCGCCTCGAAGGCGTCGACATCGATCCCGCCGGCCGTGTCCTCCGAGTCGAGGCTGTGCCACGCCTGGTCGATCCAGGATGCAGCGAGGTATTCGCTGGTGGCGAAGCCCTGGTTGAAGGCCTCCGACTCGCGGAGCTTCTCGACCACCTCGGCGGGGAGCGGCTCGTCGGTGTCGATGTGGCGGGCGTATGCCGCGAGCACTTCGGGCCAGAAGATCCACATTTCGTTGACCTGGCTCGGAAACTCCACGAAGTCGCGGAAGACCGATGTGCCGGCGAAGTGCGGGTAGGTGACCGTGGCGAACAGCCCATGCAGCGCGTGGCCGAACTCGTGGAAGAGCGTCGTCACCTCGTCCAGGGTCAGAAGCGTCGGGCTGCCGGGGGCGGGCTGCGGAACGTTGAGGTTGTTGACGACGATGGGTGCCGTGCCGCGGAGGGTGGACTGCGACACGATCGAGTTCATCCACGCGCCGCCCCGCTTGGAGTCGCGGGTGTAGAGGTCGAGGATGTAGAGCCCGAGGTGCGAGCCGTCTTCGTTCCGGACCTCGAAGACGCGAGCACCGGGGTGGTAGGCGGGCAGATCGGCGCGCTCGGTGAACGTGATCCCGTAGAGATCGGTGGCGGCCCGGAACACACCGTCGATCAGGACGCGCTCCGCCTCGAACCAGGGGCGCAGTGCCGTGCGGTCGAGGTCGTAGCGGGCCGCCCGCACGCGCTCCGTGTAGAACGCCCAGTCGTGCGCCTCGAGGGTGAACGCGGCGTCGTCGGCGTCGATGATCTCCTGCAGTGCGGCTTGCTCCTGGCGTGCATTCGCCGCTGCGGGGACGGCAAGGCGACGGAGGAGCGCCTGCACAGCCTCCGGGGATCCCGCCGTCTCGTCGGCCGTGACGTACGCCGCGTGCGAGTCGTAGCCGAGAACGCGCGCCCGCTCGGACCGGAGCCGGACGATCTCGGTGAGGACTTCGCGGTTGTCGTTGTCGTTGCCGCGGCGGCCGCGCGAACGGGATGCTGTCATGAGGCGTTCGCGGCTCGTCCGAGACGTGAGCGACGACAGGTACGGGTGTCCCGTGAAGAGGGTCAGCGTAACGACGTACTTCCCGTCGAGGCCACGATCCGACGCGTTGCGGGCAGCCGCGGAGAGCTCGCCTTCGGTGAGCCCGTCGAGCTCGGCGGCGTCGTCGAAGACGACGGCGAGGTCGTTCGTGTCGGCCAGCAGGTTCTTCTCGAACGTCGTCGTGAGCATCGACAGCTGCTGGTTGAGTTCGGTGAGGACGGTTTTGTCGGAGTCGTCGAGTCCGGCACCGGCGTTGGTCATCTCCCGGTAGGTGCGCTCGACGAGGTAGCGGTCTTCGCCTTCGAGTCCGAGTTCGCCGAGGCGGGCGAAGACGTCTGCGACGCGGGTGTAGAGGCGCGAATCGAGTGTCACGGCGTCGTGGTGTGCGGCCATGAGGGGTGCGAGCTTCTCGTCGATCTCCTGGATCGCGGCCGTCGCATCGGCGGAGCTCACCGTGTAGAAGGTGCGTGCGATGCGTCCCAGAGCCTCCCCGGAGCGTTCGAGGGCCACGAGCGTGTTCTCGAACGTCGGGGCCGCTGTCTCGGTCGCGATCTGCTCGATCTCCGCCCGATGCTCGGCGAACGCCTGCTCGAACGCCGGCAGGTAATGCTCCGGCCGGATGCTCGGGTAGTCGGGTAGGTCGAACGGGAGGGGGGTAGGGGAGAGGAGCGGGTTCAGAGCGGCATCCGTCATCGTCCCAGCGTACGTCGCCCGCGAATCGGTCAGCGCGCGATCACAAATGCAAAGGAAACCTTGCAAAGAAGTAGTTGCAAAGGTATCTTTGGAGTATGACCGAACTTCCGGAGCGGCGCGAGGACCGCAAGATGGATGCCGGCGCACTCCGCGCCCTGGCGCATCCGCTGCGCGTGCAACTCTTCGACATCCTGTCGCAGTACGGGCCGCAGACGGCGAGCTCACTCGCGGAGCGGACCGGGGAGTCCTCCGGCTCGACCAGCTACCACCTGCGCGCCCTGGCGAAGCAGGAGTTGATCCGAGAGATCCCCGGGCGCGGCTCGGCGCGTGAGCGCTGGTGGGAGCGCGCCGACCGGGCTGTCTCGTTCGACAGCCCTGAGGCGCTGGCGACACCATCGGGCAAAGCCGCGACGCAGCTGATCATGAACGAGTTCCTCGGCCGCCGGCAGCAGCAGCTCATGCGCCACGTGAGTGAGCAGATTGCTGCGGCCGACCACGCCGACGACGGCACGTCCTCGATCACGACCGCCCACATCCACCTCACGCCCGACCAGGCGAAGGACTTGATCGGACGCCTGTCCGTCATCGTCGACGAGGTCGTCGCCGGCGCGCGTGGTCACGAGCAAGAACCCGATCGATCGCCGTTCACCGTGAGGGTGGACGTATTCGCACTACCCGAGGACGGAGACGCACGATGACCACCATCACGATCCCCACGCTGGACGTCAGCGCACGCCCGACCCGCCTGGAGGTTGCTCTGTGGGCTGCCGCCGCATTCGTCCAGCATGCCGTCGCAGCCAGGGTGCTCCGTCGTGCCGGGCGCTCGATCGTCCGCTCAGCGGCGACCGCGCACGCCGACGCGACACGCGCGCACGTGCTGGCTCACCTGGCGAGTCACCCCGGGTTCTGAGTCCGACTCAGGACATCCCGTCGTCGTCCAAGTGTCCGACGACGACCTCTCCGTCACGGTCGACCCGGACGACGACGCCGGTGTCGAGTTCGGCGACGGGGCGTCCCTCGAGCCAGGTCAACGTCCAGCGCGGACGGGGCTGACCGAGAGGATCCTGATCGATCGATGCGTCGACCGCCGCGATCTGTTCGCGGAGGATCTCCGGCACAGCAGCCGGCGGCTGATCTCCGCTGGTCCATCGTGTTCCGAGCTGCATGTCAGGCCTCCTGCGGGGTGAGGACGATGTCGCTGACCGACACGGCATCTCCGGGGGTGTACGACACCTGCGCGATGCGTCCCACTGCCGCGAGGTCGCCCTCCGCCGAGCGGATCGCGTCGAGTGCAGCCTCCGGCCCGGTGATCGTGAGCGAGTCGACCGGCGTCTTCTGCGAGGCCTTCGCTTCGGTCTTCGCACGCCGCACCGAGATGAGCGCTTCGCCGACTGTGCGGAGCACGGCGGGGTCGCCGTCGATGCCCACCGGTTCGGGCCACGCAGTGGTGTGCACAGAACCCTCTTCGAACCACGACCACGCTTCTTCTGCCGCGAACGACAGGACGGGGGCCAGCAGGCGGAGCAGTGTCGACAGCGCCATCCGGAGTGCGAGAGCAGCCGACGCCTGGCCCGAATCCGCCTGGTTGTAGGCGCGTTCCTTCACGAGTTCGAGGTAGTCGTCGCAGAACGTCCAGAAGAACGACTCGGTGATCTCGAGGGCGCGCGCGTGGTCGAACGCGTCGAATGCCTTCGTCGCGTCGCGGACCACCTGGTCGAGGGTCGCCAGCATCGACGCGTCGAGAGCGTGCGTGATGCGAGCGCCCTCGGGGACGGGGAACGACAGCACGAACTTCGCCGCGTTGAGGACCTTGATCGCCAGGCGGCGACCGATCTTCACCTGCGTCGGGTTCTGCGGGTCGAAGGCGGCGTCGGCGCCGAGCCGGCTCGAGGCCGCCCAATACCGCACGGCATCCGTCCCGTGCGCGTCGAGGATGTCGGCGGGCGTCACGACGTTGCCCTTCGACTTCGACATCTTCTTGCGGTCGGGGTCGACGATGAAGCCCGAGATGGAGGCATCCGTCCACGGCGCGCGGCCGTCCTCGAGAACCGAACGCACCATGGTCGAGAACAGCCACGTGCGGATGATGTCCTGGCCCTGGGGGCGCACGTCGAACGGAGCGACGAGGTTCCAGAGTTCGTCGTCGCGCTGCCAGCCGCCGGCGAGCTGCGGGGTCAGCGAGGACGTCGCCCAGGTGTCGAAGATGTCGCGCTCGGCGTCGAAGCCGCCCGCCACGCCGCGCTGATCCTCGGTGTAGCCGTCGGGCACGTCGGTGGTGGGGTCGACGGGGAGGCGGGACACGTCGGGGGTGAGCACGCGGTCGTAGTCGCGGTCGCCGTTCTCGTCGAGCCCGTACCAGACCGGGATCGGCACGCCGAAGAAGCGCTGCCGCGACACCAGCCAGTCGCCGGTGAGGCCGTTGGTCCAGTTCTCGTATCGCACCCGCATGAAGTCGGGGTGCCACCCCATGCCGCGACCCATCTCGATGAGCTTCTCGCGGAGGTCCGCATCGCGCGCGCCATTGCGGAGGTACCACTGGCGGGTCGAGACGATCTCGAGCGGCCGGTCGCCCTTCTCGTAGAACTTCACCGGGTGGGTGAACGGCTTCGAGACCTCGAGCAGCTCGCCGGATTCCTCGAGCAGCTCGGCGATGCGCTTCTTGGCGCTGAAGACGGTCTTGCCGGCGAGTTCCGCATAGGCCGCCTTCGCGGCATCCGTCACGAGCACGTCGGGAGCCTCATCGATGATGCGACCGTCGCGGCCGAGGATCGTACGGTTCGGAAGGTCGAGCTCGCGCCACCAGATGATGTCGGTCACGTCGCCGAAGGTGCAGATCATGGCGATGCCCGTGCCCTTGTCCTTCACCGCGAGCGGGTGGGCGAGGACGGGCACCTCGACGTCGAAGAGGGGGGTGCGCACCGTGGTGCCGAAGTACGGCTGGTAGCGCTCGTCGTCGGGGTTCGCGACGAGGGCCACGCAGGCGGCCAGCAGCTCGGGCCGGGTCGTCTCGATGTGGATGTCGCCGGAGCCGTCGCTCTTGTGGAAGGCGACGCGGTGGTACGACGCCTGCTGCTCGCGGTCCTCGAGTTCGGCCTGCGCGATCGCGGAGCGGAAGTCGATGTCCCAGAGCGTCGGCGCCATGGCCTGATACGCCTCGCCACGGTCGAGGTTGCGGAGGAAGGCGAGCTGGCTCGTGCGGATCGTGTCGTCGGAGATCGTCCGGTAGGTCTGCGTCCAGTCGACCGAGAGGCCGAGCTTGCGGAACAGGTCCTCGAACTGCTTCTCGTCCTCGAGGGTCAGCTCCTCGCAGAGCTCGATGAAGTTGCGGCGGCTGATCGGCACCTGATCGGCCGGCTTCAGGCTCTTCGCGTCGCCGCGGAACGGCGGCGTGAAATCGGGGTCGTAGGGGAGCGAGGTGTCGCACCGCACGCCGTAGTAGTTCTGCACGCGACGCTCGGTCGGCAGGCCGTTGTCGTCCCAGCCCATCGGGTAGAACACGGTCTTGCCGCGCATGCGCTCGTAGCGCACCTTGACGTCGGTGTGTGTGTAGCTGAACACGTGCCCGATGTGGAGCGACCCGGATGCCGTCGGGGGAGGCGTGTCGATCGAGAAGACGCCCGCGCGGCCCTTGGCTTTGGCCGCGTTGCGGTCGAACAGGTACGTGCCGGCGTCAGACCACGCGGCATCCCACTTCTGCTCGAGGCCTTCCAGGGCGGGCTTGTCGGGAATGTGCGCGTTCGTCATGGTGATGCTCCTCGAGCGATATGTGCGGCACTGTGTGAGCGTGCCTGAGTGTGGGTGGCAGACAGTCTACCGCCGGGGTGCTGGTGGGACCGAGGCGCGACGCGGCTTCGCGAGGAGATGGAGGTTCCCGAGGAGCGGATGCCGGGATCCGGCCCTCGGGACGCGTCATCTCCTCGCGAAGCGACGCGCGGCCTCCTCCCGGGCGGATGGGTCGGTCTGTCTGTGCACACCGTCCCGCCGTGCGCGCCGCAGGAAGGTCGGGGCGCCCAGGCTGTGCGGATGAGGGTGACGGATGCGGTGGCGCAGGGCGGCGGGATCGTTCGATCGGCGGTGTTGCGCCGACAGGGCTTCAGCGATCGAGCGGTGCGAGTGGCGGTGGACGCCGGCGAGCTGGTGAGGCCGAGGCGGGGCTGGGTCGCGACGCTGCGGAGCGATCCCGCGCTCCGAGCGGCAGCCGCCGCGGGAGTGGTCCTCTCGTGCGCGACGCAGGCGCAGCGGCTCGGGTTGTGGGTGCTTCGGGCGGATGCCGTGCACGTTGCGGCTTCCGCTCATTCGGGCTCGGTCCGGATCGAGGACCCGAATACGGTCGTCCACTGGGCGGAACCGATCGTGCCCCGCGCGCCCGACGCGCTCGTCGATCCGATCGAGAACGTGCTCGCGCTGACCGCCTCGTGCCTACCGTTCGAGGAGGCCCTCGCGATCTGGGAGTCGGCCCTCGAGCGCGGGATGGTGCAGCTACCGGTTCTGCGTCGGCTCCCGTTCCCCGGGCGGGCTCGGGAGGTCTTGGCGCAGGCGACGCCGTTCGCCGGATCGGGTCTCGAGTCTTTCATCCCGCCGCGGCTCGCGTGGCTGCGCGTGCACATCGTCCCGCAGGCGTGGATCGCCGGACACCGCGTGGACTTCCTGATCGGCGATCGCCTCGTTCTGCAGATCGACGGCGGCACTCACGTGGGAGCCCAGCGCGACGGCGATAACGCTCACGATGCCGAACTGATGCTCCTCGGCTATCACGTGGTCCGTGTCGGATACGCCCAGGTGGTCCACCGCTGGCACGTCGTGCAGGACACGATCACCCGCGCCGTGGCACAGGGATTGCACCTCGCCGAGGGGTGACGCTTCGCGAGGAGATGGAGGTTTCCCGAGGAGCGGATGCCGGGATCCGGCCCTCGGGACGCGTCATCTCCTCGCGAAGCGACGCGCAAGGCTCAGAAAGCGGTCTCGATGGTCTTGTTGCCGTCGATGATCTTCCGGACCGGTTCGCTCGTGAACGCGTCGACCAGAGCCTTGGTCGAGGCGGCATCCTTCTCTGTGCCGGGGACGACGAGCTGCAGCGCGAAGCGGTCGTCGAGCTCGGTGAGCAGGCCGTCGTCCTGCGGAGTGAGGCCGAGAGTGGCGATGTGCGACGGCCACTGGAAGACGAGGTCGGCCTCGTCGTAGGCCGTGTTGAGCTGGTTGATCTGCAGCTCGAGGAACTGCAGGTCCTTCGGGTTCTCGGCGATGTCGTCGACGGTCGCGGCGTACGGGTCGACGCCCTCGGCGAGGGTGATGATCTTCGCGTCGGCGAGCATCTTCAGCGCTCGCCCGGTGTTCGACGCGTCGTTCGGAATCGCGACGGTCGCGCCCTTCGGCAGATCGGCGATGTCGTCGAGGGTCTTCGAGTAGAACGCGATCGTGAAGTTGTAGATCGGCTGCACGGCGGTGAGGTCCGCGTCGTTGGCGGCGTTGAACTCCTCCATGTAGGGCTTGTGCTGCGAGAAGTTCGCGTCGATGTCTCCCGCGGCGAGCATCTTGTTGATCGTGACGTAGTCGGCGACCTCGACGAGGTCGATCTTGTAGCCGTCTTCGATCTCGTCGGCGGCGGCCTCCACGATGTCGGTCATGGGTGAGGTGACGGCGCCGACACGGAGGGTCTGGACCTCGCCGGTGCCGGGCGCGGCGGGGGAGGCGCAGCCGGCGAGGAGGGCGACGGCGGCAGCGGTGAGTGCGGCGGCGAGGGTGATGCGGCGCGGGGACATGGTGCTCCTTGTGGGATGGGGGTGGATGTCGATGGTCACCGGTGGTCGAGGCGGACCGAGATCCGCTGGCCGACCGCCTGGATGACGAGGACGATGATGAGGATGACGAGGATCGTGAAGTACATGAGCACGTCGTCGTACTCCTGGTAGCCGTACCGCAGCGCGAAGTCGCCGATACCGCCGCCGCCGACGACCCCGAGCACCGTCGAGTACGAGAGCAGGCTGATCGACGCCGAGGTCAGTGCGTACACGAGACCGGGCAGGGCTTCGGGCAGCAGGAAGCGCCAGACGGTCTGCGGCACCGTCGCGCCGAGGGTCTCGGCGACCCGTGGGATGCCGGGGCTCACTTCGCGGAGGATCTGCTCCACCAGCCGGCCGTAGACGGCGACGGCGACGACGCAGAGGGAGAAGGTCGCGGCGGGCGTCCCGAAGGTCGTGCCGTACACGGCGCGCGTCACGGGGACGAGGAAGACGACCAGCAGCAGGAACGGGAAGGAGCGGATGACGTTGATGAGGAAGTTCGCGATCGACCACACCACGCGCTGGGGAACGATTCCGCCGGGGCGGGTCAGATAGACCGCCGCTCCGAGTGGCAGGCCGATCAGCACGGCCGCGGCGAGGGAGACGCCGAGCATGTAGCCCGTCTCGCCGAGGGCCTCGATGAGGTCGTCGCCGCGTGCCGCGAGCGATGCTCCGAGCGACGCGAGGATGTCGTCCTGCCCGGTCATGCGCCGAGCTCCCGTCGGGCGCGGTCGAGGTAGGACTCCCGCTCGCGGCGTGCCGCGGGTGCGATGGTGAGAACGTCGACGAGCCTGCCGTCGTCGAAGAGAGCCACCCGGTCGCAGACGTCGCGGACGACGTCGAGGTCGTGGGTGACGATGATGACCGTCGTCCCGAAGCGGTCCCGTGCGTCTCGGAGCAGATCGAGGACCTCCCCCGCCGTCGCCGCGTCAAGCGCAGAGGTGGGCTCGTCGCACAGCAGCAGGCGGGGGCGCGTCACGAGGGCCCGGGCGATGCCGACGCGCTGGCGCTGACCACCGCTGAGTTGGGCCGGATAGGCATCCGCTCGCTGGTCGAGTCCGACGAAGCGCAGCGCGTCGTCGACAGCCTCCGCCGATCGCTCTTTACGTGGGCGGAGAGCGAGGGCGACTTCGACGTTCTGCCGCACCGTCCGGTTCGACAGCAGATGCACGCCCTGGAAGACGACGCCGATGTCTCGCCGCAGCCGACGGAGCCCCGCTCGATCGAGCCGTCCGACATTCTGGCCGAGCACGCTGACTGTGCCGGAGGTGGCGGACACCTCACCCGTCAGCGCAGTCAGCAGAGTGCTCTTGCCCGCACCGCTCTCACCGATCACGCCGAGGATCTCTCCTGCCGCGACGGTCAGGTCCACCTCGTCGAGGCCCTGCACGCCGCCCGGGTACTCCACACCCGCGCGGGCGAGCGCGATGGGTGAAGTGGCCAGCACGGAAGGACCTCAAGACGTTGTTGGATGCCGTCCAACTATAGTTCTGCCATGAGCACCAGGTATCGGACCGCAGCAATCAACGACGACGGCGGAACCGGCGTTTCCCGGGTCGTCGGAGGCCTCGAGGTCGCCGTCTCGAACCCGCTCAGCCCCGACGCCGACCTCTCGCGCAGCAATCCGGAACAGCTTCTCGCCCTGGCCTGGGCCACCTGCCTCGACGCGACCCTGCAGGCGATCGTGGCGGGCGCGCACCGCACGCGGGTCCGCGTCGAGGTCGAACTCCACGACTCCGTCGAGCGCGGCGGGTACGAGTTCCACGTCACCGCTTTCGTCTCCGCAGAGGGCCGCACGCTCGCCGAGACGGACGAGCTCGTCGCGGCTGCGCACGACCGGTGCCCGATCTCGCGCCTGTTGCAGGGAGCAGCGACCGTCGGCATCCGTGCGGAGGAGTGGGCTTCCTAGCGGTCGACGGCGAACCCGAAGTGCGGCATGTCCACGCCGCGGTAGTGCGTGACGAAGCGGCGACGGATCGTCATCCCGAGGCGGATGGCGACGTTCATCGACGCGACGTTCGTGTCGCGGACCTTCGCCCAGACGGTCGGGGCGTCCAGCTTCCGGAACGCCCAGTCGCGGGACGCCGCGGCGGCCTCGGTCGCATACCCCCGGTGCCAATGCGCGCGCTGGAAGAGATACCCGACCTCGAGGACGTCGTCGTCGTCGATGCGCTGCCGCGTGATGCCGCACTGCCCGATCATCTCGCCCGGCGCGTCGGCGAGTTCGACGGCCCAGAGTCCGAACCCGTCGTCCGCATAGCGCTGGAGGTTGCGCTCGAGCCACGCCCGGCACTCCGCGTCGGTGAATGCTCCCTCGTAGGCGGTCATCGCGGCCGGGTCGGTGAGGATCGTGCGGAGCGCCGGCAGGTCCTCCTCGCCCATGTCGCGGAGGACCAGCCGGGCCGTCCGCAGCGTCACGAGTCCGTCCTCACATCGAGCCCGAGGGATGCCGCCAGCGCGAGCGCGTGCGTCGTCGCCTGGTCGGCCGTCAGAGTGACGCCGCGCAGCATCCGTATGTCCGTGAACGAGAGCACCTCGGCGCCTCGCAGATCGACGTCGCTCGCCTGCCACTCCCGGACGTCCATCTCGTCGACCGTCGAACTGTCGACACGCAGCCGCTCGACGCGGGCGCCGGGGAGGTCGAGGGTGCCGATGCGGCATCCGGTCACGTCGACGTCGCGGAGCGTCGCGCCGCCCGCCGAGAGGTAGTCGATGCGCACGCCGTCGAGGATGAGCCCGTCGCACCGGGCTCGCGAGAGGTCCAGGGTGCCGATGCGGCCGCCCCGGACGACGACCGTTCGCCACGCGGCATCCCGCGCGAGGACCTCCGCAGCCGACAGGGTGTCGATCACGACGTCCGACAGGATCGATCCGGTCACATCCAGGGTCTGAACGGATGCCGCCTTGACGACGCACTCGCTCATTCGGGCGAAGGCGGCATCCGTGTTCCCGGGGTCGAGGGTGATCCGCGCCTCCGACACCTCGCCGGAGCGGGTCAGGGTCGCCGGAGTGAAGTGGTCCGGGAGATCCGGATCCGGGATGCGGGGCGGCTCGGGACGGATACGGGTGCGGGCCATTACGCCAGGCTATGCCGACGGTATGATCGACGCATCAGCACCGATCCGGCCATCACCGGGGAGCTCTCGGAAGAACAGCGGTCCGCCGCCCAGTAGAACCGAGCGGGGCAGGCCCGTCATCGCCGCAGGTGAGTGGGTGCACCCGGATCCGGGTCGCGCCAAGCGGGGTGGTACCGCGGTCCTCGGATCGTCCTCGCAGGACCAGACCTGCAGGAGCGACATGACCTACCCCCGACCTTCCGCCTTCGGCCCCGCCGCCGACGCGACCACCCCGGTCGTCCCGAGCCCGCGGTTCCCCGACGTCGAGCGCGACGTCCTCGCCTTCTGGGAACACGACGACACGTTCCGCGCCTCGATCGCCCAGCGCGACGGCGCCGACGAGTGGGTCTTCTACGATGGCCCGCCGTTCGCCAACGGTTTGCCGCACTACGGCCACCTGCTCACCGGGTACGCGAAGGACCTCTTCCCGCGTTTCCAGACCATGCGCGGCAAGAAGGTCGACCGGGTCTTCGGCTGGGACACCCACGGGCTCCCCGCAGAGCTCGAGGCGATGAAGCAACTCGGCATCACCGAGAAGAGCGAGATCGAGGACATGGGGATCGCAGCCTTCAACGCGAAGGCGCGATCGTCCGTCCTGGAGTACACGCAGGAGTGGGAGAGCTACGTCACCCGCCAGGCGCGCTGGGTCGACTTCGAGCGCGGCTACAAGACGCTCGACACCGGGTACATGGAGTCCGTCCTCTGGGCGTTCAAGGAGCTCTACGAGAAGGACCTCGCGTACGAGGGTCACCGCGTGCTGCCCTACTGCTGGCGCGACGAGACCCCGCTCTCCAACCATGAGCTGCGGATGGACGATGACGTCTACAAGATGCGTCAGGACCCCTCCGTGACGGTCACGTTCCCGCTCGTCGGGGCGAAGGCGGAAGCACTCGGCCTGACCGCCGTCAGGGCGCTCGCCTGGACGACCACCCCGTGGACCCTCCCGACCAACCTCGCGCTCGCCGTCGGCCCCGACATCGAGTACGTCGTCCTGCCCGGCGGTCCGGCCGGTGCCGCCGACGTCCACGAGGACGCGCTCGAGGGCGAGTCCCACCGCTACCTGCTGGCCGCGGAGCTCTTGGCGAACTACGCGAAGGACCTCGGATACGCGTCGGCTGAGGAGGCCCGCGAGGCCGTCGACCAGACCGTCCGCGGTGCGGACCTCGCCGACGTCTCCTACGACCGCCTCTTCGACTACTACGCCGATGAGGAGACCTGGGGCACGCAGAACGCGTGGCGCATCCTCGTCGACGACTACGTCACGACGACCGACGGTACCGGCATCGTCCATCAGGCCCCGGCCTACGGTGAGGACGACCAGCGCGTGACGGCGGCGGCCGGCATCCCGCTCATCATGAGCCTCGACGACGGGGGTCGCTTCCTGTCGCCGGTGACCGACGTCGCCGGCGAGCTCTGGATGGACGCCAACCGTCCGCTCATCCGCCTGTTGAAGGGTGAGGGCAGACTGCTCCGCGAAGCGAGCTATGAGCACTCGTACCCGCACTGCTGGCGCTGCCGGAACCCTCTCATCTACAAGGCCGTCTCGAGCTGGTTCGTCCGGGTGACCTCGATTAAGGACCGCCTCGTCGAGCTCAACGACCAGATCACCTGGGCGCCCGAGAACGTCAAGCACGGCCAGTTCGGCAAGTGGCTCGAGGGTGCGCGCGACTGGTCGATCAGCCGCAACCGCTTCTGGGGATCACCGATCCCGGTCTGGAAGAGCGACGACCCCGAGTACCCGCGGGTCGACGTCTACGGCTCGCTCGCCGACCTCGAGCGCGACTTCGGACGGCTGCCCGTGAACGACGAGGGCGAAGTCGACCTGCACCGTCCGTTCATCGATGAGCTCACCCGACCGAACCCCGACGACCCGACCGGCAACTCAACGATGCGCCGCATCGAGGACGTCTTCGACGTCTGGTTCGACTCCGGATCGATGCCGTACGCCCAGGTGCACTACCCGTTCGAGAACCGCGACTGGTTCGACGAGCATGCGCCGGCCGACTTCATCGTCGAGTACATCGGGCAGACGCGCGGCTGGTTCTACGTCATGCACGTGCTGTCGGGTGCGCTGTTCGACCGACCCGCGTTCGCCGGCGTCGCCTGCCATGGCATCGTCCTCGGCAGCGACGGGCAGAAGATGTCGAAGTCGCTCCGCAACTACCCGGACGTCAGCGAGGTCTTCGATCGCGACGGCTCCGACGCGATGCGCTGGTTCCTGATGAGCTCGTCCGTCCTCCGCGGCGGCAACCTCGTCGTGACCGAGGAGGGCATCCGTTCGGGTGTCCGCGAGTTCCTCTTGCCGCTGTGGAACGCGTGGTACTTCTTCTCGACGTACGCCAACGCTGCGGGGGGACAAGACGGCACCGGGTACGAGGCGGCGCGTCGGACGGACTCGACGAACGTCCTCGACCGCCACATCCTCGCCCTGCTCGGCGACCTCGTCCGCGACGTGGCCACCGACCTCGAGGCGCTCGACTCGACGATGGCTGCGGCCAAGCTCCGCGACTTCGCCGAGGCGCTCACGAACTGGTACATCCGGCGTTCGCGCGACCGGTTCTGGGTGGGGGTGGATGCCGCCGACCCCACCACGACCGAGGCGTTCGACACCCTCTACACGGTGCTCGAGACGCTCACCCGCGTCGCGGCACCGCTCATCCCGCTCGTCTCCGAGCGCGTGTGGCAGGGCCTGACCGGCGGACGCAGCGTGCACCTGGCGGACTGGCCCGACGCCGACGAGTTCGCGCCCGCATCCGACATCCGCGAGGCCATGGACACCGTCCGTGAGGTCTCGTCGGTCGCGAACGCCCTCCGCAAGAAGGAAGGCAAGCGCGTTCGCCTGCCGCTCGCGTCGCTGACCGTCGCCGTCGCCGGAGCCGACGCTCTCGCGCAGTTCGAGGACATCGTCCGCGAGGAGCTGAATGTGAAGGCGGTCGAGGTCATCGAGCTGACCGAGGGCCTCGCCGAGCAGTACGGCATCAGCCAGCGCCTCGCGGTCAACGCGCGTGCCGCTGGCCCGCGCCTCGGCAAGCAGGTGCAGCACGTCATCAAGGGTGCCAAGGCCGGCCTCTGGACCGAGGAGGACGGCGTGGTCGTCGTCGACGGCATCGCGCTGGAGCCCGGGGAGTACGACCTCACGCTCGAGGCCGGTGGTGTCGCGGAGGGCACGGCGATCGCGCTTCTCCCGCGTGCCGGGTTCGTCCTGCTCGACACGACCACGACGCCCGAGCTCGAGGCCGAGGGTCTGGCGCGCGACGTCATCCGCGCCGTGCAGGATGCCCGCAAGGCCGCCGGGTTCGAGGTGAGCGACCGCATCGCGCTGCAGCTCACCTTCGACCACAGCGCCGACGCCGAGGCGGTCGCAGGCGCGTTCGACGTTGCCGATGTCGCGGGGGAGACCCTCGCGGTGGCCGACCTCGTCGCCACCGCGGACGGCGCCACCCTCCGGGGCGAGGCGCTCCGCTCGAGCCCCGAGCACACAGCATCCGTCCCCGCCGGCACGTATGCGAACGCCGGCGACTTCACGATCGGCGTCCGCCGGATCGGAGCGACCTCATGAGCGACAGGACACGAGCGGATGCCGTCTACGCGGCGCTCCTGGAACGCCAGGGGGAGCGCTGGGTCGAGCCGCGCGTCGAGCGCACGCGGCGCGCCCTCGAGCTCCTCGGCGACCCGCAGCGGACGTACCGCGTCATCCATGTGACGGGCACGAACGGGAAGACCTCGACGAGCCGGATCGCCGAGTCGATCGTCCGAGCACACGGGCTCCGGACCGGACTGTTCACGAGCCCGCACCTGCAGCGCTTCACCGAGCGGATCATGGTCGACGGCGAGCCGATCGCCGACGCCGCGATCGCCGACGCCTGGGATGAGATCGCCCCCATCGTCGCGCTCGTCGACGACGAGCTCGAGCAGAAGGATGAGCCGCCGCTCACGTTCTTCGAGCTGCTCACGGTGCTCGCGTTCGTTTCGTTCGCCGACGCTCCGGTCGACGTCGCGGTGATCGAAGTCGGCATGGGGGGATCGTGGGATGCCACGAACACCGCCGACGGCGACGTCGCCGTGTTCGCGCCGATCGACATCGACCACGCCGACAAGCTCGGCGACACCATCGGAGAGATCGCGACCGTCAAGGCCGGGATCATCAAGCAGGGCGCTGCCGCCGTCTCCGCCGCGCAGACGCCCGCTGCGGCGAGCGTGCTCGCCTCGGCGGCTCGCGCTAAGGGCGCTTCGCTCGCGGTGGAGGGGGAGCAGTTCGGCTTGCTTGACCAGAAGCTCGCCGTGGGTGGTCAACTGTTCACCCTGCGCGGTCTGGCGGCGACCTACGAGGAGCTCTACCTGCCGCTCTACGGCGCGCACCAGGGGCACAACGCGGCGCTGGCGATCACCGCGGTCGAATCGCTGATCGGCGGCGGCACGCAGCCGATCGCGGCGGACGTCCTCGCCGACGGCCTCGGCAACGTGACGTCCCCGGGGCGGCTCCAGCTCGTCGGCATCGCCCCGACGGTGATCGTCGACAGCGCGCACAACCCGCACGGCGCCCGCGCGCTGGTGTCTGCGCTCGGCGACTCGTTCGACTTCGACGAGTGGGGTCTCGTGCTCGGGGCCTTCGCCGACAAGGACGTGGCCGGAATCGTCGGGACCCTCGCCCCGGCGGTCGCGCACGTGTTCGCGACGGCGCCCGAGTCCGACCGGGCTGAAGAGCCGGATGCCGTCGCCGACCTCGTCGAGCAGACCGAGACGCCCGTCACCGTGCACCGCGACCTCGCTGAGGCCGCCGAGGCTGCGCGCGCCTGGGCCGCGGAGTCCGATCGCCGCGCGGTCGTCATCGCGGGTAGCGTCGTCCTGGCCGGCGAGGCCGTCGTCCTCGCCGAGGCGGAGGACTGGAAGTCGGGGTACCGCTCATGAGTCGGAAGCCGCGCGTCCGCCGTCAGCGCGGTGCTCAGGAGTCGCTCCTCTCGGTGATCCTCGGCTTCGAGTCGATCGTCGCGTTCCTCGCGGGCCTCTCGGTCTACGGATTGAAGGCACTGCCGGCGGGGATCGAGCCGTGGTGGGGCATCGTCGGCGGTGTCGTCCTCGGCATCCTGATGATCGTTCTCAGCGCGTTCACCCGGTACCGCTGGGGTGTCATCGCGGGCGGAGCACTGCAAGTGCTCATCGCGCTCGGTGCGTTCCTCGTGCCGGCGCTCCTCATCGCGGCGGCCGTTTTCGGCGCGTTGTACGTGTATGGCACCATCAAGGGCGGCGCGCTCGACGAGCGCAACGCCACACTCGCCGCCGAGGCGGAGAAGAACGGAGACTGACATGGCCACCGAACAGACACTCGTCCTCGTGAAGCCCGACGGTGTCGCGCGCGGGCTCACCGGTGCGATCCTGGCGCGCATCGAAGCGAAGGGGTACTCGCTCGTCGACATCCGCCTCGTGGAGCCCGACCGCGAGCGCCTCGAGCAGCACTACGCCGAGCACGAGGGCAAGCCCTTCTACGAGCCGCTCCTGGAGTTCATGATGTCGGGGCCGGCCGTGGCCATCCGCCTCGCCGGCAACCGCGTCATCGAGGGATTCCGCTCGCTCGCGGGCACGACCGACCCGACGACGGCCGCTCCCGGCACCATCCGTGGCGACTTCGGCCGCGACTGGGGCCTCGCCGTGCAGCAGAACCTCGTGCACGGCAGCGACAGCGTCGAATCCGCGAACCGCGAGCTCGCGATCTGGTTCGACTGATCAGAGCCCTGCATGCGCCCGTCCCGGTTTCGGGGCGGGCGCATCGTCGTCTCAGCGGGTGAACTCCGAGATCCAGTCCAGTCGCACCTGCGCGATCACGCCGACCACGGCGAAGGCGACGATCGCCATGAGAGGCGTCCACGCCATGAGGGCGTCGGCCTTGCGGCGGACAGCGGCGGATGCCGGTATCGCGCCTTCTCGGACGAGGTGGACGGCGACCGCGAAGAACGTGGGGATCGTGACCGACCACGTCACCATGCACCACGGGCAGAGCGTCGCGAGCACGAAGACGCTCTGGGTGATGAGCCACAGGACGAACGCGAAGGCAGCGGTCACACCGAGCCCGAACAGCAGCCAGAACCAGCGCGCGAAGCGGGCGCCGGCGAGAAGTGCCGCCCCGACGACGATCGGCGCCATCCAGCCCGTCAGGCCGAGGATCGGGTTCGGAAAGCCGAACACGGAACCCTGCGCGGACTCCAGGTTCTTGCCGCACTGGACGAGCAGGCTGATGTCGCACGATGCCGACGCGCCCGGGTTCTCGAGCAGGCGGAAGCGCTCCGTGGTCAGTTCGAAAGCCGCGAACCACCCCACGACACCGGCGAAGATCAGCCAGATCGCGAAGAGGGTCGGGCGGGGGGAGCGGGTCCGCGTGGTCATGCGGGCGATTATCGCACCGCCGCTGATCCCTCTCCTGAGGCGCCGGCCGTGCATATCGGAGTGCGTCGGTCACGGTTCCCCCGTCGAAAGTGGGATAATGGGGGTCGACGTCCCCGCGGCCGCGCCGCCAAGATGTCACCAGAAGACTTCGGGCGATCAACGCCCGCGCAGCATCACCCCGCCGAGTGTGCGGGGATCCGCTGCAGACCGAATGAGTTCGCGGCACCCCCGACACCGGAGCGTAGCCGCCCGATTTTCGCCGGACGGCACGCGGGGCCGTCGGCTAGGAGTAGGCCAGAGATGGCAGATGACACGAACGACACAGCAGCATCCGAAGCGGTCGACGGCGAACTGACGGTCGTCCCCGCCGCAGAGCCTGAGCGGGCCGAGACCGAGCAGGCCGCCGCGTCCGACCAGGCCGCGGCGCCTGAGGAATCCGTCCAGCCGGAGACGCCCGCCGCGGCTGAACAGGCTGCCGAACCGGAGACGCCCGCCGAGCCGGAAGCGCACGCCGAGCCGGAAGCACACGCTGAGCCGGCGATCCCGACGGCGGTGAGCCTGGGCCTTCTCCCCGAGCAGTTCGTCTCCTCCGTCTCGACGGCCCTGTACTTCTACGCTCCCGAGGTCCCGCCGCTTCCTGCCTTGCCGCGCGACGAGCGTGACGACCGGTACGACCGAGACGACCGCGGCGAGTCCTCGTCCGAGTCGGTCGGCAGCTCACGTCGCCGCAACCGCCGCCGGGGCGGCAACGCTCCCGAGCAGCAGGAGGAGCCCGCTCCCCGCCGACGCGCGGTCGAGGTCATCACCGAGCCGCAGCGGATCAAGGGATCGACGCGTCTCGAGGCCAAGAAGCAGCGCCGCCGAGACGGTCGCGAGGCCGGTCGTCGCCGCCCGGTGGTCACCGAGGCCGAGTTCCTCGCCCGCCGTGAGTCCGTCGATCGCGACATGATCGTCCGCACTCGTGGCGGCCGCATCCAGATCGGCGTCCTCGAAGACAACGTCCTCGTCGAGCACTACGTCGCGCGAAACCAGGATGCCTCGCTCATCGGCAACGTGTATCTCGGGCGGGTGCAGAACGTCCTCCCGAGCATGGAGGCGGCGTTCGTCGACATCGGTCGGGGCCGCAACGCCGTGCTCTACTCCGGCGAGGTGGATTGGGATGCCGTCGAGACCGGCAACCAGCCCCGCCGCATCGAACTCGCGCTCAAGTCCGGTGACCGCGTCCTCGTGCAGGTCACGAAGGACCCCGTCGGACACAAGGGTGCGCGCCTGACGAGTCAGATCTCGCTCCCCGGTCGGTACCTCGTGTACGTGCCGGCGGGTTCGATGAACGGCATCTCGCGCAAGCTCCCCGACACCGAGCGCGCCCGTCTCAAGAAGATCCTCAAGGAGGTCCTGCCGGAGTCGTCGGGCGTCATCGTCCGGACGGCGGCGGAAGGTGCGACGGAGGAGCAGCTCACGCGCGATGTGCAGCGGCTCACCTCGCAGTGGGATCACATCAGCACGCAGGCGCAGACAGGGCAGGCCCCGGCGCTCCTGCACTCGGAGCCCGACCTCCTGGTGAAGATCGTCCGCGATGTCTTCAACGAGGACTTCCGGAAGATGCTCATCCAGGGTGACGACGCCTACGAGACGATCACGTCATACCTCACGGGAGTGGCCCCCGACCTCCTCGAGCGCATCGAGAAGTACGAAGGCGAGCAGGACCCGTTCGACGTCTTCCGCGTCACCGAGCAGATCGAGAAGGCGCTGGATCGCAAGGTCTGGCTGCCCTCCGGTGGTTCGCTCGTCATCGACCGCACCGAGGCGATGACGGTCGTCGACGTCAACACCGGCAAGTTCGTCGGCACCGGCGGAAACCTCGAAGAGACGGTCACGAAGAACAACCTCGAGGCCGCGGAGGAGATCGTCCGCCAGCTGCGCCTTCGCGACATCGGCGGCATCATCGTCGTCGACTTCATCGACATGGTGCTCGAGTCCAACCGCGACCTCGTGCTCCGCCGCCTCGTCGAGTGCCTGAGCCGCGACCGGACGAAGCACCAGGTCGCCGAGGTCACCTCGCTCGGCCTCGTGCAGATGACCCGCAAGAAGATCGGGCTGGGTCTGCTCGAGACGTTCAGCGAAGCGTGCGAGGTGTGCGCCGGCCGCGGCGTCATCGTCCACCACGATCCGGTCGTCAAGCATCGCTCGCAGAACGGCAACGGCAACGGCAACCCGGCTGGCGGCAACCGTCGTCCCCGTCAGGGCGGCGGTGCGTCGCAGAACCAGGGCGGCGGTGCGGCTGCGCCTGCGCCGGGTGGCACCCACGTGATCACCGAGGGTGTGAAGTCCGCGCTCGCGCAGATCGCCGCATCCACCATCCAGCCCCACGAGGAGCCCGCTGCCGTCGTCGCCGAGGAGCCCGCTGCAGAGCGGTCCGAACGCCCGAAGCGCGCGCGTCGCAAGAAGGCGGAACCGCCCAAGAGCGACGCCGATCGGCTACTCGACTCCGTCCTCGAGGCGCTTCCCGAGCCCAAGGCCCCGGGCCAGGGCCGCGCGCGTCGCCGCGTCTCGACGGCTGCCCTCACCGGCACGCCGGTTCAGACCACGCCGGAAGACTGATTCAGCGCGTCACCGCCCGCGTCGCTCGCGGGTGGTGACGCGCAGTCCGGACGCGATCAGCCGGCGGACGAGTTCGTGCGCACCGACCTGCTCTGCGCCGCCCGCCACGAGCCGCTCGATCGCGTCGTCCGGAACGTCGTAATGGTCGCGGTCGAACGCTCGCGGGGGGATGCCGTGGGCCGCCGCGAAGGCGTGCAACTCGTCGAGATCGCTGTCCGAGACGAGATGAGCCCACAACCTGCCATGAGCCGGCCACATCGCGGTGTCGACGAGGATGGCCATCCGCCGATCATAAGCGGGACGCCGTGCGGCGGGATCGGCGGCGACGCGCCGGGGGGTGCTTTTGCCCTCACTGCAGGGATCGGGTATTCTGGTCCCTTGGTGCGTCACGTGTCGCAGGCAGTTGCGATACAGAGCCTGGCTTCCGCACCAAGACTTCCAGTCTCATCAGACAATCGGAGCCGTGCGCTCCACAGAAGAAACAAGGTGTGAAGTGGTTTACGCAGTTGTGCGCGCCGGTGGCCGTCAGGAGAAGGTTCAGGTCGGCACCATCGTCGTCCTCGACCGTCAGTCGGCCAAGGTCGGCGACAAGATCGAGCTTCCCGCTGTCCTCTTCGTCGACGGCGACGCCGTGACGACCGACGCCGACAAGCTCGCCAAGGTCAAGGTCACCGCCGAGGTTGTCGGCGAAGAGCGTGGTCCGAAGATCATCATCCAGAAGTTCAAGAACAAGACCGGCTACAAGAAGCGCCAGGGCCACCGCCAGGACCTCACGCGCGTCAAGATCACCGGCATCAAGTAAGCAGCCGAGAGGACACGAGAGATGGCACATAAAAAGGGCGCAAGCTCCACCCGTAACGGTCGTGACTCCAACGCCCAGCGCCTCGGCGTGAAGCGCTTCGGTGGTCAGAAGGTCCTCGCCGGCGAGATCATCGTCCGCCAGCGTGGCACCCACTTCCACCCCGGCGCCGATGTCGGTCGCGGTGGCGACGACACGCTGTTCGCTCTGGCCGCCGGCGCGGTCGAGTTCGGCACGAAGGGCGGCCGCAAGGTCGTCAACATCGTGTCGGTCGCTGAGTGACCACACACATTCCTTGACGAGGGGCGGGCTGCGGCCCGCCCCTCGTTTTTTCCCCGCCGACCCCCGTCGGCTTCCCCGTCAGGAGACACCGCATGGTGACGTTCGTCGATCGCGTGACGCTGCATTTGAGCGCAGGCAAGGGCGGCAACGGCTGCGTGTCCGTGAAGCGCGAGAAGTTCAAGCCCCTCGCCGGTCCTGACGGCGGCAATGGTGGGAACGGCGGCGACATCACCCTCGTCGCCGACCCGCAGGTCACGACGCTCCTGTCGTACCACCACGCACCGCACCGCTCCGCCGGCAACGGCGGGTTCGGCATGGGCGACCACCGCTCCGGTGCCGCCGGCGAAGACCTCGAACTCGCGGTGCCCGTGGGCACGGTGGTCAAGGACGAGAACGGCGAGACCCTCGTCGACATGGCGACGCCCGGCATCCGCTTCGTCGTCGCTCCCGGTGGTCAGGGCGGTCTCGGCAACGCATCGCTCGCGAACCCGAAGCGCAAGGCGCCCGGCTTCGCGCTCCTCGGCACCCCCGGGTGGGAGGGCGATGTCCACCTCGAGCTGAAGACCGTCGCCGACATCGCGCTCGTCGGGTTCCCGTCCGCGGGCAAGTCGAGCCTGATCGCCGCGATCTCTGCGGCTCGCCCCAAGATCGCCGACTACCCCTTCACGACGCTCCACCCGAACCTCGGCGTCGTCCAGGCGGGCGATGCTCGCTACACCGTCGCCGACGTCCCCGGACTGATCGAGGGTGCGAGCGAGGGTAAGGGTCTCGGCCTGGAGTTCCTCCGCCACGTCGAGCGTTGCACCGCACTCGTGCACGTGCTCGACTGCGCGACGCTGGAGCCTGACCGCGACCCGATCAGCGACCTCGACGTCATCCTCGCCGAGCTCGCGGCGTACCCGGTTCCCGAGGGGCAGATCCCGCTGCTGGAACGCCCGCAGCTCATCGCGCTGAACAAGCTCGATGTCCCCGAGGCGAAGGACCTGGCCGACCTTGTGCGGCCCGAGCTGGAAGCCCGCGGCTTCCGCGTGTTCGACATCTCCACGGTCAGCCGTGATGGCCTCCGTCAGCTGACCTTCGCCCTCGGCGAGGTCGTCGAGGAACACCGCGCTGCGCTGGCCGCCGCTCCCGCCCCCGAGCGCGTCGTCATCCGCCCGAAGGGGTCGAAGAAGGACTTCGAGATCCGCGTCGAGGGTGGCACGTACGGCAACATCTACCGCATCCTGGGCGACAAGCCGGTGCGCTGGGTCCAGCAGACCGACTTCCAGAATGAGGAGGCCGTCGGCTTCCTGGCCGACCGCCTCGAGAAACTGGGCGTCGAAGACGGTCTCCTGAAGGCCGGCGCCGAAGCGGGCTCGACGGTGGTCATCGGCCCCGGTGACGGCATCGTCTTCGACTGGCACCCCTCGCTCGGCTCCGCTGCCGAGCTGATGACCGCTCCCCGTGGCACCGACCCTCGCCTCGACCTCAACCCGCGTCGCACCACCTCGCAGCGCCGTGACCGCTATCACGAGCGCATGGACGCGAAGGCCGAAGCGCGCGCCGAGCTCGAGTCCGAGCGCATCGCCGCCACGCGCGGGGAGGACGAGGACGCCTCGTGACCCTGCAGGACCGTGCCGGGCTCGCCGGCGCACGCCGTGTGGTCGTGAAGGTCGGTTCTTCCTCGATCAGTGGTGAGAACGCCGAGAAGATCGCACCGATCGTCGATGCTCTCGCCGAGGCGCACGCGCGCGGCACAGAGGTCGTGCTGGTCTCCTCCGGAGCCATCGCCACGGGGATGCCGTTCCTCCTCCTCGACGCTCGTCCGAGCGACCTCGCAACGCAGCAGGCGGCCGCCGCCGTCGGGCAGAACATGCTCGTCTACCGCTATCAAGAGGCGCTCCGGCCGTTCGACATCGTCGCCGGTCAGGTGCTCCTGACCGCGGGCGACCTCGAGAACCCCACGCATCGCTCCAATGCCCGCCGCGCGATGGAACGGCTTCTCGGCCTCCGCATCCTTCCGATCGTCAACGAGAACGACACGGTCGCGACCCACGAGATCCGCTTCGGCGACAACGATCGGCTGGCCGCACTCGTCGCCCAGCTGGTGGGAGCCGATGCGCTCGTGCTGCTGAGCGACATCGAGACCCTGTACACGCGTCCGCCGGACGAGCCGGGTGCCACCCCGATCATCGACGTCGCGTTCGGCGATGACCTCTCCGGGTATCAGTTCGGATCCGTCGTGGTGAACAGCGTCGGCACCGGGGGAGCGGCGACGAAAGCGTCGGCCGCGCGACTCGCGTCATCCGCGGGGATCGCCGTGCTCGTCACGAGTGCCGACCTCGTCCACGCCGCCCTTCGCGGCGAGCAGGTGGGAACGTGGTTCTCGCCGAACCCCCAGCCGGTTGCTCCGGTGACGACGGCGTCGGTGCGCGTCGACGGTCCCTGAGCGGGGTCAGAGGCATCCGCCGCCCTAGACTTGGCGGATGACGATGACCACGGCGACGCCTCAGGAGCGCATGCACTCCGCACGGACCGCATCGCGGTCGCTCGGGCTGATGACGGATGCCGCCAAGGCCGACCTCCTGCGCGGGATCGCGGCTGCGATCGACGCGAACACCGGGGCCATCGTGGCGGCGAACGCCGAGGACGTGGTCCGCGGCCGGGCGGACGGCCTGACGACCGGCCTCATCGATCGCCTGACGCTCGACGAGGTTCGCGTGCAGGCGCTGGCAACGGCGGTGCGCGACGTCGCGGAGCTGCCCGATCCCGTCGGTCGGGTGCTGGATGACCGCGTGCTCGAGAACGGACTGCACCTGCAGAAGGTGTCGGTCCCGTTCGGTGTCATTGGCTCCATCTACGAAGCGCGCCCGAACGTGACCGTCGACATCGCGGCGCTCGCGCTGCGCTCGGGGAACGCCGTCGTCTTGCGCGGAGGGAGCGCCGCCCAATCGACCAACGCGGCCCTGATTTCGGTCATGCGGGGCGCACTGTCCGATGCCGGCGTCGACCCCGAAGCGATCCAGACGGTGGACGACTTCGGCCGAGATGGGGCACGGGCGCTGATGCGGGCCCGTGGCCTGGTCGACGTACTCGTTCCGCGGGGGAGTGCTCAGCTGATCGAGACAGTCGTGACGGAGTCGTCCGTCCCGGTCATCGAGACCGGCGCGGGGGTCGTGCACATCGTCCTCGACGCGTCCGCTCCCGCGGAATGGGCGACCGACATCGTCGTCAATGCGAAGGTCCAGCGACCGAGCGTCTGCAACGCCGTCGAGACGGTGCTCGTGCATCGCGACGCTGCCGCCCGCTTGGTTCCGCCGGTCGTCGCGGCGCTGCAGGAGCGCGGGGTCACGGTGCACGGCGATCCCGTCACCGTCGCGCTGAGTCCGGGCGTCGTGCCGGCGACGCTTGAGGACTGGGCTACCGAGCACATGAGCCTCGACATATCGATCCGTGTGGTCGAGGATCTCGACGACGCCCTGGCGCACATCCGGCAGTACTCGACCCAGCACACCGAGTCGATCATCACGACGGACGACGCCGTCGCCGAGCGGTTCCTGGCCGAGGTGGATGCCGCGGTGGTCATGGTGAATGCATCGACCCGGTTCACCGACGGCGGTGAGTTCGGCTTCGGCGCCGAGGTGGGAATCTCGACCCAGAAGCTGCACGCCCGTGGTCCGATGGGCCTCCCCGAGCTGACGACGACCAAGTGGCTGGCGCGGGGCGCCGGGCAGATCCGATCCTGACCGCCTAAACTGGACCTCGACCCGACCCCTCGAACGGAGCCTGAATGAATCTCGCGACGACCATCGTCCTCGCCGCAGCGGAGACCGAGCACCATGGTGGCAATGTCATGGCGACGACGTACGGCTACGGCATCCTGGCCTTCGCGCTGTTCATGCTCCTCGGCCTCGTGAGCCTCTCGTACCGCAACGTGGCGAATCGCCACGCCCACAAGGCGGAGGCCTACGCTGCGAAGAACCCCGTGCAGCAGACGGGCCACGGCCACCACTGAGGCCGTGTCCATGGTAACCACGCGCGCACCGCGCATCGGTGTGATGGGCGGCACGTTCGACCCGATCCACCACGGCCACCTCGTGGCAGCGAGCGAGGTCGCGCAGTCGTTCGATCTCGACGAGGTCGTGTTCGTGCCGACCGGTCAGCCATGGCAGAAGTCCGGCGTCTCCTCGTCGGAGCACCGTTACCTGATGACCGTCATCGCGACGGCATCCAACCCGATGTTCACGGTCAGCCGAGTGGACGTCGACCGTACCGGGGCGACCTACACCATCGACACGTTGCGAGATCTCAAAGCGCAGCGGCCGGACGCTCAGCTGTTCTTCATCACCGGCGCGGACGCGATCGCCCAGATTCTCGGGTGGCGCGATGTCGCCGAGCTGTGGGACCTCGCTCACTTCGTCGCGGTCTCGCGCCCGGGGCACACGCTGAGCGTGGACGGGTTGCCGTCCGAGGACGTCAGCGTCCTCGAGATCCCGGCGCTGTCCATCTCCTCCACCGACTGCCGCGCCCGCGTGAGCCGTGGACACCCCGTCTGGTACCTCGTGCCTGACGGCGTCGTCCAATACATTGCGAAGCACCACCTGTATCGGAGCAAGGCATGAGCACACCAGACCAGCCGAGCACCCCACCGCTGACCCGGCGGCAGTTGCGTGAACTGCGCAACACGGCATCCACGCCCATCATCACCCCGGAAGAGGCGCAGGCGGATGCCGAGGCATCCCACTCTGCCGTCGACGATGCGCCTGTCGCCGAGGCCGACCACACCGACGTCATCGAGACCGAGCGAGCGCCGATCTTGCCGGCCGCTGACGCTGACCTCGACCACGATGCGCACCCGGTCACCCGTCGCCAGGCCAGGCACCTCGCGAAGCTGCGGACGGGGACCGTGGACGTCATCGAAGCGGAGTTCGTCACGGGCGAGCAGCCGACGGTGGATGCCGCGGAGTCCGAGTCCGCCGGGGAAGAAGGCGCGCAGACAGAGTCCTCCGACGAGCTCGAAGAAGTCGTCGTGCCGGTCGACGACGACGAGCCTGTCGAGGCTGACGAGCCCGTTGAGCCGGACGAGCCCGTCGAGTCCGAAGAGCCCGCCGAGTCTGAAGAGCCCGCGGAGGTCGACGAGCCCGCCCAGACCGACCAGGCCGATGAACGCGTCGAGGACGAGCGCGGCGGTCAGCCCGGTGCGGGGGAGGAGCCGTCCGCCGCCCACAACGTCGAACGCACGGCTGAGGGAGAACCGGCGCGCGTCGTCGCTCCCGGCCTCGGCGCTCAGCTGCTCGCGGACGGCGCCGCGCCGGTGGACCTCCCCCCCTCCTTCGATCACCTCTTGACGCGAGGGGGCAGTGGTTCCTCGTCCGCTCCGAACGCCCTCATCCTGTCGCAGAGCCCCGAGACCGGCTCGCTGTCCGTGCCGATCCTCGGCACGGGTGAGCTCATCATCACCGGTAGCTACGCGCTCCCCGAGAGTTACGGGTCGACCGGGAGCGCTCCGGGAAGCTCCGACGGCAAGGACGTCGACGCCACGCTGATGGACGGCGAGCTCCCGCTCGCATCCTCACCTACCCCGATCGCGGCATCGTCAGCGATCAGTACGATTAAGAGTGCGGATGACATCATCCGCCCTCCGGCTCCCGAAAAAGGCAGCCGCCTCATCATGACCCTCGCGATCTGCGCCGGTGCCCTCGGGTTGGCCCTCGCGACGGTGCTCATTCTCACCCTTGTGAACGGATCTTTCTGATGGTCGCTGCAGAGCACACGCACGAACTCGTCCAGGTGGCCGCCGCCGCCGCCGACAGCAAAGGTGGCACGGATCTCGTCGCTTTCGACGTTTCCGGTCCGCTTCCGCTGATCGATGCCTTCCTTCTCGTCACCGGTAACAGCGAGCGAAACGTCGCCGCGATCGCCGACGAGATCGAGGACAAGATGCTCGAGGCCGGCCAGAAGCGCCTCCGCCGCGAGGGCCGCGCCGAGTCGCGCTGGGTCCTCATCGACTTCGGTGACGTCGTCGTCCACGTCTTCCACGAGGAGGAGCGGGTGTTCTACGGCCTGGAGCGCCTTTGGAAGGATTGCCCGATCATCCCCGTGACGATCGCGGAGCCCACTCCGCAGGAGTGACATCCCGCAGTCATGTTCAGAGCACTCCTCCGGCTGTAGTAAGCTGGATGAGTTGCCGCGAGCGGTGACCAAGGGCCTGTGGCGCAGCTGGTAGCGCACCTGCATGGCATGCAGGGGGTCAGGGGTTCGAGTCCCCTCAGGTCCACCAAACACCCCGGTTCGCCGGGGTTTTTGTGTTTCCGACGTCGGCGTTCTCGATGCCGTACGCTCGGCGCATGCACACCGACAGGCCTCGACGAGGGGCCTTCTCATGATGACGTCACCGGGGCGCCCGGCATCCTGGCGTCTCGTCCCGATGACACCGCGCGATCCCCACGAGCCGGGGAGGGTTGCCTCGTCGTTGGAGCTGTTCTTCGACCTCGTCTTCGTCGTCGCGGTGAGCATCTCTGCCGTCGAACTGCATTATGCGCTCACCGACGGCTATATCGTGTCCGGAGTCCTCAGCTACGCTGCCGTCTTCTTCAGCATCTGGTGGGCGTGGATGAACTTCACCTGGTTCGCCACCGCGTTCGACACGGATGACTGGCTGTATCGGGTGCTCACCATCGTCCAGATGAGCGGAGTGCTGGTTCTCGCAGCCGGGGTTCACTCCGCCTTCACCGAGTCCGACTTCCGCATCGTCACCGCAGGCTACGTGCTCATGCGGCTTGCGATGGTCGCGCAGTGGCTGCGCGCGTCTCGCGGCGCGGGCCCCGCTCGGCCGGCGACGCTCGTCTACGCCGTCGGTATCGCCTTCGTGCAGGTTCTCTGGGTTGCGGCCCTTCTGCTTCCCGGCGAGGTCTTTCGCATCGTCATCGTCGCGCTGTTCCTGGCGGAACTTGCGGTACCGGTCATCGCCGAAAGCCGCGGTGCGACGCCGCGGAACGCGCACCACATCACCGAACGTTACGGTCTGTTCACCCTGATCCTCCTCGGCGAGAGCCTTCTCGCCTCGGCGAACGCGATCATTCACGCAGTGCAGGATGCCGAAGCGCTGGCGCCTCTCGTCGGCATCGCCGTCTTGACCCTCGCCGTCACGGCGGCTCTCTGGTGGATCTACTTCTGGCCGCCGCATCACCTTGCGATCGACCGTGTGCGCAGTCCGCTGATCTACGGCTACGGGCACTTCTTCATCTTCGCCGCTGCCGGAGCGTTCTCGGCGGGGATAGAGGTCGAGATCGACGTGCTGACGGGGAACAGTGCGCTGAGCTCGCCTGCGGCATCTTTCACCTACACCGTGCCGGTCGCTGTCTTCATCGGCGTCGTCTGGTTGCTGGCGATCCGACCCCACGCGACCCGCGTCGTGAACACCGTCGTCGCCGCCGGGGCGTTGCTCGTCCTCGTCGACCCGGTCATCCCGGTGCCCGTCGCGTTGACGGCGGTCGTCCTCACAGCGGTCGTTGCAGTGCTGGTCGCCTACGGACAGACAGACCGCGAGCAGGAATCACTCGTCGACGTCTGATGCGTCAGCGACGAGCCCTCGTCCGCCCTGTCGAGCGCACCGTTCGGACACCACGTCCTCAGAGATCGTCGAGGTCGCGCGTCCGGTCGCTGGCGTGGGCCACGATGTCGCGCGCGACGTCGGCGAGGCGCTGTTGACTGCTGCGTGCTTGAGCTCGCAGGCGTTGGAAGGCCTCATCCATGTCGATGTTGTGCTGATGCGCCAGGACGCCCTTGGCCTGTTCGATGACGACCCGACTGTCGAGCGCCTGCTGCAACTGAGTGCGCGCGAGATCCGCCTCTCGGAACGCCTGTTCGTGGAGGATCCCGATCGTCGCGATGTCGGCCAAGCCACGTGCCGCTCGGGCGTCCTCGGCGCTCAGGCTCTCGGATCCGTCGCCGAAGAGGTTCAGCGAGCCGATCACTTCATCGCGCAGACGCAGCGGAACCGCGTGCATCCAGTTGTAGCCCAGAGCCCCTGCCCGCTCCGCGAAGTCCGGCCATCGTTCGCGGATGGACGCGATGTCGTTGACCGTCACCGGCTCACCGGAACGGTACGCATCGACGCACGGACCTTCATCCGCACTGAGTTGGAGGAGACTGACGAGCTGGCTCCGCTCCGTCGTCGAGGCGACGACTTCCAGCGGTTGCCCGTCGATCCGCAGAAGGATGCCGGCATCCGCTGCCGCGAAGATGACCGAGCAGCGCGACACCAGGCGATACAGCAGATCGACGACGTCGTATCCGCCCACCATGGTGTCCGCGATCTCCACGAACGTGTCGATGAGTTGCTTCTCCCGCATTTCCCTGCTCATGTCTGCAACCTCTTCCGAACCAACCTGATCACACCGTGAAGTCGATCTCGCGACTGACGATCAACTCCGCTATCTGGATGACCGACTGCCCGGAGGCGAACGCGTGCGCACGGATGACCACGAGAGCGTCATCCGGATTCACTCGCAGCTGGGCGCAGACCATCCCCGTCGCCTGGTGCACGACCCTTCGTGACGATCCACCGGACCCCACGGAGGCATCGTCGCCCGCCAGGATCCGCTCGAAGATGCGGATCGCGGCGGCATCCGCCATTGCGGACGCGAGAGCGACATCGCGCTGTTTCAACGCACCGAGGTCATCGGCGTAGAGATCGACGACTCCGACCTCGACCGCACCGACCGTCATCGGAAAGGCGTAGAGCGACCGGACACCGTGATTCGCGGCGACAGCGCGGAGCATGGGCCAGTCCATCGCCGCCGCCTCGTGCAGGTCGTGGAGAAGCACCGGCGCACGGGACGACCGCGCGATCCAACACGGCCCGACCCCGGAATCCAGCTGGATCTCCTCGAGCGCCGCCGCTGCGACGTCACTCGCGCAGATCGTCTCGACGTCGAACGGTGTACCCAAGGTGGACACGCCGACGTGGTGGATCGGAAGCATTGCGAGGAAGACCGCGCAGATGGGATCACCATCTGCCGAATCGGAACCGGTCACGCGCCCTCCAGACCTGGCTGTACACAGCGGCCTAGGTCCAGGGACGCTCATCTCAGTATAGGGAGTGTGCATGTCCGTGCATCGTTCTTCCTTGTGCGCCCTCGGCGATGGCCCTACAGTGACACCACGTTGCCCCGGACCTCGGCTCGTCTTCGATGACATGCGAGAGCAGGAGGACGTCATGACAACGCACTCGAGGCACCAGGGGGACGACCTGGTGTGGAGCATCACGGAGCCGGACATGCACGTCTGCGTCACCGGCGCGCGGACCGTGGGTTTCGTGGTTCGCGTCGAGGGCGGCTTCATCGCATTTGATGACGACTCGAACCCGCTCGGTCGATACCAGCGACTGCGAACCGCGAAGCAGTCCGTCGAGACGATTCCCGCGCGGCGATCCATTCTGTGACCGTGCCCACGGGCCGCCGCCGACTAGCCGTGGCTGCCCACGGTCCGGACATCGGAGTGCTCGCGCTTCGCACATCACCCGTCCGTGGCCTCGTCATCCACCTCGAGGTTGCCACCTGCGGGCGCCTGAAAACGCTCATCGGGCGTCATCGCATCGACGTCGTCGGGTGTGCCTTCCGGTGCCGGGGGGAGGCCCTCCTGCTCTCCGCCGACGAGGCGGTCGAGATCGGGCGAGTTCGAAGTGCTGTCAGCGCTCACGGTGATCCTTTCGACGTGGTCGACTCTCATCCGCGACGCGACCGGCGTCGAGGGCCTTGACGACAGGCCGCGTCAGCGGATGAGCGCGAGCAAGCGGGCACGGATCGGCTGCGACCTCTCGGTGAATCCGCGCTGTGCGGCGACGTACTCCGCTTTCCCCGCCGGCGTTTCGACCGCTACCGGCGCGTACCCCCAGTCCCTCAAGTCGTAGGGAGAGGCGCGCATGTCGAGTTCTCGGATGTCCCGCGCGAGCTCGAATGCGTCCAGGAGGACCTCGCCCGGGACGAGGGGGCCGAGCTTGACGGCCCACTTGTAGAGGTCCATACCAGCGTGGAGACATCCGGGCTGCTCGGTCTGCGCCTGGGTGTCGCGCGTCGGTGCGAACCGATTTCGCGGAACGGCATCCGGAGTGAAGAAGCGGAACGCGTCGATGTGCGTGCAGCGCAGATCGTGCGCCTCGACGACGGCATCCGTTCCGCTCGCACCGAGCCGCAAAGGCACGGGATGCCGCGTCTCACGGTCTTGGTAGACCATCGCCCATTCGTGCATGCCGAAGCATCCGTAGGAACCCGCGCGGCCCAGAGTGCTCGCGAGGATCCCGCTGATCGCTCGGACGAGGGGCGCCTTCTCGGCGAGGAACGCCTCTGCGTCCGCGGTGACGGCGTCGCCGTCGGTCCGGTACCAGCGCCATCCGGACTGGGGCGCATCCGCGGCGTCGTCGAGTACGACGTCCCGGCCGGGGTGCCAACGGCGGAGGACGGCCGGTTTGTACGAGTAGTACGTGTAGAGGAAGTCGTCGACGGGATGGGTCTCACCGCGCGCGGCACGGTGTCGCCGCGCTGCGGTGAGGGCATCTGCTCGCTCGCCGTGTTCCCGCATCCGCTCGGACCATTCGGACCGCGCCAGGACGACACGCGTGAGGGTGGTCATGAGGGACTCGTCAGACGGGCTGGATGAGGTCGGGGGAGTCGTTTCGGACGTTTCCGACGGCGCTCGACACGACGTGATCAGTCAGCCCCGCGACCACGTCTGGAGCCGCATCGACGGCGGCATCGAGAAGGTCACCGACGTTGTCGACTTCCGTGTCGAGCCAGGCGTCAGCGAAGTCGGCATCGAGGAACAGCGGCATCCGGTCGTGGATGGACCCCAGGGGGTCCAACGCGTCGCGGGTGATGATCGTGAACGACAGCACCCACTTCGTCGGGTCGTCTTCGGCCTTCGCGGGATCCTTCCACCATTCATACAGGCCGGCGAACAGGAGTGGCGAACCGTCGGCGGGATGGATGAAGTACGGCGTCTTGCCCTCGTCGGTCGTCTGCCACTCGTAGTAGCCCGTGGCAGGGACGATCGCCCGGCGTTTGATGAGGGCCTGCCGGAACATCGGCTTCTCCTCGAGTTCTTCGGACCGCGCATTGAAGGCGCGCGCGCCGACCTTGACGTCCTTCGCCCACGAGGGGACGAGCCCCCACCGCGCGGGCTCCAGCCGTCGCGTCGGCGGGTCGGTCTTGGCGGAGTCGAGCACGATGCCGACGCGGGAGGTCGGCGCGATGTTGTACGACGGGGCAGGGAGATCGTCGCTCTCGACGTCGACGCGCAGGACGCCGACGAGCTCGGAGGAGACGTTGGCAACGACGAAGCGACCACACATGCGGGTCAGCCTAGGAGGAAGTGGGGACATCGCGAACGATGTCGACGTCGGTGAGACGCTCCAGCAGGTCGGCGCCGTCGTCGCCCGTCACCCACGGAACTCCGGCGGCGCTGTGATCGTCGACGGCCGTCCGCCCACCCGCGAGCACGGCTTCCGCGGGGGTCAGCCGCCGGATCGCGACCGCAGCAACCTGATCGGGATGCTGGATCGTGAACTCCGTGTAGATCTCGTCGTCGTGCTGGCCGTCGTCGCCGATCAGCAGCCAGTCGATGTCGGGGAACTCCTCGGCCAGGCGGCGGAGGTTCTCCTGCTTGTGAGCCTTGCCGCTGCGGAACCATCGATCGTGCGTCGGCCCCCAATCGGTGAGCAGCATCGCCCCGAGGGGGAACAGGTGCCGTCGCTGGAATCTGACCAGCGTCGGGGCGACGTTCCACGCCCCGGTGGACAGGTAGAGGATCGGCGCGCCGGGGTTGTCTCGCGCGAGCCGCTCCAGAAGGACCGCCATGCCAGGAACGGGCTGTCGGGCGTGCTCGTTCAAGACGAAGGAGTTCCACGCGGCGACGAAGGGGCGGGGGAGCGCCGTGACCATCACGGTGTCGTCCACGTCGGAGATGACGCCGAACCGGACGTCATCGCCGACGACGAAGATGCGAGCGTCCACGGCCTCCGAGTCCTCGACGCTCATGGTCACCGTCTGCCAGCCGGGTGCCATCGTGGCGGGCAGGACGGCGTCGATCACGCCCCCTCGATCCGCGGCGACCTCGTGGGCCACGCCGTCGATGGTCACCGTGACCGTCGCGTGAGCGATCGGCACCGCCGCGAAACTCCGCCACCCGCGGACGCCGGCGTAGTCGCCCCGCTCGCGCCGCTTGGCCTTCGGGGGGATCAACACTCGACCGAGCACGCGCACCCACTGCGTGCTGCCGTACCCCGGGAAAGCGGCGACAGTCGGGCGGCGGCCGCTCGCACGGGCGCGCTTCTCACGCCAGGCATGGAACCGATACTCGAGGCGGGCGAGCCAGAGCACCTTCGTGTCGCGCGAGGAGGGAGAAGGCATCGGCTCAGTCTTTCACGTCGTCTGCATGCGCTCCGGCGGCCTCGTCGAGGGCGAGGTGGCGCGCTTCCCGCGCGCTGATCACGCGCTTGGCGATGTAGACGAGCAGGAGGAACGCCGCGATCACCCCGACGAACAGGTAACCAGCCGAATGCAGGCTGTCGGAGAGGTCGCGGTACCCCTCGGCGGCGGCGGCCGCCACCGACACGTAGGCCACCGACCAGACGGCGCACGCGGGCACTGTCCACGTGAGGAACCGGCGGTAGGCGAACCCGCTCATTCCCACTGTCAGAGGCACGAGGGAGTGGAGCACGGGGAGGAACCGCGAGAGGAAGATCGCAGGTCCGCCGCGGCGACGGAGGTACAGCTCGGCGCGCACCCAGTTGCGTTCGCCGACCAGTCTGCCGACTCGGGAGAAGCGGATGCGGGGACCCAGCCAGCGCCCCAATGCGAACCCGATGCTCTCGCCCAGGAGCGACCCCACCAACACGGCGAGGACGAGCCACGCACCTTCGCCGAGTGAGTCGACCGCGGTTCCCGCGACGATCACGATCGTGTCACCGGGAACGACGAGCCCCACGAGCACACTCGTCTCGAGCATCATCGCCAGGCCGGCGAAGAGGGTTCGCACGACCGGGTCGACCGCTTGGACGGTGTCGAGCAGCCAGTCGAGGATCTCGTTCACGACCTCAGATTATCCGCCGTCTACCCTGAGGGGGTGCCCCGTCACCTCGACTCCCGTGTTCTTGACGGCTGGGTGGATCCGGCGGTCGCGTTCACGGCCCTGTTCGGTGAGGTCGCGCATGCGTTCTGGCTCGACGCCGGCCCCGCCGCGTCGGACGGATGGAGCTGGGTGGGTAGCGGCATCCCGTCACCTGCTCCCCGCCACGTCGTGGCCGGCGGTGCGACCGATGCCGCGGCCGGACCATTCCGCGGCGGGTGGGTCGGGTGGTCGGGCTATGACGCGGCAGCCCGTCGCGCGGGTGCTCCGGCGACGGAGGATGCCGGGCCCGGCGAGGTCTGGCTGAGGATCGACCGGATGATCGGGTTCGACCACGCGGCCGGACGGATGGTCGCGTACGGCGACCGGGATGTCCTCGAATCGTTCGCCGTCGCGATCGAGACCGCTCGGCGGGCGGAGCGGATGCCGGAGCCCGGTGCACCCGCAGCAGTCGAGGTTCGTGCGCGTCATGACCCCGCGGCGTACGCGGCTCTCATCGAGGAGTGCCGGGACGAGATCCGCGAGGGGCGCGCGTACCAGCTGTGTCTCACCACGCGGTTCGAGACAGCGGCATCCGTCGACCCGATCGAGACTTATCTGCGTCTGCGTGTCGCGACACCGGCGCATCACGGCGGGATCATCCGCAGCGGCGGGTGGGCGCTCGTCAGCGCGTCGCCGGAGCAGTTCCTCACAGTGAGCGGCGGGATCGTCCGCACCCGCCCGATCAAGGGCACCCGGCCGCGGTCTCCTGACACGGTGGATGATGCGGCGCTGGCCGCCGAGCTGCGGGCGAGTGAGAAGGAGCAGGCCGAGAACGTCATGATCGTCGACCTCATGCGCAACGATCTGCAGCGCGTGTGCGAGCCGGGGTCCGTTGCTGCGGAACGGCTGCTGGAGGTCGAGTCGTACCCCGCTGTGCATCAGCTCGTGAGCACGGTCGCCGGGCGACTCCGCGCCCGGACGACCGTGGGCGATCTGTGGGATGCCTCGTTTCCCGCCGGGAGCATGACGGGGGCGCCCAAGCTCTCGGCCATGCAGATCCTGCACCGACTGGAAGGAGCGCCGCGCGGAGTCTTCGCCGGATGCTTCGGGTGGATCGGCGTCGACGGCGGGCTCGACCTCGCCATGGTGATCCGCTCGATCGTCGTGCATCCGGGTGGTGCGTACGTCGGGGCCGGCGGGGGGATCACGTGGGGGTCGGTTGCGGCGGATGAGGTCGCCGAAGTCGGCATCAAGGCGCGAGCGCCCCTCCGCGCGCTGGGGGCGGACCTGCCCCCGGGCTGGTGAAAGCCCCGGTCCGCTAGGCTGAAATGGCGCTTTCGCGCGCCCTCCCGACTTTGCACGATTGGTTCACCGTGTCCTCCAGCACCTCCTCCGACGCATCGGCTCCCGAGCAGGCGAGCTTCGATTCCCGCGCCATCCAGAACAAGTGGCAGGCGCGATGGGCGGAGTCGGACCCGTTCAAGGCCGGTGGCAGCGACGACACCCGGCCGCGCAAGTACGTCCTCGGGATGTTCCCGTACCCGTCCGGCGACCTGCACATGGGTCACGCGGAGAACTACGCCTACGTCGACGCCGTCGCGCGGTTCTGGCGTCACCGCGGGTACAACGTGCTGAACCCCATCGGTTGGGACTCGTTCGGTCTCCCCGCCGAGAACGCCGCCATCAAGGGCGGCGCCGGTTCGGACCCGCGCGAGTGGACCTACAACAACATCGACCAGCACAAGGTCAGCTTCCGTGCCTTCGGGTCGTCCTACGACTGGAGCCGCGTGCTCCACACGAGCGACCCCGAGTACTACCGCTGGAACCAGTGGCTGTTCCAGCGGCTGTTCGAGCGTGGACTCGCGTATCGCAAGCAGAGCGCCGTGAACTGGTGCCCCAACGATCAGACCGTCCTCGCCAACGAGCAGGTCGTCGACGGTCACTGCGAGCGGTGCGGGTTCGAGGTCGTCAAGAAGAAGCTGACGCAGTGGTACTTCAAGATCACGGAGTACGCCGACCGGCTGCTCGACGACCTGAACCAGCTCGAAGGGTTCTGGCCGCACAAGGTGCTGCAGATGCAGCGCAACTGGATCGGCCGCTCCATCGGCGCCGACATCGACTTCGAGATCGAGGGCCGCGACGACAAGATCAGTGTCTTCTCGACTCGGCCCGACACGCTGCACGGCGCGACGTTCATGGTCGTCGCGCCGGACTCCGACCTCGCCGCCGAACTGGCCGAGGGCGCCTCGCCCGAGGTCCAGCAGCGCTTCCGCGCTTACCTCGACACGGTGCAGAAAACGAGCGAGATCGAGCGCCAGACCGCTGATCGCCCCAAGACCGGTGTCTTCCTCGACCGCTTCGCGATCAACCCGATCAACGGCGAGCGTCTGCCGATCTGGGCGGCGGACTACGTCCTCGCCGACTACGGGCACGGTGCCGTCATGGCCGTCCCCGCGCACGACCAGCGCGACCTCGACTTCGCCCGCGCGTTCGACCTGCCCGTGAAGGTCGTCGTCGACACGACGGCTCCGGTCACCGGCGCGATCCCGGTCATCGAGGTCGACGAGGACGGTGTGCCGATCGGCGACGACCTCGAGTCGATCGATCCCGCCCGCACCGGCACCGCGCTGACGGGCGATGGGCGCCTCATCAACTCCGGGTCGCTGAACGGGCTGTCCAAGCGCAACGCGATCGCCCGCGCGATCGAAGAGCTCACCTCGGCGGGAACCGGCCGCGCCGCGAAGACCTACCGCCTCCGCGATTGGCTGATCTCGCGTCAGCGGTTCTGGGGCACCCCGATCCCGATGATCCACACCGAGGACGGCCGTATCGTCCCGGTCCCCGACGAGCAGCTGCCCGTCATCCTGCCCGACGCCAAGGGTCTCGACCTGAAGCCCAAGGGCACCTCGCCGCTGGGCGGCGCTACGGAGTGGATGTCGACGGTCGACCCCGAGACGGGGGAGCCGGCGCTCCGCGACGCCGACACCATGGACACCTTCGTGGACAGCTCCTGGTACTTCCTGCGCTTCTTGGCCCCGAACGGCGCGACGGAGCCGTTCCCGACGGCCGAGGCATCCAAGTGGGCGCCGGTCGACTCGTACATCGGCGGTGTCGAGCACGCGATCCTCCACCTGCTCTACGCCCGTTTCATCACGAAGGTCCTGTTCGACATGGGCCTCGTCGACTTCACCGAGCCGTTCACGAGCCTGATCAACCAGGGCATGGTTCTGCTCGACGGGTCGAAGATGTCGAAGTCGAAGGGCAACCTGGTCGAGTTCGCGTCGAGCATGGACGAGCCCGGCGCGGATGCCGTCCGTGTCGCGATCGCGTTCGCCGGACCGGTCGAGGACGACATCAACTGGGAGGACGTCTCGACGACGGGTGCCCAGAAGTTCCTCTCCCGCGCACTGCGCGTCGCCACGGATGTCGCGAGCCCCAAGGATGTCGTCTGGGCCGAAGGCGACACCGCGCTCCGCCGCGTGACCCACCGTCTGTGGGCGGATGTCGTGGGCCTGGTCGAGCAGTCGAAGTTCAACGTCGTCGTCGCGCGCCTGATGGAGCTCGTGAACGCGACGCGTAAGGCGATCGACTCTGGTGCGGGCGCTGCAGACCCCGCCGTCCGCGAAGCCGCCGAGGCCGTCGCGATGATCCTCGACCTCTTCGCCCCCCACACGGCGGAGGAGATGTGGGAGATCCTCGGGTACGAGCCGTTCGTCGGCGTCGTGCCATGGCGTCAGGCCGACCCGACGCTGCTCGTCGAGGAGTCGGTGACCGCGGTCGTCCAGATCAACGGCAAGGTGCGCGGCACGCTCACCGTTCCGGCGAAGATCTCGGGCGAGGAGCTTGAGAAGCTCGCGCTCGCGGACGACAAGGTGCGCCGCGCGATCGGTGACAAGGAGATCACGCGCGCTGTTGTGCGTGCCCCGAAGGTCGTCAGCTTCACCGTCGCCTGAGCGACGGCGGGCGACGCCTAGGTCGTGTTGATCAAGAGGTTCGGGGACTTCTTGGCGGATGTTGAACGGTGGCGCGTCGCGAGGTGCTGCGAGGATGGGTGAATGATCCTGCCCGAACCGATCGACCTCGAAACGTGGACGCGCCGCGAGACGTTCGAGTACTACCGCGAGCGGGTGCCGTGCACCTACGCCATCACCGTCGAGATCGACGTGACTCAGCTCCTCGCTGCGCTGCGACGCACAGGGCGCAAGACATACCTCGCGCAGATCTGGGCGATCGCGAACGTTGTGAATCGTCGCCGTGAGTTCCGGATGGCGCTCACCGAGGATGGCGCGCCCGCCACGTGGCCCGTAGTGCATCCAGCGTTCACCGTGTTCAACGCGGAGCGCGAAACGTTCGCCGTGGTTTGGTCGCAGTACGACATGGACTTCGTCACTTTCCACGAGCGCACTGCCGAGGTGGTCGCGGATGCTGCATCCGCGACCACAATGTTCCCGCGGGGCGAGCTACCGCCCGACGTATTCGACGTCTCGAGCGTGCCGTGGACGCACTTCACCGGGTTCTCGCTCCAGATCGACGGTGGCACCCGGCATCTGCTGCCCATTTTTACGATCGGCCGGCACGTCGAACGCGGCGGGCGCACGTTCATGCCGCTGGCCGTCCAGGTGCACCACGCCTCGGCCGACGGGTTCCACACGGCGCGGCTCGTCAACGACATCCGGGAACTGATGGCGATACCGGAATGGGTGGAGCGCTCAGCCCTTAGGCCGTACCGATCAAGTCAGTCTTGATCCAGATCAACGTGGCGGCGAGGGTGATCGCGGCGCGGTAACTGCGTGCGGTCTTGTCTGAGCGCAGCGCGATGCCGCGCCACTGCTTGAGCCGATTGAAGCAGCGCTCGACGACGTTCCGGCCGCGGTAGCGGGTGTTTTGCTGGTCGCCGAAGTCGATCGGCCGGCCCGGCTTCTTGCGACGGTGCGCGATCTGATCGTCCCGCTCAGGAATCGTCGCGGCGATCCCGCGATCGCGGAGCCATGCGCGATTCGCCTTCGACGGGTATCCCTTGTCGGCGAGCACCCGATCGGGACGGGTGCGGGGTCTGCCCTTCCCGGCGCGGGGCACGCAGATGTCCTTGAGTACCGCGGTCATCATCGTCGTGTCGTTGACATTCCCGCCGGTAACCATCATCCCCAGCGGTCTGCCGCGGCCGTCACAGACCAGGTGCAGCTTGGTCGTCAGCCCGCCACGGGAGCGGCCGATGCCGTGATCAGGCGGCTCGAACCACGGATTCTTGTGATTCGACAGAGCCCCCTGTGTCCCGCTTTAGGGTCGCACCGTGCTGATGCACGCGCGCGATGGTCGAGTCGATCGAGACAACCCAGTCGATCTTCCCGGCAGCGTCGGCCTGCTTCTGCACCTCGGCAAGCAGCTTCGTCCAGGTGCCATCCTCAGCCCACCGATTGAACCGCTTGTAGATCGAGTTCCACTTCCCGAATCGCTCTGGCACGTCCCGCCACGGCGCCCCGGTGCGGTACTTCCACGCCATCCCCTCGAGAGCGAGTCGATGATCTGTCCACGGCCGCGACCGCCCTGTCACCGTCGGCATCAACGCTTCCATAACCGACCACACCTCGTCAGAGATCTCCTGCCGCGTCACCGTTCAAGACTCACCCAACCAGTGGCGGAACCACTTGATCAACACGGCCTAGGCGGCGATCGCGGCGGATGCGGCGGGCAGCGTGAGGATCAGCTCGGCGCCCTCGGCGGGGGCCCCGGCGACGAGAGATCCCCCGAGGGCGGTCGCGACCTTGCGGCTGAAGGCGAGCCCGATGCCGGTTCCGGGCACGGCGCTGTGCCGCGCCTCGGGGGAGCGGTAGAAGCGGTCGAAGATCCGCTCGCGTTCGGCGGGGTCGATCCGTGATCCGGTATTCCTCACGGCGATCTCGACCGTGCCGTCCACCTGCTGCGCGACGATGTCGATGCGGTCGCCCGAGCTCGAGAACTTGACGGCGTTGGAGACCAGATTGGACAAGATCGCGGCCAGGCCCTCGCGGTCCGCTGTCACGCGGATGCCGGGCGGGATGCGAACGTCCACGATCCTGTCGTGGACGTTCGGGATGCTGGTGGGATCGACCGCGTCCGCCACCATCTCCCGCAGGTCGATCTCCTGCGGCTCCAACTCCGTGGTGGAACGGAGCCCGTCGAGGAACGAGGACGTGAGTTTGATGACTCGCTCCGCGTTGCGGGAGATGACAGCCAGGCGTGTGAGGGACTGGACGGGGAGGGGATCCGTCGACAGCAGGTCGGTGTATCCGATGATCGCGTTCAGAGGGGTTCTGAGCTCGTGGGAGAGCGTGGCGAGCGCGTCCTCGCGTTCTCGTCCGGCGTGCACCTGTTCGGTGATGTCGTGGGAGACGAGCATCACGCCGATGTTCGTGCCATCGGATGCGATGAGCGGCTTGCCGGTCGTGATGAGAGCGGTCTGATCCCCGGGTGGGCCGATCCAGCAGAACTCGCTGTCGATGTCGTCGCCGCGCTTCGCTCGGAAGATCGGCTGGTCGGGGCCGGGAATGGGGGTGACTCGGTCTTCTCCGTAGATGTGCTCCGCGACTCCCGTCGTGGGATCGAGCTGGGCCCGCTGGGCGAACTCGCGGGATCGGGTGTTCGTCGCGATCGCCCGCCCCTCGTGGTCGAAGACAACGAGCGCGATGTCGGCGTCGTCCGCGTAGCTTCGCAGGACCGCGCCGAGGCGTTCCAGATCTCGCTGACTTTCGGCCCACTGGGATTGGCGGGTGGCGAGCAATTCCCGGATGTGGCGGTTGTTCTCGACCAGGATCCGCGCAGTGATGATGACCACGGGCAGGACGATCGCGAACAGCAGTGTGCTCAGCCAGTCCGACGCCGACACCGTCTCGGCTGCGTTGATCAGCGGGATGAAGGTTGCGGCGTACGCGCCGATGAGGGCGACGAACGTTCCGGTCCGCTTGCCCACGGCGGAGAGCCACACGGCGGGGAACGCCGCGAGAGCGGAGATGGCGTGCACGTGATAGTCCGTGGCCGCTGCGACCAGGACCGCACCGAGCAGGTCGATGGCGGGGACCACGGCCTGGTGTCGCCATTGCCTCTGCTCCCACGGCACGAGGAGAGCGACGATCGTCGCGATCCCGACGAGGGCGTATCCCAACACCGCGACGGACAGAATCCGCGCCGGAACCTCGAGCACGAGGGATGCGACACCGACGAGAAGGAAGGTCGCAAGGATCGGCGATTGCGATTGGGCGAACCACGCAAGTCGAGCGCGCGTGGGTGCGGAAACGTACCCTCTCATCGAGCCTCCCTCGTGCACCTCGAGGGTAGAAACGATAGTGCCGGTGGCTGGTCTCAACGACCGCTTCTGCGGATGCCCTCTTGGGTGTATGCGCCGGGGGCGCTCGCCCCGAGCAGCTGCTGCGGGCGCTGTCGGTCGACGTCGTTCTGGTCTCCTCCACTGGAGTGGCTGAGCGAGCTTCGTCCACGGCCTCCGTTGCCGGGGCGTCGTCGGCGAGGCTGATCGCGAAGATCGTCGACATGGGTGCGCAGACGGTGTCGGGATCGCGACGCCGGTTGGGTATCGGGGCCGCGATCACGCTCGTGGTCATCGTCGCTGCGGTCACCATCGCGATCGGTATCGTGCGCACCGGAGCAGACTCCGCGGTCGAGACGGTTCCCGACACCGCCGCCGAGAGCATCGCGCCGGCATCGGTGTACGTGCACGTGTCCGGCGAGGTGAAGACGCCCGGGTTGTACCGCCTGGATGACGGCGCCCGGGTCGTCGACGCGGTCGCTGCAGCGGGCGGCTTCTCGGACGAGGCAGCGCGTGACGGCGTCAACCTCGCGCGCCCGGTCAGCGACGGTGAACAGCTCCTGATCCCCGTCGAAGGAGCCGAGCAAACGGATGCCGGCGCCCCGGCCGCGCCCGAGGGAGACGGGCGCGTGAACCTCAACACCGCGGACCTGGCTGCGCTGGACACGCTCCCGCGGGTGGGTCCGGCGATCGCGCAACGCATCCTGGACTGGCGCGAGGAGAACGGCCGGTTCACGAGCGTCGACGACCTGATGGCGGTGCCGGGCATCGGGGAGAAGATGCTCGCGTCGATCCGCGACCTGGTGACGGTGTGAGTGGTCGGACCGCGCGTCGTCGCGATCTGCGACTGCTGCCGGTCGCTCTGACGGCCTGGGCGGGCGCGGGGTTGGCGATCGTGTTCCCCGAGCACGCGGTCACGATCGCGGTCGCGCTGTGGGTGGGGGCGGTGGCGGTACTCGCGGTGGCTGTGCGTCGCGCGAGGCCGACGACATTCGCCCTCGTCGCGGTGGCGATCGCGGTCGCGGGGGCCGCGGCATCCCACGTCGCGTTCGCGCAGCCCGCGAGAGCCGCGGTCGCCGATCTGAAGATCACGGGCGGCCGCAGCGTCACGTTCGAGGTGGATGTCGTGGGCAAGGTCGAGCGGTCGGCGACAGGCTTCCGGTTCGATGCGATCACCCGTTCGGCAACGATCGGTCGCGACGTACGCCCCGTGTCGGCTCCGGTCCTCGTCCGGGTGCAGGAACGACCGGAGGGGCTCGACCTCGGCGCGCGCGTTGTGGTCACCGGGACGGCGTTCCACGCAGATGCCGCCGATCGCGAGGTGCTGGTGATCGAGGCATCCACGATTCGGCTCGCGAGGCCGCCGACGGGCGCGCTGGCCGTCGCGGCGGAGCTGCGGACCGGCCTCGTCGCGGCGGTCGACGGGTTACCCGACCCCGGCGCCGGCCTCGTTCCCGGCCTCGCCGTCGGCGACACGTCCGCTGTCAGCGCCGACCTCGACGCGCAGATGAAGGCGTCGTCTCTGTCTCATCTCACTGCCGTATCGGGGGCGAACTGCGCGCTCGTCGTCGGAATCGCGTTCGGGGTCGCCGCGCTCTGCGGGGCGCGGCGCTGCATCCGTGTCACTGCGGGACTCGTGACGCTGGTCGCGTTCATCGTCCTCGTCTCACCCGAGCCGAGCGTCGTCCGAGCCGGCGCGATGGCCGCGATCGCGATGCTCGGCGTGCTGCTGGGGCGGATCGGCGCGGGCATGTCGATTCTCTCGGCATCCGTGTGCCTCCTGCTCATCCTCGACCCGTGGCTCGCGGCATCCCTGGGGTTCGCGCTGTCGGCGGTGGCGACGGGGTCGCTGCTGCTGTTCGCCGGCCCGCTCGCCGATGGGATGTCGAGGTGGATGCCGGCGCCCGCCGCGCTCGCGCTGTCCGTTCCGCTCGCCGCCCAGCTGGCCTGCGGACCGCTCCTCATCCTCATCGAGCCGACCGTTCCGCTCGTCGGGGTGCTCGCGAACCTTCTCGCCGGCCCGGCGGCACCGGCCGCGACCGTGCTCGGCCTGCTCGCCTGCCTAGCGCTGCCGATCCCGGTGCTGGCGCAGGGGCTGGCCGCGATCGCCTGGCTGCCCGCGGCGTGGATCGCGGGAACGGCAGACCTCGCGGCGCAGCTTCCCGGCGCATCCATCGCGTGGCTCGAAGGGATGCCGGGGCTCATCGCCCTGACCGCGACCGGGGCCGCGATCGGGGTCGTCGTCGCGGCACGGCGGCATCGGCTGCGGCGAGGGGCGGCATGGCTCCTCGCGGGGATCGTCGTGGTGGTCGCAGCCGCGGGACCCGTTCGGACACTGTTCGATCGCACTCGCGTCCCACACGAGTGGACTATCGCCGCGTGCGAAGTGGGCCAAGGCGATGCGGTCCTCATCCGCTCCGGCGACGCCGTCATGCTGATCGACACGGGGCCCGAACCCGACCCGCTGTCCGCTTGCCTGGATCGCTTCGCGATCGACCGCGTCGACATCCTCGTCTTCACCCACTTCGACATGGATCACCGCGGCGGCGCCGACGCGATGATGGGGCGGGCCGACCTGGTGCTGCACGGCCCCATTCCGGACCCCGACGCGGCCCACATGCTCGCGCGCTTCACGGCGGGCGGCGCCCAGACGCAGGAGGTGTCCGCGGGTCAGAGCGGCGCGCTGGGGGAGTGCCGGTGGCGCGCACTCTGGCCGAAGCCCCGCGATCCGGTCTACCCCGCCGGCAACGACGCGAGCGTCGTCATCGACGTGACGGGATGCCGCGTCCCCGACGCCATCTTCCTCGGCGACCTGTCGGCCCAGCCGCAGCGTTCTCTCCTCGCGAGCGGCGCGATCGATCGCAGCTATGCGGTCGTGAAGGTCGCGCACCACGGCAGCGCCGATCAGGATCAGGGCCTCTATCGCGATCTCGATGCCCGCGTCGCCCTCGTGACGGTGGGCAAGAACACCTACGGTCACCCGAGGGATGAGATCCTCGACCTGCTCCAGGAGGAGCACGCGACCATCGCCCGCACCGATCGTTCCGGCGACATCGCGGTGTGGCGCGACGGCGCCGGACTTCAGGTGTGGCGGTCGCGCGAGGACGGCGGACCCTCGTCGTAGGCTGACCGGATGTCGGTTTCCCGCACATCGAGCACCACCCTGATCGGCGCGGTTCGGCTCGTCGTCGCGGTCGTCGTGACAGGGGTCCTCGGCTGGACATATGCCTCATCGATCGCCCGGGGGAGCACCAACCCGTTCGACTTCTTCGGCTACTTCACGAACCAGACGAGCCTGTGGAGCGCTCTGATCTTCGGAGTCACCGGCATCCTTCTGCTGTCGAAGCGTCAGGTGCCGACGTGGCTCGCTGCAATCCGCGGCGTCGCGACGGCGTGCCTCATCGTGGTGGCGGTCGTCTACAACGTCTTCGTGCCCGGTACCGGTTCGGCGCCGCCCTGGGTGAGCACTGTGCTCCACATCGCGTTGCCGGCGTACGCGGTGCTCGACTGGGCCCTCGTCGGCGATCGGCTGCGACTGCCCTGGCGGAGTCTGTGGCTCGTTCTCCCGTACCCGCTGATCTGGATCGCCGTCGTCCTCCTCCGCGGCCAGACCGATGGCTGGGTGCCCTACGGCTTCCTCCTCCCGAGCAGAGGCGCAGGAGTTCTCCTCCTCACCAGCCTCGGGCTCCTCGCGATGCTCCTCGTCGCCGCGACAGCGGTCTGGGGCCTCAGCCGACGGCGCGGTGGAGTCCCCGTCGACACCGAGACCGTCCGCCGCCCTCGGTAGGCTGGTTCCCATGCCGAGTCCCCGTCGTCCCGCCGCGAAGACGACCAAATCGGCGATCCCGCAGATATCCTGGCGCGCACCGCAGCCCGCGCCCGTCGTCCTGATCTCTGGGCCGGAGGAGATCTGCGCCGAGCGGGCCACCGCCGGCATCCGCGAGTACCTGCGCGCAGAGGATCCCAGCCTCGAAGTCACCGACGTCCGCGCCGACGATTACGCGCCCGGCACCCTCTTCGCGGTGTCGTCGCCCTCGCTGTTCGGCGAGCCGCGGCTGGTCCGTGTCTCGGGCGTCGAGAAGTGCTCCGACGCGTTCCTCGCCGAAGCGATCCGCTACCTCGAGGCTCCGCAGGAGGGCGCCACGATCGTCCTCCGCCACACCGGTGCGAGCGTGCGGGGCAAGAAGCTCCTCGACGCGATCCGCTCCGGGACTGGCGGCGGGATCGAGATCGCCTGCCCCGCGGTCAAGCGCGACTCGGATCGGTTCGACTTCGCGGCGGGGGAGTTCCAGGCCGCGAAGCGTCGGATTGCGCCGCCCGCCCTCCGCGCCCTCGTCTCCGCATTCGCGGACGACCTCACCGAGCTCGCGGCAGCGTGCCAGCAGCTCATCTCGGATGTCGAGGGAGACATCACCGAGCAGACGGTCACCCGGTACTACGGCGGTCGTGTCGAAGCGACCGCATTCGCCGTCGCCGACACCGCGATCGCCGGCCGCTACGGTGACGCGTTGGTCACTCTCCGTCATGCCCTCGCTTCGGGAGCCGATCCCGTACCGATGGTCGCCGCGATCGCCTCGAAGCTTCGGACGATGGCTCGTGTCGCCGGAACCCGTGAACCGTCGTCGGCCTTGGCCGCGCGCATCGGGATGAAGGACTGGCAGGTCGATCGCGCCCGACGTGACCTCGCCGGCTGGACCGAGTCATCCCTCGGCATCGCCATCCAGGCCGCTGCGCGAGCGGATGCCGAGGTCAAAGGCGCGTCACGCGACGCCGTCTTCGCGGTCGAGCGGCTCGTCACCGTCGTCGCGACCCGCGCTCCGTACGGCGCATGACGACAACCACCCTCGGAAACGACGAAGGCCCATCCCTTGCGGGACGGGCCTTCGTCGTAGCTCAGCAGTCGCGACTCAGAGAGCGGCGACCTGCTTGGCGATCGAGGACTTGCGGTTAGCCGCCTGGTTCTCGTGGATGACGCCCTTGCTGACGGCCTTGTCGAGCTTCTTGGTCGCCTTCACCAGAGCCTTCTCGGCAGCGGCCTTGTCGCCGGCCGAGATGGCCGCGCGGGTCTGACGGACGACGGTCCGCAGCTCGCTCTTGACGGCCTTGTTCCGCTCGCGGGCCTTTTCGTTGGTCTTGTTGCGCTTGATCTGCGACTTGATGTTCGCCACGTTCGACGTATCTTTCGTTCGAGGTACAGGTGGATGTGCCGGCGACAGAAGAGGGCTGTCACACAGCGGTCGTGTGAGGGAGGAACCCACACGCAAGCCAAAAACTGATCTTATCAGGTCGCGGGCTCAACCCGAAGCCGGCCGCTCTCGCTCCATCGTGGCGAGTGCGAGGTCAATCACGGCGTTGAACACGCGGGGTCGCATCGCCGTCACGAGATGTGACGTCCGCGGCACGACGATCAGTTCCGCCTCGGGCTTCAGCCTGGTGAACAGACGCTCGTTCGAGCGCAGCTGATCCCACTGTCCGTTCACGAACCACATCGGCACGGAGATCCGGGTCAACGCCGCGATGAGGTCGAGGACGGAGAGGCTGCGGAGCGCGACGTCCTGCATGTCGTAGGCGTAGCCGCCAGCCCCGAAATCCGCGCGCGTCTCGGGCGGCAGCGTGCGGTCGAGGACCATGTCGGTGAGGGCTTGCCCCCGCCCCGGGAGTCGGTCGAAGCCGCGCGCGAGCGTGCGATAGATCGCGAGCCCCGCGCCGCGCGGGATCGAGGTGCAGCTCGCCGCGATGAAGGCATCCACAGGCGGCCGATCCTCGCGTCCCGCGTATTCGATCGAAATGAGCCCGCCCATCGAGTGCGCGACGAGCAGCACGGGGCCTCGCGTCGCGGCATCCCTCACCGCGGTGTCGATCGTCTCGAAGGCGCCGTCCAGGGTGAAGGTCTCGCTCATTCGGGTGCCGTGCCCGGGCAGGTCCACCGCGTTCGCGCCGATGCCCGCTGCGCTCAGGTGCTCGACCTGGGCTCGCCACATCGAGGCAGAGGTCCGGATGCCATGGACGAAGACCACCTGAGCCGTCATCACTCCAGCCTACGAATTCCGAGGCTGAGGGAGCACACGACAACGGGGGCGGATCCGAAGACCCGCCCCCGTTACACCGGAATGACGATCAGAACAGGACGCGCACCGATGCCCGGTTGCTCACCGACCCCTCGGCGACCTTCGGATCCTTCGGGACGAACGTCGCGGTGTACGCGTGCTTGCCTCGGGAGAGCGTGCCGAGGGTGGTGGAGGCGAGCCCGCGGCGCACGTCCACTGTCGCGATGACCTTGTCGCCCTCGCGGAACTCGACGACGCCCTCCGCGCGGCCGCCGTCCTGCGTGACGATCGCGAGAAGTGTCGCGGGCAGGAACCGGTTGATGTGCACCGGCGGAACCGCGATGAGGGTGGTGCGGGTCGCCGCAGCGGGCTCCGCAGCCTCTTCGACGGTGACCGGCACCTGCACGACCGTCCCGCTGGGAGCAGCGGTGACCGTGAGCTGCACCGTTCCCGCGGGGGTGCCGGCCGGGAGGATGACGCTGACGGATGCCGCGCCCTCCGACACCGGCGCGGTGCCGAGGACCTGGTCGCCCAGGCTCACCGTCACCTCGGTGTTCGCCGGAGCGCCCTTGCTGGTCAGGTCCATCCCGGCGACCTGGAACGCCACCGTGTCGCCTGCAGCGACGGTCTCGGGGACGCCCGATACCTGCACTGCGTGCTTCGCGAACGACGGCGCGACGGGGGAGTTGTCGGCGATGTAGTCCACCCACGCCTCGTAGTCGAGCAGTCCCGTGTCGACGTAGTCGGCACCCTCCGTGAAGGCGCGGAAGTTGTCGCCGCCCGCCGCGAGGAAGGAGAACGTACCGATCCGGTAGGTGCCGGCCGGGTCGATGGGCTTGCCGTCGACGGTCACCGACGTGATCCGCTCGCCCTCGGGGAGAGTCGGGTCGTAGGTGTACGACACGTTGTCCGAGAGACCCAGCTGGAGGTAGGGGCGCTGCGGGACGTTACCCGCGGCATCCCGCTGCCACTGCTGCTCGAGCATGGTCGTGAACTCCTCGCCCGTCAGGGTGATGAGTGCCAGCGTGTTGTTGAAGGGCAGCACCGCGTTGGCTTGGCTGAACGACACCGATCCGTCGGCGAGCCCGGCGACCGCGCTGGCCCCGAACTCGGCCTGCGTGTCGAAGAGGTCCGCGCGCAGACCGCCCGGGTTCGTCACGCCGATCATGGCGCCGTTCGGCAGGTCGGACAGGCTGTCGCGCAGCATGTTCGCGACCGAGTTGCCGAGGGTCGACTCCGCGGCACGGTTGTCGCGCGATCCGCCGGTGTAGACGCCGTCGACGTACGAGCCGCCGCTGTAGGCGGTCGTGATGTCGTCGGCCACCTGGCCGACCTCCGTGTTTCCGATGGCGGCCGCGTTCGCGACGGCGGCCTTCGCGATCCGGTCGACCTCAGCGACCCGCGGGTACGCGGCGACGAGGTCGGCTGCGGGGGTCGTAGTGCGTGCGACGTTGCGCTCGGTGTGCGCGGAGACGTCGCCCGTGGCGGCATCCACCGTCAGCGTGATCTCACCGATCTTGGCGCCGTACGATCCGGTCTGCACGACGGGACGGGTGCGGTCGGTGCCGGGGATCGGTGCCGACCACGCGTACTCCTTGTGCGTGTGGCCGGTGAAGATGGCGTCCACGTCGGCCGAGGTGTCGGTGATGATCGCTCCGAAGGCGCCGCCCGCGGCGACTTCCTCCTCGAGCGAGGCGCCGTCAGGCGTACCCGCTCCCGCGCCCTCGTGGTAGAGCGCGACGATCACGTCGGCTTCGCCGTTGGACTCGTCGCCATCGCTGAGCTGCGCGGCAACGCGGTTCGTCGCCGCCACGGGGTCGCCGAAGTCGACCGACTCGATGCCGGTCGGGGTGACGAGCGTGGGCGTCTCCTCGGTGACGGTGCCGATGACGCCGACGGTGAGCCCGTCCGCGTCGAGCAGCGCGTACTCGTCGAGTGCTGGGGTCGTGGTGCCCTTCTGATAGACGTTGGCGCCGAGCAGCGGCGCGTCGAGCTCATCGGCGACGCGGCCGGACAGGTCGTCGAAGCCGCGGTCGAACTCGTGATTGCCGACAGCGGTGGCCTTCAGGTCCATCGCGTTGAGCACGTCGATCGTGGGCTGGTCCTTCGCCACCGACGACGCGAACAGAGAGGCGCCGATGTTGTCACCCGCCGACAGGAACAGGGTCGGACCGGATGCCGCTTTCCGGAGCTCCTCGACGGTTCCCGCGAACGCGACGGTGTTGGCGTCGATCCGGCCGTGGAAGTCGTTGATGCCGAGGAGGGTCAGCTGGACGGGGGCCGCCTTCGCCGTCATCCCGACGATCACGGGATCGTGATCGCTCGAGCGGAACGGGTCCGGGGAGTAGAACTCCGTCCCGTGCGTGCGGAACCGGCTGTACTCCAGCGCCACCGATTCGCCCGAGTTGATGTTCCAGATGTCGGCATCCGTCGACCGGGCGAGAGCCGCCTTGTTGAGCAGGATGTGGTCGAGCGAACCGGACAGCCCCGAGAAGCTGTACGACGACGAGTCGACGTCGAAGGCCTGCTCGGCATCCGAGTAGCCCGCGTCGTACAGCACCTGCAGCGGGTCTTCCTTGCTGTAGGAGTTGAAGTCGCCCGCGAGCGCGACGGCATCGACATCGCCCTGGATGTCCTTCACCCAGTCGCGCAGCGCGGTGGCCTGGCGGACGCGTGACTCGTTCGACGAGCCCTGGCCGTCGCCGGCGTCGGCGTCACCCGGCCAGGGACCGGCCGAGCCCTTCGACTTGAAGTGGTTCACCACGAACAGGAACGGGTCGCCGCCGGTGGCTGGCTCGAACACCTGCGCGATGGGCTCGCGAGCGTTGCCGAACGCTTCGCCGTCGGCGCTCTGGTCGCCGAGGGCACGCGCAGCGCCGACGGGGGAGACGAGAGCGGGCTGGTAGATGATCGCGTTGGTGATGACGTCCTGCTCGGATGCCGGGGGCAGATCCGTCGACGAGGGCACGAACGCCCACGTTCCAGCGCCGGCCTTCGCGTTCAGCGCCGCCACGAGCGTGGACGTCGCCTCGTCAGCCTTTTCACCGAGGGCTGCGGAGTTCTCGATCTCCATGAGACCGACGACACCGGCATCCACCGACGTGATGGCGTCGACGAGCTTCGCCCGCTGACGCCCGAGATCGGCGGCATCCCACGCGCCGCGCTGGTCGCAACCGTCGCGGACCGTCACACCATCGCCGAACCGGTCGGTGTAGGCCTCGCAGCTCGCCGAATCGGTGCCGAGAGTCGTGAAGTAGTTGAGGACGTTGAACGACGCGATCGAGAGGTCGCCGCCGACGTTCGCCGGGGCGTCGGTGCGGATGTTCTCGAAGACGACCTCGTCGGTGCCGGTACCGTCGCCGACGAGCGGGGCGGTCGGGTTCAGCTTCCACGAGTCGTTGCGGTAGTCGACGATGAGCGGTTCGGTGAACGTGACTCCGGCGCCGACCGTGACCGGCTCGGTGAGCGAGACGTAGGCGGGCGTCAGTGCCTGGTTGGCGGCCGACGTGTAATCGAGTCCCGCGCCGTCGTCCAGACGCACGCCGCGTGCGGCGTTGTCCGCTGCGACGGCCGCTGCGGCATCGCTTCCGGGGCGAGCGGCGTCGGTCGGCTGGCGCAGCGGCGAGTCGCCGGCGGCGAGTCCGACTTCGCCGAAGCGGTTGGTGCTGAACGTGTCGCTGACGGTGAACTCGCCCTGCGGGGCGATGAGCATCGACTCGAGCGACTCGCGTTCGGCGGCGGTCTTCGGCCACCCGACGGTCGCCGGCAGGGGAGCCGACGCGTCGGCGATGACCTCGGCGCCGCCCGGCTTGACCGTGAGCTCGGTCAGCCCGTTGAACTCCGAGACGACGCCGGTGACCGTGACGGTGTCGCCGAGGGCGACCTCGCCGGTCGCGCCGGGCGCGTAGACGAAGACCGCGTCCGAGGCGGTGTGGGCGGCCAGGTCGAGCTCGCCGCCGGTCCCTGCCGTCTGGATGACGTAGCCGTTGTAGCCGCCCGAGGGGTAGCGCGCGGTGACCACGCCGGTCGTGGTGACGGTGCGGCCGGCCAGGGGCGAGGCATCCGTCGTGCCCTGGATCTCGGCGATCGTCGCGACCTGGGGTTCGGGTTCGGGCTCAGGGTCGACATCGGCGCCGAGGCCGGTGGGGGTCGGGATGCCGGCGGTGAAGTCCGCCGCATTGTCGGCCGTGTTCGTGGCATCCGCGTCCCGCGAGACGCTCGTCCCGTTGGACGTGCCGGGGGCGGGAGCCGACCCGGCGAACGCCGTCGCGGTGGTGCCCCAGCCGACGAGGTCGACGACCTGGTCGAGCGTGGCGATCCCGGTGCTGCCGGTGAGCGCCGTCTCGGTCGAGACGAGCGCGACCTTGGCGGCGCTGCCGCTCATCGCGATGGTGCCCTCGACATCGGCGTCGAAGCCGGGGAGTGCGGTGTTGCTTCCCGGTGCCTCACCGATCAGCAGGTTCTCGCCCGCGGGGAGGTCGACGTCGCCGAGCTTCGTCACCTGCCAGGAGGCGCCGGTGGCCGAGGCGTACTGCACGCTGTAGCCGCTCAGGTCGATCGTCTCGTCGCCGGTGTTCGCGAGTTCGACGAAGTCGCGGTTGAAGGCGGCGCCGCTGTTGCCGCCTCCGCCGTAGACCTCGGAGATCACCAGCGGCGAGTCGGACGACACAGCAGCGGTCGCGGCGGAAGGCGAGAGCGCGAGCCCCGCGGCAGCGACGGTGGCGACGGTCAGCAGGGCGCAGGTCCGGCGGAGAACCGGATGCGTGGCGGGCACGGGGGCAGGGGGGTGCGACACAGTGGGTTCTCCCAGGCGGCGCGGGCGCGGTGCGTATCGCGCAGGAACCGACCGCCATGATGAGCATTCGGGCGGTATGGGGCACCCCGCAAGGGTCGGATCGGTTAACTCTTTCTCATGCATGGGCGCACTGGCGTGTCGGCGTCGCCAGCGGTTAGTGTGCCGACGCCGGGGCGCGGTCGAGCGGCTCGCCGCCGGTAGACTCGCCTGGTCATGTCACCCCGCTCTCTCACGCCCCTGCAGCCCGCGGCCACGCCGCCCGCGCAGCTCCGCAACTTCTGCATCATCGCCCACATCGACCACGGCAAGTCCACGCTGGCCGACCGCATGCTGCAGATCACCGGCGTGGTCTCCGACCGGGACATGCGAGCCCAGTACCTCGACCGCATGGACATCGAGCGCGAGCGCGGCATCACGATCAAGAGTCAGGCCGTCCGGATGCCGTGGGCCACCGACGCCGGCACGTTCGCCCTCAACATGATCGACACACCCGGCCACGTCGACTTCACCTACGAGGTCAGCCGCTCGCTCGCCGCGTGCGAAGGCGCGATCCTTCTCGTGGACGCTGCGCAGGGGATCGAAGCGCAGACGCTCGCGAACCTGTACCTCGCTCTCGAGAACGACCTCGAGATCATCCCGGTCCTCAACAAGATCGACCTGCCCGCCGCCGACCCCGAGAAGTACGCGGCCGAGCTCGCGAACCTCATCGGTGGCGACCCGGCCGACGTCCTCAAAGTCAGCGGCAAGACGGGCATCGGCGTCGAGGAACTCCTCGACCGCATCGTCGAGCGCATCCCCGCCCCGCAGGGCGACGCCGACGCACCGGCTCGAGCGATGATCTTCGACTCGGTCTACGACGCGTATCGAGGCGTTGTGACCTACGTCCGCATGATCGACGGGAAGCTCGAGCCCCGTGAGCGGATCCAGATGATGTCGACACGTGCCGCGCACGACCTGCTCGAGATCGGTGTGTCGAGCCCCGAGCCGGTCCCCACCAAGGGCCTCGGCGTCGGCGAGGTCGGCTACCTGATCACCGGCGTGAAGGATGTCCGCCAGTCGAAGGTCGGCGACACGATCACGAACCACCGGAAGCCCGCCACCGAAGCCCTCGCCGGGTACACCGACCCGAAGCCGATGGTGTTCTCGGGGATCTACCCGATCGACGGCAGCGACTACGCGGTCCTCCGCGAAGCGCTCGACAAGCTGAAGCTCTCGGATGCCTCCCTGCAGTACGAGCCCGAGACCTCCGTCGCGCTCGGCTTCGGTTTCCGCTGCGGATTCCTCGGCCTCCTGCACCTCGAGATCATCACCGAACGTCTGTCACGCGAGTTCGACCTCGACCTCATCACCACGGCGCCGTCGGTGACCTACACGGTCACGACGGATACCAACGAGACCGTCACGGTGACGAACCCGTCCGAGTACCCTGACGGCCGCGTCGCGGAGGTCTCCGAGCCGGTGGTGAAGGTCGGCATCCTGCTGCCGAAGGACTACGTCGGCACCGTCATGGAACTCTGCCAGTCGCGTCGCGGAACCCTCCTCGGCATGGACTACCTCAGCGAGGACCGGGTCGAGCTGCGGTACAACATGCCGCTCGGTGAGATCGTCTTCGACTTCTTCGACCACCTGAAGTCGAAGACCCAGGGCTACGCGAGCCTCGACTACGAACCGGCGGGATCGCAGACCGCCGACCTCGTGAAGGTCGACATCCTCCTCCAGGGCGAGAAGGTCGACGCGTTCAGCTCGATCGTGCACCGCGAGAAGGCCTACGCCTACGGCACGATGATGACCGAGCGGCTCCGCAAGCTCATACCTCGCCAGCAGTTCGAGGTGCCGATCCAGGCCGCCATCGGCGCGCGGATCATCGCCCGCGAGAACATCAGCGCCATCCGCAAGGACGTCCTCGCCAAGTGCTACGGCGGTGACATCAGCCGTAAGCGCAAGCTCCTCGAGAAGCAGAAAGAGGGCAAGAAGCGCATGAAGATGGTCGGCCGCGTCGAGGTCCCCCAGGAGGCGTTCATCGCCGCCCTCTCGGGCGATGTCGAGGGCAAGGACAAGAAGTAGGCTGTCACGATGCGCCGCGGGAGCTTCCAGGCAGGAACCGTCGACTACGCCGCCGTCGGGGGCACTCAAGCCCCTGACCTGATGGGGTATCCGCCCAAGGGCACCTACCCCGCCGAGGAATCGTGGCGACTCGGCAGTGGCGAGAACCGCTTCGTCACGTCGAGCGAATCGCTTCTCGGGTGGGGGGCCCAGCGCGGAGCCGGCGTCGAGATCACAGATGTGCGCCCGGCATCCGGACCCATGTATACGGGGGTCGGCTTCGACGCGGACGGAAACCCCGTCCAGCCGAGCCGTCTCGACGACGAGCAACGCTTCGACGCCGACGGGACGCCGTTCGTCAGCGCCGGCGCGACGGCCCACGTCCGCGGACGGGTCGGCGGAATGCGAGCGGATGCCGAACTCCGAGTCATCTCGGTCATCGACGAGCCGCGGCGGATCGGATTCTCGCTCGGCACCGTGAGCGGGTCGGTCGTGAGCGGCGAGGAGTCGTTCCTCCTCGAGTGGCGGGACGACGACGAGGTCTGGTTCACCGTGCGCGCCTTCGACAAGCCGACCGGCCTTCTGTACCGCCTGTGGCGTCCGCTGGTGAAGCGCCGCCGCCGCGCGCTCTTCCAGGGGTACCTGCAGGCGATGTCGCCGATGTACGCCACCGGCGCCTGATGGGTTCTGCTCTCCCGCTCGGCGATCCTGCACCCGCCGACGGTGCGCTGCCGCACGACGTCGAGGTCGATTCCGAGGTCGACTTCGGGGTCTATCTGCACGTCCCGTTCTGTCGGGTGCGCTGCGGCTACTGCGACTTCAACACCTACACGGCGACCGAGCTTCGGGGTGCCCGTCAAGACGTGTACGCCGACGAAGTGCTTCACGAGATGGCCCTGTCGAGAGCAGTGCTCGAAGCGCGCGGGCCACTGCGGCCGGCGCAGACGGTCTTCTTCGGCGGGGGCACGCCGACCCTGCTCCCCCCGGGGGATCTGGCCCGCATGCTCGACGGCGTCCGCGACACGTTCGGTCTCGCGGACGGCGCCGAGGTGACGGTCGAGGCGAACCCCGACACCCTCACCGAGGAGGTGGCGCGGACGCTCGCCGCGGCGGGCGTCACGCGTTTCTCGATCGGCATGCAGTCGTCGGTGCCGCACGTGCTGGCTGCACTCGACCGCACGCACGACCCGGCGAACATCGCGACGGCCGTCGCGGCGGCGCGCGGGGCCGGTCTCGCCGTCAGCCTCGACCTCATCTACGGTGCGCCGGGGGAGTCCCTCTGGGACTGGCGAACGTCGCTCGAGACGGCCACCGCGCTGGCGCCCGATCACATCTCGGCCTACGCGCTCATCGTCGAGGACGGCACCAAGCTCGAGCGTCAGATCCGCCGCGGCGAGGTCCCGGCACCCGATGACGACCTGCAAGCCGACATGTACGAGCTGGCCGACGAGCATCTCGCGGCAGCCGGTTACGGCTGGTACGAGGTCTCGAACTGGGCCACGAGCCCTGCGCAGCGGTCCCGCCACAACCTCTCCTACTGGCGGGGGCAGGACTGGTGGGGCTACGGGCCCGGCGCGCACAGTCACGTCGGCGGACTGCGGTGGTGGAACGTCAAGCACCCCGCCGCCTACGCACAGCGCCTGTCGCTGGGAGAGTCGCCGGCGGCCGGACGGGAGCGACCGGATGCCGAGGCCCGCCGCCTCGAGGTCATCCTGCTGCGATCGCGCATCGTCGACGGCGTCGCGGTCGACGAGGCGACGGCAGCCGGGCGGCGGAACGTGGCATCCCTCATCGCCGACGGACTCGTCGACGGTGCAGCGGCCGTGCGCGGGCGGGTCGTCCTCACCCGCCGCGGGAGGCTCTTGGCCGACGCCGTCGTCCGCGCGCTCACGGCGTGATCCGAGCAGATCGCGTCACGCACGGTAGAATTGGCACTCCAAGATCGAGAGTGCCAGCGGAGGAGGGGTGATGGTCTCGGAACGCGGTCTCCAGGTGTTGCGCGCAATCGTCCAGGACTACGTCGACACGCGCGAGCCGGTCGGCAGTAAAGCCATCGTCGATCGTCACCAGTTCGGCGTCTCTGCGGCGACGATCCGCAACGACATGGCGCTCCTCGAAGACGAAGAGCTCATCACCGCCCCGCACACGTCCTCGGGTCGGGTGCCCACGGACAAGGGCTACCGCGTCTTCGTCGATCACCTGGCAGACGTCCGCCCGCTCACGTCTGCGCAGCGCTCCGCGATCGGCTCGTTCCTCGAGGACACCGGCGACCTCGACGACCTCCTCGTGCGGACTGTGCGTTCCCTGACCCGCTTGACTGGGCAGGTCGCGATCGTGCAGTACCCCTCGTTCGCTCGTGCGAACGTCTCCCACATCGAAGTCGTCCACCTCGGCGGCACCCGCATCGTCATCATCGTCGTGACAGACACTGGACGCGTCTCGCAGCGCGTCGCCTTCCTCGCCAGCGAGCCCACGGACGACGAGGCGCAGCAGCTCAAAGTCGCGATGGCGGCGCTGCTCACCGGGAAGAGCGTCCGTGACGGGGCCGCGGCGATCGCCCGCATCCTCGAGCAGGACCTGCCCGTCCCGCGTGAGGAGAACCGCCGGATCGTGCTGCGCGCGATCGGCGAGGAGCTCGAGGAGTTCCGTCACGACCGCATGGTGATGGCGGGCTCAGCGACCCTCGCGCGACGCGAGTCCGACTTCCGGGGCAGCATCTACCCCCTTCTCGAGGCGATCGAGGAGCAGGTGACGCTTCTTCGGCTCATGGGGGAGATGGTCGCCGACGACCGGGGACTCGCGACCAGCATCGGGCGTGAGAACGAACCGTTCGGGCTGTCGGAGGCATCCATCGTCGCGGGCGACTACGACGCGGGCGGTTCGCAGGCACGCGTGGGCGTGCTCGGCCCCACCCGCATGGACTACCCCACGAATCTCGCGGCGGTTCGCGCCGTCGCGCACTATCTGACGCGTCTGCTCGAAGAAGACGAGAAGTCGCGCTGAACGAATCGGCCGGACGGCCGGAGAGGTGATTGTGGCTGACCACTACGAGGTCCTGGGTGTCGCGCGCGACGCGAGCCCGGAGGAGATCAAGAAGGCGTACCGGCGTCTGGCGCGCCAGCTGCACCCGGACGTGAACCCCGGTGAGGATGCATCCGAGCAGTTCAAGCTCGTGACGCACGCCTACGACGTGCTGAGCGACCCCGACCAGCGCCAGCGCTACGACATGGGCGGCGACGCGAACGCGTTCGGCGGCGGGGCGGGAGCCGGATTCGGCGGCTTCAGCGACATCTTCGAGAGCTTCTTCGGAGGCGGCGGCGGAACGCGCGCCGGGCGCCCGCGGTCGCGCCGCGAGCGGGGTCAGGATGCCCTCGTGCGCGTCGACCTCGACCTCGGGGACGTCGTCTTCGGCGTACACCGAGACATCGAGGTCGACACCGCGGTCCTCTGCGAGACCTGCCAGGGGTCGTGCTGCCAGCCGGGGACTCAGCCCGTCACATGCGACATCTGCCACGGTTCGGGCCAGATCCAGCGGACCGTCCGGAGCCTTCTCGGCAACGTCGTCACCTCGCAGCCGTGCACGACCTGTCAGGGATACGGCACGACGATCCCGTACCCGTGTTCGACGTGCCAGGGTCAGGGTCGCGTCCGCGCCCGCCGCACGGTGTCCATCGACATCCCCGCCGGTGTCGAGACGGGTCTGCGTCTGCAGCTTCCGGGCTCGGGCGAGGTCGGACCGGCCGGCGGCCCGAACGGTGACCTCTACCTCGAGGTCACGGTCGCGCCCCACGACGTCTTCAGCCGCGACGGCGACGATCTGCTCGCGACTCTCGAGGTGTCGATGACCGACGCGATCCTCGGAACGAGCGTCACGATCGATTCGCTCGACGGCGCGGTGGACCTCGACATTCGAGCCGGTGTGCAGGCCGGCGACGAACTCACCATCCGCGGCAGAGGGATCACCCCCCTCCGCGGTGACCAGCGCGGTGACCTCCGCGTCGGGGTGCAGGTAGTGACGCCCTCCCACCTCGACCCCAAGGCACGCGCCCTCGTGCAGGAGCTCGCGAAGCGCATGCGCCCCGCGCCGCCGCACCTGGCGGAGTTCCACCCGGGCCTGTTCTCCAAGCTCCGCGGCAAGTTCAAGCGCTGATCGTGGCGCTCCACTTCCTGATCGAGGATGCCGCCGGCTCCGGCCCGGGCGACGTCGTCCGGTTGACCGGGGCTGAGGCTCACCACGCCGCGGCCGTGCGGCGGGTCCGGGTGGGGGAGAGCGTCACCGTCGGCGACGGTCGCGGGGCATGGCTGACCGGTACCATCGCTGCCGCCTCGCCGAAGGAGGTCGCAGTCGAGATCGATTCGCGCACCGACACGCAGGCGGCCTCGCCGCGCACCGTCCTCGTCCAGGCGCTGGCGAAGGGGGACCGCGACGAGCTCGCGGTCCAGGCGGCGACCGAGCTCGGCGTCGACGCCATCGTGCCGTGGCAGGCCGCGCGCTCCGTGTCCCGCTGGGAAGGCGCGAAGGTCGCGAAGGGCGTCGCACGCTGGGAGTCGATCGCCCGCGAGGCGGCGAAGCAGGCCCACCGACCGTGGTTGGCCGACCTCGAGCAACCCGTGACGACGCGCGAGCTGGCTGTGCGCGCCTCCGGCAGGCGGATGCTGGTGCTCGAACCGACGGCATCCGTCGCTCTCTCCCGTGTCGTGATCGACCCCACCGACACGAGCGACGTGATCCTCGTCGTCGGTCCGGAAGGCGGGATCTCGCCCGAGGAACTCGACGCCCTGCAGGCGGCGGGGGCGACGCTCGTCCGGCTGGGCGACACCGTTCTCCGCACGTCTACCGCGGGCCCCGCCGCCCTCGCCGTCGTCAACGCGACGCTCGGCCGGTGGTGAGCCGAGCCCGACCGGCGCGGGAAGGCGCTGAGTAGACTGGGAGGATGAGCGAGCCATCGGTGTTCACCCGCATCCTCCAGGGTGAGATCCCGTCCGAGATCGTCGCGGAGACCGACAACGCCTTCGCGATCCGCGACATCGCTCCGCAGGCTCCCGTCCACCTCCTCGTGATCCCGAAGACCGAGAAGTACCGGAACGTCGTGGAGCTCGCCGCGGGCGATCCTGCCCTCCTCGCCGAGGTCGTCGGCCTCGCGAGCAGCCTCGCCGCCGAACACGCGGGCGGCGACTTCAGACTCGTATTCAACACCGGCCCCGACGCCGGACAAACCGTGTTCCACGTCCACGCACACGTGCTGGGCGGCGGAATCACGGAAGGGAGCCTCGGTGGCTGACAGCGCCGAACCCACCGTCGCGCACATCTACGCCGACGGTGTCGCCATGGTGCAGTTGCTCGGTCCGCAGGACCGATTGCTGCGCACCGTGGAACGCGAACACCCCGACGTGCAGGTGCACGTTCGTGGCAATGAGATCACCCTGACGGGTGACGAGGATGCCGTGGCCCGAGCCCGGGACCTCGTCGACGAGTTGATCGGCATGGCACGCGCCGGCCAGGGGCTCGACCCGAGCGATGTGACGCAGTCGAACCGCATCCTTCGCGAGAACAGCGGAGTCCGCCCCTCCGAGGTCCTCGGCGAGGCCATCCTGTCGTCGCGCGGCAAGGTCATCCGGCCGAAGACCCGCGGTCAGAAGGAGTACGTCGACGCGATCGAGGAGAACACGATCGTCTTCGGCATCGGTCCCGCCGGAACGGGCAAGACCTACTTGGCGATGGCGAAAGCCGTGCAGGCGCTGCAGCGCAAGGACGTCAGCCGCATCATCCTGACCCGTCCTGCCGTCGAAGCCGGCGAACGGCTCGGTTTCCTCCCGGGAACGCTCACCGACAAGATCGATCCCTACCTTCGCCCGCTCTACGACGCGCTCAACGAGATGATGGACCCGGAGCTGGTCCCCAAACTCATGGCCTCGGGCACCATCGAGGTCGCGCCGCTCGCGTACATGCGCGGCCGCACGCTGAACGATTCTTTCGTCGTGCTCGACGAGGCGCAGAACACGACGCCCGAGCAGATGAAGATGTTCCTTACGCGCCTCGGGTTCGGCACGCGGATGGTCGTCACGGGCGACATCACGCAGGTCGACCTCCCGCAGGGCGCGTCGGGTCTGCGGCTCGTGACCCGCGTCCTCAAGGACATCGACGACATCCACTTCGCGCGGTTGACGAGCGACGACGTCGTGCGCCACACGCTCGTGGGGCGCATCGTCGACGCCTACACCGCCTACGACGAGGAGAAGCTCGTGGCGCGTCGTGAGCGCGACGAGGCGAGCGAATTCGCGAACCGCGCCGAGCGCCGATCGGGGCTGCGTCCTGCCGGCCCCCGAGACCGACAGCCCAAGCGAGGACTTTCATGACCATCGAGATCACCAACGAATCGGGCGTCGAGGTCGACGAAACCGTCCTCCTGCGCCTGACCGAGCACAACTTCGGCGAGCTCCACGTGAGCCCCGACGCGGATCTTGCGATCCTCCTCGTCGATGAGGGCGCGATGGAAGCGCTGCACGTGCAGTGGATGGACGAGCCCGGCCCGACCGACGTGCTGAGCTTCCCGATGGACGAGCTGCGTCCCGGCACAGAGGAGTCGCCGACGCCTCCCGGGCTCCTCGGCGACATCGTGCTGTGCCCGCAGGTCGCGGAGACCCAGGCGCAGGCTGCGAAGCACACCACGATGGACGAGCTGATCCTCCTGACGACGCACGGCCTCCTCCACCTCCTCGGCTTCGACCACGCCGAGCCCGAGGAAGAGCGCGAGATGTTCGGCCTGCAGAAGGAGCTCATCGGCGCGTTCCACTCGAGTGAGCGCCGCCGGCGCGCATGACCGAAACACTCCTCCTCGTCGCAGCGGTCCTCCTCGTCGCCCTCGGCGGGTTGATGGCATCGCTCGAGGCCGCGCTCGACGTCACATCGCGCGCCGACCTCGTCGACCTCGCCGACGAGGCGCGATCGGGGGCGAGCCTGCGACGGATCGCCGCCGATCCCGACGCGCACCGCACGGCCGTCGTCTTCATCCGCATCCTCATCGAGACGGCGGCCGCCGTCCTCGTGACGGTCGCCTTCACGCTCGTCTTCGACAACATCTGGTGGGCGATGCTCGGCGCGGTCGCCGTCATGACCGTCGCATCCTTCGTGCTCGTCGGGGCCTCGCCTCGGGCCGTGGGCCGGCAGCACGCCAAGGGGTTCCTCCGGGTGTGCGCACGCCTCATCCGCGGCGCGCGCATCGTGCTCGGACCTCTCGCGCACCTCCTCGTGCTGCTCGGCGATCGGCTGACCCCCGGCATCCACCGCGGTGCGTCCTTCGCCTCGGAGGAGCAGCTGCTGAGCATGGTCGACGAGGCCGCCTCGCAGGACCTCATCGAGGCCGACGACCGCGACCTCATCCACTCCGTCTTCGACTTCACCGACCGGTTCGTGCGCGCCGTCATGGTGCCGCGCACCGACATGGTGACGATGGATGCCGCGGCCACCACCCAGCAGGCGATGACGCTGTTCCTCGATCGCGGCGTCTCGCGCATCCCGATCGCGGACGGCGAGGCCGACGACATCACGGGCGTCGTCTACCTCAAGGACCTCGTGCAGTTCGCCTACCGGGACGAGACCGCCTGGCGCGGCGTGCCCGTCGCGCAGATCGCCCGACCGGCCGTCTTCGTCCCCGAGTCGATGCGCGCCGAGAGCCTGCTGCAGCAGATGAAGCGCGAAGCCGTGCACGTCTGCATGGTCGTCGACGAGTACGGCGGCGTGTCGGGTCTCGTCACGCTCGAGGACCTGATCGAGGAACTCGTCGGCGAGATCGCGGACGAGTACGACCTGCGCACGAGCGAGGTCTCGGACCTCGGCGGCGGGCGCTTCCGCGTGAGCACTCGACTCGGCCTCGACGAGGTCGGCGACCTCTTCGGCATCGAACTCGAAGACGACGACGTCGACTCGATCGGCGGCCTGTTCGGCAAGGCCCTCGGGAGCGTGCCCGTGCCCGGTGTCCGTGTCGAGCACAGCGGCCTCGTCCTGACCGGCGGCACGTCACTCGGTCGCGGGCGCGGCCTCGCGACGGTGTTCGTCGAGCGCGCTGAAACCCCGGACCCGGAGCCGGCCACCAATTCCACCGGAGAGATCCGCGTTTCGCGGGGATCGGAGTGACCGTGAGCGACCGTTCCGGTTTCGTGACGTTCGTCGGACGTCCCAATGTCGGCAAATCCACGCTGACCAACGCCCTCGTCGGCGAGAAGGTCGCCATCACGAGCGACAAGCCGCAGACCACCCGAAAGGCGATCCGCGGCATCCTCAACCGCCCCGGCGGGCAGCTGGTGATCGTCGACACCCCCGGCATCCACAAGCCGCGGACGCTTCTCGGTCAGCGACTGAACGACCTCGTTGATCAGGTGCTCGGCGACGTCGACGCCATCGGGTTCCTCGTCCCCGCTACCGAGAAGGTGGGCCCCGGAGACCGGCGGATCGCGGCATCCCTCGACGGCTATCGCCGGGCGAAGAAGATCGCCATCGTCACGAAGGTCGACATCGCGTCCCGCGAGGAGATCACCGAGCGGCTCATGGAGGTCGACGCCCTCCGCGAGGACTGGGACGCCGTCATCCCGCTGTCGGCCGTGACCGATGACCAGCTCGACGTGCTCGCGGACGAGCTCCTGAAGCTCATGCCGAAGGGGCCGCCGCTCTACCCGGAGGGGATGGTCACGGACGAGAGCATCTCGGACCGCATTGCCGAGATCATCCGCGAGGCCGCCCTCGACGGTGTGCGTGACGAACTGCCGCACTCCATCGCGGTGACCATCGAAGACATGGCGCCCCGCGAGGACAGCGACCTCACCGACATCTACGCGAACATCGTCGTCGAACGCGACAGCCAGAAGGCCATCATCATCGGCCGTGGCGGATCCCGTCTCAAGGACGTCGGCGCGCGTTCTCGTGCCGGCATCGAGCCGCTGGTCGGCGGGCGGGTGTTCCTCTCGCTCCGGGTGCGCGTCGCGAAGGAATGGCAGCGCGACCCCAAGCAGCTGGGTCGACTCGGGTTCTGACCGGCGGCGACGTCGGTTCTCCACGGAAGGACAAGCGCATGGCACAGGCATGGTTCGCGAACGGTCCGGAAGGACTGTCGGAGTGGGAACTCCGTGGGGTCGAGGTTCCGGCTCCGGGGCCGGGAGAGGTCACGATCCGGGTGCACGCCATCGGCATGAATCCGGCGGACGTCAAGTACCCCACGCGTCCCGGTGCGTCGTACCCCTTCGCGATCGGCTACGAAGTCTCCGGAGAAATCACCGCCATCGGCCCCGACACCGTGATCGGCTCGGGGCCTGCGGCGATCGGTGACGCCGTCCTCGCCTTCCGTCTCAGCGGGGGATACGCGACCGAGCTCACGATCTCGGCGGAGAAGGCGTTCGCCAAGCCGGCGAACCTCGATCACCCGGCCGCGGCGAACCTGTTCCTCGCCGGAGCGACGGCGGCGGAGTTGCTGGAGCTCAGCCGAGCCGAGCGCGGCGACACGGTTCTGTTCCACGCTGCCTCCGGCGCCGTGGGTGTGAGCTTCCTGCAGCAGGCCGCCGTCCGCGGCGTGCGCGTGGTGGGAACCGCGAGCGAACGCAACGCCGACGTGGTGCGTCGATACGGCGGCATCCCGATCACCTACGGCCCGGGACTCGTCGAGCGGGCGAAGGATGCCGCGGGTGGTGCCCCCTTCGTCGCGGCTCTCGACGGCGTGGGGACCGATGAGGCGATCGACGCATCGCTCGAGCTCGTCGCGGACCGAACGCGCATCATCACGATCGTGCGCCGGGACCTCGAGGCGCACGGGATCGTCGCCATCGGCGGGATGCTGCCCGCGAGCGCCGCGTTCCGCGACGCCGTGCGCGGCGACCTCGTGGACCTCGCGGCTCGGGGCCTCCTCGAGGTCCCCGTCGCCCGCACGTATCCGTTCGCGGATGCGGTGGAGGCGGCGCGCTTCCTCATGGAAGGTCACCCCGGCGGCAAACTCGCCCTGCTGCCGTGACGAGGACCGTCGCCGATCAGCCGACGGGTTTCAGCGCGGAGCGGATGATCACTTTGCCCGCGCCGAAGTCCTGATCGGCTGCCTTCTGCCACGTGCCGTCGTCCCAGACGACATCGGCGAACACCCACCCGTCTTGTTCTGACGCGCCGAAAAAAGCGTCGCCGATCGCGTCGGGAATCGTCGACTGGATCGATGTCACGTCGGCTACTGACGCCTTTCCGGGCTTCCCCTTCGTCGGATCAGCCGCCGCAATCGGATCGAAGAGCGCGAGGGGAATCGGCGTGCGCGTCACCGTGAGGGTGTCGCCGTCGAAGGTGCCGGAGACCGCGTAGGTGTTCCAGGTCGCGCCGCCGGACGAGACGGCGTCATCGAGGCCGTCCCACGACCATCCTGCGAGCGGGATGCCGCTGCACTGCGGAGGCGCGGATTCAGCCACCGCGCCGAGGCACAGTTCGACCGTGGTCCCGTTGTCGAGGACCATCCCCTGAGAGATGACCTCGCCGGTCGGGTTCTCCGGCGTGAGCGCAGCGAGCGCCGCACCGGGAGGGGCTGCGTCACCGCCGGCTTCGGCCGTGGCAGCGCAGGACGTGAGCAGGAGAACGGCGCCGGTGAGGAGAACGGCGGCGGAGCGACGGTGCATCATGCCCGGGGAGTGTCGGCGCCGCGGCATCCGTCTCAGATGTCGACCGTCACGGGCGGAGGTGTAACGTGTCGGTATGCGCTTCTGCGGCCTCCTTCTTCGTCGCCGCGACGAGTCCTCGATCTAGGACCAACTCGTCGCGGAGGTTGTCGTGGGTCCGCACCAGTGACGAGAGAAGAAGCACCCATCATGCGAAACAACCAGAAGCCCTCCGGCGCCCCGATCCACAAGTACCGCCCGTACCACGAGCAGATTCGGGTCGAGCTGCCCGATCGCACGTGGCCCACGAAGCGCATCCACGTCGCCCCCCGCTGGTGCGCGGTCGACCTGCGCGACGGCAACCAGGCCCTCATCGATCCGATGAGCCCGGAGCGCAAGCGCGTCATGTTCGAGCTGCTCGTGAAGATGGGTTACAAGGAGATCGAGGTCGGGTTCCCGAGCGCGAGCCAGACGGACTTCGACTTCGTCCGCCAGCTGATCGAGGACGACGTCATCCCCGACGACGTCACGATCCAGGTGTTGACGCAGGCCCGTGACCACCTCATCAAGCGCACCTACGAGTCCATCGCCGGTGCCAAGCAGGCGATCGTCCACCTGTACAACTCCACGAGCGTTCTGCAGCGGGAGGTCGTCTTCCGTACCGACCAGCAGGGCATCATCGACATCGCCCTCGAAGGCGCGCGCCTGTGCCGCGAGTACGAGAAGACGATCCCCGAGACGGCCGTCTACTACGAGTACTCGCCCGAGAGCTACACCGGTACCGAGCTGGAGTTCGCGGTCGACGTCTGCAACCAGGTGATCGAGGTCTTCGAGCCGACTCCTGACCGCAAGGTCATCATCAACCTGCCGGCGACCGTCGAGATGGCGACGCCGAACGTCTACGCCGACTCGATCGAGTGGATGAGCCGTCACCTCGCACACCGCGAGAACGTCATCCTGTCGCTGCACCCGCACAACGACCGCGGCACGGCGATCGCCGCTGCGGAACTCGGCTACATGGCCGGTGCCGACCGCATCGAAGGATGCCTCTTCGGCAACGGCGAGCGCACCGGAAACGTCGACCTGGTCGCCCTCGGCATCAACCTGCTGACCCAGGGCATCGACCCGCAGATCGACTTCAGCGACATCGATCACGTCAAGCGGACCGCCGAGTATTGCAACCAGCTGCCGGTCCCCGAGCGGAGCCCCTGGGCGGGCGACCTGGTCTTCACGGCCTTCAGCGGCTCGCACCAGGATGCGATCAAGAAGGGCTTCGAGGCGATGGAGGCCCGCGCGACCGCGCAGGGCGTCAGCGTCGACGAGATCGAGTGGGCTGTCCCGTACCTGCCGATCGACCCGAAGGACCTGGGCCGGTCCTATGAAGCCGTCATCCGCGTCAACTCGCAGTCCGGCAAGGGCGGCGTCGCGTACCTGTTGAAGACCGACCACGCGCTCGATCTGCCCCGCAAGCTGCAGATCGAGTTCTCCGGCGTCGTGCAGGCGAAGACGGATGCCGAGGGCGGCGAGGTCTCGAGCGGTCAGATCTGGTCGATCTTCTCCGACGAGTACCTGCCCGCGTCGGCCGCGGACGAGAAGTGGGGGCGCTTCGAACTGCTTTCCACCCGGACGCAGAGCGACATGTCGGGTGATGTGGCCCTCGAGGTCACTCTGCGCGACGGGGACGAGCGCGTCGCGGCCACCGGTGGCGGAAACGGTCCGATCGCGGCCTTTCTCAAGGTGCTCGGTGAGCGCGGTTTCGACATCTCGCTGTACGACTACGTCGAGCACACACTGGGGGCGGGTGGCGACGCGCACGCGGCCGCCTACGTCGAGTTGCAGGTCGAGGATCAGCGCCTGTGGGGCGTCGGCATCGACGGCGACATCTCGACGGCGAGCCTCAAGGCGATCGTCTCGGCAGTGAACCGCGCGATCCGCAGCCGCACCCACGCGGGCGAGCTCGCGAGCGTTTGACCGGGCTGGTCGCCGTCAGGGCTTGATGATGGGAATCGTCGAGGTCTCGACGGCGACCTTCCGCCGGTAGAGCGCGCGCTGCTCCGGCAGCGAGATGTCGAACACGACGGCGAGGACCCGGATTACGGCGGTCACCGCGATGCAGGTGATCGCCGCGGGGACGGCGGCGACCTCGACGACGGCCAGCACGGCCAGGACAGCGCAGCCCACCGCCGCGGCGACCGCGTAGAGCGAGCTCACGTGCATGACGGCGACGGGGAGCCCCATGAACACGTCGCGGAGAAGTCCGCCGCCGACCGCTGCGCACACGCCCACGAAGACGGCGGGAATCGGGGGCAGTCCGGATGCGAGCGCCTTCGTGGTGCCGAACGCGCCGAACATGCCGATCGCGATCGCATCGAGGACGACGATGACGGTGTTGAGCCGCTGGAAGAGGTTCGCGAGCAGCATCCCGACGAGAGCCGCACCCGTGACGGTCAGCAGGTACCAGTTGCTCAGGAGGGCGGCGGGGGTCGTCCCGAGCAGGAGGTCGCGGATCATGCCGCCGCCGAGCCCCATGACGACGCCGATGATCGCGACCCCCAGGAGGTCGAGTCGCCGCTGCCCCTGGAACCCGGAGGCGAAAAGGGCTCCCTGCACGCCGCCGAGGCCGACGGCGGTGAGGTCTGCCCAGAGGGGGATGAGGAACTGCGGCTCGGTCACGCCTTCATTGTCCCCCGTCGCGGGATAATCGATGGGTGCCCACATACCGCGACGAGGTCGTGGTCCTACGCACCCACAAGTTGGGGGAGGCGGACCGCATCCTGACTCTGCTGAGCCGTCGCAACGGCAAGGTTCGCGCGGTCGCGAAGGGCGTGCGTCGCACGTCGTCGAAGTTCGGCGCCCGGCTCGAGCCGTTCATGGTCGCGGACGTCCAGATGTACAAGGGCCGTTCGCTCGACATCGTGCAGCAGGCCGAGTCGCTCGGGGCCTACGGCGCCGACATCGCGACCGACTACGACCGCTACACGGCGGCGTCGGCGATGTCCGAGACCGCTGATCGCCTCAATGAGGCCGAGACGACCCCGCAGCAGTACTTGCTCCTCGTCGGTGGCCTGCGCGCTCTCGCCCGTGGTGATCACGCGCCGCGGTCCGTCCTCGACAGCTACCTGCTGCGCGTCATGTCCCTGTCGGGGTGGGCGCCGTCGCTGCGGGAGTGCGCCCGGTGCGGCGCTCCCGGACCGCACGACTGGTTCGTCGCACAGCTCGGGGGCATCGTCTGCTCCGCGTGCGCTCCCGCCGGCTCGCCGCGGGTCAGCCCCGAGACGGGGGACCTCATGCGCGCGCTGCTCGCGGGGGAGTGGGACCAGGTGGATGCCGCATCCCACGGCGCGACGGCGGCATCGTCGGGTCTCATCGCCGCGTACGCGCAGTGGCACACTGAACGAGGCATCCGTTCCCTGTCCCACCTGGAGGCGCCTCGGTGAGTCCCAAGCCCTACACGCATCGCGACGCGGTGCCGTATCGCCCCCTCGACTGGACCGGCGTGTACCCGCCGGAGTTCCCGAAGGGGTCGGTCCCCGGTCACGTCGCGATCGTGATGGACGGCAACGGCCGCTGGGCGAACCGCCGCGGGCTCACCCGCATCGAGGGGCACCGAGCGGGGGAGGAGGTGCTGCTGGACGTCGTCGCCGGCGCGATCCAGGCGGGCGTTCGACACCTCAGCGTGTATGCGTTCTCGACCGAGAACTGGGTGCGCTCACCCGAGGAGGTGCGCTTCCTCATGGGCTACAACCGCGATGTGCTGCACCGGCGGCGCGACCAGCTCAACGAGTGGGACGTCCGCATCCGCTGGGCGGGCCGGAAGCCCCGCCTCTGGGGGTCTGTCATCAAGGAGCTCCAGTACGCCGAGGAGCTCACCCGCGACAACACCGGGCTCACCCTCACCATGTGCGTCAACTACGGCGGTCGCCACGAGATCATCGACGCGATGCGGTCGATGGGTGAGGAGATCGCGAAGGGGCGCCTCAAGCCGTCCGCGATCACCGAGAAGACCCTGCGGCGTCACTTCTACGTGCCCGAGATGCCCGACGTCGACCTGTTCGTGCGTTCGAGCGGCGAGCAGCGCACGTCGAACTTCCTGCTGTGGCAGGCCGCGTACGCCGAGATGGTGTTCCTCGACACGCTGTGGCCAGACTTCTCGCGCACGAACCTGTGGCAGGCCATCGACCTCTACCTCTCGCGCGACCGCCGCTTCGGCGGTGCCCAGGACGCCCCCACCGCCGGCTGAGCGGTCAGCGGGCGACCGCCGCGGCGGGTCCCTCGAGCCAGCGCTCCAGGTCGCGGGGATGGGTGATCCGGACGACGGTGAGGTCGTACTCGGCGGCGACGACCGGCATCCGCTTCTTCCAGGTGCCGTGCGTGCGCATCTCCCACCGGAGGATGTGATCGGGGTCGCTGAGGACCGTCCAGAGCGGCGGTTCGACGTTGTCGTTCCAGAGACGCTCGCGGCGGATGCGGCGACGGAGCGTGCGACGCAGCAGCCGCGTGCGGGCGATCCGGCGGGGGAAGTCGAGCCACACGGCGAGGTCCGCTCGCGCGCCGAGGAGCTGGCCGCCGCCCGAGCTGAAGTAGCCCCACTCCGACACCCAGCGGTCGACGTCCGCCACCCGACGGACGTCGTCGAGGAACTCCGGCCGCTGCGTCCACCCCGCGCCGTGGAAGAGCGAATCGAGCTCGGTGTACTCCAGCTCCCACAGCTCGGCGAGGCGACGGGCGAGGGTTGACTTCCCGACGCCGGTCGTCCCGGCGATCACGATGCGGCGAGGGGCGAACGGGAGCGGGTCGTCTGCCGAGAGCATCCCACCAGCCTAGGAGCGGCGCGGGGAATACCGCGAGGGCAGCTGGACGTTGCACGCGATGTGACGGACCCCATCAAGATCGACGTGTGGAGCGATATCGCCTGCCCGTGGTGCTACATCGGAAAAAGAAACCTCGAGACCGGCCTGGCGGAGGTGGCGACGGATGCCGACGCTCCCCGGGTGGAGGTGACCTTCCACTCGTACGAGTTGTCTCCTGACACCCCCGTCGACTTCGAAGGTACGGAGATCGACTTCCTCTCCCACTACAAGGGGATGCCGGCGGACCAGGTCGAGCAGATGCTCGAGCGCGTGACGGGCGTCGCCGCCGACGCCGGCCTCGGCTACCGATTCGACATCCTGAAGCACACCAACACGGTGAAGGCTCACGAGCTGCTGCACTTCGCCAAAGAGCAGGGAATGCAGAAGGAGATGACCGAGCGTCTGATGTCGGCCTACTTCACCGAGGGCCGTCACGTCGGCCGCGTCGACGACCTGGCTGACCTCGCCGCCGAGGCGGGTCTCGACCGCGAGGCCGCTCGCGAGGCACTCGAGTCGGGCCGCTACCTCGAGGCCGTACGCGCCGACCAGGCGCAGGCCCAGGCCTACGGCATCCAGGGCGTCCCGTTCTTCGTCATCGACGGCAAGTACGGCGTCAGCGGTGCTCAGCCCGCCGCCGCGTTCGCGCAGATCGCCCGCCAGGTGTGGGCCGAGCGTGCGGAAGCACCCGCCGCCAACTGACCTGAGAAGAACGAAGGCCGCATCCCGGTGTCGGGGTGCGGCCTTCGTCATTCGCGGGGGAGTCAGGCGAGAGCGCTCTCGATCGCGCTGATGACCTCGGGCTCGTTCGGCTTCGTCTGCGGGCGGAAACGGTGCAGCTCGCCGTCGCGAGTGACGAGGAACTTCTCGAAGTTCCACATGACCGGACCCTTCGCCCGCTCGGCGTTCGGGGTCTTCTTGAGGGCCTTGTACAGGGGAGCGGCGCTCGACCCGTTGACGCGGACCTTGTCCATGATGGGGAAGGTGATGCCCCAGTTGACGGCGCAGTAGTCGAGGATCTCCTCCATCGACCCGGGCTCCTGACCCATGAACTGGTTGCAGGGGAAGCCGATGACCTGCAGGCCGCGGTCGCCGTACTGGCGCTGCAGCTCCTCGAGCTGCTCGTACTGCGGTGCGAGCCCGCACTTGGATGCGACGTTCACGATGAGGAACGCCTTGTCGCCGAACTCGCCGAGGGTCGCCTCCTTCCCGTAGGCAGTGACGAACGGGATGTCGCGAAGAGGGGGGATCTCGGTCATGTCTCCACGATAAGGCGCGGGCGGATGCCCGATGCGCTCGCCGTCTGGGAGAATGTGAAGGATATGTCCACGACCCTCGCACCCCCCGCGCCGCTGCGCATCGGGCCCATCACCCTCGACGCACCCGTCGTGCTGGCGCCCATGGCGGGAATCACGAACACGGCGTTCCGTCGCCTCTGCCGCGAGTACGGCGCCGGCCTCTACGTGAGCGAGATGATCACGACCCGCGCCCTCGTCGAGCGCAACGCCACGACGATGCGCCTCATCCGCCACCACGAGTCCGAGACTCCGCGTTCGATCCAGCTCTACGGCGTCGATCCGGCGACCGTCGAAGCCGCGGTCCGCATCATCGTCGAGGAGGACCACGCCGATCACGTCGACCTCAACTTCGGCTGCCCCGTGCCGAAGGTGACCCGCAAGGGCGGCGGCGCCGCACTGCCGTGGAAGACGGAGCTCTTCCGCGAGATCGTCGAGCGCGCTGCGAAGGCGGCGGGTGCCGTTCCCCTCACGGTGAAGATGCGGAAGGGGATCGATTCGGATCACCTGACGTACCTCGAGGCGGGCCGGATCGCCGAGGGCGCCGGTGTCGCTGCCGTCGCGCTCCACGCCCGCACCGCGTCCGAGTTCTACTCCGGGCACGCCGATTGGTCCGCGATCGCGAAGCTGAAGGAGACGGTCACGAGCGTGCCGGTCCTCGGCAACGGCGACATCTGGTCGGCAGAGGACGCCCGTCGAATGATGGCAGAGACCGGATGCGACGGTGTCGTGGTCGGACGCGGATGCCTCGGCCGTCCCTGGCTCTTCGGCGACCTCGCGCGCGAACTCGGCACCGGCCACGCGGCAGACCCGGTCGATGCGACCCTCGGCTTTGTCGCCTCCGCGTTCCGCCGCCACGCGGAGCTCCTCGTCGAGTTCTTCGAGAGCGAGGACCGCGGCTGCCGCGACATCCGTAAGCACGTCGCGTGGTACTTCAAGGGGTACCCCGTCGGGGGAGACCTCCGGGCAAAGCTGGCGACGGCGTCGAGCCTCGACGAGATCGACGAGCTGCTTGCGACCCTCGACCTCGACGCGCCCTACCCGGGCGCCGCGGCAGAAGGCCAGCGCGGCCGCGCCGGAACGCCGAAGCGTCCGGCTCTGCCCGACGGCTGGCTCGACTCGCGGGAGATCGGGCACGCGGCATCCACCGCCCTCGCCGATGCGGAGCTCGACACCAGTGGCGGCTGAGACGGTGACCGGAGCGAGCGTGGGCATCGCCGCCGGTCGTCCCACGGGCTACGACGACCACGACGCCGAGCGGTTCCACCCGGAGCGGCACCGATCCCTTCGAGACGGGTTCGCCCGCGACCGTGCTCGCGTGCTCCACTCCGCGGCCTTCCGGCGTCTCGCCGCGAAGACGCAGGTTCTGAGCCCGGCCAGCCCCGACGATTTCGCGCGGAACCGCCTCACGCACTCGCTCGAGGTCGCCCAGGTGGGTCGCGAGCTCGCGATCGCACTCGAGCTGTCGCCCGACGTCGTCGACACCGCCTGCCTGAGTCACGACCTCGGGCATCCGCCGTTCGGGCACAACGGCGAACGCGCCCTCAACGACTGGGCCGAGGACATCGGGGGGTTCGAGGGCAACGCGCAGTCGCTCCGCATCCTCGCGCGGCTCGAGCCGAAGGTCGTCGACGACGACGGCGAGAGCTTCGGACTCAACCTGACCCGGGCGAGCCTCGACGCCACCTGCAAGTACCCGTGGACTGCGGATCACGCGATCCCCGATCCCGGCGGCCGGCAGAAGTTCGGGGTCTACGCCGAGGACGAGGCCGTCTTCCACTGGATGCGCCAGGGTGCCCCCGGCCGGGTGCGGTGCATCGAGGCCGAGGTCATGGATCTCTCCGACGACATCGCGTACTCCGTGCACGACTTCGAAGATGCTGTTCTCAACGGATACCTCGATCCTCGCCGCCTGGCCGACCCCCGCGAGCGTGAGTCGCTCCTGACGGCGATCCAAGCGTGGGTGGGCCTCGGCTTCAGCCGCGATGAGCTCGCCGATGCGCTGTACCGTCTGGTGCGGCTCCCGGAGTGGATGACCGAGTTCGACGGCACTCGCGCGTCGGTGGGTCGGTTGAAGAACCTCACCTCCGATTTCATCGGACGCTTCGCGCGCGCGGCGACGTCGGCGACGCGGGAGCACTACGACACCCCCGCGCTGACGCGATACCGCGGTCGGATGATGGTGCCCCGCGTCATCGAGGCCGAGATGGCGGTGCTCAAGGGCACCATCGGTGCGTTCGTCGTGTCGATCGACGGACGCAAGGGGCTCTACAAGGAGCAGCGTCGTGTGCTCAAGCGCCTGGCATCGGCTCTGCTCGAGCGACCCGAGAATCTCGACCGCGTCCACGCCGTCGACTTCGCGGCCGCGACGACGGATGCCGAGCGCAAGCGCGTCGTCGTCGACCAGGTCGCGACCCTGACCGACCGCTTCGCGATCGAGTGGCACGCGGCGCTCGTCGGTCCCGTCGATCTCCGCGAACTGGGACTGTGGCCGGCCGGGTCGCGTGCCGCCGCGAACCCCGGGTACGCGCTCCCTGAGCCGATCGAAGGCCTCTGATGGCGCGCATCCGGCAGGCGGACGTCGACGAGGTCAAGGCGCGGACCAACATCGTCGACATCGTCGGCGAGCGGGTCGCGCTGAAGTCTGCCGGTGTCGGCTCGATGAAGGGCCTGTGTCCGTTCCACGATGAGCGGAGCCCGAGCTTCAACGTCCGTCCGCAGGCCGGCTACTACCACTGCTTCGGATGCGGCGAGTCGGGCGATGTCTACTCGTTCCTCCGCGCGATGGATCACCTGTCGTTCACGGAGGCGGTCGAGCGTCTCGCGGCGCGCATCGGGTATCAGCTGCACTACGAGGACGGCGGTGCTGCACCCGAGACCAGCGGGCGCACCCGGCTCTACCAGGCGAACACAGCGGCCGCGGAGTACTTCCGCACACAGCTGGCGACGGCCGAGGCCGAAACCGGTCGTCGGTTCCTCGGCGAGCGGGGTTTCGATGCGGGAGCCGCTGCGCATTTCGGGGTCGGTTACGCCCCCAAGGGCTGGAACAACATGCGCGATGCGCTCCGTGCGCAGGGGTTCACGGATGAGGAGCTCGCCACGGCGGGACTCGTCTCGCAGGGACAGCGTGGCGTCTACGACCGTTTCCGCGGTCGCGTCGTGTGGCCGATCCGTGACCTCACCGGACAGACGATCGGCTTCGGTGCGCGCAAGCTCTATGACGACGATCAGGGCCCGAAGTACCTGAACACCCCCGAGACGCCCATCTACAAGAAGGCGCAGGTCCTCTACGGGCTCGACCTCGCGAAGAAGGACGTCTCTCGCTCGCACCGTGTCGTCGTCGTCGAGGGGTACACCGACGTCATGGCGTGCCACCTCGCGGGCATCACGACGGCGATCGCCACCTGCGGTACCGCCTTCGGTTCGGACCACATCACCGTGCTCCGTCGGGTGTTGGGGGATGACAGCGCGGCGGGCGAGGTCATCTTCACGTTCGACCCGGATGCCGCGGGCCAGAAGGCCGCGCTGCGCGCCTTCGCCGACGAGAAGCGATTCGCCGCGCAGACCTACGTCGCGGTCGCGCCGGACGGGCTCGACCCGTGCGATCTGCGGCTCAACCGCGGCGACGGTGCCGTGCGCGCCCTGATGGACGCGAAAGCGCCGATGTTCGAGTTCGTGATCGATCAGAAGCTCGCCGGCTTCGATCTGCGCAGCGTCGAGGGTCGCGTCGGTGCGCTGCGGGCGGCTGCCCCCATCGTGGCGGAGATTCGCGACCCGTCGCTCCGCCCCGGGTACACGCGCGTGCTCGCCCGCAAGCTCGGGATGGACCTCAGCGAGGTGACGCCAGCCGTCGAGCGGGCCGCGCGGGGGAGTCAGGCGCCCCGCGGGCGAGGGCCCGCTGCCGCGGAGACGACGGACGAGACGCAGGCATCCGTCCGGGTGTCGGTGGCGACGTTGCCGCGAACAGCAAGCGTCACACTCGAGCGCGACGCGCTGATGGGCGTGCTGCAGTACGGGCACGTACTCGACGCCGATGAGGTGGATGCCGCACTCCAGATTCCCATGGAGCACCCGGCTCTGGAGACCGTCCGCCAGGCGGTCGTCGCTCAGCCGGATCGCTCCCGTGTGGGCTGGTCGACGGCGGCGGTGGATGCCACCCGCGAGCCCTACCGGGGGTTGGCGGCGGAGCTGTTGACCGCGTCGTTCCCGGCTCTCACGGAGATCGAGGCGAAGGCGTCCGCCCGCGCACTGTGCCTCCGCCTGCGCCTTCGCGCGATCGACCGCGAGAAGGCGGAACTTCTCGGAGCGGTCCAGCGGGTGTCCGCGGAGTCCGAGGAGGGTCGCTCGGTGCGTGTGGCGCTCCGCGACCTGGATCAGCGGCGACGGACTCTCGCCGAACTCGTCTGAGACGCCGATACCTCATCTGCGACTCGGCCCGACTGGCGTCCGCAGGCGGGAGCGGAGAGGATGGACCGCATGCCTCGAGTGACCGATCCGGATGCCGCGATCTTCTGTTCGGATCTGTCCATCGCTCGCGCCTCGGCCGACACGCGCGTCGTCGACGGGGTGTCGTTCCGCGTGCTGCCCGGTGAGACGATCGCCGTCATGGGGGCGACAGGGTCGGGGAAGTCGAGCCTCGCGTCATGTCTCGCAGGTGCCGACCATCGCGACCTGCGCGTCGTCGGCGGAACCGGAGAGGTCGCCGGGGTGTCATTGCGGGCGCGGGGGCGTGCGGGCCGCATCCGGAGCTATCGGACGGGCCACCTGGGGCAGGGCGTGAATTCGGCACTGCCGTCGCGGCTGACGATCTCCGATATCGTCGCGGAACCGATCACCGCTCGCGACCGCAAGGTCAATCAGCGCGCGCTCGCCCTCCGCGTCGCCTCGCTCCTGGACGAGCTGCAACTGCCGATCGGCGCCTCCGAGAAGTTTCCCTACGAACTGAGCTCCGGCATGCGTCAACGAGTCGCGATCGCCCGCAGCCTCGTGCTGGATCCGCAGGTGTTGATCGCAGACGAGCCCTACGCCAACCTCGACGTCGACGTCCGTCCCGCGGTGCGCGACGCGCTGCGTCGGCGGACGACGGGCGGAATGGCACTGCTCGTGGTCACCAATGAGCGGGAGCTCGTGACCGATCTCGACGCCCAAGTCCTCGTGTTGCGCGAGGGTCATCCCGTGGGGGTCGGCTCCCGTCTGGATGACGTGCGGTGGACGCCCGATGAGGCGACCCGCATCGGTGGCTGATGTCACGAGCACCCCTCGGGCTTTGCTACGATTGTGTGGTTGCCCGGTCACGGGTGACTGATCCTCGGTAGCTCAATTGGCAGAGCAATCGGCTGTTAACCGATAGGTTCTTGGTTCGAGTCCAAGCCGGGGAGCCATACCCCGAAACCCCCGGTTCATCCGGGGGTTTCGCGTTTCCGGCGCACCACGCGATGCGTGATTCGCAGCAGCACCGACCGCGCCCGTGCTGTCGCCGCCGAGCCGGTCGCTGCCCTGACCGGGGATCCGATCAGCGCAGGATGTTGACGCCCCGTCGCTCGAGTTCCCCGACGGTCTCGGCGTCTTCCGCTTCTCTGTCGACGACGATCCCGGCTACCGCATCGAGCGGCAGGATCAGATAGCGCGAAGCGGCCCCGACCTTCTCTGCGCTGCCCAGGACGAATGTCTCGCTGGCCCGGCCGGCGAGCGCGCGCTTCATCGCCGCTTCATCGGCGTCGCCGGTCGTCAGGCCGGCCTCGGGGTGGATTCCGGTGACCCCGAGCAGGAAGCGGTCGGCGCTGATCGACTGAGCGGCTTCTACGGCGGCGGCACCGGATGCGACCGCCGAGTGCTTGAAGAGGCGACCGCCGAGGATGATCACCTCGGCTCGATGCGACAGGAGGGCCGCCGCCACCGTCGGGCTATGCGTGATGATCGTGCATTCTCTGTCGGGGTCGAGCTCTCGGACGGTCGCGAGGGCCGTCGTGCCGCCGTCGATGATCACCGTGCTGCCAGGCTCGATGAGCTCCGCGGCGCGGCGCGCCACACGGGTCTTGCTGTCGGTGGCGACCGACGCGCGAGTGCCGTAGTCCGCCACGGCAGGGGAAGCGGGCAGTGCGCCGCCGTACACCCGGACAGCCAGACCGGCGGCATCCAGTTCACGAAGATCCCGACGGATGCTGTCCTCGGAGAGGCCCAACTCCGCAGCGAGCTCCTTCGCCACGATTCGTCCGTCCGTTCGGAGTCGGGTCAGCAGCAACTGTTTACGAGCGGCGGCGAGCATTCATGATCCTTCACGTTTGTGCATGTTTATGTCTACTGTAGCGGGTATGACATCTCCCACGCCGTCCCGCCCGCTGCTCATTCTCATCGCCGGTCCCTACGCATCCGGCACCGGGGGAGACCCCGCCCTCATGCAGCGGAACCTCGAGCGCCTCGAAGAGGCCGCGTGGCCGATCTTCGCGGCCGGTCACATTCCGATGATCGGCGAATGGGTGGCGCTTCCCGTGCTCAGGAGCGCGGGGGGACATGGTCCGCTCGATCCGCTGGCGACGGAGGTCATGTACCCGACCGCGCAGCGCCTGCTCCAGCACTGCGACGCCGTCCTGAGGCTGCCCGGCGGGTCGCGGGGTGCCGATCAGGACGTCGCGATCGCCCGCGAACGCGGCCTCCCGGTGTACTCCACGATCGCCGAGATCCCGCGGATGCCGGAGATCAGCCGGTGAGTTGCGCGCGGATCTCGGCATCGCCGGAACCGCTCGCTGCCACGACGCGATATGCGCTGATCCGCAGGAACTGGAACTCGGCGACGTTGACGTGTCGACGGGTCGCAGCGACGCCGCGCCACGGGCCCGTGTGCGTGCCGCCGGCTCGGAGGTGAGCGGCGACGCGGTCCTCCTCCGCGACCACCTGGATCGTCTTCCACCGCCAGTCGGGGAAGCCGTGGAAGAGGTCCGCCAGGTCCTCGATCCACGCATCGGCCCCACCGGGCAGGTGGGCGCGCCGGACTCCGGGGTCGAGGAGCTCGCGCACCGCCTCGAGGTCGTGACGGTTGCACGCGTCGAGGTACTCCTCGAACCACCCGTGCAGCTCCCACGGTTCCACGAGTCAGGCCTCAGGCGTCGAGGTCGTCGAGGCCCGGCATCCAGCTCTGTCCGGGCTTTCCCCACCCGCGCTTGCGGGCGATCTTCTGCGCCGTCTTCCAGTCGGAGTCGGATAGCCGATCGATGTAGAGGATGCCGTTGAGGTGATCGAACTCGTGCTGCATGATGCGGGCACGCCACCCGTCCACGCGGATCTCGACGTGCCCGCCGTCGAGGTCGGTGCCGGTGACCATGACCTCATCGGCGCGGCGGAGAGGGAACCGCTCGCCGGGGAACGACAGGCATCCCTCGGATTCGTCGTCGGGGTCGGGCTCGCCGGGCTCCGGCGGCGACATCCACAGCTCCGGGTTGAGGATGACGCCTCGCCAGGGCTCACCCTCGTCGTCCTGATACGAGTACGTGTAGATGCGGAGCCCCACGCCCACCTGGGGGGCAGCGAGACCCACACCGGGCGCCGTGTCCATCGTCTCGAACATGTCGGCGACGAGCGTGCGGATGTCGTCCGTCACCTCAGCGACGGGAGCGGCGACGGAATGGAGGACGGGTTCGCCCATGATGCGAATCGGAAGTACGGCCACGTCAGAAGCCTAACGAGCCGCGCGGCGGGTATCGTCGAGGCGTGATTCTCCCCGGGACGACGATCAACGATCTCACCGATGAACTGGTGGGCGTGTTCCAGAATCCGGCGATCCTGGTCGGCATCCCCCTCGCGGTGGTCGGCGCTGTCTTCATGTCGTTCGGCGCGCAGTACCAGCACCGCGGCGTGCAGAAGGTCGAGAAGCTGACGGCACAGGCCGGGGTGTCCGGCCTCACCGGTGGTCAGCTCGTGCGACTACTCACGCGTCCGTCCTGGGTGCTCGGCACCGTCATGCTGGGCCTCGCGATCCTCTGTCAGCTGGCGGCGCTGTCGTTCGCGCCGCTCATCCTCGTCCAGCCCATCGGCGCCATCTCGCTCGTCATCACGACGCTGCTGAACGCGCGCATCAGCGGGCACAAGCCGACGCGTCGGTCCATCACCTCGATCGCACTCTGCGTCGGCGGCATCTTCATCTTCGTCACGGTCGCCGCGCTGTATGCGACCGAGCGTCCGATCAGTGACGGACAGTTGCTGACCGTTCTGTGGATCCTCTTGGGCGTCGTGGTGGTCCTCGCCGCCCTGTGGGTCACACTGCGCAAGCGGATGCGGGCACTGTTCTACATCGTGGCCGCGGGCGTCGTCTACGGTTTCGTCGCGACGCTCGCGAAGGTCATCATCAACCGGATCGCGAACGGCGACTTCGAGTGGCTGACGGTCCTCTGCATCGTCGCGCTTCTCGCCGGCACGGCGATGGGCGCCTACTTCGTGCAGACCGCGTACTCGTCCGGTCCGCCCGACCTCGTCATCGCCGGGCTCACGGTGATCGACCCCATCGTCGCGATCATCATCGGTCTCGCCATCCTCGACGAGGCGCGTGGTGCACCACTCGGGGCGTACATCGGTTTCGCGATTGCCGGCGCTCTCGCCGTCACCGGCGTCTTCCAGCTCGCGCGCTACCACCCGCAGGTGGTCAGCGAGAGCCAGGAGATCCCGATCCAGCGGGGAAGTGGGGATGCCGCCGACGGCAAGCGTCCGTCGACGGGATCCGTCCGTCTCACCGAAGCAGTATCGAAGGTCTGGCCGGAACCGCCCGTGAAGGACGAGGATCGGCGCGGGCGATAAGCTCGTCTCCACAGGGGGCGGTGGCCAAGCTGGTCAAGGCAGCGGGCTCATAACCCGACGATCGTGGGTTCAAGTCCCACCCGCCCTACTCAACCTCTGAACCGTCATCGCCGGCGCGCGCAGCGTCCTCTTTGACCTCGTCGGTGATCGCGTCCGTGGGTGCCGCGTCGTCCGCGTGTGCGTCGTCGGCGTCGCGCGTGTGGGGTGTGTTGTCGCTCATCGTGTCCCTCTCGTCGGGTGTCTTGTGAACGCCCAGACTCGGCGGAAGGCCGTGGGCAACCTACGGGGTTGACGCGGACGGTCTGCGCGCTTCGAACTCCGAATGACACGGTTGTGGTTTTCGCGGGACATGGGCGATAATTGCGGCACAACCGGATATCCGGCCAGCACTCTCCATCAGGTCGTAGGGGAAGACGTACCTGAACGAAACGGAGAGATCGATGGCTACACCTCACGTGCGCGGAGTGATCTTCATTCACTCAGCGCCACGCGCGCTGTGTCCCCACCTCGAGTGGGCTGCTGGTCGCGCCCTCGGGCACGCCGTCAGCTTCGACTGGGCTGACCAGCCTGTCCAGCCGGGCAGCCGTCGCGCAGAGTTCTATTGGGAGGGTCCCGCGGGCAGCGGTGCCGCTCTCGCCACCGCCATGCGCGGGTGGGAGCACCTGCGCTACGAGGTGACGGAAGATCCGACGCCTCGCAGCGACGGTGGTCGCTGGCTCCACACGCCGAGTCTCGGCATCCATTACGCACAGACGGATGCCGCAGGAAACGTCGTCGTGGGCGAGGATCGCATCCGCTACGCGATGGAGATCGCTGCCGGCGACATGAGCGAGCTGCAGCGCGAACTGAACGTCGCGCTCGGAGCGTCGTGGGACGAGGAGCTCGAACCGTTCCGCCACGCGAGCGACGACGCACCCGTCGTCTGGCTCCACAAGGTCGGCTGAGACGGCTCCGCGCGAGCGGACACTCCAGGACGACAAGGTTTTCAGGCGGGGTGAGCGGGCCTCGACCGGCTTCGGATGGCTTCCCGGAGACCGGGGCGGTTGCCGCCCCGCCTGATCTGAACGACATACGCCCCCGGTGGCTTCCCGGGGGCGTATGTCGTTGTGTGAAGCGTCAGACCGAGCGGAATGCGACGACGGCGTTGTGTCCGCCGAAGCCGAACGAGTTGCTGATCGCCAGCTGATCTCCGTCGCCGAGGGGGACGGCATCGCCCGACAGCCGGAAGGGCACGGCCGGGTCGGGCTCGGTGATGTTGATGGTCGGGGGAGCGAGGCGGTCACGGAGCGCGAGCACCGTGAACATGGCCTCGAGTGCCCCCGTGCCGCCCAGTAGGTGGCCCGTGGACGCCTTCGTCGCCGACACGGGCATCTCGTCCACCCGATCGCCGAACACGGTCTTCAGGGCGACGTACTCGTTCGGGTCGCCGACGGGCGTCGAGGTGGCGTGCGCGTTGACGTGGGTGACCTCGTCAGGAGCGGCATCCGCCATGTCCAGCGCGAGGCGGACGGCGCGCGCGGCGCCGGTGCCCTCGGGGTCGTTGGCAGTGATGTGGTACGAATCGGCGGTCACGCCGCCGCCCACGAGCTCCGCGTAGATCTTCGCGCCGCGTGCCTTCGCGTGCGCTTCGGTCTCGAGGATCAGAACGGCAGCGCCTTCACCCATGACGAAACCGTCGCGGTCGATGCTGCCGGGCCGCGACGCGGTCTCGGGGGAGTCGTTGCGACGCGAGAGCGCCTGCATCGATGCGAACGATGCGATCGTGATCGGGTGGATCGCCGATTCCGTCCCACCGGCGATGACGACATCGGCGAGACCGGCGCGCATGTGCTCGAGCGCGTTGACGATCGACTCCGTGCTCGACGCGCAGGCGCTCGCGAAGGTGCGGGCGTAGGCGCGGGCGCCGAAGTGCAGTGACAGGTTGCCGGCTGCGGCGTTGGGCATGAGCATGGGGACCGTCATCGGCATGACGCGACGCGGGCCCTTCTCGCGCAGGGTGTCCCAGGCATCGAGCAGCGTCCAGACGCCGCCGATGCCGGTGGCGAACTCGACGCCGAGACGCTCCGGGTCGACCTCGGGAGCACCCGCGTCCGCCCAGGCCTCCTTCGCGGCCACCATCGCGAGCTGCGATGACGGGTCGAGGCGCTTGGCGATGGGACGGTCGAGAACCGTCTCAGGGCGCACCTTCGCCTCGGCGGCGAACGTGACGGGCAGTTGGTACTGCTCGACCCAGTCGTGTTCGAGCGTGCGCGTGCCGGACGCGCCGTCGAGGAGCGCCGCCCAGCTTTCGCTCGCGGTGCCGCCGATGGGGGAGGTCGCACCGATGCCGGTGACGAAGATTCGCGTGTTGCTCATGATTCCCTCGTGCTGCTCCGGTGGGGGCGAACCCCCACCGGACGCGCGGATCAGGCCTGGTTGGACGAGATGTACGTGACGGCGTCGCCGACGGTCTTGAGGTTCTTGACCTCGTCGTCGGGGATCGTGACGCCGAACTTCTCCTCGGCGTTGACGACGATCGTCATCATCGAGATCGAGTCGATGTCGAGGTCGTCCGTGAAGGACTTCTCGAGGGCGACCTCGTCGGAAGAGATGCCGGTCTCGTCGGTGATGAGCTCGGCCAGGCCGGCGAGGACCTCGTCGTTGGTGAATGCCATGGGATTTCTCCTTTTGTGGTGGTCGGGCCCAGCCGGGCCGGTAGTCAGTTTAGGTGGGGGACGGGCATCGTCACGGGAGGACGACGACCTGTGCGCCGAACACGAGTCCGGCGCCGAAACCGATCTGCAGGGCGAGTCCGCCGCTGAGCTCGGGGTGCTCTTCGAGAAGGCGGTGTGTCGCCAGCGGAATGGATGCCGCCGACGTGTTGCCCGTCGTCTCGATGTCGCGACCGATCACGACGGTGTCGGGAAGCTTCAGCTGCTTCGCGAACTCGTCGATGATGCGCATGTTGGCCTGGTGAGGCACGAAGGCGGCGAGGTCGTCTGCCGTGATCCCGGCGGCCTCGATCGCCTGACGGGCGACCTTGACCATCTCCCAGACAGCCCACCGGAAGACGGTGGGGCCCTCTTGGCGGAGAGTCGGCCACGGAGCCAGACCATCGCGGAACTCGGTCAGCGTGTGGCTCATGCCCACCGCATCGGCCTTCGAGCCGTCGGATCCCCAGATGGTGGGCCCGATGCCCGGGGTCTCGCTGGGACCGATGACGACCGCGCCCGCGCCGTCGCCCAGGAGGAACGAGATCGAGCGATCGGTGGGATCGACCACATCGCTCAGCTTCTCGGTACCGATGACGAGGGCGTAGTGCGCTGCGCCCGAGCGGATGAGGGCGTCCGCCTGCGCAACGCCGTAGGCGAAGCCGGCGCACGCGGCGTTCAGGTCGTAGGCAGCGGCAGGGTTCGCGCCCACGCGGTCCGCGACGATCGCCGACACCGAGGGCGTCTGGCGGGGGTTCGAAATCGTCGCGACGATGACGGCGTCGATCTTGTCGGCGGGGATGCCGGAGCGCTCGATCGCCTCAGTCGCGGCGTCGGAGGCGAGATCGACCGCTGATGTGTCGGCATCCGCCCGTACCCGCGTGATGATGCCGGTGCGCTGACGGATCCACTCGTCGCTGGAGTTGATCGGTTCGATCAGATCTTCGTTCGGGACGGCGTTCTCGCCGCGCGCGGCACCATACGAATAGATGCGGGTGTGCGCAGCACCGGTCGGCTGGATCAGCTGGGGGGTCATGCGTTCTCTCCGGTCAGGAGGGCGTTCGCGGCGGCGAGGTCCTCGGGCGTCTTCACCGCAACAGACGGTACGCCGCGCAGCCCTCGCTTGGCGAGTCCGACGAGGGTGCCCGCCGGCGCGAGCTCGATGATGCCGGTAACGCCGCTCTCGGCGAACGAGGCCATGCAGAGATCCCAGCGGACCGGGTTCGCCACCTGCGCGACCAGCAGGTCGAGCGCGGCACGACCGTCCGTGACGGTGCCGCCGTCGCGGTTGCTCCAGAGCGTCAGGGACGGATCGGATGCCGCGACCTCGGCGGCCGCGGTGCGGAGAGTCTCGACGGCCGGCGTCATGTAGCGCGTGTGGAAGGCGCCGGCGACCTGCAGCGGGATCACCCGGCTGCCGCGCGGGGCCTCGGAGCCGAGCTCAGCCAGCGCCGGAAGCGCACCCGCGGCGACGATCTGTCCGCCGCCGTTGTAGTTGGCGGGAGTGAGGTCGAGTTCTTCGAGGCGGCCGAGGACGGTTGCTTCGTCACCACCGACGACGGCGCTCATGCCGGTCGTCTCGAGTGCGGCTGCCTCGGCCATCGCGCGCCCGCGGATGCCGACGAGGCGCATGCCGTCTTCTTCCGTGAGGGCACCGGCAGCGACGAGCGCGGCGATTTCGCCCACCGAGTGCCCTGCGACGCCGTCGGGGCGGTGACCGGCGTGGACGAGGGCACGCCACGAGAGAAGGCTGGCAGCGACGATGAGGGGCTGAGCGACCTTGGTGTCGCGGATGCGGTCGGCATCCCACTCGGTCCCTGCGGCAACCAGATCCACCTCGGCGTACGCGGAGTACTGCTCAAGCAGTGCGCGCGCGCCTTCGGTCTCGAGCCACGGGGCGAGGAATCCGGGGGTTTGAGAACCCTGGCCCGGGAAGACGGCAATGATCACGGTTTCCATCCTTGCAAGTTCGAGTCGGTGATGCTGTCGGTCAGCGCACAACAAAGCGCGAATCGTTTGTTCGAGTCGTACAGGACTGAGGTCAGGATCGACGGGCGGGGCGACGGCGTGTCACATCGGCGCCGATGGAGCCGAGGATGAGCGCGGTCTGCAGGATGAGCGCCTCACGGGGGCCCGTGGCATCCCACCCGATCACATCCGACACGCGCTTGAGTCGGTAGCGGACCGTGTTCGGGTGGACGAACAGCTCCCGCGCCGTCGCCTCGAGCGAGCGTCCATTGTCGAGGTAGCTCCAGAGCGTCGTCACGAGATCGGTCGAGTGAGCCTGCAGCGGCCGGTAGATGCGCTCGATGAGCGTCGCCTTCGCGAGCGGGTCGCCTGCGAGAGCCCGCTCGGGAAGCAGATCGTCGGCATCGACGGGGCGCGGCGCGTTCCGCCAGGACTTCGCGACCGCGAACCCCGCGAGCGCGGCGCGCGCGCTCAGTCCGGCGTCCAGCAGAGCGGATGCCGTCGGCCCCAGCACGAGGTGTCCGCTTCCGAATCCCGGCTCGAGACGCGTTGCGATCTCCGAGAAGGGGAGTTCCTCGGCATCCTCTCGCCCGCTCTGGTCCGCCCGTCCGATGACGAGCACCAGGCGGGACCCCTGCACGCCGATGAGCACGTCGACGCCGAGCTTGCGGGCGGTGCGACGGACCTGGTCGACGTCGAGCTGCGGGGGAGTCGTTCCGACGAGGACGGCGACCTCGCCGTGACCATGCCACCCGAGCGCGGCGATCCGGCTGGGGAGCTCTTCGTCGGCTTCGCCGGTGAGGATCGAGTCGACGACGAGCGCCTCGAGTCGGGCATCCCACAACCCGCGCGCCTCAGCGGCACGCGCGTAAACGTCGGCTGCGGCGAACGCGACCTCGCGCGAGTAGAGCAGGATGCTCTCCCGGAGCCCATTGCCTCGACCGGCGACGCGTTCTTCGGTCGTTTCGACCGTCACACGGATCAGCTGGAGAGTCTGGGTGAGGCTGATGCTCCGCAAGAGCTCGCGGGGAGCGGACGCGAAGATGTCGGCCGCGATCCATGGCGTGGAGTTCGGGTCGTCGTACCAGTCGATGAAGGACGAGATGCCCGACTGCGCGACGAGACCGACAGCCGACCGGCGCCCCGGAGGCATCTCGGCGTACCAGGGCAGGTACTCCTCGAGCCTCCGGAGCGTCGTGGTCGCAAGATCACCCGAGATCCGGCGGAGCCACGCGAGTGTCTCCGCCTTCTCCTGAGCGGTCGGCCGTTCGCTCATCTCGCGGGTCAGGCTTCGCCGCCCGCGTTGCCGGACGTGCCGGAGTTGACGTCGTGCAGACGGTACTTCTCGATGGCCTGCGCGGACAGACCGCGGTCGACGACGCCGTCCTCGGCCAAAGCCTGGAGGGTGCGGACGACGATCGACGGGCCGTCGATCTTGAACTGGCGGCGGGCGGCCGCGCGGGTGTCCGAGAAGCCGAAGCCGTCGGCGCCGAGCGTCGCGTACCGGCGGGGGACCCACTGGCGGATCTGGTCCTGCACGGCGTGCATGAAGTCGCTGACGGCGACGACCGGGCCCTCCGAGTCGCGGAGCTTCTCGGTGATGTACGCGGTCTTCGGCTCGTCGGTCGGGTGCAGGAAGTTGTGCTCGTCAGCGGCGAGGCCGTCACGACGGAGCTCCGTCCAGCTGGTCACCGACCACACGTCGGCGACGACGCCCCAGTCGTCCTTGAGGAGCTTCTGCGCCTCGTGAGCCCAGGCCAGGCCGACGCCCGACGCGAGGATCTGGGCACGGTGACCCTCACCCTCGCCGGCGGAGACGCGGTGGATGCCGCGGATGATGCCATCCACGTCGACGTTCTCCGGCTCCTTGGGCTGAACGATCGGCTCGTTGTAGACGGTGATGTAGTACATGACGTTCGGGTCGGAGTGCTCCCCGCCGTACATGCGCTCCAGGCCCGACTGCACGATGTGCGCGATCTCGTAGCCGTAGGCGGGGTCGTACGAGACCGTCGCCGGGTTCGTCGAGGCGAGCAGGTGCGAGTGCCCGTCGGCGTGCTGCAGACCCTCACCCGTCAGAGTGGTGCGTCCCGCGGTCGCGCCGATGATGAAGCCGCGCGCCATCTGGTCGCCGGCAGCCCACTGGGCGTCGCCCGTGCGCTGGAAGCCGAACATCGAGTAGAAGACGTAGACCGGGATGAGCGGCTCGCCGTGCGTCGCGTACGACGTGCCGACGTTCGTGAACGCGGCGACCGCGCCGGCCTCGTTGATGCCGACGTGCATGATCTGTCCCTGCGGGCTCTCCTTGTACGCCAGGAGCAGCTCGCGGTCGACGGACGTGTAGTTCTGCCCGTTCGGGTTGTAGATCTTCGCGGTCGGGAAGTACGCGTCCATACCGAAGGTTCGCGCCTCGTCGGGGATGATCGGCACGATGCGGTGGCCGAAGTCCTTGGTACGCAGCAGGTCCTTCAGCAGGCGCACGAACGCCATGGTCGTGGCGACCTCCTGCGTTCCCGAACCCTTCTTCGGCAGCGCGTAGACGCTGTCGTCGGGGAGGGTGAGGGACGTGTAGGTGCTCCGACGCTGCGGCAGGGTGCCACCGAGGCTCCGGCGACGCTCGACCATGTACTTGATGGTCTCGTCCTCCGCACCCGGGTGGTAGTACGGGGGCTCGTAGGGGTTCTCCTCGAGCTGCGCGTCCGTCAACGGGATGTGCATCTCGTCGCGGAACATCTTGAGGTCGTCGAGGGTCATCTTCTTCATCTGGTGCGTCGCGTTGCGCCCCTCGAAGTGCGGACCGAGGCCGTAGCCCTTGACGGTCTTGGCCAGGATGACGGTCGGCTGGCCCTTGTGCTCCATGGCCGCCTTGTACGCCGCGAAGACCTTGCGGTAATCGTGGCCACCGCGCTTGAGGTTCCAGATCTGCTCGTCGGAGTAGTCCTTGACCAGGGCGGCGGCGCGCTCGTCACGGCCGAAGAAGTGCTCACGGACGTAGGCGCCGTTCTCGGCCTTGTACGTCTGGAAGTCGCCGTCGGGCGTGCTGTTCATCAGGTTGAGGAGGGCGCCCTCGTTGTCGCGGGCGAGCAGGTCATCCCACTCGCGGCCCCAGACGACCTTGATGACGTTCCAGCCGGCGCCGCGGAAGAAGCTCTCGAGCTCCTGCACGATCTTGCCGTTGCCGCGGACGGGGCCGTCGAGACGCTGGAGGTTGCAGTTGACGACGAAGGTCAGGTTGTCGAGGCCTTCGTTCGCGGCGACCTGCAGCTGTCCGCGGCTCTCGACCTCATCCATCTCACCGTCGCCGAGGAACGCCCAGACGTGGGAGTCGTTGAGGTCCTTGATGCCGCGGTTGGTGAGGTACTTGTTCGTCATCGCCTGGTAGATGGCGTTGATCGGGCCGAGACCCATCGAGACCGTGGGGAACTGCCAGTAGTCCGGCATGAGCCGCGGGTGCGGGTACGAGGGCAGACCGTGGGGAGCCGCGGATGCCTCCTGGCGGAAGCCGTCGAGCTGCTGGGTCGTCAGGCCGCCTTCGAGGAAGGAACGGGCGTACATGCCGGGGGAGGCGTGACCCTGGAAGAAGACCTGGTCGCCGCCGCCGGAGTGGTCGGGACCGCGGAAGAAGTGGTTGAAACCGACCTCGTAGAGTGCGGCAGACGACGCGTAGGTCGAGATGTGACCGCCGACCCCGATGCCGGGGCGCTGAGCGCGGTGCACGGTGAGGGCTGCGTTCCAGCGGATCCAGCGACGGTAGCGACGCTCGACCTCTTCGTCGCCGGGGAACTCCGGCTCGCTGTCGGCGGGGATCGTGTTGATGTAGTCCGTGGTGGGAACCTGCGGGACATTCAGGTGGAGTTCGCGCGAGCTCTGCAGGAGGCTCAGCATGATCTCGCGTCCGCGGCTCGCACCGCGAGCGTCGACGAGCTGACGCAGGGAATCCTGCCACTCCGACGTCTCTTCCGGGTCGCTGTCCTGCGGGCCCTGCGAGTACGGATCCTGATCGTTGACAGTCACAAGAGGCCTTTCGTCGCCTGGCAGATCGTGCCAGGAAGGAGGGATCGAGCGAGGGCGCGCTTGTTCGGCGCGCACAACTCGCTTGTCCTCAGCCTACCCATACGGTCCGGCACTGGACGCCGCTCAGCCGCCGTAGACTCGGTACGTCAGGGCCTTTAGCTCAGCTGGTAGAGCGCCACGTTTACACCGTGGATGTCGTCGGTTCGATCCCGGCAGGGCCCACCACAGGCATCCCGCCTCACCTCTCACTCGCGACCGGTTGCCGCCGGATTCGTGTACAGGTCGCCGCCCTTCGCGAGACGTGAGTGCCGCCGCGAGTACCCGAAATAGATCACGAAGCCGATCGCGAGCCAGATGAGGAAGCGGAGCCACGTCTCCACCGTGAGGTTCAGCATCAGGTAGATGCAGACCGCCGCCGATATCGCGGGGAGCCACGGGTTGAGCGGCACGCGGAAGCCGCGCTCGAGGTCCGGCCGGCGACGGCGCAGGACGATGACGCCGACCGAGACGAGGACGAACGCCGACAGGGTGCCGATGTTCACCATCTCCTCGAGCACGCCGACGGGCGTGAGGCCCGCGACGAGGGCGACGACCACGGTGACGATGAGCGAGATGACCCACGGGGTGCGGAACCGGGGGTGCACCTTCGCCAGCTGGCGCGGGAGGAGGGCGTCCCGCGACATCGCGAAGATGATGCGGGTCGCACCGATCATGAGGGTCAGCACGACTGTCGTGAGTCCTGCGACGGCGCCCGCCGAGATGACGGTGGCCATCCAGGTCTGGCCGTGGAACGCGAACGCGTTGGCGAGCGCGGCGGCCGGGTCGAGCTTGTCGTAGGGGACCATGCCCGTCACGACGAGGGCGACAGCTCCGTAGAGGATCGTGCAGATGATGAGCGAGGCGATGATGCCGATCGGCAGGTCACGCTGCGGGCGCTTGGTCTCTTCGGCGGTCGTCGCGACGACGTCGAAACCGATGTAGGCGAAGAACACGAGAGCGGCCCCCGCGAAGATCCCGCCGACACCGAACGCGGTCGGTTCGATCCCGGAGAAGAACTGCAGGAGCGGCTGCGTGAGGCCCGATCCGTTGTCGCGAGGGGCGGCATCCGGGACGAACGGCGAGTAGTTCGCCGGGTTGACGAACAGGAGGCCCGCGACGATGACGAAGAGCACGATGAAGAGCTTCACCGCGACGAGGACCAGGTTCACCCGCATCGACTCACGGATGCCGAGGGTGATCAGCACGCCGAGCACGATCACGAGCAGCACCGCCATCAGATCGACGGTCCCGCCGTATCCGATCGCGGCGGGGATCGGGGCGCCGAGCTGCTCCATGAGGGAACCGAGGTACGCGCTCCACCCCTGCGCGACGACGCTCGCCCCGAGGAACATCTCGAGGATGAGGTCCCAGCCGATGATCCAGGCGAACAGTTCGCCGAGCGAGGCGTACGAGAAGGTGTAGGCCGATCCCGATACCGGCACGGTTGACGCGAACTCGGCGTAGCACATCGCTGCGAGGCCGCACGCGATCGCGGCCACGATGAAGCTGATGACGATGGCCGGCCCCGCCACGTCGTGCGCAGCGCGCCCGGTCAGGGTGAAGATGCCCGCGCCGATGACGACGCCGACACCGAACACGGTGAGGTCGAGAGCCGAGAGCGACTTCTTGAGTTGGAACTCCGGCTCTTCGGTGTCGGCGATCGACTGTTCGACCGATTTGGTGCGCAGCATGCTCATGCTGGTCTCCTCCCGCGCGTTTCCGGGACGTCATGTTAGTGCGTCACGCCATCCGGGACGAAGAGGGCGCCCGGACGGGCGGTCGGGAGGGAGGTAGGTTGGGGAACGTGAAAGCCAGCTTTACCGACCAGCGCCGCCTCCTTGATCTCGTCGACGCCGACCTCGCCGTCAGCCAAGCCGATCACGCGCGTCGGAACCCCGAGCAGGGGGCGCGGGTGAAGCAGTTGCTTGCCGAACGCGCGACGCACTCCGCCGAGCTCACGCGCCGCCTCGGCGCCCGCGACGATGCGAAGACCGAGCTGGCCCGCATCCAGTCCGACGTCGCCGTCGTCGATGCGCGCACCCGGCGCGACAACGAGCGCCTCGCCTCGACGTCGAGCGTCAAGGACGCCCAAGGCCTCGAGCACGAGATCGCCTCCCTCGCCAAGCGCAAGTCCGACCTCGAGGACTCGGAGCTCGATGTCATGGAGCGCCTCGAGACCGCCGAATCCGCTGTCGCCGAGCAGGAGGCGCTCATCGCCTCGGTGAACGAAGAGGGTGCTCGCTTGAGCGCCGAAGCCAAGGCCGCCGTCGCTGACGCGACGTCACGCCATGAGGCGGCGACCCGCGATCGCGCTGCCATCGCCTCCTCGTTGCCCGCTGATCTCGTCGCCCTGTACGACGCTCTCGCCGCCCGCGGTAACGGCGCCGGCCTGCTGCAGCGCCGCACCTGCGGCGGCTGCCGCATGGTGCTGTCCGGCACCGATCTGAACGTCGTGCGCGCGGCCGCCGAGGACGACGTCGTGACGTGCCCCGAATGCGGCTGCATCCTGGTGCGCGGCGAGGATTCCGGGCTCTGACCGATCCGGGCTCGACCACGGGGAACGTCGTTCCCTGGATCGTGGTCGGGACATCCGGTGACGGCGTCGCCCTCGTACCCATCGCCGCGGATGGGACGGTAGGCGACCACCTCATTATCGAGCGCCGTGCGCTCGTGCACCAGGTCGCACAGACGGATGCCGCCACGCGGTGGGTCTGGAGCGACACCTCCTCCTGGTACCCGGGGGTCATCGCCGAGGGAGTCAGGGCGTCCCGGTGCCACGATCTGCGGCTGGCGCACGCGATCCTCCGGGACAGTGCCCGGTCCGTCGACGCCGACGCGCTTCGCGCTGCGACCGAATGGGATGCCGCGGCATCCGTCGCCGACGACGGTCCGAGCGCGCTCTTCGACCTCGATCCGGGCGCCCGCGAGGTTCCGCACGACATCGACGCCGCCCTTGCGGAGTTCGCGCGTCAAAGGGCGGTGATCGGCGCCAGCGCGGCCGGGCTCCGTCTGCTGGTCGCCGCGGAATCGGTCGGCGCCCTGGTGGCGGCGGAGATGCACGCGGCAGGCGTCCCCTGGGATGGCGACGTCCACGACGGAATCCTCACCGGGATGCTGGGGGAGCGAGAGCCCGGCAACGGACTGCCCGCCCGCATCGAATCTCTCGCGGCAGACATCCGGGACCTCCTCGGCGACCCCGGTCTCAGCATCGATTCGCAGCCCAAGCTGCTGCGTGCCCTCCACCGCGTGGGAGTGGCGGCGACCTCCACGAGCAAATGGGAGTTGAGCGAGTACGACCACCCCGTCATCGCGCCGCTACTCGAGTACAAGCGGTCGATGCGGCTCTTCACCGCCAACGGATGGGCGTGGCGCGACGAGTGGGCCCCCGACGGGCGATTCCGCCCGGTGTACGTCCCGGGCGGCGTGGTGACGGGCCGCTGGGCGTCCTCGGGCGGGGGAGCGCTGCAGCTTCCGCGGCAGCTTCGCCCCGCGGTCCGCGCTGATCCGGGCTGGACGCTCGTGGTCGCCGATGTCGCGCAGCTCGAGCCACGGGTCCTTGCGGCGATGTCGCGGGATGCCGCTCTCGCCGAGAGCGCCCGCGACACCGATCTCTACGAGGGCATCGTCTCGCGCGGCGTCGTGAGTACCCGCTCGGAGGCCAAGTTCGCGCTGCTGGGAGCGATGTACGGCGCGACGACGGGGGACAGCGGTCGCCTGGTGCCCGCGCTCCGCCGGGCGTATCCGCGCGCGATGGGCCTCGTGGACGACGCTGCGCGCGTCGGCGAGGAAGGCGGCATCGTCTCGACGTGGCTCGGCCGATCGAGTCCGCCCCCGTCGCCGGGATGGCGTGCTCTGCAAGGACATGCCGGAGACCCCGACGCGACCGAGACCGACCGGGGGCAGGCGCGCCGCGCCTCGAGAGATCGCGGACGTTTCACCCGCAACTTCGTGGTGCAGGGCACCGCTGCCGAATGGGCGCTCGCGTGGCTGGGCGACCTGCGCGCCCGGCTGGCCGCACTGCCGTCCGTCGACGAAGCGGATGCCGCGCCTCGATCCGGCGCTCTCCACGCCCGGCAGGCGCATCTCGCCTTCTTCCTGCACGACGAGGTCATCGTGCACGCGCCGGCCGCCCACGCGGAGCAGGCAGCGGACGCCGTGACCCTCGCGGCCGATGCCGCCACGCGGCTGCTCTTCGGCGACATCCCGCTGGACTTCCGTCTCGACCTCCAGGTCCGTGTCGACGCGGCGAAGGCCTGACGCCCCGGACGGATAGACTCGACCCCGCGAATGGGTCGGCTGGACGGTCGCGTGGCGCGCAAGCGCACCGAGGAACGTCCGGGCTCCACAGGGCAGGGCGGTGGGTAACACCCACCCGGAGTGATCCGCGAGACAGTGCCACAGAGAGCAGACCGCCCCGGTTCCGACCGGGGTAAGGGTGAAAGGGTGGTGTAAGAGACCACCGGGGTCGTGGTGACACGACCCGCACGGTAAACCTCGCCCGGAGCAAGGTCAGACAGGGGATGCCGACGCGGCTCGCTGAGTCCCCGGGTAGACCGCTGGAGCGGCACGGCAACGTGTCGCCGAGAGAGATGACCGTCCACGGGGTTTCGACCCCCGGACAGAACCCGGCGTACAGGCCGGCCCATTCGCCCCCTAGCCGGATCGATCCACGTCCGGCGCGATCCGTCTGAATCTCAGGTCGTCGACGAACCTGCGGCGGAGCCGACAAGCGCGACGACCCAGAACGTGGTGGTCAGCACACAGATGGCGATGGTCACATATCCCATGACCAGCCCCGCCACCGCATTTCCCCGACCCACTGAGAGGGTGCTGCTCGCCCGCAGTCCGACGTGGCCGAAGATCGCGGCGAGGATCCCCAGAGGGAAGGCGAAGAAGATCACGATGAGACCCCAGAGCGGGATCGGGACGCTGATGCCGAAGAACAGCGCGATGATTCCGAGAACGAGCCCCGCGGTCGCCGCGCCGTTCGACGGCCCTCGAACAACCTGCTGGAACACGACCTGCTGCGGGTAGTGCTGCTGCGGATAATTCGGCTGCGAATTGGACATCGGTTCCCCCCGAAACTATGAGTGTCGAACTGAGCTCGCACTTTATCGGCGGGGGATGACGCGTGTCCATCCGCAGGAGGCCGATCGACCGCTCGCGTCCCGTCAGCGCGCGGTCGTCCCCGCCAGGTCTTCGCCCTCGTCGACCGAGACGGCCGAGTCCTCGCCCGCGAGCGCCAGCGCGGCGGCCCCGATGATGCCGGCGTTGTTGCGGTGTACGGCCGGAACGATCTCGGTCTTCAGGTCGAGCAGGGGCAAGAACTTGTCCGCGTGCTTCGAGACGCCGCCACCGACGACGAACAGGTCGGGGGTGAAGAGGAACTCGAGGTGGCTGTAGTACTGCTGCAGACGCGCAGCCCAGGCATCCCACTCGAGCTCTTCGCGCTCCATGGCGGAGTAGGCCGCGTAGTGCTCGAAGTCCTTCTTGTGGCCGGGGCGGTGCAGGTGACCGAGTTCGCTGTTGGGAACGAGGACGCCCTTGTAGATCATCGCCGTGCCGATCCCGGTGCCGAGCGTCGTCAGGAGGACGAGGCCGTCACGATCCTTCGCGGCGCCGTACCGCATCTCGGCGACGCCGGCGACGTCCGCGTCGTTCGCGAAGTGGATCGGACGGCCGAGACCCTTTTCGAAGAACGCCTCGGCTTCGAAGCCGATCCACGTGTCGGCGACGTTGGCGGCCGACAGCGTCCGGCCGTTCTTCACGATGGCGGGGAACGCGACGCCGAGCGGCACGTCGGCGTCCGTGACGTCGAGCTTCTCGAGCACCTCGGTGACGGCCTTCAGGACGTCGTCGGGCTCGGCGCCCTGAGGAGTCGGGACCTTGATCCGGTCGGTGAGGAGCTTTCCCTGCGAGAGGTCGACGAGCGCACCCTTGATGCCCGTCCCTCCGATGTCGATGCCGACGGCGGTGGTGGCGGTACCAGTCATGGTTCCGAGCCTAGTCGGACCCCGGCATCCCGGCCGTAGGTCTCGGGCCACCCCGTCCGTAGGATGAACCGCACGAGGCCGAGGAGGACCCCATGAGCGACGCCGACAAGTACTGGTACAACCTGAAGACGGGCGAGGTCCAGCAGGGGTTCGAGTCCCCTGCCGTCGACCGCGCCGGGCCGTTCGACACCGCGGAGGATGCGGCACGTGCGCCGGAGATCATGCGTGAGCGCTCGCGGGCGTGGGCCGCAGAAGAAGCATCAGAAGACGACTGACGAGGGGCCGCGTCGCGTCACTCGGTCGTCTCTTTCGACCGCTAGTCTGGCAGTCGGCTCGGCACCGGGAAGGATGCGATGGACAAGCAGCGTGACTTCGTTCTGAGGACGATTGAGGAACGGGGGGTCAAGTTCATCCGGCTGTGGTTCACCGATGTGACGGGAACCCTCAAGTCGGTCGCGATCGCTCCGGCCGAGGTGGAGGGCGCCTTCGCGGAGGGCCTCGGCTTCGACGGCTCCGCCATCGAAGGTTTGACTCGCTCCTACGAGTCCGACCTTTTGGCGCACCCGGACCCGTCGACCTTCCAGACCCTGCCGTGGCGCGGTGAGATCGACCCGACTGCGCGCATGTTCTGCGACATCACGACGCCCGACGGCCAGCCCGCCGTCGCGGACCCGCGGAATGTCCTGAAGCGCGCGCTGGCGAAAGCCGGCGACGCGGGCTTCACGTTCTACACGCACCCCGAGATCGAGTTCTATCTCCTGAAGTCGTCGACGTTCGGCCCCGAGGGGCCTGAGCCGGTCGATTCGGCGGGCTACTTCGACAACGTCCCCGGTGGCACGGCGCACGACTTCCGCCGCCGCTCGGTCCGGATGCTCGAGGATCTCGGCATCTCGGTGGAGTTCAGCCACCACGAGGGTGGTCCCGGACAGAACGAGATCGACCTCCGGTACGCCGATGCTCTCGCGACCGCGGACAACATCATGACCTTCCGCACCGTCGTCAAAGAGGTGGCCATCGAGCAGGGCGTGTACGCGACCTTCATGCCGAAGCCGCTCGGCGGCAAGCCCGGCAGCGGCATGCACACGCACATGTCCCTCTTCGAAGGCGACACGAACGCCTTCTACGAAGAGGGCGCCCAGTACCAGCTCTCGAAGACCGGTCGACAGTTCATCGCGGGCCTTCTGCGCCACGCGAACGAGATCTCGGCCGTGACGAACCAGTTCGTGAACTCGTACAAGCGGCTGTGGGGCGGCGACGAGGCTCCGAGCTTCGTCTGTTGGGGCCACAACAACCGTTCTGCTCTCGTCCGCGTGCCGATGTACAAGCCGAACAAGGGGCAGTCGACGCGGGTGGAGTACCGTGCGCTCGACTCGGCCGCGAACCCCTACCTCGCCTACGCGCTCATGCTCGCGGCGGGCCTCAAGGGCATCGAGGAGGAGTACGAGCTTCCCCCCGAGGCCGAGGACAACGTGTGGTCGTTGACGGATGCCGAGCGCCGGGCCCTCGGCTACGGTCCGCTGCCGTCGAGCCTCGACCATGCCCTCGAGTACATGGAGGAGTCCGAGCTCGTCGCAGAGACTCTCGGCGAACAGGTCTTCAACTACGTGCTGCTGAACAAGCGGCGCGAGTGGCAGGAGTACCGGGCGCAGGTCACCCCGTTCGAGCTGCAGAAGAACCTCGAGATGCTCTGAGGCCATGGCCTCGATCGAGCGACGGGCGTCGCTCACCGGCCTCGCCCGCGCAGGGTTCTCGGATCTCTCGGGGTCGTCCGACGCCCTCGACGAGCTGGGGTCCCTGACCGGGATCGAGCGCGCGGACCTCGTGGTCGCTGCGCAGCGTGCCGCGGACCCCGACGGCGCGGTTCAGGCGTGCGTGCGGATCGGTCGGCGAGACCCTGACGCCCTACGCCATGCGCTGACGGAGGCGTCGGACGTCGTCTGGTCTCTCCTGGGAGCATCGTCCGGGTACGCAGATTTCTTCCTCCGCCATCCCGACGAACTGGCGCACCTCGTCGGCGCCGGCCGCATGCTGCCGTCGGCTCGCGCCATGCGAGAGGCCCTGCTCGAGGCCGTCGATGCGGATGCCGACGGGTTCGCCGCGGCATCCGATGAGTCCGCGTGGGTCGCTCTTCGCGTGCGATATCGGCGGATCGTCGCCCTGATCGCGGCATACGACCTCGCCGCGGACGATGCGACCCAGGTGCTCCCCGAAGTCGCTGCAGCACTCGCGGACGCCGCGGGAGCGGCACTCGATGCTTCTCTGTGCGCCGCGCGCGCCCGCGCTGCGACGGCGATGTTCCCCCGGGAGGAGGTCGCGGCGACGCGACTCTCGGTCATCGGGATGGGCAAGACCGGCGCGCGGGAACTGAACTACGTCAGTGACGTCGACGTCATCTTCGTGGCAGGCGTGGCGGAGGGTGCCGACGTCACCGAGGGGCGTGCGGTGGACATCGCGACCCGGCTCGCGACGCTCACGATGCGGGGCATCTCCGATGTGGAAGTAGAGCCGCCGCTGTGGGAGGTGGACCCGAACCTCCGTCCCGAGGGCAAGCAGGGTGCTCTCGTGCGGACGCTCGATTCGCATCTGTCGTATTACGGACGTTGGGCCAAGAGCTGGGAGTTCCAAGCCCTCCTCAAGGCGCGCCCGCTCGCGGGCGACCTCGAGCTGGGGGAGAAGTACTGCACCGCCGTCCAACCGCTCGTGTGGACGAGCAGTGCGCGGGAGAACTTCGTCGACAGCGTGCAGCGGATGCGCGAGCGGGTGACCGACCACATCCCGGCGCACGAGGTGGCGCGTCAGCTCAAGCTCGGGCCGGGCGGCATCCGGGACATCGAGTTCACGGTGCAACTGCTGCAACTCGTCCACGGCCTGTCCGATGAGGGGATTCGTCAGCAGAGCACGCTCGGGGCTCTCGTCGCGCTCGTCGGGGAGGGCTACATCGGGCGGACGGATGCCGCGGCCTTCGGCCAGCACTACCGCACCCTCCGGGTCATGGAGCACCGCCTGCAGCTGCGGCGACTGCAGCGGACCCATCTCATGCCGACCACCGATGACGAGTTGCGCGTGCTGGCACGGGCCACGAGGCTCGCGACGGATGCCGCGGGCATCGGCTCCGTCTGGGAGCGCGTGAAGCTGCAGGTGCGCGAAATCCACATCCGCCTCTTTTACCGACCGCTCCTGTCAGCTGTCGCGGCGCTTCCGGCCGAGGAGCAGGGCGCGCTGTCGTCGGCGCAGGCGCACGATCGACTGGCCGCGATCGGTTTCAGGGACCCGGCAGGCACTCTCCGCCACATCGGGGCGTTGACGAGCGGGCTCAGTCGGAAGGCGACGATCCAGCGTCACCTGATGCCGGTCATGATCCGCTGGTTCGCCGATGGGGTGGACCCCGACTACGGGATGGTGTCGTTCCGACGAATCAGCGAACGCCTCGGTGACACTCCGTGGTTCTTGCGGATGCTCCGCGACTCGTCGGGTGCTGCCGAACGACTTACTCGGGTCCTTTCGGGCTCGCGCTACGCGGCGGATCTCATGGAGTGGATTCCCGAGGCCGTGGCCTGGTTGGACTCGTCGGAACAGCTGCGGCCGAGGTCGGGTTTCGCGCTGCAGCAGGAGGCGCGCGCGATCCAGGCCCGACACGAGTCGATCAGCGACGCAATGCGTTCCGTGCGCGCGCTTCGCCGCCGAGAGCTCCTGCGGCTCGCCCTCGGGGGGCTGCTGGGCGAACTGACGATCGCTGAGCTGTCCCAGGGCCTGACCTCCATCAGCGAGGTCACGATCCAAGCGACGCTGCGCGCCGTGTGGCGCGAGGTCGTGCCGCCCGAGGACGATGCACTCGACTTCGCGGTGATCGCGATGGGACGATTCGGCGGCGCCGAGCTCGGATTCGGGTCCGATGCGGACGTGATGTACGTCTACGAGGCCAACGGTGTGCCCGCGCAGCGTGCGCAGGAACTCGCGCTGAAGATCGTGCAGGGTCTCCGTGCGCACTCCGAGGATCAGAGAGCGCCGTTCGACCTCGATGCGGGACTTCGTCCGGAGGGACGCAACGGTCCCATGGCGCGATCGCTCGACTCCTACGCCGAGTACTACCGGCGCTGGTCGCTGTCGTGGGAGGCGCAGGCTCTACTCCGCGCCCGCGGGGTCGCGGGGAGCGTCAAGCTGATCGCCCGGTTCATGGTGCTGGCGGACGACCTCCGGTATCCGCTCCATCCCGACGCGCAGGGGCTCCGTGAGATCAAGCGCATCAAGGCGCGGGTCGAGAACGAGCGCCTGCCGCAAGGTGTGGACCGCTCACGCCATCTCAAGCTCGGCCCGGGCGGGCTGAGCGACGTCGAGTGGCTCGTGCAGCTCTTGCAGCTCCAACACGGGGTGGAGATCGAGGGGCTCCGGACGACCTCGACGACGGCTGCTCTCGAGGCCGCCCGCGGCGCGGGGTTGATCCCGGATGACGCGGCCGAGAAGTTGTCCGAGGCGTGGTGGCTCGCGAGCAGGCTCCGTTCCGCCAACACGCTTCTCTCTGGCCAGACGAGCGACGTCCTTCCGAGCGATCGTGGCAAACTCGACGGCATCGGCCGACTTCTGGAGTACGAACCTCGTTGCGCCACTCAGGTGGAGGAGGATTGGCTGCGAACCGCGCGTCGAGCACGCCGCGCCTTCGAGAACCTGTTCTACGGCTGAGCGCCGACCCGACCGAAAGGCACCACCCCTATGTCCGTTGGACTGCTGGCCGTCGTCGACGACATTCTGAGCGCCGCACTCAAGGCCTCCTCGAAGACAGCCGGAGTGGTGATCGACGACGCCGCGGTCACCCCGCAGTACGTGCAGGGCGTCACGCCCGCCCGTGAGCTGCCCATCGTCGGCAAGATCGCGCTCGGCTCGCTCGTCAACAAGTTCCTCATCATCATCCCGATCGCGCTCGTGCTGACGGCGTTCGCACCGGATGTGCTGCCGTTCCTCCTCATCCTCGGTGGCGCCTTCCTCTGCTTCGAGGGCGCGGAGAAGGTGCTGGAGTGGTTCGGGTTCCACATGCACGCCGAGGAGGAGACGGAACGTGACGAGAAGAAGCTCGTCCTCGGCGCCGTCCGGACCGACCTCATCCTGTCCAGCGAGATCATGCTGATCTCCCTCGACAGTCTCGAGGAAAACCTCGGTGTGTGGCAGACGCTCGCGATCCTCGCCGTCATCGCGCTCATGATGACCCTGCTCGTGTACGGTGCGGTCGCTCTCCTGGTGAAGATCGACGACATCGGGCTGAAAATGGCGAAGAGTTCCATCAGGCGCGTCCGTCATAACGGCGCCCGCATCGTTCGGTCCATGCCCGCTGTGTTCCGGGGTATCAGCATCCTCGGCACGGTCGCGATGCTGTGGGTCGGCGGTCACCTGGTGCTCGAGAACGTGGGCAAGGTCGGTTGGCACTGGACCACCGATCTTCTGCACGGCGTGGAGCATCTCCTCGAGGCCGCCGGACCCGTCATCGTCTGGTTCGGGGAGACCCTCGTGTCCGCGATCGCAGGACTGCTCCTCGGGCTCGTCATCGTCGGGGTGATCCTCCTGATCGGGCGCCTCCGCGGCAAGAGCCGTGGGCACGCCGACGCCGACGCGGATGCCGCCAAGGGGCACTGAGCCTGTCAAGGGGGCCGTCATTGCCGGGATCGACGCGTAGCGTCCGAGCATGACGAGCCATCAGCACGACGCAGACGAGCCGACCGCGGCGACGGACACCGCCCATTCCCAGAACGATCAGATCGATCAGGACACGGCATACAGTCCCGGCAGCGAGACCGAGACGCAGCAGAAGCAGGAAGAGCGCGTCTCGGGCGACGTCGACAGCGACATCGATGAGTCGCAGGTTCAGGTTGCTCCAGGCACGGGCGGGCCCGATGACGTCGGCGAGATCGACGTCGACCCCAAGGACATCAACCTCCCGGGCTTCTGATTCCATGACGTCGAGTCGACACAGCGAGCTGTCGTCCTACGATCTCAAGTCCGTCGTCGAGCGGGCTCGGGCACAGGGCGGCGGCGAGGTCGACCGCAGTGTGCCGGCGCTCGCGTCCGCAGACCCGGACGTGTTCGCGGTAGCGCTCGCACACCTGGACGGTGCGGTCACGTCAGCCGGCGATGCCGCCGTGGCCTTCAGCCTTCAGTCCGCGGTGAAGCCGTTCCTGTTCGCCCTCGCCCTCGCCGACACGGGCGGCGATGCGATCGACCGGGTGGGCATCGAGCCGACGGGGGAGTCCTTCGACGCCATCAAGCTCGAAAGCGGAACGGGGCGACCGCCGAATCCGATGGTGAACGCGGGCGCACTTCTCACCGCCGCACTGGTCCACGGCGAGGATGTCGCTGCCCGCGATGAGCGGATCCTGCGCGGCCTGTCGGCGTTCGCCGGTCGGTCGTTGGCCGTCGATGAGGAGGTCGCACGGGACGAGCACCTCATGGGGGATCGCAATCATGCGCTCGCGCACCTGATGCGTTCCGAGGGCACCCTCGATGTCACCGCCGACGACGCCGTCGCCGTCTATGCACGTGCGTGTGCCGTCCTGGTCGACGTCGAGGCGCTGGCCATCATGGGTGCGACGCTCGCCGCCGGCGGGCGGAACCCTGTCACCGGAGAGCGCGTCGTGTCGGCGGACGTCGCCAGGGATGTCATCTCCGTCATGGCGACCTGCGGTGTGTACGACGGTTCCGGCAGATGGATGCGGAGCGTCGGCATCCCGGCCAAATCCAGCGTCTCGGGTGCCCTCGTTCTCTCGGTGCCCGGCGTCCTGGGCGCAGCGACGATCAGTCCGCCCCTCGACGAGCGGGGGACGAGCGTGCGTGGTCACGTCGCCGCAGACATCCTCAGTGTGGAGCTGGGTCTCCACGCGTTCGGTCGCCTGACCTGATCACCGACGCGGAAAGGCCCGCCGACAGGATGTCGGCGGGCCTTTCGAGGTGGTGCGGAGATCAGACTCCGAAGTACAGCTCGAATTCCTCCCGCGGTAACGGCTATGCATGGGAGATGCTGACTCCCGCGTGATCCTGCGGAAGTTGCTCACGGCTCTTGATGGTTGTTCATGGGCTCTTGCGGACGTTCTGCGGACTCGCTGCGGACTCATGACCTCTAGCTCGACTTGCGTGCGCGTTCCGCTGCCGATCGACGCCGAGTCTCAGCCGCCTTGTGACCCGCGGCAGATCGGGTCGATTGGATCCAACCGCTACCGGACTCCGCCGGCTTCACCTCGAGATCCGCGATGACTCGGGATGGAGGGAAGCGATACACCCCGCCGACTTTCATCACGGGGATATCGCCCTCGTGCACCATGCGTGCGATGGTCCTGGGGGAGACGGCGAGGATGCGCGCGATCTCCTTCATATCGACCGCCTGTTCGTGCTGACCGTCCGTCATGGTGTGAAGCTACAGGCATGCCTAGCGTGCAGAGAATAGAGTTCCCGCCGGCCCTGATGACACGGGAGCTGGCGGCCTACTACCTGTCAATGTCGCTCCGTGAGGTCGACGAGCTGCGCGCGACAGGGAAGTTGATCCCGGTGGGGGATGGTAAGCGTGTGAAGTTCGCCAAGACGGAGCTCGATCGCTACGTCGGGCAGCTTGCAGAGAGAAGTCGAACTTAGGCGAGCGACAGCCACGTCTGCTTATGCGGAGAAGACCGACGCGATGACAGCACTCAACGCGATCGTGACGAGCGATATCACGGAAACCGCTATTTGTTCGCCCTTGCTCTTCAGCGGAGTGAATACTGTGGCAGCCGTCATCACTGACACAAAGGCGAGCCCGCCAGAGAGTGCCCTCACCCCGATGTCTCCGGGAACGATCATGGCAGCCAAGAACCCGATTCCGCCGCCAATCAGAGTGGTCAGTGCAACTGGGAGCCGCTGCGGCTTTCGACTGAGGTCCCAGAGCTCCGGTGCCGGCGGAAGAAGCTCGCCGAGCGCGCGCGTGGCATCCATCCCCGCCTCGACCGCTGCGGCACCCGCGTTCGATGGGTCGTCGGAAGCCGTGTGCTCTCTATGGGCATTGAGTGCTGCCTCGAGAGTCTGAGCGTACTGATTGCTCGTCAGCCGGTATGAGGGACTTTCCATGCCGCGATGCTATCGAGCGATTCAGAGGCTGAGATGCGTTGTCCGGGCTTCGGGCCACGATTAGGGCATGGCAGAGCGGTGGCATCCCTTCATGGGCACAGTCGAGCGGCCCGCCGGCACCTGGTACCTGACAACCCGGACGGTGATCCCTACGGCCGTGTCGAGATCCGCCGGCGGGCCTAAGTCGTCTTCTATCGGTGCTGGCTTCGGGAGGTGGAGTTGAACCCGCAGCCCACTCTCCGTGCCGCTACGATGCTTGTCCACCGGGCCTACATCGCCACGCTGTCGCCTGGACCCCCGCCTGGCGGGATCTACCCTGACCTGAAGGGTGGCTCATCGGTCAGGTGAGCCGCTACGCTCGCGAAAACTGCACGAGCACACCCCGGGGGACCTCATGACCGATCAGCCGCTCTACACCTTCACGTCGCACATCGCCGGGAAGAACGCGAAAGTGAGCATTCACGCGGACCGCGTCGAGTGGGAGGTTGCTCGAGGTGTCTCCGGCGCGAAGGTCACCGCGGGTGTCTTGACGGGCGGGCTCTCCATGCTCGCCACGGGCGTGAAGAACGGCAAGGCTGGCAGCGAGATGATCCCCGTCAAGTCGATCACTTCGGTGACGACCGCGCGCGACGGGATGCTGAACTCGAAGGTGTCCGTCGTCACCGCTGGGAACACTGTCGACTTCCGGGTGTCGCACGCTGAAGCCAAGATCGTGAAGGACACCCTCACCAAGCTGATCCTCGGCGGCGCGCCGACGCCCGGACAAGCTGCTGCTGAGGCTGTTCAGGCGGCTCCTGCCGTGCCGTCCGCTCCTACGGCACCGCAGGTCGACGTTGCTGCGCAGCTCCAGCAACTCGCGGGTCTGCGGGACGCGGGGATCCTCACCGAAGAGGAGTTCACCGCGAAGAAGGCAGAACTGCTATCACGGCTGTGACACTGCCGACCTACTGGCCGGAATCCGCTAAACCGTCCCCTCTTCCGCAGGAAGCGGCCGACGGGTTAGCTTCTCCCCATGGGGAACTTCTCGGACGATCTGAACGCCGCCTTCGAGGGAATGATCGGCGAGGTAGTAGCCGACGCTGAACAGAAGCTCGGTGAGGATCTAGCGGACCGCTGCCGAGAAGCCGGCCTCGACAACGCCGATTACGCCGACATCACCATCGAGCAAGATGAGGACTCTCGCGAGTTCAATATCGACCCCGAACGTGTGCGTGCGATCGCGAATCAGATCTTGGTAGGCGATCGGTAGCAGCGACCGTCAGTTGTCGAGGGGGTGACCCCAGCCGTTGTACCGCTTCCCGTCGCGGAAGTTGATCGTGTTTGTTCGGGTTCGGTGACGAGATCTCCGCACTGCTGGTAGCTGACGTGTGGGACGAGTGCGGCCACTCACTTCGCCTACTCTCTTCCCTGTGCCTGAACCTGCCGAGACGCTCGAGTGGTGGCCCGACTATGAAGGTGCGCTGATCTGGCGAGGCGCTGAGCGTGTACCGATGAGCGAACTCGGAGTCTCCGTCGATCTCCAAGGAGAACTCACGACCTGGCTATGCGAGTACGACGACGATCTCTTGTTCGGCGAGACCCCTGAGAGTGCGAGCTGGCTCGCTGACGGGACGAGGCTCCTGCGCGCGCTTCAGGACGAACTCCGCCGCAGCTACACGGTTGAGCCGAGTGAAGACTTCTGGTTGGCAGGAGACGCCTGAGGCGCCCGATCTATCTGCGGTCGGATCGTGTGCGTGGAGTGGGAAGTGCACGGCGGACGGCGTTCCGGTGTCGCAGCCCATATGTATGATTCGGGCCATGGCAATCACAGTGCTCCTCGAGAGCAACGTCAGCGGCATCATCGAGCACGAAACCGACGAAGCGACGGAATTTCTGTCCGCGCAGGGAGTGTGGTGGAAGCGTAACCCGGAGCGTGAGACAGACGGTCGGCCGTTCTATGAGCCGTCGTCTGCGCCGTATCGGCAGCGGTCGAAGCACGAGTGGACGGCGCAGCTCGCGGAAGAGGACTCGTGCGCGATGGGCGAGGGCGCGCGGCGCGAGATGCTTGAGGAGCAGGGACATTCAGTCGATACGCGGCTGCACTGACTTGCCTCGGCGCGGGCGGACTTTCCTGGCCGTATCGTGACGAACCGGCAAGTGCTGGTGGCGACCGCGAGGACGGTGCGGCTGAGTGGGAGAGGGATTCAGCGAGCGTGAGCATTCTGATGTTCAGCCAGGACGAGAGATCTGTGATCATCGTCACCGACACTCTTGCCACGACGCCTGACCGCAGGCCATTACTCTTCCAGCCGAAGGCATGGCACTTACCCCACCTCAACATGGCGATGGCAACCACAGGAACCGCTAACCTCGGCAGCCTCTGGAGCGAGCGCATCCGATCCTCGGCTCTTGCTCGTGATGTGGGGATGCTCGACGCTGTCGCCCCCGGCGTATTGCGCGAGATTTGGGGGCAGCTGCGAGAGGAGTTCGGTGACCCTGGCTCGGCTACGATCTATCATTTTGGATTCGAGTCGGGCCGTGACGGCATCGTCCGGTACACCTATAGGTCGGTGACAGGGTTTGTCTCAGAGCGGGTGACCGAACCTGGCTTCGGCGTTCGTCCACCGCCCGAAACCTTTGAGCTCGAGGTGCCTTACACGCTCGACGAATTCATTGACCTCGCGAAGAAGGTGAGGGCGGAAAATGACGAGCGGCGCGTTGCCGTACCCGTAGGAATCGGCGGAGAGCTCCACCTCATGTTGCTTGAGGACGGGCGTTGCTCGACAAGTCGGATTTACAGATTCGAGGATTTCGAGGTGCATTTCAGGGAAATGATGCACCTCGCTCGTCAGTCCCCGCACTTTCGCACTGAATGATGGCTGCCAGACAGCCGCACTCGTCACCGGCACGCACATGGAGCCGTCCCGGGCTCGGACGACGCTGGGGGAGTGGGCCGACACCTGGCTGCAGGGGTACGAGCGGAACCTTGCCTCGACGGTCCGTCAGGCGAAGGTGCATCTGCGTGTGATCACCGCGGACCTGGGACACCGTCCCCTGGAGGCTGTGCGTCCCTCCGAGGTCAACACGTGGGTCGCATCGCTCACGGCCAGGGGGTACGCCCCCAGAGCACCACCTACGCGCTCCACAGGCGTCTCTCGCAGCTGTTCACCGACGCCGTCCACGACGGACTGATCCCGCGGTCACCGTGCTCGAGGCGGACCTCGCCGCCGGCCGCGAACCAACGCCCCTACGTCGCGACGACAGAGCAGGTGTTGGCTCTCCACGACGCCCTCCCGGCGCACTTCCGGCCGGTGGTGCTGCTCGGCGCGTTCGCTGGTCTCCGGGTTGCCGAGATCGCCGTTCTCCGCGTCAGCTATGTCGACTTCATGCGTGGCATCATCACGCCCGCGATTCAGTACCCCGCCGAGGAGCTGAAGACCGACACGTCGAAGAACCCGATCCCGATTCCGATTGAGCTCGCCGTCATGTTGAACGCGAACCCGGTGCGGTGGGGTAGCGACACCATCGTCGTCGGCGCGTTTGGGCGGCCTGTGGCGCCGTACACGATTGAGCAGGCGTTCGCGGCTGTTCGCGGTGCGATCGAGGGTCTCCCCGGGGGGTTCCGCATCCACGATCTGCGGCACTACTTCGCGAGCCTGCTCATCGCGGCCGGTCTCGACATCAAGACGGCGCAGGCCCGTCTCCGCCACGCATCCGCGAAGACGACGCTCGACACGTACGGCCACGTGTGGCCTGACCGAGACCAGTCTTCTCGGGCCGCCGTTGCAGCCGCGCTCCGGCCGTCAGTACCCGACGAGCGTCTCGACCTCGCCTAGCTCGAGACCGAACTCGATCGTCACCGAGACTCGGTGCGAGATCTTCGAGTTCGCCACCGGTGGGTCGGCGACAACGTCGAGATTGCGAACGACGCCCTTCCCGACGTCGAGCCCACGTGACTCGGTGAGCAGTGCGAGCAGTTTCTCGTCGCTGATGGGTACCTGAATCGATGCCATGCCCGGATGCTACCGACGAAAAGAGCCCGCCAGCACGAAGCTGACGGGCTCTCTCTGAGATTCTGCGGACTCCCTGCGGACTAGGCCCAGGAATTCCGCGTCATCTGGCTACACTCCGAAGTACAGCTCGAACTCGAACGGGTGCGGGCGAGCAGCGATCGGCTTGATCTCGTTCTCGATCTTGTACTCGATCCACGTCTCGATGAGCTCAGGCGTGAACACGTTGCCCCGCGTCAGGAACTCGTGGTCGGCACGCAGGGCCTCGAGCGAGTCGAGGAGCGAGTTCGGGACCTGCGGGATGTTCTTCGCTTCCTCGGGGGGCAGCTCGTACAGGTCCTTGTCGACCGGCTCGTGCGGCTCGATGCGGTTGATGATGCCGTCGAGGCCGGCCATCATCTGCGCAGCGAAGGCCAGGTACGGGTTGCCGGAGGCATCCGGTGCGCGGAACTCGATGCGCTTGGCCTTCGGGTTCGACCCGGTGATCGGGATGCGGATCGCAGCCGAACGGTTGCCGGCCGAGTACACCAGGTTGACGGGAGCCTCGTAGCCCTTGACGAGGCGCTTGTACGAGTTGATCGTCGGGTTGGTGAACGCGAGGACAGCCGGAGCGTGCGCCAGCAGACCGCCGATGTACCAGCGAGCGGTGTCGGAGAGGCCGCCGTAGCCCTTCTCGTCGTAGAAGAGGGGTTTGCCATCGAGCCAGAGCGACTGGTGGGTGTGCATACCCGAGCCGTTGTCGCCGAAGAGCGGCTTGGGCATGAAGGTCGCGACCTTGCCCCACTCTTCACAGGTGTTCTTGACGATGTACTTGAACTTCAGGATGTCGTCCGCCGAGTGCACCATCGTGTCGAAGCGGTAGTTGATCTCCTGCTGTCCGCCGGTGCCCACCTCGTGGTGCGAGCGCTCGAGGACGAAACCGGCCTCGATCAGCTTGAGGGTGATGTCGTCGCGCAGGTCAGCGGTCTTGTCGACCGGGCTGACGGGGAAGTAGCCACCCTTGTACGGCGTCTTGTTGGCGAGGTTGCCGCCCTCTTCGACACGGCCGGTGTTCCAGGCGCCTTCCTCGGAGTCGACGGAGTAGAAGCTCTGGTTCTGCTTCACCTCGTAGCGCACGTCGTCGAAGATGTAGAACTCTGCCTCGGGAGCGAAGAACGCGGTGTCGGCGATGCCGGTGGAGGCGAGATACTTCTCCGCCTTCTTGGCGACCTGGCGCGGGTCCTTGTGGTAGATCTCGCCCGTGCGCGGGTTGTAGATGTCGAAGATCATGACGAGCGTCTTCGCCTCGCGGAACTGGTCGAGGTACGCCGTCGTGACGTCCGGGATCAGCTGCATGTCCGACTCGTGGATGTTCGCGAAGCCGCGGATCGAGGAGCCGTCGAAGAGCTGGCCGACCGTGAAGAACTCCTCGTCAACGGTCGAGGCCGGGATGTTGAAGTGCTGCTGCACACCAGGGAGGTCCGTGAAACGGATGTCGAGGAACTTGACGTCCTCGTCCTTGATGAACGCCAGCACCTCGGAAGAATCTTTGAACATGGAGTCTCCAAGATCGGGTGCGATGTCGACGCCCGTCGGATCAGGCGCCCCTCGAACCTATCGAAACGCAGTTGCTCCGCAGTGTCCCCGATGTTTCGGGGATGTTACGCGACCCGGATTACCCTGAGAAGGTGACTTCGCCCCTGTACGACTATCCCGGTGAGCGACTCGGTCGTCCCGCCACCGGCCGCGGCAGCATCGGCCGACCCGGTCGTCGTATCGGGGCTCTCTTCATCGACTACGCGGCTGCGACCATCTTGGCGACGGCGTTCTTCGGTTACGACCAGTTCGCGCTGCCCGAGAAGGCGGGCGCAACCCTGTTCGCGCCGATGATCATTTTCGCCGTGTTGCAGATCCTCTTCATTCCCACGATCGGTGGAAGCCCTGGACACCGCATCCTCGGGATGCGGGTCGAACTGGCCGGCGGCGGATGGCCGGGGCTGTGGCGTCCGATCATCCGGACGGCGCTTCTGCTCGTCGTGCTGCCCGCGGTGATCTGGGATGCCGACCAGCGCGGCATCCATGACAAGGCCGCCGGAACGATCCTCGTCCGCGGCTGAGCGGGATCAGCGCGGGCGTTGCGCCCGCGCACGTGCCGGGTCGATGCCCTTGGGGATCGGCAGCGAGGTCACCGACTGCGAGACAGAATCGATCCGCTTCACGACGGCGGCGAGCGTCGTGCGATCCACGGTCTTCGGGAGTGCCTTGATGGTCTTCGCCAGCTTCGAGATGTGGACGTCGCCCTCGCCGTCGCCGATGTAGAGGACTTCGATATTGATCCCGGATGCGACGCGGGAGACCTTCTTCTTCTCGTCGTTGACGAGGCGCGTGAGGCGTCCACGTGCGCCTTCTCCGATGATGACGACACCACCTCGGCCCACCGCGCGGTAGACCGCATCCTGGGTGCGCGGGTTGACGCCCACGGGCATCTCGGAGGTGACCCAGCGGCGGCCGAGGCCGGTCGAGAGGACATGACCGGTGGCACCCGGCATCCCGTCGAGCTTCTTGTACATCACTCGGGTCGACAAACGTGTCAGCAGGATCATGGCGAGCAGGACACCCATCAGGAGGCCGCTGACACCCCAGAGGATGACGCTCCACGCCTGAACCGGCGGCACCAGGAACCCGATGCCGACGCCCACGCCGATGCCGACGAGGAGGGCCCCGATGAGAGCCCACGGCAGCCACCGGAACTCGCTCTGCGTGAACGTGTAGAGCGAGCGGATCTGCGAGAAGAATCCAGGGCGTTTCTCAGGTGCGGGACTGCGGGTTGCCATGGGATCAGCCTACCTTCGCGGGTCGTCGACTTCTTCACACCCGTGTCGAAGATGCCGACTGTCCACGGGGGCGGCGGAGGAACTCGACAGAAGGCTGGCGCCACCCACGCTGGGATCATGGACCCTGTCACCCTCGAGTCGCCTCCTGCCCTCCGTGAGCTGACGGTCGCGGAAGCCCCATTCCCTGGCGTCCTCCGCGCCGGGGAGCCCCTCACCGTCTGGGTCGACGCGGCTGACTTCGCGGCATCTCCGGCGTGGTCGGCTGCGGAGACGGACCACGTCCTCGCGCCCATAGATGCTGCCGGGACGCCGGAGGGTCCCCGCGTCGTGCTGCCGCATTGCCCCGTGCGTCTCGACGACGTCGTGGCGGATGCCGATGTGTCGCCGGGCGCGCTCGTCACCATCGCGGTGAGCGCTCTCCGGGGCGCCGCTGAGGCGGATCGTCTGGGCGCTCAGTTCGGACGCTGGTGGGTGACGACCGAGGGAAGGCCGGTGCTCGCCCTGACGGGTTCGCTCGACTGGCGGGCTGACACCGTCGGGCTGTTGCGTGGCATGGACAGCGGCAGCTCAGCGCTTCGGGCCGCGCTGGAGCGTGCCGCAGATGCGATCGACGATCCGCGCCGGCTTCGCCGCGACACGGCGGATATCGAGAACGCGCTCTTCGCGGCCGCCGACCCCGAGCCGCTTCCCACCGAGCGGAGGGAAGCGAGTTCGGCTGCTCCCGCGCGGGCACGGGCAACCGGTCCGTACGCCGCCGGACATGGGATCGCCGGAACAGTGAGAGACCTGATCGGTCGTCTCGTCGATGTCGGCATCGCCGAACGACTCAGCCGCTGCCTTGCCGTGTTCGATCGACCTGCCGGAAAGAAGCGGCGGGCACGGGAACGGACGAAGTCGAGCCGACGGCGGATCGTCTTCGTCGCCGCGGGCGCGGCGACCGCTGTCATCATCGTCGGCGCGCTGTGGCCGACTGGCGACGCCGACAAGCCTGCGGCTGCGGTGGATGCCGTCGATACAGCGTCAACCCCTGCGAGCGAGGCGACGGGTGCCGTGCCGAAGGAATCTGCGTCCGGCGAGGATGAGGGACCGGCGGAGATCGTCGGCGCTGCGCGTCTGCTGGTCGACGCATTGGGTGACTGTGCAGACGACGCATGCCGCTCGGAACTCTGGGAGGACCCAGCGGCAGCCGGGAAGCTGCCCGCGGCGGAGGGCGACTACGCGGTCGAGGTCGTCGACGAATACGGCGGTGCTGCCGCCGTCAGGATCGTCGGGAAGGACCTCACTCAAGTGTTGGTGATGGTCCGGGTGAAAGAGCGATGGCTGGTCCGCGAGGTGTACGACCTCGCGGACCAGCCATGACAGGTACTGCGGAGAGCTGGATCAGACCCCGAGCTGACCCTCGAACTGCGCCGCCTCGAGACGAGCCTTCATCGCGCTCAGGAATCGCGCGGCGTCGGCGCCGTCGACGACACGGTGGTCGTACGACAGGGCGAGGTAGACGTAGGAGCGGACGCTGATGGCGTCCTTCCCGTCGACCGACACGACGCCGGGCCGCTTGACCACGACACCGGTTCCGAGGATGGCGGACTGCGGCAGGAACACGACGGGCGTGTCGAACAGCGCGCCACGCGAACCGGTGTTGGTCAGCGTGAACGTGCCCCCGGCGAGCTCATCGGGCTTCAGCTTGTTGTTGCGCGTCCGGCCAGCGAGGTCGGCGATCTCGTGAGCGATCTGAGCGATGTTCTTGTCCCCGGCGTCACGAAGCACCGGCGTCAGAAGGCCACGCTCGGTGTCGACGGCGATCGACAGGTTTTCGCTCGCCGGGTAGACGATCTGGTCACCGTCCACCGTCGAGTTGATGACGGGGTACGTCTTCAACGCCTCGGCGGCAGCAAGAGCGAAGAACGGCAGGAACGACAGCTTGTCGCCGGTCTTCTCGTGGAAGGACGCCTTCACGGAGTCGCGGTAGTTCGCGAGCTTCGTGACATCGACCTCGACGACCGTCGTGAGCTGAGCGGTCTGCTGCATCGACTCGACGGCGCGGCTCGCCAACACCTTGCGCAGACGCGACATCGGCTGCGTCGTGCCACGGAGCGGCGAGACCTCGACGGCTGCCGGCGCGGGCGCTGCGGCCGCGGCCGGAGCAGCTTCTGCCTGGGGTGCCTCGGCGGCCTTCAGGACGTCTTCCTTGCGGATACGACCGCCGACGCCACTGCCCGTGATCGCCGACAGGTCGACGTTGTGCTGCTGCGCGAGCTTGCGCACCAGCGGGGTGACGTACGTCACGCCGTCCTCGGCCGGTGCGGCCTCCGCGGGTGCGGCAGCCTGGGGTGCAGCGGGCTTCGGCTCTTCGGCCTTGGGGGCCGCCGGCTCGGCGGGCTGGGGCTCCTGGGCCTTCGGAGCCTCGGGCTCAGGTGCCTTCTCCTCGGCGGGCGCGGCCGGGGCGGGCTCAGCGGGAGCGGCGGGGGCGCCGGAGCCCACGCGGGCGAGAACGGCTCCGACCTCGACGGTCTCGTCCTCCTGGACGAGGATCTCGGTCAGGGTGCCCGCGATGGGCGACGGGATCTCGGTGTCGACCTTGTCGGTCGAGATCTCGAGAAGCGGCTCGTCGACTGCGACATCGTCACCGACCTGCTTGAGCCACCGCGTGACGGTGCCCTCGGTGACGCTCTCGCCCAGTTCGGGGAGGACGATGTCCTTGGCGTCACCGGATGCTGCGGCTGCGGGGGCCGATTCGGCCGGTGCCTCCTGCGGAGCGGGCTCCTCAGCGGCGGGCTCTGCAGCGGCGGGAGCCTCTGCAGCGGGCTCTTCGGCGGCGGGTGCGGACTCGGCGGGTGCGGACGATCCGTCACCGATCTTCGCCAGGACGGCGCCGATCTCGACGGTCTCGTCCTCGTCCACGAGGATCTCTTCGATGACGCCGCTGACGGGCGAGGGGATCTCCGTGTCGACCTTGTCGGTCGAGATCTCGAGGAGACCTTCGTCGGCCTGGACCGAATCACCGACCTTCTTGAGCCAGCGGGTGACCGTTCCCTCAGTGACGCTCTCACCGAGCGCGGGGAGGACCACGGATGTGCTCATGACTGTGTCTCCTTCAAGAAAAAGCGATGTGCTGTCTAGCTTAGTGTCGCGGTTGCGACGCGGTCAGATGGTATGGAGGGGCTTGCCTGCGAGAGCGAGGAACGCCTCGCCCAGAGCTTCGCTCTGCGTCGGGTGTGCGTGGACGAACGGTGCGATGTCCTCGGGGTGGGCTTCCCACCCGATGGCGAGTTGGCCCTCCGTGATCAGTTCGCCGACGCGGTCGCCGACGAGGTGGACGCCCACGACGGGGCCGTCCGCGATCCGCACGACCTTGGCGAAGCCGGCTGTGCCGAGGATCTCGCTTTTGGCGTTGCCCGCCAGGTTGAACTCGAAGGACACCACGCGGTCGCCGTGGGCTTCGCGCGCCTGGGCTTCGGTCAGTCCGACGGAGGCGACCTCGGGGTGCGAGTAGGACACGCGGGGGATCGTGGACTCGGGCACGGGGATGGGCGACAGGCCCGCGATCCGCTCGGCGACGAAGATCCCCTGCTGGAAGCTCCGATGCGCGAGCTGAAGCCCCGGCACGATGTCACCGACCGCCCAGACATGCGGTGCGGTGGTCTGCAGGTCTGCGTCGACGACCACGAAGCCGCGGTCCCGCGTGACGCCCGCCTCGTCGAAGCCCAGCCCCTCGGTCACGGGTCCTCGACCAACCGCGACGAGAACGAAATCGGCCTCGACGGTGCGTCCGTCCGACAGGCTGACGGAAACGCCGTCTTCCCGCTCGGAGACGCCCTCGCACCTCGTCGAGAGCGCCGACTGGATGCCGCGCTTGCGATACGCCCGCTCCAGAGCCTTGCTCGACGCGGCGTCCTCCGCGGGAAGGAGGCGATCCAGCGCCTCGACGATGAGGACTTCGCTGCCGAGGGAGCGCCATGCGCTGGCGAACTCGACGCCGATCACCCCACCGCCGAGGACCACGACCGACGACGGGATGACGTCGAGCGTGAGCGCAGTCTCACTCGTGAGCACACGGGGTCCCGCCTCGATGCCGGGCAAGGATCGCGTCTGAGAGCCGGTCGCGAGCACGACATCAGCGCCGACGTACTCGTCGTCGCCGACGAGTACGGTCCGATCCGGGCCCAGTCGGCCTGCGCCGCCGACCACGGTGATCCCGCGCGTCGACAGCAGACTCTGCAGGCCGCGGTACTTCTTCGCGACGATGCCTTCGCGGTACGCCGTCATGCGTGCGGTGTCGAAGCCCGTCAGCGCGGCGTCGATACCGACCGACGCGGCTTCCCGCACGTGATCGGCGATCTCTGCCGTGTGGAGGAGCGCCTTGGTCGGGACGCATCCGCGGTGCAGACAGGTGCCGCCGACCTTGTCCTTCTCGACGAGGGCGACCGTCTTGCCGAGCTCGGTCGCGCGGATCGCTGCCGCATATCCGCCGCTGCCGCCACCCAGGACGACGACGTCGAACTCGTGACGGGTCATCGGGTCTCCGCCTCGAGGAAGGCGAGGAGCGAGCGGACGGCAGCGGCCGTCGGCCCCTTGTCGGTCGGCCCGAACGGCGACGATTTGTTCTCACCACTGCCGGCGATGTCGAGGTGCACCCACGGGATGCGGGGAGCGTCGGCATCCGCTGTCGTCCGCCCGACGAAGCGTCGGAGGAACAGTCCCGCGAACATCGTGCCGCCGGCGGGGTCGCCGACCTTGGCATTGCGAAGATCGGCGATGGGGGAGTCGAGTTCGTCCTCCATGTGATCGGGGAGGGGCAGCTGCCACGCGGCTTCACCCACGGATGCCGCGGCCTCGAGATAACGCGCGACGGTCGCGTCGTCTCCCATGACGCCCGTATGGCGGTTACCCAAAGCCACGATGACGGCGCCCGTCAGGGTCGCGACGTCGATGATCACGTCGGGACGGGTGCGGCTCGCCGCCACCAGTCCGTCGGCGAGGACGAGACGGCCCTCGGCATCCGTGTTGAGGACCTCCACGCTCGTGCCGTCGAGCATACGGAGGACGTCACCGGGACGGGTGGCGCGGCCGGACGGCATGTTGTCGGCGATGCAGAGCCAGGCCGTGACGGCGACGGGAAGTTCACGCTGGGCAGCCGCGCGAACCACGGCGAGCGCCGTGGCTGCGCCGGCCATGTCGAACTTCATCCCGATCATGGATGCCGGGGGCTTCAGCGACAGTCCGCCGGTGTCGAACGTGATGCCCTTTCCGACGACGGCGATGTGCCGTGCGGCGTCGGCGGGGGAGTAGGTGAGGCGAACGAGGCGCGGGGGGCGGTCCGAGCCCTTGCCGACACCGAGGATGCCGCCGTAGCCCTGGGCCGCGAGTTCGGTCTCGTCGAGCACCTCGACGTCGATGGCGAGTCCGGCGACGGCTTCTATCGCGCTCTCGGCGAGGTCTGCCGGGCCCAGCCACTCCGCGGGGATGTTGACGAGGTCCTTCACGAGGGCGACGGCAGACCCGGTGATGTCGATGGCGCGCAGCTCCTGCTCGTCGACGTCGGACGCCAGGTGCAGGGTCACCTGCGTCGCGCGCGTCTTGGCGGAATCGCCCGTCTTGTAGTCCTCGAAGCGGTACCCACCGAGCACGGCGCCCTCAGCAGCCGCGCGCCACTCACCCTCGGCGTGCGGCACGGCGACGGCGAGGCGCGCGAAGCCCGTGGTCGTGCGGACGGCGGCACCGACGGCATCCCGGATGGCGTTCGCAGACGGCGCCGCGCCGGTACCGACGACGAACAGGGGACGATCCGTCGAGGTGGGGGCGAACACTCGGACGGTGGTTCCCGCCGCTCCGGTGAAGCCGACACCGCGGAGGACGTCCTCGACCCCCGGCCACTCCGTGAGGACCGTGGTCGCCTCGTCGAGCGGCGGAAGGGCCAAAACGATTGCGTCGGCGCTGCCGTCGCGTGCGGGGGAGGTGGACACGGTCAGCTCGGGGTACGGCATGCTCTCCATCCTATGGAGAGAGGCGTTCGCTCAGAGCGGGACGGCTGGCGCGCCGAGCCCTCCGGTGCTGCTTCTACAGTGGAAGGATGCCCCTGTCTGGTCCCCTCTACGAGCGCATCACGACTGCGCCGCCCGTTCCGGCGGGCCTGCCTCTGGTCGTCGCGTTGACCGGCTTCACGGATGCCGGGTCCGCCGTCTCGCGCGTCGTCGACCACCTGCACACCGAGCACGACCCCGCACCGGTCGTCACTTTCAACCCCGATGTGCTCTTCGACTACCGCGCTCGGCGGCCGATCATCACGTTCGACGGCGATCACCTCACCGACTATCAGGCGCCGAGGCTCGACCTCGCGCTCGTGCACGACACGCTCGGCCAGCCCTTCGTCCTGCTCTCGGGATACGAGCCGGACTTCGCCTGGGAGGCCTTCGTCGACACGGTCGTCGGGCTCGCCGAGGGGCTGCAGGTCCGTTCGGTGACGTGGGTGCACGCGATCCCGATGCCCGTTCCGCACACCCGACCGCTCGGGACGACCGTGAGTGGCAACCGCGCCGATCTCACCGAGGCGCACTCCGTGTGGAAGCCGCGCACTCAGGTGCCGTCGACGGCCGGTCACCTCCTCGAATACCGGTTGGCGGATGCCGGCGTCTCGGTCTCCGGCTTCGCCCTTCTCATCCCGCACTACCTTGCGGAGACGGACTTCCCGGCCGCGGCGATCGCGGCCCTCGACAGCGTGTCCGTGGCCACGGGTCTCGTGTTCGACAGCGACACGCTGCGCGAGGAGAACCGGGAGTACCTGGAAAAGGTCGACGGTCAGGTCACGGCCAGCGACGAGCTCACGGCGATGTTGACGAACCTCGAGACCCGGTACGACGCGTACATGGCCGGTTCCACCCAGGCTCAGCCGATCCTCCATACGGGGGATCTTCCGTCTGCTGATGAGCTGGCGGCGGAGCTGGAGCGGTTCCTGGCCAATCGACCGTCCGGTGATGACGACCGCCGTCCTGGTCTCGGCTGAGGTCCCCGCTCTCGTTCTCCCACACGCCCCCGCCGGGGGAATGCGCATACCGTTTTCGGTGTTGACACGGGTACGTCCTTCATGCATCCGACACGTGTGAGAGAATGGACGAAATGACCCATTGTTCGGTCCGAGGGGTTGCCGCTGTGCGACTCTGCGGGACTTGACAAGGGTCTTACTAGTGTCCGAAACCCGGCGGAGTGCCGTCGGTGAAAGGCGAGACGTGACTTCGAGCACGAGGACCACCCGTACACGAGCGGCCGACACGGTCGACGAGACCGAAGCTGTCGAGCCCGCGGCGACCACCACCCCCGCGAAGAAGGCTCCGGCTCGCAAGGCCGCTGCGAAGAAGCCGGCCGCGACGAAGGCGTCCCCGGCGAAGGCGCGCGCCGCCAAGAAGTCTGACGATGACGAGGAAGATGCGGAGGTCGACGAGGTCGAACTCGACACCGACGCCGCAGACGACACGTCTGACGAAGCCAAGAAGGATGCCGACAAGGCGGACGGTGACGACGAGGACGAGCCCGCCAAGCCGGCGTTCACTGAGCCGCTTCCGACCGGCGCGATCGTCATCTCCTCGTCCGACGACGACGAGGTTCCCGTCTACTCCACCCAGATCACGGGTGCGACGGCGGACCCGGTCAAGGACTATCTGAAGCAGATCGGTAAGGTGCCGCTGCTGAACGCGGCCGAAGAGGTCGAGCTCGCGATGCGTATCGAGGCGGGTCTGTTCGCCGAAGAGAAGCTCTCGCACATGACCGCGGCCGAGAAGTCGGCGCAGTTGGGTCTCGACCTGCAGTGGGTCGCCCGCGACGGTCAGCGTGCCAAGAGCCACCTGCTCGGGGCGAACCTCCGCCTCGTCGTCTCGCTCGCCAAGCGTTACACCGGTCGCGGCATGCAGTTCCTGGACCTCATCCAGGAGGGCAACCTCGGCCTCATCCGTGCCGTCGAGAAGTTCGACTACACCAAGGGCTTCAAGTTCTCGACCTACGCCACCTGGTGGATCCGTCAGGCGATCACGCGAGCCATGGCCGACCAGGCGCGCACGATCCGCATCCCGGTCCACATGGTCGAGGTCATCAACAAGCTCGCCCGTGTGCAGCGGCAGATGCTGCAGGACCTGGGTCGCGAACCCACTCCTGAAGAGCTCAGCCGCGAGCTGGACATGACGCCCGAGAAGGTCATCGAGGTCCAGAAGTACGGCCGCGAGCCGATCTCCCTGCACACCCCGCTCGGCGAGGACGGCGACAGCGAGTTCGGTGACCTCATCGAGGACACCGAAGCAGTCGTGCCCGCGGACGCCGTCGGCTTCACGATGCTGCAGCGTCAGCTGGAGTCGCTGCTCGACTCGCTCAGCGAGCGCGAGGCGGGCGTCATCCGGATGCGTTTCGGCCTCGGCGATGGTCAGCCCAAGACGCTCGACCAGATCGGCGACACGTTCGGCGTGACGCGTGAGCGGATCCGTCAGATCGAGTCCAAGACGATGGCGAAGCTGCGACACCCGTCACGCTCGCAGTCGCTCCGGGACTACCTCGAATGAGCGACGCCGCGAACGAGGGCAAGGAGCTCACGCGAGCGGTCGATGGCGCGACGTACGCCCGGATCCCGATCCGGACGCACGTCGTCATGCCGGGTGAGGACATCGACGAGATCGTCGCGACCTACGCCTCGGCGGAACTCCAGCCCGGTGACCTGCTGTTCGTGACCGAGAAGATCGTCGCGATCACTCAGGGTCGCTCGTATCTGGTCGAGGACATCACGCCGCGCCCGCTCGCCCGATTCCTGTCGCGCTACGTCGTGAAGACGAAGTACGGCATTGGTCTCGGCATGCCCGAGACGATGGAAATGGCCCTGCGCGAGTGCGGGACGCCCCGCATCGTGTTCGCCGCCGGTGTCGCCGCCGTCACGAAGCTCTTCGGCCGCCGGGGCGACTTCTACCGGATCGCAGGCGACAAGGCGCGCTCGATCGACGGGCCCACGCCGCACACGATCCCGCCGTACAACAAGGCGGTCGTTCTCGGACCGAAGGACCCGGACGGGGTCGCGTCCCGGCTGAAGCAGAAGCTGGGCGGTGCGAACGAGGTCGCCGTCGTCGACATCAACGACATCGGCGGCAACATCCTCGGGTCGACGCTCGACAAGGCGGGGGAGCAGCGGCTCGTCCGCATCCTCTCGGACAACCCGCTCGGTCAGGGCCACCAGTCCACCCCGCTCGGCATCATCCGTTCTTCGAAGGTCTGACCATGAGCGCCGTGAACAGGCTCTACCGACGCGCCCGCTTCTTCGTGCGCCGGGTCGTGAACTTCGACAGCGACCGCGTTCTCCAGTTCGCCCGGCAGTCGGCACGGCTGTCGAAGGCGCCCCTGTGGTGGGTCGTCGCCGACATGATCTGGTGTTCTGTGCGGTACGAGGTGACCTTCGAGAACTATTCGGAGTGGGACTTCCGGATCCTCAAGGGACGCGAGCGCAAGACGTACATGACCGATCCGAAGTCGTTCCATCTGTCGCGCCGTCTGAACGACAATGCGCAGCGCGCGATCTTCGACGACAAGCTCGAGTTCGCGACGCGGTTCGGTCCCGAACTGGGCCGCGAGTGGATCGACCTCGACAAGACGGATGCCGCGACCTTCACCGCTTTCATCGGACGCCATCCGCGCATCATCGCGAAGAACCCCGGCGGCGTCGGTGGGAACGGCATCACGCTGGTGGACTCCGCGGCGATCGCCGATCCCGCGGCCTTCCGGGAGCAGTTGCTCGCCGACCGCCAGACGCTCGTCGAAGAAGTCCTGGTCCAGCATCCCGACATGGCCGGCCTCTACCCCAAGAGCGTCAATTCGCTCCGCATGGTGTCGTACCTCGACCCCGACGGTGAGGTTCACGTGCTCGCAGGCGTCTTGAAGATCGGCAACGGCGGCGTCATCGACAACTTCAGCAACGGCGGCATGTACACGATGCTCGACGAGCACGGTCGCGCGATCCATGCGGCCAGCGACGAGGAGGGGCGCCCGTTCGCGGAACACCCCGCCACGGGAACGCCCATCACGGGCTTCCAAGTCCCGCTCTACGACGAGGTGCTCTCGCTCGTCGACCGCCTCGCGCGACGCGTGCCGGCCTTCCCCTACATCGGGTGGGACATCGCCATCACGCCCGAAGGTCCCGTCGTGATCGAAGGCAACCACAACTCCGGTGTATTCCAGTCGAAGCCGTCGGTCTCCGGCATCCGTCGGGGCCTTTTGCCTCGATACCGCGCCGCGATGCGCTTCTGACCGACCCGAAAGCGAAGGGACCGCCATGCGCCGCATCCGCGTCCGCCTGCAGTACCTCATCCGACGTGCGCGAAAGATCCGGCCGGGCAATCTCGTCGAGTTCGCGCGAACGGTGCAGCGGGTCTCGAAAGCCCCGCTGCCGGTGATCGTGCTCGACATGCTGTGGTGCTCCGTGCGCTACGACATGGCCTTCCGCGACTACGCGGTGTGGGACATCCGTCTGCTGAACGCGCAGGAGCGGAAGACGTGGATGACGCACCCGAAGTCTTTCCGCATCACGAAGATGTACAACACGCCCGAGGGTCGTTCGAAGCTCGAGGACAAGCGCCGGTTCGCCCGCGAGTACGCCGATCTCCTCGGCCGAGAGACCATCGACCTCCGCGACGTGGATGACGCGGAACTCGCCGATTTCCTCGCGCGGCATCCGCGCGTCCTCGCGAAGCCCAACGAGGGCCAGGGCGGCGGCGGCATCGACCTCCACGACGTGGGTCCCGATGTCGACGCCGCGGCGTTCCGTTCGGAGGTCACCGCGAAGGGCCAGACCGTCCTCGACGAGTTCATCGTGCAGCACCCGGAGATGTCGGCCCTGTACCCGGACGCCGTCAACACCGTTCGGCTGATCACGTTCCTCGACGGCGAGGATCGCGTGCACCTCCTCGCGGCGGTCCTGCGCATCGGCAACGGCGACGTCATCGACAACTTCGCGTCGGGCGGCATGTTCACGATGCTCGACGACGAGGGCGTCGCGCTCTATCCCGGGGTGGACAAGAACAGCAACGTCTACCGGGAGCATCCGGTGACGGGGACTTCGATCGTCGGGTTCCGGGTACCGCAGTACGACCGTGTCCTCGATCTGGTCGCATCCCTCGCCCGACGCACGCCGGAGGCGCCGTACGTCGGGTGGGACATCGCGATCACTCCGAACGGTCCCGTGGTGATCGAGGGAAACCACAACTCGAGCGTCTTTCAGCCGAAGCCGTCCGCATCGGGCGTTCGCACCGGCCTCTTGCCCGTCTACCAGGCGGCGGTCGGCTTCTGATCTGCACCCGCCGGCACGCGAAGGGCCCCCTGCCTCAGCAGGGGGCCCTTCGTCGTGAACGGGATGCCGCGGGTCAGACCGATTCGGTCAGGCGGGCGGTCTCGTCGTGCCACGAAGTTGCGATGGAGCGGAGCTTCTCTTCGTACTTGCGACCGTGGTGGGCGCAGAAGAGCAACTCGCTTCCATTGACCTCCGCGGCGATGTACGCCTGGGCTCCGCAGGAGTCGCAGCGATCCATCGCCGTCAGGCGGTGTTCGAGGACGGCTGGCTCGGTAGTGGTTGACGTGCTCATGTCAGGTGCCTCCTCGTACTGCTCAAGACGGGTGAACTGTCATGTCATACAACCACGGGGATGTTGTGGGTATGCCGCCATTGCATGACATTTCGCTGAGCGCGTACGGTATGCGTCCGCTGTGGCGGCCGACCTGCCGTGGCCGAGTGTGTCGGTCGGTCCCGCGTCGGTGATGCCGAATACGATGGGAGATCGTGACAGCCGAGTATTCCGCCCATCATCTCCAGGTCCTGGAAGGGCTCGAAGCCGTTCGCAAACGGCCCGGCATGTACATCGGTTCGACCGACTCCCGCGGGCTCATGCACTGCCTCTGGGAGATCATCGACAACTCCGTCGACGAGGCGCTCGGCGGACACGGTGACCGCATCGAGATCGTGCTGCACGAGGACGGCAGCGTCGAGGTCCGCGACCGGGCCCGCGGCATCCCGGTCGACATCGAACCCCGCACGGGCCTGTCCGGCGTCGAGGTGGTCTTCACCAAGCTGCACGCCGGCGGCAAGTTCGGCGGCGGCTCGTACGCGGCGTCCGGCGGTCTGCACGGCGTCGGTGCCTCGGTCGTGAACGCGCTCTCGGAGCGGCTCGACGTCGAGGTCGACCGGGCAGGTAAGACCTACGCGATGTCGTTCCACCGCGGCGAGCCCGGCAGGTTCGAGGGCGACGGACCGGCCACGACTTTCCGTCCTTTCGAGAAGGCGAGCGAGCTGCGGGTCGCGGGCAAAGCCCCGAAGGGTGTGACGGGTACGCGCATCCGCTATTGGGCGGACCGTCAGATCTTCACGAAGGATGCCGCGTTCGACCTCGGCGAACTGGAGCAGCGCGCACGCCAGACCGCGTTCCTCGTCCCCGGGTTGGAGATCGTGATCGTCGACCGCCGCGGCGCGGAGGAGATCGAGACGAGCTATCGCTTCGACGGCGGCATCTCTGAGTTCGCAGAGTTCCTCGCTCCGGACGCACCGATCACCGACACATGGCGCCTGACGGGCACGGGGACGTTCACCGAGACCGTGCCGGTCCTGCAGCCCTCTGGTGCCATGATCCCGACCGAGGTCGAGCGCGAGTGCGTCGTCGACGTCGCGCTGCGCTGGGGGACCGGGTACGAGACGGTGTCGCGATCGTTCGTGAACATCATCGCCACCCCGAAGGGCGGCACGCACCAGCAGGGCTTCGAGCAGGGGCTGATGAAGACGCTCCGCGGTCAGATCGAATCGAATGCTCGCAAGTTGAAGGTCGGGGCCAACGAGAAGATCGAGAAGGATGACATCCTCGCCGGTCTCTCGACCGTCTTGACGGTGCGCCTGCCCGAGCCGCAGTTCGAAGGCCAGACGAAGGAGATCCTCGGCACGCCGGCGGTCCGCAACATCGTGGCATCCGTCGTCTCGAAGGAGTTGGCAGCGAAGTTCGCCTCCACCAAACGCGACGACAAGGCGCAGACCGCGCTCCTGCTCGAGAAGGTCGTCTCGGAGATGAAGGCGCGCATCTCTGCGCGCACGCACAAGGAGACACAGCGTCGGAAGAACGCACTCGAGTCGTCGTCGCTGCCGACCAAGCTCGCCGACTGCCGCACGAACGACGTCGAGCAGTCCGAACTGTTCATCGTCGAGGGTGACTCGGCCCTCGGCACCGCGAAGCTCGCCCGCAACAGCGAGTACCAGGCGCTGCTGCCGATCCGAGGCAAGATCCTCAACGTCCAGAAGGCGTCGATCAGCGACATGCTCTCGAACGCCGAGTGCGCCGCGATCATCCAGGTGATCGGTGCGGGGTCCGGTCGCTCGTTCGACATCGACGCTGCTCGTTACGGCAAGATCATCCTGATGAGCGACGCCGACGTCGACGGCGCTCATATCCGCACGCTGCTGCTGACGCTCTTCTTCCGCTACATGCGCCCGCTCATCGAGGACGGGCGCGTCTATGCGGCCGTTCCGCCGCTGCACCGGGTGATCGTCATGAACCCCGGCACGAAGCCGAACGAGACGCTGTACACGTACAGCGAGCAGGAACTCCACGCGCTGTTGGCGAAGCTCACGAAGGCCGGTCGCCGGTGGCAAGAGCCCATTCAGCGCTACAAGGGCCTCGGCGAGATGGATGCCGACCAGCTGGCGACGACGACGATGGACCGCGCAGGTCGGACCTTGCGCCGCGTCCGCGTCCAGCATGCGGAAGCGGCATCCAGCGTCTTCGAGCTGCTCATGGGATCCGACGTCGCCCCGCGCCGAGACTTCATCGTCACCTCCAGCGAGCGCCTCGACCGCGAGCGCATCGACGCCTGATCGCGCACACGGTAGCGTGCCGCCATGAACTCGCACCGCGTCGTCGCGCCCGTCATCGCCCCGGGGGAGAAGCCGAAGGGGCCGGCATCGTATTTCCCCAGCATCGAGAAGACCTACGGGCTGCCGGTTCAGCACTGGCTCGACATCGCCGCGGACTCGCTGGACACGCACAGCCATATGGAAACCGTGGCCATCCTCAAGGACGAACACGGCCTCGGCCACGGGCACGCCAATGCGATCGTCGCTTACGTGAAAGCGAAGCTCGCGGACTGACTCAGAGCCGTTGCTCGTGCCGGCGTGGCTTGTAGCGTTCCGGCGAGTCGGATGCGGGTAGCCATTCGCACGTGAAGCTGCCGCGATACCCGAACAGGAAGCCGAGTCGCGTGTTCTCCACGCGCAGGTCGACGTGGAATCTGCCGTCCGCATCGTCGTAGCGTTCGCGGAGGGTCGCGGAGCCGCTGAAGGCCATCGGGAAGCGGAACGAGAAGAGGCCTTCGTGGAAACGCTGCGCGCCACTGCGAAGCAGGAGCGAGCCGTCAGGTTCGGCGCTGAGGTCCAGGTCGACGGCGAGATGCTGGTGCGTGCCGAGGTAGTCCACGATTCCCCCGGGGCCGGCGACCATCGTCGCGTCGAAGCGACGCTGTCGACCGCCCACCCGATACTCCCGGACGAAGGTGACCGTCTCGCGACCGAAAGGATCACGGTAGGGGTAGTTGGCGATCACGAAGGGCACGTCGATCCCGACATCGGGGACGAGAATGTTCCGCAGACGTCCGATCTGCAGGAAGGGGACCGTCCACCACGGCCCTCGTCGGATCTCGGACATGATTCCGCGGCCGACGCATGCAGTCCCTTTCTCGAGGCCGATGTCGAACCGACGTTGCAGTTGTGGGTGCAACGAGTCGAAGTCGGCACCCAGGGCAGCGCGGAAGAGCGAGGTCATGAGGGTTCCTCCAAGGATGCGAGGGTCGCGGGGGCGCTGTCGAGAGCATGCCGCCTCGGCGGCCGCCGTCTGCAGCGCGCCGCACGCGGCCGCTCGCTGCGCCACCAGGCGAAGACGGAACGCAATGGCCACCGTTCCGGTGGGACCCCGGTCTCGGCCCAGATGCGCAGGCGATCGAAACTCCATGCCGTCGCCCAGCCGATCACCGGACGGACGACGACGTCGATGGGTCCCCATCCGGAGTCGTAGTCGAATCCGGTGACGAAGCGGATGCCGCCGTTTGGCAGCGGCGTGTATCGCCAGTACCCGCGGCCGCTCTGAAGTGGCGAAAGCCGGTCGTTCGTCGAGAAGCGGAGGGCGGAGGTCCGCGTGCCGTCTGGGCGGAATCGCTCCCCGAGGCTCACGCCCGTCCCCGCGATGGTGTGGATGAGAACGGAACGCTCGTAGGTGAAGCGCTGGATGCCGTCGGATGCCGAGGCGGTCGGGGTGATCGCCGAGAAGCGAAGATCCCACCTCGAGTGGGAGGCAGGATCCTGCGTCAGGGCCCAGACGCGTTCCATCGGCGCCGCAATGTCGACCTCCACGTGGATGCCGCGCCGAGCCACGTCCGCCGCCTCAGGCCACGACGGTGCCGATGGCGCCGATCACCGCGTCGAGCGGTTGTCCGGACGCATCCCGTTTTGCCCCCACCTCAGGAAGCTGGCGCACGGCGCCGTCGGTCCCCACCGCGCGAAGGTCGTCGCCCACCCAGGCCAACGTCAGCGCGTCCTCGCCGCGGAGGAACCTCTGTGCCCGCACCCCGCCGGTCGCCCGGCCCTTCGCGGGGAACTCGGTGAACAGCGAGACCTTGCCCGATCCGGCATCCGTTCCGGGGAGGGCGGCCGTCGAACCGGCGATCGTCGCCACGACCGTCTCGTCCGTCGCCGTGAGAGCGGTGAACGCGATGACGCGGGCGCCGTCCGACAGTCGGATGCCGGCCATGCCGCCCGCGGAGCGACCCTGTGGTCGCACGGCGGAAGCGTCGAATCGCAGAAGCTGCGCGTCGCTCGACACGAACACCAGCTCGGCGCCATCGGCGGCGAGGGCTGCGCCGACCACCGCGTCGCCCGGCTTCAGGGAGATGATCTCGACATCAGGCTTGCCGGGGGGCAATTCGGTCGCCGCGACGCGCTTCACGACACCCTGCGACGTGCCCAGGGCGATCGGCGCATCCCCCGTGAGCGGGACGATCGCGACGACGTGCTCGTGGACGCCGAGTCCGAGGTACTGGTCCGCGCGGGTTCCGGCGGCGAGCTGCACGGAGTTCGCCGGTACAGAGGGCAGATCGACAGGCGTGAAGCGGACGAGGCGCCCCAGGGTGGTCACGGCGCCGAGGTCGCCGCGCGTGGTCCCGTTCACCCACGAGCGGATGGCGTCGTGCTTCGACCGGCGCGCCGGAGGGACGACTCCGCCGCCGGGGGCGTCGGCGACGAGCTCGGCGCGGACCATTCGTCCGGTCGCCGACAGGTACACGCGGCAGGGGGCGTCGGCGATCTGAAGATCGGCGGGAGCGGCAGCGCGGCCGCGGGGCGCCACCGGTCCGCCGTTCATGAGGAGAGTGCGCCGGGGCGTGCCGAAGGCGTCAGCCGCGGCATCCAACTCTGTCGACACCTGGCGGCGCAGGAGCACCTCGCTCCCGAGGAGCTCTTCGAGAGCGGCGATATCCGCCTTCAGCGCGTCGCGCTCGGCCTCGAGTTCGACACGCGAGAACTTCGTGAGCCGCCGCAGACGCAGTTCGAGGATGTACTCAGCCTGCAGCTGTGACAGATCGAACACGTCCATGAGGCGGGCGCGCGCCTGCTCGCCGTCGTCGGAGGTGCGGATGACCTGGATGACCTCGTCGATGTCGAGGATCGCGATGAGGAGCCCCTCGACCAGGTGGAGCCGCTCCTGCTTGCGTGCCAGACGGTAGCGGCTGCGCCGGGTCACCACCTGGAGGCGGTGGTCGAGGTAGACCTGCAGAAGGTCCTTGAGCCCGAGTGTCTGCGGCTGGCCGCCCACGAGTGCGACGTTGTTGATGCCGAACGAGTCTTCGAGGGGCGTGAGTCGGTAGAGCTGCTCGAGCACGGCGTTCGGGTCGAAGCCGGTCTTGATGCCGATGACCAGCCGCAGCCCGTGGTTGCGGTCGGTCAGATCGGTGAGATCGGAGATGCCCGTGAGCTTCTTCGACGACACCGCGTCGCGGATCTTCTCCATGACGCGCTCGGGCCCGACCATGTAGGGGAGCTCGGTGACCACGATGCCGGTCCGGCGCGGGCCGAGCGGTTCGATCGATACCTTCGCGCGGGTCCGGAAGGAACCGCGGCCGCTCTGGTAGGCCTCTTTGATCCCGTCGAGACCCACGATGACGCCGCCGCCGGGCAGATCGGGACCGGGAACGAACTCCATGAGCTCGTCGAGCGTTGCGCCGGGGTTCTCGAGCAGGTGGATCGCGGCGGACACCACCTCGATGAGGTTGTGCGGCGCCATGTTGGTCGCCATGCCGACGGCGATACCCGTGGCGCCGTTGACGAGAAGGTTGGGAAATGCCGCCGAAAGCACCTCGGGCTGCTGGAACTGGCCGTCGTAGTTCGGGATGAAGTCGACGACGTCCTCGTCGAGGTTCTCCGTGAGAGCCAGAGCGGATGCCGCGAGCCGCGCCTCGGTGTACCGTGCCGCCGCGGGCCCGTCGTCGAGCGAGCCGAAGTTGCCGTGCCCGTCGACGAGCGGCACCCGGAGCGCGAAGTCCTGCGCGAGTCTCACGAGAGCGTCGTAGATCGCGGAGTCGCCGTGGGGGTGGAGCTTGCCCATCACATCGCCGACGACGCGCGCGCTCTTGACGTGACCGCGATCGGGGCGCAGCCCCATCTCCGACATCTGGAACAGGATGCGGCGCTGGACCGGCTTCAGCCCGTCGCGCGCGTCGGGGAGGGCGCGCGAGTAGATGACCGAGTACGCGTATTCCAGGAACGAGCCCTGCATCTCGTCGGCGAGGTCGACGTCCTCGATGCGTTCAACGGCGGGCGGGGGAGGGGGAGTGCGCGATGCCATGGCCTCGATCGGTCTTCGGGTGATCCTGCGGTGATGCGGCGAGGGGCCAGAACGGCGGCGGAGCACCGTGTGGAAGACTGACCCGGATGACTCTCAGCCTACCCGTGGACCCGCCGTCGGCCCGGAGCCTCACCGGTGTCGTCCCGCAGATTCTGGCGTCCCTGGAGGGTCACGGCGACTGGTTTCCGCCGGCTCGTTCCGCCGTCGTTCTGCTCGTCGACGGGTTGGGGCGAGCCAACCTGACCGCGCGTGCCGGGTACGCGCGTTTCCTCTCCGGCCGGATGACGAAAAAGGATGCCGCTCGCACCGTCTTCCCCTCGACCACCGCAGTCGCACTCACCAGCCTCCTCACGGGGGAGATGCCGGGGCAGCACGGCCTGGTGGGTTACCGCGTGCGCATTCCCGGGACAGACGTCGCCCCCAACCAGCTCAAGGGGTGGGAGAGCGACGGCCTCGACCCGCTGACCTGGCAACGCAGCGCTCCGATCCTCGAGCGTGAGGCGGCAGGGGGCCGTCCGTGCTTCGTCGTTTCCCAGCCGCGGTACGCCGCGACGGGATTCACCCGGGCCCTGCAGCGCGGCGCGGAGTTCGTCGGTGCGTCGACGGTCGCCGAGCGCGTGGAACGCGCCGCGGACCTCGCGCTCCGGCATCCGGGAGCCCTCGTCTACGCCTACGTTCCTGAGCTCGACACGATCGCGCACGCCCGCGGCTGGGAGAGCGACGAGTGGGCGGCGGGGCTGGAGCTCGTCGACGGCGCGGCGCGGAGCCTCGACGCGGCGATCGGTTCGCACGCCGGTGCTATCGTGACCGCCGATCACGGGATCGTCGACGTGCCGCGACATCGCCACATCCTCCTGCAGGACGGCGACGAGCTCGTCGAAGGCGTCCGCATCGTCGGCGGCGAGCCGCGCATGCTGCATCTCTATGCCGAGGACGGGCGTGCTGAGGGTGTCCTCCGGCGCTGGCAGGATGCCGAGTCCTCCCGAGCGTGGGTGATGTCACGCGACCACGCTGTGGCCGCCGGTCTGTTCGGACCGTCACCCGACTCTGAGGTGCTCCCCCGCATCGGCGACGTGCTCGTCGCGGCTCGCTCCGCGGTCGCGTACTACGACGATCGCGAGACCGACAAGAAGCCGCAGAACATGATCGGCCAGCACGGCTCGCTCACTGAGCAGGAGCGCGTCGTTCCGCTCGTGCGCCTGGGGTCGTTCGGCTGAGGCTCAGCCGTCTTCCGTCCGGGCGCCGAAGACGATCTCGTCCCAGGAGGGCATCGACGTGCGGCCGCGCCGCCGCGTCTGTTCCGGCGCGGGCTCCGACGCGGCCTCGGTCTCGGACTTCTCGGAATCGGCCGGGGTGGGTTCAGCCTCCGGCTCGGGGGCGTCGAAGAGCGCGACGGGGGTCGAGGAGCGCTCCTCCGTCTGCTCGCCGGGCATGGGTTCGCGCTGGCCGCGTCGACGCCGCAGGGCCTCGAGGAGGTCAGCGGTCTCGGCGGAGGTCACCGGGGCGTCGGGCGCGCGCTTGATCGCGGCCTTCTGCACGGCGGCCGACGACGAGGGCCGGGGCTCGGGCGACTCCAGGTCGGCCTCGGGCTCTGCGACCAGACGGGGGCCGAAAGTGCCGCTGTCGAAGCGCGTCGCGTCCTTCTGCGGTGAAGAGTCGAGTGCCCGCAGACGCGGGATGAGGCCTTCGGGGAGTGATCCCTGGCGGGACAGCTGGGTGGCGTCCGAATTCTGGGGAGCCAGCGAGGAGCGGCGCGGGTCGAAAGACCAGCGCGCATCGTGTTCGACCTCGCCCACGGTGAACTCGAGCTTGACGGTCCAGCCGTTCTGGTCCTTCCAGCTCGTCCAGCGCTCACCGGTGGCGCCCGCTTCGGTGAGCTTCGCGCGAACCGCGTTGCCGAAGGTCGGCTGAGCGCCGGGGTCGAGTTCGCCGCCGATGAGGACGGTCACGGCGAGGGCTTGACCGACGACGTGCTCGCGCTCTGCGAGCACGGGACCCTCGAAACGCTGAACGTCCTCGACGCGGACGTTCAGAAGCTGCGCGACGTCCTCGGCGGTCATTCCGGCGCGGATGTGAGCCTGGATGTCGCGAGGGTTCGGGCGTGTCGTGCGGGGCTCGGCCTCTCGCTGCAGACGGCGCAGGTGGGTGCGCAGTGCCTCATCGACGGCGAGCGAGAAGCGGTCGCCGTCGTCGGTCGCGAGCATGAGGCGACCATCCTCGGTGCCGATCACTTTGAGCTGTTCCATGCGGACGTCCTCCAGATCCAGCGTGTGCGTTCATGCTGTCACGGAGCAGCGCCACCGGCGGGAATATCCGGGGCGCGCCGCGAGTTTGCGGTGTGGCCCCTCCGAAAGGGAGCGACGGCCAGGCGGCCCATTTGCGATTCACCGGTAGGTGATGCAAACTATGGCCGCCCGAACGGGCCGCCCCCACTGCACCACCCCGAAAGTTGAGACGTTCTCGAATGGCCACGGATTACGACGCCCCCCGCAAGACCGAAGACGACAGCGAGTCGATCGAGGCTCTCAAGGAACGCGTCCCGGACAAGATGTCCGGTTCGGTCGACGTCGAGGACTCTGACAACCCGAGCGGGTTCGAGCTTCCCGGCGCAGACCTCTCCGACGTCGACCTCGACGTCGTCGTCCTGCCTCCGCAGGAGGACGAGTTCACCTGCATCGAGTGCTTCCTCGTGAAGCACCGGACCCAGATCGATCACCAGACCTCGATCGGTGCCATCTGCACCGAGTGCGCCGCGTAAGCCGCGCTTACCGCAGCGTCAGCTGCGAGACTGACGACCCCGCTGTGCGCGGGTGATCATCGCCGCCACCCGATCGGGTGTGCGGGACGAGAACACCCACCGCGCCGCGGGGTCGTCGTCGTCTGACACGGGGACCCGAACGATACCGTCGATCCCGCCCCGGATCAGGTGCCAATCGTCGGCGCGCAGGTCGCCACCCCGCGCCGAGCGTGCGGCGTCGCCCGTGAAGATCTCAGGATCGCCGAGGTCCGCGACGTCGATGTGGGCGCGTCCCACGTGCAGGACGCCGTCACGAACCGCGACGACGGGCGCCGCGATGATCAGCGAGGACACGATCACGATGCCCACGGCAAGCCCGATCACCAGGGCGAGCGTCGTGTCGATCGGCGAGAACACCACGGCCGCCATGGGCGCGCAGACCGCAGCGCTGACCAGAAGCCACAGCGATGGGCTCAACCGCTCGCGGTACGAGGACGGGACGGTGCGGTCGGTGTTGTGCATTAGCCTCGGGGGGTGATGGATACCGTGGACGTTCCCATTATCTCGGCTCATGTGCCCGTCTACGCGCACCCCGGTGACGCGGGTGCCGACCTCGTCTCCACCGAGGAGGTGCGGCTCGACCCGGGTCAGCGTGCTCTGATCGGCACGGGTGTGCGCATCGCGCTGCCCGATGGCTACGTCGCATTCGTCGTCCCCCGCAGCGGCCTCGCCGCAAAACACGGCATCACGGTCGTCAACTCCCCGGGGACGGTGGATGCGGGTTACCGGGGCGAGATCAAGGTGACCCTGCTGAACACGGATGCGTCGGAGGCGTTCCACGTCGCCCCGGGCGACCGCATCGCCCAACTCATCGTCATGCCCGTTTCGCGGGCTACCTTCCTCCCCGTCGACGCGCTCCCCGACAGTGTGCGCGGCGACGGCGGATTCGGATCCACCGGCTATACGACAGGACGACCCGCATGAGCGACGAGCTCGCACCCAAGTCGGCACCGATCAATCGGTCCGAGAACGGCCCCTACGACGAGGCGGAGGCGAACCCCGTCCGGCCCTACATCGACCTCGGCGGAGTGAAGGTCCTCCCGCGCGAAGGGCTGAACCTGCGGCTCGAAGTCGAGGAGCAGACGAAACGGATCGTTGCCGTCGGCCTCGACTACGCAGGATCCACCCTTCAGGTGCAGCCTTTCGCTGCTCCCCGCTCGAGCGGTCTCTGGGAAGAGACCCGTGAACAGATCCGCGAACAGGTGCGCCAGCAGGGCGGGCGCGTGGAAGAGCGCGAAGGCCCCCTCGGCCCTGAGCTCCTGGCCGAGGTTCCCGTGGCGGGCGCGGACGGCGCGGCGGGCAAGCGCCTCGCACGCTTCGTCGGTGTCGACGGTCCGCGCTGGTTCCTGCGCGGTGTGATCGGCGGCGCGGCGGCGAGTGACGTCGCGGCGGCGGAGCAGGTCGAGGATCTGTTCCGCTCGATCGTCGTGGTTCGCGGGACGACGCCGATGCCGCCGCGCGACCTCATCCCTCTCAAGATGCCCGCTTCCCCCGGCAGCGCATGAGCACGTCGCCGGACCGTCCGGAGCCGGCAGACCCCCGGGTCTCGCGCTCGGACCTCGTGCCACCTGCCGCGGGGGAACCGACGGCATCCGATCTCATCGGTCAGGCGCTCGGCGGCGCAGCCAAACAAGCCGGGCTGGATCCGACCGATGACGCGACGACGGGCCACGTCGTCTGGCGCGCAATGGGCGGATGGCGCGGTATCGCCGAGTCGGTACTCCCCGGACTCGTGTTCGTGGTGCTCTTCACCGTCACCGCGCAGGACCTGGTGCTCTCGCTGGTCGCGTCCGTCGGGCTCGCCGCCGTCTTCACGATCATCCGCCTGGTGCAGCGCTCGCCCGTGGCGGCTGCCTTCGGCGGGCTCGTCGCGACGGGCGCTGCGGCGGCGCTCGCCCTGTTCACCGGGCGTGGTGTCGACAACTTCGTCCCGGGTCTCATCACGAACGCGGCCTACGGGACAGTCCTCCTCGTCTCCGCTCTCGTCGGCTGGTCGTTGATCGGTCTGGCCGTCGGGTTCCTCATGAACGAGGGCACGGCATGGCGCGCGGATCGCCGCAAGCGGCGCGCATTCTTCTGGCTCACGATCGCCTGGGCGGCGTTGTTCTTCGCCCGCCTCGCCGTTCAGCTTCCGCTCTATCTGTCCGATCAGACGGCGGCCCTCGGCACCCTGAAGCTCGTCATGGGTCTGCCGCTGTTCGCGCCTCTCGTCGCGGTGACGTGGCTCGCGGTGCGGGCTCTCTATCCCCGACGCGCCGATGTCCCCGGAGAGAGCTGACCGATCGGCCCGATCCGGCTTCGCGGCTGGTTGACTGAGCGGTATGGACGCCGTTCCGATGTTCCCGCTGGGGAGTGTGCTCTTCCCGCACACGCCGCTCGCGCTGCGGATCTTCGAGCCTCGTTACCTGACCATGGTGGGTCGGCTGCTCGATGAGGACGACCCCTCGTTCGGTGTCGTCCTCATCGAGCGTGGTCTGGAGGCCGGCGGGGGAGACGAGCGTTCGGCGCTCGGGACATTGGCGCGCATCGTCAAAGTGGAGGCCGACAGTGCGGATCTGTTCGTGATCGCCGTCGGCGGCGAGCGGATCACGGTCGACCGCTGGCGTGCAGACGACCCGCATCCGATCGCCGACGTGACTCCGGTCGCGCCGCTGACCTGGGATGAAGGGATCGCTCCGCTCCGGCGCGAGGCGGAACGCGTCGTGCGGCGAGTCGCGACGCTGGCATCGGTCCTCGACGAAGCGCGGTGGGATCCCGACACCGAGATCTCGGACGACCCCGTCGAATCGGCATGGCAGCTGGCCGCCATCGCGCCGCTCGGTGACTACGACCGGTTCCGCCTCCTCGGCGCCACGAGCCTGCGCGAACTCCTCACCATGCTGATGGACTTCTGCCTCGATGAGGCACCGGTCCTCATCGCCCGCGCGGCCGACACGGTGGATCCGGGTGACGAGGAAGCCTGAGGAAGCGGCATCCGACGGGGTAGAGTATCTTGATATCAAGATAAATTTCGCCCGCCAGGGTAAGGCGCGCCTCACTAGCCGCCGGGACCTCACGGGGCGAAGATGGGAGGGCCGGCTTACGCCGCGCCCGCCGACGAAGGAGAGCACACGTGTCCACAGTTGACAGCTTCGGTGCCAAGAGCACACTCACAGTCGGCGACACCGACTACGAGATCTTCCGCATCGACACCGTTCCCGGTTACGAGAAGCTTCCGTACAGCCTGAAGATCCTCCTCGAGAACCTCCTTCGCACCGAAGACGGTGCGAACGTGACGAAGGAGCAGATCGAGGCCCTCGGGAACTGGCAGCCCGATGCCGAACCGAACACCGAGATCCAGTTCACGCCCGCACGCGTCGTGATGCAGGACTTCACCGGCGTCCCGTGCATCGTCGACCTCGCCACGATGCGCGAGGCGGTCACCGCCCTCGGTGGCGACCCGAACAAGATCAACCCGCTCTCGCCGGCTGAGATGGTCATCGACCACTCCGTCATCGCCGACCTCTTCGGCTCCGAGAACGCCCTCGAGCGCAACGTCGAGATCGAGTACGAGCGCAACGGCGAGCGTTACCAGTTCCTCCGCTGGGGCCAGACGGCCTTCGACGACTTCAAGGTCGTCCCGCCGGGCACCGGCATCGTCCACCAGGTCAACATCGAGCACCTCGCCAAGGTCATCTACGACCGAACGGTCGACGGCGTGCTCCGCGCGTACCCCGACACCTGCGTCGGCACCGACTCCCACACCACGATGGTGAACGGTCTCGGCGTCCTCGGCTGGGGCGTCGGCGGTATCGAAGCCGAGGCCGCCATGCTCGGCCAGCCGGTCTCGATGCTCATCCCGCGGGTCGTCGGCTTCAAGCTCAGCGGCGAGATCCCCGCCGGCGTGACGGCGACCGACATCGTCCTCACGATCACCGACATGCTGCGCAAGCACGGTGTGGTCGGCAAGTTCGTCGAGTTCTACGGCGAAGGCGTCGCCCAGGTCCCGCTGGCCAACCGCGCCACCATCGGCAACATGAGCCCCGAGTTCGGGTCGACCGCGGCGATGTTCCCCGTCGACGACGTGACGCTCGACTACCTGCGTCTCACGGGTCGCGACGAGCAGACCGTCGCCCTCGTCGAGGCGTACGCCAAGGCGCAGTCCCTCTGGCACGACGCGTCGCGCGAGCTCAGCTTCAGCGAGTTCATGGAGCTCGACCTCTCGACGGTCGTACCGTCGATCGCCGGTCCGAAGCGCCCGCAGGACCGCATCCTCCTCTCCGAGGCGAAGAACCAGTTCGAGAAGGACATCCTCAACTACGCGGATGCCACGGCTGAAGACTCCGTCGAGATCGAGGGCACGTTCCCCGCATCGGACCCGGGCTCCGCCCCGGGCGTCGAGCATGAGACGGTCTCGGCCGAGGGCGTCTCGCACCAGCACGATCACGAGCACGTTCCCTCGATGATCTCGAGCGGTGGGCGTCACGCGGCATCCAAGCCGGTCAAGGTCACGACGCCCGATGGACAGTCGTATCTCCTCGACCACGGTGCGGTCACCCTTGCGGCGATCACCTCGTGCACGAACACGTCGAACCCGTCGGTCATGATCGCGGCGGGCCTGCTCGCCAAGAAGGCCGTCGACAAGGGCCTGAAGCGCAAGCCGTGGGTCAAGACGACGCTCGGCCCGGGGTCTAAGGTCGTCACCGACTACTACGAGAAGTCGGGCCTCGACAAGGCGCTCGAGGGCCTCGACTTCTACACCGTCGGCTACGGCTGCACGATCTGCATCGGCAACTCGGGGCCGCTCATCGAAGAGGTGTCGGCAGCGATCAACGAGAACGATCTCGCGGTCACCGCTGTCCTGTCGGGCAACCGCAACTTCGAGGGTCGCATCAGCCCCGACGTGAAGATGAACTACCTCGCGTCGCCGCCCCTCGTCGTCGCGTACGCTCTCGCCGGGTCGATGAACTTCGACTTCGAGACGGACGCGCTCGGCAAGGACGCGGACGGCAACGACGTGTTCCTCAAGGACATCTGGCCCTCGCCCGACGAGGTGCAGGAGGTCATCGACTACTCCATCTCGCGTGAGCAGTTCATCAAGCAGTACTCGACCGTCTTCGACGGTGACGAGCGCTGGCAGAACCTGCCCACCCCCACGGGACCGATCTTCGAGTGGGACGAGAACTCGACCTACGTCCGGAAGGCTCCGTACTTCGACGGCATGCAGAGTTCGCCTGCGCCCGTCACCGACATCTCCGGTGCGCGCGTCATGGCGACCCTGGGTGACTCTGTCACGACCGACCACATCAGCCCGGCCGGAAACATCAAGGCCGGAACCCCCGCCGCGCAGTACCTCACGGAGCACGGTGTCGCGCAGAAGGACTTCAACTCCTACGGCTCGCGTCGCGGCAACCACGAGGTGATGATTCGCGGCACGTTCGCGAACATCCGACTCAAGAACGAGCTCGTGGCCGCGGTCAACGACGGCAAGGTCGTCGAGGGCGGCTTCACCCGTGACTTCACCCAGCCCGGTGGCCCGCAGTCGTACATCTACGACGCGAGCCAGAACTACCAGGCGCAGGGCACCCCGCTCGTCGTGTTCGGCGGCAAGGAGTACGGCTCCGGTTCGTCGCGCGACTGGGCGGCCAAGGGCACGAGCCTGCTGGGCGTGAAGGCCGTCATCACCGAGAGCTTCGAGCGCATCCACCGCTCGAACCTGATCGGCATGGGCGTCGTCCCGCTCCAGTTCCCCGCAGGTGAGAGCTGGGCATCGCTCGGCCTCGACGGCACCGAGATCGTCTCGATCACGGGCCTCGAGCAGCTGAACGAGGGCGTCACCCCGAAGACGGTCACCGTCGTCGCCGAGCCGAGCGAGTTCTCGCCCGAGGGGAAGCAGACGATCACGTTCGAGGCGATCGTCCGCATCGACACCCCCGGTGAGGCGGACTACTACCGCAACGGCGGCATCCTGCAGTACGTGCTCCGCTCGCTGGTCTGACCTGATTGTCAAGAGGACCCCGGCTCCCGCGTGGAGCCGGGGTCCTCTCGTTTGGGGGGACGTAGACTCTCGTCATGAGTCTTCTCGAGGGAATTTCCGGTCCGCGCGACCTCGATCGATTCTCGAGCGAGGAACTCCACATCCTGGCCGACGAGATCCGCACCTTCCTCGTCGAGAACGTGTCCCGCACCGGCGGGCACCTCGGACCGAACCTCGGCGTCGTGGAGATGACGATCGCCCTCCACCGGGTCTTCGACTCACCGAACGATCCGATCATCTTCGACACGGGCCACCAGTCGTACGTCCACAAGCTGCTGACCGGGCGCCAGGACTTCTCCAAGCTGCGCTCCCGCGGCGGCCTCGCCGGCTACCCGCAGCGTTCCGAGAGCCCGCACGACGTCGTCGAGTCCTCGCATGCCTCGAGCTCGCTGAGTTGGGCCGACGGGGTCTCCCGCGCGCTGACGCGTACCGGGCGCAAGGATCGGCACGTCGTCGCGGTCGTCGGTGACGGCTCGCTCACGGGCGGGATGACGTGGGAGGCCCTCAACAACATCTCCGACGACAACGACCGCAACCTCGTCATCGTCGTCAACGACAACGGTCGCTCGTACGCGCCGACCATCGGCGGCATGGCGCGCTACCTCAACCGGGTGCGCACGGCCGACAGCTACAAGACCCTGCGCCAGAGTTCGGCGCACGTCTCGCGGCTCTTCGGTCCCATCGGGCGGGCGATCTATCGCGGGGTCCGCGGCGGAACGCACGGCTTCCTCTCACGCTTCACGAACAACGTCGCGCTGTACTCCAACCTCGACATCAAGTACCTCGGCCCCGTCGACGGGCACGACCTTGATGCCATGGAGGAGACCCTGCGTCTCGCCAAGGCCTACGGCGCTCCGGTCATCGTCCATGCGATCACCGATAAGGGCCGCGGGTTCGAGCCCGCGCGTCGCGACGAAGCGGACCAGTTCCACGCGGTCGGCAAGATCGACCCCATCACGGGGGAGCCGATCGGTTCCTCGGATGCCGTGGCGTGGACCGACGTCTTCTCCGACGCGCTCGTGGCCGCCGGCGACCGGCGCGAAGACATCATCGCGATGACGGCGGCCATGCTCCGGCCCACGGGCCTGCAGGCGTTCGCGCAGCGGTTCCCCGACCGTGTGTACGACGTCGGCATCGCCGAGCAGCACGCGGTCGCGTCGGCCGCGGGTCTCGCGTTCGGCGGCATCCATCCCGTCGTGGCCATCTATGCGACCTTCATGAACCGTGCGTTCGACCAGGTCATGATGGATGTCGCTCTGCACAAGGCGGGCGTGACTTTCGTGCTGGACCGATCGGGTGTCACCGGCCCCGACGGACCGAGCCACCACGGGATCTGGGACCTCGCGATGCTGCAACTCGTCCCGGGAATCCGCATCGCGGCGCCCCGCGACGGGGAGCGGCTGCGCGAGCTCTTCGACGAAGCGGTCGCTGTCGAGGATGCTCCGACGGTCGTCCGCTTTCCGAAGGGCTCGGTCCCCGACGCTCTCGAGGCCGTCGAGCGTCTCGCTGACGGCACCGATGTGCTGTACCGCAGCGGTTCCGAGGACGTCTTGATCGTCGGGATCGGGCCGATGGCTCATCTTGCGATCGATGTCGCCAACAGACTTCGTGCACAGGGGATCGGTGCGACCGTGGTCGATCCGCGGTGGGCGGTGCCGATCCGTCCCTCGATCGTCGAGCTCGCGGCATCCCATCGGCTCGTGATCACCATCGAGGACGGCATCCGCGTCGGCGGGGTCGGCACGCGTGTCCGTCAGGTACTGCGCGAGGCCGGCGTGTCGACCGCCGTGGACGAGCTGGGTCTGCCCGATGAGTTCATCGATCACGCAACGCGGGAGCAGATCCTCGCGGACGCGGGTTTGACCGCCTCGAAGATCGCTCAGGACGTCGTGGCGCAGGTCCTCGGCACCCGTGTCCCCATCGCTCGCCAGTCGACCGACGACGATGGGTGGGCCTCCCACGAGATCGAACTGCGCGGGCCGTCGGACGCCAGCTCCGACTGACCTCCCTGCTGTCCGCGTGACAGCATGGAGGGATGGAAACAGCGCAGCATCCCGGCGACGAGAACCTGACTCGAGAGGATGCCGCGGCCCGGGCATCCGTCATCGTCGTCGACACGATCGAGATCGACCTCGACGTGCGGTCGGCGTCGGATCCGTCCCGGGAGGATTTCGCGACGCAGAGCACGCTCCGCTTCGCATCGACCGCGGACGAGACCTGGGTCGACTTCCTCGGAGTCGCGGTGGACGAGGTCGAGGTCAACGGCGAGACGCGCCCCGTCGAGTGGGACGGCGCCCGCATCCGCCTGAACGGACTCGCGGCGGACAACACCGTCCGGATTCGCGCCCGCGGCCGATACAGCCGCTCGGGTGAGGGTCTGCACCGCTTCACCGACCCCGTCGACGGTGCCGTGTACCTCTACACGCAGTACGAGCCCGCCGACAGCCGCCGCGTCTACCCCTGCTTCGAGCAGCCCGATCTGAAGGCGCGGTGGACCTTCCACGTCACTGCCTCCGCCGACGGTGTCGTGCTCTCCGGCGGAGCCGAAACCCAACGGGTCGAGGTGGACGACGGCGTTCGGGTGTCATTCGCCGAGACTCCGCCGTTGTCGAGCTACGTGACGGCGGTCGCGGTCGGTCCCTACCACCGTGTCGACGGCGTGTGGCGGGGCGAGCGCCAGATCGTCGATCTCGGCGTCCTCTGCCGTGCGTCGCTCGCGGAACACCTCGACGCCGAGGAGATCCTCGACATCACCCGCCGCGGTCTCGACTTCTTCACGTCCGCGTTCGATCAGGACTACCCCTGGGGCAAGTACGACCAGATCTTCGTGCCCGAGTACAACCTCGGCGCGATGGAGAACCCCGGCCTCGTGACGTTCACCGAGGCGTACGTCTTCCGAGGCGCGGCGACCGTCGCGCAGCGCGAAGCACGATCCAACACGATCCTGCACGAGATGGCGCACATGTGGTTCGGCGACCTCGTGACGATGCGGTGGTGGGACGACCTGTGGCTGAAGGAGTCGTTCGCCGACTTCATGGGGACTCACGCGAACGTCGCGACCGGCTTGTTCCCGGATGCCTGGGTCACGTTCGCGAGCCGGCGGAAGGGATGGGCGTACGTCCAGGATCAGCTCCCCACGACGCATCCGATCGTCGCCGACATCCCGGACCTCGAAGCCGCCAAGCTGAACTTCGACGGAATCACCTATGCCAAGGGCGCGTCGGTTCTGAAGCAGCTCGTCGGCTTCGTCGGCGAGGATGCCTTCTTCCGGGGCGCGCAGCGTTATTTCGCGACGCACGCGTACGGCAACACGACGCTCGGCGATCTGCTGTCGGCCCTCGAAGAGGCGTCCGGTCGCGACCTCCGCTCATGGAGTGCCGCGTGGCTGGAGACGACGGGGCTGCCGACCCTCACGGTCGAACGTCAGCCGCTTGCCCTCGTGCAGGACATCGCGCGGCCGCACACCGTTCGCACCGGTCTGTGGGACGACGCGGAGGGCCGCCTCGTGGCGCGCGGCAACGTGGTCGTCGACCTGTTCGGCGATCGCACGGTGGCGGAGGCGCCGGTCCTGCCTGATGCCGACCTCGTCATCGCGAACGTCGACGATCGCTCCTACGCCAAGGTGCGGCTCGACCCCCGTTCGCTCGCGGCCGTGACGCGTGGCTTGTCGAGCATGCCCGACGCGGTTGCGCGGGGGGTGGTGTGGGCCGCGCTCTGGAACGCTACCCGCGACGGCGAGCTCGCGGCATCCGCTTACCTCTCCATCGCCGCGCAGCACGCGCCGCGGGAGTCGCATCCCGCTCTTCTCGCCGACGTGCTCGCGCACGCGGCGTTCGCCGTCCGTCACTACGTTCCCGAAGCCGAGCGGGTCGCGACGGCGGCGGCGTGGCTCGAGGGCGCGTGGAGCGCGATGAGCGACGCCGAGGCCGCCTCCGACGCCCAGCTCATCTGGGCACGCGCCGTCGGCGGTGCCGCGGAACTCTGCGCCGACCGGGCGGCCGAGATGACGGCGATCCTGACCGGCGAGACACCGGCTCCGTCGGGACTTCCGCTCGACCCCGAGTTGCGATGGGGCTGGCTGTTCGGCCTCGTGTCCTCGGGGAACGCCGGGGTGGATGAGATCGAGGCGGAAGCCGCGCAGGATGCCACGGCGTCGGGCCGGACGGCTCGTCTCGCAGCCCTCGCGGCTCTGCCCGAGGCATCCGTCCGTCGCGAGGGATGGCACGCGGCGTGGGACGACCTCTCGCTGACGAACGATCACCTCGACGCGACCATCCGCGGAATCCGGGCGGGGGAGAGCCGCGAACTGATCGCCGCCTTCGACGGCGACTACTTCGATCGGATCCTGCCGGCGTGGCGCTCGCGGAGCATCGAGATCGCCGCACGCCTCGTGCGCGGACTGTTCCCGTCGACGACCGACACGTCAGCGGTGGACTCCTGGCTCGCGGCGAACGCGGATGCCCCGGGTTCCCTGCGCCGCATCCTTACCGAGCAGCGCGACCACCTGGCACGCGACCTGCGTGTCTGTGCCGCTCAGCCCGGGCTTCCGGCCTGACACGGTGAAGCGGCCCCGGGAGTTCCCGGGGCCGCTTCGCGGTGTCCCATGCTGATCAGGCGATCCCGCGGATCGGCGGGTGGTGGAACGTGTCACCGAACACCCGGTCGCTCGCGCCCTCGCGGTCGAGGTACGGCGTCGCGCCGCCGTCGATGAACGGCCAGCCGGCGCCGAGGATGAGGCAGAGGTCGATGTCCTCGACCTCGGGCACGACGCCCTCGTCGAGCATCAGCTTGATCTCGTGCGCGAGTCCGTCCTGCACGCGGCGGAGGATCTCTTCGGCGGATGCCGGGGTCGAGCCGGTCGCCTTCCTCGCCACCTTCTCCGCAGCCTTGGTGAAGCCGGTGACCCGGCCGCCCTTGTCCTTCTCGACGACCTCGTCCAGCGCGGCGAGTTCGTGGAAGTTCTCGTTCGCGTAGAACCGCTCGGGGAACGCGCCGACCATCGTGTCCTGCACGTGCGCGGCGACCTTCCAGCCGACGAGATCGATGAGCTGGAACGGCCCCATCGGCAGTCCGAGCGGCGCGAACGCCTTCTCGACATCCGCGACCGGTGTGCCTTCGTAGACGGCGCGAGCGGCTTCGCCCATCACCTTCGCAAGCAGACGGTTCACGACGAACCCGGGTGCGTCGGCGGTCAGGACCGCGTTCTTCCCCAGGCCCTTGGCGACGACGAAGGCCGTCGACAGGGCGGCATCCGATGTCTTCGGCGTCTTCACGACCTCGATGAGCGGCATGACCGCGACCGGGTTGAAGAAGTGGAAGCCGACGAGCCGTTCGGGGTGTGCGAGCTTCGCGCCGATCTCCTCGACCGACAGCGACGAGGTGTTGGTCGCGAGGATGGCGTCCTCGGCGACGACGGCCTCGATCTCGGCGAACACCGACTGCTTGACGCCGACCTCTTCGAAGACCGCCTCGATCACGAAGTCGCAGTCGGCGTACGCCGATTTGTCGGTCGTTCCCGTCACGAGGGCGCGGAGTCGGTTGGCGGCGTCGCCGTCGAGCCGGCCCTTGGCCTCGAGCTTGCCGATCTCGTCGTGGATGTAGGCGACGCCCTTGTCGACGCGGGCCTGATCGAGGTCGGTGATCAGCACCGGGACCTGGAGCTTCCGCACGAACAGGAGCGCGAACTGGCTGGCCATGAGGCCCGCGCCGATCACACCGACCTTCGTCACCTTCTTGGCCAGCGCCTTGTCGGGGGCACCCACGGGACGCTTCGCCCGCTTCTGCACCAGATCGAACGCGTACATGGATGCCGCGAACTGGTCACCCGTGACGAGTGAGGCGAGCGCCTCGTCCTCCCGCGCGAAACCCTCGGCCTTCGTTCCGCTTTTCGCCTTGTCGAGCAGATCGAGTGCGACGTAAGGGGAGCGCGGGACGGTGCCGATTTTCGACTCGAGCATCCCGCGAGCCATCTTGACCGCGATCGGCCACTTGGTGAGTCGCTCGATTTTGCCCGGGGTGTTCTTCCGCTCGACCTTCACGGAGCCACCGAGCACGCCGTCCGCCCATCGCAGCGACGCCTCGAGGTAGTTCGACGCCGGGAAGATCGCGTCCATGATGCCGAGGTCGAACGCCTGCTGCGGCTTGAGCACCCGGTTCTGCTTCAGCGGGTTGGATATGACCACCTCGAGAGCGTTCTCGATGCCGATGAGGTTCGGGAGGAGGTATGCACCGCCCCACCCGGGGATGATGCCGAGGAACACTTCCGGGAGTGCGATCGCGGGCGCGGAGGCATCGACCGTCCGGTAGGTGGAGTTCAGGGCGATCTCGAGACCGCCGCCCAAGGCGAGGCCGTTCACGAATGCGAACGACGGCACACCCAGATCGGACAGCTTCCCGAGCACGTGGTGGCCGAGCTGCGCGATGAGGCGTGCGTTCTCGACCGAGCCGACGTTGCTGACCTCGCTGAGATCAGCGCCGGCGGCGAGGATGTACTGCTTGCCCGTGATGCCGACAGCGTGAATCTCGCCGGCGGCCGCGCGAGCGGCGAGGCCGTCGAGGGTCGCGCCCAGCGCCGTCAGAGTCGCCGGCCCCAGTGTGTTGGGCCGCGTGTGATCGCGACCGTTGTCGAGCGTGATGAGGGCGAGCACCTTGCCGCTCGCGAGCGTGATGTCGCGGACGGGGGAGTTCGTCACGACCTCGCTGTCCGAAAGGGAGAGCAGGGGGGAGAAATCGATCTGGTCGTAGTTCGTCATCGTCGACAACCTCACTTCTTCTTGCCGTTGTAGTGGGGGTTCTCCCAGATGACCGAACCGCCCTGCCCGAGCCCGACGCACATGGCGGTGAGCCCGTACCGGACATCGGGACGCTCGGCGAACTGTGCGGCGAGCTGGATCATCAGGCGAACGCCGGATGCCGCCAGGGGGTGACCCAGCGCGATCGCACCGCCCCACTGGTTGACCCGCGGATCGTCATCGGCGATCCCGAAGTGGTCGAGCAGCGAGATCACCTGAACCGCGAAGGCCTCGTTCAACTCGAACAGGCCGATGTCGCTGATCTTCAGCCCGGCCTTCTTCAACGCCTTCTCGGTCGACGGGATCGGACCGATCCCCATGATCTCGGGCTGAACGCCGGCGAAGGCGAACGAGACGAGGCGCATCTTCGGCGCGAGGCCGAGCTCCTTGACGGCACCGCCGCCGGCCAGCAGTGACATCGTCGCGCCGTCGGTGAGCGGCGACGACGTGCCCGCCGTCACGCGCCCATGCGGGCGGAACGGCGTCTTCAGTGCGGCGAGGTCGGCCATCGTCGTCTGCGGACGGCGTCCCTCATCCTCGGTCGCCAGGCCCCAGGCGCCGGAGGCATCCTTCACCGCGACGGAAACCAGGTCGGGTTGGAACTTGCCGGCGTCGTAGGCGGCCTGCGCCTTGTGCTGGCTGAGCATGCCAAACCGGTCGGAACGCTCTTTGGTCAGCTGCGGGTAGCGATCGAAGATGCGCTCTGCCGTCACCCCCATGTTGAGAGCGCCGGGGTCGACCATCTTCTCCGCGACGAAGCGCGGGTTGGGATCGGCGTTCCCCCCGATCGGGTAATGCCCCATGTGCTCGACGCCACCCGCGAGTGCGACGTCGTACATGCCGACCCCGATGGATGCGGCCATTGTCGTGACGCTCGTCATGGCGCCCGCACACATCCGGTCGATGGCGAAACCGGGAACGGTCTGGGGAAGCCCCGCGAGGATCGCCACCGAACGGCCGAGGGTGAGGCCCTGTTCGCCCGTCTGACTGGTCGCGGCGATCGCGACGTCGTCGACGCGATCAGCCGGAACCGCGTGGTTCCGCTCCATCAGGCCGATCGTCGCCTTGACGGCGAGGTCGTCGGCTCGGGTGTTCCAATACATGCCCTTTTCGCCGGCACGCCCGAACGGGGTGCGTATTCCGTCGACGAAATAGACGTCCGAAAGCTCGGCCACACTGCCTCCAATGATTGGGTTCCCACCCAGCCTAGGGACGCTGTCGAGCCGCGAAAATCGGTTGGTTCGAACCTACGAAGCCGTCTCAGATGCCGCGTCGGCGCTCTGCACGGAATCGACAAAGGCTGCGGCGATCAGCTGTGCAGTCTGTTCAATCTGCCACGAGCGCGCGCCGAGTTCGCGGAGGGCCTCGCTGATGGATGGCGCGTCCACCTCAGCCGGCGGATTCCACGCCACACGACGCAGGAGATCCGGAGTCAGCAGGTTCTCTGGGGGCATGTGAAGTTCTTCGGCTTTCGCCTCGACGAGGGGTCGAGCGGCTTTCAGCCGCGCGTCCGCCGCGGGATTTCGATCCGCCCACGCCCGGGGCGGCGGCATCCCGTCGCCGGAGCCGCGCTCCGAAGGAAGGGCAGGGTCGTTCCGTCCCGTCTCGATCGCGGCCCACCAGCGGTCCAGCTGGCTGCGGCTGGCGCGACCCGTGAAGTCCTTGACGCGAGCGAGGTCCTGCTTGGTGGCTGGGTCGGCGATGACTGCAGCGACGAGCGAGCGATCGGGCACGAGGCGACCGGGGGAGACGTCCTCCGTCCGCGCGAAGTCCTCTCGCGCCGCCCAGAGTGCGCGGGCGACGGCGAGGGCGCGACGGCCCCGCACCGTGTGAAGGCCGCTGAGGCGACGCCACGGCTCTTCGCGAGGCGGCTTGGGTGCGCGCGTACGAACGGCTTCGAATTCTTCTTCCGCGAACGCGGTCTTGCCCTGCTCCTCGAGTTCGGTCGCGAGGGCGTCGCGGACGTCGATGAGGTGCAGCACATCGAGGGCGGCGTACTCCAACCAGCCCTGCGGAAGCGGGCGCGTCGACCAGTCCGCGGCCGAGTGCGCCTTGGCGAGGGAGATTCCGAGAGTCTCCTCGACGACCGCCCCGAGTCCGACGCGCTCGTGGCCGAGGAGGCGGGCGGCGAGTTCGGTGTCGAAGATCCGAGGCGGCTCGAGCCCGGCTTCGCGGAGCGACGGAAGATCCTGGCTCGCGGCGTGAAGCACCCACTCCTCGCCGCCGATGGCCGCCTGCAACGCCGACAGATCGCCGATTGCGGGCGGGTCGAAGAGGAAGACCTCGCTTCCTCGTCGGAAGACCTGGATCAGGTACGCACGCTGCGAGTATCGGAACCCCGATGCACGCTCCACGTCGACAGCGACAGGGCCGTGCCCCACCGCTAGGCGCGACGCTGCGGCCGCCGCCGCATCCTGATCGGCGATGACCTCGTATTCAGCCACGTGTACTCCGCTGCCCGCCGAAAACGGCGATGTTCTCCGAGCCCGGGGGAAGACCGGCCAACATGCAGACCAGCTCACCCCAGGCATCCATATGACTGCTCAGGCTTCCTTCGGGAGACCACGATGCGCGAAGCTCGATCTGCGCACCGTCACCCTCCGCAGCCAGCGTTCCGAAACCCTTCGACAGGGTCTTGGTCGCCGTGCCGGATGCCGCGTGGAACGTCGCTCCGCGCGCGGCGAGGGCATCGACCAGCCACGACCAGGCTACGTCGGCGAGGAGCGGGTCGGTACCGATCTCCGATTCGAGCGGTGCCTGCGCGAAACAGACGATCCGCCAGGCGCTGCCCCAGGCATCCGGTTCCGACTCGTCGTGCAGGATGACGATGCGTCCCGTCCCATAGGGGGACTCGCCGTCGTCGTCGGGGCGCACGTCGCCCGCGAACGCGATTGCATCGGGCGCGAGCGAGGCCGGGGCTGCGATTTCGCGGACGATGAAGTCGTCGCGGAAGCGCAACTCGCGCAGCGCGGCGCTGACGACGAGGAATTCCGGCGTCCCGGACGGGGGTTCGGTCACGGCGTCAGACTAGAGTGAGGGCACCATGAAGGCTTCCAGGCGCGCCGTTCCCGACGACGCCCGGTCGGCGACGATCGTCGCGCTTCGCAGCACGATCGTCGCTCTGGCTACCGCTTTCGTCAGCGCGACGGGCCTTCTCGCCCTTCTTGCCGGGCGCGTCGCACGCCGGGTCGTCACCCCTTCGGCGCGCACTCCCGACACCACGATCGTCGACGTCGACATCGTCGCGCAGACGATCACTCTGTCCCGCTCCGACGACACCGTCCTGCCCGGGCGTTACGGCCTCTTCACGACGGGTACCAAGAGTTACGTCAAGCTCGGCACGGTGCTGACAGCCCGCGGCGACACGGTCACCCGAAAGCTGCTGACCGAGATCGACGAGAACGACCGGCTCACCGCCGCCGCCGCCTTCAGCGGGTGGTACTTCGCCGAGCCGGGCGAACTTCACCTCCCCTTCGAGCGTGTGATGGTGCCGACGGCTCTCGGTCCGTGCCCCGCCTGGGTTTTCCCGGCAGGCCAGCCCACGGACGTCTGGGCGGTCCACATCCACGGCCGCGGCACCACGCGTGCCGAGACCCTGCGTGCCGTGCCGGTCTTCCACGCAGCGGGGATCACCTCGATCCTCACGTCGTATCGCAACGACACCGACGCCCCGCGGAGCAGGGGCGGGAGCTCTGCTCTGGGCGCGACCGAGTGGCGCGACGTCGACCGGGCGATCGGCTACGCCCGTCGTTCTGGCGCACGACGCATCGTGTTGATGGGCTGGTCGATGGGAGGCGCCATCGCCATGCAGCTCGCGATGAATTCGGCTCACCGCGACCTCATCGAGGGTGTCGTGCTCGACTCGCCGGTCGTCGATTGGCGCCAGGTGCTCACCCACCACGCCGACTCGAGCGGCATCCCGCGTCCGCTCACGCGGGCCGCGCTCGGGGCACTGACCCGCCCGTGGGCGTCCGCGGTGACGGGAGCGGCCGATCCGATCCCCTGGGGCAGGCTCGACGTCCTGGCCCGTTCCGGGGAGTTGGTCACGCCGACCCTGATCCTCCACAGCGACGGGGACGACTTCGTGCCGGCGCAGGCGTCTCGAACGCTACGGGATCGGCGGCCCGACCTCGTCGAGCTCGAGGAGTTCGAGCGCGCTCGCCACACCAAGCTCTGGAACTACGACGAAGAGCGGTGGTCGTCCCGCATCCGCGAGTGGCTGGACACTCAGGGACTCAGCGGCGGCGCAGCCTCAAGTAGCTGAACCCATCGTCGTCCACGAGAACGCCTGCGGGCCGGGTGTCGATGGGTCGTCGGAGGGGCAGGAACGGACCCGCGGTCGGCACGAGGTGGGGCGCCGCGGTCACGCAGTATTCGTCGATGAGATCGTCGGCGGCGAATTGCGCGGCCAGCATCGGACCGCCCTCGCAGACGATGTGCCGAAGTCCGCGCTCGGTGAGCGCCGAGAGGATGCCGGTCGCCGTCATCCGTCCATCGGTCGCGGCGACGCGAACCACCGTGACGCCGTGGGAAGGCGGTGGCGCTTCGGTGCCGGGGGGCATGACCAGCAGGACCTGGTCGTCAGGTCCGTCGGGGTCGGGGTCGAGGCGGTGCCCGGCGAGGTCACCGGAGCTCGTGATGACGGCCAAGCGCGAGCGACGGGGGAGGAGGTAACCCTCCGCTCGAACTGTCTCCGCGCCGACGATGATCGCGTCGGCGCTGGCACGGATGACGCCCAGGATCGCTCGATCGGCCCGGTTGGTGAGTGTGTTGCTCGTCCCATCGGGGCCGACAGCGGAGCCGGTGAGCGACGTGATCATGTTGAGCCGGACCCAGTCCGTCTCGATTGGCGCGTAACGGTGGGCGAGCCAGCGGCGTCCCTCCGGACTCGCGGCGTCCATACGCTCGCCGGACGACGGCAGCACCTCTGTCACCCACACGCGGCCATCCTCGCATGTCGCTCGTCCACGGGAGGGGGCGATCCCCCCCGGCGGCTAGGCTGGGGGAGTGTCCCTCACCTCCGCCGGAACCACTCATCTGAGCGAACGCGACCCGAAGGTGAGCGGCGCCGAGATGGTGGCCGCGCTCGTTCCGCCGCCGCAGTTCGACGGCGCGACGTTCGCGACGTACCGCACCGACGACGCGTATCCCTCGCAGCAGGAGGCCAAGGACCTGCTCGAGGTGTTCAGCTCGAAGCGGTCGGCGCCGGCATCCCGCGGCGGATTCTTTCGTCGCGGCAAGCGCGAGGCCCCTCTGAAGCCGGGCGTGTACCTCGACGGCGGATTCGGTGTGGGCAAGACGCACCTCCTCGCGGCGATCTACCACGACATGCCCGCACGTCGGAAGTACTTCGGCTCGTTCATCGAGTACACCGCCCTGGTCGGCGCGCTCGGTTATCAGAAGACCGTGGAGCTCTTCCGCGGCGCGGACCTCCTCTGCATCGACGAGTTCGAACTCGACGATCCGGGTGACACGATGGTGATGACGCGCCTCATTGCGGAGCTCGTCCCGACCGGCACCAAGCTGGCCGCGACCTCGAACACTCCGCCCAACGCCCTCGGTGAAGGTCGTTTCGCCGCGCAGGACTTCCTCCGCGAGATCCAGGCGATGGCCGAGCACTTCCAGACCATCCGCATCGACGGCACGGACTATCGCCAGCGCGCCGTCGACGGTCACGCGGTGGTGCTCGACGACGCCGCGTACGAGAGCGCGATGACGGATGCCGCGACATCCGCCCTCGTCTCGGATGACGACTTCGGGGCGTTCATCCGCCACCTCGCGTCGGTGCACCCGTCTCGCTACATCCGTCTCATCGAAGGCATCGGGACGATCGGACTCCGCGACGTCGTCGGTTTCGACGACCAAGCTGCGGCCCTCCGCTTCGTGGCGTTCGTCGACCGCGCCTACGACGCGCAGATCCCGATCCGTGCGACGGGGGTTCCCGTCGACCAGGTGTTCCGGGCGGACATGCTCGAGGGGGGATACCGCAAGAAGTACCTGCGCGCGGTTTCTCGTCTCGTTGCTCTCACCCACTCGTAAGCAGGGTCACGCGCTTCTCGAAGGGCCGGGAAACCTGATGTTTACCTGGTCGCCACCCTCGTAACCGACGCGAAACATGCGCGCGCCCCCGGGCGAAACCGCGGACGTCGACACTGGGGGCACCCGACGCTACACCTGCGTCCCTGCAGAGAGGTTCCCTTCGAGATGGATCAAGGCAACACCGCATTCATACTCATCGCGGCCGCACTAGTCCTGCTGATGACCCCCGGTCTGGCGTTCTTCTACGGCGGCCTCGTCAAGGCGAAGAGCGTCATCAGCATGATGATGATGTCCTTCGGCGCACTCGGCCTCATCGGCGTCCTGTGGGTGGTCTACGGCTACGCGATCGCCTTCCCGGGCGAGTCGGGGACCGTGTTCCCGTGGGCCATCGACGGTGGTGCGATTGGGCTGACGAACGCGCTCGAGCTCGGCGAGGGTGCTAGCTACCCGGAGCTCGCCTTCATCGCCTTCCAGGCGACCTTCGCGATCATCACGGTGGCGCTGGTCTCCGGTGCTATCGCCGATCGCGCCAAGTTCGGCGCATGGATGGTCTTCGCCGGCGTGTGGGCCACGGTCGTGTACTTCCCGGTCGCCAGCTGGGTCTTCAACTTCGGCCTCGCCGACGACGGCTCCTTCGAGTACGGCGGCTGGATCACGCACGGGCTCCAGGACGTCTTCGGCGTCGGCGTCATCGACTTCGCCGGTGGAACCGCCGTCCACATCAACGCGGGTGCCGCGGCCCTCGCCCTCGCGCTCGTCCTGGGCAAGCGCGTCGGATTCCAGAAGGGCGTCCACGTCCCGCACAACCCGCCGTTCGTACTCCTGGGTGCCGGCCTCCTGTGGTTCGGCTGGTTCGGGTTCAACGCCGGGTCCGAGCTGGCGGCCGACAACACCGCGGCTCTCGCGTTCGTCAACACGATCGCCGCTCCCGCCGCTGCCCTGCTCTCGTGGCTCCTCGTCGAGAAGATCAAGGACGGCAAGCCCACGTCGGTCGGCGCCGCCTCCGGTGCAGTCGCTGGTCTCGTCGCGATCACGCCGGCCTGTGGTTCGCTCGACCCGATCTGGGCGATCGTCCTCGGCCTCATCACCGGTGCCGCGTGTGCACTCGCGATCGAGCTGAAGTTCAAGCTCGGCTTCGACGACTCGCTCGACGTCGTGGGCATCCACCTCGTAGGTGGTCTCATCGGAACGCTGTACCTCGGGTTCTTCGCTCGCGGGACCGGCCTCTTCATGGGCGGTGACGCCTCGCAGCTGATCGTTCAGGCGATCGCCGCGTTCGCGGTACTGATCTACTCCTTCGTGCTCGCCTTCGTCATCGGCTTCGCGATCGAGAAGACGATGGGCTTCCGCGTGAAGAACGAGGACGAGATCGCCGGTATCGACACGATCGTGCACGGCGAGGCCGGGTACGTCCTGGAGGACGCTAAGGCCTGATCCGTCCGATCACACGGAGGGCGTCGCGGGCTACCCGCGGCGCCCTCCGTCGTCGTTCGTGACACGTTTCACTTTCTCCTTGTGCGGCCTCACGGCACTGGTCTACGTTGAGCGGGAAGCGCTTTCCCCCTTCTGTCTCCGTCCAGTGCTGGACGAGAAAGGACGACGATGTCCCGCATCCGTACGACCGCCGCCTGGGTGGCCGCCGCCGCCTTCACCGTCTCGCTGGTCGGGTGCAGTCCCGGTGCCTCCGACTCAGGCGGCTCCTTCGACCCTGACGAGAAGGTCTCCCTCGACTTCGCCTGGTGGGGAAACGACGATCGAGCCGCCCGCTACACGAAGCTCATCGAGGCGTTCAACGAAGAGCACCCCAACATCACGATCAAGACGACGTTCACCGACTTCCCGAGCTACTGGGAGCAACGGCAGGTGGAGGCCGCGAGCGGCAGCTTGCCCGACGTCTTCCAGTTCTCCGACAGCTACCTGCGGCAGTACGGCGAGAGCGGTGCGATCCTCGACCTGAACGAGGTGGCCGACCAGATCGACTTCACCACGTTCGACGACAGCCTGCTCGGCACGGGACGCCTGGACGGGACGCAGTATTCGCTTCCCACCGGGTACAGCCTCTGGGCGAACTTCGTCAACCAGGACCTCTTGGACGAGCACGGGCTCGACCTTCCCGCGGCGGGCTCGTCGTTCGACGAGTTCAGCGACTGGCTCGCCGAAGTCACCGAGAAGACCGGCGGCAAGCCCTTCGGAGGAACGGACTACACCCAGCGCATCCAGGTATTCGAACTCCAGCTCCGCGCGGAGGGCAAGGCCCTCTATACGGATGAGGGTGAGCTCGGGTTCACGAAGGACGAGCTGGCCGACTTCTGGGAATCCGGCGCCGACCTCCGCGATGGCGTGACCATTCCGCAGCAGCAACTCGAAGAGATCAGTCCGATCTCCGGCTTCGGCGCCGCGCGCACCATCAGTGAGATGAGCTGGAGCAACTTCCTCGGCGGGTACCTCGCCGATTCCGGTGCGTCATCGATTGCGATCGTCGCTCCGCCGACGGCGGATGCCGGTGCGAAGGACCTCTACCGACAGGGTGGGCTGCAGGTTGCCATCTCCTCACGCACCAAGCACCCCGAGGCGGCCGCGATCTTCCTGGACTACGTCGTCAACAGCCCCGAGGCGGGCTCGATCTTCGGCACCACACTCGGATTCCCGGCATCCAGCAGCAAGCTGGAGGGGACCAAGCTCGAAGGTCCCGACCAACAGGTGGCGGACTACATCGACTCGGTCGCCGACCGCATCGGCGACGCCCCGCCGCCGGCCGTCGTCGGCTACGGCTCGCTCGAGCAGAAGTTCTGGGACCTGGGTAAGGAACTGGGCCTCGGTACGAAGAGCGTGGATGCCGCGGTGAGCGAGTTCTTCAACGAAGCGGACGTGATCCTGAACAACTGAGCAGAAGCGGGCGAGGGCTAGGGTGACGGCGTGCCTTCACGCCTGATCTCAGCCCTCATCCGTCTGCTGCGACCGGCGCGGCGCCGAGGGTCGGCTTCCTCGACGACGCGCGTGATGCCCGCCGACGTCCGCGGGTTGCGCCTGAGCTACCGGCCGAGAGCCGACGGGGCCCCCGACGCGGGCGAGATCGTCTGGACGTGGGTTCCCTACGACGAAGCAGACGGTCGCGGAAAGGATCGCCCCGTCCTCGTGATCGGTCAGCACGGCAGGGACCGACTATACGCCGTACGACTCACGAGCCGGCGGCACGACCTCGACGACGAGCACCTCGCTCTCGGGGTGGGGGAGTGGGATGCCGCAGGCCGGCCGTCGTGGGTCGATCTCGGTCATTTGTACAGCGTTCCCCGGGATGCGATGCGTCGGGAGGGTGCCGCACTCGACCGCGCTCGGTTCGATCGCGTGACAGCGGCGCTGAAGGCTCGGTACGGCTGGTCGAGATGACCCCGCAGACGACGAAAGCCCCCGGAATTCCGGGGGCTTTGCGGTGGGCGATGCCGGACTCGAACCGACGACCTCTTCCGTGTGAAGGAAGCGCGCTACCAACTGCGCCAATCGCCCGAATGACACTCGGGCCGATGACCGAGCATACCGGATCACGGCACGGGGGCCGAACCGCGAGGGGGGCGGAGGCGAGACACGCGCGGGGTCGTCTCGGTTTGGCGCTGGCGCAAGGATCGTCTAATGTTTAACGAGTGCCGGAGAGATCCGGAACGAAAATGCGGATGTAGCGCAGTGGTAGCGCATCACCTTGCCAAGGTGAGGGTCGCGAGTTCGAATCTCGTCATCCGCTCGAGTGTGGGGATCTTCCTCCGGGGAGATCACGTCACGTGGGTCAAACCACACACGGTGGCGTGGCCGAGTGGCTAGGCAGCGGCCTGCAAAGCCGTCCACACGGGTTCGAATCCCGTCGCCACCTCCACTCACAACTCAACAGCCTTTACAGGCGCGATTGGCGCAGCGGTAGCGCGCTTCCCTGACACGGAAGAGGTCACTGGTTCGATCCCAGTATCGCGCACAGACAAACCCCCGGTTATCCGGGGGTTTTTTGTTGTCCCGGCACCGCGGATGCGTTCGCGGGACGGTCAGCCGGAGGCTTCGGCATCCTGTGACTCCGCCAGCTCGTGGAGGCCTGCGGGGGAGTTCGCCAGCGACATCAACCGAGCGACCCACTCGGGGTTCAGCGGGATGCGGGAATCGACTCGTCGTCGGAAGGCCAGACGTGCGGCGCGATTCATCCAGACGGTGGTCCGACCCACGCCTTCCCCCGGAGCTCGCGACCACGTGAACAGGAACGACTCCCCACGGCGGAGCTTGGCGTAGATGACGGCCTCGAGATGTGCGAGCGTGCGGTCATCGATATCGAATCGCGTCGTGGCGTTGTACGAGAGAAGTCCCATGGAAACCGACCCAGGTCTAGGCGTGAAAAATCGCGGAGCTGCGGTCTCCGTGGTCATCCTCTCATCCTCAGCTCTGTAGGCAGGCTACACACCCGATGTGTCGCAGATCCGTTATCGCGCGCTGACAGACTGGCCTCATGACCACTGCGCGGATCGTCGTCCTGTTCGTCATCGCCGCCATCGCGGAAATCGGTGGGGCGTGGCTCATCTGGCAGGCGGTCAGAGAGAACCGCGGCTGGTGGTTCGCGCTGCTGGGGATCGTCGCCCTCGCGGCGTATGGCTTCGTTGCCGCGTTCCAGCCCGATGCGAACTTCGGACGGGTCCTCGCCGCGTACGGGGGAGTTTTCGTCGCCGGATCGCTCGCCTGGGGGATCGTCGTCGACGGCTTCCGACCCACCACATGGGACTACGTCGGGTCGGGTGTGGCACTCCTGGGGGCCGCGATCATCATCTTCGCGCCGGTCTTCACCGACGCGACCGAGGGATGACCGCGGCCCGAAACGTCAGGGGACGATGACGGCGCGGCCGCGGACCGTGCCCGCGGCGAGCGCCTCGTACGCCTTCGGGCCGTCGTCGAGTGAGTAGCGCTGGATCTCGACTCCCACCTGCCCCGAGCGCGCGAGGTCGAGCACCTCGATCAGTTCGCTGCGCGAGCCCCAATACGGGATGCGAAGCGCCGCGTCATAAGCGACGGTGCCGAAACTGACGTGAGCCGTTCCGCCGCCGATGCCGACGATCGTGATGTCTGCGTCGAGCGCGGCTGCTCCTATCGCCGTCGCGATCGTCGGGTCCGCACCGACGAAGTCGAAGACGGCGTTCGCGCCCAGACCGTCGGTGAGCCGGCGAATCGCGTCGACGGCGCCGCCGTCGCTCATGACGGTGTGATGGGCGCCGACCTCCTTGGCCAGCGCGAGTTTCTCGTCGTTGACGTCCAACGCGATCACGGTCGCGGCCGACACCGCCCGCAGGATCTGAATCGCGACGTGTCCGAGACCCCCGGTGCCGATCACGACCGCCGTCGTTCCGGCGCCCAGCTTCGGAAGTGACGTCTTGACCGCGTGGTACGGGGTCAAGCCGGCATCCGTCAAGGAAACGTTCTGCACGGGGTCGAGGTCGCCGAGCGGAACGAGGTGTCGCGCGCTGTCGACGATCATGTACTCCGCCATTGAGCCGGGAGCCCCGAGACCCGGAGGCATGATCCCCTCCGCCTGGGCGTTCGTGCAGTAGTTCTCCTTGCCCTGCGCGCAGTTGCGGCAGCGGCCGCATCCCCAGGGGCCGTAGACGGCGACGGCGTCTCCGACGCTCAGGTGCTCGACACCTTCGCCGAGCTCCTCGACGATGCCGGCGCCTTCGTGCCCGAGGGTGAGCGGGAGGGGGTAGCCGGCAGCGGTGTACTGCTCCTCGCTGAGGCTCATCACGAACTCGTCCGAGTGGCAGACGCCGGCGGCGGTGACTTTGAGCAGCACCTGCCCGGGACCCGGCGAGGGCTTCTCGATCTCGACGACTTCGGGGTGGGATCCGATCTTCGTGTACTGGAGTGCCTTCATGGTCGCCACGCTACGCAGCCGTCCGCGCTCAGGGCAGGGCCCTGCGCGCGCGCAGCACGGACGATAGGATCCCGCCATGGCCCACCTCGTGCTCACTGTGGTCGGCGACGACCGTCCCGGACTCGTCAACGCCCTCGCCGAGCAGGTGTCCGCCGTCGGCGGGAACTGGGAGCGAAGCGAGCTCGCCGAACTCGCCGGCGCCTTCGCCGGCATCGTGCTCGTCTCGATCGACGACGAGAGCGAGGCCGACCTGATTGCCGCGCTCGAAGGACTCGACGGGATGCTGCGCGTCACCGTGCACGGCGGCCGCGTCGCCCCGGCCTCCGACGCCGTCGAACGCGCGCTGGAGGTGACCGTCCTCGGCAACGACCGTCCTGGCATCGTCCGCGATGTCACGGCCGCCATCGCCGCTCACGCACTGAGTATCGACACATTCCGAAGTCGCACGCTCGAGGCGCCCATGGCGGGCGGCACGCTCTTCGAGGCGACCGTCGCGTTCCGCGTCCCGGCGGGGGCGGATGCCGCGCTCGTGACGGCCGCCCTGGAGGAACTCGCGGGCGAGATCCAGGTGGACCTCACCGTCGTCTGACGTGGCTCGCGTCGACGAGGTCCGCGCCCGCCTGCGCGAGGTGGCGGATCCCGAACGCGCAGCGGGCCAGCAGGCGTACATGAAGTCCGACCTGCCGTTCCTGGGTGTGCGCGTGCCGGACACCCGTCGAGTCGCTCGCGCCGCGGCCGTGGGGGAGACGGATCCGTTCCGCATCCTCGCGGACGCGCGGGAGCTGTGGGACGCGGCATCCCATCGTGAGGAGCGCTACGCGGCGATGATGCTCCTCGCGGTTCCGCCTGCTCGCGGAGACCTCCGGATCGTGCCGATCATCGAGCACATGGTGCGGACGGGTCGTTGGTGGGACATCACGGACGAGCTGAGCGGCCGCATCCGTGAGCTTCTCGACGCCCATCCGAAGGACGGCGACGCTCTCGTCCGGGGCTGGTGCGTGAGCGAGGAGATGTGGCTGCGTCGTCTCGCGATCCTCAGTCAGCTGGGCCGCCGCGCGGGAACCGATCTGCACCTGCTGTCCGAGGCGCTGGACCCGAACCTCCGCGACGGCGAGTTCTTCATCCGGAAGGCGATCGGCTGGGCGTTGCGGGATGCCGCCCGCACCTACCCCGAGTGGGTGTCGGCGTACGTGGCCGCGCACGCGCTGAGTCCGCTGAGCCGCCGCGAGGCGCTCAAGCACCTCTGACGCGTCACGCGAGGAGGAGCGGGATCGTCGCCGCGCCCACGACGAGCGGAGCGGCGACGAGTCCCCAGAGGATGAACCGGCTCCACGGCAGGTGCACGTCTGCAGCCACGAGGCGCTGGTGCCAGAGGAGGGTCGCCAGCGACGCCCACGGCGTGATCAGGGGACCCGCGTTGACGCCGATCAGGAGAGCTGCGAGCCGGTGAGGCGTGTCGGCCGTCGATTCGAGGAGCAGATACGCGGGCAGGTTGTCGAGCGCGTTGGCGGTGACGAGGGCGGTGCCCGACATGCGGAGCAGATCGATGGGCTCGGACCCGGAGCCCGCGATGGCCGTCGCCAGCTGCCCGGACCCCCACGCTTCGAGCGCCGCGACCGCGGAGAAGAGGCCCGCGGCGAAGACGAGGAGCGACCACGGCACCAGGCGGATCGTGAGCGCCTTCGGTGAGCGCCAGCCGAAGAGGGCGAGGAGGGCAGCAGCGGCGACGGTGGCGGGGATCCAGGGCTCGAGCCCGCTCACGAGCAACGGCAGGAGCGCGATGACGACAACGGATGCCGCGACGAGCTGCGCGCGGTCGCTGACCCGCGGCGGCGGCGCGACGGTGAACGTCCCCACGAGCGACCGGCGGTGGAATGCCCACAGCAGCGCGACGGTGACGAGGATCGCGATAGCCGCGGACGGGCCGAGCAGGAGGAGGAAGGATGCCGGGTCCGCGGACCCCGGCATGCGAGCGAGCGCGAGCAGGTTCGTGAGGTTCGACACGGGCAGCACGAGCGAGGCCGTGTTGGCGAGCCAGACGGTGGTCAGCGCGAATGGCAGCGGCGGCAGGCCGTTGGCACGCGCCACGGCGATCACCACCGGCGTCAACAGGACGGCCGTCGTGTCGAGCGAGAGGAACGCGGTCGTGACGACCGCGAGCACCACGACGAGCACCCAGAGCAGTGCCGTCCGGCCACGGGAGAGGCGTGCGAGCCACGACGCGGTGACATCGAACACGCCTGCTTTCGCAGCGAGCTCGGCGACGATCGTCACCGCGACCACGAAGGCGAGGATCGGGAGCACCCGTTCCGCGACGCCGCCGAGGTCGGCGAGGGGCAGGATGCCGGTGACGAGAGCGGCGATCGCCCCCAGGAGCAGGACGAGTCCCGCGAGAGCGAGCTTCACGGCATCCATCATCGCGCCTGTCGGGCGCCCAGTAGACTCGCAGGATGCAGAACGGCCGGTCTTCCCACCTCGCCGGTACGCGAACGCCGCGGGCCTGAGCGGGCGGAGCGCGTCGTGCGCTCGAAGCTGACTACCCTGATCCGAGCCACTTCCTGGAGATCCTCCCTTGTCTGATCTGATCGCCCCGGCGGACGTCGAACTTCCCGCCGATGGTTTCGCCCTGTTCCCTGACCGCTCTGTCATCGCCCTCCGTATCGACGGTGAGTTGAAGGACCTCGCGACGGTGGTCGACACCGTCGACGGCGTCGAGCCCGTGACCGTGTCGAGCCCCGACGGACTGAACATCCTGCGGCATTCGACCGCCCACATCCTCGCCCAGGCGGTGCAACGCATCCGCCCGCAGGCCAACCTCGGCATCGGCCCTCCCGTCACCGACGGCTTCTACTACGACTTCGGCGTCGAGGAGCCCTTCACCCCGGAGGACCTGAAGGCGATCAAGAAGGAGATGGAGCGGATCGTCCGCGAAGGCCAGCGGTTCGTCCGCCGTGTCGTCACGGACGACGAGGCGCGCGCCGAACTCGCCGACGAGCCGTTCAAGCTCGAACTCATCGGTCTGAAGGGCGGCACGAAAGAGGCCGCCGAGGGTGCATCGGTCGAGGTCGGCGCCGGCGAGTTGACCATCTACGACAACGTCACCCGCGACGGTGAGACCGCGTGGAAGGACCTCTGCCGCGGACCCCACGTGCCGAACACCCGCATGGTCGGCAACGGGTGGGATCTCACCCGCATGGCCGGCGCGTACTGGCGTGGGAGCGAGAAGAACCCCCAGCTGCAGCGCATCTACGGCACCGCCTGGCCGTCGAAGGACGAGCTGCGGGCCTACCAGCACCGCCTCGAAGAGGCAGCGAAGCGTGATCACCGCAAACTCGGCAAGGAACTCGACCTCTTCTCGTTCCCGGAGGAGATCGGTTCGGGCCTGAGCGTCTGGCACCCTCGCGGCGGCATCGTCCGTGGCGAGATGGAGCAGCACGCGCGCCGTCGACACATCGAGGGCGGCTACACCTACGTGTACACGCCGCACATCTCGAAGGAGGACCTGTTCCTCACCTCGAACCACCTCGTCACCTACAAGGACGGGATGTTCCCGCCGATCGTCATGGACGAGGAGCGGGATGCCGACGGCAACATCACGAAGCAGGGCCAGGACTATTACCTCAAGCCCATGAACTGCCCGATGCACATCCTGATCTACAAGGAGCGCGCGCGCAGCTACCGTGACCTGCCGCTGCGTTTTGCAGAGAACGGGACGGTGTATCGCAACGAGCTCTCCGGGGCGCTGCACGGACTGACCCGCGTGCGCGGGTTCACCCAGGACGACTCCCACCTGTTCGTCACCCCGGAGCAGCTCGAGACCGAGGCCACTCGGGTCCTCGAATTCGTGATCTCCATGCTCCGCGACTTCGGACTCGAAGACTTCGAGCTCGAGCTGTCGATGCGCGACGACGAGAAGGAGAAGTGGATCGGCAGCGACGAGTTCTGGCAGTACTCGACCGACGCGCTCCGCAACGTCGCCCTCGCGAGTGGACTCAAGCTGACCGAGGTCCCCGGCGAGGCCGCGTTCTACGGTCCCAAGATCGACCTGAAGACGAAGGATGCCATCGGCCGCACCTGGCAGCTGTCCACCGTGCAGGTCGACCCGAACCTTCCGGAGCGTTTCGGACTCGAGTACACCGGACCCGACGGCGAGAAGCACCGCCCGATCATGATCCACCGGGCGTTGTTCGGCTCGATCGAGCGCTTCTTCGCGATTCTCCTCGAGCACTACGCGGGCGCGTTCCCGGTGTGGCTGTCGCCCGTCCAGGTCGTCGGCATCCCCGTCGCAGAGCAGTACGGCGACTACCTCGAGGAGATCGTCTCGCGGCTCCGTGCGAAGGGCGTGCGGGCTGAGGTCGACCATTCCGACGACCGCATGCAGAAGAAGATCCGCACGCACACCACGCAGAAGGTTCCCGTGCAGCTGATCGCGGGGGAGCAGGACCGCTCCGGCGGCACCGTGTCCTTCCGATTCCGTGACGGCTCGCAGACCAACGGCATCCCCGTCGACGAGGCGATCGACAAGATCGTCGCTGCGATCGCCGAGCGGCTGCTCGTCAACACCGCTGCGGACCTGGCATGACGGAGGACGGCGTCCGGATCGAGCCGGCATCCGAGCTCGCGGGCGTCCCCGACGAGTTCCAGCGCCTCTGGACGCCGCACCGAATGGCGTACATCCAGGCGGGTCCCGAACCGCTGAAGCACGACTGCCCGTTCTGCGCGGCGCCCGGCAAGTCCGATGAGGACGGCCTGATCGTCGCGCGCGGCGAGACGGCGTATGTGCTGCTGAACTTGTTCCCGTACAACTCGGGTCACCTGTTGGTGTGCCCCTACCGCCACTTCGGCACGTACGACGAGGCGACCCCCGAAGAGGTCGCCGAGATCGGTGCCCTCACGCAGGTCGCGATGCGTGTGCTGCGGAAGGTCGCGAACTGCGACGGCTTCAACCTCGGGATGAACCAAGGCGCTGTCGCGGGAGCCGGCGTCGCAGAGCATCTGCACCAGCACGTGGTCCCCCGCTGGGCGACTGATGCGAACTTCTTCCCCATCATCGCGAAGACGAAGGCGCTGCCTCAGCTTCTCGGCGAGGTGCGCCAGGCCGTGCAGGAGGGCTGGCCCGTCCTCTGACGGACCAGCCCCGTGGCGGTCACCGGACCTGCGTGACCTCGAACTGCATGCGCGGGTGGGCGTACGCCTCCTGCGATTCGATCAGCTGCAGCTCGCGGGCGCCCGCGTCGTAGGTGTTCTGGAGAAGATCGAAGACGCTCGACGTCGTCTTCGCGAGAGCGTCGGCGGCGTCGCCAGAGCTGCGGAAGTGGGCCGTGAACAGCGCTGCCGTCACGTCGCCCGAGCCGTTCGCCTTCATCGGGATGTGCGGGGTGCGGACGATCCACGCGCCGCCGTCGGTCACGGCCATCATCTCGATCGTCCCCTCGGGGCGGTCGGGACGCTCGACGCTGGTCACGAGGACGGTCGACGGACCCATCGCGCGCGCCGCGTCCACGGAGGCCAGGGTGGACTCGAGGTCGGTCGGCTCGGTGCCCGTCAGGAAGCCGAGCTCGAACTGATTCGGGGTGATCAGGTCTGCGGCGGGGACCACCCGCTCGCGCAGCAGGATCGGGATGGCGGGGGCCACGAAGCATCCGCTCTTGGCGTTTCCCATCACGGGGTCGCACGCGTAGATCGCGTTCGGATTGGCCGCCTTCACGCGCGCGACGGCGTCGAGGATGACATCGCCGATGCCCTCGCCGCCCTGGTACCCCGAGAGGACCGCGTCGATCTCGCCGAACGCGCCGCGCTCCTCGATGCCGGTGATGACGTCGGCGACATCCTGCGGGCTGATGAGCGGGCCGCGCCACGCGCCGTACCCGGTGTGGTTGGAGAAGTTGACCGTGTAGACGGGATACACCTCGACACCGATGCGCTGCAGGGGGAACACGGCGGCCGAGTTGCCGACGTGTCCGTAGGCGACGGCCGACTGGATGGAGAGGATCTTCACGGGGCGGGGCTCGCTTTCGGTGTGGGCGCGATCGCTCGCGCGGAGGCGGCGACGTCGGCGGCCAGCCGCGCGGCGTCGGAATCGGAGAGGTCGTGCACGGTCAGCCGCAGGCGGTGCGTCGCATCGGAGTCGGCGAGCACGAACTCGTCTCCGGGACGGGCGAGCCATCCGCGACGCATGAGCTGCTCGGCGACCCCGCGGGCAGGCGCGGGCACGCGGACCCACAGGCTGAGCCCGTCACCGACGACGGTGGGGAGCCCCGCGGAGGTGAGCAAGGCGGCGAAAGCCTCGTTGCGCTCCCGGTAGTGCCGGGCGGCGCTCTCTACGCCCGCCATCACATCGGGATCGGAGACGAGCGACAGCACGAGCCGCTGCAGCAGATGGCTCACCCACGTGGAGCCGGGACTGAGCCGTCGGGCGAGCCGGTCGGCGGTCTCGCGGTCGCTCGCCGTGACAGCGAGGCACATGTCGGGTCCGAGGAACTTCGACACCGATCGGATGAGGGCCCACCGGCGGTGGGAGGAGCCGATGATCGAGTGGTACCGCTCGCGGGAGAGCATCGAGAAGTGGTCGTCTTCGATGACCAGGACGTACGGATGCCGCTCCAGCACGGCCCGCAGCTCCGCCGCACGCTCGGCGGTGAGGCTCACCCCGGTGGGGTTCTGCGCGCGGGGGGTGCAGACGATCGCGCGAACGCCGGCGTCGAGCGCGGCCTGCAGGCCGGCCACCGTCATCCCGTACTCGTCGACGGGGATCGGAACCGGGCGGTATCCGCCGATCCGGACGGTGCGGAGCGCGGAGAGGAAGCAGGGGTCTTCGAGGCCGACGGCGTCGTCGCGGGTGAGGGCGTCCGCGAAGAGCCGTTCGAGCGCATCGACTGCGCCGCCGGTGATCGTGAGGTGCAGTTCGTCGCGTCCCGGCAGGTCGGTGGCGATCCAGGCGGCGGCCCACGATTCGAGGTCGGGATCGATCGTCGGCTCGCCGTACAGCACGGGTCGACCCTCCAGGGTGCGGAGGGCGCGGAAGGGATCGGGGATGAGTGCGGGATCGGGATTTCCCGTGCCGACGTCGCGCAGGACGGTGTCGGCGGCGAATCCCTCCTGCGCGATGTCGGACCGGGCAGCCACGCGAGTGCCGGCGCGGCCGGCGGTCTCGACGGCGCCGGCGGCGGCGAGCTGACGGTACGCGGCGACCACCGTGTTGCGGTTGACGCCGACCGCGTCGGCGAGGGTCCGAACCGGGGGAAGAGCGGCGCCCGGGGCGAGTGCGCCGCGGTCGATGAGTGAACGGATGCTGTCCGCGATCTCCGCGGCGGTGTCGCCGTGGATCGCCAGGACGTCGTTCGTCATGCGGACGAGTCTATGTCTCGGACATGCTAACTTTTGGCCTATGCCAGAATCGACCACCGGAACCGCCCGCGTGAAGCGGGGCCTCGCCGAGATGCTCAAGGGCGGCGTCATCATGGACGTCGTCACCGCCGACCAGGCCAAGATCGCCGAGGACGCCGGCGCCGTCGCCGTCATGGCGCTCGAGCGGGTGCCCGCCGACATCCGTTCCCAGGGCGGTGTCGCGCGCATGAGCGACCCCGACCTCATCGACGACATCATCGCCTCCGTCTCCATCCCCGTCATGGCCAAGGCCCGCATCGGTCACTTCGTCGAGGCCCAGGTGTTGCAGGAGCTCGGCGTCGACTACATAGACGAGTCCGAGGTGCTGTCCCCGGCCGACTACGTGAACCACATCGACAAGTGGGGCTACACCGTGCCCTTCGTCTGCGGTGCCACGAACCTCGGCGAGGCGCTTCGGCGCATCACCGAAGGTGCCGCGATGATCCGATCCAAGGGCGAGGCGGGAACGGGTGACGTCTCGGAGGCGATGAAGCACATCCGTAAGATCCGCGGCGAGATCGCGGCCCTCGCCGCCCTCCCGAAGGACGAGCTGTACGTCGCGGCCAAGGAGCTTCAGGCGCCCTACGACCTCGTCGCCGAGATCGCCGAGACCGGGGCTCTCCCCGTCGTCCTGTTCGTCGCCGGCGGCGTCGCGACCCCCGCCGACGCGGCGATGATGATGCAGCTGGGCGCGGACGGCGTGTTCGTGGGCTCGGGCATCTTCAAGAGCGGCAACCCGGCCGAACGCGCGGCCGCGATCGTGAAGGCGACGACGTTCTTCGACGACCCGAAGGTCGTCGCGGACGTGTCCCGCGGCCTCGGCGAGGCCATGGTCGGCATCAACGTGTCGGACCTCCCCGCGCCGCACCGTCTGGCCGAGCGCGGCTGGTGACCTCGCCGCGGGTCGGGATCCTCGCGCTCCAGGGCGACGTCCGTGAGCACGCCCGCGTGCTGGCCGGGCTCGGCGCCGAGGTCGTCCTCGTGCGCCGCCCCGAGGAGCTCGCCACCGTCGACGGGCTCGTCCTCCCCGGCGGGGAGTCGAGCGTCATCGACAAGCTCTCCAGGTCCTTCGGCATGCGGGAGCCGATCCGCGAGGCGATCGCGGGCGGGATGCCGGTCCTCGGCACGTGTGCCGGTCTCATCCTGCTCGCCGACCGCCTCGTCGACGGCATCGCCGGCCAGCAGACGTTCGGCGGGCTCGACGTCGCCGTGCAGCGGAACGCGTTCGGCGCGCAGACGGAGTCGTTCGAGACCGAGCTCGACGTGCCCGCCATCGGTGCTCCGCCGATCCGGGCCACGTTCATCCGTGCCCCCGTCGTGACGGATGCCGGCTCGGCGGAGGTGCTCGGACGCCTGCCGGACGGGCGGATCGTCGCCGTCCGCCAGGGAGCGCTCGTCGGCATCTCCTTCCACCCCGAGCTCGACGGCGACACCCGCTTCCACGAGCTGTTCCTCGCGGGCGTGGGCGACGCGTAGCGGACCGGCGTGACCGCGGTCCTAGACTGGACCCTGCGCTTTTTCCGAGAGGAGTCCCGTGAGCGGACATTCCAAGTGGGCAACCACCAAGCACAAGAAGGCCATCATCGACTCGCGCCGTGCGAAGTCGTGGGCGAAGCTCATCAAGAACATCGAGGTCGCCGCCAAGCTGGGCGGTGCCGACCTGCAGGGCAACCCGACGCTGTTCGACGCCGTGTTGAAGGCCAAGAAGACGTCGGTCCCGAAGGACAACATCGATCGCGCGATCAAGCGTGGCGCGGGCATCGGCGGCGAGTCGGTCGAGTACACCTCGATCATGTACGAGGCGTACGGGCCGAACGGTGTGGCGCTCATGGTCGAGTGTCTGACGGACAACAAGAACCGTGCCGCCGCAGAGGTCCGGACGGCTCTCACCCGTAACGGGGGCACCCTCGCCGACCCGGGTTCGGTCGCCTACAACTTCGCGCGCAAGGGCGTCATCGTCGTCTCCAGCGAGGGCACGACCGAGGACGACGTCATGCTCGCCGCTCTCGAGGCCGGCGCCGAGGAGATCGAGCCGCACTCGGAAGGCTTCGAGGTCGTCACCGAGGCATCCGATCTCGTCTCGGTCCGCTCCGCCCTGACCGACGCGGGGATCGAGTACGAGTCCGCCGACGTCGAGTTCGTCCCCAACCTCAAGGTCGAGATCGACGCCGACACCGCACGCAAGATCTTCCGCCTGATCGACGCCCTCGAGGACAGCGAGGACGTGCAGAACGTCTACGCCAACTTCGACCTGACCGCAGAGGTCCAGGCCGAGCTCGAGGACGACGAGTAAGCACCTCCGGGCGCGCCGACGAGCGGATGCCGCAACCCCCGCCTAGCGTGGGGGAGTGGCATCCGCTCTTCGCGTTCTCGGGATCGACCCCGGCCTGACCCGGTGCGGCATCGGCGTCGTGGATGTGCGTGCCGACCGCTCGGCCTCGCTCGTGCACGTGGGAGTCGTCCGGTCATCGCCTGAGGCCCCCATCGAGCAGCGGCTCGCCGCGATCGCCGCCGGCATCCGCCTCGTGCTCGTCGAGCATGAGCCGCACGTGGTCGCCGTCGAGCGGGTCTTCGCCCAGCAGAACCGCAGCACCGTGATGGGGACGGCCCAGGCAAGCGGCATCGCGCTCCTCCTGGCCGCCGAGCACGGTCTGCCGGCTGCGACGCACACGCCATCCGAAGTGAAGGCCGCGATCACCGGCTACGGCAACGCCGAGAAACTGCAGGTGCAGACGATGGTCGCCCGCGTCCTCAGACTCGACGCTCTGCCTCAGCCTGCCGACGCGGCCGACGCCCTCGCGATCGCGCTCTGCCACGCATGGCGGCGAGGGTCGGCAGCACCGGTCGGCGGCCCCCTGACACCGGCTCAGCGCGCGTGGGCCGAGGCCGAGAAGGCGACCCGGCGCTGATGCGTGTCGCTCGAACATACGTCCGAACCCTCCCGTAGGCTCGCCGCATGATCTCTTCCCTGCGCGGCCGTGTGCTGCACCTCGAACCCGACTCCGTCGTCATCGACGTGCACGGAGTCGGTTACGCGGTTGCCGTCACCGCGCAGCACGCGAGGCAGTTGCACCTCGGCGACGAGGTCTTCCTGCACACGGCGATGATCGTGCGTGAAGATGCGATGTCGCTCTTCGGGTTCGAGGAGCGTTCGGAGCTCGATGTATTCGGGCAGCTTCTCAGCGTCTCGGGCGTCGGCCCGAAGTCCGCGCTCGGCGTGCTCTCCGCCCTCTCCGTCGACCAGATCGCGACGGCCGTCGCCGACGAGGACGACGCCCCCTTCCGACGGGTATCGGGCATCGGCCCGAAGACGGCGAAGCTCATCGTCGTGCAGTTGGCCGGCAAACTGATCGCGCCGACGCGCGCGGCCTCGGGCGCGCCCGTCCCGCAGGGGCTCGGTGCGCAGGTCGCCGCCGCACTCGTCGCCCTGGGGTGGAGCGAGCGCGTCGCTGTCGACACCGCGGATTCGGTGCTCGCCGACGCTCCCGCGGGCGCGACCGTCCCGGCGCTTCTCAAGCTCGCCCTCGCCCACCTCGGCCCGTCTCGCGCGGAGCGCACCGGTGTCTGACGCCCGCGACCAGCGTCTTCCCGAAGACGAGACCGAACTCGCGGTCGAGGGCGCCCTGCGTCCCGGCTCGCTCGCGGAGTTCATCGGCCAGATGAAGGTTCGGGCGCAACTGCAGCTGTTGTTGGATGCCGCCCGCATCCAACAGCGTCCCGCTGACCACATCCTTCTCTCCGGTCCGCCCGGACTCGGCAAGACGACGCTCGCGATGATCGTCGCGCACGAGAGCGAGCGGCCCCTCCGGATGTCGAGCGGTCCCGCGATCCAGCACGCGGGGGACCTCGCCGCGCTCCTGTCGAGCCTCGTGCCGGGGGAGGTTCTCTTCATCGATGAGATCCACCGGATGGCGCGATCGGCGGAGGAGATGCTCTATCTCGCGATGGAGGATTTCCGGATCGACATCATGGTCGGCAAGGGGGCCGGTGCCACCAGCATCCCGCTCGATCTCGCTCCGTTCACTCTCGTCGGCGCCACCACCCGTTCGGGCCTGCTGCCCAACCCGCTCCGCGACCGGTTCGGGTTCACCGCTCACCTCGAGTACTACGAGCCGAGCGAACTCGAGCAGGTCATCGCCCGCTCGGCGGTGATGCTCGACGTCGATGTGCCGGCGGCATCCCGTGCCGAGATCGCACGGCGCTCACGGGGGACACCTCGCATCGCGAACCGGCTGCTGCGCCGGGTGCGCGACTACGTCATCGTGCACGGCGGGTCGTCGACTCAGGCCTCCACGAGTGACGTGTCGGCTGCGCTGGAGCTCTACGACGTCGACGATCTCGGGCTCGACCGGCTCGACCGGGCCGTGCTCGACGCCGTGGTCCGGCGCTTCCGCGGCGGCCCTGTCGGTCTCAACACGCTCGCCGTCACCGTCGGCGAGGAGGCGGACACGATCGAGTCCGTCGTCGAGCCCTACCTCGTCCGGATTGGATTCATGGGGCGGACGCCCCGAGGTCGAGTGGCGACGCCCGAGGCCTACGCGCACCTGGGGATACCCCGTCACGACGGGGCGCTCACCCTCGATGACCTATAATCCTTGAAGGCTCCGGCCTCCCACCCTCTTCGCCGCATCGCTGCGGTGTGCCCTCCCGAAAGGCGGACCCTCGTCCATGTTGCTTCTTTCCCAGCAGAACACCCAGCAGGCCACCGGAGGAAACTTCTTCATGGACTACGGCCTGCTCATCCTGCTGGCGGCTCTGCTCGTCTTCATGTTCGTCAGCTCGCGTCGTCGGACGAAGAAGATGAAGGAGCAGCAGGAGCAGAAGGCTCAGCAGATGGTTCCGGGCGTGAAGGTCCTGCTCCAGGGCGGTCTGTACGGCACCATCGTCGAGTACGACCCCACTGATCTCTCCAAGCCCGCCCACGTGGAGCTGGCCCCCGGCATGGTCGTTGAGGTCCACAGCCAGGCGATCCTCCGCATCGTCGAGGACGAGGAGCCCGTCGTCGACGAGGACGAGCAGGTCGCCGGTGACGACGTCATCGTCTCGCGCGACGAGACGATCCTCGACTCGCGTCCCGTCGACAGCACGCCCGACGCGGACGACAAGCCCAAGGCCTGATCTCCTCCGCTTCGGCGGTCCCTGAAGAAAGTTCCCTCCGTGGCTTCATCCACCCCCGTCCGCCGCGCCTGGCGCGCACTCATCGGACTCCTCGCCCTGACCGCCGTCCTCTTCGGGGTGAACGCTGCGGGCGTCATCCTCTTCGAGAAGAGTTCGTGGGTGCCCGAGTTGGCGCTCGACCTCCAGGGCGGCACGCAGATCATCCTGCAGGCGCAGACCCGGGAGGGCGCTCAGCCCACAGCGGATCAGATGCAGCAGGCGGTCTCGATCATCCGTCAGCGCGTGGATGCCTCGGGTGTCGGCGAGACCGACATCACGACGCAGGCGGGCAACCAGATCGTGGTGCAGCTTCCGGGCATCGCCGACGAGGAGACGCGCGACCGCATCGGCCGTTCGGCGCAGATGCAGCTGCGGGCCGTCCTTTACACGGCGGCCCCGAGCAACACGTTCGTCGGTGACGACGGCAAGCAGACGCCGTACCCAACTCCCGGTCCGTCCCTCAACGCGACCCCGACGCCGGCGCCCACGAACGGCAGCGACCCGGCGTGGGCCACGGAAGAGCTGCAGGCGCAGTTCCTGGCCTACGACTGCGCGAAGCCCGCGAACGATCCGGCGCAGGAGCCGGCCGACAAGCCGCTCATCACGTGCGAGTCGAACGGTTCGGCGAAGTACCTCCTGGGACCGGTGGAACTCACCGGCTCTGCGATCTCCGACGCGACCAACGGACTCAACTCGCAGAACGGTCAGTGGGCCGTGAACATCGTCTTCAACGGTGCCGGCACCAAGACCTTCGGAGACATCAGCCAGCGACTGTTCAACCTGCAGTCGCCGCAGAACCAGTTCGCCTTCGTCCTCGATGGCGAAGTCATCTCGGCTCCCTCCATGAACGCCGTCATCACCGACGGAAAGCCGCAGATCACTGGAAACTTCGATCAGGACACGTCCAAGACGCTCGCGGATCAGCTGAAGTACGGCGCCCTGCCGCTGAGCTTCGAGGTCCAGAGCAGCAACTCGATCTCCGCGACGCTCGGATCGCAGCAGCTCCTCATCGGTCTCGTCGCCGGGCTCATCGGTCTGGCGCTCGTCGCGATCTACTCGCTGACCGTCTACCGGGCCCTGGGTTCGGTCATCATCGCCTCGCTCGCGGTGATGGGCGTCCTGACCTACATCACCCTCTGCATCCTCGCGTGGCGAATGGGCTTCCGGCTCTCGCTGGCCGGTGTGGCCGGCCTCATCGTGACGATCGGCTTCACGGCCGACTCGTTCATCGTGTACTTCGAGCGCATCAGGGATGAACTCCGCGACGGCAAGTCGATCACCGGTGCCGTCGAAGACGGCTGGGATCGCGCCAAGCGCACGATCTACATCTCGAAGTCGATCAACATCCTCGCCGCCGTCGTGCTGTACATCCTGGCCGACTCGACGGTGAAGGGCTTCGCCTTCACGCTGGGTCTGACCACCGTCATCGACGTGCTGATCTTCGTGCTGTTCACGCACCCGGTGATGCAGCTCCTGGCGCGCACGTCGTTCTTCGGCGGCGGACATCCGCTCTCGGGGCTCGACCCGACCGCGCTCGGCGCCGTCTACCGGGGCCGTGCGCAGTTCCGTGCGCCCGTCGCAGCCGGCGGCAAGTCGCAGGCGGAGAAGCGCTCGGCGCGATCCCGCAGCGAAGCGGTACGCCGACAGACCATCGCAGAGCGGAAGCTCGCGGAGCAGAGCGGCGATAGTCGCTCGGCAGGGGAGGGGAACGACTGATGCGTTCCATGAGTGATTTCGGTAACGACCTCTACACGGGCAAGGTCTCCTTCCCGTTCGTCGGCCGCCGCCGTCTCTGGTTCCTGATCGCGGCGATCCTCGTGATCGGTTCGGCGCTCGTGCCGGTCTTCCGTCCGGTCCAGTTCTCGATCGAGTTCACCGGCGGATCGCAGTTCACCGTGAACGACGTCGCCAAGCCCGACCAGTTGCTGGCGACCAAGGCGGTCCAGTCGGTCGTCCCGGATGCCGCGCCGCGCGTCACGACGGTCGGCGACGACAGCCTCCGCATCCAGACCGACCAGATGGGTGAGATCGAGACCCGCGAGGTCACCTCGGCTCTCGTCGAGGCGTACGGGGTGTCGGACAAGAGCGTCAGCTCGTCGTTCATCGGGCCGAGCTGGGGGGAGAGCGTGACCCGTCAGTCGTTGTGGGGTCTGGCGATCTTCCTCGTTCTGACGTTCCTCATTCTGGCGCTCTACTTCCGCACCTGGAAGATGTCCGTCGCGGCGATGATCGGCCTTGTCGACGTGCTCGTGGTGACGGTCGGCGTGTACGCGCTGTTCGGGTTCGAGATCTCTCCTGCCGCCGTCATCGGCTTCCTGACGATCCTGTCGTACTCGCTTTACGACACCACGGTCGTGTTCGACAAGATCAGAGAGAACACGTACGAGGACGGGGAGAAATCCGGTCGCACCTTCGGGGAGTCGGTCAATCTCGCGGTGAACCAGACCCTCGTCCGGTCGATCAACACCACCGTCGTCGCGGTGCTCCCGACGGGTGCCATTCTCTTCATCGGCGCCCTGTGGCTCGGTGCGCAGACGCTGACCGACATCTCACTCTCGATCTTCGTGGGAACGATCGTCGCGGCCTACTCGACGCTCTTCGTTGCTGCTCCGCTGTACTCGCTTCTCCGCGAGAACGAGAACGGCCTCAAGACGCGCGACCAGCGGGTTGTCGAGGCCCGCTCGGCTGCTGTCGCCGCGGTCTGAGCGGGATGTGCGCGGGCGTAGGATTGACCTCCAGCTCCACGCGCTGGCGCACTGACGGGAGGCGATCGCATGGCTGAAGCGGTCACACCGACAGGCGCCGCAACGGGCGGACAGTCACTCCGGCGACTCGTTCCTCGCATCTTCTCGCGGGCGCCTTCGCGCGACGCCCTCGAAGAGCTCATGCGGACGGTGCGGATGCACCACCCCAAGGGCGACATCGCCGTCGTCGAGCGGGCATACCGGACGGCCGCCAAGGCTCACGCGTCGCAGAAGCGACAGAGCGGTGAGCCGTACATCACGCACCCGCTCGCCGTCGCTCAGATCCTCGCGGAGCTCGGACTGGGACCGCGCGCGATCGCCGCGGCGCTCCTGCACGACACCGTCGAGGACACGGACTATTCGCTCGATCAGCTGACTGCGGACTTCGGCGACGAGGTCGCGATGCTCGTCGACGGCGTCACCAAGCTCGACAAGGTCAAGTACGGTGACGCCGCCCAGGCCGAGACCGTCCGCAAGATGATCGTCGCGATGTCCAAGGACATCCGCGTCCTGCTCATCAAGCTGGCCGATCGCTTGCACAACGCGCGCACGTGGGGCTTCGTTCCGCCGGAGAAAGCGGCGAAGAAAGCTCGTGAGACTCTCGAGATCTACGCGCCGCTGGCTCATCGGCTCGGCATCCAGACCGCGAAGAGCGAGCTCGAGGATCTCTCCTTCGCCGTACTGCACCCGAAGCTGTACGCAGAGATCGATTCGCTGGTGAAGCAGCGCACACCGCAGCGCGAGCAATACGTGCACACGGTCATCGACGCCGTCGAGTCCGACCTCCGCGATCTGCGGATTCGCGGCCGGGTCATGGGCAGGCCGAAGCAGCTGTACTCGGTGTACCAGAAGATGGTCCTCCGGGGGCGCGAGTTCGACGACATCTACGACCTCATCGGCATCCGCATCATGGTCGGCACCGTCCGCGATTGCTACGCCGTGCTGGGGTCGATCCACGCGCGGTGGACCCCGATCCCCGGTCGGTTCAAGGATTACATCGCGACGCCGAAGTTCAACCTGTACCAGTCGCTCCACACAACCGTGATCGGGCCCGGCGGTCGGACCGTCGAGATCCAGATCCGCACCCACGAGATGCACCAGCAGGCCGAGTACGGCGTGGCGGCGCACTGGAAGTACAAGGAGCAGATCGCCGGCGGCAAGCTCGAATCGAAGGCCGTGGATCAGGACATGGCGTGGCTCGCGCACATCTCCGACTGGCAGGCCGAGACCGCTGATCCCGGCGAGTTCCTCGACTCCCTCCGCTTCGAGATCGGTGCGAAAGAGGTCTACGTCTTCACGCCGAAGGGGCGCGTCGTCGGCCTTCCGGCGGGCGCGACTCCGGTCGATTTCGCATATGCCGTCCACACCGAGATCGGCCACCGGACGATGGGTGCGAAGGTCAACGGCAGGCTCGTCCCGCTCGAGTCCGAACTGCATTCGGGTGACGTCGTCGAGGTGTTCACCTCGAAGAATCCGGATGCCGGGCCGAGCCAAGACTGGCTGGCTTTCGTCAAGAGCACCCGGGCGCGCAACAAGATCCGCGGCTGGTTCACGAAGGAACGCCGTGACGAGGCTGTCGAGCAGGGCAAAGATGCCATCGCCCGCGCCATGCGCCGACAGAACCTGCCGCTGCAGCGGTTGATGAACCAGGACTCCTTCACCGCCGTGGCGAACCAGCTGCGCTACGAGGACGTCACCGCCCTGTACGCCGCCGTCGGCGAGGGGCACGTCTCGACGCAGTCGGTGATCGAGAAGGTCACTGCTCTCGTGCGCTCCGAGGAGGAGGAGACCTCCACCGGTCCGATCGATCTGCCGTCGGTCGGGCGGTCGAAGGCGCCGCGCGGCGGAGACTCGGGCGTTCTCGTCCGTGGTGCTCCCGACATCCTCGTCAAACTCGCCAAGTGCTGCACGCCGGTCCCGGGGGACGAGATCGTCGGATTCGTGACCCGCGGCAGCGGAGTGTCGGTGCACCGCGCAGACTGCACGAACGTGGGAAGTCTCAGAGATCAGCCGGACCGTCTCATCGATGTGTCCTGGGCGCCGACGTCCAAGAGCGTCTTCCTCGTGCACATCCAGGTGGAAGCTCTGGACCGTGCGGGTCTGCTCAGCGACATCACGCGGGTCCTCAGCGAGCATCACGTGAACATCCTGTCGGCATCCGTGCAGACGACGAACGATCGTCTCGCCCTCAGCCGGTACGTCTTCGAGATGGGGGACACCGTCCACCTCGACCGCGTGCTGAACGCGGTTCGCCGGATCGACGCGGTGTACGACGTCTACCGCGTCACGTCGTCCTGACGTCGTCGAAGCTCGGCGGTTGCCGCGCGCTTGTGGTGGACGGGGCCGGCCCGGTCCACCCACACCAGCGCGGCATCCAGCAGGTCCGGCTGCCATGCGAGCATGTCGTCCACGAGATGCGAAGGCGCGGCATCCGCTATCGCTTCTCGAACGAGGTCGACGAGGGTCCGAACGGGTGTCGTCACCGCGACGCCGCTGATGATCATGACGTCGTCCGAGGGAAGAGCGACGTCGCGGAAGCGGATGCGGGCGTCCACAGGAAAGGCTGCTCGTCTCCTTCCCGCTCGCTGAAGGCTGTGCACGAGCGGCGGATCGGGGATCGCGCCGTGCACCCAGGCGGCACTTGCATGGGTGACCGCTCGATGAATCCCGGCGACCGAGCGGAATGACGCCGCCCGGAGCTCGCGGGTCTCGACGGCATCCGCAGGCATGAAAGCCTCGCCGATCTCGACCAGGTCGCCGTCCAGCCGAGCGGCCGTCAGCTCCGCAGTAGAGAGTCGGTCATCGGCGAAGTAGAGGAACGGCCACATGAGGGCAGTCTGCGACACCGAACGCGACCGCGCGCCGCGTCAGCCCACTCTGTGGACAACGCGACGCGCGGAGGGTCGTGCGAGTGGACCGCTCAGCCGCCGAGCGCTCGGAGCCAGCTCTTTCGGGCTTCGAGGGCGTCCTTCGCCTTCGCGATCGCCGACGCGTCCTTCGTTGCCTCGGCTGCGGTCAGTTCGTCCTCGAGCTTCGTGATGGCGTCCTGAAGCTGGCTGGTCATGTCGTTCTGACGAGCCTTCGTCTCGGGGTTGTTGCGCTTCCAGTCCTCGTCCTCGCGGGCCTTGAGGGCGGTCTCGACCTTGCGGAGCTGGTCGTCGAGCCCACGCTCGGTGTCGCGGGGGAAGACGCGGCCGATCTCATCCCAGCGGCGCTGGATGTTCGTCAGGAGGGAGCGCGCCTTGGCGTTGTCCTTCTCCTTCGCCACACCGGCAGCCTCTTCGAGGAGTGCGCGCTTGGCGTCGATCTTGTCCTTGGATGCCTCGACATCCGCGCTCTCACGTTCAGTGCGCGCACCGTAGAGAACGTCTCCGGCCGCCTTGAAACGCGCCCAGAGAGCGTCGTCGGCCTTCTTGCCGGCGCGACCCGCGGACTTCCACTGGTCGAGCAGAGTCCGGTACGACGCGATCCCGTCCTCACCCTGGGGGGCGAGGGCTTCGGCACGCTCGACGAGACGAGTCTTGGCGTCGCGGGCGGCCTTGTGCTGATCGTCCAGGGTCGAGTAGAACTCGCGACGGTTCTTGTCGATGATGGCCCGCGCGTCGCGGAATCGCTTCCACAACTGCTGCCCGACGGCCTTCGGGAGGCGAGGTCCGTTGCTCTGGTGCTCCTGCCAGCGGGTGAACAGTGCCGCGACATCCGCCGTGGCCTGCTTCCACTGGATGGAACGGGGATCCTTGGCGGCGATCGCCTCGATCTCGGCGACGATGACCTCGCGCTCGGCGACCGCGGCATCCACGGCTGCGCGCTGTGCCTGCGCCTCTTCGGCGCTCGCTTCGGACAGGGCAGCCTCGAGAGTCGTGACCCGCGCTTCCAGAGACGCCAGGTCGCCCACGGCGGCAGCACCCGTCAGACGCTCGCGGATGGTCCGGGCGGTGCCGCGCAGATCGGATGCGGAGGCGCCGCCGCGGCGGTGACGCACCTCGAGGAGCGACACCTCGGAGGCGAGGTCGGCGTACTTGCGCTCGAAGTAGGCGAGTGCCTCTTCAGGAGTGCCGTCGGGGTATTGGCCGACGACACGCCACTCTTCGCCCTCGCGGACGGAAACGGTGCCGTCGTCGTCGACGCGGCCCCACGGCTGGGTCTCGGCGGATTCGGGGGTGGCGGAACTCACGGGGGTCACCTCGTCGGCGGCATGCGCCGCATGGGGGGTCGGATTAGTGACTCAGCCTAGTACGCGGCGGTCACGGGGTCGGGGTCGGCGACGGCGAGGTCGACGGGCTGGGGGAGGGAGTCGGCGCCCCGCTCGTGCTGGGCGCCGGAGTGGGGGACGGCGCCGGGCCGGGAGTGCCGGGGCCGACCGTGTAATAGGCGACCTGTCCGCCGAGGATCGCGAGGAGGAGCACCCCACCAGCCACACCGGCGATGATGTTGTCCCGACGACGCCGGGTGATCACGGCGGCGTGAAAACGGCGTCGTGCCTCGTAGACGCGGGCGCGCTCGCGCTCCTGTGCGCTGTCGCGCCCCTTGTTTCTGCCCGCTGCCACGGCGATCCTTCCGTCGAGGCTGAGCGTGAGCGCAGCCTCCTGCAGATTATTCGGCCCTCGTCGCGGAGACAAAACCCCGCATCGCGACGGGGCCGGGATGTCGGTGGGGGCGATTAGCCTGGACGGATGGCACAGAGTGACGCGCTTTTCCGTGGAGCGACGCCTCTTGCCGTGAGGATGCGTCCCGCCTCCCTCGACGAGGTCGCCGGACAGACCCACCTGTTGCGGCCGGGCTCGCCCCTCGTCGCCCTGGCCGACCCCGATCGGGCGACGACGGGTGCCGTGTCGGTGATCCTCTGGGGACCTCCCGGGACGGGCAAGACGACGCTGGCGCAGGCGATCGCCCGGACGTCCGGCCGTCGATTCGTCGAACTCTCCGCAGTGACCGCCGGCGTGAAAGACGTCCGGGAGGTGATGCAGGAGGCGATGACGCAGCGCGATCTCTACGGCGCCTCGACGATCCTCTTCCTCGACGAGATCCATCGCTTCACCAAGGCGCAGCAGGACGCACTGCTGCCCGGCGTCGAGAACGGGTGGGTCATCCTCATCGCCGCGACGACCGAGAACCCCTCGTTCTCGGTGATCTCCCCGCTGCTGTCGCGCTCACTGCTTCTGACGCTGCAGCCCCTGACCGATGAGGACCTGGGGATGCTGGTCGACCGCGCGGTCAGCGATGCGCGGGGCCTCGCCGGCGCTGTGGAGCTCTCCGACGACGCCCGCGCGGCTCTCGTGCATCTCGCTTCGGGTGACGCGCGTCGCGCGCTGACGTCCCTCGAGGCAGCAGCATCCATGGCGGAGCCCGGTGACGACGCACCGGTCATCACGGCCGAGCACGTGGCCCAAGCGGTCGACCGAGCGTTGCTGCGTTACGACCGGCAGGGCGACGAGCACTACGACGTCATCAGCGCCTTCATCAAGTCCATCCGCGGATCCGATCCGGATGCCGCCATCCACTACCTTGCCCGCATGATCGAGGCCGGCGAGGATCCCCGGTTCATCGCACGGCGCCTGGTCATCTCCGCCGCGGAGGACATCGGGCTGGCCGATCCTCAAGCGCTGCAGATCGCGGTTGCGGCGGCTGACGCCGTGGCGTTCATCGGGATGCCGGAGGGCCGCATCCCGCTCGCGGAAGCGACCGCGTACCTCGCGACGACCGCGAAATCCAACGCTGCGTACAACGCCATCAACGCCGCGATCGCGGACGTCCGCGCGGGCGGATTCGGCCGGGTTCCGGTGCACCTGCGGGATGCCCATTACGCGGGCGCGAAGCGCCTCGGTCACGGCAAGGGGTACATCTACCCGCACGACCTCGAGGTCGGGGTCGCGACCCAGCAGTACCTGCCCGACGAACTGCGCGGCCGACGGTACTACGAGCCCACAGGGCGTGGCGTCGAGCGCGACATCTCCGCTCGACTCGAGAAGATTCGGAAGATCCTCGGTGACTGACGCAGCGCGGACGCCCGACGAGTGGGAACGGCGCATCGAGGCCGCCTGGGCGGAAGCGGACGACCGTCAGCCGGACGAACTTCGATCGGCGATGGCTGCCGTACTCGCAGAGCTGCCCGAGGGCGACGCGCGTTCCCTGTTCGAGCGCGCCTCTGTCGAGGACTTCCTCGGGGAAGAAGTTGCGGCGATCCCGCTCTACCGGGAGGCGCTCGCGGCCGGGCTCGCCGCGCCGTTCGAAAGCCAGGCCGTCATCCAGCTCGCGAGTTCGCTGCGGAATGTGGGGGATGCCTCCGGTGCCATCTCGGTTCTGAAGGGGATATCGCCCACCGACCCACTCGCGCGAGCAGCCGAGGGGTTCCGCGCGCTGGCTCTGTATGACGACGACAAACCCGTGCGCGCGTTGCGCGCGGCGCTCGACGCGCTCTCCCACGAGGTACCGATGTACGGTCGCGCCCTCCGGTCTTATGCGTCGGACCTTCGGGTGCGTCCCCGCATCCGCGTCATCGCGGTCGCGCTCGTGGTGAAAGACGGATACGTGCTGGGCGAGGAGTACGCGGCATCGCCCTCCCGCCGCGCATTCCTGCGCGCCCCGGGCGGGGGAGTGCAGCCCGGGGAGCGCGCCAACGCTGCCCTCCGTCGCGAGATCGCCGAAGAACTGGGAGCCAGCGTCACAGAGGCGAGCCTGCTCGGCGTGATCGAGAACATCTTCGACAACGAGGGGCGTCAAGGACACGAGATCGCCTACGTGTTCGCAGTGCGCAGCCCCGAGTTGGAGTCGCTTCCGCGCGACAGCCGGTTGCCGGTGCTCGACGGTGACACGTCGGTCGGCTGGTACCGCCTCGATGACCTCCACCCGGATGCGTTCCCCTTCTACCCGCCCGGTGCGCTCGATCTGGCTCGCGGCCAGGGATGATCGCCCCCTTCTGTTAGGCTTAACCGGCTCGAAACCGTGTTTTCGGGCATCCTCTTCTCTCTTTCCCACCTTTCGGCGTGCCCCGGCGTGCAGTCCGCAAGGGCGAGAGAAGGCGATACGCCCGTGAGCCGTGAAAGACATGGCCACGTCATGGAAGGAAGATTTCGTGGCAACGAAGTCCCAGGACCGCCGCAAGGTGCGCCTCTCGCGCGCCCTCGGCATCGCACTGACCCCCAAGGCCGCCCGCTACCTCGAGAAGCGTCCCTACGCTCCCGGTGAGCACGGCCGCACCAAGCGCAAGCAGGACAGCGACTACGCCGTCCGTCTCCGCGAGAAGCAGCGTCTGCGCGAGCAGTACGGCATCCGCGAGAAGCAGATGCGCAACACGTTCAACGAGGCCCGCCGCACGGAGGGTCTGACGGGTGAGAACCTGGTCGAGCTCCTCGAGATGCGTCTCGACTCGCTCGTGCTCCGTTCGGGCTTCGCCCGCACGACCGCACAGGCGCGTCAGCTCGTCGTGCACCGTCACATCCTCGTCGACGGCCAGCTCGTCGACCGCCCGTCCTTCCGCGTGAAGCCGGGCCAGACGATCCACGTCAAGGCCAAGAGCGAGGCTCTGGAGCCGTTCCAGGTCGCAGCCGCCGGCGGTCACGCCGAGGTCCTGCCCCCGGTTCCCGGCTACCTGTCGGTCGAGCTCGACAAGCTGCAGGCCCGTCTCGAGCGTCGCCCCAAGCGCGCCGAGGTTCCGGTGACCTGTGAAGTCCAGCTCGTCGTCGAGTACTACGCCGCGCGCTAAGCGCAGCATGCGCCGCTCGGATCGAGCGGTTCGAAGGGGCGTCGGGTTCACCCGGCGCCCCTTCTGCTTTGCACCTAACATGGACCCCATGAAGAAAGTCCTCTGGTTCCTGATGGGCATCGCCGGCGGTTTCATCGCCGCTCACCTGATCAACAAGGACCCTCGAGGCCAGGAAGTCCTCGCCGAGGTCGATCTCCGCATCTCCGAGTTCACGGACCGGATGGCCGACGCGTACCGGACCCAGGAGGCCAAGATCGAGGGCCTCGTGGCGGACGCGAAGGATGCTGCGGCCGCCCAGCTCGACGACTGACCTACCCCCATCTCCCGGCCGCGACCCACGGGGCGCGGCTGATCACGCATGCAGTTGAGGACACACGATGAAGACCGCTGAGATCGCCCGGCGTTACCTGGACTACTTCGAGAAGAAGGGGCACACGATCGTGCCCTCGGCATCCCTCGTCAGCGATGATCCGGCTCTCCTGTTCACGGTCGCTGGCATGGTCCCTTTCATCCCGTATCTCTCGGGCGATGTGCCCGCCCCCTACAAGCGCGCGGCGGACAACCAGAAGTGCATCCGCACGAACGACATCGAAGAGGTCGGCAAGACCCCGCGTCACGGCACGTTCTTCCAGATGCTCGGCAACTGGTCGTTCGGCGACTACTTCAAGAAGGACGCGATCCGTTACGCGTGGGAGTTGCTCACGACTCCCGACGAGGACGGCGGCCTCGGGTTCGACCCGAAGGACCTCTGGGTCACGGTCTACGAAGAGGATGACGAGGCGATCCAGCTCTGGCTCGAGCACTCGACCCTCCCCGAGGAGCGCATCCAGCGCCTGGGCAAGGACACGAACTACTGGACCACGGGCCTTCCAGGCCCGGCGGGCCCCTGCTCGGAGATCTTCTTCGACCGCGGCCCCGCCTACGGGATCGACGGCGGTCCGGCGACGGACGACGATCGGTACGTCGAGATCTGGAACCTCGTCTTCATGCAGTACGAGATCACGAACGTGCGATCCAAGTACGAGTTCGACATCATCGGTGATCTGCCGGCTCAGAACATCGACACCGGGATGGGCCTCGAGCGTGTCGCGTTCATCAAGCAGGGCGTCGACAACATGTACGAGACCGACCAGGTCCGTCCCGTGCTCGACAAGGCGGTCGAACTCTCCGGCAAGCGTTACGGCGAGAACCACGAGGACGACGTCCGTTTCCGCGTGGTGGCCGACCACATCCGGTCCTCGCTCATGCTGCTCTCCGACGGCGTGACGCCGGCGAACGACGGCCGTGGGTACATCCTCCGGCGGCTCATGCGCCGCGCCATCCGTTCGATGCGGCTGCTCGGCGTCGACGGCCCCACGTTCGCCGAGCTGTTCGCCGTCTCGCGCGACGCGATGAAGGAGTCCTACCCCGTCGTCGAGACCGACTATGCGCGGCTTTCGCAGTATGCGCTGGCCGAAGAGGCGACCTTCCTCCGCACCCTCGCAAGCGGCTCGGAGATCCTCGACACGTCCATCGAGTCGGCGAAGTCGACCCAGTCGAGTGCGCTCAGCGGATCGCAGGCGTTCCTGCTGCACGACACCTACGGCTTCCCGATCGACCTCACGCTCGAAATCGCCGAAGAAGCGGGCCTCACGGTCGACCGCGCCGGGTTCGACACGCTCATGAAGGAGCAGCGCGACCGCGCGAAGGCGGATGCCCGCTCGCGCAAGGGCCAGCTGGCCGACACGAGCATCTACCGCGATTTCCGTGCGCTCGGCGAGACGGTCTTCACCGGGTACACCGACCTTGAGACGGAATCGCGGATTCTCGGCATCCTCGTCGACGGCGCACCCGCCGATCGCGCGTCGCAGGGACAGATCGCGGAAGTGATCGTCGCCGAGACCGCTCTCTACGCGGAATCGGGCGGACAGGTCGCCGACAAGGGCGTCATCGTGGGCCCCGGCTACGAGCTCGAGGTCCTCGACGTCCAGAAGCCCGTCCCGGGTCTCATCAGCCACACCGTCGAGGTGACGACCGGTGAGGTCGCCGTCGGACACGTCGCGACGACGGTGGTGGATGCCGCGAACCGCCGCGCGGCCGCGCAGGCGCACTCCGCGACCCACCTCGTGCACGCCGCGCTCCGCGACACGCTCGGCAAGAGTGCGACACAGGCGGGCTCGCTGAACCGTGCCGGCTACCTCCGCTTCGACTTCTCGTGGGGGCAGGCGCTGTCGCCCGAGACGCGCAGCGAGATCGAAGAGATCGCCAACAACGCCGTCCGTGACGACCTCGAGGTCACCACCCGTGTCGTGTCGCTCGACGAGGCGAAGGCTGCCGGTGCGATGGCGCTGTTCGGCGAAAAGTACGGCGACACCGTCCGCATGGTCGACATCGGCGGCCCGTGGTCGCGAGAACTCTGCGCGGGCACCCACGTGTCCTCGAGCGCGCAGGTCGGGCTCATCAACCTCGTGGGGGAGTCGTCGGTGGGCGCCTCCAACCGACGCGTCGAGGCTCTCGTCGGCCAGGATGCGTTCCGCGAGCTCGCCGCCGAACGAGCGATCGTGTCGCAGTTGACGTCGGGCCTGAAGATCCCGCGGGATCAGCTTCCTACTCGCATCGCGGAGCTCCAGGCGAGCCTGAAGGCCGCCGAGAAGAAGATCGCCCAGTTCGAGGCGAAGGCACTCGGTGAGCGTGTTCCGGCCCTCGCGGCTTCGGCGGTCTCCGCCGGCGCGTACCGTGTCATCGCCCAGTCCGTGGGCACGGTGGGGTCCGCAGATGACCTGCGCTCACTGGCGCTTCAGATCCGCGAACGTCTGGGTTCCGACGCCGGTGTGGTCGCCCTCGGCGGGGAGGCGGGCGGACGTCCGGTTGTCATCGTCGCCACGAATGAAGCTGCCCGCGCCGCGGGAGCGAAAGCCGGGTCACTGGCCAAGACCGCCGCGGGAGTCCTCGGCGGTGGCGGCGGTGGACGTGACGACGTCGCGCAGGGCGGCGGGACGGATGCGTCGGCCCTGCCCACGGCGCTGAAGAGCATCGTCGCGGCACTGGAGGGTGCGACCGCGTGACGGGCTTCCGCCGCGGGGTGCGCCTCGGCATCGACGTCGGACGCGCTCGCGTCGGCGTCGCGCGGTGCGACCCCGACGGGATGCTGGCGGTGCCGGTGGAGACTGTCCCCCGGTCCGAGACCTCGGTCGCCCGGATCGTCGAGATCGCTCGCGAGTACGGCGCGATCGAAGTCCTCGTGGGTCTACCGATCAGCCTCGCGGGCTCCGAGACGGCCTCCACGGCCGACGCGCGCGACTTCGCGGACGAACTCCACGCATCTCTCGACGTGCCCGTTCGCCTGGTCGATGAGCGGCTGAGCACGGTGTCGGCGAATGCCGTCCTCCGGCAGAATGGGCGTTCGCAGAAGTCATCTCGTAGGATTGTCGACCAGATCGCCGCGGTCGTTCTCCTCCAGCAGGCGATCGACGTCGAGAAGAGCACCGGTAACCCGTCCGGTGCGGCGCTGTAGGAGACGCAGGAGTCCACCGATGACCGAGACCCCGTCGCGCGACGACCGCCCCGGCGCACCCTCTCCGGAGCCGTCCGCTCCGGCTGAGGAAGACGCTCCCTCATCGCGCCGCGCCGCGCGGGAAGCGCTGCGCCAGAGCCCGGGAACCGCTCCGGACCCGGCAGTGGATGCGGCATCCGTCGCCCCTTCTCAGCCGGCTGCGGCGGAGCGGACGGTCACGTCCTCCACTGCGCCGCTCGAAGCGCTCTTCGAGGACGAAGGCCTGAAGGCCCCGTCGGCATCCGCGAGTCCGCCGGACCGTGACCGGCGAAAGAGTCGGATCGCCGCGTGGGGTGTTTTCGCTGTCGTGATCGCGATCATCGGGGGCCTCGTCGGCGGCGGCTTCGTGGTCTTCCACACCTATGAGGACCAGATCCGCAAGGTCATGGGGTGGGAGGAGCCGAAGGATTACGAGGCAGGCATCGCCGAGGGCGAAGCGAGCGTCACCGTCCTCTCGGGTCAGACCGGGGCGGACATCTCGCGCGCGTTGTTCGACGCCGGCGTCACGAAGACCACAGACGCGTTCTACTCGTACCTCATCGAGAGCGGTGAGGACCCCAACGTCCTGAAGCCGGGGGTCTACTCCCTGCAGAAGAAGATGACCTCCAAGGCCGTGTTCGCGGCACTGCTCGACCCCGCGAACAAGCAGGAGTACACCGCGCAGCTGCGCGAAGGGCTGACGGTCGCGCAGTCCGTCCCGCGAATCGCGGAAGGCGTCGGCCTCCCTCTGAAGGACGTGGAGGCGGCGGTGAAGGATCCCGGTGCCTACGGCGTGAAGGCGCAGAGCCTCGAGGGGTGGCTGTTCCCGGCGACCTACACCTTCGACCCGGACGTGACAGCCAAAGAGGTCATCCAGACGATGGTCGACCGGACGGTTTCCGCGCTGGACGACGCCGGTGTTCCCGCAGACCAGCGAGAGAAGATCCTGACGGTCGCGTCGATCATCGAGAAGGAAGCGCGGAACGAAGACGACTTCTACAAGGTGTCGCGCGTCATCCAGAACCGTCTGGACCCGGCGATCAGCGACACCAATGGACTCCTCCAAATGGACTCGACGGCCCAGTACCCGTTCGCGGATCGCGAGGGCGGAACCAGCTCGCGCGCCGAGGAACTTGCAGATGACAACGGCTGGAACACGTACAAGAAGGCAGGGTTGCCGATCACACCGATCGCCAACCCCGGTGAGCTCGCCATGAAGGCGGCCCTGAATCCCGCCGAGGGGCCGTGGCAGTACTTCGTCACGGTCAACCTCGACACGGGCGAGACCGTCTTCTCGGCGACGTTCGCAGAACACGAGAAAGCCGTCGCCCAGTACCAGAAGTGGTGCCGAGACAACCCTGACGGCGGCTGCTCCTGATGACGGCCGCCCTGGAGGTCTGGGGCGACCCGATCGGGCACAGCCTGTCGCCCGCCATGCACACCGCGGCGTACGCGTTCCTCGGCTGGGACTGGACGTACGGCCGTCGCCGCGTCGACGAGAGCACCTTCGCTGCGGAGCTCGCCTCGCTGGATCCCGCCCACCGCGGACTCTCCCTCACCATGCCCCTGAAGCACGCGGCGTTCGCGGCCGCGTCCGAGCGAGACGCTCGATCGACCCTCACGGGGGCAGCGAACACCCTCGTCCGGTCGGTCGGGGGCTGGCGGGCCTTCCACACGGATGCCGGGGGCATCGTCTCGGCGCTCGGCGAGCAGGGCGTCGTGACCGCCGAACGGGCGCGCATCGTCGGTGCGGGAGCGACGGCATCCGCGGCACTCGTGGCGTTGGCGGAGCTGGGTGTTCGCGAGGTCGAGGTGGCCGCACGAAGGCCTGACGCCGCGGCCGAACTGATCGCACTGGGGGAGCGGGTCGGTGTGCGTGTGACGGCTGTTCCTCTCAGCGGCGGGCATCCGCACGAGATGGATGTGACGGTCGCCACACTGCCGGGCGGAGTCTCCATCCCGATCGCCGTCGCCGATGCCCTCGCAGCGACCGGCGGCGTCCTGATGGACGTCGTCTACGGGCACTGGCCCACCGACCTGTCGCAGGCGTGGGAGCGCGCGGGGCGTCTCGCGCGAGGCGGGGAGGGGATGCTCCTGCACCAAGCCGTGCTGCAGATCCGCGCGTTCGCCACCGGCGACGTGGCGGACCCCCTGCCGCGGGAGGACGAAGTCGTGGCGGTCATGCGCCGCGCGCTCGTGGGAGACTAGGGCAATGCTCCGCGTCCTGACCGCCGGCGAATCCCACGGCCCCGAACTCGTCGCCATCATGGAGGGCCTGCCCTCCGGCGTCCCCGTCTCGCTCGACGCGATCCGCGCCGACCTGGCTCGACGCAAGCTCGGCTATGGCCGCGGCTCGCGGATGAAGTTCGAGGAGGACGAGCTCGCCCTCTCCGGCGGCGTCCGCCACGGCCTGTCGCTCGGGAGCCCCATCGCTCTGCGCATCGGCAACACCGAATGGCCGAAGTGGGTCGAGGTCATGAGCCCTGAACCCATCGACCTGACCGAGCGTTCGCGTGGCCGTGGCGCGGCGCTCACACGTCCTCGTCCCGGTCACGCCGATCTTGTCGGCATGCAGAAGTACGACTTCGACGAGGCCCGTCCGATCCTCGAGCGCGCGAGCGCCCGGGAGACGGCCGCGCGCGTCGCGCTGGGCGCCATTGCGCGGGGATTCCTGTCCGAGCTCGGCATCCGCCTCGTGAGCCACACGCTCTCGATCGGCCCCGTCCAGGTGCCCGAGGGTTCCGAACTGCCCGGCCCCGACGACGTCGACGCACTCGACGCCGATCCGCTCCGGTGCTTCGACGCCGCGACGTCCGAGCGGATGGTCGCCGAGGTCGACGCCGCGAAAAAGGACGGCGACACGCTCGGCGGCATCGTCGAAGTCCTCGCCTACGGCCTGCCGCCGGGGCTCGGGTCTCACGTCCACTGGGACCGTCGCCTCGACGGGAAGCTGGCCCAGGCTCTCATGAGTATCCAGGCGATCAAGGGCGTCGAGGTCGGCGACGGGTTCGAGACCACGCGCCGGCGAGGGTCCGCTGCCCATGACGAGCTCTTCGTGACGACCGACGGCATCACCCGTGCCTCCGACCGCGCCGGTGGCACCGAAGGCGGCATGTCCACCGGAACCGTCCTTCGTGTCCGCGCCGGCATGAAGCCGATCGCCACCATCCCGCACGCGCTGCGGACGGTCGATGTCGCGACCGGTGAGACCGCCGCGGCCCATCACCAGCGTTCCGACGTCTGCGCCGTTCCGGCTGCGGGCGTCGTCGCCGAGGCGATGGTCGCGATCGTGCTCGCCGACGCTGTGCTCGAGAAGTTCGGCGGGGACAGCATCCGCGAGACCCGGCGCAACGTCGAGACCTACCTCGCGGCGATCCCCGAGACGCTGAAGACGACTCCTGCGTCGGAGGCGGCCCTCCTCGCGCATGACCTCGCCTGACCCGCGCGCGATCGTGCTCATCGGCCCCATGGGGGCCGGGAAGACGAGTGTCGGCAAGCGCGTCGCGAAGCGGCTCGGGCGGGTCTTCCGCGACACCGACGCCATGATCGTGCGCGCCCACGGACCGATCGCCGAGCTGTTCGCCGCGCACGGCGAGCCCCACTTCCGCACTCTCGAACGGGATGCCGTCGCGGAGGCTCTCCAGAGCGGCGGCGTCGTCTCGCTCGGCGGCGGGGCGGTGCTCGACGAGGCCACGCGGGAGCGACTCCGGAGCCACCGGGTGGCGCTTCTCACCGTCGCCCCGCGTGTCGTCGCGCGCCGCCTCGGGGCAGCGGCATCCCGGCCTCTGCTGGCAGGCGACGACGAGACGCCCATCCAGAGGTGGGAGCGCATCTACGCCGAACGCCGCCCCGTCTACGAATCCGTCGCCGACGCGACCTTCGACACGTCGTCGGGGCCGCTCGAGAACATCGTGATCGCCATCGCGGACTGGGCAGAGCCCGCCGCCGACCCCTCGGGAGTCACCCCATGACCCACACCACCATCAGCGTCACCGGCACGACCCCCTACGACATCCACGTGGGCCGAGGCCTGCTGGCGGGCGTCCGAGACCACCTCGCGCCCACGGTGAAGAAGGTGCTGATCGTCCACACGCCGCGCCTCGGTGCGAAGGCCTCCGACCTCCGTGACCTGCTCGTCGCGGACGGGTCGCTCGAGGTGCTCATCGCCGAGGTGCCGGATGCCGAGGACGCCAAGCGCATCGAGGTCGCCGCCTTCTGCTGGCAGGTCATGGGGCAGGCCGACTTCACCCGGACAGACGCCGTCATCGGCTTCGGCGGGGGAGCCGTGACGGATCTCGCCGGGTTCGTCGCGGCATCCTGGCTCCGGGGCGTGCAGATCGTGCAGATTCCGACGACCGTGCTCGGGATGGTGGATGCGGCTGTCGGCGGCAAGACCGGGCTCAACACCGCCGAGGGCAAGAACCTCGTGGGTGCCTTCTGGGCGCCGCGCTCGGTGATCTGCGACCTGGACGTCCTCGACACGCTCCCGCGCAACGAGATCGTGGCCGGTTTCGCCGAGGTCGTGAAAGCGGGATTCATCTGGTTCCCCGAGATCCTCGACATCGTCGAGCGCGATCCCGAGGCGGCGATCGACCCGACCAGTGACGAGTTCCGCCGCTGCGTCGAGCTCGCCATCGAGATGAAGGCGCGCGTCGTGAGCGAGGACTTCCGCGAGGCGGGCGTCCGGGAGTACCTGAACTACGGACACACCCTCGGCCATGCGATCGAGCACGCAGAGCGCTACCGCTGGCGTCACGGCGCCGCGATCTCGATCGGCATGATGTACGTCGCGGAACTGTCGCGCCTCGCCGGCCGCCTGTCCGATGAGGACGTCGCCCGGCACCGTCGCATCTTCGACCTCCTGGGCCTTCCGACGACGTACCGGATGGACGGGTGGCAGCACCTGCTGGGCGTCATGCAGCGCGACAAGAAGTCCCGCGCCGGAATGCTCCGCTTCATCGTCCTCGACGCGATCGGCAAGCCGACCGTCATGCAGGCTCCCGACGAGTCGCTGATGTTCGCGGCCTACCAGGAGATCGCCGGGTGACGGATGCCGCGGTCCGCCGCATCCGGTTGCAGGAATGGCGCGAGGTCCGCGACATCCGCATCCGGGCGCTCCGGGACCCGGCCGCCCCGATCGCCTTCCTCGACTCCGTTGACGCCGCGCTCGCCCGGAGCGATGACTTCTGGCAGATGCGGGCGGCGGGCGCCGCGATCGGCGAGAACGCGGCGCAGTTCGTCGCCGTCGTCGCCGGCGACGCGGGGGAGACGTGGGTCGGGTCGGTGTCGGTGCTCCTCCGGGCGCCGGGTGACACCGACACCGTCGGTCGCGCCGTGAGCGCGCCGCAGGCGGACCTCGTCGGGGTCTTCGTCGATGCCGACCACCGCGGGCAGGGCGTCCTCGACGCGCTCGTGGAGGCAGCATCCGCGTGGGCCGTCGCCGTGGGCGCGGACGGGCTCACCCTCGAGGTGCACGTCGACAACGCCCGCGCGCAGGCGGCCTACCGCCGGCTCGGGTTCATCCCGACGGGACTCGTGGTCGATGTCGACGCCGGCCGCGAGATCCAGATGCACCGCCCGGCCGAGTAGGGTGCTCTCGTGCCGACATCCCGCCGCCTGCTGCTCGTCAACGGCCCGAACCTGAACCTCCTCGGCATCCGCGAACCCGACGTGTACGGGCACGAGACGATCGCCGATGTCGAAACACTCGTCGAGCGGACCGCGGCTGAGCACGGCTTCGAGGTCCGCTCGGTGCAGAGCAATCACGAGGGCGTCCTCATCGACGCGATCCACGCAGCCCGGGGCGACTGCGCGGGGATCGTCATCAACCCCGGCGGACTGACGCACACCTCGGTCGTGCTCCGCGACGCGCTGTCGGGCGTGGCGCTGCCCGTCGCCGAGGTCCACATCTCGGATGTGATGGCTCGCGAGCCCTTCCGCCACCACTCCTATGTCGCCGATGTCGCCGTCGTCCACGTCGTCGGGCGCGGCGTCGCAGGCTACGCGGAGGCGACCCGCGCGCTCATCGCGACGCTCGCGGGCTGACCGTTTCCCGGGGCGGATGCCGCGGCATCCCGTAGAATCGATCGTCGGCCGCTCTGGCCCCGCATACACCGAACGGAAAACCGCACTCTCATGGCATCCACTGCAGACATCAAGAACGGCGTCGTCCTGTCCATCGACGGACAGCTCTGGAACGTCATCGAGTTCCAGCACGTGAAGCCCGGCAAGGGTGGCGCGTTCGTCCGCACGAAGCTCAAGAACGTCGTCTCCGGCAAGACCGTCGACCGCACGTACAACGCCGGCGCGAAGATCGAGATCGAGAACGTCGACCGCCGCGACTTCACCTACCTCTACAACGACGGCGAGAACTTCGTGTTCATGGACGTCGCCGACTACGACCAGCTGAACGTCTCGGCCACGGTCGTCGGCGACGCCGCGCACTACCTGCTCGAGAACCAGCAGGTCCAGATCGCGCTGAACAACGGCAACCCGCTCTACATCGATCTCCCCGCCTCCGTCGTCCTCGAGATCACGTACACCGAGCCGGGCCTGCAGGGCGACCGCTCGTCGGCCGGCACCAAGCCCGCGACGCTCGAGACGGGACACGAGATCCAGGTTCCGCTGTTCGTCGAGCAGGGTACGAAGGTCAAGGTCGACACGCGCACCGGGGACTACCTCGGCCGCGTGAGCTGACCCGTCGATGAGCGCACGGAGCAAGGCGCGCAAGCGCGCCCTCGACATCCTCTACCAGTCCGACATCCGCGGCGATGACCTCGCCGTGACGCTCGCCGCCGAGGCGAAGCGTGCGGCGAGCGAACCGGCCCGCGAGGCGTCGTGGCTGTACGCCCGCGAGATCGTGGACGGCGTCATCGACGCGCAGAGCGAGATCGACGAGCAGATCGTCACGCACGCTCGCGATTGGAAGCTCGAGCGGATGCCGGCGCTCGACCGCGCGATCCTCCGCATCGGCGTGTGGGAGATCCTGCACAACGACCAGGTGCCCACCGCCGTCGCGATCGACGAGGCCGTGGAACTCGCCAAGGAGTTCTCGACCGACGACTCCGGCTCGTTCGTCCACGGCGTGCTCGGACGCATCGCGCGCTCCTGACCCGAGGCCCGGTGACCCCGGCACCTGCACCGACAAACGGCATCCCGACAGAGACACGCGACTTCGCGTCGTTTCTCGACCGGGATGCCGTTTCTCGTCGGAGCGGGCGGGTCGGGCGCGGGGTGAGCGCGGACGGATGCCGCGGCCGACCGCCCGGCCCCGCTAGAGTGGTCTCGTACCAGCAACCTTTAACACCGTCCTGTGAGGCGGAGAAGGGAGCGGCGGATGACTTCGCGCATCGTTCTGCATGACGCTGACATCGCCCGAGCACTCACGCGCATCTCTCACGAGATCCTCGAGTCGAACAAGGGCCCCGACGGGCTCGTGCTCCTCGGGATCCCCACCCGTGGTGTCACCCTCGCGGAACGCATCGGCGCTCTGATCGCGTCGTTCACCGGAGCCGACGTCCCGGTGGGTTCTCTCGATGTGACGATGTACCGCGACGATCTGCACCGGAACCCGACGCGGACGCCGCGCCCGACCGAGATCCCGGCCGAGGGGATCGACGCGAAGACCGTCGTGCTCGTCGACGACGTGCTCTTCTCCGGCCGGTCCATCCGCGCCGCGCTCGATGCGCTGCAGGACATCGGTCGCCCCGCCGTCGTGCGACTCGCCATCCTCGTCGACCGCGGCCACCGCGAGCTGCCGATCCGCCCGGACTTCGTCGGCAAGAACCTGCCGAGTGCCCGGGAGGAGCGCGTCAACGTGCGCCTCGCCGACGTCGACGGCGCCGAAGAGGTGACGATCGCGTCATGAGACACCTTCTCGACACCCGCACCCTTGCCCGCGAGGACGCGCTCCGCATCCTCGACGTGGCCGAAGACATGCGCGACACGCAGTCCCGCGAGATCAAGAAGCTCCCGACGCTCCGCGGCAAGACGGTCGTCAACCTGTTCTTCGAGGACTCGACCCGTACCCGCATCTCCTTCGAGGCTGCCGCGAAGCGCCTCTCCGCCGATGTGATCAACTTCTCGGCCAAGGGGTCGTCGGTCTCGAAGGGGGAGTCCCTGCAGGACACCGCGCAGACCCTGCAGGCCATGGGGGCCGATGCGGTCGTCATCCGTCACGGCGCATCGGGCGCACCGCACACCCTCGCGACGAGCGGCTGGATCTCCGCAGGCGTCCTGAACGCGGGGGACGGCACGCACGAGCACCCGACCCAGGCGCTCCTCGACGCCTTCACGATCCGCAAGCGCTTCTTCGGGGAGGACAGCCGGGGTCGCGACCTGACCGGCTTGCACGTCGCGATCGTCGGCGACATCCTGCACTCGCGCGTCGCTCGCTCGAACGTGTGGCTGCTGACGACGCTCGGCGCGACGGTCACTCTCGTGGCGCCCCCCACTCTCGTCCCCCAGGATGTCTCGGCGTGGCCGGTGACGATCGCCTACGACCTCGACGAGGCGATCGCGACGGCCCCGGATGCGGTAATGATGCTCCGCATCCAGCTGGAGCGGATGAACGCGGCCTATTTCCCCACTGAACGGGAGTATTCGCGCCGCTGGGGATTGGATGCCGCGCGAGTGGCCGCTCTTCCGAGCGCTAGCATTGTGATGCACCCCGGACCCATGAACCGGGGTCTGGAGATCTCCGCCGACGCCGCCGATTCGCCACGCTCGACCGTGCTCGAACAGGTCGCGAACGGTGTCTCGGTCCGCATGGCGGCGCTCTACCTGCTCCTGGCGGGGGAGCGACCCACCACCCACCCACAGGAGGAGGCCCGATGAGCGAGAGCATCCTCATCCGCGGGGCGCGGATCCAGGGCGGCGGCGTCGCCGCCGACATCCTGATCAAGGGCGGTGTCATCACCGAACTCGGCTCGGGGCTGAGCTCTGCCGGTGCCCGGACAGTGGATGCCGACGGCCTGATCGCGCTGCCGGGCCTGGTCGACCTGCACACCCACCTGCGCGAACCGGGCTATGAGGCGTCCGAGACGATCCTCAGCGGATCCCGCGCGGCGGCCGCGGGTGGATTCACCACCGTCTTCGCCATGCCGAACACGTCGCCCGTCGCCGACACGGCGGGCGTCGTCGAGCAGGAGCTCGCCCTGGGCGAGGCCGCCGGCTACGCGCACGTGCAGCCGATCGGTGCGGTCACCGTCGGGCAGAAGGGCGAGCGGCTCGCCGAACTCGGCGCGATGGCATCGTCGCGTGCCCGCGTCCGGGTGTTCAGCGACGATGGCTTCTGCGTCTTCGACCCGCTCATCATGCGGCGCGCGCTCGAGTACGTGAAGTCGTTCGACGGCGTCGTCGCGCAGCACGCGCAGGACCCGCGTCTCACCGAGGGCGCCCAGATGAACGAGGGCACCGTCTCGGCGGAACTCGGTCTCACCGGCTGGCCCGCCGTCGCGGAGGAGTCGATCATCGCCCGCGACGTGCTCCTCGCTGAGCACGTCGGGTCACGGCTGCACGTGTGCCACCTCTCGACGGCCGGTTCGGTCGACCTCATCCGGTGGGCGAAGAAGCGCGGCATCACCGTCACCGCCGAGGTCACCCCGCACCACCTGCTGCTCACCGAGGACCTCGTCCGTGGGTACGACCCGCGCTTCAAGGTGAACCCGCCGCTCCGCCGCGATGAGGACGTGCTCGCGGTCCGCGAAGGTCTCGCCGACGGCACGATCGACATCGTCGCGACCGACCACGCGCCGCACCCCGCCGAGGCGAAGACCTGCGAGTGGCAGGCCGCCGCGAACGGGATGGTGGGGCTCGAATCCGCCCTCCGCGTCGTCCACGCGGCCATGGTCGAGACGGGGCTGCTCGACTGGGCCGACGTCGCCCGCGTCATGTCGACGACCCCGGCGCGCATCGGCCGACTGGCGGATGCCGGCACCCCGATCGCGGTCGGAGCCCCGGCATCCCTCGCCCTCTACGACGCCGCTCCGGTCCGCACCTTCCGCACGGACGACCTTCAGGGGCGTAGCGTCAACTCGCCCTATCTCGGACGCGACCTGCCGGGTGAGGTGCGAGCGACGTTCTTCCGCGGCAGGCAGACCGTCGCGGACGGCGCCGTCGTCGACGAGGTCGCCCCGTGACCCGCGAGGCCGCCAGCCTCGTCATGGCGGCGGTCGCGGCTCTCCTCATCGTGATCGGCCTCGTCGCCTGGCGACGACGATCGAAGCGGGATGCGGGCCTGACCGTCCCCGTGGGCGATGCCCCGGACGGCGCCACGACGGTGCTGCGTTCGGAAGGGCTGTACGTCGCGACGACGCGTCACGACGACGCCCTCGAGCGTCTCGCCATCCGCGGGCTCGCCTTCCGTTCCCGTGTCGACGTCACCGTGACCGACCGCGGGGTCGCGCTCGACCTCACCGGCCAGCCGCGGATCTTCCTCGCGGCGGGCGCACTCGTCTCGGTCGGTCAGGCCACGGTCGCGATCGACCGTGTCGTCGAGCGGGACGGACTTGTCCGTCTCGTCTGGACGACGCCGGAGGGCACGATCGTCGACAGCTACCTCAGACCGCAGGATGCCTCGGCCCGCTCGCTCACCGACGCGATCCGTCCGCTCCTGACCACCTCCCTCTCCTCCCCGCACACTCCCGGAAGCGACGCATGAGTATTCAGAGATTCCAAGCTCCCGAACCCGCCGTCCTCGTCCTCGAAGACGGTTCCCGACACCCCGGACACGCCTATGGCGCACGCGGCACCACGCTCGGCGAGGTCGTCTTCGCGACGGCGATGACCGGATACCAGGAGACGATCACCGATCCCTCCTACGCCGGGCAGATCGTCCTCCAGACCGCCCCGCACATCGGCAACACCGGCATGAACGCCGAGGACCCCGAGTCCCGGCGCATCTGGGTGTCGGGCTATATCGTCCGCGACCCCTCGCGCATCGTGTCGAACTGGCGCGCCGACCATTCCCTCGAGGACGCCCTCGTCCGCGATGACATCGTCGGCATCAGCGGCATCGACACGCGCGCGGTCACCCGTGTCCTGCGCTCGACGGGTTCGATGCGCGGCGGCGTCTTCTCAGGGGATGCCGTGTCCCTGACCGACGACGAGCAGCTGCGCATCGTGCGCGAAGCGCCGGAGATGAGCGGTCAGAACCTGTCTGCGGACGTCTCCGTTCCGGCCGCCGAGGTGACCCCCGCCGTCGGCGAGAAGGTCGGCAACCTCGCGATCCTCGACCTCGGCGTCAAGCAGGCCACGGTGAACAACCTCGCCGCACGGGGCTTCGAGGTGCACGTCCTCCCGCAGTCGATCTCGTTCGCCGACATCCAGGCGATCGACCCGGTCGCGGTCTTCTACTCGAACGGCCCCGGTGACCCGGCGGCATCCGATCGTCACGTCGCGCTGCTGCGCGAAGTGCTGGATGCGGGGCTGCCCTTCTTCGGGATCTGCTTCGGCAACCAGCTGTTCGGCCGCGCCCTCGGGTTCGGCACGTACAAGCTGCCGTTCGGACACCGCGGCATCAACCAGCCCGTCCTCGACAAGACGACCGGTCGCGTCGAGATCACCGCTCACAACCACGGTTTCGCCGTCGACGCGCCGATCGAAGGCATCATCGACAGCCCCCACGGCTACGGCCGCGTCGAGGTCAGCCACGTCGGCCTCAACGACAACGTCGTCGAGGGACTCCGCGCCCTCGACCTGCCGGCGTTCAGCGTGCAGTACCACCCCGAGGCCGCCGCCGGCCCGCACGACGCCAACTACCTGTTCGACCGCTTCCGCGACCTCGTGATCGCCACCCAGGAGAGCAAGAAGAATGCCTAAGCGCGACGACATCCACAGCGTCCTCGTCATCGGTTCCGGCCCGATCGTCATCGGTCAGGCCTGCGAGTTCGACTACTCCGGCACTCAGGCGTGCCGCGTGCTGCGCGAGGAGGGCGTCCGCGTCATCCTCGTGAACTCGAACCCGGCCACGATCATGACCGACCCCGACTTCGCCGACGCGACCTACGTCGAGCCGATCACGTGGCAGGTCCTCGAGACCATCATCGCGAAGGAGCGGCCCGACGCGATCCTTCCCACCCTGGGTGGTCAGACCGCGCTGAACGCCGCGATTCAGCTCGACCAGCACGGCGTCCTCGAGAAGTACGACGTCGAGCTGATCGGGGCGAACCTCGAGGCGATCAACAAGGGCGAGGATCGCCAGATCTTCAAGCAGCTCGTGCTCGACTCCGGTGCCGACGTCGCCGACAGCCGGATCTGCACGTCGATGGACGAGGTCCTCGCCGGCGCTGCCGAGCTCGGCTATCCGCTGGTCGTCCGCCCTTCGTTCACGATGGGCGGGCTGGGTTCGGGCTTCGCCTACGACGAGCAGGACCTCCGCCGCATCGCCGGCGCGGGACTCCGGGACTCGCCGACGCACGAAGTGCTCCTGGAGGAGTCGATCCTCGGGTGGAAGGAGTACGAGCTCGAGGTCATGCGCGACAACGCGGACAACGTCGTCGTGGTCTGCTCGATCGAGAACGTGGACCCTGTCGGCGTGCACACAGGCGACTCGATCACGGTCGCTCCCGCACTCACGCTCACCGACCGCGAGTACCAGAAGCTCCGCGACATCGGCATCGACATCATCCGCGCCGTCGGCGTCGACACCGGCGGATGCAACATCCAGTTCGCGGTGGACCCGGCATCCGGTCGCATCATCGTCATCGAGATGAACCCGCGCGTCTCGCGGTCGTCGGCTCTCGCGTCGAAGGCGACGGGCTTTCCGATCGCCAAGCTCGCCGCGAAGCTCGCGATCGGCTACCGCCTCGACGAAGTGCAGAACGACATCACGAAGGCGACGCCGGCGAGCTTCGAGCCGACGCTCGACTACGTCGTCGTCAAGGTGCCGCGGTTCAACTTCGAGAAGTTCCCCGCCGCCGACACGACGCTCACGACGACCATGAAGTCGGTCGGCGAGGCGATGGCGATCGGGCGCAACTACGCGACGGCGCTGCAGAAGGCGCTGCGTTCGCTCGAGAAGCGCGGGTCCAGCTTCCATTGGGGGCCGGAGGAGCGTTCCGCCGAGGAGCTTCTCGAGATCGCGAAGACGCCCACCGACGGCCGCATCGTCGTGCTGCAGCAGGCTCTCCGCAAGGGCGCCACGCTGGAGCAGGCCTTCGAGGCGACGGCCATCGACCCCTGGTTCCTCGACCAGATGATCCTCATCAACGAGGTCGCCGAGTACATCCGCGAGGCCGACGCGCTGACCGAGGACATCCTGCGCCTCGCGAAGGACCACGGCTTCAGCGACGTGCAGATCGCGGAGCTCCGCGATCTCGGCGAAGCGGAGGTGCGCGGCATCCGTCACGGCTTCGGACTGCGTCCCGTCTACAAGACCGTCGACACGTGCGCGGGGGAGTTCCCGGCGCTCACGCCATATCACTACTCCTCGTACGACCGCGAGACCGAGGTGATGCCGAGCGAGGGCCGGAAGGTGGTCATCATCGGGTCGGGCCCGAACCGCATCGGCCAGGGTGTCGAGTTCGACTACTCGTGCGTCCACGCATCCTTCGCCCTGTCGGATGCCGGGTACGAGACCGTCATGGTCAACTGCAACCCCGAGACGGTCTCGACCGACTACGACACCAGCGACCGCCTCTACTTCGAGCCGCTGACCCTCGAGGACGTCCTCGAGGTGCTCCACGCCGAAGCGCAGTCCGGTGAGATCGTCGGGGTCATCTGCCAGCTCGGTGGTCAGACGCCGCTCGGCCTCGCGAAGGGCATCGAGGCTGCCGGCTACACGATCCTCGGCACGAAGCCCGCCGCCATCGACATCGCCGAAGAGCGCGAGCAGTTCTCGCAGCTGCTCGACCGGGCCGGTCTCACCGCGCCCCGGCACGGCACGGCGACGAATGAGGCCGGCGCCGTCGCCATCGCAGAGGAGATCGGGTACCCGGTGCTCGTGCGGCCCAGCTTCGTCCTCGGCGGGCGCGGCATGGAGATCGTGTACGACACCGCGAGCCTGCGCGACTACTTCGTCCGCATCGCGGACCAGGCGATCATCCGCGACGACGCTCCGCTGCTGGTCGACCGGTTCCTCGACGACGCGGTGGAGATCGACGTCGACGCCCTCTTCGACGGCGAGCAGCTCTACATCGGCGGCGTCATGGAGCACCTCGAAGAGGCCGGCATCCACTCCGGCGACTCGTCGTGCACTCTGCCGCCCATGTCGCTCGGCCGCGGCGAGATCGACCGCGTGCGCATCGCGACGCACGCGATCGCCGAGGGTGTCGGCGTCCGCGGCCTCCTGAACGTCCAGTTCGCCGTGTCCGCCGGCGTCCTGTACGTCATCGAGGCGAACCCCCGCGCCTCGCGCACGGTTCCGTTCGTGTCGAAGGCTCTCGGCATCCCGATGGCCAAGGCCGCGAGCCGCATCATGGCGGGCTCGTCGATCGCCGACCTGATCGCCGAGGGTCTGCTGCCCGAGCAGGACGGCTCGCGCGTGCCGCTCGACGCGCCGGTCGCCGTGAAGGAGGCCGTGCTGCCGTTCAAGCGGTTCCGGACCGCGGACGGTCGCACCGTGGACTCGGTGCTCGGGCCCGAGATGCGCTCGACGGGCGAAGTCATGGGCATCGACCGCGACTTCCCGACGGCGTTCGCGAAGAGCCAGGCCGCGGCCTACGGCGGGATGCCGACCTCTGGCACCGTCTTCCTCTCGGTTGCCGACGACGACAAGCGCGCTGTCATCCTGCCCGCCCACCGGCTGCAGGAGCTCGGCTACACGCTCATTGCGACGGAGGGCACGGCCGAGATCCTGGCCCGAAACGGCATCACGGTGAAGGTGGTGTCGAAGTACTCCGAGACGCAGGGCTCCGGCGAGCAGAACGTCGTCGACCTCATCAACGCGGGCGAGATCGACATCGTCGTGAACACCCCCTCGGGCGGGATCGCGCGAGCCGACGGGTACGAGATCCGTGCGGCTGCGGTGGCCGCAGACAAGGCGCTCTTCACCACGATGGCTGTGCTCGGGGCGGCGGTGTCGGCGATGCCGGTGCTCCGCGAGGGCTTCTCGGTTCGGAGCCTGCAGGAATACGCCGCCGACCGGAAGGCGTCGGTGTGACCTCATTCGGTTCGCGGCTGGCCGCGGCGGTCGACGCCCGCGGTCCGCTGTGCGTCGGGATCGACCCCCACGCGTCTCTTCTGGACGCGTGGGGGCTCCCGGCATCCGCCGCGGGGGTCCGGGAGTTCGGGCTGCGCGTGGTGGATGCCGCCCGCACCCGGGTGGGAGTCGTCAAGCCGCAGGTCGCGTTCTTCGAGCGGTACGGTTCTGCGGGATACGCCGCACTCGAGGAGGTCATCGGCACCGCCCGCGCCGCCGGTCTGATCGTGATCGCCGACGCCAAGCGCGGCGACATCGGGACGACGATGGACGGATACGCAGAGGCGTGGCTGTCGGCCGGATCGCCTCTCGAAGCGGATGCCGTGACAGTCAGTCCGTACCTCGGCCCCGACTCGCTCCGCGGCACGATCGCCACCGCCGTCCGCGAGGGCAAGGGCATCTACGTCCTGGCAGCGACGAGCAACCCCGAGGCCGCCGGACTGCAATCCGCCGAGCTCACGGCGGTCGATGCGGAGCGCGGCCAGACGGTCGCGGACTGGGTCGCCCAGCGCGCCGGATCCGCCAACTCGTCCGCTGTCGTCGGCGACGACCGCTTCGGTCCGGTGGGCTTCGTCGTCGGGGCTACAGTGGAGCGCGCCGATCTCGGTCTGACCGATGCGTCGCTGCAGCGTGCGTCTCTCCTCGCCCCCGGGTTCGGAGCACAGGGCGCGCGCCTCTCCGACATCTCCGAGCGATTCGGCGCCCTGGCGCCGCAGGTGCTCGCCAGTGCGAGCCGCAGCATCCTCGGTGCCGGTCCCGACGGGATCGCCGCCGCCATCGACACCCACAATTCAGAACTCCAGGACGCCCGACATGCCTGACTCCCGTACCCCTCCCGAGGTCGATCGCGCTGCGGCGTCACGCCGCGCCGTCGCCGCCCGCCGCGAGCGCGCCGCCCTGAAGCGCGACGTGTCGACCCGGGTCATCAGCCCGCAGGACCTCCTCCGCCGGGCGTGGGCCGAGCCGCAGTCGGCGGCAGCCGCGATGCGGGTGACCGAGTTCCTCACCGCGATCCCCGCGATCGGAGAGGGCAAGCGGGACCGCATCCTGGCCGACCTGCAGATCGCGCCGGTGAAGAAGATCGGCGGACTCGGCATCCGTCAGCGGACCGTCCTGCAGGACTACCTCGACCGCCGGCTGCCGGAGCCGAGCGCACGAGAGGCCCGGAGCCGCCTGATCGTCCTCGCCGGACCCACGGCGGTCGGCAAGGGCACCGTTGCGGCGCACATCAAGGAACACCACCCCGAGATCCTGCTCTCGGTCTCTGCGACGACGCGTCCCGCTCGACCGGGGGAGGTCGAAGGGGAGCACTACTTCTTCGTCGACGATGCCGAGTTCGATCGGCTGGTCCGTGACGGGGAACTCCTCGAGCACGCCACGGTTCACAACGCCTACCGGTACGGCACACCCCGTCGGCCGATCGACGCCGCCCTCGCGGAGGGGCGGACGGTCCTTCTCGAGATCGACCTCCAGGGCGCCCGTCAGGTGCGCGCCGCCGCGCCCGATGCGACCCTCGTCTTCCTCCTGCCGCCCAGCTGGGACGAACTCGTGAACCGCCTCGTCGGTCGCGGGACCGAGGGCGAGGAGGAGCGCGCGCGACGCCTGAAGACCGCCCGCATCGAGCTCGCCTCGCAGGGCGAATTCGACTATCGCGTCGTGAACGACGACGTCGCGCGGGCTGCTGCGGAGATCGCGCGACTCGCGAGCTGACCCCGAGGCGGCACCCGATGCCGCTTCATTTCACCGCGTTACGTTCGATGTGGTCGACAGGGCGCGGTCCGGGAGGCTGGACGCATGTCCGCCGTCCTCACCGCCTCCGACGCTGCCCGGAGCGCGCCCGCTCCCCGCGGCGCCGTCTCGCTGTCGGGCGTGAGTCGGACCTTCCCTGGAGCGGCCGCGCCCGTTCCCGTTCTTCGCGGAATCGACCTCGCGTTCGAACCGGGGGAGATCATCGCCGTCATCGGACCGTCGGGCTGCGGTAAGTCCACGCTCCTGCGCCTGCTCGCCGGCCTCGACGTGCCGACAGACGGCTCCGTGACCGTCGACGGCACGCCGCTCCGCGACACCGACGACCGCACGGCCGTCGCCTTCCAGGAGCCGCGCCTGCTCCCGTGGCGCTCCATCGCTCAGAACGTCGAACTCGGGATGCCGCGCGGCACGCCACGGGCCGAGGTCGCGTCCCGCGTCGCGGAACTCCTCGAACTCGTCGGGCTGACGGGCGCCGCCGGGCTCCGCCCCCGCGAGGTCTCGGGCGGCATGGCCCAGCGCGCCTCGCTGGCCCGTGCGCTCGCTCGTGGCCCCGAGGTACTCCTCCTCGACGAGCCGTTCGGTGCGCTCGACGCGCTGACGCGGCTTCGGATGCAGGACCTCCTCCTCGATATCCACTCCACCGAGCCCACGACCGTCGTGCTCGTCACACACGACGTCGAAGAAGCGTTGTACCTCGCCGATCGCGTGCTGCAGCTGCGCGCCATCGACGCGGGCTCCGAGGACTCCTCGATCGCACGCGCGATCGAGGTCCCCGGCATCCGTCCCCGTGACCGCGCCGATCGCGGTTTCACGAACCTTCGCGCCGAACTCCTCGACGGACTCGGCGTAGACACCCACCGCTCAACCCCTCAGGAGACCCGATGAGCACCCTCACCCGCCGCACCGTTCCCGCCCTCGCCGTGGGTGCCGTGGTGATGCTCATGGCGACGGGATGCCTCGCCGGCGAGAACGCCAGTTCGACCTCCGGTGAGAGCGGCAAGTGGTCGACCGACACGCTGTCGATCGACTTCGCCACCTACAACCCCCTCAGCCTCGTCGTGAAGGACCAGGGCCTCATCGAGAAGGCGCTGGGCGACGATGTCGACGTCGAGTGGACGCAGTCCGCAGGATCGAACAAGGCGAACGAACTCCTCCGCGCCGGCGCCCTCGACGTCGGTTCGACGGCCGGTTCGGCCGCGCTGCTCGCCCGGGCGAACGGATCGCCGATCAAGGTCATCGACGTGTACTCGCAGCCCGAGTGGTCGGCCATCGTCGTCGGCCCGGACAGCGACATCACGTCGGTCGCGGACCTCAAGGGCAAGAAGGTCGCCGCGACGAGCGGGACCGACCCTTACTTCTTCCTTCTTCAGGCACTCGAGACCGCTGGGCTCAGCGTCACGGACGTCGACGTGCAGAACCTGCAACACGCAGACGGACGTTCGGCGCTCGACGGCGGATCGGTCGACGCGTGGGCGGGCCTCGACCCGATCATGGCTGCCGCCGAGGTGGAGTCGGGCGACAAGCTCATCTACCGGAACGTCGACTTCAACTCCTACGGTTTCCTCAACGCGACGGAGGAGTTCCTCACCGACCACAAGGACGTCGCTCAGGTCGTCGTCGACGCCTACGAAGAGGCCCGTACGTGGGCGATCGCGAACCCGGAGAAGACCGCTGACCTCCTCGCCGACGTCGCCGGCATCGACCCGAAGGTCGCCACCACCGTGATCGCCGAGCGGTCGAACCTCGACGTGAGCGGCATCCCGGGCGACGCCCAGCTGGCCGTCCTCAAGAAGATCGCGCCGGTCCTCGTCGATTCCGACGCGGTCACCGGTGGGCAGGATGCCGTCGACAAGGCGCTCGACACGATCATCGAGCCGACGTTCGCCGAGAAGGCGGCGGGCTGAGTATGACGGCCTCCGCAGAGGCGACCACCACCGCCGCGGCGCCTTCGGGCGCGTCGGCGGTGCCGCCGTTCTGGTCGCGGACGAGCGTTCGTATCGTCGGCGGTCTCGTCGTTCCCCTCGCAGTCCTCGCGCTGTGGCAGGCCGTCACGGGGTTCGGGCTCATCCCGACCTACCGGCTGCCGGCACCCATCGACGTCGTCAACGCGGCGGTACAGCTGGCGGCAGACGGCTCCCTATGGCGTCACGTCGCCATCTCGGTTCAGCGAGTGTTCCTCGGGTTCGTGTTCGGTTCGCTGGTGGGACTCGCTGTCGCTGCGGTCGTGGGTCTCACCCGCTCCGGGGACGTGCTTCTGAGCCCCATTCTCGCGGCGTTCCGCGCCATTCCGTCCCTGGCTCTCGTCCCGCTGCTGATGCTGTGGATGGGAATCGGAGAGGACTCGAAAGTGACCCTCGTCGCGATCGGCGCGTTCTTCCCTCTCTTCACGACCGTCGCCGGCGCGCTCCGGAAGGTTGATCCGCATCTCGTGGAGATGGGACGCTCCTTCGGTCTGCGCGGCTGGGAACTCTTCCGCTCGGTCCAGTTGCCCGCCACCGTTCCTTCGCTCATCTCCGGTCTCCGACTCGCGCTTGCCCAGGCGTGGCTCTTCTTGGTGGCGGCCGAACTCCTCGCCGCCTCGATGGGCCTCGGTTTCCTCCTCACCGACGCGCAGAGCACCGGCCGTGTGGATCGGATCTTCCTCGCGATCGTCGTGCTGGCGACTCTCGGCACCCTCTCCAATGCGCTGGTCACCCTCCTCGAGCGGCGCCTGTTGAGGAAATGGGCATGACTGCTCACTCCACCGACGAGCTGCGCCTCGTCGAGACTCGCACCTACCCGGCGCCCGCCGCGTTCGCGGCGCAGGCGAACGTGACGGAAGTCGCGTACGCCGAGGGGTCTGCTGACCCGATCGCGTTCTGGGAGGCGGCTGCGCGGCGTCTGGAGTGGATCACCCCCTGGCACACGGCGCTCGACTGGCGTCCGCCCGTCCGGGCCGTCGAGGGCGAGCTCTCCGTCCCCGCCGCACGATGGTTCGACGGGGGGACTCTGAACGTCGCCGTCAACTGCGTGGACCGCCACGTCGCCGCCGGTCGCGGCGAGAAGATCGCGCTCCACTTCGAAGGCGAGCCCGGCGATCGCGACTCGGTCACCTACGCCGACCTGCAGCGGCGCGTGTCTCAAGCGGCGAACGCCCTCATCGGCCTCGGCATCCAACCCGGTGACCGCGTCGTCGTCTACCTGCCTGTCCTCGTCGAGACGGTCGTCATCGCGCTCGCGTGCGCGCGCGTCGGCGCCGTCCACTCGCTCGTCTTCGGCGGATTCTCGGCGGAGGCCGTGCGGTTCCGACTCGAGGACACGGGCGCGAAGCTGCTCGTCACGAGCGACGGCCAGTTCCGCCGCGGGGGAGCGGTCGAGGTGAAGTCCGCCGCGGATGCCGCTGCCTCGGGCCTGCCCGATCTCGAACACGTGCTCGTGGTCCGCCGCACCGGTGCAGATGTCGCCTGGACCCACGGCCGCGACGTCTGGTGGCACGACGTCGTCGACACGGCGTCGCCCGTGCACGACGCGCCGGCGTTCGACGCCGAGCATCCGCTGTTCATCATCTACACGTCCGGGACGACCGGGAAGCCGAAGGGACTCGTCCACACCTCGGGCGGCTACCTCACGCACGCGAGCTGGGCGCACTGGGCGCACTTCGACGCGAAGCCCGACGACGTCCACTGGTGCACGGCCGACCTCGCGTGGGTCACAGCGCACACCTACGAGATCTACGGACCGCTCTCGAACGGGCTCACCCAGGTGATCTACGAGGGCACACCGGATGCCCCGCACCGCGAGCGCCATCTCGAGATCATCGAGCGTTACGGGGTGACGGTCTACTACACGGCGCCCACCCTCATCCGGACCTTCATGACGTGGTTCGGAGACGCGCTTCCTGCCGGCCACGATCTGTCGAGCATCCGGCTGCTCGGAACCGTGGGCGAGGCCATCAATCCCGCCGCGTGGGTGTGGTTCCGTCGCAACTTCGGTCGGGACGAGGTGCCGGTCGTCGACACGTGGTGGCAGTCCGAGACCGGTGCCGCGATGATCGCGCCGCTGCCGGGTGTCACGACCCTCAAGCCCGGGTCCGCGACGGTGCCGCTTCCCGGTATCGATGCCGCGGTGGTCGATTCCGACGGACGCGAGGTCGAGCCCGGTCGCTCGGGGACACTCGTCGTCCGTCGGCCGTGGCCCGGGATGGCGCGGACGGTGTGGGGACACCCCGAGCGGTACCGCGATTCGTACTGGGCTGCCTACGCGGGGCACGGTGAGCACGGCGGGTACTACGTCGCCGGCGACGGGGCGACCCGCGACGCCGACGGCCACATCTGGATCCTCGGGCGGCTCGACGACGTCGTGAACGTGTCGGGACACCGCCTGTCGACGATCGAGATCGAATCGGCGCTCGTCGCCCACGATTCCGTCGGCGAGGCGGGGACGACCGCGGTCGTCGACGCGATCACCGGCCACGCCGTCGCCGCGTTCGTCGTCCCCTCGGGGGCGGGGGACCCCGACCCGGCTGACCTCCGATCGCACGTTGCGCGCGAGATCGGCCCCGTGGCGAAGCCCCGTCACGTCATCGTCGTTCCCGACCTCCCCAAGACCCGGTCCGGCAAGATCCTCCGCCGCCTGCTCGCAGAGCTGTGGGAGGCCGAACAGGACCGCCGCGCGGGTCGCGAACCCGCCCCCCTCGGCGACACGACCTCGCTGCAGAATCCCGACGCCGTCGCTCGCATCGCCGCCGCCCTGGCCGCGGCGTGAGCCGCAGCATCCACTTGCCAGAAAGAGAACATGACTGACGAACACCGCTTCGGCTTCCGCACGCGCGCACTGCACGCGGGAGGAACACCGGATGCCGCGACCGGCGCCCGCGCCGTGCCGATCTACCAGACCTCCTCCTTCGTCTTCGACGACGCGACGGATGCCGCGAACCTGTTCGCGCTGCAGAAGTACGGCAACATCTACTCGCGCATCGGCAACCCGACGGTCGCTGCACTCGAGGAGCGCCTCGCGTCCCTCGAGGGCGGCATCGGCGCAGTGGCGACCGCCTCCGGGATGAGCGCCGAGTTCATCACCTTCGCCGCGCTCGTCGGTGTCGGCGACCACGTCGTCGCCTCGGCGCAGCTCTACGGCGGCACCGTCACCCAGCTCGACGTGACGCTCCGCCGTTTCGGGGTCGACACGACGTTCGTCGCCTCGAGCGACCCGGCGGACTACGCTGCGGCGATCCGCCCCGAGACGAAGGTGCTCTACGTCGAGACGATCGGCAACCCGTCGGGGGAGATCGCCGACATCGAGGGCCTCGCCGAGGTCGCACACGCGGCCGGCATCCCCCTCGTCGTCGACTCGACGCTCGCGACGCCGTATCTGGCCCGGCCCCTCGAGCACGGCGCCGACATCGTCATCCACTCGGTCACCAAGTTCCTCGGCGGGCACGGCACCACCCTCGGCGGCGTGGTCGTAGAGAGGGGCACGTTCGACTGGGGCAACGGCAAGTTCCCGCAGATGACCGAGCCCGTCGCCTCCTACGGCGGCATCAAGTGGTGGGACAACTTCGGCGAGTACGGCTTCCTCACCAAGCTCCGGAGCGAACAGCTCCGTGACATCGGCGCCGCGCTCAGCCCGCACTCGGCCTTCCTCCTTCTCCAGGGTGTCGAGACGCTTCCGCAGCGCATCGACGCGCACCTGTCGAACGCCCGGATCGTGGCGGAGTGGCTGGACTCGGACCCCCGCGTCTCGTTCGTGACGTGGGCGGGGCTCCCGAGCCACCCGCACCATGCCCGCGCCGAGAAGTACCTTCCGCTCGGGCCGGGCTCGGTCTTCGCCTTCGGCGTGAAGGCCGCCGAGGAGTCCGCGACCGAGGAGGAGCGGGTGGCCGCCGGGCGCCGCGCGGGGGAGGCTGTCATCGACGCGCTGCAGCTCGCCTCGCACCTCGCCAACATCGGCGATGCCCGGACCCTCGTCATCCATCCCGCCTCGACGACGCACCAGCAGCTGAGTGCCGACCAGCTCACCGCGGCCGGCGTGCCCGCCGACCTCATCCGCATCTCGGTCGGTCTCGAAGACCCCGAGGACATCGTGTGGGACCTCGACCAGGCCCTCACCCGAGCCACAGGAGTCAGCCGATGACCGATCCGAACACGTGCGCCGTCCCGCAGCCCGCCTCCACCGACGGTGCGACGTGCGCGCTTCCGAGTGCGCCCGAGGCCGGGCATCCGGCGCGCACGTGGCCCGCCGCCGGGCCGCAGGAGCGGTTCGAGATCCTCCGCGCGGCGAAGTCGATCGCAATCGTCGGCGCCTCCGACAACCCGGCACGAGCGAGCTACTTCGTCGCGACCTACCTCAGCGGCAGCTCGCCCTACGACGTCTACTACGTCAATCCGCGCGCGACGGAGATCCTCGGACAACCGGCGTACGCGTCGCTCGCCGACCTCCCCGTCGTCCCGGATATCGTCGACGTCTTCCGCAAGCACGACGACCTCCCGGGCGTCGCACAGGAGGCGGTGGATGCCGGTTCCTCGACCCTTTGGCTGCAGCTCGGGTCGTGGCACGAAGGGGCTGCGAAGATCGCCGCCGATGCCGGACTCTCGGTCGTCATGGACCGGTGCGTCAAGATCGAGCACGCCCGGTTCCACGGCGGACTCCACCTCGCCGGCTTCGACACCGGCGTGCTCAGCTCGAAGCGGCAACTCCTGAGCCGCTGAGCGCGCGCCTGCGCCGCAGGGGAGCGGTGCGACCTGTAGACTGGGGGGATGCCGTGCCGCGATCTCGCGCAGTCTGGCAGACATCTCGCCTCACCGATCCTGGAGGACCACCATGGCCAACCGTGACCAGGGCATCATCGACCCGCCCATTGACGCACTGCTCAACAAGGTCGACTCGAAGTACCAGCTCGTCATCTACGCATCCAAGCGCGCGCGTCAGATCAACGACTACTACTCGGACCTCCACGAGGGGAACCTCTTCGACAACGTGGGCCCGCTCGTCGACTCGAACGTCGAGGACAAGCCGCTGACGATCGCCCTCCACGAGATCCACGAGGACAAGCTGCGCCTGCGCGCGGCCGAGTGACCTCAACGTCATGACCCGGGCGCCACACGGCGTCATTCTCATGCCCGCGTGTCCCCCGTGTCGGGGACCGCGGGCATGATGGTTTTCACACCCCCGATCCGCCCTCTGGAGGACCGATGAGCGCGCTGCGCCTGTTCACGTCGGAGTCTGTGACCGAAGGTCACCCCGACAAGATTTGCGACCAGATCTCCGACAGCATCCTCGATGCGCTCCTCGCGGTCGACCGCGGCAGCCGCGTCGCCGTCGAGACTCTCGTCACCACGGGTCTCGTGCACGTTGCCGGCGAGGTGCGCACGGACGGCTACGTCGACATCCCGGGGATCGTCCGCCGTGTCGTGAACCGCATCGGCTACACCTCGTCCGAGACCGGCTTCGACGGCGACTCGTGCGGCGTCACGGTGTCGATCGGCGAGCAGTCCGGCGACATCGCCGCGGGTGTCGACAATGCGATCGAGCACCGCGAGGGCGGCTCCGTCGACCCCGTCGACGCGCTCGGCGCAGGCGACCAGGGCATCATGTTCGGCTACGCGACGAACGAGACGCCCTCGTACATGCCGACCGCGATCTGGACGGCCCACCGCCTCGCCGAACGGCTGACCGATGCCCGTCGTAACGGCGCGCTCCCGTTCCTCCGGCCCGACGGCAAGACGCAGGTGACCCTCGGCTACGACGGCACAACGCCGCGGACGGTCGACACCGTCGTCCTGTCCACGCAGCACCACCCCGACATCTCGCTTCCGGCGCTCCGCGCCGCGGTTCAGGCGGAGGTCATCGACCCGATCCTGGCGCAGACGGGCCTCGATGTCTCGAACGTCCGCTACGTCATCAACCCGGCAGGACCGTTCGTCGTGGGCGGACCGAAGGGCGACGCGGGTCTCACCGGCCGCAAGATCATCATCGACACGTACGGCGGCGCCGCGCGGCACGGCGGCGGTGCGTTCAGCGGCAAGGATCCCTCCAAGGTCGACCGCTCGGCCGCGTACGCGATGCGCTGGGTCGCCAAGAACGCGGTCGCCGCAGGGCTCGCCGACCGCCTCGAGGTGCAGGTCGCGTACGCCATCGGCCGTGCCGCCCCCGTCGGGCTCTACGTCGAATCGTTCGGTACGGGCCATGTCTCCGACGAGAAGATCACCGCCGCGATCCGCGACGTCTTCGATCTGCGCCCGCAGGCGATCATCGACGACCTGGACCTCCTCCGTCCGATCTACGCGCAGACGGCGGCCTACGGGCATTTCGGGCGCGAGCTGCCCGAGTTCACGTGGGAGCGCACGGACCGCGTCGACGCGTTGCGGACCGCCGCCGGGCTCTGAACGCCCGTGATCGACGTCGCCCGCATCCTCCTCGACTCGTCGCTGCCGCAGCTCGATCGACTCTTCGACTACGCCGTTCCTGACGCCCTGAGCGCTGACGCCCAGCCGGGCGTGCGTGTGAAGGTCCCGCTTCGCAGCGCGGGTCGGATGATCGAGGGCTGGGTCATCGAGCGGGCCGAGGTCGAGCCCGGCGGGCGGCCGTTGTCCGAAGTGGCATCGGTGGTCTCGGCTGTGCCGGTGCTCCCGGCCTCTCTCTACGAGCTGGCTCGGCGGGTCGCCGACCGCGCCGCCGGCTCGGCGAGCGACGTCCTCCGTCTCGCGATCCCGAAGCGGATGGTGCGTGCCGAGAAGGCCTGGGTCGCTGCCGATGCGACCCCGTTACCCGAGGTGGATCCGGATGCCGCGGCTCGCGCACGCGAACTGACGGCGACCTACCCGGGCCTCGCCGACGCGGTCCTCGCCGGGGAGCGCATCGCTCTCGACGCACCGCCGCATCCGATGCCGGGCGCGCTGCGCGGCGCATGGGCCGACCTGCTGGCCGCTCTCGCCACGCTCGTACTCGACGGCGGGAAGAGCGCCCTCATCGTCGTGCCGGATCATCGCGACCAGTCGCAGATCCTCGATGCCCTCGCGACTCTTGTTCCCGACGATGCCGTCGTCCGTGACGATGCGCGGCGCTCCGGCCCAGAGCGTTTCGCCACCTACCTGCGGCTCCTGAGCCCCGCTCCCTGCATCGTGGTGGGCAACCGCTCGACGGTCTACGCGCCCGCGCACGACGTGGGTGGTGTGTTCGTCTGGGACGACGGCGACCCGCTCCTGGCGGAGCAGTTGAGCCCGGGTGTCCACGCGAGGGACGCCGCGCTCGTCCGTCAGGAGGAGGAGCATTCGGCTCTCGTCTTCGCCGGGCACACGCGCACGACCGATGTCGAACGTCTCGTGCAGCTCGGGTGGCTGCGCGAGGTCCCGGCGGTGCGGCGCGCCAGCCCGCGCGTCGTGTTGTCAGCGACGCACGAGGCCGAGCACCGCGGCGCGCGCGTGCCGTCCGCCGCGTTCGGCGCCGCGCGGGAGGCGCTGCAGCACGGACCGGTGCTCGTCCAGGTCGCGCGGCCCGGGTACTCACCAGTTCTCGTCTGCGCGGAGTGTCGAACGCCCGCTCGCTGTCGGCACTGTGCCGGTCCGCTCCGCGCGCGTCGTCCCGGGGCGACCCCGGACTGCGGCTGGTGCGGACGTTCGGCTCCGAACTGGGCGTGTGCGAACTGCGCCGGCACGAGGTTCCGGATGGCCTCGTCCGGCAGTGAGCGGACGGCCGACGAGCTCGGTCGGGCGTTTCCCGGCATCCGCGTCATCGTCGCCGACGGCGATCACCCCGTCGCGGCGGTCGACGCACGGCCTGCTCTCGTGATCGCGACGCGAGGTGCCGAGCCCCCCGCGGAGGGCGGCTATCGAGCGGTCATCCTGCTCGACGGCGACAAGATGCTCATGACCGAGCAGCTGCGGATCGGCGAGTCGTGCCTCCGCTGGTGGTCGAACGCCGCCGCGTTGGCGGCCCCCGGTGCGCCGGTGCACCTCGTGGGTGTCACCGGTCCCGTGGCGCGGGCACTGGCGACGTGGACGCATCCCGCATACGCCCGGATGGAACTCGCCGACCGTGCCCCGCTCCTCATGCCGCCGACGGTCCGGGTCGCCGCTGTCGAGGGGGTCACGGCATCCGTCGATCGCGCCCTCGCAGAACTCCGCGAGGCGGTGCCGGATCTCGGGCCGCTCGCCGTGCTCGGGCCCGTCCCGACCGACGACGGCGCGCGCGCTCTGGTGCGGGTCGACTACGCGCACGGGCGCCCCGTCGCCGAGCAGTTGCGGGCGTCCGTCGTGGCCGATGCCGTCCGCGGACGCCGTCGAGGTCCGGGACCCCGGACTACACTCAGGGTTCGGCTCGATGTGCCCGAGCTCGATCTGTGAGGACCTGCATGCGCGTCGTTTTCGCCGGAACCCCCGACCCGGCCGTCCCCTCCCTCCGTGCTCTCGCGGCTTCCTCGCATGAGGTCGTCGGCGTCGTCACCCGCCGTGATGCGCCGATCGGGCGCAAACGCGTCATGACACCGTCGCCCGTGGCGGTGGCCGCCGCCGAGCTCGGCCTGCCGATCATCAAGGCCGATCGCCTCGACGAGACGGCGACAGCGGAGATCTCCGCCCTCGACGCCGAGCTGGGTGTCATCGTCGCGTACGGCGGGCTGGTGCGGGAGCCCCTTCTGTCGACGCCGTCGCAAGGCTGGATCAACCTGCACTTCTCGCTGCTGCCGCGCTGGCGGGGAGCTGCGCCCGTGCAGCATGCGCTCATCGCGGGGGACCGGGTGACCGGCGCCGCCGTCTTCCAGCTCGTTCCGGCCCTCGACGCCGGCGACGTCTTCGAGGAGCTGCGCTGCGACGTCCCGCGCGGAGCCACCGCGGGCGACGTGCTCGCTGATCTCGCGATGTCGGGGGCCGACCTGGTGACGCGGGTGGTCGACGCGATCGCCGATGGCACCGCCGTCGCGACGCCGCAGTCCGGCGAGGCGACGCTGGCGCCCAAGCTGACGCAGGCCGACGGCGCCCTCGACCTCTCGCAGCCCGCTGACCGCGTCATCGACCGCTTCCGTGGCACGACACCGGAACCCGGCGCGCACGTCTCGCTCGACGGTCAGCGGGTGAAGGTCCTCGCCGCCCTGCGCGGTGCCGACGCACCCTTGGAGCCCGGCCAGATCGCCCTCGTCGAGCGTGACGTGCTCGTCGGCGCGGGGGAGGGCGCGGTTCTTCTGAAGACCGTGCAGCCCGCGGGAAAGGGCCCCATGGCCGCCGCCGACTGGTGGCGGGGGCTCCGGTCCGACGATCCGCGCCTCGACCTGCCGGGGGTGGCCTCGTGAGTGCTGCCCGGGACGTCGCCTACACCGTCATCCGCGCCGTCGGAGAGGACGACGCCTACGCCAACCTCCTGCTGCCGCGCGAGCTCGAGCGGGCTCGGCTGACGACGGCGGATGCCGCTCTCGCCACCGAACTGACCTACGGAACGCTCCGTCGCATCGGCACCTATGACGCGATCATCGAGATGGCCGCCTCGCGATCGACCGCAGAGATCGACGCCGCAGTCCTCGACGCCCTGCGGCTGGGAACCCACCAGCTCCTCGCCACGCGCGTGCCGTCCCACGCAGCGGTCCACGAGACCGTCGACCTCGTCGGCCGCGTTGCCGGACGACGCGCGACGGGCTTCGCCAACGCGGTGCTCCGACGCGTGTCCGAGCGGGACGAGGAGGAGTGGCTGACGCGCATCGAGGATGCCGCCCGCTCCGACGACGAACGCCTCTCCGTCCGTTATGCGCACCCGGTGTGGATCATCCGCGCTTTCCGCCGCGCGCTGGCCGCCGAGGGACGCGAGGACGAACTGCTCGAGCTCCTCGCGGCCGACAACGCGGCGCCGACTGTCACCCTCGCCGCCCTGCCCGGCGTGGGGGAGATCCCGGAAGGCTCCGAACGGACGCCGTACTCGCCCATCGGGTTCCGCCTCGCCGGCGGCGACCCGGATCGGATCGTGAGAGGCTCCGGAGGCGCGGTGCGCGTGCAGGACGAGGGCTCCCAGCTCGCCGCCCTCGCGCTGACCCGCGCGCTGCCGATCCGCGCGGGGGAGCGCTGGCTCGATCTGTGTGCAGCGCCCGGCGGTAAGACGGCGGTCCTGGCGGCGGAAGCCGTCGCCCACGAGGCGCACCTCGAGGCGAACGAGCTCTCCGCGTCGCGAGCCCGGTTGGTGCGGCAGTCCGTCGCGGCAGTTCCGATCGAGGTCCCCGTGTCGGAGGAGGACGGGCGCACCCGCGCGGGGCGCGGCGTGTACGACCGGATCCTCGTGGACGCACCCTGCACGGGACTCGGCGCGCTCCGACGCCGTCCCGAGGCGCGGTGGCGGAAAGCCCCCGCCGACGTGCCCGAACTCACGCAGTTGCAGACCGAGCTGCTCACCGCGGCCGTCGCCGCTCTCGCTCCCGGCGGTATCGTCGCCTACGTCACGTGCTCGCCTCACCTCGCCGAGACGGCCGGAGTGGTCGCCGAGGTGCAGCGCCATTTCGGTGCGGAACTCACACAGCTCGACGCCCGGGAGGTCCTCTCGAGCGTCGCCGGTGACGCCCTCGACCTCTCGGCGCCCGGCGACGGGTCGGGACGCGCGCAGCTGTGGCCCCACCGGCACGGCACCGACGCGATGTCGATCTGGCTGCTGCGCCGCTCCTGACGCTCAGCCGACCGCGCCCGGCGATAATGGCTGACGTGGCCGACTTCGACGTACGCATCAACCCCAGCATCCTCGCCGCCGACTTCGTGAACATGCAGGCCGAGCTCGCGCGCATCGCGACGGCCGACTTCGTCCACGTCGACGTCATGGACAACCACTTCGTGCCGAACCTCACGTTCGGCCCGCAGATGGTGGAACGGATCCAGGCGACGAGCCCCGTGCCCCTCGACGTCCACCTCATGATCAGCGACGCCGACCGGTGGGCGCCGGAGTACGCGGAGATCGGCGCGGCATCCGTCACGTTCCACCTCGAAGCAGCCGCGCAGCCGGTCGACCTCGCGCGTCGGCTCCGCTCGATCGGTGCGCGTGCCGGCGTCGCCGTGAAGCCCGCGACACCCGTCGAGCAGCTGTTCGAGGTGCTGGACGAGTTCGACCAGATTCTCGTCATGACGGTCGAGCCGGGCTTCGGGGGGCAGAGCTTCATGGCCGACCAGATGCCCAAACTCCGCCGCCTCGCCGACGAGGCCCGCCGTCGCGGGTCCCAGGTCTGGCTGCAGGTCGACGGCGGCATCGGCGAATCGACCATCGCGCAGGCAGCGGATGCCGGTGCCGACACGTTCGTGGCAGGCTCAGCGGTCTTCGGTGCAGACGACCCCGGCACCGCGATCACGGCTCTCCGGTCGGCCGCGGCATTCGCTCACCGCCACTGACCGTCACCCGGACCGGCCGGGATCGACGGGCCGGTACCCTGGGAGGTGTGAAGACCTTCGACGGACTGTTCTCCGAGCTGAGCGAGACGGCGGCGACGCGTCCTGAGGGATCCGGCACCGTCGCCCAGCTGGACCGCGGCGTCCACGCCATCGGCAAGAAGATCGTCGAAGAGGCGGCCGAGGTCTGGATGGCGGCCGAGTACCAGTCGGATGCCGAGACGGCCGAGGAGATCTCGCAGCTGCTCTACCACCTGCAGGTGCTGATGCTCGCGAAGGGCCTGACGCTCGAGGATGTGTACCGACATCTCTGATCGGTCCCTCCTCCCGTCCGCCCACCTCCACTCTGAAAGACGCTCCATGCTGCGCATCGCCGTCCCCAACAAGGGGATGCTCGCCGAAACCACCGCGGGGATGCTCGCCGAAGCCGGGTACATCGGCCGACGTGACCCGAAGGACCTGCATGTCATCGACCCGATCAACGACGTCGAGTTCTTCTACCTCCGCCCCAAAGACATCGCCACCTACGTCGGCTCGGGTGCGCTCGACGTCGGCATCACCGGTCGCGACCTCCTGCTCGACGCACGGATGCCGGGCGCGCGCGAGATCGAACAGCTCGGCTTCGGGGGCTCGACGTTCCGCTTTGCCGGCCCTCCCGGACGCTTCACCGAGCTCGCCGACCTCGACGGCCTGCGCGTCGCCACCGCCTACCCCGGTCTCGTCGACGCGTACCTCGATGAGCACGGTGTGGCCGTCGACCTCGTTCCGCTCGACGGCGCAGTGGAGTCCGCGGTGCAGCTCGGGGTGGCCGACGCGGTCGCCGACGTCGTCTCGACCGGCACGACGCTCCGTCAGGCGGGGCTCGAGATCTTCGGTCCCGTCCTCCTCGAGTCCGAGGCCGTTCTCATCGGTTCCCCCACGCCGGCCGAGGGCACCGAGACGCTCCTCCGACGCCTCCGAGGCGTGCTCGTCGCTCGTCGGTACGTGCTCATCGACTACGACCTGCCCGCGCACCTCGTCGACCAGGCGGTCGCCTTGGCGCCGGGCATCGAGTCTCCGACCATCTCTCCGCTGCGTGACCCGGAGTGGGTGGCCGTCCGGGTCATGAGCCCGCGGAAGACGGTCAACCAGGTCATGGATTCGCTGTACGAGATGGGCGCGCGCGCGATCCTCGTGACGGCGATCCACAACGCGAGGCTGTGACGTGTCACTCGTCTCTCGCGTGATCCCGTGTCTCGACGTCGCTGCCGGCAGGGTCGTCAAAGGCGTCAACTTCGAGAACCTGCGCGAGATGGGCGACCCCGTCGAACTCGCGCGCCGGTACTACGAGCAGGGCGCGGACGAGATCACGTTCCTCGACGTGACGGCGACGGTCGACGCGCGGGACACGACCTACGACGTCGTCCAGCGGACCGCCGAACAGGTGTTCATCCCGCTCACGGTCGGCGGCGGAGTCCGCTCCGCCGAAGACGTCGCGAAACTGTTGGGTGTCGGTGCGGACAAGGTGGGTGTCAACTCGGCGGCGATCGCTCGGCCCGAGCTGGTGGGCGAGATCGCCGACCGTTTCGGCGCCCAGGTTCTCGTCCTCTCACTCGATGTGAAGCGCGCTCCGGGGACGGCATCCGGTTTCGCCGTGACGACCCACGGCGGCCGCACGCTCACCGCCCTCGACGCCCTCGCCTGGGCGCGCGAAGCGATCGAGCGGGGTGCGGGCGAGCTCCTGGTGAACTCGATCGACGCCGACGGCACGAAGGACGGCTTCGATCTCGAGCTCGTCTCCGCGATGCGCGAGGTCTCGTCCGTCCCCGTCATCGCCTCGGGCGGCGCGGGGGATGCGGCGCACTTCGCCCCCGCGATCGCCGCCGGAGCCGACGCGGTGCTTGCGGCATCCGTCTTCCACTCCGGTCAGCTGACCATCGCAGACGTGAAGGACGCCCTCGTGTCAGCGGGTGTGGAGGTGCGGCGATGACCCGGTCGATCGAGGAGCGCATGGCGCGCGTCGTATACAACGCCGACGGTCTCGTGCCCGCGATCGTGCAGCAGCACGACACGCGCGAGGTCCTGATGCTCGGATGGATGGATGCCGAGGCGCTCCGCCGCACGCTGACCGAGGGACGCGTGACGTTCTGGTCCCGGTCGCGTCAGGAGTACTGGCGCAAGGGCGACACGTCCGGCCACGCCCAGTTCGTGCACGGAGTCCGTCTGGACTGCGACGGCGACACGCTCCTCGTGAGCGTGCACCAGGTGGGCGCGGCCTGCCACACGGGCGACCGCACGTGCTTCGACGCCGACGATCTCGAGCCCCTCGTCGGCGAGTTCTCGTGAACGAGGCGACGTCGCGCCGCACGCGGCTCGCGGCCGTGCTGGCGATCCTCATCGGCGGCGCCCTCGGCATCATCGGCTCGACGCAGACGTGGCTCGAAGCCTCGATCGACGACGGTTCGCAGGTGCCCGTCGCGGTTCCGGGTGCCGACGCCCTCGCCGTGCTCGCGCCGCTCAGCCTCGCCGCGCTCGCGCTCGCTCTCGCTCTCACCATCGTGGGTCGCGTGCTCCGTTACGTCTTCGCGGTGATCGCGGTCGCGCTCGGCGCCGGTCTGGGGTGGGGCTCCTTCCGCATCGCCTCGCAGCGCCCCGTGGACGCCGTCGCCGGTCCCGTGACGGATGCCACGGGCTTGAGCGGCGAGCAGGGGATCGCCGGCATCGTGTCGAGCGTCACGGCGACGCCGTGGCCGTCCGTCACCGTTGCGGCATCCGTCCTCATCGTCCTCGGCGGGGGGATCGCCCTCGCCACCGCGCATCGGTGGACCGCAGCGGGGCGGAAGTACCGCACGGATCGCGCGGCAGGACCCCGCGACAGCATCGATTCCTGGGATGATCTCTCGCGTGGTGAAGACCCGACGAGCTGAGCTCTGAGGGCGGGGGAGGACGGACGCCCCGCTAGACTGATGAGGCGACCCCGGTCGCGCCACACAATCCATGCTTCGCATCGAAGGAGAACTATGAGCGGCATCGAGGACCCCGGACACGGACACTCCCCGGCGGCATGGACGACGGTTGTGATCATGCTCGTCGCGGTGACGCTCGGCACCGTCTTCTTCTTCTTCGACATGCCGGTGCTGGTCTGGCTGTCCGTCGTCCTCCTGGTCATCGGCCTCGTCGTCGGGTTCATCATGACCAAGGTCGGCTACGGCGTCGGCGGCGCCAAGACGATCTCGAAGCAGCACTGACGTGCTCGCCGACCTGACGGCCGGCGCGGTGGAGGATGCACGAGAGCGCGAGGCCGTCCGCCCGTTGGCGGTGGTCGAGAAACTCGCCCTCGCGCAGCCTGCCGCGATCGATGCCCTGGCCGCTCTCGCACCCGCTGATCGCGTCAAGATCATCGCCGAGGTCAAGCGGGCGAGTCCGTCTCGCGGCGACCTCGCCGACATTCCCGACCCTGCCCTGCAGGCCCGCCGGTACGAGATCGGTGGCGCGTCCGCGATCTCGGTGCTGACCGAGCAGCGCAAGTTCAAGGGGTCGCTGGCCGACCTCGAGGCCGTTCGGGCCGCGGTCACGCTGCCGGTGCTGCGCAAGGACTTCATCGCGACGCCGTACCAGGTGCTCGAGGCGCGCGCCGCCGGTGCTGATCTGGTGCTGTTGATCGTCGCCGGTCTCGAGCAACGAGTCCTCGCCGAGCTGTATGCGCTCGTGCAGGAACTCGGGATGACGCCGCTCGTCGAGACGCATTCGGCAGAAGAGGTGACGCGGGCCAACGACATCGGCGCGCGCCTCATCGGGATCAATGCCCGCAATCTCTCTACCTTCGAGCTCGACCGAGATCTCTTCGGTCGGCTCGCCCCCGAGCTCCCCGACGGCGTGATCAAAATCGCCGAATCGGCGGTGCTCTCACCCGCAGACGTCGCGCACTACCGCTCTGCCGGTGCCGATGTCGTCCTGATCGGTGAAGCCCTCGTCACGAACGATCCCGTGTCGACGCTCGCCGCGTTCCTGGAGGCAGGTTCATGAGTCTTCGCGAAGCCGCTGGCCCCTTCTTCGGCGATTTCGGCGGGCGCTACATGCCCGAGTCGCTCATCGCCGCGATCGACGAGCTGACGGCCGTCTACGAAGAGTCGAAGGCGGATCCGGCCTTCGCCGCCGAGTTCACGCACCTGCTCAACGTGTATGCCGGGCGCCCCTCCGCCCTCACGGAGGTGCCGCGGTTCGCCGAGCACGCCGGCGGTGCGCGGGTCTTCCTCAAACGCGAGGATCTCAATCACACGGGTTCCCACAAGATCAACAACGTCCTCGGTCAGGCGCTCATCACGAAGCGCCTCGGCAAGAAGCGCGTGATCGCCGAGACCGGTGCCGGACAGCACGGCGTCGCCACGGCGACCGCCGCGGCCCTCTTCGGGTTCGAGTGCACCATCTACATGGGCGAGGTCGACACCGAGCGTCAGGCACTCAACGTGGCACGGATGCGGCTCCTCGGCGCCGAGGTCGTACCCGTCACGACCGGCTCGCGCACCCTCAAGGACGCGATCAACGAGGCGTACCGCGACTGGGTCGCCTCGGTCGACACGACGAACTACATCTTCGGTACCGCCGCGGGCCCTCACCCATTCCCCGCGATGGTGCGCGATTTCCAGAAGATCATCGGCGAAGAGGCTCGACAGCAGCTGCTCGACGAGATCGGTCGCCTGCCCGATGCCGTCATCGCCTGCGTCGGCGGCGGATCGAACGCGATCGGCATGTTCAACGCCTTCCTCGATGACGACGATGTCGCGCTCTACGGGGTCGAGGCGGCGGGCGACGGTGTCGACACGCCGAAGCACGCGGCATCCATCGCTCGTGGACGGCCCGGCATCCTGCACGGGGCCAAGACGTTCGTCCTGCAGGACGAGGACGGCCAGACCACCGAGTCCCACTCGATCTCCGCCGGGCTCGACTACCCGGGCGTCGGGCCGGAGCACGCGTGGCTCTCGAGCATCGGGCGCGCCCAGTACATCCCCGCCACCGACACCGAGGCGATGGAGGCTCTCCGCCTCCTCAGCCGCACCGAGGGCATCATCCCCGCCATCGAGTCGGCGCACGCCCTTGCCGGTGCTCTTCGGATTGGCAAGGAGCTCGGTCCCGACGCGGTCCTCGCGATCAACCTCTCGGGCCGCGGCGACAAGGACATGGACACGGCCGCGCGCTGGTTCGAGCTCTACGACGCCGACAAGGAGCCCGTCGAGGTCCCCGCCGACCCGGAGCCCGGTAGCGGCGAGGGAGTCGAGCTGTGACGTCCCGCGTCGCGGCCGCCATAGCCGCAGCGAAAGAGGCGGGACGCGGCGCGTTCGTCGGCTACCTCCCGATCGGTTACCCCGACCTCCAGACGAGCATCGATGCAGCTGTCGCCCTCGCCGAGAACGGCGCCGACATCCTCGAGCTGGGTCCGCCGTACTCCGATCCCGTCATGGATGGCGTCGTGATCCAGGAAGCCACGCAGGCCGCTCTCGCGGCCGGGTTCCGCTTCCGTGACACCTTCACCGCGGTCCGCGCGATCGCGGAGCGCGTCGACGTGCCGATCGTGGTCATGACGTACTGGAACCCGGTCTTCCAGTACGGCGTCGATCGATTCGCCGACGACCTCGTCGCGGCGGGCGGCGCGGGTCTGATCACCCCCGACATCACTCCGGATGCGGCCGCGGACTGGATCGCCGCGTCGGAACGCACGGGCCTCGACCGCATCTTCCTCGCCGCGCCCTCCTCGACCGAGGAGCGCATCGCGATGATCGCCGAACACTCGACGGGCTTCGTCTACACCGTGTCCACGATGGGGATCACGGGGGAGCGGGCCGAACTGGATGCCGCTGCCCGCGCTCTCGTCGAACGCCTCCGTGCGCACGGTGTCGAGAACGCCTGCGTGGGCATCGGCATTTCGACGGCCGATCAGGTCGACGGTGTCCTGGACTACGCCGACGGCGCGATCGTGGGAACCGCGCTCGTCCGGGCTCTCCGTGACGGCGGTGTGGCGGGGCTCGCCGCCACGGCGCGCGAGCTGTCTCGCGGCGCAGGGCCACAGTCCATCACCGCGTAGACTCGCCGTCGTGACTTCTGCAGCCCTCTCCGTCGTCGCGAGCATTCCCAGCCCGCCGATCAGTTCGTTCCAGCTCGGCCCGCTGACGATCCACTTCTATGCCCTCTGCATCCTGGCGGGCATCGTCGTCGCGGCGTTCTGGACCAATCGCCGTCTTACGCAGCGCGGTGCCGAGCCGTGGGTGGTCATCGACATCTGCCTGCTCGCCGTGCCGCTCGCCATCATCGGGGCGCGCATCTTCCACGTCCTCACCCACCCGGGGTTCTACTTCGGTGAGGACAAGGACATCTGGGCGATCTTCCGCATCTGGGAGGGTGGCATCGCCATCTTCGGCGCCCTCATCGGCGGTGCGATCGGCGCCTGGCTCGGCTGCAAGTGGAGCGGCATCCGCTTCTGGACCTTCGCCGACGCGCTCGCGCCGGCGCTGTTGCTCGCCCAGGCGTTCGGCCGCTTCGGCAACTGGTTCAACCAGGAGCTGTACGGCCTGCCCACCGACCTCCCGTGGGGTCTGAAGATCGACTACCCGAACTCCGCCTGGCCGGCAGGACTTCCCGAGGACACCCTCTTCCACCCGACCTTCCTGTACGAGGTCATCTGGAACGTCATGGGCGTCATCATCATCGCCGCCGCCGGGCGTCGCTTCCGTCTGCAGTGGGGCCGCCTGTTCGGTTTGTACCTCGTCTGGTACTCCGCGGGGCGCATCGTCTGGGAGTCGATTCGCATCGATCCGAGCGAAGTCTTCCTCGGCCTCCGCACGAACGTGTGGGCCGCGATCTTCGGCGTCGTCGTGGGCCTGGCGATCATGATCGTGCAGAAGCGCCGTCACCCGGGCTGGGAGCCCTCGCCGTACCAGCCGGGTCGCGAGTGGACGCCTCCGGGCGGGGTACACTCGCAGGAAACCGATGACTTCGTGGACGTGAGCGCACCCCCCACGTCCGAAGAATCCTCCGACGGGGCCACAAGCTCCCTCACCACCCGATAGCAGCACCACAGGGCCGACGTCGTCCCAGGTTGAGCACCCATGTGAGGACGGTAGGCATGCCCTCCAGCTCCCGTCACGAAGACACCACGACCCGCACGACCGGAGTAACTCCCGGCGGTTCGTTCCCTGCAAAGCAGGGGATGTACAACCCGGCGTTCGAGAAGGACGCCTGTGGTCTGGCGATGGTCGCGACTCTCCGCGGAGAAGCAGGCCACGACATCGTGGACCTGGCGCTCACCGCGCTCCGAAACCTCGAGCACCGCGGTGCGATCGGGTCGGATGCCGGTACCGGTGACGGCGCCGGCATCCTGACCCAGATGCCCGACGCCTTCCTGCGTGCGGTGGTCGACTTCGACCTGCCGCCGGTGGGGGAGTACGCGGTGGGTCTCGCGTTCCTGCCGACCGACCACGACGAACGCGCAGCGCAGAAGAGCGCCGTCGAAGAGATCGCCGCGAGCGAGGGCCTGACGGTCCTCGGCTGGCGCGTGGTCCCCACGGCCGACGAGAACCTCGGCAAGCTCGCCTTCAACGCGCGGCCCGCGTTCGAGCAGCTGTTCGTGTCGCGGCCCGCGGTCGGCGACGCGCCGGCGCTGTCGGGCATCGCGCTGGATCGTCGCACGTACCGGCTGCGCAAGCGCGCTCAGCACGAGCTCGACGCGTACTTCGTCTCGCTGTCGAGCCGGACGCTCGGCTACAAGGGCATGGTGACGACGCTCCAGCTCGAGCCGTTCTACCCCGACCTGCAGGACGAGCGCTTCGCGACCGAGTTGGCCGTCGTCCACTCGCGCTACTCGACCAACACCTTCCCGTCGTGGCCGCTCGCGCAGCCGCTACGCATGCTGGCGCACAACGGCGAGATCAACACCGTGAACGGCAACCGCAACTGGATGCGGGCGCGGCAGTCGCAGCTCGAATCGGAACTTCTGGGCGACATGCATCCGTTGCTCCCGATCTGCAGCCCCGGACAGAGCGACTCCGCTTCGTTCGACGAGGTCCTCGAGCTCCTCACCCTCACGGGCCGGAGCCTGCCTCACGCGATCATGATGATGGTCCCCGAGGCGTACGAGAAGCAGACCGACATCCCCGACGATCTGCGTGCGTTCTACGACTACCACTCGATGCAGATGGAGCCGTGGGACGGCCCGGCAGCGCTGATCTTCACCGACGGCTCCCTCGTCGGCGCCACCCTCGACCGCAACGGTCTGCGCCCCGGTCGCTGGACCGAGACGACCGACGGCCTCGTCGTCATCGGCAGTGAGACCGGCGTGCTGGATTTCGAGCCCGAGCGGATCAAGCGCCGCGGCCGACTCCGGCCCGGACGCATGTTCGTCGTCGACACGGCCCAGGGTCGCATCGTCGAGGATGACGAGATCAAGCAGGACCTCGCCTCGATGCATCCGTGGCAGGAGTGGCTCGACGCGGGCCGCGTCCGCCTCAAGGACCTGCCCGAACGCGAGCACATCGTGCACCCGATCGCGTCGATCACCCGTCGCCAGCGCACCTTCGGCTACACCGAGGAGGAGGTGCGCATCCTCCTGACCCCGATGGGGCAGACGGGCGCCGAGCCTCTCGGCGCGATGGGTTCCGACACCCCGATCGCCGTCCTCAGCGAGCGTCCGCGGCTGCTGTTCGACTACTTCGTGCAGCAGTTCGCGCAGGTGACGAACCCGCCGCTCGACTCGATCCGCGAAGAGGTCGTCACTTCGCTCGGACTCGGACTCGGCCCGGAGCGCAACCTGCTGGATGCGGGCCCCGATCACACGCGGGTCATCACACTCGACTTCCCGGTGATCGACAACGACGAGCTCGCCAAGCTGCAGAACATCGACCGCGCGCTTCCCGGGCGACGCTCCATCACGATCCGCGGGCTCTACCGCGCCGATGACGCGGCGGATTCCCTTCGCTCGCGTCTCGACGAGATCTGCGCAGAGGTGGATGCCGCGATCGCCGACGGCGTCGAGTTCATCATCCTGAGTGACCGCGACTCGACGTCCGACCTCGTGCCGATCCCGTCGCTCCTGACGCTGTCGGCCGTGCACCACCACCTGATCCGCAATCAGAACCGCATGAAGGTGGGACTCGTCGTCGAGGCGGGTGACGTGCGCGAAGTGCACCACGTCGCGACCCTGATCGGTTACGGCGCATCAGCCGTCAACCCCTACCTGGCGATGGAGACGGCCGAGTACCTCGTCCGCGCGGGCTACATCACCGGCGTCTCGCCCGAGAAGGCGGTTCGCAACCTCATCTACGCGCTCGGCAAGGGCGTGCTGAAGATCATGTCCAAGATGGGCATCTCTACGGTGTCCTCCTACGCCGGTGCCCAGGTCTTCGAGGCGGTGGGGCTGTCCCAGGACTTCATCGACACGTACTTCACGGGCACCGAGACGAAGCTCGGCGGAATCGGCATCGAGGAGATCTCGCGCGAGAACCTCGCCCGCCACGAGTTCGCCTACCCGGCCGATCAGGCTGCGCGAGCGCACGAGCGGCTCTGGACCGGCGGGGAATACCAGTGGCGGCGGGACGGGGCATCCCACCTCTTCAACCCCGACACCGTGTTCCGCCTGCAGCACGCGACCCGGACCCGGCGCTACGACATCTTCCGCGAGTACACGAAGATGATCGACGATCAGGCTGCCGACCTGAAGACCCTCCGCGGCCTGTTCCGGCTGAAGGCGGGCGTGCGTCCCGCCGTGCCGATCGACGAGGTCGAGCCGATCTCATCGATCGTGAAGCGGTTCTCCACGGGAGCGATGAGCTACGGCTCCATCTCCAAGGAAGCGCACGAGACGCTCGCGATCGCGATGAACCGCCTGGGCGCGAAGTCGAACACGGGCGAGGGCGGCGAGGACGTGGATCGTCTGCTCGACCCCGAGCGCCGCTCCGCCATCAAGCAGGTCGCGTCGGGCCGCTTCGGCGTCACGAGCATGTACCTCACGCACGCCGACGACATCCAGATCAAGCTCGCGCAGGGTGCCAAGCCCGGCGAGGGCGGACAGCTTCCTCCGGGCAAGGTCTACCCCTGGATCGCGCGGACCCGTGGCGGTACTCCCGGCGTGGGACTGATCTCGCCGCCGCCGCACCACGACATCTACTCGATCGAAGACCTCAAGCAGTTGATCTTCGACGTGAAGCGGGCCAACCCTTCGGCGCGCGTGCACGTCAAGCTCGTGAGTCAGTCGGGCATCGGCGCGGTCGCCGCAGGCACGGCCAAAGCCCTGGCGGACGTCATCCTCGTGTCCGGTCACGACGGCGGAACGGGTGCGAGCCCGCTGAACTCGCTCAAGCACGCCGGCACCCCGTGGGAGCTCGGGCTCGCAGAGACGCAGCAGACGCTGATGATCAACGACATGCGCGGCCGTGTGGTCGTGCAGGCCGACGGTCAGTTGAAAACCGGCCGCGACGTCCTCATCGCAGCGCTGCTCGGCGCCGAGGAGTTCGGGTTCGCGACCAGCGCGCTCGTCGTCGAGGGCTGCATCATGATGCGCGTATGTCACCTCGACACCTGCCCCGTGGGCGTCGCGACGCAGAACCCCGAGCTGCGCAAGCGCTTCACGGGCAAGGCGGATCACGTCGTGAACTTTATGGAGTTCATCGCACAGGAGGTACGCGAGTACCTCGCCGAGCTCGGGTTCCGCTCGATCGAAGAGGCCGTCGGGCACACCGAGGTCCTGGACGTCGAGCAGGCCGTCGACCACTGGAAGGCCTACGGTCTCGACCTGTCGCCGATCCTCCGCGGACCGGTCTTCGGTGACGACGCGCCGCGGCACCGCGTGCGCGAACAGGACCACGAACTCGAAGCGCACTTCGATGTCGCCCTGCTCGACCGGGCCCGCGACGTCGTCGCGCACGGCGGTCACCTGACGATCGACCTCCCGGTGCGCAACACCGAGCGAGCGGTCGGCACGATGCTCGGCCACCACGTGACCAAGGCGCACGGCGAGAACGGACTTCCCTCCGGCACGATCGAGATCAACCTGACCGGGTCGGCGGGACAGTCCTTCGGCGCCTTCCTGCCGTCGGGCATCACGCTGCGGCTCGAGGGCGACTCGAACGACTACGTCGGCAAGGGCCTCTCGGGCGGCGAGATCGTCGTCCGCCCGCCCCGCACGGCGTCCTTCGACGCCTCGCAGAACGTCATCGCCGGCAACGTCATCGGTTATGGCGCGACGCGTGGATCGATGTTCCTGCGCGGCGTCGTCGGTGAGCGTTTCCTGGTCCGCAACTCCGGTGCGACCGCGGTCGTCGAAGGCGTGGGCGACCACGCGCTCGAATACATGACCGGCGGTCTCGCCGTCATCCTCGGCGCGACCGGTCGCAACCTCGGCGCCGGGATGTCCGGCGGCTCGGCCTACATCTACCGCCTCGACGAGGCGCTCATCAACCGCGAGGCCATCGCGTCGGGCGAACTGGAACTCCACCAGCTCGGCGCGGGCGACATCGAGATCCTCCGCGATCTGCTCACCCGGCACGTCGAGGAGACCGAGTCCGACCTCGCCGAGCGACTGATCGCCAACCTCGCCACCGAGGCCGCGAACTTCACGCGCGTCCTGCCGCGTGACTACGCGGCTGTTCTGAAAACCCGCCAGGAGGCGGCCGCCGAGGGGCTCGACCCCGACAGCGACGTCGTCTGGACCCGCATCCTGGAGGTGACCGGTGGCTGATCCCAAGGGCTTCCTCAAAGTCACCGAGCGCGAGCTTCCGCCGCGCCGGCCCGTTCCCGTTCGCATCATGGACTGGAAAGAGGTGTACGAGCAGGGCGACCAGGCCGTGCTGCGTCGCCAGGCCGGCCGCTGCATGGACTGCGGCGTGCCGTTCTGCCATCAGGGATGCCCTCTCGGCAACCTGATCCCGGAGTGGAACGACCTCACGTGGCGCGGCGAGGGCCGAGCCGCCATCGAGCGCCTCCACGCGACCAACAACTTCCCGGAGTTCACCGGCCGGCTGTGCCCGGCGCCGTGCGAGAGCTCGTGTGTCCTCGGTATCAACCAGCCCGCGGTCACGATCAAGCAGATCGAGGTCTCCACGATCGACGAAGCGTTCGCCCACGGCTGGGTCGAAGCGGAGCCTCCCGGGCGTCTGACCGGCAAGACGGTCGCCGTCGTCGGATCCGGGCCTGCGGGCCTCGCTGCCGCACAGCAGCTCACGCGCGCCGGCCACACGGTCGCCGTATACGAACGCGACGACCGCATCGGCGGTCTGCTGCGCTACGGCATCCCGGACTTCAAGATGGAGAAGCGCCACCTCGAAACGCGACTGCGTCAGATGCGGGACGAGGGCACGCGCTTCCGCGCCGGCGTCGAGATCGGCAAGGACCTCTCCTGGGAGGACCTCCGCGCTCGCTACGACGCCGTGGTGATCGCCACCGGCTCCACGGTTCCTCGCGACCTGGCCATCCCCGGCCGCGACCTCGACGGCGTCCACTTCGCCATGGAGTACCTCGTCGAATCGAACAAGGCGGTCGCGGGAGATCAGGTGCCGCACCAGATCCACGCAGAGGGCAAGCACGTCGTCGTCATCGGGGGCGGTGACACCGGAGCAGACTGCATCGGCACCGCGCACCGGCAGGGCGCGCTCAGCGTCACGAACCTCGCCATCGGCACGCAGCCGCCCGAGGCGCGACCCGACCACCAGCCGTGGCCGATGATGCCGACGATCTTCGAGGTCGCCTCGGCTCACGAGGAGGGCGGCGAGCGGTCCTTCCTCGCGTCGACCGTCGAGTTCCTCGGCAACGACGTGGGCGAGGTGCGTGCACTCCGCGTGGCCGAAACCGAGTTCGTCGACGGCCGTCGTGTTCCGAAAAGCGGGACCGAGCGCGAGATCCCCGCGGACCTCGTGCTGATCGCGATGGGCTTCACCGGCCCCGAGCGCCCCGCTCTCGAGCAGCAGCTCGGCGCCGCTTTCACCTCGAACGGAAACGTCGAGCGCGCCCACGACTGGCAGGCGACGGCACCCGGTGTCTTCGTCGCCGGCGACGCCGGTCGCGGCCAGTCCCTCATCGTCTGGGCGATCGCAGAAGGGCGCGCGGCGGCTTCGGCCGTCGACGAGTACCTGATGGGGTCGACCAGTCTGCCGGCGCCGGTCCGTCCGACCGACGTCGCGATCGGTCTCCAGCACGCCTAGGCTGAGATCGTTCCCAAAATCTCTACCCGACGGAGCTATTTCTGTGAGACGCGCGAAGATCGTCGCCACTCTGGGTCCCGCCACCGAAAGCTACGAGATGGTTCGCGCCATCATCGACGCTGGTGTGGACGTGACCCGCTTCAACCTCAGCCACGGCGACTACGCCGACCACGACGCCCGGCTGGCCAACGTGCGGAAGGCGTCTGAGGATGCCGGCCGTGCCGTCGCCGTCCTCGTCGACCTGCAGGGCCCCAAGATCCGGCTCGGCCGGTTCGCCGAGGGTCCCCACTTCCTCGCCGTCGGCGACGTGTTCAAGATCACGACCGACGACATCCCGGGCACCAAGGAGATCGTCTCCACCACGTTCAAGGGCCTGCCCTCCGACGTGAATACGGGCGACTTCCTTCTGATCGACGACGGCAAGGTCCGCGTCCAGGTGACCGGTGTCGAGGGCTCCGTCGTGACGACGGAGGTCATCGTCGCCGGGTACGTGTCCAACAACAAGGGCATCAACCTCCCGGGCGTCGCGGTCAACGTGCCGGCCCTGTCCGACAAGGACGAGGCGGACCTCCGCTGGGGTCTCCGCGCCGGCGCGGACATCATCGCGCTGTCGTTCGTGCGCAACGCCGCCGATGTGACGCGCGTGCACGAGATCATGGCGGAGGAGGGCCGGAAGGTCCCCGTCATCGCCAAGATCGAGAAGCCGCAGGCCGTCGACGCGCTCGAGGAGATCATCGACGCCTTCGACGGCATCATGGTCGCCCGTGGCGACCTCGGTGTCGAGCTTCCTCTCGAGGCCGTCCCGATCGTCCAGAAGCGTGCCGTGGAGCTCTGCCGCCGGATGGCGAAGCCCGTCATCGTTGCGACGCAGATGCTCGAGACGATGATCGAGAACCCGGTGCCCACCCGCGCCGAGACGAGCGACGTCGCCAACGCGGTCCTCGACGGTGCTGACGCGGTCATGCTCTCCGGTGAGACGAGCGTCGGCAAGCACCCCGTGGGAGTTGTCGAGACGATGGCCCGCATCATCGATGCGACCGAGACCCACGGCCTCGAGCGCATCCCGCCGCTCACGGCCAAGCCGCGGACGCAGGGTGGCATCATCACCCTCGCCGCGAACGAGGTCGCCGAGTTCGTCGAGGCGAAGTACATCTGTCTCTTCACCGAGTCGGGCGACACCGCTCGTCGCATGTCGCGACTGCGCTCCGGCATCCCGATGCTCGCCTTCACGATCGAGCCGGCGATCCGTCGCCGCATGGCGATGACGTGGGGCATCCAGTCGGCGCTCGTCGAGCACGTGGCCCACACGGACCTCATGTTCCTCCAGGTCGACGACTACTTCCTGTCACGTGGCCTTCTGCAGGAAGGTGACAAGGTCGTCGTCATCTCCGGGTCCCCTCCCGGAATCATCGGCGCGACCAACGACATCCGCATCCACAAGATCGGTGACGCCGTGCACGGCAAGGCCCCGATCTACAAGGCGGAGAGCTGATCGCAGACCCGTAATGCACGAAACGGCGCCCCTTCGGGGGCGCCGTTTCGCTGTGGTGCCGGTGGTGGGAGTCGAACCCACACGCCCTTTCGGGCAACCGAGTTTGAGTCGGTCGCGTCTGCCATTCCGCCACACCGGCGCGCGCCTCAACGACGATACCGCAGGATGCGGGTGCACCCTGGCCTAGGATGGACGAGTGACTGAGCAGGAACCCCCCATCGCCCCCCAGGCAGCCCCGGCTCCCCGACGCGTCGTCGTCGCGGAGGATGAGTCGCTGATCCGCCTCGACATCGTCGAGATCCTGCGTGACAGCGGCTTCGACGTGGTCGGCGAGGCGGGCGACGGCGAGACCGCAGTGCAGCTGGCCACCGAGCTTCGTCCCGACCTCGTCATCATGGACGTGAAGATGCCGATCCTCGATGGCATCAGCGCCGCCGAGAAGCTCAGCAAGAACCACGTCGCGCCTGTCGTCCTCCTGACGGCGTTCAGCCAGAAGGAGCTCGTCGAGCGCGCGAGCGAGGCCGGTGCACTGGCGTACGTCGTGAAGCCGTTCACGCCGAACGACTTGCTGCCTGCGATCGAGATCGCGCTGGCGCGCTACGAGCAGATCATCACGCTCGAGGCCGAGGTCGCCGACATGGTCGAGCGCTTCGAGACGCGCAAGCTTGTCGACCGTGCCAAGGGTCTTCTCAACGAGAAGATGGGGCTGTCCGAGCCCGAGGCTTTCCGGTGGATCCAGAAGGCGTCGATGGACCGTCGCCTGACGATGCAGGACGTCGCCAAGGCGATCATCGAGCAGCTGGCGCCGAAGAAGTCCTGACGGCAATGATCGACGAGCTCGAGCTTCCTGCGGAGCTCTCCGCTCGCCGCGGCGCGGTTCAGCTTCGGCGTGCGGCGACCGACGACCTTGACGTCGTCATGGGCCTGCTGTCGGACGACCCGGTCAGCTCCGGCCGAGGTGACGTGTCCGCCGCACAGGATCGGCCGCTGTACGCCGCCGCGCTCGACCGGACGCTGGCGGCAGCGGGCAACGACCTCCTCGTCGTCGAGACCGACGGCCGTGTCGTCGGCACCATGCAACTGACGGTGATCCCCGGAATGGCCCGCCGCGGCAGCACACGACTCCTCGTCGAGGCTGTGCGCGTGGCGAGCACGGAACGTTCCGGCGGTATCGGCGGCGCGATGATGACGTGGGTCGCCGAGGTCGCCGCCCCTGCGGTGGGGGCATCCATCGTGCAGCTGACCTCGGATGCCGCTCGTCTCGACGCCCACCGGTTCTACACCCGACTGGGATTCGTCGACTCGCACGTCGGCTTCAAGCTCGCCGTGCCGCGCTGAATCCGGATCAGGATGCCGGCAGGTCTCGCACCATGTTGGTGATGCGGACCGTCGAACAGCGCCGACCCTGATCGTCCGTCACGACGATCTCGTGGACGGTGAGGCTCCGCCCCAGGTGCAGGGGAGTGCAGATGCCCGTCACCCAGCCCTCGGTCGCGGAGCGGGTGTGGGTCGCGTTGATGTCGATGCCGACGGCCAGGCGGTCGGGCCCCGCGTGGAGGTTCGCGTGCATCGAGCCGAGCGACTCGCCGAGGACGACGTACGCGCCGCCGTGCAGGAGGCCCACCGGCTGCGTGTTGCCGGCGACCGGCATCCGTGCAACTGCTCGTTCGAGGGTGAACTCGACGAACTCGATGCCCATCTTCTCGGCGAGGGACCCCATGCCGCGACTGGTCACCCACGCGAGCGCGTCGGACGGAATTGGAGCAGTCTCGGACATGGCGGATCACCTTGCGGTCGGGCGGTGCCGGCCCGGCATCCGCGGGGAAGTCGATGTCGCAGGCCCGAACTAGGCTGGTCGGGTGAGCGACTCCGGAAAGCCTACTCTGCTCGTCGTCGACGGCCACTCGCTGGCCTACCGGGCGTTCTACGCCCTTCCCGTCGACAACTTCTCGACGAAGGACGGCCAGCACACGAACGGCATCTACGGCTTCCTGTCGATGTTCGTGAACCTCGTCAAGGCCGAGAAGCCGACGCACCTCGCCGTCGCGTTCGACACCTCGCGGCAATCGTTCCGCACGCGCGTCTACGAGGAGTACAAGGCGAACCGCTCCGAGTCGCCGGCCGAGTTCAAGGGTCAGATCCCGCTCCTGCAGGACTGTCTCGCGGCCATGGGCGTGCCCGTTCTCACCAAAGAGGACTTCGAGGCCGACGACATCCTCGCGACGCTCGCCACGCAGGGCATCGAGGGCGGGTTCCACGTCCTCGTGTGCTCGGGCGACCGTGACACGATCCAGCTCGTCACCGACGACGTCACTCTCCTGTACCCGAGCGTCCAGGGCGTCTCGCAGCTCAAGCGCTACACGCCCGACGCCGTCGTCGAGAAGTACGGCCTGCCGCCCGAGAACTACCCCGACATCGCCGCCCTCGTCGGTGAGACGAGCGACAACCTTCCCGGCGTACCGAAGGTGGGGGAGAAGACCGCGGTCAAGTGGATCACCCAGTTCGGCTCGCTCGACGCCCTCCTGGAGCGCGCGGACGAGATCAAGGGAGTCGTCGGCGGCAACCTCCGCGAGCACCTCGACGACGTCCGTCGCAACCGTCAGCTCAACCGCCTCCTGCGCGACGTCGAACTCGAGTACGCGCCGGAGGACCTCCTCATCCGTCCGCTCGACACGCAGGCGGTCCGCGACATCTTCGCGCGGCTCGAGTTCCGAACGCTCCTGCCGCGGGTGTTCGAGGCGTTCGACGCCACCGACGAGCCGCCCGCTCCCGAGGTCGCCGCACCCGAGCCGCAGCAGACGGATGCCGACGCCCTCGCCGCGTGGCTCGCCGAACAGTCTGGCGAACTCGCCCTCACGGTCGCCATGGCAGGAGGACTGCCGACCCGCGTCGGCGTCGCGACGTCGGAGGAGGTCCGCGAGGCGGCCTGGGACGACGCCGCGCGTGTGGCGCTCGCCCCCTGGCTCGAAAGCGACGCGCCCAAGATCATGACCGACGCCAAGCCGCAGGTGAAGGCGCTTCGCCGCGCCGGCGTGCGGCTCGGCGGACTCGCGTTCGACGTCCTGCTCGCCGGGTGGCTTCTGCGGCCGAGTCTTCCCGACAAGAACCTCGCCGACCTGGTCGACCGCTACCTCGATGAGAAGCTGCCCGAGGCCGACCCGTCGCAGCTGGTTCCCGAGACCGAGGGTGCGACGCCCGGTCAGCTCGCCTGGTTCAGCCTGCGGGTCGCCGAGGCCGAGCGCGCGGAGCTGCCGGCATCCGTCTCGAGCGTTCTCGACGACATCGAGCTCCCCACCCTCGACGCCCTCGCCGACATGGAGCTCGCCGGCGTCTCGGTCTCCCGCGACAAGCTGTCGGGCTTCTCGGGCGAGCTCGCTGCTCGGGCCGACGCGATCGCGCAAGAGGCGTACGGGATCATCGGCCGCGAGGTGAACCTCGGCTCGCCCAAGCAGCTGCAGGAGGTCCTGTTCGAGCAGCTGGAGCTGCCCAAGACCCGCAAGACCAAGACGGGGTACTCGACGGATGCCGCGGTCCTTGCGGACCTGCAGGACTCCCACCCGCACCCGTTCCTCGGTCTGCTCTTGCAGCACCGCGAGGCGACCAAGCTCCGTCAGATCATCGAGTCGCTGACGGTCGGGATCGCCGACGACGGCCGCATCCACACGACCTACGTGCAGACCGGCAGCCAGACGGGGCGGCTCTCGAGCACCGATCCGAACCTCCAGAACATCCCGATCCGCAATGAGGAGTCGCGGCGCATCCGAGCCGCCTTCGAGGTCGGGCCGGAGTACGAGACACTCCTCACCGCCGACTACTCGCAGATCGAGATGCGGATCATGGCCCACCTGTCCGGCGACCCCGGGCTGATCGAGGCGTTCAACTCGGGCGAGGACCTGCACCGCTTCGTGGGTGCGCGGGTCTTCGGAGTCGAGCCCGCCGAGGTGACCTCGCCGATGCGCACGAAGGTCAAGGCGATGTCGTACGGCCTGGTGTACGGCCTGAGCGCGTTCGGCCTGTCGAAGCAGCTCCGCATCGAGCAGTCCGAGGCGAAGCAGCTCATGCTCGAGTACTTCGCACGCTTCGGTTCGGTGCGCGACTACCTGCGGTCGTCGGTCGAGCAGGCACGTATCGACGGCTACACCGAGACGATCTTCGGCCGCCGTCGACCTTTCCCCGACCTGACCAGCCCCAACCGGGTCCTGCGCGAGAACGCCGAGCGTGCTGCTCTCAACGCTCCGATCCAGGGCAGTGCGGCCGACATCATGAAGATCGCGCTCGTCGAGATCCACAGCGACCTCCGCGATCAGGGGTTGTCATCCCGCGTACTCCTGCAGATCCACGATGAGCTCGTGGTCGAGGTAGCGACAGGAGAGTGGGATGCCGTGGAGCAGATCGTCCGCACGCGAATGGGCGATGCGGCCGACCTGTCCGTCCCCCTCGACGTGCAGATCGGGCGCGGCAGCCACTGGGACGAAGCGGCTCACTGACGCGGAGCGTGCGACGCTCTACGCTCGAGGAATGACCGACGCACACCGCACACCCACTCCGATCGACGCGATCGCGGACCGCTGGGTGGACACGCTGGCAGAACTCTCCCCGAGTCTCGCGACCTACATCGGGCGCACCGAGCACAACGGGCGACTGGACGACTTCTCGCCGGCGGGGCACGACCGTCTCGCCGACGCGGCAGCCGATACGCTGCGCGCCCTCCAGGCCGCGGACGCGGTCGACGACGTCGACGAGGTCACGAAGATGGACCTCTCCGCCGAGCTCGGCCTCCACCTCGACCTGCATGCGGCGAAGTCGCACCTCCGCGACATCAACGTGATCGCGTCGCCGTCGCAGGACATCCGAGCGGCCTTCGACCTCATGCCGACCGACACGGTCGAGGACTGGTCCGTCGTGGCCACGCGTCTCGCCGCGATCCCCGAGGCCCTCGCCGGCTACGTCGAGTCACTGCGCCGGGGTGTGTCCGAAGGCGTCGTCCCCGCGCGTCGCCAGGTGCGAGAGGTCGTCACGCAGATTGCCCGCTACACGAGCGACACCGGCTTCTTCGCGACGTTCGTCGGCGATGCCGCCCCCGCCGAGGGGCACCTCCCCGCGTCCCTCGCTCGCGACCTCGCCGACAACGCGGGGGCCGCTCGGGTCGCGTACGACCAGCTCGCGACGTTCCTCCGCGACGAGCTGGCACCGGCGGCATCCGATGTGGATGCCGTGGGCCGAGAGCTCTACCAGCTGCACTCGCGGCGATTCCTCGGCGCGACGATCGACCTCGACGAGACCTACGAGTGGGGTGTCGAGGAGCTCGCCCGGATGGTCGCGGAGCAGGAATCGATCGCCCACGAGATCAAGGCCGGCGCGACCGTCGAAGAGGCCGTCGCCTTCCTCGAGGAGGATGAGGCGCGCAAGCTCCGCGGTACCGAGGCGCTGCAAAAGTGGATGCAGGAGACCAGCGACCGTGCCGTCGAGGAGCTCGGGCGCACGCACTTCGACATCCCCGATCCGATCCGGCGGCTCGAGTGCATGATCGCGCCCACCAACGAGGGCGGCATCTACTACACGGGTCCGACGGACGACTTCTCCCGGCCGGGCCGGATGTGGTGGTCGGTGCCGGAGGGCGTCGACACGTTCGACACCTGGCGCGAACTGACGACCGTGTACCACGAGGGCGTCCCCGGACACCACCTGCAGATCGCGCAGGCGGTCTACAACCGCACCGAGCTGAACTCGTGGCGTCGACTGCTCGCCGGCTCGAGTGGGCATGCCGAGGGCTGGGCTCTGTACGCTGAGCGACTCATGGCGGAGCTCGGTTACCTCGACGACCCGGCCGACCGCCTGGGCATGCTCGACGGACAGCGGATGCGGGCTGCCCGTGTCGTCCTCGACATCGGCGTGCACCTGGGCAAGCCGCGTCTCGACGGCACCGGCGTCTGGGACGCCGACTACGCCCTCGAGTTCATGCGGCGGAACGTCAACATGTCCGACGAGTTCATCCAGTTCGAGGTGAACCGCTACCTCGGCTGGCCGGGACAGGCGCCCTCGTACAAGGTAGGACAGCGCATCTGGGAGCAGATCCGCGATGAGTCGGCTCAGCGTGGGGGCGCGGACTTCGACATCAAGCAGTTCCACATGCGGGCGCTCCGCCTCGGCGGTGTCGGTCTCGACACCCTGCGCGCCGCGCTCCGCGACGCCTGACGCCCCGGGTTCGACGCCGTAGGGGGATGCCGGGAATAGTCGGCATCCCCCTACGTTTATGCATATGAATGAAAGGGGCGGACATGACCGCTGTGGAATTGGGCCTGGACACCTTCGGTGACATCACCGTCGACGCGAACGGCGAGAAGGTCTCGGGCGCGCAGGCGATCCGCAACCTCGTGGCGCAGGCCACACTCGCCGACCAGGTCGGTGTCGACTTCATCGGCGTGGGGGAGCACCACCGCGCCGAGTACTCCGTCTCAAGCCCCGAGATCGTGCTCGCCGCCATCGCGGCGCAGACGGAGCGCATCCGGGTGGGCACCGCCGTCACCGTCCTCTCGAGCGACGACCCGGTCCGCGTCTACGAGCGCTTCGCGACCCTCTCGGCGATCTCGGACGGCCGCGCCGAGGTCATTCTCGGGCGCGGATCGTTCATCGAGTCGTTCCCGCTCTTCGGCTTCAACCTCTCGGACTACGAAGCCCTGTTCGAGGAGCGCCTCGAGCTGTTCTCGCTCCTCCGCACAGAGAAGCCGATCACGTGGCAGGGATCGACGCGTGCCGCGCTCACCGATGCGGACGTCTTCCCGAAGACCGAGCATGGCATCCGTGCCTGGGTCGGCGTCGGCGGGTCCCCGGAGTCCGTCATCCGCACCGCTCGCTACGGTTACGGCCTGATGCTGGCGATCATCGGCGGTCCGGCGGCCCGCTTCCGCCCGTACGTCGACCTCTACCACCGCGCGATCGGTGAACTCGGTACCGAGGCTCAGCCCATCGGCATCCACTCGCCCGGTCACATCGCCGACACCGACGAGCAGGCGTGGGAGGAGGCGTACCCCGGTTTCGAGGCGCAGAACAACACGATCGGTCGTGACCGCGGCTGGCCGCCCTACAGCCGGATGCGCTTCCAGCAGGAGGTCGGTCCGGAAGGGTCGATCTACGCCGGTTCACCGGAGACCGTGGCACGGAAGATCGCGGACACGATCACGACGCTCGGCGCGGGACGGTTCGACCTGAAGTACGCGAACGGCACCCTCGGGCACGACAAGCTCATGCGCTCCGTCGAGCTCTACGGCACCAAGGTCATCCCGCTCGTGCGCGAGATGCTCGGGGAGTGACCTGGCAGGGTCCGCGCCCTCGTACGATGCAGGGATGACCACGACCACGACCGGCTCCGTCACCGGCCGACTCGATCGCCTGCCCTTCACCCGCACCCACCTGCGGGTGCTGACCGGCTCGGGAGCGGGGTGGGCGCTCGATGCGATGGACGTCGGGCTCATCTCGTTCGTGATCGCGGCGCTCGTCAGCGAATGGGGGCTGACGAGCGCAGCGACCTCGTGGATCGCATCGGCGGGCTTCGCAGGAATGGCGATCGGCGCCACGGTAGGCGGACTGCTCGCCGACCGCATCGGCCGCCGGTCGGTGTTCGCCCTCACGCTCCTCGTCTACGGCATCGCGACGGGGGCGAGCGCCCTGTCCGGCGGGCTCATCGCCCTCATCGCGCTGCGATTCGTCGTGGGCCTCGGCCTGGGGGCGGAACTCCCCGTGGCCAGCACCTACGTCAGCGAGTTCGCCCCGGCACGGATGCGGGGACGCATCATCGTCGTGCTCGAAGCGTTCTGGGCGATCGGGTGGACCGCATCCGCCCTCATCGGGTACCTCGTCATCCCGTCGGTCTCGGAGGGCTGGCGCTGGGCGCTCGCGATCGGCGCCGTCCCCGCCGTCTACGCGCTCGTGGTCCGGTGGGGCCTGCCGGAGTCGCCGAGGTGGCTGGCGTCGCGCGGGCGGACAGCGGAGGCCGAGCGCATCGTCACGGATCTCGAATCATCTCGGCCCCTGTTCGGAACGACCGTCTCGACAACGGCACCGGCTGCGGAGGGCGCGTCTGCTCCCGCCACGACGATCGGGATGCGGCTGCGCGGGCTGTGGGCTCCGGATATGCGCGTGCGGACCGCCGCGCTCTGGGTCGTCTGGTTCTGCGTCAACTTTGCCTACTACGGCGCCTTCATCTGGATCCCGACCCTTCTCGTCTCGCAGGGATTCGGATTGGTGCGGAGCTTCGAATTCACCCTCCTCATCACGCTGGCCCAGCTTCCCGGCTACGCCGTCGCTGCGTGGCTGATCGAGAAGTGGGGTCGGCGTCTCACGCTCTCGGTCTTCCTGGCCGGGTCCGCGGTCGCGGCGATCCTCTTCGGACAGGCGACGACCATCCCCATGATCCTCGCGACCGGAATGGCGCTCTCCTTCTTCAACCTCGGCGCGTGGGGAGCGCTGTACGCCGTCACGCCCGAGACGTACTCCACGTCGCTTCGCGCCACGGGTGCGGGCTGGGCCGCCGGGGTAGGACGCATCGCCTCGATCCTCGCGCCGCCCGCGGTCCCGGCGCTGCAGGCCATCGGCGGCATCCCGCTCGTCTTCGTGGTTTTGAGTGCCTTCTTCGTCGTCGCGGCGGCCGCCACCTGGGGGCTCGCGGAGTCGCGCGGGCGCAGCCTCGCTGACTGAGCGCTCACAGCCTCGTAGGCTGAAGCAATGCCAGCGGAAGTGCGCTACGTCGCGATCGGGGATTCGTTCACGGAGGGCGTGGGAGACGAGTTGCCCGACGGCACCGTCCGCGGCTGGGCCGACCTCGTCGCCCAGGGGTGGGCGGATTCGCGCGGCGAGGCGATCTCGTACGCGAACCTCGCGATCCGCGGCAAGCTCATCCAGCCGATCGTCGAGGAACAGCTGGAGCGGGCACTCGCGCTGCGACCGACGCATCTCTCCTTCAACGGCGGCGGCAACGACATGCTTCGCCCGCGCACGCCCATCTCCCGAGTGGCCGACGTGTTCTCCCGGGTCCTTCGCCGGTGCGATGAGGAGGGCGTCACCATGATCGTGCTGTCCGGTGCGAACCCGTCGGCGCAGTTGCCCCTGTCGGGGCTGATCCAGCGACGCGGTGACGAACTCTCCCGGGAGGTGACCGAACGCATCCGCGGTCGAGACGATCTCGTCGTCGCCCTCAACTGGCCGGACGCCGAGTTGTCGCATACGTCGTTCTGGTCCGAGGACCGGCTGCACATGAACTCTCGCGGACACCACCGCGTCGCCGCGCGGGTGCTCGAGGCTCTTGGAGAAACTCCGCCCGCGGACTGGTGGCGCCTGCAGGAGCCCGACTCCGCCGTCGCGTTGGGCCGCGGACGCTACTTCCGCGAGCATCTCGGCCCGTGGTTGCGACGACGCCTCACCGGCACGTCATCCGGCGATGGACGGCAAGCGAAGTACGGCGACTGGTTCTCGGTCGAACCACGAAACGTCTGATCCGCGGCTGTCAAGGGCTTTCAGGTTCCTGTCAGGCTCCGCGAGGATCGGAGCACACAGCCAACAGAGGGAGTGTGCGCATGAGCATCGGAACCGGAATCGTGCTGTTCGTCATCGGCGCCATCCTGGTGTTCGCCGTCAACGTCGACGTGGAGTACGTCAACCTCGACATGATCGGCTACATCCTGATGGGCGCCGGATTCGTCGTCTTCGTCCTCGGCCTCGTGCTGATGACGCGCCGGCGTTCCAGCGAGTCGACCGTCCGAACGGTCGACCCTGTCGCGGGGGAGCGGGTCACCCGCTCCGAGACGCGTACGTCGGGAGACGGCACCGTCTGAGCAGTCGGCAGAAACCGGTGGCTCGTCCCTTCCGGGGACGGGCCACCGGTGCGCTCAGCCTCGGGGGCGGCGCGGCGGGTCCATTCCGATGTGGATGCGGGTGCGCCGCCGTTCGATGCTGATGAAGACGGCGCCGATGACCCACAGCGGGATCTGCACGAGGAAGGCGACGCGGAACGCCTCGAGCCGGTAGGTGTCGGGGGTACCCGCTCCCTGCAGATCGAGCACGAAGCCGATGGCGAAGATCGCGAGGAGAGCCGCGAGGAAGCCGCCGGCGTTCGTGACACCGGTAGCCGTGCTCAGGCGATGTGCCGGATTGTGCGTGCGCGCATGGTCGAAAGCGATCATGGATGCCGGGCCCCCCATCGCGAGCGCAATGAGCAGGATCACGAGCAGCCAGATCGGGGCGGGTCCCGGCCAGGCGATCACGGCCGTCCACGCGGCGAGCTGCACACCCACGGCGGGGAGCACGAGAGCGCGCGAGCGGCGATTCGGCGCGCGGCGGGAGAGCTCGCCGAGCACCGGGCCGAGCGCCATTCCGGCGAAGACGTACAGCGATGTGAGCACACCGGCTTGGCCGGTGGTGAGACCTTCGCCTGCCGTCAGGTAGGGGAATCCCCACAGCAGGATGAAGGCGGTGCCCGCGAAGGGCGTCGTGAAGTGGGACCAGAACGCCAACCGGGTGCCCGGATGGGCGAGTGCGGCGCGGATGCCGACCCCGGTGTCGATCGTGGAGGTGACGACCCGGATCGCGCCGGTGTCCGTGTCGACGCTCACGTCCCGCGCACGGTCGGGCGGACGATTCCGTACGAGCGCGAAGACGAGGATGGCGAACAGCACGCAGAGCCCTGCGATGCCCCCGAAGGTCACCGTCCAGTCGGTCGCATGGAGGATGGCCGCGATCGGGATGACGGCGACCAGCTGCCCGGCCTGTCCGAGGATCCCCGTCAGCTGCACCATGAGCGGCCCTCGCTGCGCGGGGAACCACGTCGCCACGAGACGGAGGACGGCGGGGAAGACCGCGGCGTCCCCGGCGCCGAGGAGCATGCGCGCGACGAGGGCGACGCCGACACTGGGAGAGACGGCCATCGTCAGCTGTCCGACCGCCATCAGGACCATTCCGATCGTCATGATCGGTCGGGATCCGTACCGGTCGAGGAGGATCCCGATCGGGATCTGCATTCCGCCGTAGACCGCGAGCTGCACGACGGCGAACAGCGACAGGGTCGCGGCATCCGCCTGGAAACGGTCTGCGGCGTCGACACCGACCGCCGCGAGCGACGTCCGGTTGGTGACCGCGAGCATATAGGCGGCGACGCCGGTGCCCCAGATGATCCAGGCGCGGAATCCGGGCCCGGTCATGGGTGTCGTCCCGTGTCGATGGGGGATGCCGCTCCGCTCACCCGCCCACGCTACTCCCGGCGGGCGTACTCTGAGCCCACACCGTTCGGACCATCGGAGGACGATATGAAGGCGACCATCGGCGAGACCGTCATCGCAGAGGCAAGCGACGACGAGATCATCCGGATCGAAGGGAACGCGTACTTCCCGCCGTCATCCATCAAGGCGGGAGCCCTCGTCGAGAGCCCGACGCCGTACACGTGCCCGTGGAAAGGCGAATGCCAGTACTTCCACATCGAGGCAGGACCGGAACGACTCGCGGACGGCGCCTGGTCGTACCCCAACCCCTACCCGTCCGCGTTCGACCGCGTCGGCAAGGACTTCTCCGGCTACGTCGCGTTCGCGCCGGCCGTCACCGTGGGGTCGTAACCCCGAAACGCCGCCGCGTCACTCGTGCAGCGGCCCGAGCGAGGCGGCGGTGACGAACCGAGCCTCGGTGGGCACGGGCTGCTCCAGCTCGATCACCGTCAGGGTGTTACTGCCTGCCCGTGTCACCGGTCCGGGGATGTACAGCGTCCGCTGAGGGCCGTTCGACCAGTAGCGACCCAGCAGGAAATCGCCGACGAACACGTACCCCTTTCCCCACCCGGCGGTGTCGAGGAAGAGGTCGGTCGGGGCATCCAGGTCGAACTCGGCCGCAGCCACGAGCAGTTCCGGCGCGGACGCCGCGTCCTCGAGGCGAACCGGCGTCGTCCGCCAGTCGAGTTCTCGCCCGTCGACCGTCACGGGGCCGATGAGGCCCTTCTCTTCGCCCAGGCGATCGTCGTAGTTCACGCGTCCCTGCTCCTCGACGAGGATCGAGAGCGCCCGACCGGCCGGCAGACGGAGCGCATGCTCGTGTCGCGTGCGCGACAGCGATCCGATCCGGATGCCGTCGACCGACACCCACGCCTGGTCGCGCACCTCGCCCACGGCGAGGACGGCACCCGCGAAGCCATCGGGGAGCGCCGCTTCGTAGCGCAGGAGGGTGCCCGTGTGCGCGGCATCCTCGAAGGTCGCCAGCGCCGAGATCGACGGCTGTTCGGGCTCGCCCGGAGCGATCACGGGGGAGAGGGCGACGCGGAACTCCGGTCGCAGCGCGGCGGGCTCCGGCACTTCGGCGGGGACCGCGGCGTACTTCGCGATGACCTCGCGGAATGCGTGGAACTTCGCCGTCGGGTCGCCGGCCTCGTCGAGCGGAGCGTCGTAGTCGTAGGACGTGACGATCGGCAGATACCTGCCCTTGTCGTTCGCGCCGTTCGTCGTGCCGAAGTTCGTCCCGCCGTGGAACATGTAGATGTTCACCGAGGCGCCCGCGGCGAGGAGGTCGTCCAGCTCGGCTGCCGCCGTGGCGGCATCGGTCGTGTGGTGCGGGCCGCCCCACCAGTCGAACCAGCCGTCCCAGAACTCCGAGCACATGAGCGGGCCGGTCGGCTGATGCGCGCGGAGCGTGGCGAGGCGTTCGTCCGCCCGCGATCCGAAGGACCCCGTGAGGTGCACGCCCGGGAGCGATCCGGCCTCGAGCATGTCGGGCTCCGGCTGATCGACGGTTGTCAGAGGCACCGTGATCTCGGAATCCCGTGTGATTCGGACGAGCTCGGCGAGGTAGTCCTTGTCGGACCCGTATGCGCCGTACTCGTTCTCGATCTGCACGAGCACGACGTTGCCGCCGCGGTCGATCTGCCGGGGCGCGACGATGCGGTAGACGCGGCGGAGGTACGTCTCGAGCGCGTCCTGGTAGGCGGCATCCGTCTGCCGAAGTCGGATGCCGGGTGTCGCCGTGAGCCACGTCGGCAACCCGCCGTTGTGCCACTCCGCGCAGATGTACGGGCCCGGCCGGACGATGGCGTGCAGGCCCTCGGCGGCGACGAGGTCGAGGAAGTGGCCGAGGTCGAGGCCGTCGGACTCGCTCCACTCGCCGCGCACCGGTTCGTGGGCGTTCCAGGCCACGTAGGTTTCGATCGTGTTGAGGCCCATGAGGCGGGCTTTGCGGATGCGGTCGGCCCAGTCGCCGGGGTGGACGCGGAAGTAGTGCAGCGCACCCGAGATGATGCGGTGAGGCTGGCCGTCCAGGAGGAAGTCCCGGTCGCCGATGGCGAAAGTGCTCATGTGATCTCCGCTCGGAGCCTGCTCTGCCGGCGGTGCCGACTGTCACGAGAAGGGGGTGCCCAGTCGATGCGCGAACTGCTATGTTTACGCAATCATGTCGCCTCAGCGTAGCACGCGACCGGCTCCTGACGAGGGTGTCGAGGCCGCTTTCGGCGAGCCCGCGGAACGTCGTGGGGGAACGTCGCACGGCGTTCCCACGCAGGCCGATGTCGCCCGTCATGCCGGGGTGTCCGCGCAGACCGTGTCGCGTGTCGTGACGGGGACCGACCGCGTCGACGAACAGACGCGCGAGCGGGTCCAGGCGAGCATGCGCGAGCTCGGTTACCGGCCGAATCGAGCCGCTCGCGCCCTGCGCTCGGCTCGGTATCGCAGCATCGGGGTCGTCATGAGCGACCTCACCTCGTACGGCAGCGTCCGCACGTGGGAGGCGATCTCGCGCGCGGGTGCCGCGTCGGGATATGCCGTCGCGCTCGTGCCGACCGCCCGGTTCGATCGGAGTGCCGTCGCCGAGGCGATCGAACGGGCCCGCGACCAGGCCGTGGACGGGCTCGTCATCGCCATCGGCGACCACCTCTCGGCGGGAGAGGACCTTCCCCTCCCCGATGACCTTCCGGTCGTGGTCGTCGACGCTTCCGCGCTCGAGGATCGCTCGTTCGTCGACACCGATCAGACGATGGGAGCCGGTCAGGCCGTCGAGCACCTTCTCGCCCTCGGCCATCGCACCGTCCACCACGTCGCGGGTCCGGAGCGCTCGTACTCGGCTGTGCGGCGCGAGCAGGGCTGGCGCACCGCTCTCGCCCGGGCCGGCTGCGCCCCGCCGCCGCTCGAACGAGGCGACTGGAGTGCGCAGTCCGGATACGACGCGGGATGCCGCCTGCGGGAGCGTCCCGAGGTGACTGCCGTATTCGCCGCGAACGACCAGATGGCGCTCGGTGTGCTCCGCGCTCTCCACGAGGCGAACATCCCGGTGCCCGTTCGGGTCAGTGTCGTCGGCTTCGACGACATGCCCGAAGCCGCGCAGTTCTGGCCGCCGTTGACCTCCATCCACCAGGAGTTCGACGAGGTCGGGCGGGCCGCGGTCGATGTCCTCCTGGCCGGCCTCGACGACCGCGAGGCCGTCCGACGCCTGCTCGTCCCCACCCGTCTGGTCGTGCGTGACAGCACGGCCCTCGCTCCCCGAAAGGCGAACACATGACATTCCACTCCTCGGACACCGGTGTCCTCTGGCGCGGCGACGGGCAGACCGTCTCGATCGAAGCCTGGGGACGCGGGGTTCGCGTGCGCGCTGCGCTCGGGGCGATCGACGAGGCTCCCGGAGCTCTCGTGGATGTGCCCGACACTCGAGCCGACGTGTCCGTCGAGGGAGCCGTCGCGACTGTCGCGGCCGGCGGGGTCCGGGTAGTGGCCGAGGAGTCGGACTACAACGACTGGTCGGTCGGGTTCCACACGACGCGGCTCCGCCTGCAGGTTCAGGATGCCGACGGGCGCCTCCTGTTCGAGGAGATCACCGACGGTGGCGCCCTCAAGCTCAACGCGCGGGAGTTCCGTCCGACGGAGGGTGGCGATCACCGGTTGCGGCTGAGCCTGGCGACTCCCGCGGGCGAGCACCTCGTGGGCATGGGCCTCTACCAGCAGGATCTCGTCGACCTGAAGGGCACGGTCCTGGAGCTCGCGCACCGGAACTCGCAGACCTCCGTCCCTTTCGTCGTCTCCAGCGCCGGGTACGGATTCCTTTGGAATCTCCCTGCCATCGGACGCGCCGTGTTCGGCGCGAATCGGACCGAATGGGAGGCCGAAAGCGCCACCCAGTTCGACTGGTGGGTCTGCGCTGATCCGCGCCCCGCACAGATCGCGGCCGCCTACGCCGAGGCGACCGGTCACGCGCCGATGATGCCCGAGTACGGTCTCGGCTTCTGGCAGTGCAAGCTCCGGTACTCGACGCAGGAGGAGCTGCTGACCGTTGCGCGCGAGTATCGGCGCCGCGGCATCCCGATCGACGTCATCGTGGCCGACTTCTTCCACTGGCGATGGATGGGGGATTGGCGATTCGAGGCGGAGTTCTGGCCCGACCCTGCGGCGATGACCGCGGAGCTTCGCGAGCTCGGTATCGAGCTCATGGTGTCCGTCTGGCCGCAGGTCGTCCCGGAATCCGACAATTGGGAGGAGCTCCGCGACGGCAACATGCTCGTGCGAACCCGGCGGGGGATCGACGTGCAGTACTACTTCGACGGCCAGTACACCCGCTTTCTCGACGTCACCGAGCCTCGCGCGCGCGACTTCCTCTGGCAGAAGCTCGCCGAGAACTACGGCGCGTACGGCATCACCGCGTTCTGGCTCGACGAGGCCGAGCCCGAGTACGGCGCGTACCACTTCGAGAACTACCGGCTGGCGGCCGGCCCGAGCGCCCAGGTCGCGAACCTGTATCCGCGCGAATTCACGCGGGCGATCGCCGACGGGCTCCGCGCCGACGGCAACGATCAGCCGGTCTCGCTCGTCCGTGCCGCGTGGGCAGGGTCGCAGCGTCACGGCGCACTCGTCTGGTCGGGCGACGTCCACTCCACTTTCGAGGATCTGCGGGCGCAGATCGCCGCGGGGGTCCACATGGGGGCCGCCGGCATCCCGTGGTTCACGACCGACATCGGAGGTTTCGCGGGCGGCGACATCCGCGAGCCCGCCTTCCACGAACTCCTCGTGCGGTGGTTCCAGTTCGGCACCTTCAGCCCGGTCATGCGCCTCCACGGCGACCGGGTGCCCGGCACGCCGATCGTCGATGCCCACGGCGTCACACGGGTCGGGACCGGAGCCGACAACGAGGTGTGGAGTTTCGGGGAGGAGATGGAAGCGCTGCTCGTCGAATACATCCGGCTCCGCGAGGACCTCCGCGATTACACCCGCGAGGCGATGACCGATGCGCACCGCAACGGCGCACCCGTCATGCGCGGGTTGTTCTTCGAGTTCCCCGAGGACGACCTTTCGTGGACCACCCCCGGCCAGTATCTGTTCGGTCCCGACATCCTCGTCGCCCCGGTCACCGATCCCGGCGCCACCCGATGGGACGTCTACCTGCCTGCGGGAGCGGAGTGGACCGACGCTCGGACGGGCGCGACCCACAGCGGCGGACAGACGGTGACCGTCGATGCGCCGCTGGCTTCCATCCCGGTGTTCCACCGCGGCGAACGGGTCGGCGCTGCTCTGGCGCGACTCGCGACCCTGCCCCACGTTTCCCAGCCCTGACCCTCACCCCCACCTCGACGGAGAGCACCGCATGAGCATCATCACCGCGACCAGCCGCGCCCATCGCATCGACCGCCGCATCTACGGACAGTTCGCCGAGCATCTCGGCCGCGGCATCTACGAAGGCCTGTGGGTCGGCGAGCAGGACGAGATCCCCCACAAGAACGGACTCCGCACCGACGCGATCGCGGCGCTGCGCGAGATCAAGGTGCCGGTGGTGCGCTGGCCGGGCGGGTGCTTCGCCGACGAGTACCACTGGCTCGGCGGCGTCGGCCCGGCCGAGGACCGCCGAGCGATGGTCAACACGCACTGGGGCGGCGTCGTCGACCCGAACACCTTCGGCACGCACGAGTACTTCGAGCTCCTCCACCAGCTCGATGCAGAGGCGTACGTCAACGGCAACGTCGGCAGCGGCTCGGTCGCCGAGATGCAGGACTGGGTCGAGTACATGACCCTCGACAAGCACACTCCGATGGCGGAACTCCGCCGCGCGCACGGCCGTGAACAGCCGTGGAAGCTGCAGTTCTTCGGGGTCGGCAACGAGAGCTGGGGATGCGGCGGCAACATGCTCCCACTCCACTACGCGAACCTGTACCGCCAGTACCAGACGTTCGTCCGGGACTACGGTGACAGCCACGTCGCGAAGGTCGCGTGCGGGGCGAACGCCGACGACTACGAGTGGACCGACGTCCTCATGGCGCGTGCCGCCGGCCACATGGACGCGCTCAGCCTGCACTACTACACACTCCCGACGGGCGAGTGGGACGTGAAGGGCGCCGCTCTGTCGTTCGACGACGCCGCCTGGTACGACACGATCCACCGGACTCGGCAGATGGATACGCTGCTCCGCCGGCACGGCGAGATCATGGACCGGCACGACCCCGCCCGTCGGGTGGGACTGTTCGTCGACGAGTGGGGCACCTGGTACGACGTCGAGCAGGGCACAAACCCCGGGTTCCTGTTCCAGCAGAACACGATGCGCGACGCGATCGTCGCCGCCGTGAACTTCCACATCTTCCACCGCCACGCGGCACGCGTGCGGATGACGAACATCGCGCAGATGGTCAACGTGCTGCAGGCGATGCTCCTCACCGACGGGCCGCGGATGCTCAAGACTCCGACGTTCCACGCCTTCGGCATGTACGTCGATCACCAGGATGCGGACTTCGTCGAAACCGTCGACGACGCCGGCCGGTCCGGGGGGCGCGGCGCAGCGCACCTCGATCACACGATCAGCATGAAGGACGACGTCTACACGGTGAGCGCCGTCAACTGGGACCTCGAGACCGAGGCTGAGCTCGTGCTCCGCCTTCCCGAGCGGGTCGCCGAGGTGGTGAGCGCCCGGATGCTGCATGCCGCGGCATCCGCCCACAACACGTTCGACGAACCGGATGCCGTGACCCCGGTCGACTTCACCGGCACCGTCGTGGAGGGGTCGGGCCTCCGGCTCGCACTGCCGCCGCGGAGCATCGTCACGGTGCGCGTGCGAGCGGCCGGGTGACGGAGGTCTCGCCGGCCCGGGGACCCGAGCCGATCGGTCTCGCCGACGTTGCGCTGACGGCGGGGCCGTTCGCGGCGGCCCAGCGGCGCGCCCTGCGGAGTGCGCTGGAACTGGGCCCCGACCGGCTGCTCGCTCCGTTCCGACGCGAGGCAGGTCTCGCAGCGGGAGCCGGGTACGGCGGGTGGGAAGCGGACGGTCTCGACGGGCACACCCTCGGGCACGTCCTGAGCGCTCTCGCCGCCCACGCCGCGACGGGGTCGACTGACGCACGCGAGCGGATGGAACTGCTGATCGCCGCGCTGCGCGAGTGCCAACTCGCTCTCGGGACCGGATACATCGGGGGAGTGCCTAACGGAGTCGCGCTGTGGCAGGAGATCGAGGCCGGTCGCATCGAGGCGCAGACCTTCGACCTCAACGGCCGATGGGTGCCGCTCTACAACCTCCACAAGGTCCTCACCGGCGTCGTCGATGCGGCGGTCTACGCCGGCTCACAGACGGGGCACGCGGTGGCGGCGGACTTCGTGAAGTGGTGGGTGGACACCTTCGCGTGGATCTCCGACGACCAGGTGGAGCGAGTGCTTCGGACGGAGTCGGGCGGGCTCGCGGCATCCTTCGGCCGCTGGGCGGAGTACGCGGGCGATGACGATGCCGCATCCCTGGGGTTCCGCCTCACGGGACGTTCGCTGTGGGAGCCGCTGGCTGCGGGTCGTGACGAGCTCGATGGCCTGCACGCGAACGCGCAGATTCCTCTCGTCGTCGGGTACGCCGTCCTCGCCCGACTCGGCGGTCGGCCCGAGATGGCCGCCGCCGCGAGGACGTTCTGGACCAGCGTCACGCGTCATCGGACGACGGCGATCGGCGGCAACAGCGTGCGCGAGCACTTCCCGCCGCGCGGCGACTGGTCGAGCATGTTCACGGCCAGGGAGGGTCCCGAAACGTGCAACACCGTCAACATGGTGGAGCTCGCGCGCGAGCTGTACCGCCTCGACGGCGGCCTCGAGTATCTGGCCTACATCGAACGCGCGCTGAGCGTGCACCTCTTGTCGGCGCAGCATCCCGATCACGGGGGGATCGTCTATTTCACGTCGCACCGGCCGGGCCATCACCGCGTCTACTCTCGGCGCGAGACGGGCTTCTGGTGCTGCATGGGCACGGGGCTCGAAGCGCCGGCGAGGTTCGCCGCATCGGCGTTCTCATCGGCACCCGACCGCCTCGACGTGAATCTCCTCGTCGGCGCTCGGGCGCGGTGGGACGACGTGGTCGTCGACACCGTGACGGAGCGGCCGTTCGGCGACGACGCGGCGGTCCACCTCGCGGTGCCGACACCCCGGCGGTTCCTTCTCCGAGTTCGTGTGCCGGACGGCGTGCGCCAGGACGCGGCGGTCGCCCGTGTCGACGGCGAGGCGATCCGCCCCTCCGCCGGGTGGTTCGAGATCGACCGCGAGTGGGCGGGACGGACCACGGTGCACCTCGAGTTGCCGCCGGTCCTCCGGACGGAGCGGGCTCCCGACGGTTCCGGCTGGGCCTGGATCGTCGACGGACCGCGCGTGCTCGCGGAACGCCTCGCCGAACCCGTGGTGGACCCGTTCGCCTCGGACGCGCGCATGGGCCACATCGCGCGCGGAGACCTGCTCCCGCTGGCATCCGCGCCGATCCTCACGCCGGGCGACATCCTCGCTGCCGAGCGCGAGGGACGCACCCTCACCCTCCCCGCCACGCCGGTGCGGCGCGAGGTCGTGCTCGAGCCGTTCGCAGCGCTGCACGACGACCGCTACACCCTGTCGTTCCCCTTTGCCGACGACGCGGATGTCGCCCGTCGCCGGTCCGAGCTCGCCGAAGAGGACGCCCGAGCCGACGCCGTCGATGCACGCACTATGGACGTCCTGACCTTCGGCCAGCAGCAGCCCGAGTCGGATCACGCTCTCACCCTCGTGGATTCCGAGTCCGGCTACGACGACGGCGTCCACTGGCGTCGGTTCCGCGCGCCCGCGCGGTTCGTCCTGCAGGACTGGGGTGCCTCGGCATCCGTGCTGCGGGTGAGCTGGCTCGCCGACTCCGCGACGCGGCATCTGACGATCCGTGTCGCGGACGCGGTCGTCGAAGACCGCGCGGTCAAGCCGGGCGACGCCGAAGAACCCACGGTCGACGTCGACCTCTCGGACCTCGCCGACGGGCGGACGGAGTGGGTCGTCACCGTCGGTGGAGGTGCCGAGGGAACCCCGCGTCTCACCGAGACGAGGCTCATGAGCGCGCCGATCGGCTGAGCCCCCGGCTCCCGGCTCAGCCGTCGTACCGCCAGAACGCACACGCGTGCGCGGCGAGAGCGAGATCGATCGCGCCGGAGTCGGGTGCGACCCCGCGGACGGTTGCGGAGCCCGTGCGTCCCGCGCGGATCTCCACCGGCTCACCCGTCCAGACGTCGACGACGTACCCCGGCGCGGCTCCCAGGCCGAGATCGCGGGCGTCGAGTGTCGTCGTGAGTGGCGCGTCAGTGGTGTTGACCGCAGCGACCCAGGTGGTGCCGTCTCCGACGGCGCGCCACAGCACCAGGCCGGACTCGCGGCGGATCTCGCCGCTCCTTTCGGCGCGCGTCAGCAGGTTGGCGAGTGCCGGGTTCTGCAGGAGCGCGATCGTGTCAGGGTTCGTCGAGGGCAGGTCACCACCGAACATGAGCGGTGACCGGGCGATCGTCCACAGCGTGAGAAGGCTCCGTCGCTCGTCGGGTGTGAGCAGGTCATCGCGCGGTTCGCCCCGTTCGCCACGGATTCCGATGTGACCGAGCGGCAGCATGTCGGCATCCGGCCACGCCCCCGCCCGCGCATACGGTGCCCATCGCGCCATCCGGCCCAGGTTGTCGGCCACATCCTCCCACCGGTCCCAGACGTCGTCGCAGATCCGCCACATGCTCGAATGGTCCGCGAGGTGATCGAGGTGGGCAGCCGACAGATCACGACCGGGGGAGAGGCTGAGGACGATCTCGCGGCTCACTGCGGCGACGGCGTCGCTGTAGGCCGTGATGTCGCGCTCCTGATACGGCCAAAGCATGTCGTCGGCCTTGATGAGGTCGACGCCCCATGAGTCATAGAGCTCGACCGTCGACCGGTAGTACGCCCCGGCATCCGGGTGCGCGTGATCGATACCGACGAAGTGCGGGTTCCACTCGCAGTCGTTCGCAGGATCGGCCAGGTCGGCGAGCGGCGTCGACGTGCCGAGCAGCAGCATCCCCTCCGCAAGGGCGCGACGGGGGATGCCGCGCATGACATGCAGACCGAACTTCAACCCGAGTGCGTGGATCTGATCGGCCAGGGGGCGAAAGCCTGCGCCGCCCGCCGCCGACGGGAAACGCACCGGGTCGGGGAGGAGCCGCCCATGCTCGTCAAGATGCAACCGCGCGTCGTCGTTGTATCCGTGCGCGCGGGCGTCGGGATCGGCCCAGTCCGCGTCGACGACGATCGTGTCCCAGCCGGCGTCCCGCAGATGCTCCGCCATGAAACGCGCGTTGGCGAGGACCTCGGCTTCGGTCACCGTGGTGCCGAAACAGTCCCAGCTGTTCCAGCCCATCGGCGGGGTCTGCGGGCGTGCGAGAACCATGGGGCTCCTGTCGTGGTCGTCAGCCCGCGATGGGCTGAGGGGCGGAAGTGGATGCCGCCGGTGCAGCGACCGGCAGCGCAGGAATCGGATCGGTGCGGGGTCTGTTCCGTCGAGCGAGAGCCCGGGAGTCGAGGTGGTTCTCGAACGCGAGCACGGCCATCCCCGTTGCGACGCTGTTCACGCGGACCGGTGACACCCCGAGATCGAGGCGCGCGGCGGTCAGCTCCGGAGCGCGCTCCGCGAGGGCCGCTCGCGCCGCCGGCAGCAGGGCATCGCCGAGTGCCCATGCCGTCCAGCCCGTCAGAGTCAGCACCTCGGGATTCAGCACGGCGACGATGTCGGAGAGCGCGATACCGAGGTACCGCGCCGTCCGGGCGAGTGTTTCCGCCACGGCGGGGTCCCCGACGGCGTCGCGGAGGCCCTGCACGAACTCCCGCTGGTGCAGCTGCAACAGGGCGTGTTCGGGATCCACGTCCCCGAGGGTATGACGGATGCCGGGCACCCCGACGTACGCCTCGACGCACCCCTGACGGCCACAGCGACAGGCCCGCCCGTCGAGCTCGAGGACGGTGTGGCCCCACTCGCCCGCACTGCGGGTCGCGCCTCGCAGCACGCGTCCCTCGACGATGATGCCGGCGCCCACGCCCGTTCCGAGGTTCACGACGACCGCCGTCGAACGTCCGCGCGCGGCACCGAACCAGATCTCGGAGTGCCCGACGGCCTGCAGCGGGTTCGCCGTGACGAGGGGGTCGGGAAGGAGCGGACGCACCCGATCCTCGAGTTCGCGGATGTGCGCAGCCCACTCCGGCGTCGAAGCGGCCCCCCTCAGATCGGTCGAGACGAGTCCGGGGAGGCCGAGCCCCGCACCGAGCAGGTCGCTCGCGGGGCGCCCGCCGCGTTCGATCGCCTGTGCGACGGCGCTGAGCAGCGCCTCGGCGATGCGGTCGATGGACTGCCATTCCTCGTCGACGTCGACGTTGGCCGCCCCGATCTCGGTGATGGCCGCGTCGAAGACGACAGCGCGGATGTAGGTCTCGGCGACGTCGATTCCGAGGAAGGAGCCGCCCCGGCCATCGATGCGGAGCACCGTCGTCGGCCGCCCGGAGCCGGCGTTGTCGGTCCCGGCATCCGTGATCAGTCCTGCCTCCCGCAATTCCGCGACGAGGTTCGACACGGTCGCCGCGCTCAGCCCGGTCGCCTGCGCCAACTCGGTGCGCGTGGCGGTGCCGCCGACCACGAGGGCGCGGACGATCTCACGGCGCGAGGCGTCGCGGATCTCACTCGAAGATCGTGTGCGATTCATGAGAGTCGTCGGTCGTCGAGCCGAACGAGGCTCAGGACCCCCCGAGACCTGTCTCCGCCACACCGCGCAGCAGCCAGCGCTGCAGCAGGATGAAGACGAGCAGGACCGGGATCGAAGCGAGGAAGCCAGCGGCGAACAGCCCGGTGTAGTCGAAGGTCTGCGCCGTGATGAACGACGACAGGTACACCTGGACCGTCAGAGCACCGAACCCCGTGCCGGCCACGACGAGGGGCCAGAGGAACGCATTCCACGCACCGAGAAACCCGAGCACCGTCAACGCTGCCGCGAAGGCGAGCGAGTTGGGGAGGACGACGCGCACGAAGGTGCCGATGTACCCGAGTCCATCGAGCTTGCCGGCTTCTTCCAGCTCCTTGGGGAAAGAGATGAAGAACTGCCGGAAGAGGAACACGTTGAACGCCGTGAAGAGCGTCGGGATGACGATGCCCTGCAGGCTTTCGGTCCAGCCCAGCCACGACACGATGAGGTAGTTCGGCAGGAACGTGGTCGCGCTCGGGATGAGCAGCATCGTCACAGTCAAGCCGAGGAGCGGCTTCGACGCGCGGTTCGGGATGCGGGCGAGCCCGTAGCCGGCGAGGGCGCCGATGATGATCTGGCCGACGGTCATCGACACGGCCATGATCGCCGAGGTGACGAGCGACTGTCCGAAGCGCTCATCGGCGAAGATCTCCGCGAACTTGCCCCAGTTGGGGTTGGACGGCCACCACACGAAGGTCTTCGAGGTGACGTCCTCCGGCTGCGAGACCGCCGTCTTGACCATCACGTACAGCGGCAGGAGGAAGAGGAGCGCGAGCACCACGAGCACCGCGTATCGGAACGTCAGTTCGACGCGCTTGCGGACGGGGTTTCCGACGACACTCATGAGGCACGTCCCTTCCGGGCACCGCGACGCGGCACCTTCGTCTCGTCAGCGGCACCGAATCCGAAGAAGCGCGATTGCAGCAGGGCGACGAGCACGACGATCGCCGTGACGACGAACGCACCTGCGGAGCCCTTGCCGTAGTCGAGTTGCTGGAACGAGAGGTTGTAGATGTACAGCAGTGGCGGGCGGACCGAGGGAATCGTTCGCACGAGGTTGTAGAACTCGTCGAACGCCTGGAAGGCGGCCACCAGCAGGAGGAGCATCACGGCCGCCGTCGTGGGACGGAGCTGGGGCCAGGTGATCGCGAAGAATCGGCGGGGTCCTCGTGACAATCCGTCGATCGCAGCCGCTTCGTACAGGGTCTCGGGGATCCGCTGGAGGCCGGCGATGAACAGCAGCATGTAGAACCCGACCTGCAGCCACAGGCGGACGCTCACGATGACCACCCAGTAGTACGGCGACTGCGTCAGCCAGGCATCCACCGTCGGCAGCCCGAGGGAGGAGAGCACCGAGTTGGCGACGGAGGAGGTCGACCCACTGAAGATGCCGAGCTTCCAGATCAAGGACGCGATGACGTACGAGAATGCCGTCGGCAGGAAGAAGACCGACCGGAAGAAGGCGCGGGCGACGGGGAGATTCGCCACGAGCATCGCCAGGGCCAGCGAAACCACGAGGGTGGTCGGCACCACGAGGACCGCGAACACGGTGAACGACAGGAGCGACGACAAGAAGCTCGGGTCGGTCAGCAGCGAGACGTAGTTGTCGAATCCGACGAAGTCGGTCGGCGTGATGGTCGCGACGGCGCGGGTGAAGCTGAGGTAGAAGCCCCAGAACAGCGCGATGATGCTGAAGATCAGCAGGCCGATGAAGAACGGGCTGACGAAGAGCCAGAAGGCAGTCCGAGTGCCCCGGATCGGACGCTTGCGTCGCGGCACGGACGGCGGGGGAGTGGGCCGGTGGCCCGGGTCTGAGACCCGAGCCACCGGTGTGTTGAGCTGAGTCACTGGAGTGCGTCCAGCATGCCCTGCATCGTGGACTGAGCCGCCGCCAGCTCGGACTTGGCGTCCGCGCCTTCGACGACGATGCGGTTGACCGCGTCGGTGAGCGCGGTACTCATCGCCGGCGTGTAGTACGGGCCGCCGGTCCAGCCGTACTCGGTGGTGAGGTCGACGATGTCCTTCGCGATGCCGTCACCGAGGCTCTTGGCCTGCTCGCGCGCGGACTTCAGCGGCGGGATGTGGAATCCGTACTTGGTGCTGAACTCGATCTGCCAGTCTGTGTCGTCGATCCACTGCTTCTTGGCGATCTCCTTCGCCTTCTCGATCTTGCCCGACTTGCCGGCCACCATCTCGTTCCACTGCGAGACGCCCACGATGGGCTGTCCACCCTCGAGCGCCGGAACCGCGAACGCGCCGACGTCGTCGCCGAGCGCCTTCTTGAGGGCGGGGATCGCCCACAGACCCTGCCAGCTGATCGCGACATCACCGGCGATGAAGGACGTCGGGTCCCACCAGTCCGTCGGTGCACCCATCAGGAGCGAGCCCGAGTCGTAGAGGTCGTGCGCCGAGGTCAGGGCATCGGCGAGCTGGGGCGAGTCGAGCGAGACCTTGGTGTTCTCGTCGTTGATGATGCCGCCGGGAGCTGCCGGCGGCAGATTGGCGGCGAGGATGCCCGCGCCACCGTCGTTGCCGAGGAACAGGCCCTTGTGGTCGGCGTTCGTGAGCTTCTTGGCCGCCTCGACGAGCTCGTCCCACGTCTGGGGGACCTCGATGCCGGCCTCCTTGAACATGGAGGGCCGGTAGACGAAGAGCTGGGCATCGGTGATCATCGGGATGCCGTAGTACTTGCCGTCGATCGTGACCGGCTTGAGGGCGATCGGGAGGATGTCGTCTTTCACCGGCTCGACGATGTCCGTGAGATCTGCGTACTGCCCCTGTCGGGCTGCCTCGACGTTGATCGCGTTGTACTCGAACAGGTCGACACCGCGGCCCGAGGCCAGCAGTGCATTGACGCGCTGGGCATAGTCGCCCTCGACCCACTGCAGGTCGATCTTCGGGTCCTTCTGCTCATCGGCCCAACGGTTGACCGCATCCTGGACACCGGCTTCGCCGTACTGGTGGTAGAACTGCGTGATCGGGCCGTCTGCACCCCCGCCCGCGCCGCTCGAGCATCCGGAGATCAACAGCGCCGATGCGCTGAGGAGTGCTGCTGTGACTGCGAGCTTGCGTCGCTTGGGTGATGTCATCCTTCTCGCCTCTCTGCGGGATGGTGACGGCGATACGGGTGTCTGATCGGTCCGCCGTCGCACCGATCGCCCTTAATCTAACGGTTAAAAGAAGGAGTGGTCTACCCCCGATATCAAACCGTGTTCTGTCTGGCAGGATTTCAGGCATGCGATCGCGCGTGACGAGGCGGACGCAGGGGAGAGGGCACTGTGGTCGGAAAGAGGTCGTCGCGCGACATCCGGAGCGAGTCGCGTCTGGACGTTCTTCATGGCCTGCTGTCCGCCGGAACGTCGACGCGCAACCAGCTGGCGCAGACCACCGGATTGAGCGTCGCGACCGTCGCCACGATCGTGCAAGAACTCCGAGGCGAGGGCCTCGTGGTGGATGCCGGCAGCTCGACTCTCGGCGCCGGGCGGCCGACGACGATGCTCCGCGTGAACGGGGAGCGCGGGCGGATCCTCGGCATCGATGTCGCCGAGACCTACGTCCGGGCGATCGTCTTCGACGCGAGCCTCGAAGAGGTCGGTTCGGTCGAGGTTCCCATGGACGAATCGCTGCCGTCGGCGAGCAGTGTGACCGAGAGCATCGTGCGCGCTGTCGAGACCGCACTGCGCGAGACGGCGATCGACCGCGAGCGAGTCCTGGGCGCCGGCATCGCACTTCCCGGCCTGATCAGCGCCGAAGAATCAGCGGATGCCGTCGCCCCCCGCTGGGCAGCGCGCAACGTCGAGGTCCTTCGTCAACTGCGTCAGCGCATCGGACTGCCCCTGGTGGTCGAGAACCCGCTCAAGGCGATCGCGACGGCCGAGCTGTGGTTCGGCCGCGGGCGCACCGCATCGTCGATGGTGATCGCGAACCTCGGGACAGGCGTCGGCGCGGGCATCGTGCTGGAGGGCAAGATCCTCCGCGGCGCGACGCACAGCGCAGGGGAGTGGGGGCATGCCGTCCTCGTGCTCGACGGCCGTGCGTGCCGGTGTGGCCGCCAGGGATGCGTCGAGGCCTACGTCGGAGCCCCCGGCATCCAGTTGACCCTGCGGCAACTCGCACCGGACCACGAACTGGCCGATGCTCCGCAGCGCGAGTTCATCGAAGGTCTCGCCCGTGCGCACCGGCGAACAGGGGGAGACGTCGTCGCCGACGAAGTCCTCACGCGCACCGCACACTATCTGGGGGCCGCGCTGGGCGACCTTGCGTCGATCATCGATCCCGAAGTGCTGATGCTGACGGGCTGGACGGCGTGGGCGCTCGGCGACGATCTCGTGGAGCCGACGAAGCGGGAGCTGCAGCGGCGCGCTCCCATCGGTGCCACGACGCCTATCGACCTGGGGGTGTCGACTGTGCGGGGCAGTTCGGTCGCGATCGGTATGGCAACGCTCGCGTTCGAGCGGTTCCTCGGCGACGTCGGGCTCTCGACGACGCGCCTGCCGCTCGCGCTCTGAGGGCCGCCTCGAACGAGAGGTCGCCCAGCACCTCCGCTCGGCTGGGCCCGAAGACAGGGGAATACTCATCGCACCACGTGGAAGAGCGCTGCGACCCCGAGACCGCCACCGACGGATGCCGCGGCCACCCCGTAAGTACTTGACGGCGCTCCGCCCCGGACGAGACGGCTGAACAGGCGAACAACGGCGACGGCCCCGCTCGCGCCCCACGGATGACCGTAGGCAAGAGCTCCGCCGCCGGCGCACACACGTGAATCGTCTTCGCCGATGTGCAGCAGGTCAAGAACTGCCAGGCTCTGCACCGCGAAGGCCTCGACGATCTCGAAAGCATCGACATCCTTCGTTTCCAGCCCTCTGGCTGACAACACCTCCTGTACCGCAGCCGCGGCGCCGACACCCGGGATGGCGGGGTCGCAACCGACTATGGCGGTAGCGCGCACTGCCAGCCCTGGGCCCTGTCCTGGGGGAACGAGGAGAACTGTTGCCGCACCGTCGCTGATGCGGGCGGTGTTGCCCGCGGTGACCGTTCCGCCTGGGAACACCGGCGGTAGGCGCTCACGCACTGTGTCGGCCACTCCGATGGCATCGTCCTCCACGGACCCGAGGACCGAGACGATCTCACTGTCGAAGCCGCCGGAGGCGCGGAGTGCTCGCGCACGCGCGTGACTTCGGGCGGCGTGAGCATCTTGACGACGACGTGAGATGCCGCGGTGGATCGCGAGGTCCTCCGCCGCCTGGACCATGTCGGGATCCGCGAAACCCCTGGGCGCGAACGGCGCCCGCGCGTAGGGTCTGCCGTCAGTGCTGCGGGTAGGGGCCGTGGACGCGCTCTCGACGCCACCGGCGATGCGCGCGCGTTCATCGCCAGCTCGGATAGCGGCGGCCGCATCCGCGATCGCCGCCAGGCCGCTCCCGCACTGACGATCCACCGTCCCCCCGGGGACACTGAATCCGAGGCCTGCGCCGAGGGCGGCGATGCGGCCGAGGTTGCCCCCTGGGCCCATGCAGTTGCCGAGGAGGACATCCGCCATCTCGATCTCCGCTGTTGCGACGCGTCGCGCATCGCGCAGTGTCTGCCGTACGACCGGAGCAGCAAGTTCTCCGGCGGTGGCTCCTGCCAGTGCGCGCCCTCGGGTCCCGATGTGCGAGCGGCGGGCGGCGATGATGACGGGGTCACGGTCGATTCGGGTCAAAGCGGGGCACCTCCCCGGCGAGCATTCGGCGTTCCGCTTCAGCCCGCGCGATCTTGCCGGAGGCGGTGCGCGGCAACGGGCCGGCAAACCAGCGGCGGGGGCGGTGGGATGGTGCAAGGTGGCGCGTCAGGTCGTGTAGGTCGGGCCGGTCTGGTCCGGCGAGCTCGACGTAGGCCGACAGGAGTGCTCCGAGAGACGGGTGAGGAATTCCGCACACGAACGCGTCGCGCACACCGGGCGCTGCTCGAAGTGTGGTTTCGACATCTTCGGGTATCACGGTGGCAGACGCAGTCAGGATCGCGCCGTCGCGGCGTCCGCGAATCTGAAGCGTCCCGTCCGAGATGCGAGCCCTGTCTCCCACCGTCGCCCAATCGTCTCGTAGCCGCAGCGGGCCCGGTTCGCCCAGGTACCCGATAGCGATGTACGGAGAACTCACCCACAGCTCCTCGTCTCGGACGTCCAGCCTCACCTCGGGAAATGCGTGAAGACCGGAGCCTTCGTCGGTGGCGACAAAGGAAAGCTCCGCCGCACCGTAGTACTCGATGACGCGCACGCCGGCAGCTTCCGCGCGAGACCTCAGGGCGAAATCCAGCGATGACCCGCCGATGAGCGCGACCCGCAGATTCGCTGGCAAGCCGGCATCCAAAACTGCTCGCAGCGCGTGCGGTGTTCCGTGCATACACGTCGCTCGCTCTGCCATCGGGGAGCCGATCGCTGCGAGACCTAAGAGGGGTCGGGGGCCGTCTTCGAGGGCATGAGCAAGCGAGAAGAGGGTCAACGACGAGGAGGGAGGGCCGGGAAGGAGGATGTGATCGTCGTGCCCGGCTTTCAACATCTCGGAAACCGCAGCGAACGAATCGGCCCAAGAGCTCGCCGTTCGAATGACGACGCGAGGGTTCCCGCTGGATCCTGAGGTGGTTGTGGCCCACGCGACGTCCGCGGGGAGCTCCGAGGAAAGGAACGCGTCACCCGCAACGCCGTCGGGAAGCCAGTCCCAGCGGGGATCGGTGACAAGCGGTACCTGTCCGGCCGCGCGCACGGCGCGCAGCTGTTCGAGAATCTTCGGGCTGTCGGCGCGTATCGGCGTGATCACTGGGGCGTGAGGCTTTCTGACTCAGACGCGGGATCGCTTCTCCGCGTTTCGCTGGTGAACATCACCCTCCTGAACACCGTTCAAGAGGACGACGTTCACTGTAGCGTTCTCGTGGCCGACTGTGGGAACGCGGACCGACTGCTCGCACCACGATGTGTCCGCCTCCGACTGCTAGCCTGTGGCCCATGGAACGTTCCCGGCCGTCATGGAATGGACTTGTCGTTTTCGACCTGGGTGAGGTTCTTGCCACCCCGATAGACCTATATGGGCGGCTCGCCGTTGTTCTCTCCGTCGACGAGGAGCTCGTGCGGAACGCCTACTGGGTGGACCGCGATGCTCATGATCGCGGCTCGTCCGTCGAGGACTACTGGGCCGGCGTGGCAACTCGAGTGGGAGCCCAGCCGCGAGCGGAGATCAGCAAGCAGCTGGCCGAGATCGACGCATCGGCCTGGGCGACGATTCGAGCCGATGCAGAGTCCGTTCTCGCTGACGTGAAGGCTGCAGGATCGCGGATTGCGATCCTGTCCAACGCCCCTCATCCGATGGCGGCAGCTGCGCGGGCGAGTGGCTGGGGACAGTACATCGACCATTGGTTCTTCTCGTGCGAGCTTGAGGTTGCCAAGCCGGACCTTCGCGTCTACGAAATCGTCACTGAGCGCGTCGGCGTTGCGCCACGCAGCATTCTCTTCTTCGATGATCGGCAAGTGAACGTCGAGGGTGCGTCGGCGTCGGGATGGGACGCGCGTCTGTGGACGTCCGGGGAACGCACGCGCGAGGTCCTGCTCGATCTCGGTATCTTGTGACGTAATGGACAATGATCAGGTGCCCTCGAGTCATGCCCGCCGAGGCGGAAGGGCTAAGGCGCCCACGATCAAAGACATCGCCGTCGAAGCCGGTGTATCCAAATCGGCTGTATCACGAGCCCTTCTCGGTCAAGGGGAGGTGAGCGATGCAACCCGTGAGCGAGTCCAGGCCGCCGCTACGCGTCTGGGTTACGTCGCCAACGCGATGGCAGCCGGCCTCCGTGCTCGGACGAAAACGGTGGGAGTCGTGCTGCGCGACATCAACCGCCCGTACTACAGTCACCTCCTCTCTGCGCTGCAGGCGCAGGCGGAAGTCCGCGGATATCGCCTCGTGGCCATGACCAGCGCGGGAGAACTCGACGTAGCCAACGCCATCAGCGCAGTCAGATCGCTTGTGTCTTTGCAAGTTGATGGTGTCATCCTGGCGTCAGCTCAGCTGGACTCCGAATTGATCAAACCATTCGCCGAGCGTGTGCCGATGGTCGTGGCGGGGCGCATGGAGTTGGGATCCGTCCCGAGCGTATTCGGCGATGAGACGCACGGCGGTCGACGACTGGCTGAGTTCCTGCTCGGCGCGGGCCACCGACACATTGCAGTGGGGCTGGTCGACAGGGCGTACTCGATGTCACAGCATCTGAGCGGACAAGCCATGATCGATCAGATACGCGACGGCGGCGGCACCCCCGTCGTCTTCGAGATCGAAAACGACTGGCGGATGGTTGATGTTGTCGAGCCGATCTTGGGGGACAGGAGCATTACAGCGGTCATGTGTCCCACAGACGCATCCATGTTGAACGTGCTCGGATCTCTACAGGATCGCAACGTGCGGTGCCCGGAGCACTTGTCGATAACCGGCTACGGCGGGATCGGCGAGCTTGCGAGCGCCCACCTCGGATTCACGACGTATCGGCAGCCGGTCGATCACATCGGGGTGAATGCGATCAATCTCCTCGTCGATGCGATTGAGAGCGATCAGGATCTCGAGAAGACTCCTGAACACAGGACGGTGCACGGAGAATTCGTCACGGGGCGAACTGTGCGACTGCTTGCGGACGAAGTGATTTAAGGTCTCAAAGACTCATGGCCAGGATCTGACCGCAACGGGCAGATCCTGGCCATAAGCTTGCGTGCTACTCGGCGCCCGGGTCGGGGAGGGTCCAGGTCTTGAGATGCTGGTACCGGTGCGTGCGCCACCACTGCCCTTCCCAGTCGTCACTGTCTGTGCCGTACAGCACGACCGTTCGACCGGAGAACATCTCGGGGGCGGGGGTAGGGAGCCCTGCCAAGAGCTCGGCAAGGAATTCGCCGACCTCGTCATACAGCGTTCTGTCAACGGACAGGTCATGCGACGCTAGCGAGAGGTGGCCCCAGAACTCGGCCTCGGCCACGGGGGTGACGAGGAAGTCCTCGGTAGGCAGAGCGATGGGGAGAATCGCTGCTTTGATTGCTGTCGCGGTGTCAATGAACGGCTGATTCGGTTCTCCGTTCCCGTTCTCGTGAACGTTGAAGACATATCCGTCCCCGGTCGTTTCGAGACCCTTGTTGTGAACCGTGAACGAGGTCTTGCCGATGAGCGCGTGCTCGACGCGATCGACGATGTCGGCGATGCTCGCATCCGTCTTCAAAGAACCGACGAGCGTCGCGTGCGGGGGGAACGCTGCGGCGGAGATGAGTCCGTACTGTTGTTTCAGCGTCATGTTGGTCTGCGCTTGTACCCAGCAGGTGACGGGGTCGGGGCGCAGATAGATCCCATATCGAGTCGGGGTCACGGGTGCTGTCCTTTCTGTGAAGTCACGGGTCGTCAACCGAGCTGAGTCCGGTATTGCTCGATGGCCTTGTCCGCTTCGGTGCGTGCGTTGGCGAGAGCTTCGTCCAGGGTGACGGATCCGTTGATGGCGGCCTCCATCTGAGCGGAGACCGCAGCTCGGATCGAGGTCATTGCGCCGCTGAGGCAACCTGCGGTGGCGGTGACACTCGGGGTGTTGTCGATCTGGTCGACGAAAGTCTGAGCGTCGGGGTGGCTGGCAAGGTATTTTCTGCGCGCGGGCAGGTCGTCCACGCCCTTATTGACCGGGACGTAGCCGGTGGCCGCGCTGAACGACTCTTGGTTTTCCGCCGAAGCGAGGTAGCTGATGAGCTTCCATCCGGCTACCTTCTCTGCATCGGTTGCAGTCGAGCTCAACCACATCGCTGCGCCGCCGATAACCGGCCCCGCTTCGGTGGGGTCTGCGCCCTCTGACAGTGGATACGGCACGGCCTCGAAGTCGAACGAGGGCGCAGATGTGTCCAGCGCCCCTGCAGCTCCGGAACTGTTGAACATCATGGCGACCTGACCTGCGGCGAACGCTGTCACGGCAGCGTTGCCGTCGACACCGATGTCGGTACCGGCGCCCGAGGTGTAGACATCAACCAGTGACCGGAGTCCGTCGACCTGGGCAGGCGCATCCAACGGAAGTGACGTGGCGCCATCGCCGCTGCGGCCATTCTTCGGTGTGCAGTAGGAATTTCCAGATGCAGCGGTGATCTGCTCGAACCACCATCCATCGAACGATCCCGCCAGACCGGACACCCCGGTCTTCGCCTTGACCCTCTTGGCGGCTGCCGCCACATCTTGGATCGTCTTCAGATCTGTCTTCGGGTCGATCCCGGCCTGCGTGAGCAGGTCGGTGTTCACCCACAGCACAGGTGTGGAAATGGCCAGAGGAACGGCGAACATCTCGCCATCGGCGCCGTAGTAGTTCGCTCCCACAGGCCGGATCTGGCTGAGGTCGAGGTCGTCAGGGTTTGCTTTAGCCATCGCCTCGGGGGAAACGCTACGTTGCACGTCGCGAAGGTAGCCCGAGGTGGTGTCTCCGGAGATCACCACGGTCGGGGTGGAGTCGTCTCGGAGTCCAGCCGTGTATTTCGCCAGCAGGTCGGTGTATGAACCCTGAAAGCTTGAGTTGACGTGGATCTTGCCCGCGTTGGCTGCATTGAACGCCGAGATCGATGCGTCGAGCGCCTCGCCGTTCGCGTTGCCGAACCCGTGCCAGAGGGTGATGGTGGTGACACCGTCGGCGTCCTCGAGCGCCTCGGGTCCGGGGGCGCCCTTTGAACCGCTGCCCGCCGACGCCTCCGGGCTGCACGCCGCGAGGCTGAGGGCGAGGACACCGACGGCGATGCTCGCGATGAGTTTCTTCATGTTGTCTCCTTCTTCGATGGCACCGTTGGACGATGCGGGTTTCGCGATGCACACTCGACGGCGTCGCGAGGTCTCAAGGTGAGGGCAGCGCGGCGGGGCGGGGCCCAGAAGCGATCGCTACTTGCCCGACCCACTGGCGAGGCCGGTGACGAGCAGTCGCTGGCTGAAAATGACCAGCAGGACCGTGGGCACGAGGACGAGAGCGGTCCCGGCGAAGATGACGGCGGGACTCGTCACCTCGGAGGTCACCAACTGGGTCAGGCCGACTTGCACCGTTCGGTTGTTGGGCGAGTCGGTGATCAGCAGGGGCCAGAAGAATCCGTTCCACGCGGCCAGCGCGCTCCACATCACGGAGGTCGTGACCTGGTTGCGGGCGGAAGGCATGAGGACAAGGAACAGGGTGCGCAGGTCGCCACAGCCGTCCAAGCGGGCTGCTTCCCACAGCTCGTGGGGGATCGAGGCGAAGGCTTGTCGCAGGAGGAAGATCGGATATCCAACGGCGAGAAAGGGAATCACAATCCCGAAGATGGTGTCCCGCAGACCCAGTCCTGTCACGAATTCGTAGTTGGGGATGACGAGACTCTCGCCGGGCACCGCCAGCGTGGCGATGATGAATCCAAAGGCGACAGCTCGCCCGCGCCACCGCGGAAACACAAGCGCGTAGGCCGCGAGCGACGCAGTAATGAGCTGCGCAAGAGTTTGCAGAACGACGACGACGAGGCTCACCAGATACTGGTTGCCGAGCGGGATTGACCGCAGTGCGGCGGCGAAATTGTCCACCGTGAATCGGTCGAGTGGGGGCATGAGTCCGTTGCTGATGAGGGTGCCGTTCGGGAAAAAGCCGGTGGCGAAACTCAGGTAGAGCGGAAAGCCCATGACGACGAAGAGCAGCACGATGACAAGGAAGCGGGGGAGGTCGCGCCAGGTGAGCGAGTGAAAGTTTCCGCGCCTATTCGCACGGCTCTCCTTTTGCGGCATCCCGAGGACCGCTGTCCCAGTGGTGGGTGCAGACATGTCACGCATCCTTCCGATTTGCGATCTTGAATTGGATGGCTGTCACGGCCGCGATCAGGAGGACGAGGAACGTCCCGATGACAGACGCGCGGCCGAAGTCAGGGACGCCGCGCCCGAACGCCAGCTGGTAGAGCTGGTACACCAGCGTCGTGGTGGTACCCGAGGGGCCGCCACGGGTGAGGACATAGACCTGCGTGAAGGTCTGCAGACCCGCGATCGTCTGCGTGACGAAAAGGAAGAACAGGCTGGGGCGCATCAACGGAATCAGCATGGTCCAGGCCAGCCTCGCGCCAGAGGCGCCGTCCAGTTCCGCTGCCTCGAGGACTTCTTCGGGGATGTTCCGTATGGCCGCGATCAGGACAAGGAAAGCAAACCCGGACTCGTACCATGCGGTCGTGACGGAGATGGAGAGGATGGCCCATCCCGGCTCCTGCAGCCAAGGAACGGTGTCGAACCCGAATCGTTGCAGCAGCAGATTTACCGCGCCGGTTGATGGTCCGAAAAGCCCATAGAAGATTGCTGACGCGGATGCGGCTGAGTAGGCGAAGGGGAGCGAAAAGATCACCTGAAAGAGACCGCGACCTGGAATCCAACGGCGGAGCAGGAGCACGCAGAGCAGGGAGACCCCCACCGCAAGCACCATTGCAACCACAGCGATCAGGAGGGACGTCCACAAGGTCCGCTGAAAGGAACCTGTGGCGAAAAAGTCGACCCAGTTGTCCAGTCCCACGAACCGGGACGGGTTGCCGACGATGTCGCTGCCGAAAAAGCTCAGTTGCACACCACGAAAGACCGGGCGATAGACGAAAAGAGCCAGAAGGATGGCCGCGGGCAGCAAGAGCCACGGTCCCAAACCTGCCTTCGAGAGCTTGCCTCGGAGCCGCGGTTTCGCTTCCAACGTCATTGAGTCTCCTTCGCCCGCATCATCACGGGAACGTTCCCGAGCTGCGGTAAAATTATCAGAGGCTCAGGTTGACGACAATCAACCGGGGAGTAGCCCCAAAGGGGCGAACCCTCGAACAGATGCCCTTCATCGGACCGGGGGAGCGAGCCTGATGGGGCACCATCGCCGCTACCTTGAGGCGTGTAAGGAGGAAGGCTGGGGGAGCAGTTCTCCTTGCGATCAACGCGACGTCGGACTCTCGACGACGCGCCTGCCGCTCGCGCTCTGAGGGCTCCGGGTTACTCCGGCGTCATGCCCTCCGGGTCGAACAGCGTGCCATGAGCCACGCGTCGCCGGAAGTTGTGGAGTGCATGGTCGCGGAGGCCGTCGAGTCCCGCGAGGACCGCTGAAGCCGCGACCTGCAGCGGCAGCGTGGCGCGAAGGAGCATCGCGCGTTGCAGCACCGCGCTGGAGCAGAGCTGAGACGCTGCGCGCGCACCGTGGAAGCCGATGAGGGGAGCGATATCGGTCGCCGGGTCCCCGAGGCACGCATGGTCCAGGTCGATGAGACCGCTCAGATCGTCACCAGCCCAGAGCATGTTGTGCGGACCGAAATCACCATGGCAGAAGGTGACTTCCTCCGTCTCGCTCGACAGCACGTCCTCGATGGCGGCGGATGCGGCTGCCCCCGCGTCGGCTGAAAGCCGGGGGACGAGCTCCTCGGCAACGATCTCTGTCCACAGCATCCCGCCGCACCACGATCGCGGCGGCGGCAGATCAGTAAGACACGACACAGGAATCTGCCGGAAGAGCGTGAGCGTCTCGGCGTACACCTTCATCCGGAACTGCGACCGATCGGCGACGTCTAGGGAAGGTCGTCCCGGTACCTGGCTCATCAACACGGCACCCGCCGCGGTCGCTTCCTCCGATGTGGCGAGCGGCTCGGGTATTCGGAGGGGAAAGTCGCTCGTCGACAGGATCCGGAGGATTCGATGCTCTCTCGCGGCGCGCCGGGAGCCGTCGCGTCCGATCGTGACGCGAGCGACAGGGCCGTCGGGCAACACGGCGACCTGGTGAAATGCGCCATTCGTCGCACGGGCGGCAGACCAGTCCCACTCGGGCCAGAAGCGAGCGGCGACGACGCGCACGTCAGGTGGTGCGACATCCTGATCCACGGCCGATCCCATGGCCCACACCGTACCTGCCACCTGACGAGACGTGGCGTCCCATGGAGGAGCGGCCTCGCTCTCTTTGATTTGACATAATGTGCATTATCGGCTGTTTGATCCTTCTCAGAGGCATCCCGTGGTGATCACCCCGTGGATCGTTCCGTCGATCGTTGAACGATCGGCGATGCGCAGGGTGACCGTCGTGATCGGATCGAAGCGGATGTCCGTCTGGATCGCACGATCGACCTCGTACCCGGCGGCATCCCACGTCGCGAGGATCTTCTCCAGTGACGCCGCGTTGTCCTCGGTTGCGAACGCGAACGTCAGCGCCGATTGCGCGGTGCCACGATCGCATGTCGTCCGTGTCGGCGCGGACGACGCCACGGCGCGGCCGTCCGTGCCGACGGCTCCGGGAACCGCAGCGAGTGTCGCTGCGTACATGCGCTCCAGTTCCGCCTCGGCGCGTTCCAGACTGACGGGTGCCGGCGCAGTCGGCGTCGGCGACGGACGATCCGCCTGATACGTCGGACGCTTCAGCCCGCACTCCGGCACGTGCCCCGTCAGCTCAGGCACGGTCACCGTTTCGACGACACCACTGCCCGCGGAGGCAGCCGACACCCGCAGAGTTCCGTCCTCTTCCGAGGCGCCGTACGCGCCCTCGTGGAACGGCATCCCGCCATCCGCGTTCGAGATCGTCGCCACGCCGGTCGCAACGAGACCGTCCATGCGGTACAGGGAGCTCGAGCTCGACAGCCAGTGGTTCTCCTCGCGGACGAGGTAACCGGTGTCGCATCCGTCATCGTCGATGAGCGGCGACACGATGGTGGTCGGGAACGTCGCCAGGAACACACCTGCGCCCGCGACGAGCACCGCTCCGGTTGCCGCGACCCTCGCCACGATCACTCCAACGCGGCCCGCGACCCTCGTCGCTCGCAGACTGAAGACGAGGACAGTGAGGTCGATCACGCCCACCAGGATGAGCACAGCCACGATCTGCGGCGAATCCAGCGTCCCTACGAGAACCGTCGTGCCCTCGCCTTCCTCGCTCGTCGACACCGCTACGGCGATCATCGCTGCGGCGATGAGAACTGCCACCACCGCTGTGAGGACTCGGATGCCGACGGCCACGCGCCGTGCGTCAGCCACCCGTATCCTCGGCCGGCTCCCAGCGCAGCAAATCACCCGGTTGGCAGTCGAGCGCCTCGCAGAGCGCGTCGAGCGTCGTGAACCGGACGGCTTTCGCCCGGCCGTTCTTCAGCACCGCGAGGTTCGCCGGTGTGATGCCGATGCGGGCGGCCAGGTCACCCACGGCCATCTTCCGCCGCGCGAGCATGACATCGATGTCCACGACGATGGGCATCAGACGACCTCGTCGAGCTCGGAACGCATCTCGATCGCCTTCCGCAGCAGTGACCGCATCACCACGACCACCAAGGCCACTCCCCCGGTCGCCAACGCCGCAGCGTAGATGAGACCGACGACACCGGGGGCGATCCCCCCGGGCACGAGAAGCGTGGCCAAGACCGCCGTCAGCAGCGCTGCGACGCCGATGGCCGCGATTACGACATCGACGAAGCGGAAGGCGGCGGGAGAGAAGACCGCATCCACTGCAGCCATGGATACGAGCCGCCAAATGCAGATCGCAACGACCTGCAGGCAGACCAGCCACAGCGCGAGGACAGTCACAGCACTCACCCGCCAGCCGAAGGGGGTGCTCGCCAGATCGCGCCAGATTGCTGGCAGGATGACTGCCTGCACAGCGGCCGAGCCGATCAAGGATAGGCCGAGAACGCTGCGCAGGGCCACGATCGTCGTGCGACTCATTGTTGCCTTTCGATACTGATCTATCGAAAAACGATAGCCACTCCCCTGGTCGGATGCAAGCGACACGTCGCCGTAGGCTCGGAGCATGCTCGAGGTGCTGACTGGATTCGCCGTGATCGGCGTCGCGATCCTGCTGGGGTGGATCATCGGTCGCATCGACCTCCTCGGCCCCACCGGCGGACAGGTCCTCGGACGCCTGACCTTCTTCGTCCTCAGCCCCTTTCTGCTTTTCGTCGTGCTCGCCCGCGCCGACGTCGCGACGCTGTTCTCCGCTCTGTTGCCGGTTTCGGCGCTGTCCGCCCTCGCGGTCTTCACGATCTTCGCGGCGGTGTCGAAGTTCGTCTGGCGGCGCCCGGCGGGCGAGGTCCTGATCGGCCTCCTCTCGGCCGGGCAGGTCAACTCGAACAACATCGGCATCCCGCTATCGCTCTATCTGCTCGGCAGCGCGGCGTACCCGGCGCCGGTGATCCTGTTCCAGCTGCTGATCCTCACGCCCATCGTGATGGCGATCTTCGAGGCTCTCACCACGGATGGACGCCGACGCCCGTGGCCGATCCTGCGCCGGACGATCACCAATCCGATCGTCGTCGGGTCGCTCCTCGGCACGATCGTCTCGGCCAGCGGCATCCCCCTGCCTCCGATCGTCATCGACCCGCTCGAGCTGGTCGCCGGTGCGGCCGTCCCGGTGCTGTTGATCAGCTACGGAATCTCCCTCAACGGACAGCGGGTCCTCGGGACCCGGGGCCGGCGTCGCGACATACTGCTCGCGAGCGGACTCAAGCTGCTCGTCATGCCCCTCGCGGCTTGGCTGCTGTCGCGTTTCGCCTTCGGCCTCTCCCCCGCCGAGGTCCTCGTCGTCACGGTGCTCGCCGCGCTTCCGACGGCGCAGAACGTCTTCAACTATGCGCAGAGGTACACGATCGGGCAGACGATCGCCCGCGACACGGTGTTCCTTACGACGATCGGGTGCGTTCCCGTGCTGTTCCTGATCGTCGTCCTGCTCAGCCCCGGCACCTGAGCCGAGGGAGACAGCTCAGACGCCGAAGGAGCTCGTGTCGCCGATCAGACGGGTGTTGTCCGCGGGAATCGGCTCGACCGCCGCACGCGCGACCTCGGCCGCGAATTCCGACACGTTGTAAAGCTTCCCGGCACTCTCTCGACGCTCTGCGATCGCACCGGGGTTCGCGCGCTCGAGCAGGGTCGCCGTGATGGTGCCCTCGATCATGTCGCCCGAGACGACCACGAACTCGACGCCCTTTTCAGTGAGCGAGGGGATGCGCTCGCGGAGAGCGTCCTCACCGGCACGCTTCGAACGGGCAACGGGCTCGTACTCGGGCATCGTGGGCGTGGTGTGGATGAAGTGAGCCTGGTGGCTGGTCACGAAGACCACACGGCCACCGGCGGGGATCAGCGGCAGCGCCGCATCGAGGGCGCTGACCTGCGCATCGCGGTTCAGGGTGAGGGCGTAGTCCTCGGCCATGCCGCCCTCCATGCCGCCGGAGGCGTTCAGCACCAGGATGTCGAGCGACCCGAATCGCTCCTTCACCGCGGCGAACATCTCCGCGACGGATGCCGGATCAGTGAGGTCCGCTCCGACTGTCAGCACCTCGACGCCGAGTTCACGGAGTTCCGTCGCGAGCTTCTCTGCGCGCGGAGCCTTGTTCCGGAAGTTGATGACGACGTTCGCGCCCGCCTGCGCCAGGTAGCGCGCAGTGTCAGCGCCGATTCCCCGCGATGACCCGGTGACGAGGGCGGTCTTACCGGTCAGGGATGCGGCGGGGACGGGCTGCGACATGGGGCTCTCCTGCGAGGTGCTCGGTGGATGCCGAGGCGGACGGGGCATCGTCGAGCCTACCAATGGCGCCGGTTCGGCCTGAGCGTCGGACCCGGTTGATATCGTGCGAGGACACGCCCCACCGAAGGAGCCGACAATGTTCCTGGACCTGAGCCAGCACCTCTCGTGACGACGCATCCGTGGTTCCTCGGCGAGGCGACCCCGCGCATCCTCGCCCACCGCGGCTTCGTGCCTCCTGACTCCGAGCACGTCGCGGAGAACTCGGTCGCCGCCCTCGCCGCCGGGCGCGCGGCCGGCACGGTGTATCTCGAATCCGACTGCCACGTCACCGCGGACGGTGATGTCGTCCTGTTCCATGACGACGACCTTCGACGTGTCACGGGTGACCCGCGCCCGGTTGCCGCGGTCAGCACCCGAGAGCTCACCGCGATCATGTCGACGCGCGGTGGACTCGCGATCCTCTCCGACGTCCTTCGCGCCTTTCCCGACGCTCGGTTCAACCTGGATGTGAAAGCGGATGCCGCGGCACGCCCCGTCGGCGCGCTCACCGCCCGCGAATCGCACCGTGTGCTCCTCACGAGCTTCTCCGACCGTCGACGCGATGTCGCGCTGGAAGCGGCTCGAGAGCGTGGCGGCGACCCGGCGACATCCGCCGGCTCGGCGACGCTTGCGCGAGTGGTCGGCGCGCTGACTGCACGCCTCCCCCGCCTCGCCGCGCGAAGCATGAACGGCGTCGACGCTCTGCAGATCCCGGAGCGGCACCGCGGCGTACGGGTTCTCTCCCGCCGCCTGCTCGATCTCGCTCACGACGCAGGAGTCGAAGTTCATGTGTGGACCGTCAACGACCCGAGCGACATGCGCCGCCTGATCGACATGGGCGTGGACGGGATCGTCACCGACAGAGCCGACCAGGGCGCATCGGTGAAGAACCAGGTTCTATAGTCGCCGGTCCTGAAGATCCGCTGTGAATAGCACATCGATTGAGGTCTTCTCGGATGATCCGCACAGGTGGGTTCGTTATACCTGAGGACGACGAGAGGACCACACAATGGCAGATCGCAGCCTACGCGGCATGCGCCTCGGCGCTTCGAGCCTACAGAGCGAAGAAGGCGTCGTATTCGTAGAGCGCACCAACCACACCTACGTCTGCACGCAGTGCGAGCGCGAGACCGTTCTCACGTTCGCGGCAGACGCTGAGGTGCCCGAGGCCTGGGAATGCCGCACCTGCGGATCCGAGGCACTCCGACGCATCGGCGACACCATCGCCGTCGTCGACCACTCCGGCGACAAGGCCGCTCGCACCCACTGGGACATGCTCATGGAGCGTCGCACCATCCCCGAGCTCGAAGAGCTGCTCGAGGAGCGACTGGCTCTCCTGCGGTCCCGACGCGGCGAGAACTCCGGCAAGCTGAGCGCCTGACACTCACACTTCAGCGGCGCCGTCCCCCGTGGGCGGCGCCGCTTTCGTGCGCCTGCGCACGAGCAGACCGAGCAGGACGATCACGGGAATGGCGGACCAGCCGAGCACCCACTGCACTGCGGGGCCCATGACGACCGCACCGGTCAGCCCTGCCCGCAGAGGGACGTCCACCAGGAGCGCGCCAGACGTATCGGCCGCCAGGCCGTCGATGACCGAACCGTCCGGGCCAATGACCTGGCTCGTGCCGACCGTGGAGATGTTGACCACGGAGCGACCCGTCTCGATCGCGCGCATCCGGGCGAATCCGAGCTGCTGCAGGTTCTCGTCCGTCCCGCGGAAGTCCGCGTTGTTCGTCTGGAACATGTACACCTCCGCCCCGTCCTTCGCGCCCTGCCAGATGACGTCGTCGTAGATCACGTCGAAGCAGATGGCCAGCCCGACGCCGACGCCGTTCACATCGAAGAAGGGCGGATTCGTCCCGGGCGTGTACTCCCGCTGGATGAGGCCGATCAGGTCCGGGGCGAGCGCCTCGAAGAACCACCGGTCCGGAACGTACTCCCCCATCGGAACCGGGTGCGTCTTGTCGTGGATGGCGAGGGGATTCTTCGCTCCGGCTTGCCACAGCATCGACGAGTTGTAGACCTTCTCGTCCCGCTCGGTGGCGGCATTGATGATCAGTGGAGCGTCGACTTTCTCGGACAGCTCGTCCAATGCGCTCGCGATCGACGGATTGTTGAGCGGGTCCGCGTCGACACCGCCCTCCGGCCAGAGGAGCACGTCGAGGTCTTTGCCGATGAGGGGCTGCGTAGCGGCGAGTTGCGCACGGTAGACGTCGTACGGCTCACGCGTGTCGAAGTAGCCGGAAGGACCATTGCCCTGCACCGCGCCGACGCGCATGGTCCCGGCATCCGTCGTTGGGAACTGCGGGACCAGGACGAGCAGCGCGGCGGCCGCCGCGGCGGGAACCACGAGCTTCACGCGGCGCCAGAAGCGGAGCCGGACGGCTTCGATCGCTGCCGCGACCACGAAGGCCATGACGAAGGTGAGTCCGCTCACGCCGAGCCACGACGCGAGCTCGGCGAGCGGGCTGTCCGCCTGGCTCATGCCGAGGCGGGCCCAGGGGAAGCCCGTGTACGGCCACGAGCCCATGAACTGCTCGCGCGCCGTCCACGCCGCAGCCACCAGCGCGGGGAGCAGCGTCACGCGGGCCCACGGGGCCGGCATGAGCCGCGGCAGCCACCGGTACGACAGTGTGATGGCGATGGCGCCGGCGGCGCTGAGGATGGTCTCGACCCCGGCGAGGGCGAACCAGGGCACGGGGCCGAGGTACCGGGTGATCCAGGCGATGTGCAGCAGGTAGAAGGATGCCGCGAACACGGCGCCCACCGCGACGGCACCCCACGCGGAGCGCCCGATGAGGGTCAGCAGCGTGAGCGCTGCTCCCACGAACGCCAGCGGCCAGATGCCGATGTCGGGGTAAGCGAAATCCATCACGGCCCCACCGGCGACCGCCACGGGAAGCGCGAGCCAGAGCGGGAGAAGGGGGCGGTCGGGCACGGACGAAGCCTAAAGGAGGTGCGCTATGACGGCGCTGAAGGCGGACGTCACGCGACCGAGCCGTGACGTTCGGAGTGCGCGAGGTAGACCTCGGCGTTCCGGAGGATGGCGGCGCGCTCGTCGGAGGTCAACTCCCGCCGCACCTTCGCGGGCACACCCGCCACGAGGGATCCGTCGGGAATCTCCGCGCCCTCGAGCACGACCGCTCCCCCGGCGATGAGGCATCCCGCTCCGATGACGGCGCCCGACAGTACGACGGCCCCCATGCCGATGAGCGTGCCGTCACCGATTCGGCATCCGTGCACCACTGCGTTGTGGCCGATCGACACGTCCTCGCCGATCTCGACACCGTGGGCGGCGTCGACGTGAATCGCGACGCCGTCCTGGACGTTGCTCCGCGCACCGACGACGATCGACGCGCTGTCCCCGCGCAGGACGGCGTTGTACCAGATGCACGAGTGCTCGCCCAGCGTGACCGCGCCGACGATGCGCGCACCAGCAGCGACGAAGGCGGAATCGTGGACCGACGGGGCGGCATCCGGCAGCGCGAGGACGGTCGCGAGCGGTGAGACGGTCATGGGTATCCGTTCCTCAGAGGCCGATGTGGGTGAGTCGGCCGGCCAGGACCGTGGCGGCCACCTGAGTCGAGCGGAGCTCGGCGTCCGACGCGGTCTGCGGATCCCGGTCGACGACGATCAGGTCTGCCACCGCCCCCGGCTCGAGTGCGCTGCCGGTCGCTGATCCTCCGGCCGTGGATGCGGCGAGGGCCGTGGCCGCGTCGAGCCCCTGATCGGGGCGCCAGGGAGCGCGCCCGCCACGGGTCCGATGCACGGCCGCTGCCATCGCCGCCCACGGGTCGAGCGGCGAGACCGGGGCATCCGACCCGAACAGCAGGTTCGCGCCGGTGTCGGCGAGCGAGCGGAGCGGATACGGGAGTGCCGTCTGCGCGGCCCAGACCGAGTCGGTGAGGTCGCGGTCATCGACGGCGTGCTCCGGCTGCACGCTCGCTCCGACGCCCAGGCGAGCGAAGCGCGGGATGTCGGCATGCGCGACCAGCTGCGCATGCTCGATGGTTCCCGTCGCCCCGGTCGTTGCGAACGCGTCGAGCGCGTGCGAGTTGGCGACGTCCCCGATCGCGTGGATCGCGCAGGACAGCCCCGCACCCGTCGCCCGCACCATGAGCGACTGGAGCTCTTCGGGCGGCACCGTCAGAACACCCGTGTTGTGCGGGTCGTCGGGGTACGGATGCGAACACGCCGCGGTGCGGGTGCCGAGCGAGCCGTCCGTGATGACCTTGAGCGAGCCCACGCGGACGAGCCCCCGAGGGTCCAGCGCGTCGCCGGTGGCGAGGCCTTCGGCGACGGCGCGCTCGAGCAGGGCCGGATACACCCCGAACGACACCCGCAGGCAGTCGAAACCGGCGGCGAGTCGGCGGGCCCAGGCATCCGCGTTCCAGGCCATGTCGAGGTCGACGATGCCGGTGACGCCACGGGATGCCGCCACGTCGAGCGCGTGCCGGACGAACCCGTCGGCGACCGCCGGATCGACGTCGTTGAGGCGGCGGGAGATCTCGAACGCCGGCTCCTCCCGGAGCATGCCGTCCTCCGTCACCGCGATGGACTCGCGACGGAATGCCGCGCTGTTCATCCAGACGCTGTGCACGTCGGCGTTGATCAGGTAGGTCGGGATATCGCCTGTCTGCGCATCGAGCAGGGCGAGCGACGGCGCGTCCGCCCAGAAGGCGTCGCGAAAGCCGGTACCGACACGTCGACCGTCGTCCAGGACAGGTGCGCGTCCCATGACGGATGCCGCTTCCGCCGCGCTGTCGACGTCCCCGAGCGGGGTGCGCTGCGCCGTGAGGGCCCACTGCACCGTGTGCACGTGGTGGTCCCACAGTCCCGGAAGCAGCCAGCCCCCGGAGCCGTCGACGACGACTCCCCGGAGGGGCAGCCCACCCGTCGGCGCGATGTCGGCGATCACGCCCCCGCGCACGTGCACGTCGACCGGGTCGTCGCCGAACGGGTCGATCCGTCCTCCGCCGGTGAGGCGTACTCCTGTGATGACACCGACGTCTTCGCCGCGCGCAGGGTTCACGACTGGGCTCCGCGCGCGGCCCGCATCACGTCGCGGGCGCGACGCATCTCGTCCGCGAGACGCGGGTCGGCGTACGGGCTCGCCCCGGCATCCAACCGGTCGATGATCGTGTCGACCACCTCGTCGGGGCGGTTCTGGCTGAGCTTCCGCTTCGCCGTCACGTGAGACGGGGTGAGACGGAAGCCGACCGTGCCCTTCTCGAGCTTGCGGACGAAGTCGTCGTCGTTCGGGGCTTGCCACATCTGTCGCGGTTCCGGCATGCCGGATTCGAAACGGTCCACGAGACGCTCGAGGACATCCAGGTTCTCGGCCGGCGTCAAGATCTCCGGTGTGCCGCGCAGGTGCACCGAGACGAAGTTCCACGTCGGGACCGCCGGCCCGTCGCCGTACCACCCCGGAGAGATGTAACCGTGGGGGCCCTGCACCACGACGAGCAGTTCGGACTCCCCCAACCCGTGGATGAGGTCGTCGGGCCGCCCGACATGGCCGACGATCGTGAGGTCGTCACGTGTCGGATCGAGGAGGACGGCGTAGTGCGACGCGACGAGACCGGAGTCCGTGTCGCTCACGATCGTGACCCAGGGGTGCGCGTCGATGATGCGGCGGATCTCCGCCACATCCGTCATCGCAAAGCTCGGGTTCTGTCTCATTCGCAGCGAACCTCTTCCGCGGTCATGCCTGGCATCGCGGACACCAGTAGAGCTTTCGTGCGGCCATCTCCTCGAGGACGATCGCCGTTCCGCAGACACGGCACGGCAGCCCCGCGCGGTGATAGACCCAGTGCCGGTCGTCGCGATGCGCCATCGCCCGGCGATACGCCTCCGGATCGAGGTCGTCCATCGTCATCATCTGACCGGTCTCGACACCGATCGTCAACAGACGCACCCAGTCGTTCCACATGGCCCGGAGGGTCTCTTCGGGGACCTCGCGACCAGGTGTGTGGGGGTTCAGGTTCGCCCGGAACAGGATCTCGGCGCGGTAGACGTTCCCGATCCCGCTCACGACCTTCTGATCCATGAGCAGCTGGCCGATCGGGGTGGGCTTGCGGCCGGCGACGGCGACGAAGCGTTCCTCGCCCTCGGCGAGGTCATCGACCAGCGGGTCGGGCCCGAGAGCAGCCACCGTGGCGAGCATCTCCTCGACCGTTTGGATCTGGCACGCCGTCGGTCCTCGGAGGTCCGCGCACGTCGCATCGGTCAGCAGTCTCAGACGCACCTGACCGACGACGGGCGGCGGCCACTCGGCATCCGTCGCATCCTCGAGGCCGCGAGTCTGCTCGCTCATCCGGACCACTCCGCGAGCACGACGCGGCGCACCGATCGAGGCGAGCGAGTTCTCGCCCGCCTCGTCGAAGACGGGGGCGACGCCGCGCTGATTCGTCTGTCCCATGCGACCGTTCGCGGAGGCGATCGTGGGGTCGAGAACGATCTCGCCGGCGAAGTCCCAGGCGCCGTAGATGCCGAGGTGCACGCGCAACCAGACGTCGCCCTCGAACTCCAGGAACATCTGCTTGCCGACCGCACGCGCCAGCGTCGGCGTCCGACCGTCGAGAACGGCGGCGCCCTCGGCGAAGCGACCCTGCGGGCTCGAGGCCGACAGGGGCCGTCCCACGAAGTTGCGGTCGAACTGCCGGGCGATCCGATGGACGGAATGACCCTCGGGCATCAGCCTGCTTCCGGGTCGAACGTCTCCGAGGCGTCGAGCACATCCGGCTGCACCGCACGCGGGTCGGGCTCGAGCGACCCGTCCGTCTCGTACGCCGCGAGCTGACCGATGCGACGAGCGTGACGCTCCTCGCCCGAGAACGGGGTCGCGATGAAGCGGTCGATGAACCCGACGGCCTCGTCGAAGGTGTGCTGACGCGCGCCGATCGCGATCACGTTCGCATCGTTGTGCTCGCGGGCAAGCTCCGCCGTCGCGATGCTCCACACGAGGGCCGCACGGATGCCGCGCACCTTGTTCGCGGCGATCTGCTCGCCGTTGCCCGACCCGCCGAACACGACCCCGAGGGTCTGGATGCCCTGGGCCTGATCCTCGGCGACGGCCTGTGCCGCGCGGATGCAGAAGGAGGGGTAGTCGTCGAGGGCGTCGTACTCGACGGGACCATGGTCGACGACGTCGTGACCGGCTTCGGCCAGGTGGTGCTGCAGGCGGGTCGAGAACTCCATGCCCGCGTGATCGGTCGCGATGTGGATGCGCATGTCACGATTCTAGGGACGCCGGTACGTCGTTACGGCGACCCATCGGCGTAGGCTGTGACGGTTGCCGTCGGCGCCAGCAGCGCCCGTCCGCGGCACCCCACCCTCACCCCTGGGAGACACGAACGTGCCTGGAGAGAACCTCACCCGCATCGAAGCGCAGGAGCGGCGTGCGACCGTCGAGACGCATTCGTACGACATCTCACTCGATCTGACCACCGGTGACGAGGTCTTCGCTTCGCGAAGCGTCATCCGTTTCGCGGCAACCGCCGGTGCGTCGACCTTCGTCGACCTGATCGCCCGCGGCATCCGCGAGATCACCCTGAACGGTCGCACCCTCGACCCCGCCGCAGTCTTCTCGGACTCGCGCATCTCCCTCGACGGCCTCACCGACGAGAACGAGCTCGTCGTCGTCGCGGACTGCGAATACACCAACACGGGTGAGGGCCTCCACCGTTTCGTCGACCCGGTCGACGGCGAGGTGTACCTGTACTCCCAGTTCGAGGTGCCCGACTCGCGCCGGGTCTTCGCCGTCTTCGAGCAACCCGACCTGAAGGCCACTTTCCGGTTCACCGTCACAGCGCCCGACGCGTGGAAGGTCGTCTCCAACTCCCCCACCCCTGCCCCGGTCTCCGCCGGCGACGGCGTGGCGACGTGGGCGTTCGAGCCCACTCCGCGCATCTCCTCGTACATCACCGCGCTCGTCGCCGGACCGTACGAGCAGGTCTTCTCGGAGCTCACGAGCTCCGACGGTCGCACGATCCCGCTCGGCGTCTACGCCCGCAAGAGCCTCTGGCAGCACCTCGACGCGGATTACGTCTTCGAGAAGACCCGTCAGGGCTTCGCCTACTTCGAGGACAAGTTCGGGGTCCCGTACCCCTTCGCCAAGTACGACCAGCTCTTCGTGCCCGAGTTCAACGCCGGTGCCATGGAGAACGCGGGCGCGGTGACCTTCACCGAGGCCTACGTCTTCCGTTCGAAGGTGACGGATGCCGTCAAGGAGCGCCGCGTCGTCACGATCCTGCACGAGCTCGCCCACATGTGGTTCGGCGACCTCGTCACCATGAAGTGGTGGAACGATCTCTGGCTGAACGAATCCTTCGCTGAGTGGGCGTCGACGATCGCCACCGCTGAGGCCACGGAGTGGACCGAAGCGTGGACGACCTTCAACGCGATGGAGAAGACCTGGGCCTACCGACAGGACCAGCTCCCGTCGACCCACCCCGTCTTCGCCGAGATCAACGACCTCGAAGACGTGCAGGTCAACTTCGACGGCATCACGTACGCCAAAGGCGGATCCGTCCTCAAGCAGCTGGCCGCGTGGGTGGGCATCGAGGCGTTCTTCGCCGGAGTCTCCGCCTACTTCCAGAAGAACGCGTGGGGCAACACCGAGCTCAGCGACCTGCTCGTCGAGCTCGAGGCAACGAGCGGCCGCGAGCTCACGACCTGGTCGAAGAAGTGGCTCCAGACGGCCGGCGTGAACACGCTCGCTCCCGAGATCCGCGTCGACGGTGACGGCACCATCACCCGGTTCGCGATCGTGCAGACGGCGCCTGCCGACTACCCGACGATCCGTCCGCACCGCCTGGGCGTGGGCTTCTACTCCCTGCAGGGCGACGCGCTCGTCCGGACCCACCACGTCGAGCTCGATGTCGACGGGGACCTGACCGAGGCCCCCGAGCTCGTCGGACTCGCCCAGCCGGATCTCGTGCTGTTGAACGACGAGGACCTCGCCTACGCGAAGATCCGTCTGGACGAGCGTTCGCTCCGCACGGCGACCGACCACCTGAGCAAGATCAGCGACCCGCTCGCGCGTTCGCTCGTCTGGGGCGCCGCGTGGGATCAGACGCGTGACGCGGAGGCCTCGGCATCCGAGTACATCGACCTGGTCCTGAAGAACATCGGCACCGAGACCGAATCGACGACCGTCCGGACGACGCTCGGCCAGTTGCAGCTCGCGGCGAACTCCTACGTGTCCCCCGAGAAGCGGGATGCCGCGCGCCAGCGCGTCGCCGACGGTCTCTGGGACCTCGCGCAGAACGCCGAAGCGGGAAGCGACAGCCAGCTGCAGTTCGTGACCGCCTTCGCGTCGGCCGCGGCCACGCCGGGCCAGTGGGAGCGTGTCGCTCAGCTGCGTTCGGGAGACCTGGCCCTGCCGGGGCTGGACATCGATGCGGACCTGTTGTGGTCGCTGCTCGTCTCGCTCGCCGCCGGCGGCGTCGTTTCGGCAGAGCAGATCGACGAGGCGCAGGCCGCGGACAACACGGCGAAGGGTGGCGAGTTCGCCGCGCAGGCTCGCGCTGCTCTGCCGACCGTCGACGCGAAGCGCGTGGCGTGGGCCTCGCTCATCGACAACGACGATCTGCCGAACACCGTCGTGCGCTCGGCCGCCGCCGGCTTCGTGCACCCGGCGGGGACGGACGCGCTCGGCGAGTTCGTCGGCGCGTACTTCGACATGCTCCTGCCGGTCTGGGAGTCGCGGACGTACCAGATCGCGCAGTACCTCATCGTGGGTCTCTACCCGGCGCCGCTCGCCAACACGGCTCTCCGCGATGCGACGCGCGGGTGGCTGGCCGATCACCGTGACGCCCCCGCGGCGCTCCGCCGCCTCGTGAACGAGAATCTCGCCGGCGTCGAGCGGGCGCTGTCCGTGCAGGAGCGCGACCGCCAGGACTGAGCCGAGTCCGAATCGGGGCGGGTGTGTCCTCCTACGGGACGACACACCCGCCCCGATCTCATGCTTGCGGGGGACGCGGAAAGCACGCCTCTCTCCGTAGCGTGACTTTCATGATCGTTGCAGAAGGCCTCACGAAGAGGTACGGAGACAAGACAGCCGTCGATGGCGTGAGCTTCACGGTTCAGCCCGGGAAGGTGACGGGATTCCTCGGCCCGAACGGCGCTGGGAAGTCCACCACGATGCGGATGATCGTGGGCCTCGACTCCCCGACAGCAGGCCGCGTCACCCTCGACGGACGCGACTACCGGTCACTGCGTTCGCCGTTGACAGAGGTGGGCATCCTGCTCGACGCGAAGGCGGTCCACACCGGCCGGAGCGCACAGAACCACCTGCGCGCAATGGCGGCGACGCACGGTATCCCGCGGTCACGGGTCGACGAGGTCATCGAGATCACGGGGCTTCAGAGCGTGGCGAAGCGCCGCGCCGGCAAGTTCTCGCTCGGCATGGGTCAGCGACTCGGCATCGCGGCGGCCCTCCTCGGTGATCCCCGCACCCTGATCCTGGACGAGCCCGTCAACGGCCTCGACCCCGAGGGAGTCCGCTGGGTGCGCCAGTTCGTGCGCGCTCAGGCCGCATCGGGTCGCACGGTCCTCCTGTCGAGCCACCTCATGAGCGAGATGGCGTTGACGGCCGACCACGTCATCGTCCTCGGCCGCGGACGGGTTCTCGCCGACGCGAGCATCGCTGATCTGGTCTCGGCGTGGACACGCAGTGCCGTCACCGTCCGCTCGCCGCGGACGGGCGAACTCGCGCAGCTCGTCACCGGTCCTGATGTCACCGTGACCTCCGCCGAGGCGGGTCTGCTCGACATCACCGGCACGACGGCTGCCGCGGTCGGCGAGATCGCCGCCCAGCACCAGATCCCGCTCCACGAGCTGACGCCGCGAAGCGGATCGCTCGAGGACGCCTACCTCGCCCTCACCGAGGGTTCCGTCGAGTACCGCACGCAGGGAGCCGCATCATGACCACGACGATCGACACTCGCGCGGCGGGGATGTCCGCACCGACGGCCGCTTCGCCGTACCGACTGAACTTCGTGCGTCTGGTACGCAGCGAGGCCCTCAAGCTGTTCACCCTGCGCTCCACCTGGTGGTCGCTGGGGGTGACCGTGGCGCTCGCCACCGGGATCTCTCTGCTCGTTGCCGCGGTGACCACCAGCCTCCCCGAGGAAATCCGCGCTCAGATGTCAGTGAACCCGATGAACGCCGTCGTCTCACCGCTGCAGTTCACGATGCTGGTCGCAGGCATCCTCGGGGCAATGGCGATCACCGGTGAGTACTCGACGGGGATGATCCGCTCCACCCTGACCGCTGAACCTCGCCGCGGTGCCGTGCTCCTTGCAAAGGCGCTGATCGTCTCGGCCACCCTCATCGTCACCACCCTGGTGACCTCGCTCATCTCGATTCTCGTCGTGACGCCGATCTTCGGGAGCAACGGGTTCACCTGGGATGACGCCGAACTGACCTGGATCCCCCTGGCCTGGGCGATGATCTCGATGGCGACGTTCGCCCTCTTGGGGCTGGGATGGGGGTTCCTGATCCGCAACGGTGCCGGAGCCATCGCGGCCACCGTCGGCATCCTCTTCGTCCTCCCCATCGTCATGAATCTCTTCGCCTTCGGCGGCGAGTCGTGGCGGTGGCTCATCGACCTGTACAACTACCTGCCTTCGTCGGCTGCAGCAGGTTTGACGACCGATCCCACCAATGAGACCGTGCGGAACGTCATCGTTCTTCTCGCCTGGCCGGCGGCAACCCTCCTCGGTGGATGGGCGGTCCTCCGCGTACGTGACGCGTAAGGTCATGGCGTGACGAACCGAAGCCGCAGCTCTCCCTTCTCGGAGGGAGAGCTGCGGCTTCCGCGTCCGCCCGGAGTGCTGCGTCGATACTGGGCGCGGCATCCCCTCTTCGCTGACATCCTCGTGTGCGTCGTCTGCCTGCTGGTCTCGGCCGTGCCCGTGATCGCCACGCCGGTGCTGCCCGAGGGAGTCGGAACCAGATCGTCGGACTGGGTGCGGGTGCTGCCGTTCCTCGGCGTCATGGTCGTTCTCGGCTGCCTGTCCCTCCTGTTGCGCCGTCGGCATCCGATCCTCGTTCTCGGGGCTGCGTACCTCGTGGCCCTCGCGTACCTCTTCACGCCGGACCCGATCACCGGACCGCTCGTCCTCGTGGCCACCTACTCGGTCGCCGTCTACGTCAGCACGCGCGCCACCCTCATCGGCGTCGCAATCGGGACCGTCGTCCTCGTCGGCACCGGGATCGGTCTCGCGTCCGCGGGGGCGATCTCCACAACAGTCCTCTGGGGATCGATCGTCAACGAAGCGCTCAATGCGGTGATCGGCGGGCTCATCGGCACCAACGTCGGCTCCCGGGCACGATACGTCGCCGCGCTCATCGATCACTCCCGACGCCTCGTCGTCGAACGCGATCAGCAGGCGAAGCTCGCATCGGCCGCCGAGCGGGAGCGGATCGCCCGAGAGCTCCACGACATCGTCGCTCACTCGCTGACCGTCATGGTCGCCCTCGCCGAGGGGGTCGCCGCCTCGCGCGACGCCGAACACTCCCGCCCGGGGGTCGAGGCGATCGCCGCCACCGGGCGCGAGGCGCTGCGAGACATGCGGGCGACCCTCGGCATCCTTCGCGATCCCGCAGAGGCGCCGCTTGCCCCGCTGGCTCGCGACACCACCGCTGAGACCGTCGCCTCGGCCCGTGCGGCAGGGTTCGACACCCGGCTCGTCGTGTCGGGCGATCCCGCCGGTCTCGACTCCCGGACCCAGCTCGCGGTGTCGCGCATCGTGCAGGAGAGCGTGACCAACATCCTCCGCCACGCGTCGGGAGCCACGCGCATCGACGTGGTGATCCGGCACGAGTCGAAGGGCGTGTCCGTGGCTGTCAGCGACGACGGCTTCCCCGTGACGGCTCCGCAGGACTCCCCCGGCTTCGGATTGCGGGGCCTTCGAGAGCGCGTCGAGCTCACGGGAGGAACCGTGTCGGCGGGACCGCGACACCCGCACGGCTGGTCGGTCACCGCCCACATCCCGAGACAGGAGCAACACGCGTGAGCTTTTCCGCATCCCCCGCCCCCATCCGGGTGCTGATCGTCGACGACCAGTCGCTGATCCGGCTCGGTTTCCGCATGGTCCTCGAGTCGGCCGATGGGATCGACGTGGTCGGCGAATGCAGCGACGGCGCCGAGGCGATCTCGGCGACTGACACACTGCGCCCCGACGTGATCCTCATGGACGTCCGGATGCCGGGGGTCGACGGGATCGAGGCGACGCGACGGATCATCGACAGCCACCCTGAGATGCGCGTGCTCGTCCTCACGACCTTCGACCTCGACGAGTACGCGTTCGGAGCGCTGCGCGCCGGCGCCGGCGGGTTCCTCCTGAAGGATGCCGGTCGCGACGAGCTCGTTGCAGCCGTCCGGGCCGTCGCCGCCGGCGAGGCGACGCTCGCCCCGCGAATCGTGCGGCGGATGATCGAGCTCGTGACCACGTCGGACTCCCCCGACTCACCCGCGCCCGCCGACGAACGCACAGCGCACGAACAGAACGTCCTGACGGCACGCGAGCAGGATGTGCTTGAGGCGATGGCGCGCGGCCTCACCAACACCGAGATCGCGGATGAGTTGTTCCTCGGCGAATCGACGGTCAAGACCCATGTCGGTCGCATCCTCGCCAAACTGCCCGCCCGCGACCGGGTGCACGCCGTCCTCATCGCCCACGGCCTCGCAAGCCCGCTGACCGATGCGGGCGTCGCCGCTCAGACGGGCGACGGGGCGCGCCGGTAGGATCGGAGCGATGATCTCGCCCGTTCTCGCCGCATCCCCGCAACCGTCAGCCGTCGGCTGGGAATCCGTCCGCGACGACTTCCTCGCATTCCTGGTGACGGCCGGCTGGAACCTCCTGTGGGTCGCGGTGACCATCGCGTCCGCACTCCTGCTCTCCTGGATCATGCGCCGCCTCATCGGCCGCGTGGTCGATCACATCGTCCTCGGGGCGAAGTCGCGCGCGGCCGCCGAGGACACCCGGGCGATCGACATGTCGCCGCTGGCGCAGGTGCGGATCGTGCAGCGTACCCGGACGCTCGGGTCGATCCTCACCAACATCGTCAACGTGGCGATCGTCATCATCGCGATCCTCACGATCGTCTACATCCTGAACCCCGGCGTGCTCGCCTCGTTCACGCTGCTCTCCGCCGCGATCGGCGCGGGGCTGGGCTTCGGCGCTCAGAACATCGTCAAGGACGTCCTCAACGGGATCTTCATCGTCGCGGAGGACCAGATCGGCATCGGCGACGTCGTCGACGTGGGGCTCGCCACCGGCATCGTCGAATACGTGAGCGTCCGGGTGACGCACGTCCGCGACGTCAACGGGACTCTCTGGTTCGTCCGTAACGGCGAGATCCTTCGGATCGGCAACATGTCGCAGGGATGGTCGCGTGTCGTGATCGACGTCGGTGTCCCTCTCGATGCGGACATCGACGCGGTCGAAGACGCCATGCTCACCGCCGCGAAGGACCTCGTGCGCGAGCCGAAGTGGCGCACCCGCATCCTCGACAAGCCCGAGGTCTGGGGCCTCGAGTCGATCGGCGGAGACACCGTGATCACCCGTCTCGTCGTCAAGACCCGTCCGAACGCCAAGGACGACGTCTCCCGCGCGCTTCGCAAGCGGCTCAAGACTGCGCTGGACGAGCTCGGCGTTCCGCTCCCCCAGCTCGCTTCCACCCTCCTCACCGGCGCCGACGCCGCCCAGAGCGTCCGTGGCGCGAACCCGCCCAAGACCAAGCCGCAGCAGGTGACACCACCCACCCCGCCGCGACTCGCGTGGCGTCCGAAGAAGCGCGGTCGCACCGATGGCGAGCCGCCCGAAGGGACCGCAGCACCGTGAGCGACCAGTCCACGTTCTTCGACGAGGTCGGCGGCCACGAGGTCTTCCGCCGCATCGTCGACGTCTTTTACCGCGAAGTCGCATCCGACGACGTCCTGCGCGCCATGTACCCGGAGGAAGACCTCGGCCCGGCGGCGGAGCGTCTCTTGCTCTTCCTCGAGCAGTACTGGGGCGGTCCGACGACATACGGCGAGACGCGGGGGCACCCGAGGTTGCGGATGCGCCATATGCCCTTCCACGTGAATCCGGACGCACGCGACCGATGGTTGCGCGCCATGCGCATCGCGGTGGATGAGGCGGAGCTGTCGCCTCTGCATGAGGCGACCCTCTGGGACTACCTCCAGCGGGCGGCGCACGCGATGGTCAACACGTTCGAGCCGACGGGGATCGGTCCCGTCGCGAAGCCCCATGGCGGCGCGGCGCTCCCTCTCCACCCCGAGGCCTGACTCCCCCGGGACGGGTCAGCGAGAACCGGTCGAGCGCACCGTGGTGAGCCCGGCCGGGTTGCCGGCCCGAACGAGGACGTGTCCGCGTGGCACGCTCACCCGGGTCCAGGTACCCGTACGAAGAACGGATGCCGCACCCGTCCCCTCAGCCCCGAGGAACCCCAGCGCGTCCGCGGCGAAAGCCACGCCGGCGATGAGTCCGCCGAGGCTCGGATCCGGCGCTCCCCACACCGCGGCGCGGACGGAGCGGACGATGTCCTCACCGGGCGAGGCGGGGAGGGCCGTGGCAACGGCATCCACACCACGGCGGACCGCGACGACGAGATCATCCACGTCCACGGGGTCTCCCGGGATCCATCCCGCACGGGGCGGCGAGATCCCTGCCCAGGCCGCGGACACCCCGCTGTCGGGAAGGGCCACGCGCGCCGGGTCGTCACCGGCGCGGAGAGCTCCGGCATCCACCACGAGGTCGCACTCGAGTTCGGGATCGATCCGAAGGAAACGCATGCCGAGGACCGTCGGGGTGTCGTCGCCGAACCCACGCGGCGACAGGGGCGCCGCCGAGACCGCGAGTGTCCCTGCACTCGCGCGCAGACGCACGGCCGGATCGCCGAGTCGGGCGGCACGACCCGCGAAGGTGAGGAGGTCTGCCGCCGAGCGGGAGTCGGGGAAAACGAGCTGCGGGGCCATCCGACCTAAACTACCAACCGGGCGCCCACCGGGATCGCATGGGATGCCCGAGAAGGGAACGCTGTGCGCGAATCAGGCCACGTCGACGGATTGCTGGCGGTGATGGACCTCGCCTCCAGCGACGCCCGCACCACGGAGGACATCTTCACCGGAGTGTCGCAGGCGATGCCGCTGGGGCGCGTGTTCGGTGGACAGGTGCTCGCCCAGGCAGTGATCGCGGCAGAGCGCACCGTGGACGACGGGCGGGCCGCTCACTCCATGCACGGCTACTTCCTGCGCCCCGGCGACTCGACGCGGGGCATGACGTTCTCGGTCGACCGCATCCACGACGGCCGGTCGTTCTCGACCCGGCGGACCCAGGCCTTCCAAGAGGGCGTGCCGATCTTCTCGATGATCGCCTCGTTCGAGATCGATGCGACAGGGCTGGAGCACCAGGACGAGATGCCCGAGGGCATCCCCGGACCCGACGACCTGTCCGACGACTCCGTCCTCGCCGGTCTCCACCCGATGAGCAAACGTCATTTCGATCAGAGCCCCGTCGAGGTCCGCCACGTCGAAGAGCCGATCTACGCGACGGTGGGTGCCGAGCATGTTGCGCACCAGTCCGTGTGGGTGCGGACGCGCGGCGCAGTACCCGACGACCCGCGGCTGCACCGCGCCGCACTCGCGTACATGAGCGACCTGACGATTCAGGAGTCGGTGCTGCGCGCGCACGGAGCGTCGTGGTCGACGCCCGGTCTGAAGGTTGCGAGCCTCGATCACGCGATGTGGTGGCACCGTCCGGCCCGCGTCGACGAGTGGCTGCTCTACGTGCAGCAGTCCCCCAGCGCGCAGGGCGGCCGCGGACTCGCCACGGGTCGGATCTTCTCGCGTGACGGCGAACTCGTTGCGTCCGTCGCGCAGGAGATCATGGTCAGAGTCCCCGACCAGAACTGAGCGGTCAGCGCCGCCCGAGCGGCGGCAGCGGCTCGCCGACGAACGGCTCCCACGCTGCCCGGGTCTCGGGCGACAGGCGCACGGGTCGCCCGGTCACGGCATCCACCTGAACGATGACGGTGGATGCCCGCGCGTACAGCGTCTGCGGCGCCTGGCCTTCGGGCGTGAAGACCTCGTAGTTCACCTCGGCGCTCGATCCACCGATCTTCCCGAACCACATCTGCACGTCGATGGGATCGCGCTGGTAGGGCACCGGGGCGAGGTACTCGATCTCCTGCCGCGCGATGAGCGTCAGGTGCGCGGCACCGTGGCTCGCGTCGATCACGGCGGTGGGGACGACCCGCTCCCCAGCGCCGGGCACCCAGAAGGCGCGCACGCGCGCCTCCTCGAGGAGCTTGAGCATCGCCGCGTTGTTCACGTGGTTGTACGCGTCGAGATCCCCCCACCGGAGGTGGATGGGAACGCGGATGCGGGCGTCAGTCACGCGTCAGCTTGCGGTACGTCGACTTCGCGGGGTTCGCGGCGTCGGCGCCGAGGCGTTCGACCTTGTTCGACTCGTACGCCTCGAAGTTGCCCTCGAACCAGTACCACTGGTCGGGCTTCTCGGCCGTCCCCTCGTAGGCCAGGATGTGCGTCGCGATGCGGTCGAGGAACCACCGGTCGTGCGTGATGACCACGGCGCAACCGGGGAACTCGAGGAGCGCGTTCTCGAGCGAGCTCAGCGTCTCGACATCGAGGTCGTTCGTGGGCTCGTCGAGGAGGAGGAGGTTGCCGCCCTCTTTCAGGGTGAGCGCGAGGTTCAGGCGATTGCGCTCACCACCGGAGAGAACCCCGGCCTTCTTCTGCTGGTCGGGGCCCTTGAAGCCGAACTTCGACACGTACGCGCGCGACGGGATCTCGGTCTTGCCGACCGTGATGATGTCCAGGCCGTCGGAGACGACCTCCCACAGCGTCTTGTTCGGGTCGATATTGGAGCGTGACTGGTCGACGTAGCTGATCTTGACGGTCTCGCCGATCTTCAGGTCGCCGCCGTCGAGGGGCTCGAGTCCCACGATCGACTTGAAGAGCGTCGTCTTTCCGACACCGTTCGGGCCGATGACGCCGACGATGCCGTTCGGCGGCAGGCTGAAGCTGAGCCCGTCGATCAGGGAGCGCCCGTCGAAGCCCTTCTGGAGCTTCTTCGCCTCGATCACGACGCTTCCGAGACGCGGCCCCGGCGGAATCGAGATCTCCTCGAAATCGAGCTTGCGGGTCCGCTCGGCCTCGGAGGCCATTTCCTCGTAGCGGGCGAGACGGGCCTTCGACTTGGTCTGGCGTCCCTTGGCGCTCGAGCGCACCCACTCGAGTTCTTCCTTGAGTCGCTTGGCGAGCTTGGCGTCCTTCTTGCCCTGGACCTCCAGGCGCTCGCCCTTCTTCTCGAGGTACGTCGAGTAGTTGCCCTCGTACCCGATCAGGCGACCGCGGTCGACCTCGGCGATCCACTCCGCGACGTTGTCGAGGAAGTACCGGTCGTGGGTGATGGCGATGACGGCGCCCTTGTAGGCCTGCAGGTGCTGCTCGAGCCACAGGACACTCTCGGCGTCTAGGTGGTTCGTGGGCTCGTCGAGCAGGAGAAGGTCGGGCTTCTGGAGCAGGAGCTTGGCGAGGGCGACGCGACGCTTCTCACCACCGGAGAGCGGGGCGATTGCGGCGTCCGCCGGCGGGGTACGGAGAGCATCCATGGCCTGCGAGAGCTGAGAGTCGAGGTCCCAGCCGTCGGCGGCGTCGATCTCCTCCTGCAGCGTGCCCATCTCGGCCAGGAGCGCGTCGAAGTCCGCGTCCGGGTCTGCCATCAGGGCGGAGATCTCGTTGAACCGGTCGAGCTTGGGCTTGATGGCCACGCCGTCCTGGATGTTCTCGAGGACGGTCTTGGTCTCGTCGAGCTCGGGCTCCTGCATGAGGATGCCGACCGAGAACCCGGGCGACAGCTTCGCTTCACCGTTCGACGGCGTGTCGAGGCCAGCCATGATCTTGAGGATCGTGGACTTACCGGCGCCGTTCGGACCGACCATGCCGATCTTGGCGCCCGGCAGGAACGCCATCGTGACGTCGTCGAGGATGAGCTTTTCGCCGACCGCCTTGCGGGCACGGACCATGGAGTAGATGTATTCGGCCATAACGGCCCAAGTCTACGTGTGCGGCCCCTCACCGAGGGACCGACGAGCGGTCACCAGTTGATCGGACGCGTCTGGCCCACGAGGCATTCCCCTTCGGCGAGCCCCGGCATGACGAGCGCCGTCGGGGCCGGGACGGACGGGCCGACCTGTCCGACGAGGCATTCGGTCCCGATGCGGACGGAGAACTGGATGCTGTCAGCCGGGTCGTCGACCGAGGTCTTGTCCTTTGTGACCTGCATCGCGTCTTTCTCGAACCCCGCAGCCACGAGAGCGTCGATGTAGTCGCGACCCTTGACGGAGGCTGAGTCCTTCCACACCGCGTCCATCACCCGGGTGAACTCCGGGAGGCGCGCGGCGGCCGTATCTGCCGCAGGAGTCGCCGTCGGAGTCGACGAAGGACGAGGTGCCGAGGACGAGGGTGCGGGCTCGGAGGGCGCCGGATTCGGCTCCGGCGTGCAGGCTGCGAGTGACACCGCCACGAGGGGCGCAAGCGCGATGAGGAGCAGGCGGGATCCCCGAGAGGGCTGGTGTCTGCGCACGCGCCAGAGTCTAGGGGGTGCGACCTCCGAGCCGGCTGGGTTCCTCAGAACGGCGTGGCGACCGGCTCGGCCTGCCACTGCGGTTCGCTGGGGGTCGCCTCATCCAACCCCGGCGCTGCCCACTCGGCATCCGTGGCGCCGCCCGACGCTTCTTCCTTGGTGCGGGCCGTGCCGGTGAAGACCGTCGTCCCGAAGGCGAGGTCGTGGCCCACGGCGAACGCGTCGATCTCGGCATCCGTTCCCGACTTCTCCCCCGCTTCCCATCGTTTGATGGCCAGCGCGCCGTGCACGACGACGCGTTGTCCCTTGCGAACGGATGCGGCGACGTGCTCTCCGAGAGTGCGGAACACCGACACCCGATACCAACTCGTCAGGCCGTCCACCCAAGCGCCGGACTTGGCGTCGTAGCGGCGGTCGGTACTGGCGACGCGCAGCGATACGACGGGCGTACCGTCGGGCAGTCGGCGGAACTCGGGGTCCGCGCCGACGTTGCCGACGATCGTGATGTGATCCTTCATTGCTATTCCTCCAGGCGTCGAGGGCACGGGTGTGCCCGGTCGATGCTCCGACGCCCGCGTGCCCGGCGGGCGTCGGAGCCCCTTCAGGATTCCGTCGCACGCGGACGCGACAACGCCCCGGTTGCCGACCGGTGGATACGGTCGGCAACCAGGGCGTGTGGGGAGAAGGCTCAGCGGCGGGCGTACTCGCCGAACCGCGCGCGGACCTTGTTCACCTTCGGAACGGCGACGGCGAGGCAGTAGCCCTGACCGGGGTTCTTCGTGAAGAAGTCCTGGTGGTAGTCCTCGGCGGGGTACCACTCGCTGAGCGGTTCCATCGTCGTGACCAGTCCACCACCCCACCACTCGGCGGCGCGCTCCGCGGCCTGCTCGAACGTCTCGCGCTGCGCGTCGTCGGCGGGGAACATCGCCGACCGGTACTGCGTGCCGACGTCGTTGCCCTGTCGGTTGAGCTGGCGGGGGTCGTGCATCGTGAAGAACGCGTCGAGGATGACGTCGGAGGGGATGACCTCTTCGTCGAATGTCACCTTGACGGCCTCCGCATGCCCCGTCGTCCCCGTGCACACCTGCTCGTAGGTGGGAGACGAAGCGGAACCGCCGATGTAGCCCGACTCGACCGAGACGACTCCCTCGAGAGCCCGGTAGGCGGCGTCGAGACACCAGAAACAGCCTCCGGCAAGCACATAGGTCTGCATGAGCGACCTTCCTTTCACTGTGGATCGTCAGGGGGGACAACGCTCGCGGCGGCGTCGATGTTCCGTCGGGCACGCGGGCGTGTCGGTGGCCGAGCGTACCGTGCGAATCGACGCAGAGGAGGCACCTTGACCATCATCGCTCCGACCGCTGATGCCCGGCTGCGCCGCTACCGCCTGGCGCCTGTCTCCGACCGGCTCTGGCGGGTGGTGGATGCCGCTGGGCGCGTCATCGGTCATGTCGCCCGCACGGGAGACGAGGCGGCATCTCGCTATCGGGCGCGACGTTTCCGCGCATCTGCGGGAGCGTTCGTGGAGGTCGGCGAGTTCTGGCGCCTCGAGGACGCGGTCGCCGCGCTCCACGATTCGCGGTGATCCTCGCTCACACGATCGCGGCGACCGCTTCGCTTTCGTCGACGGCAGGCGCCGCGGGGCGCCCGCTCACCTCGGGCCACAGCCGGGACAACACCGCGACGGCGTCCCGGATCTGCTCGGGGGGCGCGGTGAATGGCACCCGCAGATGCGCCTCGTACCCGCCGTCCACCGAGAATCGCGGGCCGGCGGACAGCAGAACCCCCTCGCGTCGCGCGGCCAGGACGAGCGAACCGCTCAGCGGCGCGTCCAGACCGACCCACAACGACACCCCGCCGAGAGGGACGGGAACCGTCCACGCGGGGAAGGACTGCCGGAGCGCAGCGACTGCGGCATCCCTCCCCTGGCCGAGCAGCTCGGCCCGTTGCGGGAGGATCTCGGGCATCATGCGCAGCAGGCGGGTGGCGACGGCCTGCTCGAACTCCGCCGTTCCGAGGTCGCGCCGCGGTCGGGACGCGACCAGGCGCCTGATGAGAACGCGGTCGGCGCGCACCCAGCCGACGCGGAGCCCACCCCAGACGGTTTTGCCGAGAGAGCCGATGCGGACGGCTTGCGGTCCGAAGTCGAGTTCCTCCGGCTGACGACCGTCGATCGACAGTTCCGAGGTCGTCTCGTCGATGACGAGGGTCGCCCCGACCGCATCCGCGGCGGCCCGGAAGGTGGCGGCGTCGAGCGCTGTCATGGAGCGGCCCGTGGGGTTCTGGAACGACGGCATCACGTACGCCAGCGTCGGACGGGCACGACGGAACGTCTGCACCGCCCGGTCCAGGTCCCAGCCATGGTCGACCGTGACGGGAGTGCCCGTCACCCGGGCTCCCGTCTCCTTGATCGCGTCCGTTGCGTGCGGGTACGTGGGCGTCTCGAGGAGAGCAGTCGTTCCCGGGCCGAGGAGCGCCGCCGTCACGAGGTGGATGGCGTGCTGTCCGCCATTGGTGACGAGGATCTCGTCCGGGGCGGTCGGGATCCCCCGAGCGGTGTACCGGTCGGCGATCGCGATACGCAGTTCGCTGCTGCCGACGATGTCGTACCCCGGCCGACCGACAAGGGATGCCGCATCCGCCCCCACGTCCGCGATGATCCCGGCCAGGCCGGGCCAGGCCGCGGGGCTCGCCTGCTGGAGATCGATGCCGCCGCCGTCGTTGAAGACGCGGCCCGCACCCCGCCGGACCTGCGGGAGCGTGATGCTTCCCGACCCTCGGGTGCTCTCGATGTGCCCGCTCTCGCGCAGCGAGCGGTATGCCGCGGCGACGGTGGCGCGACTGAGACCGAGGGTCACCGCAAGCTCGCGCTCGGCGGGGAGCGCGGTGTGGGCGGCGACCCGGTTGTCGAGACACAGGAGACGGATGCCGTCGGCCAAAGCCTCGTACGTGGGAGTCCGCGTTCGCCATCCGCCGAGCGCAGCGGCAAGGCTCCGGGCGCCGATTCGAGAGTCCATGGTCCACCTTTCCGGGATTGGACTGCATGCAGTAGGCCAATCGTACGGTGAAATGGGAACATGCTTCTCCGCCTGATCCGCCTCGTCATCGGCCTCGCCCTGTACGGCATCGGGTGTGCCGTCCTCGTCCAAGCGGGCATCGGGCTGGACCCATGGACCGTGCTGGCCGAAGGCCTGTCGCTCCAGACCGGTATCGGGATCGGGTGGATCGTCGTGATCACCGGGGCACTGGTGCTCCTCGTCTGGATCCCGTTGCGACAGCGTCCGGGCGTCGGGACGATCGCGAACATCCTGCTCGTCGGAACGGTCATGCAAGGCGCGCTCGCGGTCATCCCGCCGGTCGAGAACTACCTCTGGGGAGTCGTGGTCTTCGTCTTCGGGATCGCGCTGATCGCGGCGGCATCCGCCATCTACCTCGGTGCGGACCTCGGCCCCGGGCCCCGCGACGGACTCATGACGGGCCTGCACGCCCGATTCGGCTGGCCCATCTGGGTGTGCCGGTTCGCAGTCGAAGGCAGCGTGCTCGCCACCGGCTGGCTCCTCGGCGGAACGGTGGGGCTCGGCACGGTCCTCTTCGCAGTCCTCATCGGTCCCGGAGTCCACCTGGCCCTCGATCTGTCGGCGCGGCTGCGCGCGCAGCGCGTCCGCAGGGCGAGCATCGCGGTCTGACCGGTAGCCTGGGATCGAGCATCCTTCCCTCCATAGCTCAGTGGATAGAGCGAGCGGTTTCTACCCGCCAGGTCGGGGGTTCGAATCCCTCTGGAGGGGCTCCGAGTCGTCGTGACCGCGGCGACTCCTGTGGGAGGAGACCACGTGTCAGCCGCTGAGAACGACCGCCTCGTCTGGATCGACTGCGAGATGACGGGGCTCGACCTGTCGGTCGACGAGCTCGTCGAAGTCGCTGTCGTCATCACCGACTTCGAGCTCAACGTCCTCGACCCCGGCTTCCAGATCGTGATCAAGCCCGACGCGTCGGCTCTCGATCACATGAACGACTTCGTCACGAAGATGCACGAGAGCTCGGGGCTCCTCGACGAGATTCCGAACGGCGTGAGCCTCGCGGATGCGGAGTTCCAGGTGCTCGAGTACATCCAGCGCTTCGTGCCCGAAGGCAAAGCCCCCCTCGCGGGCAACACGATCGGCACCGACCGGATGTTCCTGGCCCGGTACATGCCGCGCGTCGACCGCTGGCTCCACTACCGCAATGTCGATGTCTCCAGCGTGAAGGAACTCGCCCGCCGCTGGTATCCCCGCGCGTACTTCAACGCGCCCGCCAAGGACGGCGGACACCGGGCGCTTGCCGACATCCGTGAGAGCGTCCGCGAGCTCGCGTACTACCGCGAGACCGTCTTCGTCGAAGCTCCCGGGCCTTCCACCGACGACGCGCGGACCGCCGCGGCATCCGCCGTGTCGTCGTTCGCCTCCGGACTGTAATACACTTGTGGGGTTGCCCGGAGACGGGCGCATGGTGGGTATAGCTCAGTTGGTAGAGCACCTGGTTGTGGTCCAGGGGGTCGCGGGTTCAAGTCCCGTTACTCACCCCATATCTTCTCCGCGTGAGGCGTGGTCATGATCGATATGGATGCCGAGGCGTTCGAGGATCTGGTGGCCGCCGAACTCGATGCTCTTCCGCCTGAAATGGTGTCAGGGCTCGACAATGTCGTGTTCGTCGTGGAGGACCGCCCCGAGGATGGTTCTCTCGATCTGCTCGGGCTGTACGACGGACTCGCCCTGACGGAACGAGACCGGTACGGGATGGGCGACCTCCCCGACCGGATCATGGTCTACCGCGAACCCCACCTCCACGCGTGCGATGACCTCGATGAGCTGCGCGACGAGGTACACACCACCCTCGTCCACGAGATCGCCCACTTCTACGGAATCGACGACGCGCGCCTGCACGAGCTGGGGTGGGCGTGATGAGCACCGCGCTCCCCGAGATCGACGAGCAGATCGACCTCCAGGCATCCACGTCCGGTCCGTGGCAGACGGTCGTCTGGAACGATCCGGTCAACCTCATGAGCTACGTCGAGCATGTCTTCCGGGAGTACTTCGGGTTCTCTCGCGAGAAGGCGCATCGCCTGATGCTCGCCGTTCACCACGACGGGCACGCCGTCGTGGCTGAGGGCTCGCGCGAGCAGATGGAACTCCACACGCAGGCGATGCACGACTACGGCTTGTGGGCCACCGTTCGCGAGGCCGGCGGATGACGCGCCCCAGCATCACGATGGAGCTCTCACTCCTGGAAGCCGCTCACCTCTCCGATCTCGTCGGTCAGTTCGAAGAGGTCATCGCCGAGCGCGACGAGTCGGATCCCGCGGTGCGGCGCCTCGTCCCCGACGCGTATCCCGATGACGACGACGCGACGACGGAGTTCCGCCGGCTCACGCAGGACGACCTGCTGTCTCGTCGGGCGGCCGATGCCGCGGGTGTTCGCGCGTCGTTGTACCGCGACGGTATGGAACTGGACCTCGCGGAACTCGACCGCGCATCCGCCGAGGACATCCTCGTCGTCGAGTTGACCCCGGAGCTCGCCGGCGCCTGGCTTCGGACTCTCGCGGCCCTCCGTCTCGTGCTGGCCGAGCGTCTCGGGATCACCGAGCAGGATCAGGACGCCGAGGACGACGCCCGCTTCGGTGTCTACGAGTGGATCGGATATCGCCTCGAGATACTCGTGCGGGCGCTCGACGCCTGAGGCGTGCGCCGCTCAGGGAAGGGTGACGACGACGCCTGCGATCTCTGCGGGTCGATGGTCGCGAACGTGCACGTCCTCCTGCCGCTCCCAGCGATCCCAGTGGGGCCGGTACGTCTCGCCGTCGCGTTCGAGCGCGCGAGCGCGGCGGGCCTCCCGTGGTGCATCCACCCAGACCGTCACGTCGGCCAACCGAGCGGATGCCGGGGTGAGGACACCGGCGCCCTCTGCGATCACGATCCTCGCGGGATCGACTCGACGTTCTCGTCCCGAGAGCCGGTCGGCATCCCAATCCCATTCCGGCCACCTGCCGGGGTCACCGCGACGCAGTGGCGCGAGCACCCTCGCACGCACGGTGTCGGCTCCGGCACGTAGGCCGTCCCACCCGGGATACACATCGTCGAGCCGCACAACCGTCGCCTCATCGACCCGCGAGGCGAGAAGATCGGCGAACGTCGACTTGCCGGCGCCCGAGCGCCCGTCCACCAGCACGATCGTCGGGACGCGGGTGACCCGGCGAACGGCAGCCGCCACCTGATCGACCCCCGCCGCCATCGCCGCGGCGAGCGTCGGCTCAGCGCTTGAGAGCACGGATGACGCGGCTCAGCGCCCGTCCCGCGACCCACACGAATGGGATCCCGACAGCGACGAGCGACACCAGGTTCGGCTCGAAGCGAAGGTCATCGCCCTTCCGGATGTAAGCGCCGAGAGGGATGGCAGCGCCGCCGCCACCACCGCCTGCACCGCCGGAAGTGTCTTCACCCGCGCCGAAGCCCGACCAGGTCAGGGCGACGGGCACGATGCGGATCCCGTCGACGTCCTGCTGTTCGCCGTAGACGGTCGTCACGCCGAGGGAAGCGAACTGCTTGCCGAGTTCAAGGGGGAGGTTGGCCATGCGTTCACGGTAGCCGGTGATCCCCGTGAATACAGGGGGTTGCGTGAATCTGATCAGTCGCGAGCGGGCCGCGGATTCGTGGGCAGTGCGTTGACATCGCGTCGCGGTCCCAGCGTGCTCGCGCGAGTCACGGCTCCGCGGCCGAACCGTGACCGCGCATCGTCGAGAGCTGCGTCCACGCGGCGCCATTCGGCGTCGTCGTCCCAGAGGGCGAGTCCCCCCATGCCGTCGCCGGTGAGCTTCTCGCCGCGCACACCGATCAGGCGGACGGGTTGGACAAGGTCGATCTTCTCGAAGAGTTCCAGGGCGACGTCGCCGATCCGCTGACCGACGTTGGTGGGTTCCGGAACGCTCACGGAGCGGGAGAGAGTCGTGAAATCAGCGAAGCGCACCTTGATCGCGATGGTCCGCGCTTCCCATCCGCCGGCGCGCAATCGAGAAGCGACCCGGTCGGCCAATCGACGGAACTCGCTCCGGAGCATGGCCGTGTCGGACACGTCTTCGAGGAACGTCTCCTCGTGTCCGACGCTCTTCTCGGTGTGCTCGGTCTGCACCGAGCGCGGGTCGATCCCGCGGGCCAACTGCCAGATACGCGCGCCCATCGCCGGGCCCAAGGCCCTGTCGAGCACGCCACGTGGCGTGTTCAGGACGTCGGACACCATCCGGATGCCGCGCGCGTCGAGAGCCTCGACGGCCTTCGGACCCACTCCCCAGAGTGCCCCGACCGGCCGTGCCGCGAGGAAGGCCTGCGTATCCGGCTCACTCACGATGAGCAAGCCATCGGGCTTCGACACGGTCGAGGCGATCTTCGCGACATGCTTCGTCGCGGCGACGCCGACACTGCACGTGAGTCCCGTCTCCTCGAGCACACGGCGTCGCACCATGAGCGCGATCTCCCCCGGACTCCCCCACAGTCGTCGCGCGCCGCTCACGTCGAGGAAGGCCTCGTCGATCGACAGCGGCTCAACGAGCGGTGTGATGTCGCGGAAGATCGCCATGACCTTCTTCGACAGCTCCGAGTACCTCTCGAACCGCGGGACGACCACGATCGCCTGGGGACAAAGCTGGAGCGCCCGCCCGACCGACATCGCCGACCGCACGCCGAAGCGCCGCGCTTCATAAGACGCACTGGAGACGACGCCTCGCCCCTCCATGCCCCCGACGATCAGCGGCTTACCCGCTAGCGAGGGGTCGTAGAGGACCTCCACGGCGGCGTAGAACGCGTCCATGTCGACGTGGAGGATGCGGGTCCCCGTGTCGTCCGCACCGTCGGCGGAGACGATACGTCCCGTGCCGTCGCCGCGTCCCATACCCCTATTGTCGACGATGCCGCCGACACCGTCCCCGTGCGGAAGATCGGTGCGGCGGCATCGTGCGACGAGATGTCAGGACTGGCCGGCGCGCTCCAGGATGAGCTCCCGCACGCGAGCCGCGTCCGCCTGGCCCTTCATGGCCTTCATGACGGCGCCGATGACGGCACCCGCCGCTTGGACCTTGCCGTCCTGGATCTTCGCGAGCACATCGGGCTGCGCCGCGAGGGCGTCGTCGATCGCGGCGATCAGGGCGCCGTCATCCGAGACGACGGCGAGGCCGCGAGCGTCGACGACCTCCTGCGGCGTCCCCTCCCCCGCGATGACGCCCTCGAGCACCTGGCGGGCCAGCTTGTCGGTGAGGGTTCCCGCATCGACCAGCTTCTGCAGCTCCGCGACCGACTCAGGCGTCACGAGCGCAGCGGGTTCGGCGCCCTGCGCGTTCGCGAGGCGGGTGATCTCACCCGTCCACCACTTGCGAGCGGATGCCGGTGACGCACCCGCCGCGATCGTCGCCTCGACTTCGGCCAGCAGACCGCCGTTGGCGACGTCCTGGAACTCCAGGTCGGTGAAGCCCCAGTCGGTCTTGAGCCGACGGCGGTACACCGAGGGCGCTTCGGGAAGCGCCGCACGGAGCTCCTCGATCAGCTCCTCCGACGGCTCGACGGGAAGGAGGTCGGGCTCAGGGAAGTAGCGGTAGTCGTCGGCATCCGACTTCGGACGTCCCGGCGATGTGCGGCCCGTGTCCTCGTGCCAGTGCCTCGTCTCCTGCGTGATCGTTCCGCCGCCGGCGAGGATCTCCGCCTGACGCTGGATCTCGTAGCGAACGGCGCGTTCGACCGAGCGCATCGAGTTGACGTTCTTCGTCTCGGTACGGGTGCCGAGCTTCTCCTGCCCCCGCGGGCGGAGCGAGACGTTCGCATCGCAACGGAGGTTCCCGCGCTCCATCCGGGCCTCGGAGATCCCCAGCGACCGCACGATGTCGCGGATCGCGGCGACGTAGGCCTTCGCGACCTCCGGGGCACGGTGCTCGGTGCCGAAGATCGGCTTCGTGACGATCTCGACGAGCGGGACGCCCGCGCGGTTGTAGTCGACGAGCGAATACTCGGCGCCCTGGATGCGTCCGGTCGAGCCGCCCATGTGGGTGAGCTTGCCGGCATCCTCCTCCATGTGCGCGCGCTCGATGGGGATGACGATCACGTCACCGCCCTCGAGTTCGATCTCGACGCTGCCCTCGAACGCGATCGGTTCGTCGTACTGCGAGATCTGGTAGTTCTTGCCGAGGTCGGGGTAGAAGTAGTTCTTCCGCGCGAACCGGCTCGACGGCGCGATCGAGCAGCCGAGCGCGAGACCCAAGCTGATCGAGTACCGCACGGCGGTCTCGTTGACCACCGGCAGCGAACCGGGCAGGCCCATGTCGACCGGGGCGACGAGCGTGTTGGGAGCTGCGTCGTGGTTCGCCTCGTGCGCCGGGTTGGCCGCCGGCGAGAACATCTTGGTCTCGGTGTTGAGCTCGACGTGCACCTCGAAGCCCAGCACCGGCTCGAAGAGCTCGAGTGCTTTGTCGAAGTCCATCAGCGCGTCCTTGGCCATCAGCGGGCTCCTCCGAGGATCGGGGCGCGGTCCAGCAGCGGACCGCCCCAGCTGTCGACGAGCAGGGCCTCGAGGGCCGCGCCGACGCGGTACAGACGTGCGTCTTCACGGGCGGGGGCGACGAACTGGATGCCGACGGGCAACCCGTCCTCCGCCGCGAGACCCGAGGGAATCGAGATCCCGGGGACGCCCGCGAGGTTGACCGGGATCGTCGTCACGTCGTTGAGGTACATCTGGATCGGGTCGTTCAGCTTCTCGCCGAGACGGAACGCCGTGGTGGGCGCCGACGGCGTCGCGATGACATCGACCTGGGCGAAAGCCTCGTCGAAGTCGCGCTGGATCAGGGTCCGCACCTTCTGTGCGCTGCCGTAGTAGGCGTCGTAGTAGCCCGCCGACAGCGCGTAGGTGCCCAGGATGACGCGGCGCTTGACCTCGTCGCCGAACCCGGCGTCGCGGGTAGCCGCCATGACGTCCTCCACGGTGCCGCCGGGGACGTTGACGCGCATGCCGAAGCGCACGGAGTCGAACTTCGCGAGGTTGCTGGAGGCCTCCGCAGGGAGGATCAGGTAGTAGGCGGCGACCCCGTACTCGAAGTGGGGTGCGCTGACCTCGACGATCTCGGCGCCGGCGGCCGCCATGGCAGCGAGCGACGCGCGGAAGGACTCCGAGACACCCTTCTGGAAGCCCGAGTCGTCGAGTTCCCGGATGACGCCGACTTTGAGACCCTTCAGCACGTCGCCGGTGGCGCCCTCTCGGGCGGCAGCGGCGAAGGAGGGCCAGGCGTCCGTCAGCGACGTCGCGTCGTGCGGGTCGTGCCCGCCGATGACGTCGTGAAGGAGGGCCGAGTCGAGGACCGTGCGGGAGACGGGACCGACCTGGTCGAGGCTCGATGCCAGGGCGATCGCGCCGTATCGGCTGACGCCGCCGTAGGTCGGCTTCATGCCGACGGTGCCGGTGACGTGGGCGGGCTGACGGATCGAGCCGCCCGTGTCGGAACCGAGGGCGAGCGGCGCTTCGAAGGCCGCGACGGCAGCGGCGGAGCCGCCGCCCGAGCCGCCGGGGATCCGGTCGAGGTCCCACGGGTTGTGGGTCGGACCATAAGCGGAGTGCTCGGTCGAGGAGCCCATCGCGAACTCGTCCATGTTCGTCTTGCCGAGCGGCACGAGGCCGGCGGCGCGGGCGCGAGCGACGACGGTCGCGTCGTAGGGCGACATGTAGCCCTCGAGGATCTTCGACCCGCTCGTGGAGGGCATGTCGGTCGTGACGAGCACGTCCTTGATGGCGAGCGGAACCCCGGCGAGCTCGCCAAGTTCCTCGCCCGCGGCTCGACGGCGGTCGATGTCGGCCGCGACGTCCACCGCGTGATCGGACACGTGGAGGAAGGCGTGGACATCGCCGTCGACGGCGGCGATGCGATCGAGGTGAGCCTGCGTGGCCTCGACGCTCGAGACCTCGCCGGAGCGGAGCTTCGCCGACAGGTCCGCAGCGGTCAGCTTGAGGATGTCGCTCACTGCTCCTCCCCCAGGATCGCGGTGACGCGGAAGCGGCCGTCGGCGGCATCCGGTGCGTTCTGGAGCACCTCGTCGAGGCTCAGCATGTCGCCGGGCACGTCGGGGCGGAACACGTTGCTCAGCGGGATCGGGTGGCTCGTGGCGGCGACGTCGGGGGTGGCGACCTCGGAGACCTTGGCGATGTTGTCGACGATCGCATCGAGCTGGCCGGTGAGGCGTTCCACCTCCTCGTCGCTCAGCTGGATCCGGGCGAGCACGCCAAGATGGCGCACGAGATCGGGGGTGATTTCAGACACTCCCCCAGTCTAGTTCGGGCCACTCGTCGTCTGAGCGCTCGCCCTAGGCTGAGAGCGTGACCGATTCGATCTCCGCCGATCGCCCCTGGCTCGCGTCCTATGACACGGGCGTGCCCCTCGACCTGCCGCCCGTCACCGGGTCCCTCATGGATCTGCTCGAGGACTCCGCGCGCGACTACCCTCACTCGACGGCGTTGCAGTTCTTCGGCCGCGAGACGAGCTACGCCGATCTGATGGACGCGGTGAACCGTGCCGCCGCGGGGCTGCAGAAGCTCGGGGTGAAGAAGGGCGACCGCGTGGCGATCGTCCTCCCGAACTGTCCGCAGCACATCGTCGCGTTCTACGCCGTCCTCCGCCTCGGCGCGGTCGTCGTCGAGCACAATCCGCTCTACACGCCACGGGAGCTCCGCACCCAATTCCAGGACCACGGTGCGCGTCACGCAATCGTGTGGAGCAAGGTGGTCGCGACGGTTCAGGCGTTCCCCGCAGACCTGCACGTCGAGGCGCTCATCTCCGTCGACATCACCACCGCGCTCCCGCTGGGCACCCGGCTCGCGCTGCGCCTTCCCGTGAAGAAGGCCAGGGAGTCCCGCGAGGCCCTCACGTCGGTCGTGCGCGGCGCGCTGTCGTGGTCGGACCTCGTTCGCTCCGAGCCGCTCCCGGCATCCCACCCCCGTCCCGACACGGACGACCTCGCCGTCCTGCAGTACACCTCGGGGACGACGGGCACGCCGAAGGGCGCGATGCTGAGCCACCGCAACCTGCTCGCCAATGCACGGCAGAGCCAGGCGTTCATCCCCGCCGTCGTCCGGGGTGACGGATGCGTGTTCTACGCGGTCCTGCCGATGTTCCACGCCTACGGGCTCACGCTCTGTCTGACGTTCGCCATGTCGATGGGTGCGCGACTCGTGCTGTTCCCGAAGTTCGACCCCGACATGGTGATCGACGCGATCAAGAAGCACCCGCCGACCGTGTTGCCGCTGGTCCCGCCGATCGCAGAGCGTCTGCTCGCGAGGGCGAAGGAGCGCGGGGCTTCGATCCGCGGCATCAAGATCGGCGTCTCCGGCGCGATGGCGCTCTCCCCCGCCCTCGTCGAGCCGTTCGAAGAGGCGACGGGCGGGTACCTGATCGAGGGGTACGGGCTCAGCGAATGCTCTCCCGTGCTGATGGTGAACCCGCCGGCCGACTCGCGCAAGGCGGGGACCATCGGCATCCCGATCCCGGGTACGGACGCGCGCGTCGTCGATCCGGAGGATCCCGCGCGGGTCTTCGGCGCCGGGGAACCGGGCGAGCTGCTCGTCCGCGGCCCGCAGGTGTTCTCGGGGTATTACGGCAAGCCCGACGAAACGGCGAAGGTCCTGGTCGACGGCTGGTTCCACACCGGGGACATCGTCGAACGCGACGAGGACGGCTTCTTCCGCGTCGTGGACCGACTCAAGGAACTCATCGTCACCGGCGGCTTCAACGTGTCTCCGACCGAGGTCGAAGCGACGCTCCGGCAGCACCGTCAGGTGGCGGATGCCGCTGTCGTGGGCCTCCCCGATCCGCACAGCGGCGAGCAGGTCGTCGCCGTCGTCATCCCCGCGCCCGGTGTGACGACCCTCGACGTGGACGACATCCGCGCCTTCGCACGCACCCGCCTGACCGCCTACAAGGTCCCGCGTCGCATCGAGGCGGTCGAGGACCTGCCGCGGTCGCTCATCGGCAAGGTGCTCCGCCGTCAGGTGCGCGACACGCTGCTCGGGAAGTCCGACTGAGGGTTACTCCGCGGCGGGCGGATCACCGAGGGCGCCAGGTCCTTCCGTCACGAGCAGATGGAACTGCGCAGCGTCGATGATGCGGAGCCCTAGCGCCTCCGCCTTCGCGAGTTTCGATCCGGCGCCGGGACCCGCCGCGACGAAGTCGGTCTTCTTCGAGACGCTCGAGGCGGCCTTGCCGCCCGCCTGCATGATCGCCTCCTGCGCACCCTCGCGGGTGTAGCCCTCGAGCGAGCCCGTCGCGACGACGGTCACGCCCTCGAGCACGCCGCCGGCCGCCGCGGCGGCCCCGGGGCCGGGATGCCCGGGGATCGACAGGCGGGCCCCCGCAGCGACCCAGCGCTCCACGATGTCGACGTGCCAGTCGAGCGCGAACCAGTCCTGCAGGGCATCCGCGATGATCCCCCCGACGCCGTCGACGGCGGCCAACTCGTCACGCGTCGCCGCGCGGATGGCATCGAGGGAACCGAAGTACTGGGCAAGGGCGCGGGCTGCGACGGGGCCGACGTGGCGGATGTTCAGCGCCACGAGGAATCGCCAGAGGTCCTTCGTCTTCGCCTTCCCGAGTTCCTCGATGAGGGTCACCGCCTGTGCCGACGGCTGCGGCCCGGTCAGACGGTCTTTCTTCTCGGCGGGGCTCGGGTTGCGTCGGAAGGGTGCGCGCCGGATCACCTCACCGGTGGCCTCGTCCCTCCGGGCCTCGCCGGTCTCGGAATCGCGCACGATCACTTCGATGGGGACGAGCTGATCGAGGGTCAGGTCGAACAGACCGGCCTCCGTCTCGAGCGCCGGATCCTGGGGCGCAAGCGGCTGTGTCAGTGCCGCCGCCGTCACCTCGCCGAGGGCTTCGATATCGAGTGCGCCCCGTGACCCGATGTGCTCGACACGGCCGCGGACCTGCGCCGGGCACCCGCGCGTGTTCGGGCAGCGGAGGTCGATGTCTCCCTCTTTGGCGGGGGCGAGCGTCGATCCGCACTCAGGACATGTCGTCGGCATCACGAAAGCACGCTCGCTGCCGTCGCGAAGCTCGGCGACGGGACCGAGAACCTCGGGGATGACGTCGCCGGCCTTCCGCAGGACGATCATGTCGCCGATGAGCACGCCCTTGGCCTTCACGACGTCCTGGTTGTGAAGGGTCGCCTGCCGCACGACGCTGCCCGCCACCAGGGCCGGTGCCATCTGCGCGTAGGGAGTCGCGCGACCCGTGCGACCCACCGAGACGATGATGTCGAGCAGCCGCGTCTGGACTTCTTCGGGCGGGTACTTGTACGCGATCGCCCACCGCGGTGCTCGGCTCGTCATGCCGAGCTCATCGTGCAGCGACAGCTCGTCGACCTTCACGACGATGCCGTCGAGCTCGTGTGCGACCGAGTGCCGTTTCTCGCCGTACTCGGCGACGAAAGCAAGGACCCCGTCGACGTCGTCGAAGGTCCGCGGGTACGGGCTGACCGGGAGCCCCCACTCGGCCAGGAGACCGTAGACCTCGCTCTGCGCCGCGACGGGAGGGTCGGGCCAGGCGCCGATGCCGTGCACGTACATCCGGAGCGACGCGAGTCGCGCCTCGCCGGCTTCGAGCTCGAGTCCCGACTTCTTGTCGAGCTGCTGACGCAAGCCCCCGCTGGCGGCGTTGCGCGGATTGGCGAACGCAGGAAAACGTCGGGCAGCGCTCTTCTGCGCCTTCTCCTCGTCGTAGCGAGGGCGCGCGGCGGCATCCGCGATGACGCGCTCCCGGAGTCGGGCCTGCAGTGCGTTGAGTTCTTCGAAAGCCGCAACGGGGATGAACACCTCGCCACGCACCTCGACGATCGCCGGATGCCCGTCGCCGGACAGTCGCTCCGGGATGCCTGCGACGCGAACCGCGTTCACCGTGACGTCCTCGCCGATACGCCCGTCGCCGCGCGTCGCCGCGGAGGTCAGGACGCCGTTCTCGTAACGGAGGGAGATGGCGAGCCCGTCGATCTTGAGCTCCGTGAGCCACTGGACCGGCCTACCGGCCGATGCCTCGGCCTTCGTGCACCACTCGCGGAGCTCGTCGGGTGAGAAGACGTTGTCGAGGCTCAGCATCCGCTCGGCGTGCTCAACGGGAGCGAACATCGACGATTCCGCAGCACCGACGGTCTGGGTCGGCGAGTCCTGGCCCTGGAGCTCGGGGTGCGCCCGTTCGATCGCCTCGAGCTGATGCATCCACGCGTCGTAGGTGGCGTCGTCGACGAGTCCGACATCGCCGCCGTAGTACGCCTCCCGCGCACCGAGGATCTTCTCGGTGAGGCGCTCGGCCTCTGCGCGTGCCTCGTCGAGGGTCAGTGCGGGGAGTTCTGCGTCAGCCACATCGACAGTGTAGGGAGAGCCGGCGACACCGCCGCGACGGTGTCGTCCTCGGGCACGATGCGGTAAGCGAACGAGCCCGAGTAGCGGAACACCTCGCCGAGGAGCAGCATCCGGAGGCGGACGTCGACGCGCTGTCGACCGGCCTCGGCGGGGTCCTCGCTCTCGCGGACCTCCACTGCGGCGACGCGCGGAAGCGGCACACGGATGCCGCGCACTCGCCAGGCGAGCCCCCGGGAGCGGAGCACCATGCCGCCGTCCTCCACGCGGGGCGTGAGACGCACCTCCAGCCCGCCGCGGCGGCCGAGGCGTTCGACGATCTCGTCGCCCGCGGTGTGCATCGTGTCGCGCATGACCCGGACTCGTCCGGGGAAGCCGAACCATCGGGATCCGGCGAGCCGCCCCGTGAGCGGTCGGTTCTCGATGACGAAAGGGATGTCCCGCCCGATCTCGGGAAAGAGCACCTCATGGCGCGCGGACCAGCGCAGGAGCGACGCGGCCCGACGCCGGTAGCGCGAGCCGACGATGTCGTAGACGCCCTCACCGACACCGACATGGCCCGCGGGGATCTCCCCGAAGTAGCGCTGGAGCGCCGGAGACAGCTCCGCGAACGTCGAGCCGAGGGCGCGTTGGTAGACGGATGCCGGGGCTCCCGCGTCGTCGGTGGTCACGATCGGAATCTACCCCGGGTCGTGACCACCGCCCGCTCCTTGTACCGTCGGAGAATGAGCGCCTCCCCACCCCGTGCCGTCGTCGCCGGAGCCGGCGGATTCATCGGCGAGGCCCTGGTGGCGTCGCTGGCCGACGACGGCTACGACGTCGCCTCGATCGGACGCTCGTCGCGCGTGCGGTGGGACGATCCGGACGCCGTCGCCGCGGCCGTCGACGGCGCGGATCTCCTCATCAATCTCGCCGGAAAGTCCGTGGACTGCCGGTACACCGACGCCAATCGTGATGCGATCCTGAACTCCCGCGTCGACACGACGCGCGCTCTGCACGAGGCAGTGGCCGCGGCATCCGTGCCGCCTCGGTTGTGGATGAACGCATCGACAGCGACGATCTACCGCCACGCGATGGACCGCCCGAACAGCGAGTCGATCGGCGAACTCGGCACGGGCTTCTCGGTCGACGTCGCGAAAGCCTGGGAGCGCACGTTCTTCGCGGGCGACCTCCCCGGTACGCGCCGCGTCGCCCTCCGTCTCGCCATCGTCGTCGGCGACGGTCCCGCCACCCGAATGCTCCTGGCCCTCGCCCGCACCGGGCTCGGCGGGCCCCAGCACGATGGGTGGGTGCCGCCGCACCGTCGCTATCGCGGCATCGGCGAGGACCCGACGGGCGACCGCCCGCCGTGGCATCGCACGCGGGGTCGTCAGCGGTTCAGCTGGGTGCACATCGACGACGTCGTGGACGCCGTCCGCTTCATCGATCGCCGAGACGACATCGCCGGCGTGGTCAACGTCGCGGTGCCCGAGGCATCCGACAACCGGACGCTCATGCGCGATCTGCGCGACGTCGTCGGGATGCCGGTGGGCATGCCGTCACTGCGATGGATGCTCGAGCTCGCGATGTGGGTGCTGCGGACCGAACCGGAACTCATTCTCAAGAGCCGGTGGGTCGTCCCCGAGCGCCTGCTCGCCGCGGGGTTCCGGTTCACGCGGACCGACCTGCGCGAGGCACTCGCCAGCGTCGAGCGGGGACGGAAGATCAGGCGTCGACGGGAACGGCAGACACCGTCCGAGCGATCGTGAACTGCCCGATGACGCGCGTCCCGTCGTAGAGGACGGCCGTCTGCCCCGGGGCGACGCCGTCGAACGGATCTTCCGGGACGACCGTCACCGACCCGCCCTCGACCGTCGCCCGCGCGGGGACCGGATCGGCGTGGGCACGGATCTGCACGTGACAGTCGAAGGTGCCGTCAGCCGGCGCCCGGCCGGCCCAGCTGTGGCGTTCGCCCGAGATCTCGGCGGTCGCAAGCGCTTCCTTCGGCCCCACGACGACGGTGTTCGACACGGGTCGCACTTCGAGGACGAACCGCGGCTTGCCGTCGGGGGCGGGAACGCCGAGCTGCAACCCGCGCCGCTGGCCGACGGTGAACGCGTGGGCGCCCTCGTGGCGGCCGACGACGGCGCCATCCCGGTCGAGCACGTCGCCCTGCTCGGCACCGACCTTCTCCGCCAACCACCCACGGGTATCGCCGTCGGGGATGAAGCAGATGTCGTGACTGTCGGGCTTCTGCGCGACCGTGAGGCCGCGCTCAGCCGCCTCCGCGCGCACCACGGCCTTCGATGGCGTCGTACCGAGCGGGAAGTAGGTGTGCGCGAGTTGCTCCTCGGTCAGCACTCCGAGCACGTAGGACTGGTCCTTCGCCTCGTCCGAGGCGCGGTGGAGCTCACGCCCCTCTGGTCCGTCGATGAGGGTCGCGTAATGCCCCGTGCAGACGGCGTCGAAACCGAGCTCGAGGGCGCGCTCGAGGAGGGCAGCGAACTTGATCTTCTCGTTGCAGCGCATGCAGGGGTTGGGCGTCCGCCCCGCGCGGTACTCGCTGATGAAGTCGTCGATGACATCGTCCCGGAAGCGTTCCGAGAAGTCCCAGACGTAGAAGGGGATGCCGAGGAGGTCCGCCGCGCGTCGCGCGTCGAGGGCGTCCTCAATGGTGCAGCATCCACGGCTGCCGGTGCGGAGGGTGCCCCCGGCACGGGAGAGGGCGAGGTGCACGCCGACGACGTCGTGTCCGGCGTCCACGGCCCGGGCCGCGGCGACCGCCGAATCGACCCCACCGCTCATCGCCGCTAGTACACGCATCGTTCCAGTCTACGAGCGTGCAGCCGCACGAGCGCTGGATGCCGCGGCTCGGCGATGCGCCTCGGGAAGAGCCGCGAGGAAGGCATCCACATCGTCGGTGGTGCTCGAGCGCCCGAGGGTGATCCGGAGGACGGAGCGCGCCTCGCGGTCGCCGTACCCGAGGGCCAGCACCACATGGCTCGGCTCGGCGATCCCTGCCTGGCACGCCGACCCCGTCGAGACCTGGACTCCCGAGTGATCCAGGAGGAACAGCAACGTCTCCCCCAGCGCGTCCGGGAACAGGACGTGCACGTGTCCGGGCAGGCGACGATGAGGCGAGCCCAGCAGTGACGCCTGGGGCACGATCCGATGGATGCCGCTGGTGAGGCGATCGGCCAGAACCCGAAGCCGGTCCGCCTCGGCGTCGCGTTCCGCCGCGGTCAGCTCGAGCGCGACGGCCAGGGCTGCCGCACCGGCGACGTCGGGTGTTCCCGAGCGGAGCCCCCGCTGCTGGCCGCCACCGTGGAGCACAGCGCCCATCCGGGCGTATCGGGAGACGACGAGCGCTCCGGTGCCGACGGGCGCGCCCACCTTGTGCCCGGACACACTGAGGGCGACCAGGCCGCCAGGGGCGTTCCCCGGGCCGCGGAGAGCCGCAAAATGCAGCGCCGCATGACCGATCGCGCCGACCGCATCGAGATGAAGGGGAACCTCCGCATCCGCCGCAGCAGCCGAGAGGGCTGCGACGTCGGACACCGTCCCGACCTCGTTGTTGGCCGCAAGCGCCGTCGCGAGCGCCGCACCGGGCAGCGCCGCCGCGAACCCCTCCGCGTCGATCGCACCGTCGGAACCGAGCGGCACACCGCGCACCTCTGCGCTCTGCGCAGCGACGAGCCACTCGACCGTGTCGAGGGTCGCGTGATGCTCGCCGTCCGGCAGCACGATCGCCGAGCGGGCGGGGTCCCGCGCCCACCATGGTCCCTTGATCCCGAGATTGACCGACTCGGTCCCGCCCGACGTGAACACGACCTCGATGGGGTCGCAGCCGAGCACGGCCCCGACGCGTTCGCGAGCGTCCTCCACGACGCGGCGCGCGGCCTGCCCCGCGCCGTGCACAGAAGAGGCATTGCCCGTCAGCTCGGCCGCGGCGAGCCATGCGTCCCGCGCTTCGGGCCGGAGCGGGGTGGATGCCGCATGGTCCAGATAGACCGCCATCGCCCTCCGCCTGACACTGTCGCCCGTCACCTGCTCACTACTGTAGAACGCATGATCTCCGCCTCGGCCGACCCGACGACCGCGGCGTCCGACTCCCCTGCCCCGGGGCTCCTCTCGGACGCCTACGACCGACTCGGCGTGCAGCTGCACGACGGGGTCGGAACGCTCCGCATCTGGTCGGGCGACGCCACCGGCGTCGAGCTCGTCGTGTTCGACGCCGACGATGCCGACTGGATCGTCGACATCCTCCCTCTCCTGTCCGTCGGCGACGGCGTCTGGGAGGTGACGACGCCGCAGCTGCGTCCGGGGGCGCGCTACAGCGTGCGCGTCGACGGGCCGCACGGGCCGGGCATGACCTTCAATCCCGCGACCCTCCTCATCGACCCCTACGCGCGGGGGCTCGCGAGCCCCGGCATCCACTCCTGGCGTTCCGTCGTCGTCGACGAAGGCTTCGACTGGGGCGGTGTCCGAAAGCCCGCCACGCCGCTCGATCGGACGGTGATCTACGAGGCGCACGTCAAGGGCCTCACGAAGCGGCATCCGGGCGTTCCGGCGGCTCTCCACGGGACGTACGCAGCGCTGGCGCACCCCGCCATGATCGAGCACTACCGGAGCCTCGGCGTCACCGCCGTCGAACTGCTCCCGATCCACGCGTTCGCCAGCGAACCGCGCCTTCTGCAACTGGGTCTCACCAACTATTGGGGATACAACTCCGTCGGCTTCTTCGCGCCGCACGCCGCCTATGCGACGGCCGCAGCCCAGGCCGAGGGGCCGAGCGCCGTGCTCCGGGAGCTGAAGGGCATGGTGAAGCTCCTGCACGAGGCCGGCATCGAGGTGATCCTCGACGTCGTCTACAACCACACGTCCGAGCAGGGTCTCGGCGAGCCGCGCTCCAGCTTCCGCGGCATCGACAACCGTGGCTACTACCGCCAGACCGACGACGGCACCTACGTCGACGTGACCGGCTGCGGCAATTCGGTGAACACATCGACGGATGCCGCTGCCCGCCTCGTCCTGGACTCGCTCCGATACTGGGCGAACGAGGTGCAGGTCGACGGGTTCCGATTCGACCTCGCGCCCACGCTCGGGCGGGATGCGGCGCACTCCTTCGCCGCGGATCACCCTCTGCTGCGTGCGATCGTCGACGACCCGGCACTCGCTGACGTCAAGATGATCGCGGAGCCGTGGGACGTCGGCATGGGTGGCTGGCAGACGGGCGCCTTCGGCGAGGGGTGGAGCGAGTGGAACGACCGCTACCGCGACCGCGTCCGGAACTTCTGGTTGAGCGACATCGACTACTCGCGACGCGCCGACGTGACTCCCGTCGGCATCGGCGGATTCGCGACCCGTCTGGCGGGGTCCGCGAACACGTTCAGCGCCGACCGCGGACCGCTGGCGAGCGTCAACTTCGTCACGGCCCACGACGGCTTCACGCTCCACGATCTGGTCTCCTACGACGTCAAGCGCAACGAGGCGAACGGTGAGCACGGGCGGGACGGCGCGGACACCAACCGCTCGTTCAACCACGGTTTCGAGGGCCCGACCGACGACGAGTGCATCCTGGCGACGCGGCGACGCGCGATGCGAAACCTCCTGGGCACGCTCCTGCTGTCCGCCGGAGTGCCGATGGTGACCGCAGGGGACGAGATCGGCCGGACCCAGCACGGCAACAACAACGCCTACTGCCACGACTCCGCCCTCACCTGGTACGACTGGACGCTCGAGCCGTGGCAGGAGGACCTGCGCGCGCACGTGGCGGCGCTGACCCGCATCCGACGGGAGAACCCCGCTCTTCGACCCGTCCGGTTCGCCCACGCCGAGAAGGTCGTTCCCAGTGCGTCCGTGATCGACTGGTACGACGAGACCGGTGAGACCATGTCGATCGACCAGTGGACGGACCCGTCCCATCGCACGCTGCAATACGACGCGCAGTCGACCCCGGAGCACGAAGCTCCCAACAGGACCCTGCTCGTCGTCCACGGCCGGGAGCAGGGCACGGACATCACCCTCCCCGCGCTTCAGGGCGTCCGGCGCTTCGTCACGCTGTGGTCGAGCGCCGACGAGCGGCCGTGCACGGATGCGACCGTGCGTCTGCCCGGTGAGACGTTCCACGCGGCGGGCACGTCAATGTACCTGTTCCGGGCCGAGTGATCCAGGCCCGTTTCCGGGTTCGCCCGGCAACGGTAGGTTCGGAACGTGGCCTCACAGATCTCCCCCGCTTCCGTCCGCAGCTCCGCAGAGATCCCCCTCCGCCCGGCGAAGGCGACACGAAGGGATGCCGGCATCCGCAATGGCCGCATCCCGATCGCCTCTCATCGCCCCAGTGTCCCCGGCGGCCGGTTCGCGCCGACGGCTTTCGTCGGCGAAGCAGTGCCGTTCACGGTCGCCGCCTTCCGCGAAGGGCACGACAGCATCGGCGTGCACGTCCGGCTTACTTCTCCTTCCGGAACCGCGACCCTTCACCGGCTCCACCCGCTCGACGACGGGTTCGACACCTGGCAGGTGCAGGTCGCACCGCTGGAGCAGGGCACGTGGAAGTTCCGCTTCGAGACCTTCGGCGACGACTACGCGACGTGGCGTCACGCCGCCGATGTGAAGATCGCCGCGGGAGTCGACCCCATCCTGATGCGCGAAACGGGTGCACGCCTGTTCGATCGCGCTGCGGCCGAGAAGACCCGGCCCTCCGACGAACGGACCGCTCTGATGGCGGCCGCCCGGGCGCTCCGCGACGACACCGTGGACGACGCGGCGGCGCTCATCGTCGTCCGTGATCCGGGTATCGCGCGCTTCTTCGCCGACCGTCCCGCGATCTCACTGCACACCGTCCACGAAGACAACGTCCTCGTGGTCGAACGGGAGCGGGCCGGAGTGGGCGCCTGGTACGAGTTCTTCCCGCGTTCCGAAGGAGCGGTACGGATGCCGGACGGGAGCGTCCGCAGCGGGACGTTCCGCACGGCGGCTGAACGCCTTCCTGCCGTCGCCGGCATGGGGTTCGACGTGCTGTATCTGCCCCCGATCCACCCGATCGGCGAAGTCAACCGCAAGGGACCGAACAACACCCTCGACGCCGCGCCCGGCGACCCCGGCTCACCGTGGGCGATCGGCTCCGCGGCGGGCGGACACGACGCCGTCCATCCGGACCTCGGCACGCTCGACGACTTCCGGTTCTTCGTCGCGGCGGCACAGGCTCAGGGTCTCGAGGTCGCGCTCGATCTCGCCCTGCAGGCCGCGCCCGATCACCCGTGGGTGACCGAGCACCCGGAGTGGTTCACGACGCTCCCGGACGGCTCGATCGCCTTCGCGGAGAACCCGCCGAAGAAGTATCAGGACATCTATCCCGTCAACTTCGACAACGACCCGGACGGCATCCGTGCGGAGGTCCTCCGGGTGGTCCGTCACTGGATCCGTCAGGGCGTCACCATCTTCCGGGTCGACAACCCGCACACGAAGCCCCTCCAGTTCTGGGAGTGGCTCATCCGGACGGTGAATGCCGAACATCCCGATGTCGTCTTCCTGGCGGAGGCGTTCACGCGTCCGATGCCGATGCGGGCACTCGCACAGAGCGGCTTCCAGCAGAGCTACTCCTACTTCACGTGGCGGAACACGAAAGAGGAACTCGAGGAGTTCTTTGCCTCCATCTCGGACGAGACCGCCGACTTCATGCGGCCGAACCTGTTCGTGAACACGCCGGACATCCTCACGGAGTACCTGCAGTTTGGCGGTCGCTCGGCGTACCGCATCCGTGCCGCGTTGGCGGCGACCGCGGGCGGTAGCTACGGCGTCTACGCAGGCTACGAGTTGTACGAGAACGTGGCCCGACCGGGCTCCGAGGAGAACATCGACAACGAGAAGTACGAGTACAAGATCCGCGACTGGGCGGCAGCCGAGGCCGCCGGCGACTCGCTCGCACCGTTCTTGCGACGCCTCAACGAGATCCGTCGCGCGCATCCCGCCCTCCGTCAGCTGCGCGGTCTCCACCTCCAGGGCACCGACGACGATGCGATCCTCGCCTACGTCAAGCACCTGCCCGGAGCCCTCACGCCCACCGGCGAATCCGACACGATCATCGTGGTCGTCAACGTCGACCCGCACTCGGCCCGTGAGACGACGGTGCACGTCGACTCCGAGCTCTGGGGTCTCCCCCGCGGGCACGACTACGACGTCGAGGATCTCCTCACCGGCGCTCGCTGGACCTGGAATGAACACAACTACGTCCGACTCGACGCGTTCGCCGAACCCGTCCACATCCTCCACGTGAAGGCACGCTCATGACCCGTCCTGACGAATCGATCCTGGATGCCGTCGGTGCCGGTGCGTACCACGCGCCGCACGACGTGCTCGGCCCCCACCGCGACGGAGACGACTGGGTCATCCGTGCCCGGCGTCCCTTCGCCCAGACGGTGACCGCCGTTCTTTCCGACGGCACGCGCGTGGAACTCGCGCACCTCCGTGCGGGCGTGTGGGAGGGCGTTGCCGAGGCGCAGCCGACCGCATACGACATCGTCGCGACCTACGAGGGCGCGCCCGAGTATCGGATCGACGACCCGTACCGTCACCTCCCCACCCTCGGCGAGGTCGACCTGCACCTCATCCGTGAGGGGCGACACGAAGAACTCTGGAACGTCCTCGGTGCCCATGTCCGTCGCTACGACGCGCTGACCGGGGTCTCCTTCGCGGTCTGGGCGCCCAATGCCCGCGCGGTTCGCGTCGTCGGTGACCTGAACGGCTGGGACGGCGCCCAGCACGCGATGCGCTCGCTCGGGTCCAGCGGTGTCTGGGAGCTGTTCGTCCCGGGAATCGGCGCGGGTTCGGCGTACAAGTTCGAGATCCTGACCGCGGACGGCCAGTGGATCATGAAGGCCGATCCGATGGCACGGCGCGCCGAGGTGCCGCCGGCGACGGCATCCGTCGTCACGGAGAGCGAGTACACGTGGTCCGACGACGAGTGGATCGCGGCTCGATCGACGGGGTCGCTGCACGACAAGCCGATGTCCACGTACGAGTTGCACCTCGGCTCGTGGCGGCCCGGACTCGGCTACCGCGATGCGGCTGACGAGCTCGTCGCGTACGTCGGCGAGCAGGGCTTCACGCACATCGAGTTCCTGCCGCTCGCCGAGCACCCGTTCGGCGGGTCGTGGGGCTACCAGGTCACGGGCTACTACGCCCCCACGAGCCGATTCGGGACTCCCGACGAGCTCCGCTACCTGATCGATCGCCTCCACCAGGCCGGCATCGGCGTGATCATGGACTGGGTTCCGGGACACTTCCCCAAGGATGCCTTCGCGCTGGCCCGTTTTGACGGGGCTCCCCTCTACGAACACCCGGATCCGCGGCGCGGAGAGCACCGCGACTGGGGCACGTACATCTTCGACTACGGCCGCAACGAGGTTCGGAACTTCCTCGTCGCGAACGCGCTGTACTGGTTCGAGGAGTTCCACGTCGACGGTCTCCGCGTCGACGCCGTTGCATCGATGCTCTACCTCGACTACTCCCGCGAAGAGGGCGAGTGGGAGCCGAACATCCACGGCGGCCGCGAGAACCTCGAGGCGATGCGGTTCCTGCAGGAAGTGAACGCCACCGCGTACAAGCGTTACCCGGGCATCGCGATGATCGCCGAGGAGTCGACGAGCTTCCCCGGCGTGACGGCGCCCACTAGCCAGGGCGGTCTCGGCTTCGGGTTCAAGTGGAACATGGGGTGGATGAACGACTCGCTCGTCTACATGGGCCGCGATCCGCTCTACCGCGCCCACCACGAAGGTGAGCTGTCGTTCTCGTTCGTCTACGCGTTCAGCGAGAACTTCGTCCTGCCGATCAGCCACGACGAGGTCGTGCACGGCAAGGGATCGCTGTTCACCCGCATGCCGGGCGATCACTGGCAGCAGCTGGCCAACATGCGCGCCTTCCTCGCCTACATGTGGGGCCACCCCGGCAAGCAGCTGCTCTTCATGGGGCAGGAGTTCGGGCAGATGTCCGAGTGGTCCGAGGGTCGCGGCCTCGACTGGTGGATGCTGGATCAACCGGCCCACCAGCAGCTGCAGCACTTCGTCTCAGCGCTCAACCACACCTACCGCGCCGAGGCTCCCCTGTGGTCTCGGGACAGCGACGGCGCGGCCTTCTCGCGCGTGTGGCCGCACTCCCCCGACAGCAACGTCCTCGGTTTCGCGCGTCGCGACAACGACGGTGGGACCGTCGTCGTGCTGTGCAACTTCGCCGGCTCGCCGCGCCATGACGTGGAGTTCGCGATGCCCGAGGTCGGCACGTGGGCTGAGGTCCTCAACTCCGACGCGCAGGAGTTCGGCGGATCCGGCGTGGGCAACCTCGGTGGCGTGACGACGGATGCCGACGGCACCGCGCGCGTCGCACTCCCCCCGCTCGGCGTCCTCTGGCTCCGACACCAGGGCTGAACTGAGATCGGGTCCGGGCAGCACCCGGACCCGATCCACGTCAGAACAGCAGACTGGCGAGACGACCGCGCGCGCGGATGACGCGCGCGTCGGCGTCCCCGACGACAGCGAAGAGTTCGAGCAGTCGTTCCCGCACCGGCGCGCGGTCGTCGCTGGGCAGGTCGGCGAAGAGGTCGAGCAGACGCGCGAACGCGTCATCGACGTGCCCGCCGGCGAGGTCGAGGTCGGCGACATCGAACTGGGCCTGGATGTCGCGCGGAGCGGAGGCTGCTGCCGCTCGCGCTGCCGCGAGGTCGAGGTGCTGCACGCGGGCGAGGAGGTGAACCTGGCCCAGTCCTGCCTTGGCGTCCTCATCCCGGGGGTTCTCCGTGAGAGCCTGCTCATAGGCCGTCGCCGCCGCAGCGTAGTCTCCCGCTTCGATGGCGTCGAACGCGGCCTGGTGGAGCGGGGGAAGCGCGGGCGCCTGCTCCTCGCCCGTGGCCTCCGGCGCGGCATCCACCGGGATCGTCCCCGTGACACCGTGCTGTGCGGCGAGCTGCAGCAGCTGCGTGAACACCTCGCGCACCTGAGCCTCGGGCACCGCACCCGTGAAGAGCTGGACGGGCTGTCCGGCCACGAGAGCGACGACCAGCGGGATGGACTGCGCACGGAAGCTCTGCGCCAACTGCGGATTCGCGTCGACGTCGACCTTGGCGAGCACGAGGCGCCCCCCGAGCTCTGCCACGAGCTTTTCGAGGATCGGGCTCAGCTGCTTGCACGGCTCGCACCACTCGGCCCAGAGGTCGACGACCACCGGCACGGTCTTGGACAGCTCGAGGACCTGGCCGAAGTCCGCATCCGTGACGTCGAAGACGAGACGGGATGCCGGTGCCTGCCCGTCAGGCGGCGTCGGCCCTGCAGCCGGGGACTGACCCGCCGGCCGGTTCTTGAGAGATGAAAGATCGACGGCGCCGCGCAGGACGGCTCCGGGGGCAGGGGTGCTCACTCTTTTTCAACCACCTTGGCGTCGAGAACGTTGGAACGGGAGGCGAGCAGCTGGATCTTCTCATTGGATCCCTGCGCGGGAACGAAGAAGTACAGCTGATCTGTATAGCGCGTGCGGAACCCTGTGCTCGACTGCGAGACGCCCGACAGGGCCTTGACGACGACGTTGTCACCGAGTTTGATCACGGCATCGTTGTCGGTGGGCACGATCGTCTCGTTCTCGGTGACCGTGACGGCGACGATCGCGCCGCTGTCGAGGGTGACGAGCGAGAGCGGCTCCGAGACACCTGCTTCAGCCAGGAAGGACACGCGCCCCGTCTCCTTGCCTGTTTCATTGAAGTTCTCGAGGAGTGTTGCGCGATTCTTCGCGACGAGCGGCCGGAAGGTGTCGGTCTCCGCATCGAACATGCCCGCGAACTCGCTCTTGTTCCCCTTGTCGAGCAGGTCCGCGTAGGCGGCGGCCACGTTCTCCGGAGGCATCATGAGGAAGGGCGAGTTCGGTTCGACGGCGACCGCGCCCACGTAGTCGGCCGCCAGGTTCATGCTCGCGTCGGCACGCAGGCTCGAGATGTACGCGACCTTGTACTCCGCCCAGGGGTTGTCCTGGGTCACGGTCATCATCGTCGCGACACCGTCTGCATCCTCCACGACCGCAAGGAACATCCGCGGCCAGTCGTTCTTCGCCTGCGGGAGGAATGCCGTCATGTCACCGGACGGGATCGCGGGAAGCGGGTCCTCTGAGGTCAGTTTCGCCCGGAGCCGGTAGTTCGTCTCCCGCTCGACGAGTGCGGGACCGGTGAGCCGTTCGGCTGCAGCTTTCGGGTCGTTCGCCTTGTCGGCGGCGCTGACCCGCTCCGAGATCCGCGTCAGAATGCGCTCGGCTTGAGTGCGCGTGACGGCAGGAGCACCCTGCCCTTCCGGGACGATCACCGACGGTGTCGGCGAGGGAGTCGTCCCGGGCTGGAGGTCGGGCCACGCTTCGGGAGAACAGCCCGTGAGCGCGATACCGCCGACCACTACTGCGGAGATGGCGATGAGCGGTCGTCGTCCACCACCCAGTCTCCGTCGAGTCGGAGCTGCCGTGATGACGCCCTTCTCGGCTTCCGCGTCGGCGAGGTCGATGGGCTGCGTCTGCGTCAGTGGGAGACCCTTTCGGCGCGGCCCACGCGAGCGCCGGACGTGGCGAAGCGCGAGGATGTAGAGGACGAGGCCCACGACAGCCATCGCGATGCCGCCTGCGAGCAGCGGCCCGGCCCAGGGCGTCGTCGCTCCGGTCGGCCACGTCACGCTCATGGCGGAGGGTGCCGCGGCGGCACCGTCCGATGCGACGAGGACGCTCATGTCCTCCGGCAGTCGCAACGTCGTGGCGAGGGAGCGGTCCTGCTGGAACTCGTCGAGCCAGAGGTCGGAGCCGGCCGGAACGGCGGTCGGCGAAGGGCCCTCGACCGGAGCCGACACCGGAACGGTCTTCGAGACGGGAAGCCCCTCATCGTCCAGGGTCACGTGCACATAAGACGTGGGCGCAAGCCACGCAGTGACGTCCTCGGTCCGTCCGTATGCGGCGAACACCTGTGCGTCACCGTCGATGCGAAGGGTCTGCGCGCCGGGGTGACTGGCGAGCACGGAGCCGTCGATCAGGACGTACGGCGCGGTTCCCTCGGTGGTGATCTTGGCCGTCTCCGTCGCCGGCGCTTCGAAGATGGTGCGCTGTGCCACACCGGCACCGATCATCAGGGTGGCCAGCACGAAGGCGATGATCGCCCACACGAATCTCACGAACCGCCGCCCTCCTCCAGCCGGCGTCGGAGGTGCGCGGCTGATATTCGACATTCCAGCCTAGCGAACGGCGCTGGCAAACTCGTGCGAGGGCGTCGCTGCCCGTGTACCGGCCATGACAGAACTAGGGTGAGTGGACACCTGGGAAAGGGCAGTCGTGAAGATCCAGCATGTGTTCCGTACCGCGCTCGTCGCCACCCTCGGCGTGGGCGTCGGCATCCTCATCCTGACCGGGGTGCAGACGCTGTCGACGGTACTCCTCTACATCGGCACGGCGCTGTTCCTCGCGCTCGGACTCGATCCTGTCGTCTCGTTCTTCGAGCGCCGCGGCCTGCCCCGCTGGGCGGCTCTCCTCGCGACCTTCGCCGCGCTCGTGGCCATCGCGACCGCGCTCGTGCTGATCGTCGTACCCGTGCTCGTCGACCAGATCGCCAAGCTCGTCCAACAGACTCAGCGACTCGTCGACAGCGCCATCGACGGCCAGTGGAACCCCATCACCGTCGTCAGCAGCTGGTTGTCGGACACGTTCCCGCTCCTTCAAGTCGACATGGTCCTCGATTACGTCAACGACTGGTGGAACGGGCTCGACTTCAACGACATCGGCGCATCGCTCGGGTCGGGTCTGCTGTCGTTCGGTGCCGGCATCGTCGCCATCGCCACCGGGACGATCATCGTGCTGATCCTCACGATCTACTTCACGGCGTCCATGCGCTCCCTCAAGCGGTCGGTGTACCAGCTCGCTCCCGCGTCGAAGCGCGAGCGCTTCGTCGACCTGTCCGAGCAGATCACCGCCTCCGTGGGCTATTACGTGATGGGCCAAGTGGTCCTCGGGGCGATCAACGGCATCCTGAGTGCCGTCTTCCTCTCGATCATCAAGGCACCGTTTCCGGCGGTCCTGGCGGTCATCGCCTTCTTCTTCTCGCTGATCCCGCTCGTCGGCACACTGACCGGGTCTGCGATCATCGTGATCGCGTGCCTCGGCCTCGCGTCGCCGCTCACGGCGCTCGTCGCCCTCATCTGGTACCTCGTCTACATGCAGGTGGAGGCGTACTTCCTCTCACCCCGCATCATGAGTCGAGCCGTCTCCGTTCCCGGCGCCGTCGTCGTCATCGCAGCCCTTGCAGGCGGATCGCTTCTCGGTCTCCTTGGCGCACTCATCGCCATCCCGGTCGCCGCGAGCGTCCTGATCATCTACCGCCAGGTACTCATCCCCCGACAGAACGAACTCTGATCAGCCGATGCGCCAGCAGGCGGTGTGCCAGTGCCGGCGAGCGGCGAGGTCGGCGGCATCCCCCAGAACCCCGTCTGCGCGCCACACCACGACGTGTGCCGTTCCGGCGAGGACCGTGCGTCCGCAGCCCGGACAGATGTAGTCCTTCTGCGCCTGCACCGACGACACGGGTTGGACGGTCCACTCCACACCGCGACGTTGCTCGGACCGCTTCCAGCCGGCCAGGAGACGGTCGAACGACGCGTCCGGCCCGGAAGGCTTCCGGCGGTTCGATCGGGGCATCGGCTCAGTACCAGCCCGAGCGCTGCGACTTCCCCCAGGCGCCGCACGGAGTGTCGTACCGCCCCTTGATGTAGCGGAGGCCCCAGGTGATCTGCGTGGCAGCGTTGGTCTCCCAGTCCGAGCCCACGGAAGCCATCTTCCGTCCCGGCGTGGCCTGCGCGATGCCGTACGCACCGCTCGAGGCGTTGTAGGCGTTCACCCGCCAGCCGGACTCCTTCTTCCAGAGAGCGACCAAGCACGCGAATTCCGAGTCGCCCCAGCCACGGGCGGTGACCATGTCGTAGGCGATGGCCTGCGCGCTGCCGGGATTGGGCGAGACGAACGGTGGACGCCATCCTGTCGAGGACCCTGAGGACGACTTGTCGACGATCGCCGCCGGCGGCGGCGTCGGCGTCGGTTTCACGAAGACGGTGTACTCGCTCGCTCGTTCCAACTCGACGGCGGGTGCATCGCCCGCCTGATAGCGCTGGGCATCCGCCACGGTCGACGCGTACAGCGAGAGCGGATCGAGCTCCGTGGCCTGAGCGGTGCTGGAGAAGGACACGAGGGGCACGAGGGATGCGGCGACGAAACCCGCCGTCGACAGCACCGAGAAGGCTGCGAGAACGCCGCGACGTCGAGACAGGCGCGGCCGAGCGGCGGCGCGGACGAACCGTTGCGAGGTTCGCGGAGCGACGCCGGTTCGCGACGGGATGATCTCGGTGCCGGATGTCACAGTTCCCCGATCATATCCGGGCCGATGAGCAGTCGCCACGCGGTCAGCCGACCGACTGCATGACGTCCACGACGGAGTCCAGCACGGCATCCACCTGGGCTTCGTCGTAGCCGCGGAGCTGCATCCGGAAGGCCACCGTCCTGACCTGCTCGATCGTCAGGCTCTCCCCGGACTCGAGGTACCGAGCGATCCGCCCGGCGACGAGATCGACCTCGTCGACGCGATAGCCGAACCGCAAGAAGGACACCCGGCGGAAGCGACGGCGCGCAGGGCGGGACAGGCGATCGAGAATCTCCTGGGCGAGACCGCGGGAGGCGCCCACCCACGCGCGCGCACCGCGTTGGGACATCGCCACTGCCCGCTCCCGCTGCGCGAAGGCGTCCTCGATTCGAGCGAGAGCCGCATCGACCGCCTCGACCGCGTAACCATCACGCACGAGCGGGAAGGCAGCTGCGCGGATGTCGTCCGAACGGAGCTTCGTGTCCTCCGCCTCGAACGCGGTGCGGGCGGCGGAGAGGAATTCGTCCACGACGCCGGGTTCGTAGCCTTTTCGGCGTCCGGATGTCTTGGGAAAAGCAGCGGACGAAGTCAGTTCGGTCATGAAAGCGCACTCAATGGGTTCAGGAGGATGTACAGGGCGAGACCGGGCACAAGCGATGGCAGGATCGAGTCGAGGCGGTCGAGCACTCCCCCGTGCCCCGGCAGGAACGAACTCATGTCCTTGATCCCGAGGTCGCGTTTGATGAGCGACTCTCCGAGGTCACCCACCGTGGCGGACACGAGAATGGCTATGCCGAGCACGAGCCCTGCCCACAACGGGATCTGCAGCATGAGGACGCCGAGGAGTCCTCCAGCGACGAGACTCACGACGACCGCACCCGCGAAACCCTCCCAGGTCTTGTTCGGGCTGATCCTCGGAGCCATGGGATGCCGCCCGAGGGCGACGCCGCTGGCGTATGCGCCCGTGTCGACGGAGACGGCGATCGCCAGGACCGCGAGCAGCCACAATTCCCCGTGCTCCTGGCGGAGGATGACGAGGGCCAGGCTCCCGTGGAAGACGACGTAAAGCTGCACCAAGGCGCTCGCGAGAACATCGTTGACGACCTCACCGTAGCGACGACCGTCCCCGGCAGCCATCTGCGCGACGAGGCGCCACACGATGACGAGGACCACGGCGGCGAAGATCACGAACCAGTGCGTGAGGTAACCGACGAAGGCCGCCGCGAGGACGAAGACTCCCGCCGACAGCTGGGCCGGGAGGTCGATCCGACGCCCCGCGGCCTGCAGCGCGCGGGAGAACTCGAACGCACCCATCAAGCAGAGCGGAACGGCGAACGCGATGAACGCCCACTTCCAGAAGAGGAGCGACCCCAGGACGACGACGCCGATCGCGAGCCCGATGAGGGTCGCCACGATGAGGTTGCGTCCCGACCGCGCGTTGAGGCGTTCGTTGGCCTCCTCGAACTCGCTTCTGGCTCGCTCGATCTGGCTCTCGAACTCACTGCGGGCGGCTCTCACGTGCGCCTGAAAAGAGGACGGATCACCCGGGGTGTCACCACCCCGTCGCAGTTCGGATCGACTCGGGGGCACGTCCGGTCCGGTCGCGCTCCCCGATGCGTCTTCGGACATGGCTCTCTCAGACCTCGAGGAGTTCTGCCTCTTTGCGCTTCAACGCCTCGTCGATCAGATCGACATGCGTCTTGGTCACCGCGTCGAGCTCCTTCTCCGCACGTGCGAGGTCGTCGTCGCTCACCTCGCCCTTGAGCGCGTCGAGCTCGTCCTTCGACTTACGTCGGATGCCGCGGACGTGGACCTTCGCGTCCTCCGCCTTGCTCTTGACGAGCTTGACGTATTCCTTGCGCCGGTCAGCCGTCAGTTCGGGCATCGTCACACGGACGACGTTGCCGTCATTCGACGGGTTCGCGCCGAGGTTCGGCATGTCGCGGATCGCCTGCTCGATGCTCTTGAGCGCCGTCTTGTCGTACGGCGTGATGACGAGGGTGCGCGCCTCGAGCGCGTTCAACGATGCCAGCTGCGCCAGCGGTGTCGGCGTGCCGTAGTACTCGACCATGATCTTCTGGAAGAGCTGAGGGTTCGCGCGCCCGGTGCGGACGGTCGAGAAGTCCTCTTTCGCAGCCTCAACGGCGCGGTCCATACGGGTCTTCGTGTCGGCCAGGATCTCGGCGATCACGGTCTCTCCATTCGTCGGTACGTCCGGTTCAGTCTAGTCGGCGGGATGCCCCGGACTCAGACGCTGACGAGTGTGCCGATCGATTCTCCGAGGAGCGCACGGGTCACATTGCCCGCGGGCTCCATGCCGAACACCCGCATGTCCATGCCGTTGTCCATGCAGAGGCTGAACGCCGTCGAGTCGACGACTTTGAGCCCGCGCTGCAGAGCGTCCCGGTAGGTGATGTTGTCGAGCTTCTGGGCCGTGGCATCCTTCTTGGGGTCGGCGGTGTAGACCCCGTCCACCCCGTTCTTCGCCACGAGGACCTCGACCGCATCGATCTCGAGCGCACGCTGGGCGGCAACGGTATCGGTGGAGAAGTACGGCAGTCCGGCACCGGCACCGAAGATGACGACGCGACCCTTCTCCAGGTGCCGCTCCGCGCGACGCGGGATGTACGGTTCGGCGACCTGAGTCATCGAGATGGCCGACTGCACCCGGGTGGCGGCTCCCGCCTGCTCGAGGAAGTCCTGCAGCGCGAGCGCATTCATGACGGTGCCGAGCATGCCCATATAGTCGGCGCGCCCACGGTCCATGCCGCGCTGGCTCAGCTCGGCGCCGCGGAAGAAGTTGCCACCACCGACGACGATGGCGACCTCGACGCGGTCAACCGCGGCTGCGATCTCCTGGGCGATCTGGCTGACAACGTCGGGATTGACCCCGAGCTGCCCTGCGCCGAACGCCTCGCCAGACAGTTTCAGAAGGACGCGACGGCGTCCGGTGTTCTCATCGATCACGCGGGGATCCTCTCGTCTAGGGGGAGACTATCGAACGGCATGGAAAAGGGGTTCGCATCTTCCGATGCGAACCCCTCGTCCATCTGCTTACGCGCCGACCTTGAAGCGGGCGAAGCCGGTGATCGTGATCCCGGCTTCGGCCGCGACCTTCGCGACGGACAGCTTGTTGTCCTTCGCGTAGTCCTGGTCGAGCAGGGCGACCTGCTTGAAGAACGCGTTCACGCGGCCCTCGACGATCTTCGGCAGGGCAGCCTCGGGCTTGCCCTCGTTGCGGGAGATCTCAGTGACGATCTCGCGTTCCTTCTCGACATCGGCATCCGGCACCTCGTCGCGGGAGAGGTACGTCGGGTTGGCGAACGAGATGTGCTGCGCGATGGAGCGAGCGGTCTCGGCGTCGTCACCCGAGTAGGCGACGACCACGCCGACCTGCGGGGGCAGGTCCTTGCTCGTCTTGTGCAGGTAGACCTGGAAAGCGTCGCCCGAGAGAGTGCGAACGCGGCGAAGTTCGACCTTCTCACCGATGATCGCTGCCTCGTCCGAGATGAGGTCGGCGACCGTCTTTCCGCCGGCGTCGGCGGCCAGAGCGGCCTCAGCCGAATCGGCCCCGGCAGCCGCAGCTGCGTCGAGAACCTGCTCGGAGAGCGCGATGAAGCGGTCGTTCTTGGCGACGAAGTCGGTCTCGGTGTTCAGCTCGATGATCGTCACCTTGCCGCCCTGTTCGCGCGCAGCGACCAGGCCCTCGCTCGTAGAGCGGTCGGCACGCTTCGCGTTGCCCTTCGCGCCCTTGAGGCGGAGGATCTCGACGGCCTTCTCGAGGTCGCCCTCGGCCTCTTCGAGCGCCTTCTTCGTGTCGACCATTCCCGTGCCGAGCTGCTCGCGCAGCGCCTTGATGTCGGCGATGGTGAAGTTTGCCATGGGTGGCGGCTCCTCAGTAGTTGGGGTGTTGTGTTCCGGCGTCAGCGCCCCGCGGGTGGCGGGGCGCTGACAGGAAGATCACTCGGCGGACTTGGCCTCGGCGGGAGCCTCGGTCGCGTCCTCGGCGGTAGCTTCGGTCGCGTCCTCGGCCGGAGCCTCGGGTGCGTCCTCGGCCGGAGCCTCGGTCGTCTCGGCAGCGGGAGCGGACTCCTCCGCGGCCGGGGCGTCGGCCTGCTCGGCGGGAGCGGACTCGAGGAGCTCGCGCTCCCAGTCGGCCAGCGGCTCGGCCTCAGCCGACTCGTCGGTCGGGTTGTGACGCTGGATGAGACCCTCGGCGGCGGCGTCGGCGATGATGCGGGTCAGCAGGCTGACCGAGCGGATCGCGTCGTCGTTGCCCGGGATCGGGAACTGGAACTCGTCCGGGTCGGCGTTCGTGTCGAGGATGCCGATCACGGGGATGCCGAGCTTCTGCGCTTCGCTGACCGCGAGGTGCTCGCGCTTGGCGTCGACGATCCAGATGGCCGAGGGGGTCTTGGTGAGGTTGCGGATACCGCCGAGCGACTTGTGGAGCTTGTCGAGCTCGCGCTTCTTCAGCAGCAGCTCCTTCTTCGTGAAGCCGCTCTCGGAGGGGTTCTCGAAGTCGAGCTCCTCGAGCTCCTTCATGCGCGCAAGACGCTTGGAGACGGTGGAGAAGTTGGTCAGAAGGCCACCCAGCCAGCGCTGGTTGACGAACGGCTGACCGACGCGAGTCGCCTGCTCGGCGATGATCTCCTGAGCCTGCTTCTTGGTACCGACGAACAGGACGGTGCCGCCGTGGGCAACCGTCTCGCGGACGTACTCGTACGCCTTGTCGATGTACCCGAGCGACTGCTGCAGGTCGATGATGTGGATGCCACTGCGCTCCGTGAGGATGAAGCGCTTGACCTTCGGGTTCCACCGGCGGGTCTGGTGTCCGAAGTGGACGCCGCTGTCGAGCAGCTGGCGAATGGTGACGACGGCCATGGCCGTTCTCCTGTTCTGTGTGGTTGATCGCGCCGGACCGAAGGTCACGGCGAGCCTGGTGCCCGGCACGCACCCGCTCCCGGAGGAGACCGATGGGTGGGGATGCCGCGGATTCGACCGAAGACATCAGGTCGAGCCGCTGTGGGCACGCGTAGTCACCCCGACGAGCGAGGTGCTCCACCAGCATAGCAACAACGAGGGCTCCTCCCCCGCGTGCCGTCAGTCCCGTTCGTCCCCGAGTCAGCGGTCCCGACATCCCGGGGATCGGCGGGCCCTGCACGATGAGCGGATGCGTCCGTTCCGACCTCACATCCTCGCCCTCACCGTCGTCCTCATCGCTCTGACGTTGGCTGCCCCCGCCGCCGTGCGCGCTGCCGACGCCGCTGTGCCGGGGTGGCGACTCCCGGTACCTGGCGCCAGCGTGCTCGTTACGTTCGACGCACCCGAGCACGACTACGCCGCCGGACATCGCGGGATCGACATCGGGCCCGTCGACGGCGCCGTACTCGCTCCCGCTGATGGAGTCGTCGCTTTCGCCGGAACGGTCGTCGACCGCGGTGTGGTGACCATCGATCATGGCGACGGCTGGGTCACGAGTGTCGAACCCGTGGAGCCGACGGTGTCAGCGGGCGATCTCGTCACCGCCGGAGACCGGATCGGGCAACTGTCGCACGGCGGTCACGCCCCGGCGGGGACGCTTCACGTCGGGGTTCGCCGTGATGGGGAGTACGTCAACCCGCTGCTTCTGCTCGGTCGAGTTCCCCGGGCGATCCTGCTGCCCTGCTGCTGACCTCGGCTCACGCACGGGGGTGTGCGAGTCGGTATGCCGCGGTCAGCCGCTCCGTCGACACGTGGGTGTAGATCTGCGTCGTCCCGAGACTCGCGTGGCCGAGCAGTTCTTGCACGGCGCGCAGATCCGCGCCCCCGTCGAGCAGATGCGTGGCGGCCGAATGTCGGAGCGCGTGGGGGCCGACCGCGTCGGCTCCCACGACGGGGCCGACGATTCGTCGGACGATCTCGTACGCAGCGCGGACGCCGAGTCGCCCGCCCCGCGCACCGAGGAAGAGAGCGGAGAGGCTCGTTTCGGTCAGGAGTGCGCCGCGACCTCGGATGATCCAGGCGTCGAGAGCCTTCCCCGCGGGCGCACCGTAGGGCACGACCCGTTCCTTGCCGCCCTTGCCGAGAACACGGACGGTCGACGCCGATCGATCGAGAGAACCGAGGTCGAGCCCGCACGCCTCCGATACGCGGAGTGCCGAGCCGTACAGGAGCTCGAGGAGTGCCGCGTCGCGGAGGACGAGCGCATCGCCGGATTCATCGGCCGCGGAACGGAGCTGGTTCAAGACGCCTTCGAGGGATGTCGTGGACGCCACAGTGGGTAGCGTCCGACCGCGTTTGGGAGTCACCAGCCTGAGCGTGGGATCGTCCGTGCGCAGACCCTCCGCAGTCGCCCAGCCGAAGAACCCGCGGGCAGAGGCTGTGCGTCGGGCCAGGCTCGCTCGCGCTATGCCGCGCTGAGTCGCTGCCCACAACCACTCCCGGAGGTCCTCGACATCCACGTCGTCGAGGTGGGGGTCGTGGACGAGCGCCGTCAGGTCGGCGAGGTCGGACCGATACGCACGCACCGTCGCCGGCGACAAGCGTCGCACCCGCTCCGCATGGTGGGTATAGAGCTCGACCGCCTCGGACATACGCACCTCTTCAGGATGCCGTGCCCGTGGTGCGGATGCGGGAGGCGTGCCGTCCCGCATCCGCACCGTGCATTCGTCAGCTCGAGGACGTCACTCGCCGCCACCCGTCGGAGCCGCGCCTGACCCGACCGTCGAGCTCGAGCATTGCGAGAAGGCCGCGGACCTCGTCGGGAGCAATGCCGGCGCGGCGGGCGAGGTCGTCCGGCGATCGCGGACTGCGCGCGCTCAGCGCATCGAGCACGCGGGTCCGGTCGTCCGTCCGGTCGGTGGGTGTCGGCCGCTCGTCACCCAGTGTGCCCAGAAGCTCGCACGCGTCGTCGGCCGAGGTGACGCAGCGGGCGTCGTACTCCCGGAGCAACCGGTGACACCCTGCGGATGCTGCACTCGTCACCGGGCCGGGAACAGCTCCGAGCGGACGGCCGAGCGCCGATGCATGCCCGGCGGTGTTCAGGGAGCCGCTCCGCCACCCCGCTTCGACGACGACTGTCGCATCGCTCAGGGCGGCGATCAAGCGATTGCGCTGCAAGAAGCGCCACTTCGTGGGCGGCGTGCCGCACGGCACCTCGGCGATCACCACCCCCGGTCCCTGGGCGATACGTCCGAGAAGGTCGGCGTGCCCAGCGGGATACGCCCGATCGACGCCGCCCGCGAGCGCGGCGACTGTCGTGCCGCCGGTGGCGAGGCATCCTCGGTGTGCCATGCCGTCGATTCCGTATGCACCGCCCGAAACGATCGTCACCCCCCGCCGGGCGAGGTGCGTCGCGAGCTCCCCCGTGACGTGCTCCCCATAGCCCGTAGCCGCGCGGGCGCCCACGAGGGCGAGTGCCCGGTCGCGACTCAACGCCTCGAGGTCGCCGCGGGCCCACAGAGCTCGCGGAGCGTGGACGCCGAGGTCGTCGACTCGCTGCGGCCACTCCGGGCTCCCTGGCACGATGAGCCGCGCTCCCGCGCGCTTCGCACGGTCGAACGCGTCCTCGATGGTCTCCACGCGCGCCTGCCAGCGCTTCCGGCCTGCCTCGAGGGCCGGGGTCGTCCTCCCGCCGGAGCCGAGCGCGGTCTCGAGAGCATCCACAACTCCCATTTCGGCGATCAACGCACCCGCGACGCCGTCACCGGGTTCGGTGAGGCATGACCAGGCTGCGTGCGCGTAATGGTGGGCGACGGCATCCGTGTCTTCCACCACGTCGGGCGACACGAGGCCCTCCAGGCGCGCAGCACGCTCTTGTGGGCTGACGCTCAGCACGGCGAGGCTCCGCGCTTCAGGTACAGCGCGCCCCCGACGTCGGCAGCATTGGGAAGATCTCTCCCGGCGAGGTCCGCGAGCGTCCATGCGACGCGGAGGACACGGTCGTACCCCCGCAGGGTGAGAGAGCCGCGGTGGAGCGCCTCGTCGAGCGGACGAGTGATGGTCGGGTCGGGGCGGAGTGGTCCGGATCGGAGCCATGTCCCTTCGACCTCGCTGTTCGTCTGCCACGGCGTGTCGACCAGACGACGGGCCGCCCGTTCACGGGCACCTGCGACGCGCCCGCGCGCCTCGTCGGTCGTCAGCCCCGCCGTAACGCTGTGCGTACCGGACACACGCTGGAGGCCGAGCTCGATGTCGATCCGGTCGATCAGGGGTCCGGAGAGTCGGCCGAGGTAGCGACGGATCGCGAGCGACGGACACGAGCACACGCCGCCCGGTACGCCGTAGTTGCCGCATGGGCAGGGGTTGGTCGCCACAACGAGTTGAAACCGTGCCGGGAGCACCGCTCGGAATCCGACTCTGTGGATCTCGATGCGACCGGACTCGAGCGGTTGCCGGAGGGCGTCGAGCGCGTGACTGCTGAACTCGCCCGCCTCGTCGAGGAAGAGCACGCCACCACTCGCGCGCGCGATCGCGCCGGGCTGCACCGTACGGCTCCCGCCGCCCACAAGGGCTACCGCGGAGGCCGTGTGGTGGGGCGCCTCGAATGGGGGCCGACGCTGCAGAGTCGTCACGGCGAGGCCCGCGAGCGATCGGATCGATGCAACCTGCAGTGCCGTCTCGTCATCGAGATCGGGAAGAAGCCCCGGCAGGCGCTTGGCCAGCATCGTCTTCCCGGAGCCGGGTGGACCGCTCATGAGGATATGGTGCCCGCCTGCAGCGGCGACCACGAGCGCGTCGACGGCATCCCGCTGGCCGATCACGTCCGCAAGATCGGGGACCTGGACGTCGTCGGATGCCGCATCGCCCGGCGCCGGCACGGGATCCGTGACCACGTCGGGAACATCGAGCCCGTGCGCCCGGGCCACATCGCGCAGGCTGACCGCACCCCGCACCTCGATACCCTCGACCAGCTCCGCCTCGGGAAGATTGCCGTGCGGCACGATCACCCGTCTGAAGCCGGCTCTCGCCGCGGCCATCACCGCGGGCAGCACCCCTGAGACCGGTCGAAGTCGCCCATCGAGCCCGAGCTCGCCGAGATGAACGGTCTCGGCGAGCGACTGCCGGTCGAGAGGGGCTTCCGTGGCTACCGCAGCGATGGCGACGGCCACGTCGAGCGCGGATCCACGCTTCGGGAGGTTCGCCGGCGACAGGTTGACGGTGACATGACGTCGCGGGAGCGGCAGGTCACTGTTCGCACACGCGTTGTGGACGCGCTGTTGAGCTTCCCCGAGCGCCTTGTCGGCGAGCCCGATGATCGAGAAGCCGGGAATCTGATTGGACAGGTCAGCCTCGACCTCGACGATGTCACCCACCAGACCGGTGAGAACGACCGACCAGGTTCGCCCGAGGCTCATCGGAGGTCCTCGAGGTGCTCGACGACGGCGGACTCGGGATCGGGTCCCGTGATGCCGATCACATCGAGCCTCAGCCGCCGCCCGCGGGCGGCATCCGGGTGGGCCACCACCCACGCGGCACCGAGTCGCCACAGCCGGTCTCGCTTACGCGCGTGCACCGCTGCGAACGGGTGACCGAACCACTCCCCGCGCCGTGTCTTGACCTCGACGATGACGAGGTCGCCGTCGCGCGCTGCGACGATGTCGATCTCACCGCTGTGACTGCGCCAATTCCGATCGAGAATCCGATATCCCTGGGCGCGGAGATGCATCTCCGCGCGCTGCTCACCCGCTCGGCCGAGGTCGTCTTTCGCTGCCATGCCCCCCACTCTGGGGACATGACCGACCTCACCCCTCGGTCACCATCGGATCCGTGGATCGACTCGCGCTGCCCCCCTTTGGGGAGGAGACTCAGCCGTCGAGCGACAGCTCCTCGGGAAGTTGGAAATCGCGGCGCTGCAGCTCTTCGACGTTCACGTCCTTGAAAGTGAGGACGCGGACGGATTTCACGAATCGATCCGCGCGGTAGATGTCCCACACCCACACGTCGTTCATCGAGATCTCGAAGTAGAAGTCGTGCTCGGTGTCGCGACGGACGACATTGACCTCGTTGGCGAGGTAGAACCGGCGCTCGGTCTCGATCACGTACTGGAACTGACCGACGACGTCGCGGTACTCCTTGTACAGGGCCAGCTCGAGCTCGCGGTCGTAGTCCTCGAAGACTTCGTCATCCATGGTGAGTCCATCCTATGCGGGCGGTCAGCGGCCTCGAACCTAGAACAGCGTCGGGGCCGCGGCGATCGCCCACGATGCCCGGTGATGCGTGCTCAAACCGTGGCACTCGATGGCAGCGCGATGCTCCGCACTGGCGTACCCCTTGTTCCGCGCCCACCGGTAGACCGGCGCGTGTTCATCGAGCGCAGTCATGTGATCGTCGCGCGCGACCTTCGCGATGACGGATGCCGCCGACGCCGATGCGCAATCCCGATCCGCCTTCACGATGGGCTGGACGCTCCGCGCCACAGCGGCGACCGGGGTGATGTAGTCGTAGTTGCCGTCGAGGATGACGTGCGCCGCCCCGACATCGACGCCTTGAGCCGCGAGGTCTTCGATTGCACGGACGGCTGCGAGTCCGAGCGCCCGCATGATGCCGACATCGTCGACCTCTTGAGCCGATGCCCACCCCACAGCGTGAGCGGGAACCCACGCGCGCGCACGCTCGGCGACGTCGGCACGCCGGGGCTCGACGATGAGCTTGGAATCCCGAAGGCCCTGAGGGATCCGTCGCCGGCTGAAGGCCGCATCCGCCGCCACCGCGCCGACAGCGACGGGCCCTGCCAGCGCACCCCGGCCGACCTCGTCGCAGGCGATGACAAGGGCGTGCTCTCGCAACAGGCGCCGCTCGAGCGCGAGGGTCGGCACGACGGCCATTATGGCGCCGGAACCCCGGTGAACACGTCGTGGTGCGAGTCGATCATCCCGAAGCGGTCGAACGGCCAGGTGATGAGGAATGCGCGACCGACGATGTTGTCGATCGGGACGAAGCCCCGCCCCGGCTGCTCCTGCTGATAGCGCGAGTCCTGAGAGTTGTCGCGGTTGTCCCCCAGCACCCAGATCGATCCTTCCGGGACGGTGACGTCGTAGTCGAACTCGCCGGGAGCCGATTGCGACGGGCCGAGGTCGAGGTAGGGGGTCTCGTCGATCGGCACGTCGTTCACCGTCACCTGTCCGATCGCATTGCAACAGACGACATGGTCACCCGGCAGGCCGATGATCCGCTTGATGAGGTGGTCCTCACTGTCCGACGCGGTGAGCCCCACGAGCGACCCGAGCCAATCCACCGCCGCCGTCAGCGGAGGCTGCTCGGGTTGGTACGTCGTCGGAAGCCACCCCCCGGGGTCGCGGAAGACGACGACGTCACCTCGCTCGTAGCCGCCGAACCGGGGGGTCAACTCGTCGACGAGTATCCGGTCGCCCTTGAGGAGCGTCCGCTCCATCGAGCCGGAGGGGATGTAGAACGACCGAACGAGGAACGTCTTGACGAGGAAGGACACGAGAATCGCGACCAGCAGGATGACGAGCACGTCGCGGATGAACGGCCACGGCCCGCGGCGGGAACGGGCGCTGGTGTCGCTGTCGAAAGCGGGCGACGGGGAGTCGGTGGTCATGCTGTCCTTCACCGGTGCCGGGGTTCGGCGACCATCCACCAGCGTCGCACATGAGGGCCGCACAGAGCATCGAAACACCCGGGAACGACGGATGCCCCGGAACCGTGGTCCCGGGGCATCCGTCGAAGAAGCGCTTAGCGGTCGCGCTTCTCCTTGATCTTGGCCTTCTTGCCGCGGAGCTCGCGGAGGTAGTAAAGCTTCGCGCGACGCACGTCACCGCGCGTGACGACCTCGATGTGGTCGATCACGGGGCTGTGCACCGGGAAGGTGCGCTCGACGCCCACCTGGAAGCTGATCTTGCGAACCGTGAAAGTCTCGCGGACGCCGTCACCCGAACGACCGATCACGACACCCTGGAAAACCTGGATGCGCGAGCGGTTGCCCTCGGTGATGTTGACGTGGACCTTCACGTTGTCACCCGCGTTGAAGACGGGAATGTCGGACCGCAGCGAGGCTGCGTCGACGGAGTCGAGGATCTGCATGATCGTCACTTCCTGCGACCGCCACAGGTCGACCGCGAGAGTTAGAGGAGAAAGGATGCGGTGCCCTGTCGGCGCCGATGCGGCTCCGAACTCCCCTGAGGCAGAGATCTGTCAGGGCACAATCGTCCATTCTGCCATGGATGCAGACCGCGGCCAAACCTCGTCAGAGCAGCGGGTCGCGCTTCTCCTCCAAGACCACGACCGAGGGGTCGGCGCGCCCCCGATCGGCGGCCGCCGTGTAGCGACGGAGGATGACGGACGGGCTGGCCTCCTGCAGCAGCTGACGCAGCGACGACCAGAACACGGCGAGGAACACGACCGTCGCCGCGATCAGCAGCGGCCAGAACCAGTCCCGGTTGAAGAACCCGACGGCGATCGTCAGAACATGCCAGAGGCCGACGCCCGCGGCATCCCACCACGACACCGTGCGGGTGTGGCGGACGGTCCCGCGAGAACGGATGAGGAGAGTGAGGACGAGCTGCCCCACGAGCACGGACGGGATGGCGATGATCAGGACCCAGGCCAGAGCCCACCCACCCGCGTCCGACACGATCCATCCGATGAGGAGCCACAGCGGCAGGATGACCGCGCTCGGAAGGAGCCAGAAGAAGAATCCGCGACGCAGAGGCATCCTCTGATGCTACGCCGACGCGGGCGAACGGGCTCGGCGCCGACGCGCTCAGTCGGCGAGGAGGTCAGGCCGACGGGTGCGGGTTCGCTCGAGTTGCTGCTCGCGCCGCCAGTCCGCCACGCGTCCGTGATGGCCGCTGAGAAGGACATCAGGGACGTCGTAGCCTCGCCACGAGGCCGGCTTGGTGTACGAGGGGTACTCGAGGAGACCATCCTCGTGGGACTCCTCGACGAGACTCTCGGGGTTTCCGACCACGCCGGGTACGAGGCGTCCCACTGCTTCGATCATCGCCATCGCCGCGACCTCGCCGCCGTTCAGGACGTAATCTCCGAGGCTGACCAGACGCACGCGCCCGATCGTCGCGGCGTAGGCGAACACCCGCTCGTCGATTCCTTCATACCGTCCGCATCCGAAGACGAGGTGCGGTTCGGCGCTCCACTCGCGTGCCGTGGATTGCGTGAAGCGCTCCCCCGCAGGCGACGGGAAGACGAAGAGCGGTCCGGATGCCGCGTCACCCGCATCCTGCTCATCGCGGGCTGCGATCTCATCGAGGGCGAGCGCCCAGGGCTCCGGTTTCATGACCATGCCCGCGCCTCCGCCGTAGGGCGTGTCGTCGACGGTGCGGTGCCGGTCGGTCGCGTGGTCTCTGAGGTCGTGGACCCGGATGTCGAGGAGCCCGGCGCCGCGCGCGCGGCCGAGCAGTGAGACTTCGAGGACGTCGAAGAAGGCGGGGAAGATCGTGACGACGTCGATGCGCACGTCAGGACCCGACGGAATCCTCGTCGCCGGACTCGTCCGGCGCGTCGTCGTCGGACGGCAGGTCTTCGAACAGCCCGGCGGGCGGAGTGACGACGAGACGGCGCGCCGCCATGTCGACCTCGGGAACGATCGCCTTCACGAAGGGCACGAGGACCTCGCGGTCCCCTTCACCGGTGAGTTGGACGCTCAGGAGGTCCTGAGCCGGGAAGTGATCGACGCGTGCCACCCGACCGACGACGGCGCCGTCGCGTACGACGTCGAGCCCGACGAGCTGGTGGTCGTACCAGGCGTCGTCTTCGACGACCGGTGCAGCGGAGTCCTGATCGACCCAGAGAATCGCCCGCACGATCGACTCCGCACCAGAGCGGTCATCGATCCCGTCCAGAAAGACCACGGGGTGGGAGTTCATCCATTTGAACTCTTTGATGGTCACCGTCTTGCCGTGCCACGGCGAGGACTCCGGGACCTGCAGAGTGAAGACCGCACCGGGGACGAAACGCCCGTCGGGGTCATCGGTGAAGAGCTCGAGCTTCAGGGCGCCTTTGAGGCCGTGCGCTTTGACGAGGCGCCCGACGCGCAACTGCGTGCGGGCCGACTGTGCCGACACGTCAGTCGTCCGCGACGTCGACGCGGACCCGCGTGCCGTCGGCCAAGGCGGAGATGAGGGTGCGCAGAGCTTTCGCCGTGCGCCCGCCGCGCCCGATCACACGACCCCGGTCATCGGGGTGCACACGCACTTCGAGCACCTCGCCGCGGGGCGACGTGCTGGAGGCGATGGTGACGTCGTCCGGGTGATCGACGATCCCCTTGACGATGTGTTCGAGCGCGGCGGCCAGCAAGGTATTACTCGGACTCGGTCGCGTCGTCAGCAGCCTCGGCGGCAAGCGCGTCGGCCTTCTTCTCCGCCTTGGGCTTGACGACCGACTTCTTCGACGAGTCGATTTCGAACGGAGCCTTGGGCTCGCGGGTCTTCACGGTCGACACGGCATCCTTGTCGCCCTTGAACTTGCCCCAGTCGCCCGTGAGCTTGAGGATCGCAGCGACCTGCTCGGTCGGCTGCGCGCCGACGGAGAGCCAGTACTGCGCGCGCTCCGAGTCGACCTCGATGAACGAGGGCTGCTCGGTCGGGTGGTACTTGCCGATCTCTTCGATGACACGACCATCGCGCTTGGTGCGCGAATCGGCGACGACGATGCGGTAGTAGGGCGCACGGATCTTACCGAGACGCTTCAAACGGATCTTGACAGCCACAATTCTCCTGAATGGTGTTGCGAGTGATGTTGAACGTCGCCTGGAGCGTGGGGTGCACACCCGGCGGGAGCTCTGCGGTGGACCTCCGAGCCGGATAGAGGGTCGGGCAAGGCGGTCCAACCGTCTATTCTGCCAGACGCGAGGGGATGCCGCGAACCGCAGGATCGGCGTGCCACACTGGGCGCATGACGGTGACCTTCGCCACATCCGCCCGTTCGTCCGTCGGGATCGAGTGGGAAATCATGCTGGCCGACGGGGATACCGGTGATCTGGTCCCGGCGGCACCCGGAATCCTCGATCAGATCGAGGACCAGACCCGCCACGAGCGTCACACCGTCACCGGTGAGCTCCTCACCAACACGATCGAAGTCACGAGCGGCGTCGGCGACACCGTCGCGGCCGCCGTCGACGACATCGGCGACGCAATCGACCTGGTGCGCACCGTCACCGACCCCCAGGGTGTCGAGCTCCTCTGCGCCGGCAGCCACCCGTTCGCGCGGTGGTACGACCAGCAGGTCACCGACAAGACGCGCTACCACAAGCTCATCGAGCGCACCCAGTGGTGGGGGCGCAACATGATGATCTGGGGCATCCACGTCCACGTAGGTGTGGAGGACGTCTCGAAGGTCTTCCCGATGATCAATGCGCTCTCGGCGTACCTGCCTCACCTGCAGGCGCTCTCGGCCTCGAGCCCGTACTGGGCTGGCGACCGGACCGGCTACGCATCCAACCGCGCTCTCGTTTTCCAGCAGCTTCCGACCGCGGGCCTCCCCTGGCCCTTGGAGTCCTGGGCCGAGTACGAGGCTTACCTCGGCGACATGGAGCGCACCGGAGTCATGGCGGATGCGACGGAGGTCCGGTGGGACATCCGGCCGGCCCCGCGGTGGGGCACGATCGAGATCCGCGCCTGTGACGGGATGTCGACCCTTCCCGAGCTGGCGGCCGTCGCCGCACTGGTACAGGTGCTCGCGGAGCATTTCTCGCGCATGCTCGACGAAGGCAAGACGCTGCCCACGATCCAGCCGTGGTTCGTGCGGGAGAACAAGTGGCGTGCCGCCCGCTACGGCCTCGACGCCGAGGTGATCGTCGACCGCGAGGGACGCCAGCGCCCCGTGGCCGAGCACCTGCGGGAGGTCGTCGAATCCCTCTCCCCCATCGCGGCGGAGCTCCACTGCGCGAAGGAGTTCGCCGAGGTGACGCAGATCCTCGATCGAGGTGCAAGCTACGAACGTCAGATCAGGGTGGCCGATGCCGCCGACGGCGATCTCCGCGAAGTGGTGAGGCACCTCATCCGCGAGTTCCGCGGCGGACCCACTCTCCGCGAGTTCGTCTCCGTCGGCTGAAGCCGCTCAGCCCTTGCCGAAGAGCTTCTGGATCTCGGCGAGATCCGCCTCGGTGGGCTGCGAGGGCGCACCGAGACCGAAGCCGGAGCCGGTGGATGCCGGGTCGGCCGTAGTGATCCCGGCGTTCTCAGCGGCGCGCTTCGCGGGGTTGCCCGACCGCGAGCCACCGCTGCTCTTCTGCTTCTTTCCGCGCTTGCTCGACGCACCGGGCTTGCCGCCGACCGCGCCCATCCCAGGCATGGAGGGAACACCGCCTCGGGCGACCGTCTTCATCATCTTCGCGGCCTGGTCGAACCGCTGCACGAGCTGATTGACATCGGTGACGGTCATTCCCGACCCACGGGCGATGCGGAGGCGGCGCGAACCGTTCAGAACCTTCGGGTTCCGTCGTTCGCCCGGCGTCATCGATCGGATGATCGCCTCGGTACGGTCGATCTCGCGCTCGTCGAAGCTCTCGATCTGCTGCTTCATCTGCCCCATTCCGGGAAGCATGCCGAGCATCTTCTTCATCGAGCCCATCTTGCGGACCTGCTGAAGCTGCTCGAGGAAGTCCTCGAGCGTGAACTGCTCGGTTGCGAGCTTCTGCGCGACCCGCTGGGCTTCGTCCTCATCGAAGGCCTGCTGCGCCTGCTCGATGAGGGTGAGGATGTCACCGAGATCGAGGATGCGGCTCGCCATGCGGTCGGGGTGGAACGCCTCAAGGTCGTCGAGACCTTCACCCGTGGACGCGTAGATGATGGGGCGACCGGTGACCGAGGCGACAGACAACGCCGCGCCACCGCGCGCGTCACCGTCCAGCTTGGAGAGGACGACACCCGTGAAGTCGACGCCGTCCTGGAACGCCTTCGCCGTGTTGACGGCATCCTGACCGATCATCGCGTCGATGACGAACAGGACCTCGTCGGGCGCGGTCGCACGACGGATGTCAGCGGCCTGCTTCATCAGTTCGGCGTCGACACCGAGTCGGCCGGCGGTGTCGATGATCACCGTGTCGAACTGTTGGCGACGGGCGTGCTCCACGCCGTCGCGGGCGACCTTGACCGGATCCCCCACGCCGTTCCCCGGCTCGGGAGCGTAGATGGCTGCCCCTGCGCGCTCGGCGACGACGGTGAGCTGGTTGACCGCATTCGGGCGCTGGAGGTCGCAGGCGACCAGGAGGGGGGTGTGGCCGTCCTTCTCGAGCTGCTTCGCGAGCTTGCCGGCGAACGTGGTCTTACCGGATCCCTGGAGCCCGGCGAGCATGATCACCGTCGGGGGCTGCTTCGCGAACTGGAGCCGACGCTGCTGACCGCCGAGGATCGCGACGAGTTCTTCGTTGACGATCTGTACGACCTGCTGGGCAGGGTTCAGCGCTCGGTTGACCTCGTCACCCAGAGCGCGCTCGCGCACCTTGCCGGTGAACTCCTTCACGACCTGGAGCGCAACGTCCGCGTCGAGCAGGGCGCGACGGATCTCCCGCACGGTCCCGTCGATGTCGGCGGGCGTGAGCTTTCCCTTCGTGCGCAGATTGCGGAAGGTCTCTGTGAGCCGATCGGAGAGCGTGCCGAAGGTAGCCATGATGACTCGAGTTTAGACGAGAGCGGCCGTGTCCCCGGCGCCCTGCGATGGCAGCGTGACGGCTGCGATCGCGAGCGCATCCTCGAGCTCGTCGGCGAGCGAGGCGCGCCCGGCTCCGGCACGTGCCCATCGTTCGAGGGCGATCATCACGGCGCCGGCGTGTGCGGCGCCGCACACGGCCGCTTCAACCGGCCCCGCTCCCTTCGCGACGACGGATGCCGCGACGGCCCGCGCGATCCTGGCCTGACGGACGGCGGCGCCGCGCTCGAGCTCATCCGTGAGGCCCATGGCCTCGGCGTTGACCAGTGCGAGGGCGAGGCTGTCCGGCTCGAAACCGTCGCAGAGATGACGGAGTGCCGCCACCGGGTCGCTGACCGGCACCGCACTCTCCAGCCGGGCGACGCGCTGATCGAGGGACGACCAGAGGATCTCTTCTTTCGACTCGAAGTAATTGAAGAAGCTCGATCTGCTCACGCCCGCGCGGGCGGCGATCTCTGTGATGGATGTGGCGTCGAAGCCCCGCTCGAGGAATAGTTCGCACGCCGCCTCGGAGAGAACCTCACGGGACGACGCGCGGGGTCGTCCTGTCGTCATCCGGACAGCCTACCTTCGGCGTATTCTTGCACGCAGTCCAACAACTGACTCTGGAGGCTCCTGTGATCGAGATCCGCACGGTGGGCATGTCGCCCGACCTGGTTCCCTACCGGGAAGGATGGGCACTGCAGCGCGACCTGCATGCGCAGATCGTCGACGGCCGACGAGGAGACACCGTGCTTCTGCTCGAGCACGAGGCGGTCTACACGGCCGGGGCCCGCACGGCTCCGCATGAGCGACCCCTGGATGGCACGCCCGTGGTCGATGTGGATCGAGGCGGAAAGATCACCTGGCACGGCCCCGGCCAGCTCGTGGGATACCCACTGGTCCGCCTCCCCGAGCCAGTGGACGTCGTTGCCCACGTTCGGCGTCTGGAAGACCTGCTCATCCGGGTGACGAGGTCGTTCAGCGTCGAGGGCATGCGCGTCGACGGACGCAGCGGTGTGTGGGTCGATCGTGGCGGGTCGCTGGACAAGGTCGCCGCCATCGGCGTGCGGGTCCAGCGCGGAGTCACGATGCACGGGTTCGCACTCAACTGCGACAACTCACTCGAGCCCTTCTCGAGGATCATCCCGTGCGGGATCGCCGATGCGGGCGTCACGACGCTGAGCGCCATCCTGGGACGCAATCTCGCGCCCGTCGACCTACTGGCCTCGGTGAGGGATGCATTCGTCGACGAATTCGGAGCCGAGGTGGCTGCATGAGCGCGTCCACGACGCCGGATGGACGGAGGATGCTTCGTCTCGAGGTCCGAAACGCGCAGACGCCCATCGAGCGCAAGCCCGAATGGATCAGGACGAAGGCGCGGATGGGGCCGGAGTACCGGGAACTTCAGGCTCTCGTGAAGGACGAAGGACTCCACACGGTCTGCCAGGAAGCCGGGTGCCCCAACATCTTCGAGTGCTGGGAAGACCGCGAGGCCACCTTCCTGATCGGCGGCTCCCAGTGCACCCGCCGGTGCGATTTCTGCCAGATCGACACCGGAAAGCCCGCCGATTACGACACCGATGAGCCGCGACGTGTCGCGGAGAGCGTCACCCGAATGCGGCTGCGCTACGCCACCGTTACCTGTGTCGCTCGAGACGACCTCCCCGACGGCGGTGCGTGGTTGAACGCGGAGACGGTCCGCCAGATCCACGCCGAGAACCCCGGGACGGGTGTCGAGCTGCTCGCCACCGACTTCAACGGGGACCCGGAGTTGCTCGATGTGGTGTTCGAGTCGCGGCCGGAGGTGTTCGCCCACAACGTCGAGACCGTCCCTCGCATCTTCAAGCGGATCCGCCCGGCATTCCGTTACGACCGATCCTTGGGCGTTCTCACACGGGCGCGGGATGCCGGCTTGATCACGAAGTCGAACCTCATCCTCGGGATGGGCGAGGAGCGGCGCGAGATCGAGGAGGCCCTCAGGGACCTGCACGCCGCGGGCACCGACATCATCACCCTGACGCAGTACCTGCGCCCCTCCCCCCGACACCTCCCCGTCGCACGATGGGTGACGCCGCAGGAATTCGTCGAACTCCGAGATCTCGCGGAGTCGATCGGGTTCCTCGGCGTCCTCGCCGGACCGCTGGTGCGCTCGTCCTACCGCGCCGGCCGCCTCTGGGCGCGATCGATGAGGTCGAAGGGGCGCGACATCCCGCCCGCTCTGGCGCACTTGGCGGCGGAAGCCGAGGAGTCGGGATTCGCCCAGGCCGTGTGACACCGCCTCCTCCCCAGCCTGCGGCGCATGCTCCTCCTCCCCCGAGGTGATGGCGGATCCCACCTGGTGGGTTCGACCCTCCTATTTTCGTCGGGATGCCGGACGAATCGGCATCCCGACGAAGGAGCGACATGCGCACACCTCTTGCCCTCACCGCCACGCTGGGACTGGCATTCGCCGCCGCGGTTCTCCCGCACGCGGCGCTGTCGGAGCCGGCTACAGAGCCCGCACCGGACACGGTCGTATCCGTGACCGGAGACGCGGAGAACGGTTTCGAGATCGAGTACTACGACGGATCTGCCGAATACCCGCCGACGGACTCGGAGGCCATGGCGGAATGCGGAGAGTACGACACCCAGGTCGAGCGAGTGCGCTGTCGCACAGAAGTTCGCACCTGGTATCGAGACCTGGCGACCCTGCGTGACGCCATCGACTGGGCGCACGCGACGCGCGGCTGAGGGGGTCAGTCGGCGCTGGTCACCGATTGCACCGCGCCGGCGACGTCCAGATTCACCAGGAGGACATCGTCGGTGGAATCCGGGTCGAGCGCGTACTCGAGCACCGCGAAGGGATCCTTCCCACTGTGCTCATCCGCGAGAATCGTCATGCTCATCAGCTGCAGCGACCGGATGACATCCATGTGGGTATCCCCGGAGATGTCGACGAGGAGGTCTTCGATGTCCTCCCCCAGCACTTCCTGCTGCTGAAGGATGAACTCGGTGACTTCGCTCGTGCGGTCATCGAGCTCCGACACCATCGCGTTCCGGGCACGAAGATCGATGGTCTCCAACGCCGCGATCATCGCGGCCGCAACATCGAGGGCGTCGATCGACACGTCGTCTTGATCGGGCGCGGTGAGATCGACGGTCACCCGCTGGTCACCGAAGTCCACGACCTCCGACCAGAAGATCGACCCGTCGGGTCCGGACTCCAAGAGTCCGAAATAGTCGTGCTCGATCGCCATGCCTCAATGAAACCAGCCTTCGGGGCCCGGCGCGACCGGGCGCGTCAATCGACGAGCGCGGAAGCGAACACGTGGGGCGTGAAACCGGTCAGATCGCCGATGCCCTCACCCTGTCCGAGAAGCTTGACGGGGATGCCGGTGCGCTCCTGCACGGCGAGCACGAAGCCGCCGCGGGCAGACCCGTCGAGCTTCGTCAGCACCAGCCCGGTGACGCCCGCGTGCTCGAGGAACGCAGCCGCCTGCATGACGCCGTTCTGGCCCGTCGTGGCGTCGAGCACGAGAAGGACCTCGCTGATGGGCGCCTGCTTCTCGATGACCCGTCGGATCTTCGTGAGCTCGTCCATGAGCCCGGCCTTCGTGTGGAGACGGCCGGCCGTGTCGACAAGAACGATCTCCGTGCCGGTGCGAATCGCGTGGTCGATGGTCTGGTAAGCGACGGATGCCGGATCCTGCCCCTCCTGCTGAGGCCGGACGATCGCGGCGCCGCCGCGTTCGGCCCACGTCGCGAGCTGGTCGACGGCCGCCGCGCGGAAGGTGTCCGCAGCGCCCACGACGACGCTCCGACCGAACCGGCGGAGATAGTGGGCGAACTTGCCGATCGTCGTCGTCTTGCCGACACCGTTCACACCGACGACGAGGACGACGGCCGGTCGCTCACTGAGGCGAAGCGTCGTGTCGAACTTGGCGAAGTGCTCCTCGAGGGTCTCGCGAAGCATCCGCTGGAGGTCCTTGGGATCCGTGGTCCGGAACCGCTCGACCTTCTCACGGAGTTCATCGACGATGCGTTCCGTGATGTCGGGACCGAAGTCTGCGGTCAGGAGAGCCGTTTCCAGGTTCTCCCACGTGTCCTCATCGATCGTCGGCTTGACGAACATGCCGCGCAGCGCGCGACCAAGGGACCAGGAGCTCTCCGCCATGACTTCAGGCTAGTTGACGCCGTCAGCCCTTCTCGCAGGCGATGCCGTCCTTGTCGCGGTCCATCTTCTTGTTGGCGTTGTAAAGCGCGGTCGAGATGGTCGGCTTGACCTTGAATGCCTTGTTCTTGCCTCTGACCTTGTTGTACTTCACGCCCGACTTGGCGACGCCGCCCTTATACGTCTTGTGCATCGCGGTGCAGTTCGCGAATGTCTTGATGGCCGGCTTCGCCGCCGGCACTACTCGCGACGAGCTGACGGAAGCCGAATGCGTCGGAGCTGCAGAGGCCGCAGCAGCCGGGGCGACCGCGAGGGCACCGGCCACGAGCACAGCCATCAGCGTCCGCTGCGCTCCCGTGCGCACTGAAACCTTCATTGCCACCCCTGTCGATCGCGTGGAACGACGTGTTCCCCCAGGGTGAGGCTACACACGTACCGCGGTCAGGCGGTGGCTCGCTCGCGGACCCGCTGTCCGACCACCGCCGAGACCCCGTCCTGGCGCATCGAGACGCCGTACAGGGCATCTGCGATCTCCATCGTCCGCTTCTGGTGCGTGATCACGATCAGCTGGCTCGACTCCCGCAGTTGCTCGAACACGCCCAGCAAGCGACCGAGGTTGGCGTCATCCAGAGCAGCCTCCACCTCGTCGAGGATGTAGAACGGACTCGGCCTGGCTTTGAAGATCGCCGTCAGCAGCGCAACAGCGGCCAGCGACCGCTCTCCTCCGGAAAGAAGCGAAAGGCGTTCGATCTTCTTTCCCACCGGCCGAACCGCGACATCGATTCCCGTAGTAAGCGGGTGCTCCGGGTCGGTGAGGGAAATGGACCCGGTGCCCCCGGGGAACAGGACCGGGAAGACTTCACCGAAGGCGACCTTCGTGTCCTCGAACGCCGCGAGGAAGATGGTCTGCATACGTTCGTCGAGCTCCTCGATGATCGTGAGGAGATCCGTACGGGTGCGGACGAGGTCGTCGAGCTGCGCAGTCAGGAACGAGTGGCGCTGCTCGAGAGCCGCGAACTCCTCCAGTGCGAGAGGGTTCACCCGGCCGAGCTGAGCGAGTTTGCGCTCTGCATCCTGGAGACGTCGCAGCTGCGTCTCTCGGTCGAAGACCTCCCCGTCACCCTCTTCGGTGCCACCGACGGGTACGTCCGGTCCGTATTCCGCCAAGAGAATATTCTCATCAAGGCCGAGTTCCGACTGCACCCTCTCGAGCAGACTCTGCACGTGCAGTCGCTTCTCGTGCATCTGGAGTTCGAGTCCATGCACCGATTCCGTGACCCGGGTGAGCCGCTCGCGAACGCCGGCATCCTCTCGTCGAAGCTGCGCCAGCTCGGCGGTCAGGGCTGTCCGCGTCTGCTCGGCGCGCTCCAACTCGACGCGCGCTTGGGCTGTCGACCGATCGACCGAGTCGAGAACGGGAGGCAGCGCGGTCGCGACCTCGGACGCGACCGCGCGCTGTGCGCGGCGAATCACCGCACGGCGGGCAGCCGCCTCGGCTGCAGCGCGCTCGCGCTCGCGTTGGCGCTCGAGCTGTGACACCCGCGCCTCGGCGGCACGAACCCGCTCGCGCAAGGTCTCGACATCGAGACGCGTGTCCATCTCGCGGGCTCGCGCGACCTCGAGGGCGTCGAGAAGACCGTCACGCGCGGACGCATCGAGGATCGGCCTCGGAAGATCCGCGACCGAACTGAATGCCTCACCGGCGGCGCGCGCGGCAGTGTCCGCCTCGCGCGCGGCGGCCTCTGCTTGCCGAAGCCCCGCCTCCAGCCGCTCGCACTCCGCCGCGGCGGACTCGAGCCGGACCGTCGCCCGGTTCACCTGCTCCGCATGAGCGGCGAGGGCGGAGTCGTGTTCACGAAGCGCTGTCAGGCATTCGCGGGTCCGCTGACGGGCGGCGTCCCACGCAGCCTGCGCGTCGGCGAGTCCTTCCCGGAGGGAATCCGCCACGACGCTGACCTCGGTCAGCCTCTCGCGTGCCGAATCGCGCTCTGCGGCAAGCTCGATGCGTGACCGAGATTGTCCGGAACCGGCGCGGACGGTGCTCGCCGTGACCGTCTCTCCCGCACGGGTGACGGCGACCAGACGGATGCCGGCGTCGGCCGCTGCGCGGCAGGCGTCGTAGGCCGCATCGATGTCGTCCGAGATCGCTATTCCCGCCAGGGCGGCGCGAATGCCGTCCGGCCCTTCCACGACGTCGGCGGCCCACGTCCACTCGCCTGCCGGTTTCGCCGGTTCGGAGACGGGCCCATCCGCGAGGGCGATGTCGACAGACCCGAGGTCATGCTCACGGGACACCGCGATCACCGCCCGAGCCGCCGTCAGATCGTCGACCAGGACCCCGTCCGCAAGAGCACCCAAGGCGGCTGCGACGGCCGCCTCGAAGCCTGCATTGACGCGGATCGCGTCGCTGACGATTCCGCGGATCCCGCGGCCTCCGCGTGCGATGACGGCTGCCGCGGCGTTACGGATGTCGAGGGCGCGCCCGAGAGCGGCGGTCTCCGCCATCAGGGACTCGCGTTCGCGTTCCGCCGCGTGGAGCCGCTCACGGATCGACCCGACCTCGCCCTCTGATTCGGACGCAGCCCGCTGGGCGTGTTCGTACGCCGCCGCGTACTCCGCAGCCGAATCGGCTGGGCCGTCCGCAGCGGGGGTGATCTCCGCCAGAGCCGCCTCCGACTCCGCGCGCCGCTCCTCTGCCGCGTCGAGGGCGCGTTGCTGCCGCTCGACGGCGGCTCGGAGAGCCTCGGCCTTGGATGCCGCCGCCTCCGACCGTCCCCGCAAGGACGCGAGACGCATGTCGTGTTCGGAGACGAGAGCGCTCTGCGCGGCGATATCCGTGTCGAGCGCATCGAGCTCGGCCCGCGCGCGGATGACTGTCCTCGCCGCAGCGGCCGCGGCATCCTGCGCCGTACCGAGGCCGGAACCGATCTCGTCGATCTCGGCGCGAGCCTCGTCGATGATCGCCTGCGTCACCGTCGTCCCTGAGTCCGCAGGCTGTCCGTCGTCCTCCAAGAGCGACAAACGCTGCCCTGCGAGCGAATACAGTCCACGCAGCCGCTCCTGTACCCGGCCGAGTTCGAACGTGATCGCACGAGCACGATCCACAGCCTCCGCGCGCTGGTCGCTCTCGAGTTCCTCAATCCGGCGCCGGAAGCCATCGGCCCGGTCTTGCAGGACGAGCCGTTCGGCGTGACGCTCCTGCTCGTTGCGGGAGTGATCCGCCAGTTCGGCTCGCAGGCGTGCCAGCTCATCTGCGTACAACCGCGCCTTGGCGTCTCGAACCACGGCGGCGATGGTGGCGGCCTCGCGGGCGATCTCAGCCTGCTTTCCGAGCGGCTTGAGTTGGCGTCGCAACTCACCGGCAAGATCGCTCAGCCTCGTGAGGTTGGCCTCCATGGCGTCGAGCTTGCGCAAGGTCTTCTCCTTGCGCCGGCGGTGCTTGAGGATGCCCGCTGCCTCCTCGATGAATCCGCGCCGATCCTCAGGACTCGCCTGCAGGACCGTGTCGAGACGCCCCTGGCCGACGATGACGTGCATCTCGCGACCCAGGCCGGAATCGCTGAGAAGCTCTTGAACATCGAGGAGTCGACACGTCTCGCCGTTGATGGCGTATTCACTCGACCCGTTGCGGAACAACGTCCGACTGATCGTCACTTCGCTGTACTCGATCGGCAGCACGCCGTCGGAGTTGTCGATCGTGAGCTGGACCTCAGCACGTCCGAGCGGTCCGCGCGTTGCCGTGCCCGCGAAGATGACGTCTTCCATCTTGCCGCCGCGGAGCGTCTTGGCGCCCTGCTCGCCCATGACCCAGGCGAGGGCGTCGACGACGTTCGACTTGCCCGATCCGTTCGGTCCGACGATGCAGGTCACGCCGGGCTCGAGGGCGAACGTCGTCGGCTGAGCGAAGGATTTGAACCCCTTGAGCGTCACGCTCTTCAAGTGCATGCGGGGCCCTCCGGGATCGACGTCGCGTCCACGCTAGCGGACGAACCGACGGCGCCACTTGACGGCGCGCCCGCGGCGACGCTAGTGTCGGGGCTCGCGTCAGAAGTCTGAGAAAGGAGGTCCCCGACATGATTACCGACATCACGCCGACCGGAGCAGCGTTCACCGCTTTCCCGTTCGCCATGGGGACCATCTCCTTCGTCGCGGCAGCGGAACCCCGCGCTCACACCGGCCACTAAGCGGGGAACAGGTGAGCTCCGTCCTCTGACGGCAGCCCGCCCCCCATGCTTCCGGACGGTTTCCGTCCTCACCACCCGTGTCCGCCGGGCCATCGGCCCCGCTCACGGTCGTGCTCTCTCGTGCTGCGGCACGATCCTCCGCCGCGTCCGCGGCATCAACTGCAACGATCGAAAGAGATCAGTCATGCGCACTCTCACCGCGCCGCAGCGCACATCGGCGGTCATCGCCGCGCTGCAGCATCCCACCCCGACGAGCAACACTGCCCGTCAGACGTTCATCGATCGAATCGCCCTGCGGCTGGCCCTGGCTTTGCTCCTCTGGAGCACGCGTCCCGGTGCCGACCGCGAAGAGATCGACGCCCGTCGTCGCGAGCGTCTCGCCCGCGACGCACGGGAGGCCGAATGGGACCGCCGTCGTGCGCTCCTCACTCCGCGCCGATGACACCCGCGGGGGCTGCGATTGCGTCGCAGCCCCCGTCCCCCACGATTTCCAGGAGAACACCATGACCACCGCACCGTACGAACTTCGTCCCCTCACCATTCCGGTGTCCGTCGACGACGCCGACGCACTCGACTTCCTCGCGATGGTCGACGTCCGCAATGAGATCTACCGCGAGATCAGCGCGAACGATGATGAAGCGGCCACCGCTTCTCAGCTTCTGCCGCACTTTCACGAGAACCCCGACAACGACAAGCGGTGTTGGATCGTGCTCGTCGATGCCGATGTGGTCGGCCGTGTGATCGTCGACCTTCCCGCCGAGGAAGGCTCGCAGGTCGCCTACTGGATGGTCGAACTCCTCGAGCGCGTGCAGGGGCGCGGCATCGGTAGCGACGTGTACTCGGTCGTCGAGGAGACCGCCCGCGAGGCCGGGAGGTCGGTCCTCCAGTCCTGGGCCGAGCACCCCGAGCCGCCCAAAGGCTCAGACGTCACCCGCCTTCCGTCGCCGACGACATTCGGCGACATCCCGCTCGACGGGCCGGCGCGCTACTACCTGCGCCACGGCCATACCCTCGAGCAGGTCGATCGGAAGAGCGTCCTGGATGTCGAGGCATCCCTCGCGAACGTGCGCGCACTGCTCGCAGACGCCACGGCGCATGCGGACGGCTATCGCGTGGAGCAGTGGATGCTGCCCACTCCCGAGCCGTACCGCGAGAGCTTCGCCTGGGCCAAGTCCCGGATGTCGACCGATGCCCCCGCCGCAGGCCTGGAGGTGGATGAGGAGAAGTGGGATGTCGAGCGACTTGCACGCCATGACGCCCGCTACATCGACGCCGGTCAGACTGTTCTGGTCACGGCCGCCGTACACGAGGAGACCGGCGACGTGGTCGCGTTCACGGAACTGTGCTCAGGAGCCGACCCGACCGCGACGACCCAGCAGATGGACACGCTCGTTCTCCGCGAGCACCGCGGTCACCGACTCGGCCAACTGATCAAGTGCGCGGCCATCCTCCGGTGGCGGGAGATCGCTCCGGAGTCGACACGGATCATCACCTGGAACGCCGAGGAGAATCGGCCGATGCTGAGCATCAACGAGGAGATGGGGTTCATTCCGGCCGCCTACATCGGCGCCTGGAAGAAGGTGCTCGACTAGCCCGGGCGCTGACACCTCGGGCAGTAATGGCTGGATCGGTTGGTGAAGCTCACCCGCACGATCGCGGTCCCGCAGCGCGCGCACGGTTCGCCCGTTCGACCGTACGCGTTGAGCGAGCGGGCGAAGTATCCGGCTTGACCGTTGACGTTCACGTACTGTGCGTCGAAGCTCGTTCCCCCCTCGGCGAGGGCGCGGTGCAGTACTGCCCGCACCTCGCCGAGGAGGCGTCCCACGGCCCGGGTCGAGAGGTCTTCTGCGGGTCGCTCGGGGTGAAGTCGCGCTGCCCAGAGCGACTCGTCGGCATAGATGTTGCCGATTCCGCTGACGACACTCTGATCGAGAAGCACCCGCTTTATCGCTGAGCGTGACCGTCCGAGCGCGCGGCGGAAGTGCGCCTCGTCGAAAGCGGGATCGAGGGGATCGCGGGCGATGTGCGCGACCTGCGATGGCACGAGAAGGTCGACACTCCCCCACCCGCCCGCGGCGTGATCGGGGGTGCTTTCCAGTCGGTCGATCGCGAGCGACCCGAAGGTCCGTTGGTCGACGAAGACCATCGCGAGCTCTCCGTGAACAGGATGCCGAACATCGAAGCGGATGCGTTCGTGTCGGATCTCAGGGGCGCCCGAGTCGCGCAGCAGCATCTGCCCGCTCATACCGAGATGCCCCACGATCGCTTCGGCCGGAGCAGCGTCGTCGTGCAGCGGCATCCACAGGAACTTGCCGCGCCGCACGACCGCGTCGATGCCGCGGCCGGTCAACCGGGCTTCGAAGTCGGCGGCCGTGCCCACGTGCCGAGTGAGGGACCTCGCGTCGAGGACCGTGACAGCGTCGATCCGGGAGCCCGCGAGGGCCGGCGCGAGGCCGGCGCGGACGACCTCTACCTCAGGAAGTTCGGGCATGCGGGCTCAGGCTCGCGAGGACAGTTCGCGCCACACGGCGAGAGCGGCGACCATCTCGGCCTGCTTCTTGCTCGAGCCCTTACCGTCGCGCGCGACGTCGCCGACCGCAACCGTCGCCGTGAACACGCGATGGTGATCCGGGCCTTCGGCCTCGACGGTGTACGACGGGACCGGAAGTCCTGACCGCGCCGCGAGTTCCTGGAGCGCCGTCTTCGGATCCATCGCCGCGCCGTAGCGCTCCGGATCGGCCATCAGCGGCGACACGAGACGGAGGACGAGAGCAGTGGCGTCGTCGATGCCGGCGGAGAGGTACGCGGCACCTATCAGCGCCTCGGTCGTGTCGGCGAGGATCGAGTCCTTGTCACGGCCGCCGGTTTGATCCTCGCCACGACCCAACCGGAGGTGTGCTCCGAGGCCCATGCTGCGCGCGACCTCGGCCAGCGCGACGGTCGAGACGACGCTCGCGCGCCGCTTCGCGAGGGAACCCTCATCGAGATCCGGGTGCGTGCGGTAGAGGTGCACGGTGACAGCCATGCCGAGGATCGAGTCCCCGAGGAACTCGAGACGCTCGTTGTGGGCGATGCCACCGTTCTCGTACGCATAGGAGCGGTGAGTCAACGCAAGCGACACAAGCTCGGGGTCGATGTCGACCCCGAGCTTGTGTGTGAGCACCGAGTGATCGGTGACAGCGTCAGTCATGACGCGTCGATCAGACGTCGGCGACCTTGCGGCCCTTGTATTCGAGGAACAGCTCCGTGCCCTGCGAGTCGGTGACGACCTTCGCCTGGTGGGGACGGCTGTAGACGACCTTGCCGTTCTCGATGGTCTTGACGAGCGTGGGGGCCTCGGCCTTCCACTGCGCGCGACGCGAACGGGTGTTGGAGCGGGATACCTTCCGCTTCGGGGGGTTACCTGCCATGGTCAGCTCTTCTCTGTGTCGTCGGCGGCGGGGCGTACTGCCTCGCCGTCGTGGTCTGGGGTTCGGGCCGACAAGGCGGCCAGCGCAGTCCAGCGCGGGTCGATCTGGGTTTCCTGGACCGGTGCTCCGGTCAGCCTCTCACCCGTAGACGGATCAAGTCCGGGGCAATCCGGCTGACACACCGGTTGGAACGGAAGCGACAGGACGATCGCATCCCTGATGCCAGTTTCAAGATCCACGTGGTCGTCTTGAACCTGGAAGTCAGCCGCTTCGTCCCCAGAATACCCGAAGAGCTCCTGAAACTCGACTTCGAGCGGGTGTGTCAGGTCGATGAGGCATCGGCTGCACTGCGCCTGATAGTCGCTGACGATCTCGGCCGTGACGAGGATCCCCTCGTGAACCGCCTCGAGACGGACGTCGACCTCGACATCCGAGCCCTTGTCGACCCAGGCCAATCCTTCGCCCCACTTCTCGGGAGCGGGAACCGTCAACTCGAACTCCCGCATCTCTCCCGGAGCTCGAAGGATGTCTCGGACGGGAAGGACGAAGGGACCACTCACACGCTTTCTGACCACGGTCGTCCATCGTACGCGTGCCGAGGCCCCGTCGGGTCGACTCAGCCCGTACGGGCTCCGGTGTCGAGGAAGCGCGCCACCGGACCGGGTACGAACGGCGACACGTCGCCGCCGAGGGATGCCACCTGGCGGACCAGCGAACTGGATACGAGCGCATGCGCGGGATCGGGCAGGAGGAAGACGGTCTCGACGTGCGCAAGGTGGCGATTCACGATGGCCATCGGGGTCTCGTACGCGACGTCCACCTGTGAACGGATGCCCTTCACCAGCACGCCCGCGCCGACGTCCGTGGCGTAGTCCACCAGCAGGCCCACACTCCAGGCTGCGACGACGACGTCGCCCTCGATGTCGCCTTCGGCGATCGACTGCTCGAGAAGAGTGAGCCGCTGAGCGATCGGCAGCATGGCCTCTTTGCCGGGATTGTGAACGACCAGAACGTGGAGCTGGTCGTAGAGCGCGGCGGCGCGGCGGATGACGTCGAGGTGCCCCAGCGTCGGCGGGTCGAACGAGCCTGGCACCACCGCGATCCGGTTGTTCATGTCGTCGATCCTAATGACAGAAGACCCCCGATGCGCCTGGGCTCAGTTCTTGGCCAGCGCAGCGCGCTCGCGGGAACCCACGCGGCCGGCGATCGCGGCGGCCAGCCCGGGGTTGCGGGCAAGGGCGGGGTCTTCGGCCAGAAGTCGCTCCGCTTCGGCGCGTGCCGTCGCGATGAGGTCGGCATCGGCGACGACGCGAAGAAGGCGCAGCGACGAACGAACACCCGACTGGGCGTCGCCCAGGACGTCGCCTTCCCCGCGGAGGTCGAGGTCCACCTCCGCGAGTTCGAACCCGTCCGTCGTCGCCGCGACAGCCTCGACGCGTTGCCGAGCCGGGGTGAACGGGTCGGCCTCCGTGACGAGGAGGCAGAGCCCCGGGACCGATCCTCGACCGACGCGGCCGCGGAGCTGATGCAACTGCGAGACGCCGAAACGATCAGCCTCGAGGATCACCATCGTCGACGCGTTCGGCACATCCACCCCGACCTCGACGACGGTCGTGGCGACCAGGACGTCGATGTCCCCACGGGCGAAGGCTTGCATGACGGCATCCTTCTCGTCGCCCGGCATCTTGCCGTGGAGGATCTCCACACGGATGTCGCGGAAGTCGGGATGCCCCGCAAGGAGAGCAGCGGCCTGGACGACGCCCCACCGGGTCTTCCCCGGCTCTCCTCCCTCGGGAGCCTCCTCCTCGCCCGCATCCGTCGATGCGTCGATCGCCGGGCAGACGACGAACGCCTGCCGTCCGAGCCGCACCTCCTCGGCGACGCGCTCCCAGACCCGTGCGAACCACGCGGGCTTCTCGCCCACCGGGGCCACGAAACTGGAGATGCCGGCTCGACCGCCGGGCATCGTGCGGATCGTCGACACATCCAGGTCGCCGAACACGGTCATCGCGACGGTCCGCGGGATCGGCGTCGCCGTGAGCACCAGGACGTGCGGCGAGCTTCCCTTCGCCCGGAGCGTCTCGCGCTGGTCGACTCCGAAACGGTGCTGCTCGTCGACGACGACGAGGCCGAGATCGGCAAAGGTGGTCGACTCGCTGAGGAGAGCGTGCGTTCCGACGACGATGCGCGACTGGCCGGATGCGACCCGGAGGGCGGCACGTCGCCGTTCGGCGGCCGCCAGTTGGCCGGTGAGGAGCGTCGGCATGAGTTCGGGGGCGAGCTCCGGCCCGAGCATGCGCGCCATGGAGCGGACGTGCTGAGCGGCGAGCACCTCGGTCGGGGCGATGAGGGCCGACTGCCCCCCGGACTGCGCCACCTGGAGCATCGCACGAAGGGCCACGAGCGTCTTACCCGAGCCGACTTCACCCTGGACGAGGCGGTTCATGGGCCAGGGCGCAACGAGATCGGCGGCGATGCGATCGCCGACCTCCACCTGATCGGGCGTGCGCTCGAACGGCAGGGCTGCGTCGAAACGCGTCAGCAGGTCACCGGCCGGCCGCGCAGTCGCCGCCATCATCCTCACGAACTGCCGTTGCTGGAGGAGAGCCGCCTGGAGCACGAAAGCCTCGTGCATGCGGAGAGTCTCACGCGCGGGGTCGATCTGATCGAACGTGTTGGGGGCGTGAATCCGTGCGAGAGCGGTCCGAGCGTCGAGGAGGCCCTGCGATTCACGGAATGCCTGCGGCAGCGGCTCGGGAACGCCCGTCACTCCCTGGAGCACCTGGTCGACGCACCGTTTGACCTGCCAGCTCGAGAACGTGCTCGTCGCCGGATAGATCGGGATGGGGAGGGTCCGCCACGCCTCCGCCGTCAACCGTGCCGTTCCCTCGTCGTCGAAGAGCTCGTAGTCCGGATGCGTGAGCTGCTTCTGACCGCGGTACTCCCCCACCTTCCCGGAGAAGATCCCCTGACGCCCCGCCCGGAGGTCTTTCATCCGCCAGGCCTGACCGAAGAAGGTCAGCGACATCGTGCCTTCACCGTCACCGATGATCACCTCGACGAGCTCGCCACGCCGCCCCCGCATCGGTCGCGTCGACGCGGAGCGCACTTCGGCCACGATCGTCACGAGTTCACCCAGCGGCAGATCCGCGATCGGCGTCAGCTCACCGTGGTTCGCATAGCGCCGAGGGTAGTGGGCCAACAGATCGCCGACGGTCGTCATATGGAACGCGCGGCGCAGGCCCTTGGCGAGCGTCTCGCCGACCGCGTCGGTGAGCGGCGTGTCCAGCGAGTACGACGGCATGGGACGAGTCTATGAGCGGGCGCCGACGCCGCTATCGTGGCGGGGTGACGAGGATCATTGCGGGCGAGGCGGGATCGCTGCCCTTGGCCGTGCCGAGCTCCGGCACACGGCCGACGAGCGAGCGTGTGCGCGAATCGCTCTTCGGCGCCCTCGAGTCTGCGGACCTCATCCGCGACGCAGCCGTCCTGGACCTCTACGCGGGCTCCGGAGCACTCGGACTCGAAGCCGTCAGCCGCGGTGCCACGTCGGTCGACCTCGTCGAGCGCGCGCCGCGAGCGGCATCCGTCATCGAACGCAACGTGCGCGCCGTCGCGCGGAGCCTTCCGGGACGCCGTCTCGTCGTGCATCGGACGTCGGCCGACGGATTCCTCCGCTCCGCCGGCACCGCGTTCGATCTCGTGTTCGTCGACCCGCCCTACGACATGCCCGACACCGAAGTCGAAACGACCCTGGGGTTCCTCGTCTCACGCTTGTCCGCCGACGCAGTCGTCGTCCTCGAGCGGGCGACCCGCTCCGGCGACCCCGCGCTGCCGGACGGCCTCATGGTCGACCGAGCCAAGAAGTACGGCGACACGACCCTGTGGTGGCTCCGCCCTTCGCAGGCGGAGGGGCCGCCTCAGCCGAGCGTCGAATCCCAGTCCGTGTAGGGATCCCAGCCGCCGCGCTCCTCGCTCACCGCGCCCTTCACGAGGACGGGCGACTCGCCGCGCTCGATCACGCGCCCGATGACCTCGAATCCCGCCGGAGTCGCCCCGGAAGGGAAACACGCGAGTAGTGCGTGGTCCTCCCCGCCCGTCAGCGCGGCGTCGTCGAGGTCGGCGTCGAGAGAGATCGTCACCCGGGACGCATCCGCGATGCGAGACGCGTCGAGGAGAAGGCCGTCCGAGACGTCCATGAGCGCCGTCGCTCCTGCGCGCGCGGCGGCGACCCCGAGCTCGACCGGCGGGCGGGGCCGCAACTGCGCGTCGACGTCGTGACGCTCCGCCGGCGACAGCGCGCCGGTCTCCACGGCGACGGGCGTGCCGTCGGCATCCCGAAAACGCGTGAAGAGGATGCCGAGGCCCCGAGCCGCCGCGCCGAGTTCACCGGCGACGGCCACCTCGTCGCCGGGACGTGCGCCCGACCGGAGAACCGGGTCGACCCCGTCGAGCACACCGAGAGCGGTGACGGCGACGGTCAGGGTGTCGGAGATCGTCAGGTCTCCGCCCTCGACCGCGCACCCCGGTGCGAGTTCCGTAAGGGCGTCACGAAGCCCCGTCGCGAGGTGTTCGACGAAGGCCGCGGGCAGGGAGTCCGGCAGGGCGAGAGCAACGAGGAGGGCGGTCGGCCGGGCGCCCATCGCCGCCACATCCGCCACGTTGACGGCAGCCGCCTTGAAACCGAGGTCGTACGCGGACGTCCACGCGAGCCGGAAGTCGGGACCGTGCACGAGCGTGTCGGTCGTCGCGACGATCCGTCCCCCAGGCACTGCAAGGACAGCAGCGTCGTCGCCCGGTCCGATCTCCGCCCGTGACGCCGGGCCCAGCACGCCCAGGATGCGGCCCAGCAGGTCCTTCTCGGAGACGTCGCGCACGCGGAGCTCACCCATGCGTCCACGGTAGCCTGGAGCGATGCCCCGAACCCGCTGGACCGCCGCGCTCGCACTCCTCGTGGCCGGTGTCGCCGCTCTGTCGGGCTGCTCGTCCACTGTTGCCGTCGACACGCCGCCGCAGGCCGACGATCTGCGTTGCGCGCAGGTGATGGTCCGGCTTCCAGACGTCCTCGGCGACCAGCAGCGGCGGTGGACCGACGCGCAGTCCACCGCGGCGTGGGGAGACCCGACGACCGTCCAATTCGCTTGCGGGGAGAAGCCGCTCGGGCCGACCACCCTGCCGTGCTTCACGGTCGACGGGGTCGACTGGGTCGTGGACGATTCGCGAGCGCCCCTGTACCGGATCACCACCTACGGGCGGGTGCCCGCAGTCCAGCTCATCATCAACTACGACGCCGTCTCGTCGAGCGGCCCCGTCTCGGCCGTGAGTCGACTGATCACCAAGCGATTCGAGATCACCGCGAAGTGCGTGGCCCCCTCCGAGACGCAGCCCTGACGAGCGTCAGCGTGCGAGTTCGATCAGTTCAGTGATGAGGTCGGGATAGCTCATCCCGCTCTGGATCCAGCACGTCGGGAACATCGAGATCGGGGTGAAGCCCGGCATGGTGTTCACCTCATTGACGAAGAACTCGGTGCCCGTGTAGAAGAAGTCGACGCGGGACAGCCCTTGACCGCCGACGGCCTCGAACGCCTGCGCTGCGATCCGTTGCATCTCGCGCAGTTCGCCGTCGTGCAGGTCGGCAGGACAGACGAGATCGATTCCGGGGGCGCCGAGGTACTTCGCTTCGAAGTCGTAGAAGTCCCGCCCGCTGACGACGATCTCTCCCGCGACGCTGACGCGAGGGTCCCCGTCGTCACGTCCCTGCAGCACACCGCACTCGACCTCGCGGCCGACCACCGCCTGCTCGACCAGAACGCTCGTGTCCTCGTCGAACGCGACGTCGAGGGCGGCATCCAATTCGTCCCACGCCGAGACTTTCGAGACTCCGACGCTCGAGCCCGCACGAGCGGGCTTCACGAAGACGGGCAAACCGAGGGCTCGCACGCGTCGGCGCCACAGGTCGTCGTCGCGCTCGAGAGCGGCGCGGGTGAGAGTGACCCACGGGACGACGGGGACTCCCGCCGCACGCAGCACGCTTTTCGTCGTGTGCTTGTCCATCCCGATCGCGGACATGAGCAGCCCCGCACCCACGTAGGGCAGATCGAGCAGCTCCAGGAAGCCCTGCACGGTGCCGTCCTCGCCGAACCGGCCGTGGAGGATCGGGAAGACCACGTCGATGTCGCCGAGCGACTCCACGGTCCCATCCGGGCGGCGAACCGACAGCGTCCGGTGGGCGGTGGAATCCGGCCACACGATGCGCGTGCCGTTGTCGACGACCTCCGGGAGGCGCTCGGGGACGAGCGCGAACTTGTCGGGATCGTCGTCCTCCAGGACGAAGGCACCCTCGCGCGTGATCCCGACCGGGATCACACGGTAGCGGTCACGATCGATCGCCCGCAGCACCCCGCCCGCCGTGGCGGAACTGATCGAATGCTCGCTGGATCGCCCGCCGAAAAGCAGAACCACTGCCGCCTGAACCATTCTGAGTCCTCTCCTCGGTGGGCTCGTCGTCATCCGTCGTGAGATGCGGTGCGATGTCGCGCGGGTTCATGGTGCCGTCGAGCACCATCTTGACCTGCTCGACGATCGGCATCTGGACGCCGGCGGCTTTCGCCAGCTGCAGAATGGGAGCGACGGAAGCGAGTCCCTCGGCCGTCTGATCCATCTGCTTGACGACTTCGGTGAAGCTGTACCCCTGCCCGAGCAGGCGGCCAGCGGTGTTGTTGCGGCTCAGCGGCGACTGGCACGTCGCGATGAGGTCACCGAGTCCGGCGAGTCCCTGCAACGTCTCGGGGCGAGCACCCTGCGCCACCGCGAAGTCGGTCATCTCGACCAGACCGCGCGTGATGATCGACGCCTTCGTGTTCTCGCCGTAGCCGACGCCGTCGACGATGCCGATCGCGACGGCGATGAGGTTCTTCAGCACCCCGCCGAATTCGGTGCCGATCACATCAGTGTTGACGAAGGTCCGGAAGTAGCGGTTGCGCGCGAGACGCGCCACCGCTTCTGCGGTCTCTTGGCTCGACGATGAGATGACGGCGGCGGTGGGATGCTGCCGCGCGATCTCGAGGGCGAGGTTGGGACCGGATGCCACGGCGATCCGGTCGGGATCGCACTGCAGCTCCTGCTCGAGGACCTGGCTCATGCGGAGCCCGGTCTTCTTCTCGACGCCCTTCATGAGCGAGACGATCGGGGCATCGCCCCGGCCGATGAGAGGGCGGACCGCTTTCAGATTCTGACGGAGGGCTTGGCTGGAGATCGCGATGTAGACCTGCGTCGCACCATCGAGGGCCTCGTCGAGGTGATGCGTGGCGGAGAGACCACGGGGGAGGTTGATCCCCGGCAGATACTGCGTGTTCCGCTTGCCCTCGCGGATCTCATGTGCGAGCTCGGCGCGGCGCGCCCACATCATCACGTCCGCGCCGCCGTCGGCGAGGACCTTGCCGAACGTCGTCCCCCAGCTCCCGGAGCCGAGAACGGCGACACGCGGGCCGGCGACGTCGCGGCGGGGAGCTTCCCTAGGAGTCAAGACGCCCCGTTTCGTTCTGTCCGTGCTTCGCGGGGTTCCAGCGCTCCGCGGGAGGCTCTTCGTTCCGCAGGCGCCCGAGGAGGATCGAGATGTCGCGCATGATGGCGTCCGTCGCGGCGACGAGGGTCGCGGGTGTCGTGTCGGTGAAACCCGACAGGTCGACAGGCGGGCCGACGAGCACGCGGATACGACGGCGCGGTGGCCAGAGACGGAGCCGTCCGTAGCGCGGCAGGATCTCCTGGACTCCCCACGTCGCGACGGGGATGACCGGAAGGGTCTCCGTCGGGGCGAGGGCGAGTCGTACGGCACCCGTCTTGCCGCGCATGGGCCACATGTCCGGGTCGCGGGTGAGCGACCCCTCGGGATAGACGATGACGCCGCTCTGCGCGGCGACGAGGGCATTGGACTGCGCCATCGTCTGTTTCGCGGCCGCGGAATTGGATGCCCGTGCCACCGGGATCATGCCCGTCGCGCGCAGCAACCACCCCAGGACGGGAACCTTGAACAGGCTCTCCTTCGCCATGAACCGCGGCGCACGCCCCATCCGCCAGGTGGCGACAGCGACGATCACCGGGTCGAATTCGCTGTAGTGGTTGGGTGCCAGAACGTAGGGCCCCTCGAGGGGAAGGTTCTCCGCCCCCTCGATCTCGATCTTGGCGAACCACGCCGTAGCAGGGATCACGATCATGGCAGCCGGCCAGAAGACGCTCGGCTTCCTCTTCTCGGCCGACGCTCGGCGGCGAGGACTCACCCGCGTCACTCCGTGACGTCGAAGTCGGCGCCGAGATCCGTCAGCTTCTCGAGGAACTTCTCGTACCCCCGGCGAATGATCCCGATGTTGCGGACGGTCGATTCGCCCTCAGCGGCCAGCGCGGCGATGACGTAGGAGTATCCGCCACGCAGATCGGGCACGACGACGTCGGCGCCGCGAAGCGGGGTCGGTCCGTTGATCACTGCGGCCTGCTCGAGTGCACGCCGCGGAACACGACGCTCCGAGCTCGCGATGCCGTCGGGGTGCACGACGATGTCGGCGCCCATCTGGACGAGCGCACGAGTGAACCCGAGCCGGTTCTCGTAGACGGTCTCGTGGACCACGGACGTGCCCTCGGCCTGCGTCAGCGCCACGATGAGGGGCTGCTGCCAGTCCGTCATGAACCCGGGATGCACGTCGGTTTCGACCATCACCGGCTTCAGCGCACCGCCGCGGCGGAAACGGATGCCGTCCTCGGCGATGTCGAAGTCGCCGCCGACTTTGCGGAACACGTTCAAGAAGGTCAGCATCTCCTGCTGCTTCGCGCCGCCGACGAAGATGTCGCCGTCTGTCGCAAGGGCCGCTGCCGCCCAGGAGGCGGCCTCGTTGCGATCGAAGATCGCACGGTGGTCGTAGCCGCGGAGGGAGTCGACGCCCTCGATGAAGATCACGCGGTTCGGCTCGTAGGAGATGATCGCGCCCATCTTCTGGAGGACGGCGATCAGGTCCATGATCTCGGGCTCGATCGCCGCGTTCCGCAGCTCGGTCGTGCCCTTCGCACGGACGGCCGTGAGGAGGACCTGCTCGGTCGCGCCGACGCTCGGGTACGGGAGCTCGATGTTCGCGCCGTGCAGTCCGCCCGGTGCCGACAGCCGGATGCCGCTCGGCAGCTTGTCGACGATGGCGCCGAACGAGCGCAGCGCATCGAGGTGGAAGTCGATCGGGCGGTCCCCGATGCGGCATCCGCCGAGGTCCGGGATGAAGGCCTGTCCGAGGAGGTGCAGCAGCGGACCGCAGAACAGGATCGGGATGCGGGAAGCACCGGCGTGGGCGTCGATCTCCTCCATGTGCGCCGAGACGGCGCCGCTCGGGTCGAGCCGGAGCACGCCGTCCTCAAGGTCCTCGACGCGGACGCCGTGGACCTCGAGGAGCGAGCGCACCACGTGGACGTCGCTGATGTCCGGAACGTCACGCAGGATGCTGGCGGTTTCACCCAGAAGAGCGGCGACCATCGCCTTCGTGGCGAGGTTCTTCGCCCCCTTCACCTCGACCCGACCGCGCAGCGGTCGTCCGCCGCGGATCCGGAGCGTCTGACCGGAGCTGCCGCCGCTGGCGGGGGTCGACGCGGAGTCGCTGAGAAGTGTGTTCATGGGATGGGACCTCATTACTGGTGTCGAGGAAGCGTGGTCGGCCCCGTTGTGCGGGGCACTGGCCGATCAGCGGACGGGGAGGGTCCGCGGCCGCCACGCCTCGCGGCGCGCCTCGAATTGTGCGATCTGATCTTCGCTACGCAGGGTGAGCCCGATGTCGTCGAGCCCTTCGAGAAGCCGCCACCTAGTGTAATCGTCGATGTCGAAGGAGGCCTGGAGGTCGCCGACCTGCACCGTCCGTGTCTCCAGATCGACCGTGATCTCCCGCCCGGGTTCGGCTTCGAGAGCCGCCCAGATCGCTTCGAGGACGTCCTCGGTGACGACGCCGGTGACGAGGCCCTGCTTGCCCGAGTTCCCGCGGAAGATATCGGCGAACTTGGTGCTGAGGACGACGCGGAATCCGAAGTCGCGAAGCGCCCAGACGGCGTGCTCGCGGCTCGAGCCGGTGCCGAAGTCCGGGCCGGCCACCAGGACGGATGCGCCGCGGTAGGCATCCTGGTTGAGGATGAACTCGGGGTCCTGCCGCCAGTTGGCGAACAGCGCGTCCTCGAAGCCCGTCTTGGTGACGCGCTTGAGGTAGACCGCGGGGATGATCTGGTCGGTGTCGACGGCGGAGCGCTTCAGCGGCACGCCGACGCCGGTGTGGCGGGTGAACTTGTCCATGTCAGACCTCCGTCAGGGCGAGTGCGTCGAGATCGCTGGGGCTCGCGAGGCGGCCGAGCACGGCCGTCGCCGCGGCGACCTGGGGCGAGACGAGGTGGGTGCGTCCGCCCTTGCCCTGGCGCCCCTCGAAGTTGCGGTTGCTCGTGGACGCGCAGCGCTCCCCCGGGGCGAGCTGGTCCGGGTTCATGCCGAGACACATCGAGCACCCTGCGAAACGCCACTCGGCCCCGAAGTCGGTGAAGACCTTGTCGAGTCCCTCCGCCTCCGCCTCGAGGCGGACGCGAGCGGACCCGGGGACCACCATCACGCGGACGCCCTCGGCCTTGGTCCGACCCTGCACGATCGAGGCGAACTGGCGCAGGTCCTCGATGCGGCTGTTCGTGCACGAGCCCATGAAGACGGCATCCACCGGCACCTCCTTCAGAGGCGTACCCGGCGCGAGGTCCATGTACTCGAGGGCGCGTTCGGCCGCCGCTCGCTCGTTGGGCTCGGTCATCGCGGCGGGGTCGGGGACGATGCCGCTCAGCATGACGCCCTGTCCGGGGTTCGTCCCCCACGTGACGAACGGCTCCAGCTCATCGGCGTCGAGGAAGACCTCGGCGTCGTAGGCGGCGCCCTCGTCGGACGGGAGCGTCCGCCAGTAGGCGACAGCCTCGTCCCAGTCGGCGCCCTGGGGCGCGTGAGGCTTGTCCTTGACGTACGCGAACGTCGTCTCGTCGGGCGCGATCATGCCCGCGCGGGCACCGGCTTCGATCGACATATTGCACATCGTCATCCGGCCCTCCATCGAGAGCGAACGGATCGCCGAGCCGCGGAACTCGAGCACGTAGCCCTGGCCCCCGTTGGCACCGATCTTCGCGATGATCGCGAGGATGACGTCTTTCGCGCTCACCCCCGGCTTCAACGTGCCCTCGACGGTGATGGCCATCGTCTTGAACGGCTTGAGCGGCAGGGTCTGCGTCGCCAGCACGTGCTCGACTTCGCTCGTGCCGATGCCGAATGCCATCGCGCCGAACGCGCCGTGCGTGGAGGTGTGCGAGTCGCCGCAGACGACGGTGATGCCCGGCATCGTCAGGCCCAGCTGGGGCCCCACGACGTGGACGATGCCCTGTTCCTTGTCGCCCAACGAGTGCAGCCGGACGCCGAACTCCGCGGCGTTGCGGCGAAGCGTCTCGATCTGGGTGCGGCTCGTGAGGTCGGCGATCGGCTTGTCGATCTCGAGGGTCGGAGTGTTGTGATCCTCGGTCGCGATCGTGAGGTCGAGACGCCGGACGGGGCGCCCCTCGGCACGCAGGCCGTCGAATGCCTGCGGGCTGGTCACCTCGTGCACGAGGTGGAGGTCGATGTAGATGAGGTCGGGACTGCCGCCCTCACCCTTCACGACCAGATGGTCGTCCCACACCTTCTCGGCGAGGGTCCGCGGACGGTCGGGAATCGTGCTCATGGTGTCTCCTGATGTCGGATGGCGCCCGCGACAGCCTCCGCGACGAGAGAGGGCTCAGATCGAGGTCTCGTCGCGGCCGATAAGGAGTCGAGCGGTCCGCACGGCGTCAGACTATCACCGGCTCACCGGCGACGTGTCGGCCCGGCTCTCCGTAACACCGCGTCTCACGACGCTCCCCCACCAGGGCCACCGTGGCACGCTGTGGGGTCTGAGGGACAGGAGACCGGAGATGACGGAGCGAGACCGGATCGGGTTCACGACACGACAGGTTCATGTGGGGACGGATGCCGCCGCCGCCACCCCCCGTGCTCTGCCGATCCACCTCACCGCGGGCTTCACGTTCGACTCGTTCGACGCCGCCGCCGCCCATTTCGGCGCCGGCGACGGATTCGGCTACACCCGCACCGGCAACCCGACCGTGGACGCGGTCGAGCGAAAGCTCGCCTCGCTCGAAGGCGGAGCCGAGGCGCTACTGGTCGCCTCCGGGCAGGCGGCGATCGCAGTCGCGCTGCTCGGCCTCGTCGAGGCGGGATCCCACATCGTCAGCTCCACCCACATCTACGAAGGCACCCGCGGTCTCCTCGTCGACAACCTCGCCCGCCTCGGCGTCGAGACCACCTTCGTCGACGACATCGCCGACCCGGATGCCTGGCGCCGAGCGGTCCGCCCCGAGACCCGCGTCCTTTTCGGGGAGTCGATCGCGAACGCGCGGAACGACGTCCTCGATATCGCCGCGATCGCTGCGGTCGGCGACGAGGCCGGCATCCCCCTGGTCGTCGACAACACGTTCGCAACGCCCTATCTGCTCAGGCCCCTCGAGCACGGCGCGGCCATCGTCGTCCACTCGGCGAGCAAGTTCCTCTCGGGCCATGGGTCGGTGCTCGGTGGTGTCGTCGTCGACGACGGACGGTTCGACGCGGTCCGGTCGGGACACCTGTTCCCGCACCTGACCGATCCCGGCGCGGACGGGTCCCCGAGCATCTGGGCCCGCCGCGGCGGGCGCGCGCGGATCGCCTACCTGCGAGAGAGCGTCGCCCCGAGATACGGACCTACGCCCTCCCCCCTGACCGCGTTCTTCGTCGGACAGGGCATCGAGACGCTCAGCCTGCGAGTCGAGCGGCAGTCCCGTAACGCGCTCACCGTCGCGGAGTGGCTATCCGGTCGTCCGGAGGTCGAGAGCGTCGACTACACCGGCCTACCGACCCACCCCACCCACGGACTCGCGCGCGACTACCTCCGCGGCGGTTACGGCTCGGTCTTCACGGCGACGCTCCGCGGCGGACTGACCGCCGCCCGCGCCTTCGTCGAGGAGTTGTCGGTCATCACGCACATGACCCACCTCGGCGACGTGCGGTCCCTGGTCCTCCACCCGGGGTCGACGAGTCACGCACGCCGATCGCCGTCGGAGCGCACGTCCCACGGCGTCCACCCCGGAACGCTCCGGCTGTCGATCGGGATCGAGGACGTCGACGACCTCATCGCCGATCTGGCGCGCGGGCTCGGGGCCGCGGCATCCGTCGTCGCCACCGACGTGGCGGTCGTGGCATGAGCCGGCCGCAGCACTTCGGCTGGTTCCTCGCTCGCGGGTTCGGGCCGCACGGATGGGGTCATCCGTACCTCGACTGGGACTACGACTGGACCTCACCCGCGCTGTATCAGCAGGCGGCACGGACGCTCGAGCAGGCGGGATTCGACCTGCTCATCATCGAGGACGCGCCCTCCCTGGGATCGGCATCGACCATCGACCTTCGGGTGCGTCAGGCCTTCGGCGGTCCGAAGCTCGATCCGTTGCTCCTCGCGCCGTACCTGTTCGCGGCGACCGAACGCATCGGCATCGTCCCGACCGTCAACCCCGCGGCGTACCTCCCGTACACCGCAGCGCGACAGTTCGCGACGCTGCAGCATCTGAGCGGCCACCGCCTCGGCCTCAACGTCGTCACCGACACGGGCAGCGCACGGCACTTCGGGACCGCTCCGCAACTCGGCCACGACGCCGCCTACGACCGGGCCGAAGAGTGGATGTCGGCGGTCGCCGCGCTGTGGCGGAGTTGGCCCAACGGCGCCCTCGTCGCAGACCCCGACTCGGGCCGGTACGCCGACGGCACCCTGCTCGAACCGGCGGTGCACCGGGGTGAGTACTTCTCCTTCGACGGTCCGCTCAACGCCGTGCCGTTCACGGACGGCGAGCCGGTCATCGTCTCTCCCGGTGGGTCACCGCGGGGGCTCGGGTTCGCCGGCGCCAACTCGGATGTCCAACTCGCCCTCGCTCCGATGACGGAGGACTCGGTGCGTGCGTATCGCCGCCGCATCCACGACGCCGCAGTCGCCGCCGGCCGTTCCCCGAACGACATCACGATCCTCTTCGCGATCCAGCCGACCGTGGTCGCCTCGTCGGACGACGCAGACCGACTGGTCGATGCGTCGCGGCATCCGGATGACGCTGCCCTCAGCCTCATCGCCGAACGGCAGTCGAGCGACCTCGAGACCGACCTCACCGTGCTCGACCTCGACCGTCCCCTCGACCGCGCGATCTTCGGCGAGCACGTCTCGCACGGCAGCATCCAGCGCCTGATCGGACATCACGACGAGGATGCGACGCTGCGCGCGATCCTCACCGCGCACGCCCGGCTGGGGCGGCTCCACGACGGGACCGGGTGGGTGGGGACGGCCATGGAGCTCGCCGACCGCATCGAGGAGTACGGAACCTGGGGCAACGACGGTGTCCTGCTCTGGGGCGACCTCCACCCGGTCACGGTGCACCGCACGCTCGATGAACTCGTGCCGATCCTGCGGCGTCGCGGCATCCTCCGCCGGGAGTACGAACCGTCCCTCCGGGCGAACCTGCGCCCCTTCTGACGCTCGGGCTCAGCGGGTGACGTCGCCGTCCGAGGGATGCGAGTCGACCGAGCGCGGGGTTCCCTGCTCGTCGGCGACGTCCTCGGCGTGACCCACCGGGGTCGGTCCCGTCGCGGGTACGGGCTCACGAAGGCCGTCACGGCGAGCAGCGATGAGGCTCGCGACCGTGGCGACGAGCATCGATGCGACGATGACGCCGAGCGACACCCAGGTCGAGATCTCCGGAGCCCACTCGATGTGTTCGCCGCCGTTGATGAAGGGGAGCTCGTTCTCGTGCATCGCGTGCAGAACGAGCTTGACCCCGATGAACGCGAGGATGAATGCGATGCCGAAGTGGAGGTACTTGAGCCGGTCGAGCAGCCCGCCGAGCAGGAAGTACAGCTGGCGGAGTCCCATCAGCGCGAAGAGGTTCGCGGTGAAGACGATGAACGGGCTCTGAGTGATGCCGAAGATCGCCGGGATCGAGTCGATCGCGAACAACAGGTCGGTCATACCGAGCGCCGCGAAGACGATGATCATCGGGGTGAAGACCTTCTTACCGCCGACGAAGGTCCGCACCTTCGCGCCGTCGTACTCGTCGCTGACGGCGATCCGGCGTCGGAGCAGGCGGACGATGAAGCTCTCCTTCTTCTCCTCGTCCTCGTGCTCGTCACCCGGGAACGCCTGGCGCCACGCGGTGTAGATCAGGAAGGCGCCGAAGACGTAGAAGACCCAGCTGAACTGCTCGATGATCGCCGCGCCCAGGAGGATGAAGATGCCGCGGAGGACCAAGGCGATGATGATGCCCACCATGAGCACCTTCTGCTGCGCAGCGCGCGGCACGGAGAACTGGCTCATGATCAAGACGAACACGAACAGGTTGTCGATCGAGAGGCTGTACTCGGTGAGCCAGCCCGCGACGAACTGTCCGGCGTACTCGCCGTTGGTGACGACGAGCATCAGCAGCGCGAAGAGCAGCGCGAGCACGACGTAGAAGACGACCCACAGGGTCGATTCCTTCGTCGACGGGACGTGCGGACGCTTGATGATCAGCAGCAGGTCGGCGATGAGGATGAGGGTCAAGCCGACGAGCGAGCCGACCTCGAACCAGAGGGGGAGCTCCATGGGGGCCTTTCATGCGGGGGCGACCCCTAAGAGTACCTTTCGAGTTGTCTGAGACGATCCCGATCGACGCGACACTCCCCCAACGAGACAACGAACGAGGATGCCATGGCCGACCCGCTCGCGAGGCGCGACGCGGACCTGGTGGCGGCCGCCGCAGGCGGTGACCAGCAGGCTTTCCGCGAGCTGTACCGCGCCTACGCGAGGCCCGTCTACTGGCTGGCACACGGCCTCCTCGGAGACACAGCCGATGCGGAGGACGTCATGCAGGAGACCTTCCTGGTCGCGTGGCGGCGACTGCCCACGCTGAACCTCGTGAGCGAATCCCTCCTCCCCTGGCTGGTGACGATCTGCCGATTCCAGAGCGCCAACCGGATGCGTCGGCAGCGCCGCGATCGGCTGAACACTGCGGGCGCCGTCGACGAGATGCTCCCCGCGACGGTGAATGTCGAGGACCAGGTGATCGGGAGCGCGCTCGCCGAACGTGTCGTGGCCGAGCTCGGCACCCTCTCGCCCCTGGACCAGCAGATCTTCCGGCTGTGCGCGACCGAGGGGTACGCGTACGCGGCCGCCGCGGAAGAGCTCGGGATCTCCCATGCGGTCGTCCGCAATCGCCTGTCGCGCGTCCGGACGAAACTCCGGACCGTCGTCGAAACGGAGGGGTCATGAGCACCGAGGAGATCCAGCTGCCGGAGCTTACCCGGACACGGCAGGACGAGATCGAGCGCACCCTGTTCGCCGAGATCGAGACGACGACCCGCGAGACCCGCGAGTCCTCGCGTCGTCATCGACGGCGCGTGTGGGCGTATACGGCTGCGGCGGCCGCCGTGGTCGTCGTTGCAGGGTTCGTCGGACCAGCGCTCGGGAACCTGACGGGTGGCGCCTCGTCGGGGAGCACTGCCTCGGAGCAATCGGTGGCGCTGCCCGACGAAGACGGCAGTGAGATGAGCGCAGGCGGCACCGCCGACCTCGGCGACAACGGAACGACATCGGCCGAGGCGCCCGAGCGGGCCGTCGTCGCCCGCGCGGAGACCAGACTCGAAGCCGAGGACCCCGCTGCCGCCGCCCAGACGATCGGTGACCGAGCCGAGGCATCCGGCGGGTACGTCGAGTCGATGAACGTCGCGGATGCGGCGGAGTCCACCGGCATGGCGGGCGCGACGGGTCCTGGAGACGCTCGGATCACGGTGCGCGTCCCCGCATCCGGTCTCGCTTCCTTCCTCGACGACCTCAACGACCTCGGTACCGTTCAGGCCTCCGACATCTCCCGGGAGGACGTCACCGCGCAGACCACCGATCTCGACGCCCGGATAGCGGCGTTGGACGCGTCCGTCGACCGCCTGCGCGGACTGATCTCGGATGCCGCATCCACCGCCGACCTCCTCACCGCGGAAGACGCGCTCGCCGGGCGACAGGCCGAACTCGACTCGCTGCGCGCCCAGGCCGACGCGCTGAAAGACGACGTGGCCCTCTCGAGCGCCACGATCACGATCACCGCACCCGGAGCCGACGTCGCGGCGGACCCGCAGGGGTTCGGCGACGGCTTCTCCACCGGCTGGAACACCCTCGTCGTGACCCTCAACGGGATCGTCGTCGGGCTGGGGTTCCTGCTCCCCTGGCTCGTCCTCGCCGGGATCGTCGTCGCGATCGTGCAGGTCGTCCGCCGCGCGCGCCGCCGCCGCCGCTCACGGCGCGACCTCCGACCCGCAGACGACTGACGCGTCGCCGCAAACGACGAAGCCCTCGACCAGCAGGTCGAGGGCTTCGTCAGTGTGGTGACCCCAGCGGGATTCGAACCCGCGTTACCGCCGTGAGAGGGCGGCGTACTAGGCCGCTATACGATGGGGCCGTACATTCGTTCCCTCCTTGCGGAGGCAACCGTTCAATTATGCACGAGGTTCACAGCCCTGCAAAATCGGCTTCGCCTTGCCTCCTGCCCCCCGCGTGGGTTGACTGAGACCATGCGCGTTACGAAGCACGAACATGCCTGTCTCCGTCTCGACAGCGAGGGCAAGACCCTCCTCATCGATCCCGGGTCCTTCACCCTGCCGCTCGACGACCTGAACGACGTCGTCGGCGTCGTTCTCACGCATGAGCACCCCGATCACTGGACACCCGCCCAGCTGGACGCCGTCTTCTCCCAGGCACCCGGTGTCCCCGTATTCGGTCCGGAGGGTGTCGTCGCCGCAGCATCCGGGTACGACGTCACGAAGGTCGATGTCGGAGACGAGCTGGAGGTCGGCCCCTTCCGCATGCGCTTCTTCGGCGGGACCCACAGCGTGATCCACGAGTCCATCCCGGTGATCGACAACCTCGGCGTCCTCGTCAACGACGAGTTCTACTACCCCGGTGACTCGTACGCCGTTCCCGAAGGCGTCGAGGTGGGTCTGCTCGCCGCCCCGATCGGAGCACCGTGGCTGAAGATCGGCGACGCGATCGACTTCGTGCTCGCCGTCAAGCCGCGGCGCGCCTTCGGAACCCACGAGATGACACTCTCCCGCGCCGGTCTCGCGATGCATCGGGACCGTCTCAAGTGGGCGACGGAGCAGAACGGCGGCGAGTTCCTCGAGCTCGAGCCGGGCCAGTCCGCCGACCTGTGAGCTGACACACGAAAAGACGGATGCCGCGGGGCTTTCGCTCCGCGGCATCCGTCATTCGTGGGGGTCGAGCTTCACTCGGCGTCGTGGTCCGTCTCGATGAAGGCGACGAGCTTGTCGAGCGCCTCGTCGGCGCCGTCGCCCTCGGCCTTGAGCGTCACGACGGTGCCCTGCGTGGCGCCCAGACCCATGAGGGTCAGGATGCTGCCGGCGTTCTGGTCGGGACCGCCGGGAACGGCGATCGTGACGGGCACTCCCGTCTCCTTGACCGCCTGCACGAAGAGCTTTGCGGGGCGGGCGTGCAGTCCGGAGCTGCTCGCGACGGTTGCGGTCCGTTCGGCCATGGTGATTCTTCCTCCTTGAGTCGGTATCTCGAGACTATGCCGTGACAGCCACGGCGGGCGCATCGACCTCGAGGGGACGACGGCGAGCGTAGCGCTTGAGCAGGACGACGGCGACGGCACTGACGACGGTGCCGACCGCGATCGACAGCAGCCACAGCCAGAAATTGTCGATGGCGAAGAAGACGAACACGCCGCCGTGGGGGGCGCGGGACGTGATGCCGAAGAACATCGACAGCGCGCCTGTCACGGCGCCGCCGAGCATCGCCGAGGGGATGACGCGGAAGACGTCGGCCGCAGCGAACGGAATGGCACCTTCCGAGATGAACGCGGCACCGAGCAGCCAGGCCGCCTTGCCGTTCTCGCGCTCCGGGGCCGTGAAGAGCTTCCGCCCGAGGACGGTCGAGGCGAGTGCCATGGCGAGAGGCGGGACCATGCCCGCCGCCATGACGGCCGCCATGATCTGGAGGTAGCGCTCGTCGCCGGCGATGCCCTGCGCGAGGTTCGCCGTGGCGAAGCCGTAGGCGACCTTGTTGAGGGGACCTCCGAGGTCGAAGCACATCATGAGCCCGAGGATGACACCGAGCAGGATGACGCCGGCGCCGGTGAGGCTGGACAGCCAGCCGTTCAGAGCCACCGTCAGAGCGGCAATGGGACCGCCGAAGACGAAGAGGAGCAGACCCGACGCGAAGATCGAGCCGAGCAACGGGATGATGACGACCGGCATGAGCCCGCGCAGCCAGCGCGGAACCGACAGTCGGTTGAGCCACCATGCGGCGAGACCGGCGAGGAGACCACCGACGATAGCGCCGATGAAGCCCGCGCCCATGAAGGTGGCCGCCGCGCCAGCGACGAAACCGGGAGCGATGCCCGGGCGATCCGCCAGGCCGTAGGCGATGTAACCGGCCAGCGCCGGGACCAAGAAGGCGAAGGACAACTGTCCGATCTGGAAAGCCGCGGCACCGAGGTAGTACACGAGCCCCTCGGGCGGCAGGTTCCAGAGTGTGAAGTTCTGCAGCGTGAAGATGGCGTTGTTGACGGTGTGTCCGTCCGCGATGTTCGCGATCTCATACCCGGCGAGGGCGAATCCGAGAGCGATCAACAGACCGCCGCCCGCGACGAACGGGATCATGTAGCTCACACCGGTCAGCAGCGCTCGGCGGATCGCGCCTCCGAGCGACGTGGGCGCGGCTTCGCGAGCCGTCGCTGCTCCGGACGCGGCCGGAACGCGCGGAGCGTTCGGGTTCTTCGCCGCTGCGACGGCCTCCCGCAGCATCTGCGCGGGCTGCTCGATACCGCGCTTGACGCCGGAGCGGACGACGGGCTTGCCGGCGAAACGCGCCTGCTCGCGGACGTCCACGTCGACGGCGAAGATGACCGCATCCGCGTTGTCGATGATGCGCTGGTCGATGGCCTTGTAGCCGCTCGACCCCTGCGGCTCGACGGTGAGATCGATGCCCTCCTTCTGGCCCGTCGCGGTGAGCGCATCGGCGGCCATGAAGGTGTGGGCGATGCCCGTTGCGCACGCGGTCACGGCGACGATGCGCGCGGGACGCCCGTCGATCATGAGTGCGTCATCGGCGGAGACCTCGGCCGACGCACGAGCGGCCGCACGGGTTTCCGGGGCAGCGGGGGCAGCGGAGGCGGCCGGCGCACCCGAGATCGCGTCGCGCACGATGGCGACGACCTCGTCCGCCGTCGTCGCGGCACGCAGCCCCGCGGTGAAGTCGTCGCGCATGAGGCTGCGCGCGAGCTTCGACAGCACGGCGAGGTGCTCCTCGGCGGCCGTGTCGGGCGCGGCGATGAGGAAGACGAGGTCCGCACCGCCGTCCTCGGCGCCGAAGTCGACACCGGGGTTCAGGCGAGCGAACGCGAGCGACGCCTGCGTGACCGCGGCGCTCTTCGCGTGCGGAATCGCGATTCCGCCGGGCAGGCCGGTCTCGTCCTTCTCCTCGCGAGCCCACGCGTCGGCGGCGAGGAGGGCACCGTCGGTGGCCCTCCCCTGCGCGGCGACGCGCTGCGCCAGCGCATCGATGACGGCGCGCTTGTCGGCGCCGAGCGGCTCGTCGATACTGACGAGTTCCGCGGTGATGATCTCAGTCACGGTGACCTCCAGTGGTCGGGTTGTCCTTCTGCGTAAGCCGTCGGACCGGCACGTCACCGGTCGACAGGTCATCAGGGGTCGGGGGTTGGGTGCCGGGCAGTGAGGCCGCCGCAGATCCGTAACGGATGCCGGAGCGCAGCCTGTCCTCCGGTGCGGCACCGGCCGTCTCCGCGAGCAGGTATCCCGCGAGCGAGCTGTCGCCGGCACCGACGGTGCTCCGCACCTGGGTCGGCGGCGGCGTACCGTGCCAGGAACCGTCGGGGGTCACGAGAACCGCGCCGTCGCCCCCGAGCGTGACGAGGGCGGCGCCCACGGATGCCGGGACGAGAGCGGCGGCGATCGCTGCGACCGCGTCGGGGAGGGCGAGAGCGGCATCCAGATCGCGTCCGACGAGCTCGGCGAGTTCCTCGTCGTTCGGCTTGATGAGGTCCGGCCTGCCTGACGCGACAGCCGCGGCCAGGGCGGGGCCTGACGTGTCGACAGCGATGCGCGGAGCGGCGGCACCCCACGCCGATCGCACGGCGTCGATGACCTCGACGTAATAGTCGTCCGGCAATCCGGGGGCGAGCGAACCCGCCAGCACGAGCCACGACGCACCCTGACAGGCGGCGACGACAGCTGCCGTCAGGGCCGCGGCATCCGCTGCCGTGAACGCGGCACCGGGCAGGTTGAGTTTCGTCGTGACGCCCGCCGCGTCGGCGATCGTGACGTTCGCGCGGGTCGCGCCGTCGTGCGGAACGGTGTGGACAGCGATGCCGGTCGCGTCGAGCGCTCCGGCGAACGGGTCCGTGGGGTCGAGCGGCAACACCGCGAGAGTGGGGCGGGATGCCGCGGCCACCACGCGGGCCACATTGATGCCCTTGCCCCCCGCGTCCTCGCGCGCCCCGAGAGCGCCCTGCACCTCGCCGACGCGGAGCGGCGCCTCGAGGGAGATGGTCCGGTCGAGGGAGGGATTGGTGGTCAGTGTGACGATCATGCGACCTGCACCTCCACGTCGGCGTCGCGAAGGGCCTCGGCGAGCTCGCCAGAGGGCGCAGTGTCGGTCAGGAGGACATCGACATCGGACAGAGAGGCGAACGAGACGAGGAGTTCGGCGTCGAACTTGTCACCGTCCGCGACGACGACGATGCGACGCGCCGACGCGACGATGGCCCGCTTCACGGCGGCCTCATCGGGGTCGGGGGTGCTGAGCCCGAACCCGGCGGCGACGCCGTTGGTGCCGATGAAGGCGATGTCCGGTCGCAGGCGGGCGATCGACTCGACCGTCTGAGCGCCGACGGCGGCGGCTGTCAATCCGCGTACGCGGCCGCCGATCGCCGTCAGGCCGATTCCCTGCGCACCGGCCAGGATGTGGGCGACGGACATCGAGTGCGTGACGACCTCGAGGTCACCCGCGGGATGGGGGCCGGTGGAGAGGAGCTGCGCGATCGCACCGGTCGTGGTCCCGGCATCCAGGTACAGCGCTCCGTCGAGTTCGGAGCCGAGGAGATCGACGGCAGCTCGGGCGATGATCTGCTTGGCGCCGCTGCGCTGAGCAGAACGCTCGGCGACGGATGCTTCTGCGGTGCTCGCGCGGGTGCGGTGGACGGCTCCGCCGTGGACGCGGCGGACGATTCCCGCCCGTTCGAGGGTCGCGAGGTCACGGCGGACTGTCTCCGTCGTGACTCCGAAGCGATCGGCGAGGTCGAGCACGGCGACGCGACCGTCCGCGGCGATCAGCTGCTCGATCTGCTGCTGGCGCTCCGTTGCGTACATGTGGTCCTCCTCGAACAAGACCACACGTTACAACAGAAACCAACACGAAACAAGAATGCGATAAAGAACGACGCCCCCGGCACGTGAGCCGGGGGCGTCGCTGGGTCGTGCGGAGGCTCAGGCCTCGCTCATCGCGAGGACCTCGCGCTGACCGCGGGCCGCAAGGGCAGCCGCACGAGCGGCGATGCGACGCTCCTGCTCGGCCTGGCCGGCATCGATGGTCTCCTGGTCGAGCGGGACGCTCTCGACCTTGTTCACGCCGTTGTACTTCGCCATGTAGGCGTCGAGCTCGGGGCCCGACTCCCACGACGTGATGAGGCAGTACCGGGGCTCGTCGCCCGGGTGGTACGCGGCGTGCCAGAGACGCTGCGTGTCGATGACGAGCTGTGCGCCGGCGGGAAGGGCGATGCGGGTCTCGCCGTTCGGGTCGGTGCGGTTGTCGCGGAGGACGAAGAAGCTGTCCTTGTCGTCGGTGAGGTTGAAGAAGCTCCGGACGACCCAGCCGGTCCCGTCGGGGTTGAGTCGGTTGTTGTCGTCCTGGTGCAGGTTGTACAGCGCGTCGGCGTACGTGTTCGGCTGCAACTCGATGATGCGGCAGCGGCCGACGTTCGAGCCGGGCTCGAGGGCGCGCTCGGTCAGAGTCGGCGCCTTCTCGGTCTGCGACGGGATCCAGACGCCGTCCTTGTCGGTGCGCGGCGGCTGGTGGTTCCAGAAGCCGTTGCACTCGATCTCGCCCTTGGCGGAGGCGAGGGGCGCGAATCGGGTGTCGCCGGAAGACTTCCAGTCGACGTACTCGATGTCGAGCCACTCCTTGGGATCGATTTCCTTGCCGTACATGTCGAGGACGGCGTACCCGGTCTCCTCGAGCAGAGCACTCTTGATGTAACCCATGCGGATCAACCTTTCTGTCGGGCGAGCGAAGTTTTTACAGGCCCGACTTAGGTCAGCCTACCTAGCGCCTCTGAGAGCGTCAGTAGACTCGACCGGGGTTTTCGAGGAGCGATTCGGAGAACATGAGCACCGCTACGAACGTCGATGCGACAGCCGTCAACACGATCGATTGGCTCTCCGCCTCCGACACCACGATCGTCGTGCCGGTGTATCAGCGCCAGTACCGGTGGGACATCGGCGGATGCGAGCAGCTTCTCGGCGACATCCGCGCCGTCGCCGGCACCGAGGACGGTCAGACCCACTTCATCGGGTCCATCCTCTCGACGGCGAGCACCTCGGCTGCTGACGATGCACATCTCGTCCTGATCGATGGCCAGCAGCGAGTAACCACCCTGATGCTCCTCATCGCGGCGCTCCACCACACCCTCCGCGACGACGACCCGACGCTGGCAGCCGAACTCGAAGCCGTCCTCGTCCGGCACGACGAGCCGGGACGGACGAAGCTGCGCCCGCACCGCGCGTGGGCGGACGTGTTCGAGAGCGTGGTCCTCGACCGCCGCTCCCCCGCCGACGCCGACCGCGCGTCGCGTTTCGACGACAACTACGCGTTCTTCCGGAGTCAGATCCGCCCTGACGAGGCCGCCGGAATCTGGCGCGGGCTCCGCAAGCTCGAGCACGTGTCGATCACCCTCGGCGGTCAGGCCAACGCGCAACAGATCTTCGAGAGCCTGAACTCCACCGGCGAGCCGCTCCGCGATCACGAGCTCATCCACAACTACGTCCTCATGGGCCTCTCGCACACCGAGCAGAGCGAGATCGAGAACGAGTTCTGGCTGCCGATCGAGGCGAACACCGGCGAGCAGATCGGTGCATTCTGGCGCGACTACCTGGTCATGCTGACAGGTCGGGAGGTCCTCGTCGAGGGCGAGCGCGGTGTGTACGACGCGTTCCGCCACGAGTTCCCACGGCTCGATCTCGACACCCTCCGGGGCCGTGCCCGTGAGTGGCGGGAGCTGGCGGAGATCTACCGGCTCCTGCTCGATCCCACCTCGGCGACGGATGCCGGTGTCGCGCGACACTTCGGAGCCATCAACACCCTCGGGCGCGGCATGTACCCGATCGCCATGCGTCTCTATCGCGATCACCTGCACGGCGAGCTGGCGGCATCCGATCTGTTCGTCGCCCTCACCCACGTCGAATCCCTCCTGCTGCGGCGGACCGTCGTCGGGTTGCCGATCGACCGCCTCGTCGCCCGCTTCTGTCGCGCGGCCGACGAGGGCATGGACGCGCTCGTCCATGCGATCGCGCGCATCACGCCCTCGGACGAGCGCACGCGAGTCGGCCTCCGCTACGGGGAGCTGCCTCACGCAGGTTTCGTCCTCGCTCGGCTGGCGGGTGTCGACGCCGCCGCCGACGTCGATCTCGACCACGTCCTCCCCGTCGCGCCGTCGGACGACTGGACGGGAGACGGCACCCGTCGGTGGGCGGACTTCAGCGACGACGAGCAGAACGCGCACCGCGCCCTCGCGGCAACCCTCGGAAACCTCACGCTCCTCGAACCGGACGCGTTCGAGCGCGTCTTCGACGCCTCGTTCCCCGAGAAGCGCGCCGCCTACGCGGCGAGCGGGCTCGAGTCCACCCGACGAGTCGCGGATGCCGAGACATGGTCGACGGCGCAGATCGCCGCCCGAACCGAGGAACTCACGGCTCGCTTCATGGACACATGGCGGCGGCCGGCTGTGGTGGGGATCGACGACGACAACCTGACGCCCATCCTCGATGCGAAGAAGCGCCGCGGATGGCCGCGCGGGTGGCAGCGGGAGTTCGACTACGTCGAGTACCGCGGCGAGCACTGGGACGTACGTGACGTCCGTTACCTCTTCAACCGGGTGTTCGCTCGCCTTTGGGCCGACTCGCGACAGAGCGTCGTCGACTACAGCGCCCGTCGAGGCGGCCCGGTCTACCGCGCGATGGCGTGGAACGGGCAGTGGGATCAGCTCGGTGAGGGTCAGTACCTCTACATGGGCTGGGATTCGAAGTACATGCTGTCCGCTGTGCAGGGGGTGCTCGAGGAGGCCGGCTGGGCGTCGGAGGTCTTCGTGAAGTACTCCTACATCGGCGACGCGATGCGCTGAGGATCAGTCCCCGTCGCCGGAGTCCCCCTCCGGTGCCGGATCGACGGGGATCTCGATCCACGTCGCCGTCGTCGGCGCCTCCGACAGGAGATCAGGCGACCAGTCCCCTGCGGTGGGTCCGTCGCCGAGCCGCTCGACGGGGCTTCGGGGGTCGAGGGGTTCGGACGGCAGCCCGCCCCATTCCGACGGTTCTTCCGGTCGCTGAGTGAAGAGTCCCATGCATCCCATTGTGCGCCCGTCGCGGTTCGCGGCACAGGTCTCTGGGCAAAAGCAAAACCCCCGCCGGAGCGGGGGTTTTTCATCTTGCTGGGGTACCTGGACTCGAACCAAGAACAACGGAACCAGAAACCGCCGTGTTGCCAATTACACCATACCCCAAGGGATCCGGCCGAAACCGTTCCGAGGGTCAAGCTTAGCCCACGGCGCGGTCCCGGCCAAACCGGGGCGTCAGCCGCGTGTCGCCCGAAGCTGCTCGAGTCGCGCGATCGAGACATCCTTGCCCAGCAGCTCCATCGACTCGAAGAGCGGCGGCGAGATCCGGCGTCCACTCAGCGCGACGCGAGCGGGTCCGTACGCCACGCGGGGCTTCAGTCCGAGGCCGTCGATGAGCGCTCCCGCGAGGGCAGCCTGAATCGCCTCGGCCTGGAACTGGTCGGCGGGGACGCTTTCGAGCGCGGCGACGGATGCCTCGAGGACGTCCACCGCGTTCGCCGGGAGGCCCTTGAGCGCGTCCTCGTCGTAGGAGTCCACGTCACGGAAGAGGAAGCCGAGAAGACCCGGGGCCTCACCCAGCATCTGCATGCGCTCCTGGACGAGCGGCGCCGCTTTCGTCAGCATCTCGCGCTGGGCGTCGGTGGGGGGCGTGCTGACGACGCCGGCACCGACGAGGTACGGGACCAGGCGCGACGCGAAGTCGTCGGGCGCCAGCATCCGGATGTGGTCGCCGTTGATCGACTCGGCCTTCTTCTGGTCGAAGCGGGCCGGGTTCGGGTTCACGTCGACGATGTCGAACGCCTCGATGAGCTCCTGACGCGAGAACACGTCGCGGTCGGCGGCGATCGACCAGCCGAGGAGAGAGAGGTAGTTCAGCAGGCCTTCGTGGATGAAGCCCTTCTCCCGCTGCAGGAACAGGTCGGCCTTCGGGTCGCGCTTGGAGAGCTTCTTCGTGCCCTCCTCACCCAGGACGAGCGGCATGTGCGCGAAGCGCGGAACGAAATCGGTGACGCCCGCGTCGACGAGGGCGCGGTACAGCGCGAGCTGACGGGCGGTCGACGGCATGAGGTCCTCACCGCGGAGGACGTGCGTGATGCCCATGAGGGCGTCGTCCACGGGGTTCGTGAACGTGTACAGCGGGATCCCGCCTGCACGGACGACCACGAAGTCGGGGAAGGACCCCGCCGGGAACGTGACCTCGCCGCGGATGAGGTCGACGTAGGTGACGTCCTCCTCGGGCACACGCAGACGCCACGCGGGCTCGCGACCCTCGGCGCGGAACGCGGCCTTCTGCTCGTCGGTCAGCGTGCGGTCGTAGTTGTCATAGCCGAGCTGCTTCGCGCGCCCGGCGGCAGCGTTGCGCGCGTCGATCTCCTCCGCCGTCGAGTAGGACTCGTAGACGGCCCCGCTGGCGATGAGCTTGTCGAGGACCTCGCGGTAGATGTCGTGGCGCTGCGACTGCCGGTAGGGCTCGTGCGGGCCACCCTTCTCGACACCCTCGTCCCAGTCGATCTCGAGCCACGTCAGCGCGTCGACGAGCTGGCGGTAGCTCTCCTCGCTGTCGCGCGCCGCATCGGTGTCCTCGACGCGGAAGATCATCTTCCCGCCGGTGTGCCGGGCGTAGGCCCAGTTGAACAGGGCGGTGCGGACCATCCCGACGTGCGGGAGGCCCGTCGGCGAGGGGCAGAAGCGGACGCGGACGTCCGAGCCGGAAGCGGTCGTGGTGAGGGGGTGCGGTGCAGTGGACATCGCGTCCCAGTCTACGGCCGCTGCCCCTGCCCGCCCGAGACGTGAAGCGGGTTCAGCGCCGCGCGTACGGCGACAGCACGGTGATCGCGATCACGACAGCGAGAGCCACCAGCGCGAGCCCGCCGTAGCCGATCAGACCGAGGATGCCGCCCGCCAGGACCGAGCCGATGGCGGCCGACAGGGTCATCGCCGTGTCGCTCCGGCCCTGCCTGCGAGGGCGGAGCTCCGTCGGCGTCGCCTCGGTCAGCAGGGCCGCTCCGCCGACCGTCGCCGCACTCCAGCCGAGGCCCAGCAGGAGCAGCGCGACGAGGACTGCGGTCGGCGAGTTCGGCGCGATGGCGGCGGTCACGAGCGATGCCGCGAGGATCGCCTGGCCGAGGAGGATCGTCCGCAGGCGCCCCCACCGGTCCGCGAGGACGCCGAACACCGGTGACAACCCGTACATGCCGAACACGTGCAGCGCGATCGTGACGCCGACGATCGTCGTGACGTTCCGCGGGTCGAGGTGCGAGAGATGGACGGGCGTCATCGCCATAACCGACGCCATGGTGACGTGAGAACCCGCGACCGCGAACACCGCGTACCTCGCGACGACGGGACGGTCGACCTCGACGATGCGCTCTGCCCCGGCATCCCGCGTGCGCGCGATCTGCTGCGCAACCCGCAACGGGTCCGGGCGTAGTGCGACGAGATAGAGCGTCAGGGCGAGGGTCTGCGCGACGATCGAGAACGCGTACGAGCCGGTAAGGGGCGGCATCCCGAGCCACTGCCCGACCGTCTCGCCGGGCGTCAACATGAGCGGCCCGACGACTCCGCCGACGGTCGTCGCCCACACGACGGTGCCGAGGTCCCGGCCACGACGGCCCTGCTGCGACAGGTCGGTGGCAGCGAAACGGGACTGCAGGTTGCCGGCGTTGCCGGCGCCGATCAGGATCACCCCGACCAGCAGCAGCGGGAACAGGCGGAGCGCCGCGGACGTGATCACGACGGCGATCCCGACCAGCGCGAGCAGGTTGCCGAGGGTCAGCGCACGCCGTCGCCCCTGCGCAGCGGCGAGTCGTGCCAGAGGGATCGCGCAGAGCGCCGCGCCGAGGGTGACGGATGCCGTCGCGAACCCTGACAGCGACTCCTCACCCGACAGGTCGGCAGCCAGGAGCGCACCGAGCGAGACGGTTGCGCCGAAGGCGACACCGCCGAGCACCTGACCGGCCGCGAGGACGCCGACGGTCCGCCGCTGGATGCGGGCGACATCCGCCGCCGTGGTGGAGAGGAGCTCTCCGTCAGGCATTCCGCGCCGTGTTGCGCAGGATGCCGAGTCCCGAGATCTCCACTTCGACGACGTCTCCGGCCCCGAACTCACCGATGCCCGCGGGCGTGCCGGTGAGGATCACGTCGCCGGGCAGCAGCGTGAACGCCGCGGACGCGTAGGCGATGATGTCGGGAACCGAGTGAACCATGTCCGAGATCGGACCGTCCTGGCGGACCTCGCCGTTCACGCGGGTCACGATGCGGGCACCGCCGTCGAGATCGAATTCGGTCTCGATGATCGGTCCCAGCGGGCAGAACGTGTCGAACCCCTTGGCGCGCGACCACTGGCCGTCGGACTTCTGCAGGTCCCGCGCCGTGACGTCGTTGCCGATCGTGTAGCCGAAGACGTAATCGAGCGCCTTGTCGGCCGGCACGTTCTTCGCCACGCGGCCGATGACGACAGCGAGCTCCCCCTCGTAATCGGTGCGCTGCGACTGCGACGGACGGACGATCGCATCGTCCGGACCGATCACCGAGGTGTTCGGCTTCAGGAACAGCAGCGGCTCGCCCGGCGCCTCGCCACCCATCTCGGCGGCGTGGTCACGGTAGTTCTTGCCGACGCAGACGATCTTCGATCTCGGGATCGACGGGGCGAGAAGGGTGATCTCGGCGAGCGGGATCCGCTCCCCCGTCGTGTCGAACCCGGCGAACAGAGGATCGCCGGCGAGTTCGACGACCTCCTTCTCGTCGATGATCCCGTAGCGAATGGTCTCGTTGCGGCTGTAGCGGACGATACGCATGGCTCAGCCGTCCAGCCGCGTCAGCCAGCCGTGGACGTCCTCGGCACGACCGTACTGGATGTCGGTGAGGTGCTGACGGAGCTCCAGCGCGAGCGAGCCCGTGGGCTGCGCATCCTCGAAGTCGGTGGCCTTCAGCCCGCCGATGGGGGTGACCACCGCCGCGGTGCCGCACGCGAACACCTCGACGATGTCGCCGGAGGCAACGCCCTCGCGCCATTCTGTGAGGGAGACGGGGCGACGCTCGACGCGGTGCCCGCGGTCTTCAGCCAGCTGCAGGATCGAGTCGCGGGTGATCCCGGCGAGGATCGACTCCGACTCGGGGGTGACGAGCGTGCCGTCCTTCATCACGAAGACGACGTTCATGCCGCCGAGCTCTTCGACGTTGCCGTCTTCGTCGAGGAAGACGACCTGGTCGCAGCCCTTCTCGTAGGCCTCGGCCTGAGGAAGCAGGCTCGCGGCATAGTTGCCGCCCGTCTTGGCGGCACCCGTGCCGCCCTTGCCCGCGCGGGCGTAGTCCTCGCTCAGCCAGATCTTCACGGGGCTGACGCCACCCTTGAAGTAGGCACCGGCCGGGCTGGCGATCAGGTAGTACGCCACCTTCTGCGCCGGACGCACCCCGAGGAACGCTTCTTTGGCGAACATGAACGGGCGGAGGTAGAGGCTCTGGTCGTCGCCCGACGGGACCCAGTCGCCGTCGACCGCGATGAGCTCGCGGAGCGACTGGAGGAAGTAGTCCTCGGGAAGCTCGGGGAGAGCCATACGCCGCGCCGAGCGCTGGAGGCGACGGGCGTTCTCCTCGGGACGGAACGTGTGGATCGATCCGTCGGCGTGGCGGTACGCCTTGATGCCTTCGAAGATCTCCTGGCCGTAGTGCAGCACGGCGGCGGCGGGCGACAGCGAGATGGGGCCGTAGGGCGTGACGCGCGGGCGGTGCCAGCCGCCCTTCGACGACCAACAGATGTCGACCATGTGGTCGGTGAAGTTCGTGCCGAACCCGGGGTTGGCGAGGATCTCCTCGCGGGCGGACGGCGAGACCGCGGCCAGATTCTTCGTCACCGAGAAGGTGAGCGGTGCGGCGGTCGAGTCGGTGAGGGTCATGTCAGTCCTGTTCCTCGCGCGGGGGCTGCGCGACGCGCATCCCCTCAGATTACGCCCGGAGGCGTGCGGTGATGGCGTCGCCGACCTGCGCGGTCGTGCGGGCGGAGCCGTCCCGGGCTTCGATGTCCTCTCGGGCGGCGCGGGTGACGCGCTGCGCTGCGTCGCTCAGCCCGAGATGGTCGAGCAACAGGGCGACGGAGAGGATCGCGGCGGTGGGATCGGCGATCTGCTGTCCGGCGATGTCGGGCGCGGAACCGTGCACGGGCTCGAACATCGACGGGAACGCGCCGTCGGGGTTGATGTTCCCCGAAGCGGCGAGGCCGATGCCTCCGGTGACGGCGCCGGCCAAGTCGGTCAAGATGTCGCCGAAGAGGTTGTCGGTGACGATCACGTCGAAGCGGCCCGGGTTCGTGACCAGGAAGATCGTCGCCGCGTCGACGTGCAGGTAGTCTACGGCGACGTTCGGGTGCTCCGATGCCACCTCATCGACGATCCGCTTCCACATGCCGCCCGCGTGGACGAGGACGTTCGTCTTGTGCACGAGGGTCAGCTTGTTCCGACGCTTCTCGGCCTGAGCGAAGGCGAACCGCACCACTCGCTCGATGCCGAACGCGGTGTTGACCGACGTCTCGTTCGCGATCTCGTGCGGCGTGCCCGTGCGGATCGACCCGCCGTTGCCGACGTACGGTCCCTCGGTGCCCTCGCGGACGACGACGAAGTCGATCCCGCCCGGGTTCGCCAGCGGACCGGGCGCACCCGGGTACAGCACGGAGGGACGGAGGTTCACGTAGTGGTCGAGCGCGAACCGGAGCTTCAGGAGGAGACCTCGCTCGATGTTCGCGTCCTTCAGTCGGGGGTCCCCCGGCATCCCGCCCACCGCGCCGAGGAGGATGGCGTCGTGGGATGCGACCGCGGCGAGGTCCTCGTCGGTGAGCGTGTCGCCGGTCTCGAGGTAACGGGCGGCGCCCAGGGAGAACCGGGTCTTCTCGAACGCCACTCCCGCGCCCTCGGTGACGGCGTCGAGCACCTTCTCGGCCTCGGCGACGACCTCTGGTCCGATGCCGTCTCCGGGGATGACGGCCAGCTTCACGACGCGCGACATCGCTCTCCTCGTTGTCGGGGGTGACCCGCGCGTGCTCAGTGGTCGACGCGCGGAGTGCGGGTTCCCTTCAGCGTAGTGGCCGCGATCAGGGCCGCGCAGACGACCAGCACGGCTCCGATGATCGAGGTGACGCCGACTCCGGCGTCGAAGGCGGATGCCGCCGCGTCCACCACACGGGCGCCGAGATCGCCCGGCAGCGTCTCGGCGACGGTCACCGCACCGCCGAGGGTCTCGCGGGCGGCATCCGCTGATCCGGCAGGAAGACCCGCCGGAAGGACGATGCCCGAGCGGTAGAGCGCGGTGAGGATGCCGCCGAGCACGGCGGTGCCGAGGACGGCGCCGAGTTCGTAGGCCGTTTCGGACACCGCGCTCGCGGCTCCCGCCTTCGCCGGCGGAGCGCTCGCGAGGATCAGCTCGTTCGACACCGTCTCGGCGGCGCCGATGCCGATGCCGAGGAGCCCGAAGGCGGCGATGAGGGTGCCGAGGGCCGAGGCATCCGTCGACACGGCGATGGCGACGTACGCGGCGACCGAGAGCGTGAGGGCGACCGGCACGACCACACGGGGCGAGACCCGGCGCGAGACCGGGACCACGGTGAGGCCCGACACGATCATCAGCACGAGACCGGGCACGAGGGCGAGCCCCGCCTGCAGCGGGCTCAGTCCGATGATGAGCTGCAGGTGCTGCGTGACGAAGTACAGGAAGCCGACGAGCGCCACCACACTCAGCAGGTTCACGAGCAGGGCGCCCGTGAACGCGCTCTGACGGAACAGGCGCATGTCCAGCATGGGGCTGTCGGAGTGCAGCTGGCGACGGACGAAGAGCCAGCCGAACCCGACACCGACGACCACCAGGACGAGCGGGAGCACGCCCGCACCGTGGACCGCGAACTCCTTGATGGCGTAGACGATCGGAACCATCGTCGCCATGCTGAGGACGATGCTGAGGGGGTCGATTCGGCCCGGCTTCGGGTCGCGGCTCTCGGGCACGAGGATCGGCGCGAGCACGAGCAAGGGGATGAGGACCGGCACGGCCAGCAGGAACACGGAGCCCCACGCGAAGTGCTCGAGCAGGATCCCGCCGACGATCGGGCCGAGCGCGGATCCGGCGGAGAACATCGAGGCCCACACCGCGATCGCGAGACGACGCTGATCGCGGTCGGTGAAGATGCTCCGCAGGAGCGACAGGGTCGAGGGCATCAGCATCGCGCCGAAGACACCCATCGCGGCGCGAGCGACGACGAGGAGCTCCGCCGACGGCGAGAAGGCAGCGAGCGCGGACACCGCAGCGAAGCCCGTTGCACCGATCATCAGGAGGCGGCGGCGGCCGAAGCGATCCCCGAGCGATCCCATCGTTACGAGGAGGCCCGCGAGTACGAGCGGATACACGTCGATGATCCACAGCTGCTGCGCGCTCGTGGGAGTCAGGTCGCGGGCGATTTCGGGCAGGGCGAAGCTCAGCACCGTGTTGTCGACGGACACCAGGAGCACCGGCAGCATGAGCACCGCCAGCGCGGCCCAGCCGCGCCATCCCTGTCGCGTTCCGGCCGCGTCGGCCACTCGGATCTCTTCGGTCAAAGTCATGATTAATACACCGTCCAGCCGGTATAGTAACAGAATCGACACACGGACGCGAGAGGATCGAGACGTGAGTAGACCACCGCGGGCACGTGGCAGTGTCCTCGACGCTTTCGAGGCTGCGCTGATCGACGACGGCGCCCGCGGCGCGACGATGGATGCCGTGGCCGCCGCCGCCGGCGTCTCCAAGGGTGGCCTGCTCTACCACTACGCCTCGAAAGAAGCGCTCGAGACGGCGCTCATCGACCGGATGCTGCACCTCGTCGACGCTGACGTCGAAGAGATGCTCGACTCCCCCGACGGAATCATCGCCGCTTTCGTGCGGACGTCCGTGCAATCCGACACTCCGCTGGACCGTGCGATCGTCGCGACGTCACGGCTGGCACAGACCGGCCACAAAGCCGCATCCGCCGCTCTCCGCGACGCGCGTCGCATATGGGAGGAGGCGCTCCGCCCGCACACGCGGGACGAGAGCGCACTCCAGCTCGTCCTCCTCGTGAGCGACGGGCTCTACTACAACAGCGCGCTTGCGACCACCGGAGTACCGGGCCCCATCCCCGAAGGCGACGAGTTGGACGCCCTGATCGCCCTCGTCGAGCGCGCGGCGCGCTGAGGCATCCCCCACCATCGGCGCGCGAGCGCACGGCCGACGTCGTTCCCCTGCCGCAATCCGCGCATGCGCGCGGCGTGTTGCGACGGGGGAACGACGGATGCCGTGCGGCGTCAGACCTCGGTGAGCTCGATCTGCCGGAACAGATCGGCGGCGACCGCCTCGCGGAGCTCGTCGAGCATCGCCTCGGGGATGGGCGAATCGACCGTCAGCACCGACAGGGCGCGGCCGCTCGAGTCCGGACGGGCGACCTGGAGGCCGGCGATGTTGATGCCCGCCTGGCCGAGCTTCTGGCCGTAGATCGCGACGATGCCCGGGCGATCGGCGTACCGCATGACCACGTGGTAGCGGTTGATCGGGACCTCGACCTCGTACCCGTTGATGCCGACGACCTTCGGAACCATGCGGGTGCCGGCGAGGGTTCCCTCGACGGTCAGGACGGAACCGTCCGACAGGGTGCCGCGGAGGATCGTGATGTTCCGGTACAGCGGGCTCTCGGACTCGACGATGAGGCGTGTCTCGATGCCGCGCTGCTCGGCGAACAACGGAGCGTTCACGTACGAAACGTTCTCGCTCACGATGTTGGTGAAGATGCCCTTCAGAGCCGCGAGGCGGTAGACGCTCACGTCGTAGTCGGCCAGCTCGCCGCGCACCTCGATGTCGAGGCTCGTGAGGGCGCTTGGTGCGAGCCCCGTGAAGATCTGTCCGAGCTGCTCGACGAGCGCGATCCCGGGGCGCACGAACGGGTCGATGACGCCACCGGCGACGTTGACGGCATCCGGGACGAGGTCGCCCTCGAGGGCGAGCTTGACGGACTTCGCGACCGAGACGCCTGCCTTCTCCTGCGCCTCGTCGGTCGACGCGCCCAGGTGGGGCGTGACGACGACGTTCGGAAGCGACAGGAGCGGGAAGGCGGTGCCGTCCTCCTTCGGCGGCTCGCTCGTGAACACGTCGAGACCCGCACCGGCGATCTGACCGGTGGTCAGCGCCGTGTAGAGCGCCTCTTCGTCGATAAGGCCGCCGCGGGCGACGTTCACGACGTACGCCGTGTCCTTCATGATCTCGAACTGCGCGGCGCCGATCATGCCTGTCGTCTCGGGCGTCTTCGGCATGTGGATCGTGACGAAGTCGCTCGTTCGCAGCAGCTCATCGAGGCCGAGCAGCTGCACGCCGAGCTGCTGAGCACGCGTGGGCGTGACGTAGGGGTCGTAAGCGACGACAGAGACGCCGAACGCCTGCAAGCGCGCGGCGATGAGGGCGCCGATGCGGCCGAGGCCGATGATGCCCACCGTCTTCTCGAACAGTTCAGTGCCGGTGAACGATGAGCGCTTCCATGCGCCGGCAGCCAACGAGGCGTGCGCCGCCGGGATGTGACGAGCGAGGCTCAGGATGTGGCCGACGGTGAGCTCGGCGGCGGAGATGATGTTCGACGTCGGAGCGTTGACCACCATGACGCCGGCGCTGGTGGCCGCCTTGATGTCGACGTTGTCGAGACCGACACCGGCGCGCGCGATCACCTTGAGAGACGGGGCCGCGGCGATCGCCTCGGCATCCATCTTCGTCGCGGAGCGGATGAGGACGGCGGCGGCGTCAGCCAGAGCCGGGAGCAGTGCGGCGCGGTCGGCGCCGTCGACGGATCGGACCTCGAAGTCGGGCCCGAGGGCCTCGATCGTGGCGGGAGAGAGTTCTTCGGCGATGAGGACGACAGGCTTGGGCACGGCAGACCTTCGGGTACGCGAGAGTGGATCGCCACGCGGCCGGCCGGGCTGGGACCGACGACGGTACGCGGCACGGCCAGCCTAGCGAATCGGATCACGCGGCCCTGACCGTGTGACGGCGATCACGACCCGATGAGGGAGTTCCCGTTGGTGATCGCATAGGTGAGGATGTTCAGCCAGAACACGGCGGTGAGGCCCAGGCCCACGACGAGGATCACCGCGAGGTGCAGTACCGGCCGTCGGCGACCGAGAAGGACGCCCGCGACGAAAACGATGATCGGGAAGACGACCGAGAACAGCAGGATCGCCCACCCGGCTCCGTTGAGACCTTCCACCGCACCGGCCTGCGCGGCCAGGAACGAGACGGCCGTCCAGACGGCGTACGCGTAGAAGAGGCCGAAGATTCCGGCGACGGTGGCACGGAGCCATGAGGGAGCCCGGCGAACAGGGGAAGTCGACGTCACGAGGTCACACTCCGCTCACGAAGGGCCAGGGCAACAGCAGGAAGACTCCGATGACGAGCCACACGAACCTCACCCAGGTGGCGGATGCCCGCGTCAGCAGCATCGTTGCGCCGAACCACAGCACGGGGGCCGCGACGGCCAACCACTGCGCCGGGACGACCGCGCTGGGTGCGAGGAACGGCGAGATCACCAGGGCTGTTCGGGATCCGCCGAGCAGCCAGCCGACGGTGTACAGAAGGTAGATCCCCCCCAGCAGACCCAGCGAGACCAGCGCGACGTTCCCGAGGGATGCCGGTGGCTCCGTCTTCTCGGTCACCACCGCGGCCGGCTCGGCAGCGGGCTCCGCCGAATGCGGCTCGCTCCCCTTGCCCACGGCGTGCCACCCGGTCGGAAGGGACGTGTCCGCCCGCTCCGGACGCGGTGGGCGCGTCGGCGAATCGTCGCCTTCCCAGCGGAAGGCATCCTCGTCGTCTCGGGGGTCGGAAGGCACGGCTCGAGTCTACCGACGCCGAAGGCCCGACCCCTTGTCGGGGCCGGGCCTCCGTGGCTCAGTTCGCGCCTACGGCGCGGTCGGTCAGCGCGCTGCGCTTCCCTCTGCGTTCTGCGCGCCTACGGCGCGGTCGGTCAGCGCGCTGCGCTTCCCTCGGTGTAGTCCGAGTCCTGCTGCTTCCACGCGAAGAGGGCGCGGAGGTCCTTGCCGACCGCCTCGATCGGGTGCGCGGCAGCCTTGGCGCGCAGCTCCTGGAACTCGACCGCACCGTTGTCCTGGTCGTCGATGAAGCGCTTGGCGAAGGCGCCCGACTGGATGTCTCCGAGGACGGCCTTCATGTTCTCCTTGACGCTCGGGTCGATGACGCGGGGGCCGGAGACGTAGTCGCCGTACTCGGCCGTGTCGGAGACCGACCAGCGCTGCTTGGCGATGCCGCCCTCCCACATGAGGTCGACGATGAGCTTCAGCTCGTGGAGCACCTCGAAGTAGGCGATCTCGGGCTGGTAGCCGGCCTCGGAGAGGGTCTCGAAACCGTACTGGACGAGCTGCGAGACGCCACCGCAGAGGACGGCCTGCTCACCGAACAGGTCGGTCTCGGTCTCCTCGGTGAAGGTCGTCTTGATGACGCCGGCGCGGGTGCCGCCGATCGCCTTCGCATAGGCGAGAGCGACGTCCCAGGCGCGACCCGAGGCATCCTTCTCGACCGCGATGATGTCGGGGATGCCGCGGCCCGCGACGAACTCGCGACGCACCGTGTGCCCGGGTGCCTTCGGGGCGACGAGGATCACGTCGACGTCGTCGGGAACCTCGATGTACCCGAAACGCACGTTGAAGCCGTGTGCGAAGGCGAGCGTCTTGCCCGCGGCGAGGTGGGGCTTGATCTCGTCGTTGAAGATGCCGCGCTGGTGCTGGTCGGGCGCGAGGATCATGATGAGGTCGGCCCACTCGGCGGCATCCGCGACGGACTTCACCTCGAAGCCGTCCTCGCTCGCCTTCGGAGCGGACTTCGAGCCCTCCTTGAGGGCGATGACGACCTCGACGCCGGAATCGCGGAGGTTCTGGGCGTGGGCGTGGCCCTGCGAGCCGTACCCGACGATGGCGACCTTCTTGGCCTGGATGAGCGAGAGGTCGGCGTCGGCGTCGTAGAGGATCTCAGCCATGTTCGTGTGTGTCTCCTTGTAGATGTCGGTAGAGAAGTTCAGATGTGTCAGCCGCGCAGGACGCGCTCGGTGATGCTCTTGCCGCCACGGCCGATGGCGACCATGCCGGACTGCGCGAGTTCCTTCACGCCGAAGGGCTCGAGAGCCTTGAGGAAGGCGTCGACCTTGCCTCGGTCGCCGGTGACCTCGACGACGAGGGCGTCGGTCGCGTAGTCGACCACCGAGGCGCGGAAGAGGTTCACGACCTCGATCACGTTCGATCGCGTCTGATTGTCGGCGCGGACCTTGACGAGCATGTGTTCACGCTGGACCGAGCTGGCGTAGTCGAGTTCGACGATCTTGATGACGTTGACGAGCTTGTTGAGCTGCTTCGTCACCTGCTCGAGCGGAAGCTCTTCGACGTCGACGACGACCGTGATGCGGGACAGCCCCGGCACCTCGGTGACGCCCACGGCGAGCGAGTCGATGTTGAATCCACGGCGGGCGAAGAGCCCGGCCACGCGGGTCAGCAGACCCGGCTTGTCCTCCACGAGGAGGCTCAGGACGTGCTTGCTCATCGTCAGTCCCCCTGCTCGAACGCCGGCGCGTGCTCACGCGCGTACTGGATGTAGCTGTTGCTGACGCCCTGCGGCACCATCGGCCAGACCATCGCGTCAGCGCTCACGACGAAGTCGATGACGACCGGACGGTCGTTCGTCTCGAGCGCGAGCCGGATGGCGGCATCCACGTCCTCGGCCTTCTCGACGCGGATGCCGAGGCAGCCGTAGGCCTCGGCGAGCTTGACGAAGTCCGGGATGCGGATGCTGTCGTGCCCCGTGTTGAGATCGGTGTGCGAGTGGCGGCCGTCGTAGAAGAGCGTCTGCCACTGCCGCACCATGCCGAGCGACGAATTGTTGATGATCGCGACTTTGATCGGGATCTTGTTGATCGCACAGGTGGCGAGTTCCTGATTCGTCATCTGGAAGCAGCCGTCGCCGTCGATCGCCCACACCGCGCGTTCGGGCTGAGCGACCTTCGCACCCATGGCTGCAGGGACTGCGTATCCCATCGTGCCGGCACCGCCGGAGTTCAACCACGCGTTCGGACGCTCGTACCCGATGAACTGAGCGGCCCACATCTGGTGCTGGCCGACGCCGGAGGCGAACACGCCCTCGGGACCGGTGATCTCGCCGATGCGCTGGATGACGTGCTGCGGCGACAGGAGGCCGTCGGTCGTCGGCGCGAATCCGAGCGGGAACTCGGTGCGGAGCCCGTCGAGGTAGGACCACCACTCCGAGATGTCCGGCGCGGCGACGCCTGCGAACGCGGCGTCGAGGTCGACGAGCACGTCCTTGAGATCGCCCACGATCGGAACATCTGCGGCGCGGATCTTACCGATCTCCGCCGGATCGATGTCGACGTGGATGACCTTGGCGTCGGGCGCGAACAGCGCGGCTTTTCCGGTGACACGGTCGTCGAAGCGGGAACCGAGAGCGATCAGCAGGTCGGACTCCTGAAGCGCGAGCACCGCCGGGACCGTGCCGTGCATGCCCGGCATGCCGAGCTGCTGCGGATGCGAGTCCGGGAACGCGCCGCGGGCCATGAGCGTCGTCACGACCGGGGCACCGGTCGCTTCAGCGAACCGGCGGAGCTCGGCGGCAGCGCCGGCACGGACGACGCCACCACCGACGTAGAGCACCGGCTTCTTCGCCTCGGCGATCAGCTGCGCGGCGGCCTGGATCTGCTTGCCGTGCGCCTTCGTCACCGGACGGTAGCCGGGGAGGTCGACCTTGGGTGGCCAGACGAAGGGCGCCTTGGCCTGCTGCGCGTCCTTCGTGATGTCGACCAGCACCGGACCGGGACGACCCGTCGACGCGATCTCGAACGCAGCCGCGATCGCCGCGGGGATCTCGGCCGGGTCCTTCACGAGGAAGGAATGCTTCGTGATCGGCATCGTGATGCCGACGATGTCAGCTTCCTGGAAGGCATCCGTCCCCATCAGGGTCGAGTACACCTGCCCGGTGATGCAGACGATCGGCATGGAGTCCATGTAGGCGTCGGCGATCGCGGTCACGAGGTTGGTGGCGCCCGGGCCGGAGGTCGCGATGGCGACGCCGACGCGACCGGATGCCGCGGCGTACCCCTCGGCGGCGTGGCCGGCTCCCTGCTCGTGGCGGACGAGGATGTGGCGGAGCTCGGTCGAGTCCATCAGCGGGTCGTAGACCTCGATGATGGCGCCGCCCGGCAACCCGAAGACGTCGGTGACGCCGAGGAGCTCGAGAGAGCGGACGACGGCCTGCGCTCCGGTGAGCATCGGCGTGGATGGGCCTCCGGCCGGCGGACGGGGCACAGCGGCAACGGTGTCAGATGACATGAGTGGGACCTCTGTGGTGATGGATGACGGGTGTGTGGGGCCTAGCCCGTCGTCGCGCCCTCCGCAGCGGAGCGCACGAGTTTCGAGTACTTGGCCAGCACGCCACGGGTATAGCGCGGGGGAAGGGGCTCCCAGCCGTCACGGCGGGAGGCCAGCTCAGCCTCATCGACGAGTAGGTCGAGAGAGCGAGCAGCGATATCGACCCGTATCAGATCACCATCGCGCACGAAGGCAATGGGACCTGCGTCCACTGCTTCGGGAGCTATGTGGCCGATGCACAGGCCGGTTGTGCCGCCTGAGAATCGTCCGTCCGTCAAGAGTAGTACATCTTTTCCGAGGCCAGCGCCCTTGATGGCGGCCGTCACGGCGAGCATCTCGCGCATGCCGGGGCCGCCCTTGGGACCCTCGTAACGGATGACGACGACGTCGCCGGCGCTGATGCGACCCTCTTCGAGCGCATCCATCGCGGCGCGCTCGCGCTCGAACACACGAGCGGGCCCTTCGAAGACCGCCGCATCGAAACCTGCGGTCTTCACGACGGCGCCCTCGGGGGCCATCGACCCGTGGAGGATCGTGATGCCGCCGGTCGCGTGGATCGGGTCGTCGAACGTGTGGATGACGGTGCCGTCGATGGGATCCGGGTCGAGGTCGCGGAGGTTCTCCGCGAGGGTCTTGCCCGTGACGGTCAGAGCGTCACCGTGGAGCAGCCCTTCGTCGAGCATGGCCTTCATGATGACCGGGATGCCGCCGTGCCGGTCGACGTCGTTCATGACGTACTTTCCGAACGGCTTCATGTCGGCGACGTGGGGAACCTTGTCACCGATGCGGTTGAAGTCGTGGAGTGTCAGGTCGACGTCCGCCTCGCGGGCGATGGCGAGCAGGTGGAGCACGACGTTCGTCGACCCGCCGAGGGCCATGGCGAGGGCGATCGCGTTCTCGAACGATTCCTTCGTCAGGATGTCGCGGGTCGTGATGCCCTGGCGGAGCAGGTTGACGACGGCCTCGCCGGAGCGGTGGGCGTAGTAGTCGCGACGACGGTCCGCCGAGGGCGGTGCGGCCGACCCGGGGAGGCTGAGACCCAACGCCTCGGCGACGGACGCCATCGTGTTGGCGGTGTACATGCCGCCGCACGCTCCCTCGCCGGGGGCGATCGCGCACTCGATGCGCTTCAGGTCCGCTTCGCTCATCTTGCCGGCGAGGCATGCCCCGACCGCCTCGAAGGAGTCGATGATCGTGACGTCCTTCTCGGTGCCGTCGCTGAGCTTGACCCAGCCCGGCGCGATCGAACCGGCGTAGAGGAACACGCTCGAGAGGTCGAGGCGGGCGGAAGCCATCAGCATGCCGGGGATCGACTTGTCGCATCCCGCCAGCAGGACGGAGCCGTCGAGACGCTCGGCCATCATCACCGTCTCGACCGAGTCGGCGATGACCTCACGGCTGACGAGGGAGAAATGCATGCCCTCGTGGCCCATGGAGATGCCGTCCGAGACCGAGATGGTGCCGAACTGGAGCGGGTACCCGCCGCCGGCGTGCACACCCTCCTTGGCCCCCTGCGCGAGCCGGTCCAGGCTCAGGTTGCAGGGTGTGATCTCGTTCCAGCTGGACGCGATTCCGATCTGGGGCTTGTCCCAGTCTTCGTCACCCATTCCCACCGCGCGGAGCATTCCGCGCGAGGTGGTGGCTTCGATGCCGTCGGTGACCGCGCGGCTGCGGGGCTTGATGTCGATGGTCTCGTCGGGAGAGGGCATTCTCGAAGTCTATTGCTGCGCGGCGACGCGCTCGCGTGCGACAGTCGACAGCACAGCGGCGAGTTCTTCGATGTTCCCCACACGAACGGATGCGGCCGTCTCCCCCGCCCCGACGCGGATGCCGAGATCCTCTGTGCCGAGGGATCGGATGGCGTCCTCGTCTGTCACGTCGTCACCAGCGAAAATGACGGCCGTGGCGCCGACGACGTCACGGAGATGGGCGACGGCGGCATCCTTCCCAGCATCCGTGAAGGCGTACTCCACGATGTCGTGACCCTGGCGCCGTCGCCAGTGCGGTGCGGCACCCGCCATCAGTGCGTCCACGGACTCGCGGAGCCGATCGGCAGCCGCGGGGTCCGAGACGGTCCGGAGGTGCACCCCGAAGCCGAAGGTCTTGGGTTCGATCCATGCGCCCGGCGCGGCTTCTGCGAGCTTCTCCGCGTCGGCGCGCAGCCGGTCGCGCAGGTCCGTGTCGGCCGGGTCGAGCGCATCGTCGGCGGGAGCATCGGGGATGAGGTACTCGGCGCCGTGGGAGCCGGCGAGGAGGATCGGAGAACCATCGACGTGTTCGGCGATGACCCGCAGATCGCGTAGCGAACGACCGGACACGAAGGCGACCACGGTCGCCGGTGCAGCGAGCAGAGCGTCGACGGCATCGCGCGCCGCCGGGGCCATGCGAGCGCTCATCGGGTCGTCGACGAGGGGCGAGAGCGTGCCGTCGAAGTCCAGGGCGACCAGGAGGCGCTGCGTCCGTGCGACCGCGGCCGGCGCGCTCACGGGTGTTCCTTCCGAGCGGCGTTCAGATCGGACAGGAAGCGCTCCGACCACTTCGCGACGTCGTTCTCGCGGACGCGGCGGCGGAGGGCCCGCATCCGACGGTCCTTCTCCTTCTGCGGCATGTCGATCGCCTGCATGATGGCGTCCTTCAATCCCGCGATGTCGTGCGGGTTGACCTTGATCGCCTGCGTCAGTTCGTCCGCGGCTCCGGTGAATTCGCTCAGTACCAGAGCGCCGCCACCGTCCACCCGACTCGCGACGTACTCCTTGGCGACGAGATTCATCCCGTCACGGAGCGCGGTGACGAGCATGACGTCGGCGGCGAGGAACAGTGCGACCATCTCCTCCCGCGGATACGAATTGTGGAGGTACTGGATCGCGCTGTACCCGAGTTCGTCGGCGTCACCGTTGATGCGGCCGACAGTCAGCTCGATCTCGTCGCGCAGTTCCATGTAGGTCTGCACGCGTTCCCGACTGGGGCTGGCCACCTGGACGAGGATCACGTCGTGCACCGAAAGCCGGCCGTCGGTCAGCAGCTCGCCGTACGCCTTCAGACGGTGTCGGATGCCCTTCGTGTAGTCGAGCCGGTCGACGCCGAGGAGGATCGCCTTCGGGTTGCCGAGGCTGGATCGGATCTCCTCGGCGCGGGCGCGGACATCGGCGCGTTTGGCGAGTTCCTCGTACTCGGCGGCATCGATCGAGATCGGGTAGGCGCGGGCCACGGCCGTGCGGACGCCGCCGTCCGGGGTCGGAACCGAGATGGCGCCGGCCTTGGTGTCGAACCCCAGCTGCCGGCGCACGGCACGAGCGAAGTTCCCGGCATCCGCCACCCGCTGGAAGCCGATGACATCTGCACCGAGCAGACCTTCGAGCACCTGGCGCCGCCAGGGAAGCTGCGCGTACAGGCCATATGCGGGAAACGGAATGTGGTGGAAGTAGCCGATCGTGAGGTCCGGACGGAGCTCTCGCAGCAGCTTCGGCACGAGCTGCAGCTGGTAGTCGTGGACCCAGACCGTCGCCCCCTCCGCCGCATGGCGGGAGGCCGCTTCGGCGAAGCGGGTGTTCACCTTCACGTAGGCGTCCCACCAGGTGCGGTGGTACGTGGGAGTGGCGATCACGTCATGGTAGAGCGGCCAGATCGTGTCGTTGGAGAAGCCCTCGTAGTAGAGCTGGACGTCGTCCGCGGTCAACATGACAGGCACCAGCTGAAGACCATCGAACTCGAACGGATCGAGCTCGACGTCGGCCTGTCCCGGCCAGCCGACCCACGCACCATTGTTGCTCCGCATCACCGGATCGACAGCCGTGACGAGCCCGCCCGGAGAGCGGCGCCAAGGCTCGTTCTCGTCGTCGGTCCGGTCTACCGGAAGGCGGTTGGACACGACGACGAAGTCAGAAGCCACGGTCACGGTGTTCCTCTCGATGGATGAGTTCAGGCTAACAACCACCGCGGCATGCGTCGGGCGCACTAGCGTGGTCCTATGCGGAAATACCTGTTCGGAACCGGACTTCTCTCGGCCATCACAGGCGGCGTCACCCTGCTGCGTTCTGCTCGGAGCCCCGAACCCTTCACCTGGCGCACCGTGCTCGCCTGGCTGAGCTGGGGAATCACACTGGCCCTCGCGGTGGGCTCGGTCGTCGACACGCGTCGCGCCTCGCGCGGCAAGCTCATCCCGATGGATTCCCCCCGGGACGACGACAAGAAGAAGCTGCTGAAGCGCCGCGTCTCGCGGCGCTGACCGCGGGCCTCACCGCGTGAGGATGAGCGCTTCGCCCTGACCGCCGCCACCGCAGAGACCCACGACAGCGGTTCCGCTCCCCCGTCGAGCGAGCTCGTGGACGGCGTGTACGACGAGACGGGCACCGGACGCACCGATCGGATGACCGATCGCGATGCCGCCACCGTGGATGTTGACGATCGACTCGTCAATGCCCAGTTCGCGCTGCGACTGCGCGACGACCGCACCGAAGGCCTCGTTGATCTCGACGAGATCGAGATCGGATGCCGCCAACCCCTGGCGTTCCAGCGCCTGCGTAATGGCCCGCGAGGGCTGCGAGTGAAGTGAGTTGTCGGGCCCGGCGACCTGCCCCGCCGCACCGATCGCGGCGAGAATCGTCCACCCCTCGGCATCCGATCGGGAACGGGTCGTCACGACGACTGCCGCCGCGCCGTCGGAGATCGGCGAGGCATTTCCCGCCGTGATGTCGCCGTCCTTCGAGAAGGCCGGCCGGAGGGTCGCGAGCGTGTCCACCGTCGTGTCGGGGCGGACGCCCTCGTCTGCGACGACGCGAAGCGGGTCGCCTTTTCGCTGCGGGACCTCCACCGGGACGATCTCGGCCTCGAACACGCCCTGCTCGGCAGCCGCTGCAGCACGCTGGTGCGAGAGCACGGCGACGCGGTCCTGCTCCGCGCGTGTGAGGCCGAGGGCGGGGTTGTGCCGCTCGGTGGAGAGCCCCATCGAGATTCCGTCGGCAGCGTCCGTCAGGCCGTCGAGCGCCATGTGGTCGAGGACCTCGATCGAACCGTAAGTCCAGCCGTCGCGTGACCCCATGAGAAGGTGCGGCGCGCGGGACATCGACTCCATCCCGCCCGCGACGACCACCGCGGCATCCCCCGACGCGATCATCCGTTTGGCGTCGATGATGGCGGTGAGACCCGACAGGCACACCTTGTTGACGGCGGATGCCGGAACGTTCCAGCCGATTCCGGCGCCGAGCGCCGCTTGCCGCGCGGGGTTCTGCCCGGAGCCCGCCGGGAGCACCTGACCCATGATGACCGCGTCGACGGCAGCGGGATCGACCCCGCCGCGCGCGAGGGCTCCGCGAATCGCGACGGCGCCCAGCTGCGGTGCGGTGAAGGAGGAGAGCGCCCCCTTGAGTTTGCCCTGCGGCGTCCGCGCCGCTCCGACGATCACGATCTCATCGCTCATGACTCCACCTTCGCATCGTCCGAGACGAGGAGCTCAGGTTCCGTGGCGTCCCGGACGTCCTGCACGCTGACACCCGGCGCCGTCTCGACCAGCACGAGTCCGTCCGGCGTGACATCGATGACCGCGAGATCGGTGATGATCCGGTCCACGACGCCGCGCCCCGTCAAGGGCAGTGAGCAGTTCGACACGATTTTCGGCGACCCGTCGCGGGCGACATGCTCCATCAGGACGATGACGCGTTCGGCCCCGTGCACGAGGTCCATCGCGCCGCCGGGGCCCTTGACCATCTTGCCGGGGATCATCCAGTTGGCCAGATCACCGGCGACTGAGACCTGCATGGCACCGAGGATGGCGGCGTCGATCTTGCCGCCCCGGATCATCCCGAAGCTCAGCGCGGAATCGAAGAAGGCCGCGCCGGGCAGCGTCGTCACCGTCTCTTTGCCCGCGTTGATGAGGTCGGGGTCGACGGCGGCCTCACTCGGATACGGACCGACACCGAGGATGCCGTTCTCCGACTGCAGCACCACGGTGACTCCGTCGGAGACGTGATTGGGGACGAGCGTCGGCAAGCCGATGCCGAGGTTCACGTACGACCCGTCCTGTAGCTCTGCTGCGGCGCGTGCCGCCATCTCGCTCCTGGTCAGTGCCATCTCACTCCCCCTCCGCCGCGACGGTGCGTCGCTCGATGCGCTTCTCGATATCGGAGCCGACCTCCACGACGCGGTGGACGAACACGCCCGGGAGGTGAACGGCATCCGGGTCGAGTTCCCCCGGCTCCACCAGTTCCTCGACCTGGGCGATGCAGATCCGACCGGCCATCGCCGCGAGCGGATTGAAGTTCCGTGCCGCCTTGTTGAAGACGAGGTTGCCGTGTCGGTCGCCCCGCAACGCATGCACGAGGGCGAAATCGGTGGTGATCGCCTCTTCGAGGACGAATTCCCTCGCGACGCCGCCGACCTCGAAGGTACGGACATCCTTCGGCGCGGAGGCCACGGCGACTCCTCCGTTCCCGTCATACCGGCGCGGAAGGCCGCCCTCCGCCACCTGCGTACCGACGCCCGTCTGCGTGTAGAACGCGGCGATGCCCGAACCACCGGCGCGGAGCTTCTCGGCCAGCGTGCCCTGAGGCGTGAGTTCGAGCTCGAGCTCACCGGACAGGAACTGGCGCTCGAACTCCTTGTTCTCGCCGACATAAGACGAGGTCATCTTGCGGATGCGGCGGGCGCGCAAGAGGACGCCGAGCCCCCACTCGTCGACTCCGCAGTTGTTCGAGACGACCGACAGCTCGCTCGTCCCCTGAGCCAGTACGGCCTCGATGAGCGCGATCGGGTTGCCGGAGAGGCCGAACCCCCCGACCGCGAGGCTCGCGCCGTCGGGGATGTCCGCCACGGCATCCGCCGCACTCGCCACCGTCTTGTCGATCACTGGGCACTCCTTCGTGTCGGTCCTCTGCCAGCATCCGCGGTTCCCCGCTCACGAGCGAAGGTCCGGTTGCCATGTGGTGTTGTCGCCGCCTAATGTCCACATTGTGGAACGACCCTCGGCATCCGTCCCCGGCGCACAGGCGATCGCCCGCGCCGCGCATCTCCTCCGACTCGTCAGTGCGTCGGGGATGACCGGCAAGGGAGTCCGCGAACTCGCCACCGACGCCGGGCTGACCCGGACGACGGCTCACCGTTTGCTCTCCGCCCTGCGGGCGGAGGGCCTCGTCGATCAGGACGAGCGGACGGCACGCTGGCTCGCGGGGCCCGAGCTCTTCCTCATGGGCGCTGCGGCGGCCCCTCGCTACGACGTGACCCACCTGGCCGGCGACATCGTGCGTTCTCTCGCCGTGAAGACCGAGGAGAGCGCGTTCCTCTCCGTCCGCCGGGGCGACGAGACGGTCTGTCTCGTCCGCGAGGAAGGCTCGTTTCCCATCCGGTCCTTCGTCCTCAGCGAAGGCGTCCGCTTTCCGCTGGGCGTGGCGTCAGCGGGACTCGCCATCTTGTCCTTCCTCCCGCAGGGCGACGTCGACGCCTACCTCGGTCGGCATCCGGACCTGTCCGCGCGGTGGGGAGATGTCCACGATGCGGCATCCCTCCAGCACCGCATCCGCGACACGCGCGATCGCGGCTACGCGGTGAATCCCGGGCTCATCGTGCCGGGCTCCTGGGGCCTCGGCGCGGCGGTCTTCGATCACGCAGGTCAACCCGCATGGGCCCTCAGCTTGACCGGTGTCGAGTTCCGTTTCGGAGCCGATCGCCTTCCCGAACTCGGTCGGCTGCTCCTCGCGCACGCACACCAACTCACGACACGCGTGCAATCCGTTCGCCGCGGCTGAGCGCGATCAGAGTCCGGCGGTCTCCAGCCAGCGGAGCCAGACCTCGCTGACCGTCGGATACGCCGGAACCGCGTGCCACAGCCGGTGCAGGGGAACCTCTCCGACGATCGCAATCGTGGCGGAGTGCAGAAGCTCTGCGACATCCGGTCCGACGAAGGTCGCACCCACGAGGACGCCACGATCAGCGTCGATGACGGCCCGTGACATCCCCTCGTATCGATCCGAATGCGTGCTGGCGCCCGCGACCCACGACAGGTCGTAGTCGACCACCTGAACGTCGATGCCGGCAGCGCGAGCGGATGCCTCGGTGTGCCCGACGGCGGCGACCTCGGGGTCCGTGAACACGACCTGCGGCACGGCGCTGTGGTCGGCCGTCGCCGCGAGCGGACCCCACGCCGAGGTGTCGACGTCCGCTGAGGTCGCTCGACGCGCGATGACGTCCCCGGCGACCCGCGCCTGATACTTGCCCTGGTGCGTCAAAAGGGCCCGGTGGTTGACGTCGCCGACGGCATAGAGCCACTCGCTCCCGGGGACCCGAAGGGTGTCGTCCACCGTGATCCACGACCCCGGCTCCTGTCCGACGACGTCCAGGCCGATGTCCTCCGTGCGGGGCACGCGGCCGGTCGCGACCAGGATCTGGTCGGCGCGAACCTCGGAACCGTCGCTCAACGACACGGTGACCTCCGACGCCCCGCGCTCCACCCGCTCGACCTCGACGCCCGTCCGGACCGTCGAACCGGCGGCCGTGAGCGCCTCGCCTACTGCCTCACCTGCGAAGTCCTCGAGCCCGCCGAGCAGCCTCGACCGGGCGATCACCGTCACGGCTGCTCCGAGAGCGGTGAAGGCGGTCGCCATCTCGAGCCCGACCACACCTCCTCCGAGTACGACGAGGGAGGACGGCACCTCGCGGACGCCGGTCGCCTCGCGGCTCGTCCACGGCGCGGCATCCTGCAGGCCCGGGATGTCGGGGATGAGCGCGGCAGACCCGGTACACACCGCGACGGCGTGCCGCGCCCGGAGTGTCGTCGTGGACCCGTCGGAGGCTTCCACCGTCACCTCCTTCTCTCCGGAGAGACGACCGTGACCACGCACCAGGTCGATCCCGGCCTTCTGCAACCAGGAGACCTGGGACGTGTCCTGATAGTCGTTGACCATGCGATCGCGGCGCGCGAGGACGGCTGCGACATCGAGGCCGCCCGTCACCGCCTCAGCCGAGCCGGCGACATCACGGGCTGCGCGAAGTGCGGCGGGCGCGCGGAGCAGGGCCTTGGACGGCATGCACGCCCAGTACGAGCACTCCCCACCCACGAGCTCGCTCTCGACGATCACGGCGGTCAGACCGCCCCGTACCGCTCGATCTGCAACGTTCTCGCCGACGGGTCCGGCTCCGATGACGATGAGGTCGTACTCGCGTGTGCTCATCGTTTCACCGTAGCGACGGTACGCCCCGGGCGGGCGGAATTCCGGTCACTGCCATACGCGATGTGTGACGTCAATGGTCGTCGGAGACTGCCCCGATGTCGGGGGTCTGTGGTTTGCTGAAGCACCGGCCGAAAGGAACCATTATGGCGATCGAGTTCCGATCCGTCACGAAGCGCTTCGGAGATGGCGCACCCGCCGTCGACGATGTTTCGCTCGAGATGCCGGCTCGCAAGACCACGGTCCTCGTCGGATCGTCCGGATGCGGCAAGACGACCCTCCTCCGGATGATCAACCGGCTCATCGAACCGACGTCCGGAGACATCGTGATCGACGGTGAATCGATCCGGTCACGCGACGCCGTCCAGCTGCGGCGGAGCATCGGGTACGTGCTCCAGAACGCCGGGCTCCTCCCGCACTACACCGTGGCCGACAACATCGGCACCGTGCCCGTCCTGACGGGGCAGACCCGGGCGGCGGCGCGACGTCGGGCGCTCGAGCTCATGGAGGTCGTCGGACTCGACACCGCGTTCGCCGACCGCTACCCGGCTCAGCTGTCGGGCGGCCAGCAGCAGCGCGTCGGCGTGGCGCGTGCGCTCGCCGCGGACCCCAACATCCTCCTCATGGACGAACCCTTCGGCGCCGTCGACCCGATCGTCCGCAAGGAACTTCAGGCCGAGGTCATCCGCCTGCAACGAGAACTGGACAAGACGATCGTCTTCGTCACCCACGACATCGACGAGGCGTTCCTCCTCGGCGATCAGGTCGTCATCCTTCAGAAGGGGGCCCGCATCGCGCAGCGCGGCACCCCGTCGGAGATCATCGAGGCGCCGGCAGACGAGTTCGTGGCGAGCTTCATCGGCACGGACCGCGGCGCGCGCGCGTTCCGCGCGAAGCAGACTGCGAACGGGACGGTCCTCGTCGACGGGTCGGGCCGGACGCAGGGCGTGCTCCTCACCGATGCTCCGGAGGACGCGAGGTGACGACCCGATGAACTGGGTCCTCGATAACCTCGACCTGATCGGGGAGCTGACGCTCGCTCATCTGCGTCAGAGTGCCATCGCGATCGTTCTGGGCTTCGTCATCGCAGTCCCCATCGGCTGGGCCGCGTTCCGTTTCACGCGCCTGCGCGGCACACTCCTCGGCGTCGTCGGCATCCTCTACACGATCCCGTCCTTCGGCCTGTTCGCGCTCATCAGCGCGACCACCGGTATCGGCCTCCTGTCGGAGACGAACCTCGTCGTCGCCCTCACGATCTACGCCGTGGCGATCATGACCCGCTCGGTGACGGATGGACTCGCGTCGGTGGATGCCGCGGTGCGAAGCGCTGCCGTTGCCGTCGGCTTCGGGCCGGTCCGCCGCTTCTGGACGGTTGATTTCCCGCTTGCGGGACCCGTGATGCTGTCGGGGCTCCGCGTCACCGCGGTCTCGACGATCTCGCTGGCCACCGTGGGCGCCCTCATCGGAGTGCAGAACCTCGGCTACCTCTTCACCAACGGTTCCCAGCGACGGATCATCCCGGAAGTGCTCTCGGGCGTCCTCGCCGTCGTCGTCATCGCTCTGGTGATCGATCTCGTCCTCGTCTTCGCCGGCCGGGCATTGATGCCGTGGACGCGCCGCACACGCACCCCACGTGACCGCACCCGCGCGCAGGAGGTGACCGCATGAACGTCTTCTTCGAGGCATTCGCGTGGATCTTCTCCCCCGACCGGATGACGGGTTACCTTCCGCTCTGGGAGGCGATCCTGCAGCACCTGGGCTTCACGTTCGGCTCGGTCGCCCTCGCCGCGGCGATCGCCGTGCCCGCGGGCTGGGCCATCGGACACACCGGCAAGGGACGCGAGATCGCGGTCTTCCTGTCGGGAGCCGCCCGGTCGCTGCCGTCGCTCGGACTCGTCGTCCTCCTGTATCTCGTCATCGGCGTGAACTTCAAGGAGCAGGCCGCGGTCGTGGCCTTCGTGCTCCTCGCGATCCCGTCGATCCTCGCCGGCGCCTACGCCGGGATCGAAGCGATCAACCGCTCGACGATCGACGCAGGACGAGCGGTCGGGATGACGCCCCTCCAGGTGCTGTGGAAGATCGAGGTCCCCCTGGGCCTGCCGCTGCTCATCGGCGGCATCCGCTCGGCCGTCTTGCAGGTGGTCGCGACCGTCACCATCGCCGCCTACGTGGGACTCGGCGGATTGGGTTTCGCTCTGATCCAGGGGATTCAGACGCGCAATGCCCCGCAGATCCTCGGCGCGTCCGTCGTCGTCGTCGTCCTCGCCCTCGCCCTGGACGGTCTGTTCGCGCTGTTCCAGCGCATCGTCGTCCCCCGTGGCGTCGCCGTCCAGAACTCCTCTTCCGCGCGCCGCCGCACCCGACGCGCATCCGTCCCGACCACCTGACCCCCTGGCATCCTGACCACCACCCCATCCGGAGGCATCCATGTCCATCACACGCAACCGCATCCTGCCCACCGTCGGCCTCGCCGCCGTCGCCGTCTTCGCCCTCTCCGCGTGCGGCTCGAGCGACTCGCTCCAGGGCAGCGGATCGAACAACAACGGCAGCGGTGGCGGCGAACAATCGAAGACCATCGTCGTCGGTTCGCAGTCGTACCCCTCGAACGAGATCATCGCTGAGATCTACTCGCAGGCGCTCGAGGCCGATGGCTTCACCATCACTCGGAACTTCAACATCGGTCAGCGCGACGCCTACATGCCGTCGATCGAGGACGGTTCGGTCGATCTGTTCCCCGAGTACACCGGGAGCCTGTTGCAGTATTACGACAAGGCCGCGACCGCCGGCTCGTCGGACGAGGTCTACACCGCACTGGAGAAGGTCCTCCCCGAGAACCTGAAGGCTCTCGACTACTCACCCGCGACCGACCAGGACTCGTACAACGTCACCGCGGCCTTCGCCAAGGAGAACAGCCTCACGGAGATCGGAGATCTCGCCGGTATCGCGAACCTGACCTTCGGCGGGGCCCCCGAGCTCGAGCAGCGCCCCTACTTCACGGATCTGAAGAAGGTCTACGGCGTCGATGCCGCGTTCGAGGCGACTGCTGACACGACGGTGGACGAGCTGGTCGCAGGCAACATCCAGGTGGCCAACGTCTACAGCGCCGATCCGCGCATCGAAACGGAGGACCTCGTCACGCTGAAGGATCCGAAGGGACTCTTCCTTGCCGCCAACGTCGTCCCCATCGCGAACGCCGACAAGGCGGACGAGATCGCCGACGTCATCAACGAGGTGAGCGCGGCGATGAGCCCCGAGGAACTCGTCGCGATGAACGTCGAGTCGACGGTCGACCAGCGCTCGTCCGAGGACATCGCGAAGGACTGGATCGCCAAGAACCTGGGCTGAGTCGTCTCGGCCGCGGGCCTGCGCGTCGCCAACGGGTCGGCACGCCTCCTCATCCCCCGGCGGGATGAGGAGGTCGGCATCCGGCGGTGCTCGCGGGCCCGCGAGCTGCGGGCCGGTTCCCCGACCCCTTCGCCCCCTCTCATCGGGCCACTCATACGGCGTGACACCTCGGAAGGAAGAGAAATGGCAGACCTGAAGAAGGGCGACCGCGTCAGCTGGAACACACCCCAGGGACGTACGCGGGGCACCGTCACCGACCGGAAGGCCAGCGACTTCATATTCGACGGACAGCACTTCACCGCCTCCGCGGATGAGCCCGCATTCATCGTCGAGTCCGAGAAGACCGGGGCGAAAGCCGCGCACAAGGGTTCCGCCCTCACGCAGCTGTCTTCCTGACACGGGATGCTGCGTCATCCCACCTGGAGCAACATGTCCACCGATAACACCACCGACCTCATCCGGGCGATCATCACCCACATGCAGGGTGCGCGGGAGGATTGGAAGTCGCTGTCGATGGTGATCAGTCTCGGGGGCGGCCGGCTGAGCGAGACCTTCGGCTACGCGTACTCCCCCGACGGCACGGTCTCGGCGATCGCGTCCCGCCCCTCCGGCATCAAGCCCGCCGTCGACGCCTACCTCGCTGATCGCTATCCCGACGGGCAGGAACTGCCGGCGAAGTTCCTGCTGCAGTTCGATCGCGACGCCAAAGCCTACGAGATCACGTTCGAGGACACCGACCCGATGCGATGGAAGGTGACGCCCGACAACTTCGAGGCCATTCAGCGGGAGCTCAAGCCGAGCCTGGGCTGACAGCGGCGGCGCGGCGCGCGGCATCCGCCCATCTGGCAAGGCGGAGAATCGACGCATGCCCATCGTCGACAACGCCGTGTACGTGAACGGCCGCCGCATCCAGGACCCCGCGAACCTCACCGAGACGTTCGAGCACATGCGCGACCATCAAGGCATGGCGTGGATCGGCCTGTACCGTCCCACCGAAGAAGAAGTCGCCGCCGTCGCGTCGGAGTTCTCCCTCCACCCACTCGCCGTCGAAGACGCTCTGACCGGCCACCAGCGGGCGAAGCTGGAGCGCTTCGGAGACGTCCTCTTCGTCGTCCTCCGTCCCGCTCAGTACGACGACGGCAGCGAGTCGGTGGCGTTCGGAGAACTCCACATCTTCGTGGGCCCGGATTTCGTCGTCACGGTCCGTCACGCCGACTCCCCGGACCTGACCCAGGTCCGAGCCCGGATGGAGAAGCAGCCCGACCTCCTCCGGATGGGGCCCGAGGCAATCCTGTACGCGATCCTCGACCAGGTCGTCGACGAATACGCCCCCGTGCTCGCGGGAGTCGAGAACGACATCGACGAGATCGAGGAGAAGCTCTTCGGCGGCGACGATGCCGGACTTTCGCAACGGATCTACGCGCTCGCCCGCGAGGTCATCGGCCTGCACAAGTCGACCCTCCCCCTCGACGACATGCTGCAGCGCCTCCTCCAGGGCTCTGAAAAGTACGCGGTGGACATCGAGCTGCAGCGATCGCTCCGCGACGTCCTGGACCACGTCATCCGCCTCAATGAACGAATCGTGGCGTACCGATCGATCCTCGACAACGCGTTGACGGTGCATTCGACGCTCGTCACGCAGCGCCAGACCGACACGTCGCTGGAACAGAACGAGCAGGTCAAGAAGATCTCGGGATGGGCAGCCATCCTCTTCGGGCCGACGCTCGTCGGAACGATCTACGGCATGAACTTCGACAACATGCCCGAGCTGCACTGGGCATACGGTTACCCGATGGCTCTCGGCCTGATGGTGGTCAGTTCCGTGGTGCTGTACGTGATCTTCAAGAAGAAGCGGTGGCTCTGAGCCCGCTGCTCGAGCCGGAAAAGCAGAAGACCCCGGTCACTGGCGAGAGTGACCGGGGCCGTCCGTGCACCCCCTCGGACTTGAACCGAGAACCCACTGATTAAGAGTCAGTTGCTCTGCCGATTGAGCTAGAGGTGCGTGATTCGAACTTCTCGAACCGAGGGTCAACACTAGCATCACGATCCAGCACTCCGCCAATCGAGGCCCCCAGGAGCACGCCGTATCCTGGGACCGTGACGCGCCCTCCTTCTTCGACGGACTGGAACACCCGGTACGACGGCGACCTCCGCGACGACCTCGCCCTGGCCCTTCGTCTTGCGGATGCCGCGGACCGAGTCTCGATGGAGCGCTTCGACGCCCCGGACCTCGAGGTCAGGACCAAAGCGGATGCCACACACGTCACCGAGGCGGACCTGGCGACGGAACGCGCGATCCGAGCGCTCCTGACCAGTGAGCGACCGGCGGACGGGATCCTCGGCGAGGAATACGGCACCAGCGGCGACACCCGGCGCCAGTGGATCATCGACCCCATCGACGGAACGGCCAACTACCTCAAGGGAATCCCGATGTGGGCGACCCTGATAGCGCTCGTCGTCGACGGAGTCCCCCGCGTCGGCGTCGTCAGCCAACCCGCCATCTCCCGGCGGTGGTGGGGTGCAACGGGCGCGGGCGCCTGGACACGCTCGGCAGACGGCACGACCCGAGCGATCCGCACCTCGGACATCGCGACGGCGGCAGAGGCGAGCATCAGCTTCCAGAGCATCGGTCAATGGGATGCCGTGGGTCGCACCGACGAGCTGCTCCGGCTCACGCGCGCCGTGTGGCGCGACCGAGGTTACGGCGATGCCTGGCCGTACATGCTCCTCGCAGAGGGACGGCTCGAGTTCGTCGCCGAGTTCGGCGTTCGCGAGTACGACATCGCCGCTCACGTGCCGATCATCCTCGAAGCCGGCGGTCGCTTCACCGACATCGACGGGGCAGAACGCCTCGACGCCGGTTCGTCCCTCGCGACCAACGGGATCCTCCACGACACGTTCCTCGGGATGCTGCGGACGTGAGGTCGGCGCGTCTGCGCCTCGCGCGCTCCGTGATGATCCTGGCGACGGTCGTCTCCGCTGTCGCGCTGTCGACGGCGTGCAGTCCGACGTCTCCGGGTGCCGGGCCCAGCGTCGGGTCGACCTCTGGGACTCCGGGCGCAGTGCCCTCGGCGCTCCCCTCGATCGATCCCGACGACGTGACCTGCGACAACATGCTCTCCGCCGACACCGTCGACACGTTCACGGCCACGGGATGGACCGTCCGCGAAGATCCGTTCGTGATCCTCGACCTCGAGCTCCCCGAGGGCACCTCCTGCACGTGGGGTGACTTCAGCTCCCCCACCAGCGACGACCTGGTGTTGTTCGGGTGGTCTCCGATCAGCGACGCCGACGCATCCGCGACCCAGGCGGCCCTCGAGGCGGAAGGCTGGCAGCGCGAAGACGACTCGAGAGGCGTCCTGATCACCGAGGATCCTGCCGCCGCTCTGCGCGTGGACGATGAGGGGTACGGGATCACCTACCTCTTCCGCAACGGCTGGGTCGAGGTATCCGACACCAAACAGGGCCTCGACCTCATCGACCTCGGCTGACGAAACGACCAAGCCCCCGCATCCGTGAACGGATCGGGGGCTTGTACTCCGTGACAACGGTTCGTGGAGATGGGGGGAATCGAACCCCCGTCCATCGCTGAGAGACGGCGTCTTCTCCGGGCGCAGTCTGTAAATGGCGTTCTACTCGGCCCCGACCTTTCGTACAGACACTGAAGTCGACGAGCCCAGCCTGAAAAAGTCCCGCGTGACGCTCAGGCGACGCCACGCAGCGAGATCCCTTAAATGACGCCAGGGACCATGAGGGGATCACTCACGGACTGACGGACTCGAGCTAGCTGCTTACGCAGCGAGGGCGAAGTCGGACTGCTTCTTATTGGCAGTTATTGGTTCGCAGAGATCGTTTACGAGATAACCCTGCATCCTCGGCCCGCTTCTCGCAGAGTCACAGGCGATGTCGAAACCGATCATCCCCGAGACACCTGGCGGTGTGTGGACCGTTGTCACACTGTGGAGTTGTCATGCTCAGGCGCCATGGCGTCCGAGCATCCCAGACTACCACCGCCGCAGCCGGTCTCACCCGTGGAGGAAGTACTCCGCTGCCAACGGAGCGATCTCGAGGCGGTCTACTCCGTCGGGGGCGACCCAGCGCATCTCGGCGATTTCCGCGGCTGCGGCAGGCTCCTGGTCGGCGATCGAGACCTCGAACACATCGGCGATGACCGCGTGGCCCGGCTCGTTCGCCGCGTCTGCGCGGAAGACTCCGAGCGAGACGAGATCCTTCACGTCGACCTCGACCCGCAGCTCCTCCCGGAGCTCGCGGACGAGCGTCTCCGCCGGCGTCTCTCCCGCCTCCGGTTTTCCACCAGGCTGCATGAACGAGGTCGTCCCGGACTTCCGAACCAGCAACAGCCGTCCGGCGGCATCGCGAATGACTGCGGCGGAGACTCGGATGGAAGGAGCGGATGCGGCGTCGGGCAGAGTCACGCGAGAAACGCTAACAGGCGCCCCGACGTACAATCTCTTGTGCTCCCCGACATCTCCCCCGACGACCAGGGGATCGATCCCGCCGACCTCGCCACGACTCTCCGCGTGCTTGCAGAGCTGTCGTCGCTCCCTCAGACCCACCCGGACTTCATCGAGGTCCGCCAGGCCACGGCGGCGATGTTCAAGGCGGCGAAGAAGGAACGGCGACGGGAGATCCGCGCGGCGATCGCCAACGCCGACCGCGACGTCGTCCACGCCACGGCAACCGGAGCACCCGACCGCATCGACGACGAGACGCGCGGGATTCCCATCGCGACCCGCACCGCCGCTCCGATCGCAGGCGTGCTGAAGAAGGCACGGGGCTGCTACATCTGCAAGCAGCCGTACACGATCGTCGACGCGTTCTACCACCAGCTCTGCCCCGAGTGCGCGGCTCTCAGCCACGCGAAACGCGACGCACGGACCGATCTTTCCGGTCGGCGGGCACTGCTCACCGGCGGACGGGCCAAGATCGGGATGTACATCGCGCTCCGACTCCTCCGCGACGGCGCCCACACGACCATCACGACGCGGTTCCCGCGCGATGCCGTGCGGCGATTTCGAGCCCTCCCCGATTCCTCCCACTGGATCGATCGTCTGAAGATCGTCGGCATCGATCTGCGCGACCCCGCCCAGGTGATCGCCCTGGCGGACGACGTCGCCGACGCGGGGCACCTCGACATCATCATCAACAACGCGACGCAAACCGTTCGTCGGTCGCCGGGCGCGTACCAGCCGCTCGTCGACGCCGAGCTGGCGCCGCTTCCCGACGGCCCCCTTCCCGCACTCGTCACCTTCGGGCACACGAACGATCAGCATCCTGAAGCCCTCGAGCGCTCCGTGAGCGCGCACCCGATCCTGGCTGCTGCCGCCGACCGCGCCGAGACCCTCACCCGCGAGGCCATGGCCGCCGGGTCCACGTCACTCGACAGGTTGGCCGCCGGTACCGCCATCGATGCCGGTGGGCTCATCCCCGACCTGGATCACTCGAACTCCTGGGTGCAGCGGGTCGAGGAAGTCGATCCGCTCGAGATGCTCGAAGTCCAGCTCGCCAATACGACGGCGCCCTTCCTCCTCATCTCCAAGCTCCGTCCCGCCCTCGCGGCGAGCCCGGCGCGACGCACGTACATCGTCAACGTCAGCGCCATGGAGGGTGTCTTCGAACGCGGCTACAAGGGGCCCGGGCATCCGCACACCAACATGGCCAAAGCAGCCGTCAACATGCTGACGCGGACGAGTGCGCGCGAGATGTTCGAGTCCGACGGCATCCTGATGACCAGCGTCGACACCGGATGGATCACCGACGAGCGACCGCACCCGACCAAAGTCCGCCTCGCGGAGGAGGGCTTCCACGCCCCGCTCGACCTCGTCGACGGCGCCGCTCGGGTCTACGACCCGATCGTCCGCGGAGAGTCGGGCGAAGACGTCTTCGGCGTCTTCCTCAAGGATTACGCACCGAGTCGCTGGTGATCTCACTACCAGAGCCGGGCGCGCGCGTCGTCGTCCGCTACCTGCTGCCGGACGGGCGGGCGACGGATGCACTGGGCGAGCTTCTGAGCGCCGAGCCGGATGTGATCGTGGTCGATGGCAAACGCGGCATCGAACGCATCCCGCGGGGTGCACTCATCGCTGCGAAAGCCGTTCCGCCGCCGCCCGAGCCACGCCCCCGCAGCTGAGCCTCAGTCGCCCAGCCGGTTGCGGCCGCGCATGGCGCGCTCGGCTTCGCGCTTGTCCTCGCGCTCGCGGATCGTCTGACGCTTCTCGAACTCGCGCTTGCCCTTGGCGACGGCGATCTCGACCTTCGCGCGGCCGTCGGAGAAGTACAGTTTGAGCGGGATGAGGGTGTACCCGCCGGCCGAAACCGCGTGCGAGAGCTTGATGATCTCCTCCTTGTGTAGGAGAAGCTTGCGGGTGCGCTTCGTCGCGTGGTTGGTCCAATGCCCCTGGGAGTACTCCGGAATGTGCACCGCGTCGAGCCACGCCTGCCCGCCGTCGATGAACGCGTACCCGTCGCTGAGATTCGCGCGGCCCTGCCGCAGGGACTTCACCTCGGTGCCGGTGAGCACGAGACCGGCTTCGTACGTCTTCTCGATGGCGTACTCGTGGCGCGCGCGACGGTTGGTCGCGATGACCTGTTCCCCGCGTTCCTTGGGCATGATGACTCCTCGACACGGCGGCGCTTCGCGCGCAGCCGGCCTGCCAGTCTAACGGAGGCGGCCGCCTAGGTGCGCAGCCACCTGCGGATGGCGAAGCTGGCCGACAGGGCGGCGAGCACGAGCCCCAACCCCACGATCACCGGGATGACCAGGACCGCATCCCGGCCGTCGATCCAGGTCGTCACGAAGTCGATCTCGTTCACGAGGTACCCGCGCACGCCGTACTCGACTCCCAGCCAGATCGTCACGCTCGCGAGCGCGGATCCGATGAGTGCCGCGAAGACGCCCTCGAGGATGAACGGGGTCTGGATGAAGCGATTCGAGGCGCCCACGAGCCGCATGATGCCGAGCTCTTTGCGTCGGGCGTAGGCCGAGAGTCTGATCGTGGTCGCGATCAGGAGGACAGCGGCGACGAGCATCAATCCAGCGATGGCGATGGCGAAGTATGTCGCGATCGTGAGCGCCGAGAAGAGCGGTTGTAGATACTCGAGCTGATCCTTCACCTCCTCGACTCCGTCCATACCGGTGAACGCCTCATCGATGACGTCGGTCTGCGTGGGATCGACGAGGTTGACCCAGTACGTCTCGTTGAGCTGCGCGGGGGTGATGAAGTCCTTATAGTCCTCGCCCATGAGGTCGAGGACGTTCTGGTAAGCCTCATCGCGAGTCTCGAACCGGATGCTCCGGACGATGCCCTTCAGGGCAGGACTCTCGAGTTTCTCCTTGACCGCGGCGAGCTGCTCTTTCGTCGCTTCACCGTCGCTGCACGTGGTCTGCGTGGAACCGTCGCGGCACATGAAAACAGCGACCTGAGCGCGCTCCGCCCAGTACCCCTGCATTTTCGCGATCTGCATCTGCATGAGCATCGCGGCGCCCACGAAAGTGAGCGAGACGAAGGTGACCAGGATGACCGAGATCACCATCGAGGCGTTGCGGCGGAGGCCGGTCAGCGCTTCACCGAGAACGAGGCGGACTCTCATGCTGTCGGCCCCACTTCGTCGTCGTCGCGTCGGCCGAGGCCGAGGCGGTCTGCTGCGCCGAGACCGTCGATGTCGGCGAGATCTATGTCCGCCGGAGTGATCGGGATGCCGCGTGTGCCAGTGTCGGGCTCCGGTGAGGGCGCTGGCGCCGCCGCATCCGGCCTCTGCTCGTCTGAATGATCCGACTCCGGGCGGCGCGGCGGATCCTGCACGACCGGAACGGCGGGAAGCACGGTGTCGGCCTGCGGTGCGGGTGGCTCGATCGGCTCGGGCAACGGGTCGACCGCACCCGTATCGCCGGACGAGGCGATCTGCTTCTGGAGCTCGAGGACCGCGGTGAGCGCCGCAGTGGCGGCCGCTCCCTTGACGGTCTCCGGGGTGAGGACAGGGAGACCGGATGTGTCTCCGTAGCCGCCGTGTCGCTCGTCGCGGACGACGAGGCCGCCGCGGAGCTCGATGACGCGGCGCTGCATCTGATCGACGAACCCGGCCTCGTGGGTCGCCATCACGACCGTCGTGCCACCCGCATTGATGCGGGCGAGCAGCTGCATGATGTCGATCGACGTCCCGGGGTCGAGGTTTCCGGTCGGCTCATCGGCGAGGAGGATCTGCGGGCGGTTGACGATCGCACGGGCGATCGCCACACGCTGCTGCTCACCACCGGAGAGCTCGTGCGGGAGGCGCTTCTCCTTGCCTGCGAGCCCGACGAGGGCCAACGCCTCGGGGACCGACTGCTGGATGAAAGCCCTGCTCGACCCGATGACCTGCAACGAGAACGCGACGTTCTGGAAGACCGTCTTGTTCGGCAGGAGCCGGAAGTCTTGGAACACCGACCCGATGTGGCGACGGAAGTAGGGGACTTTGCGGGTGCTGAGCCCACGCACGTCCCGGCCGAGGACGACCACCCTCCCCTCGGAGGGCGTGTCCTCTCGGAGGATGAGTCGGAGGCACGAGGACTTCCCCGAGCCGGAGGCGCCGACGAGGAACACGAACTCCCCGCGCTGGACGTCGAATTCGACGTCGCTCAGCGCGGGTTTGTTGGTGCCGCGGTAACGCTTGGAAACCTTTTCGAACCGGATCATGGCCACACGAGCCTAAGCGCCGGGTCGGCGGCATCCGTCACCGACACTCCCGGGCACTCAGCGTGCTGACAGGGTTCCCCGCACGATCGAGTCACCCGAGTGCGTCGGATCGTCGTCGATGTTCTCCTGTGAGATGTCGACGACGGTGAACCGGGACAGATCGATGTCGTCGGGGACCTCGAAGGTGCCCGACGGACCGTCGAGGACGCCGATGCTGACGAGATCGCTCGCATCGGAGGTGAGGAGCCACACTTCGCGGTATCCGTCGTCCGGAACGGATGCGTCGAGGTCGATCACGACACGGTCGTGACCGTCCACACGCTCCAGGAGCGCCTCCCCCGCCGCACCCGCCCAGGCCGGGAGACCGTCGAGGCGCGCTTCGGAGATGATCTCGGGACGCGGCCCGATCCCGCCGGATGCCCAGACGCCCGCGACGATCGCGACCGCCGCGGCTGCGGCACCGGCAAGGGTGAAGAACACCGGGCGGCGACTCTTCCGCGAACGCCGAGACGGGACATGGGACCGCGCTGCCGATGAAGAAGGTTCGACGGATGCCGAGGGTGCGGGCGCTTCGCTCCGCGCCTCGGGTGCGGGTTCCGACAGCGAGAGCTCGGAGCGGATGGACTCCCAGACCCGTTCCGGCGGAGTGAGCAGTGCTTCTGCGCCGCCCCGAGCTCGACCGGCGATCACGGCGCGAGCGAACGAGGACACCTCCGCGGAGCACTCCGGGCAGGCGTCCAGGTGCCGCCGCTCGTCATCCGACGGCTGCTCACCCATGGCGAGGAGAGCGGCGACCTCGGGGTCAAGATGTGACATGGTGCGCCTCCAATCGGGTTCGCAGGCGGGCAAGACTTCGGCGGATGTGACTCTTGACAGTACCGAGCGGCATATCGAGACGCTGGGAGATCTGCTCGTGGGTGAGGTCTTCGTAGAAGGCGAGGGCGAGGACTGCTCGCGCGTCGGGTTCGAGCTGGGCGACCTCGTCGGCGACGAGCATCGCGTCGGAGACGTCGTGCTCGACGGCCTCCTCCGGGACGACCGCCTTCAGCGCTTCCTCGAGTCGCGATGTTCGTGCTCGTGCTTCGTGGGCGTCGGCGATGCGGCGCCGCGCGATCGTGATCAGCCACGCACCGAGCGGCGCCCGGTCGGGCCGGAACGACGACCGGGACGTCCAGGCCGAAACGAAGGTCCGCTGCGTGACGTCCTCGGCTTCCGCGGTGTCACCCAGCGAGCGGACGGCAAGGGTGTAGACGATCCGCGACCAGCGCTCGTACATGGCTCTCACCGCGGTCTCGTCGCCCGTTGCGAACCGCTCTGCGAGTTCCCTGTCGTCGTCGACGGCTTGCTCCTTCCCTGCAGCGAGCCGGGGCCCGATCGTCACACTCATGATCGAGCCCGTGCAATGAGCACCACGTTATCGCTGTAGGTGCGGGTGCGCTGGTCGAAATCACCACCGCAGGTGATGACGGCGAGCATGCGGGGTCCTTCGCGTGCGAACAACTCGTCGACCGGGAGCTCGGCGCGGGGGATGTACGTCACGGACTCGGTGACGTACTCGGTCACCGCGCCCTCGGCATCCGTCACGGTCACCACGTCTCCCTCGCGTGCGTCCCGCAACCTGGCCAGCGGACCGATCCCGTACTCGCGATCGTCGACGTGCGCGGCGATCACGGTGGTTCCCTGCGCGTCGGCGGGCGCCATGCCGAACCGGTACCAACCTGCGACGGAGGGCCGCTCGGGAATCTGCATCTCGCCGCTGTCCTTGACGCCGACGGGCTCGACCGGCATGTCCACGTCGAGAGATGCGACCGCGAGCCGGTCCGGCGCGGGAGCACGAACGACGGCCTGCGGGGTGGCCGGTGCGACCGGGACGGATGCCTGCGGTGGGGGCGCCGCAGGCGTCGGGGAGACCGTCCCGGTCGCGCCGGGGCCGGTGCCGGAGGCGGGGGGCATCCCCGCCTCCGAGACCGGCGCGCAGGCCGCGAGCATCATGACCGTCAGGATGACGGCGATCAGGTGCACGCGACGCACGGCAGTGACCTCAGCGACGTGCCTTGGCGGCCCGGGTCGCGAACACGCCACCGGCGGCGAGACCGGCGATCAGGGCAGCACCGCCGGCGAAGAGCCAGCCGTTCGTGCCGTTCTCGGCGACGAGGCCGGCCGAGCCGGTGTTGACGCCACCGGGACCGGAGTGCAGGCCGTCGATCGTCTGCGTCGCGAGGGCGAGGTTGCCCGCTTCAGCGGAGCCCCAGGCGTAGACGATCGTCAGGACGCCTTCCTGTACGTCGACGTCGGCCGGTCCGATGACGGGATCGGTCGTTCCGGCCAGGGCGACGGACGCGTTCACCGTGCCGGCAGGCAGATCGAGGGACTCCTCGTTCGGGTTCTCGAGGCCGGTGATCACGGCGTCACCACCGGCGAGCACGTCGACGGCCGGAGCGGCAGCGACGTGACGGACGGTGAGCCGTCCTTCACCGGCAGCCGTCTTCGAGGTGTCGTTGGTGAACAGGTTCGCGGCGGGCTGGCCCTCGGCGTCGAGGTGTGCCACCGCGGTGTAGCTGGTGCCGGCCTCGAGGGTGAGGTCGATGGGTCCGAGGACGGGAGCGGAGTCGTCTGCGGCGTCAGCGGCGGTCAGCGCCACCGAGTAGGTGCCGCCGGGCAGTTCCAAGGGTCCGCCGAGGTCACCAGGCTGGAAGTCGTCGATCGTCAGCTTGCCGTCGACGTAGACGTCAACCGGTGTGTCGGGGATCGCGTGCAGAACCGCGAGATCGGCGTTGTCCGCCGTAGCGGCGGAGGCCGGTGCGAATGCCGCGAATGCGACGGCGGCACCGAGCGCCACGCCTGCAGAGAGTGTCTTGCGCATGGAAAACTCCTTCTGATCCGGCGCGAGCTGTTCGCGCTTTCACAGAGGTATTCCCCCGGCGCACCCGATATGGATGCAGCTGGATGAGAAAAAGTCGGAAAAGGATTCCCGACGTCGACTCAGTCGTCGTCCTTACGCTTACGCCAACGGATTCCGGCGGCGATGAAGCCGTCGAGGTCACCATCGAAGACGACGGCGGGGTTACCGACCTCGTGCCCGGTACGCAGGTCTTTCACGAGTTGCTGGCCATAGAGGAAGTAGGAGCGCATCTGGTCGCCCCAGCTCGCGGTGATCGTCCCGGCGAGTTCCTTCTTCTTCGCCGCTTCTTCTTCCTTCTGGAGCAGCATGAGCCGCGTCTGCAGGACGCGCATCGCAGCGGCGCGGTTCTGGATCTGGCTCTTCTCGTTCTGCATCGAGACGACGATGCCGGTCGGAAGGTGCGTCAGTCGCACGGCCGAGTCGGTCGTGTTGACGGACTGACCACCGGGGCCGGACGAGCGGAACACGTCGACGCGGATGTCGCCTTCGGGGATGTCGACCTCCTGCGCCTCCTCCATGACGGGGATGACCTCGACGGCGGCGAAGCTGGTCTGCCGCTTGTCGGCAGAACCGAACGGGCTGATGCGCGCGAGACGGTGGGTGCCCGCCTCCACGGAGAGGGTGCCGTAGGCGTAGGGGGCGTCGACCTCGAAGGTCGCCGACTTGATGCCCGCGCCTTCGGCGAACGAGGTGTCCATCACCTTGACGGAGTACTTGTGGCGCTCAGCCCAGCGGAGGTACATGCGCATGAGCATCTCGGCGAAGTCGGTGGCGTCGTCGCCGCCTGCTCCGGAGCGGATCGTGACGACGGCGCCCCGGTCGTCGTATTCGCCGTCGAGAAGCGTCTGCACCTCGAGCTGGCTGATGACCTTCTCGAGGTCGGTGATCTCCCGGCGGGCTTCTTCCGCGGATTCCTCGTCTTCCATCTCCTGCGCGAGCCCCACGAGGACCTCGACGTCGTCGAGGCGCTGCTCGACCTCGGTGACGCGCTTCAGTTCGGTCTGCCGGTGGCTGAGGGCGCTGGTGACCTTCTGCGCCTTGTCGACGTCGTCCCAGAGATCGGGGGCACCCGCCTCCTCGGACAGACGGGCGATCTCGGCAGTGAGGGAGTCCACGTCGACGACGGACTTGATGTCGCTGAAGGTGGAACGGAGGGCGTGGATGTCCGCGGACGGATCGAATTCGAGCATGGCAGTCCCAGAGTAACGTGGATGGTGATGACCGACCGACCCGACTCTGCAAGCGCCCGCGAGGTGCTGTGGCGATTCGGCCCCATGGTTTATGCGCCGACCGTGCTTTTCGCGATCGGCGAGGGGGCGGTGCTCCCCCTCATCCCGATCCTCGCGGGAAACCTCGGCGCGGACGTCGCGCTTTCCGCGCTCATCGCCTCGATGTTGGTTGTCGGTCAGCTCGTCGGCAATCTGCCCGCGGGATGGGCTGTCGCGCGAGCGGGCGAGCGAGTCACGATGATCGGCGCCGGTTCGCTGGCTCTCGTCGTGGCTGTGTCAGCGGCGATCCTCCCCTCGCTCCCTGTGTTCGCGGCGGCGGTCTTCCTCATCGGGTTCTGCGCCGCCGCATTCGGGCTGGCGCGCCATTCGTTCATGACCACGCGGGTCCCCGTCCTGTTCCGAGCGCGGGCGCTGTCGCTGCTGGGCGGGACGTTCCGTCTCGGGATGTTCGCGGGACCGTTCATCGCGGCCGCCCTGATCGGTCTGTTCGGCGACGAGCGGGCGACCATCTGGTTCTTCGCCGTCTGCCTCGTGGCCCTCATCGCTCTCGTGACGCTCGGCCCGGACCCGGAGAAGCAGTTCGCAGCCGAGCGATCGGTCCGAAGCCACGAGGCGGAGGACTCGGGAGAGCCGGTGACCGGATCCATCCCGGTCGCTGAACGGGTGGGCGTCTTCCGGACGATGTGGGCGCACCGGCGGGTGCTGTCGCGAGTCGGTCTGGCCGCCGCATGCCTGTCCGCGGTGCGATCGGCCCGGCAGGTCGTGCTGCCGCTCTGGGGCGTGTCCATCGGCCTCGATGCACAAACCATCGCGCTCGTCGTCGGCGTCTCGGGCGCACTCGACTTCGCCCTCTTCTATGCAAGCGGCCAGGTGATGGATCGGTTCGGCCGCCTGTGGGCCGCGCTCCCCGCAATGGTGTTGATGGGAAGCGGGTTCCTCGCCCTCTCGATCACTCACGACGGCTCGAGCGCCGAGATGTGGTTCGCCCTGTTCGCTGCCGTCCTGGGCGTCGGGAACGGTCTGTCGAGCGGCATCCTGCTGACGATCGGCGCCGATCTCGCGCCGAAGGACAACCCGGCGCCGTTCCTCGGTTCGTGGCGGACGTTGACGGATGCCGGCGGTGCGACCACCCCGCTCATCGTGACCGGCATCACCGCGATCTCGTCGCTGTCCTTCGCCGCCGGGGCGGTCGGGATCATCGGCCTCCTGGGTGCCGTCGCCTTCGTGCGATGGCTCCCGAGGTTCGTCCCGCACGTCCGAGACTGAGCTCGCCAAACGACGCGCGTCGGGTCTGGGGCGTTCTCCCCATTGTCCCGCGCCGCACCGCCCGCTTAGAGTCTCGCTGGAGGTGGATGACGTGGGAATGATGTTGCCGAACGAGTTGATCTGGGTGATGGAGAAGCTCGGATTCGACTGGCCCGACATCGACGAGGACGAGGTGCGCAAGGGCGCCGACCTGGTGCGAAACCTCGGCACTGATCTTGAAACTGTCATCCAAGCCGTCGACACCAAGATGAACGGCGACGTCGCGGTCGCCATGCGCGGCCAGGCCGGCCCCGCGACCGCGAGTGCGTGGAACACCAACCGTTCCTACAACCTGCAACAGCTGATCGACATCATGCCGCCGGCAGCGACGGCCATGGACATCGGCGCTGCGGGCATCACGGCGCTGAAGATCAAGGTGATCGTCGATGTCACGTCGACCATGGTCACCCTTGTCGCGATGCTGACTAATCCGTTGACGGCCGCAGGCGCGGGCCCCATGCTCCTCATCAAGAAGAAGCTCCTGAACGCTGCGGTCGACATCGCCGTCGAGCAGCTCATGAACCAGTTGCTGCCACTCGCCATCGAACCGATGGCCGAACAGCTGCCGGCGGTCATCGACGCGATCCTCGACGCCCCCGTCGTCGAGGCGACAGCCGGCGACTCGGACGAGTTCTACGCGGATTTGCAGGCATTGGAGACCGCTCGGAGCGAGGTGAAGCTTCGCGGTGCAGACATCCAGAGCATCACCTCGACGTTCTTCTCCGAGTTCTCCGCCCTCGATTTCGGGGGCGATGCCTGACGCCGGAGGTAGCTCGACCTAGTCCAGCGCCGTGCGACTGGTCGCTGTGGCTTCGAGGGGGACGCCGTCGGGTACGAAGAGGGTCGAAATCGGTGGACGCCAGCGGGTGCTGACGACCACGCGGGCCGACACCCCGTCGGGCGTGCTCGCCGACACCAGGCTCACATCCTGCTCGGCCGAGACGATCGCCTCCGCCTGCTCTCGCACCCCTCGGTCGCTGAGCTCGGCGCGCGGCTCGCCCTCGATGACCTCGAGTGTGAAACCGTCTGCTCCCGCCAGGGCCGCGGCATCCGCTGCTGCCTGCGTACGCTTCTGCGCGAGGTACAGACTCGTCGCATCGACCGTGACGAACACAAGGACGAGCGCGAGCACGGCATACCCGAGTGTCAGCAGGAGGACGCTGCCCTCCTCGTCGCGCCGGATCATTCGTCCCTCCAGTACCGCGAGACCTTCTGGACGGAGGACGATTCGACTCCCACGCGAGCCGATTCGTCGAGCCCGAGCACGGGCGGCACCAGAGGAAGCGGGACAGATGAACTCACGGTCACCCGCACGATGGCGCCGGCCGCGGGACAGACAACGGTCGTGCCCACGCACGAGACGTCCACATCCAGCGACTCTTCGTCGATGTCGTACTCTCGCGCAAGCGAGTCCAGGACCGCAGCGGCCCGCTCATCGGCGTCTTCGACGCTCTCGGCTGATGCGACAGCCCGGGCGACATGGCGTGACGCTGCTTCCACCCCCATGGTGTGGGACTGGATGATCCCGAGAGTCACGACCAGGTACACGATCGGCACGAGCAGAATCACCCCGCCGACGATGAACTCGAGGGCGGCAGACCCACGCTCGTCATCGGCGAGTCCCTCAATCGAAGTTCTCCGCAGGAGCATGAACAGTCACCTCCCACCCGTGCGGCACGCCGAGGAGCCCGACCAACGGAAGTCGCGTCGTCACGGTCACCGACACCGTGTCGTAACCGAGCGTTCGCGAGTCTGCAGCCGTCGCGCTTTCGACGAAGTCGCCACCTACGGCGCGTTCGACGATGTCGCGTGCCCGCACGGCTCCCGCCTCCGTGTCGACGTCGGCTAAGGCGGCGTGATAGGCGCCCTCGACCGCGGCGTCGTGCACGACGTTTCGGACGTAGACCGCGAGCGCCAGCTGCAAGACGCCGAGCGTGAGAACGGTCAGCAGCACACCGACGAGCACGAATTCGACCGGAGTCGATCCGCGCTCGTCGGAGAGCAGCCGCCGCATCACGGGAACCTCAGAAGCTGGAGACCTGGTCGATCGCCTGCTGGAACAGTTGTGAGAGTGCAGGTCCCGCGAGTGCCCAGATGACGACGACGAGTCCCGCGGTCATCAGCGTGATGAGCACCCAGCCGGGAACGTCACCGCGCTCGTCGTCGCGCAGGTTTGCCAGGACGGCGCCCCACGCCGTTCGCAGGCGTGTGAGTGAAGGACGGATCATGATGTTCTCCTTTCGGTCATGTGTCAGCCGACCCCGAGTCGCAGCATCACGATTCCGGGGAAGACAGCAAAGAGGACGCTCATCGGCAACAGCAGGAAGACGATCGGGAAGAGCGTCCCTGCTCGGCTGGCTTCTCATCCGGCAGGAACATCGACGGGTCCAGCACCCCATGAATGGTCATCGTCTGCGGCACGCCACGGACCACGTCCGACACCATGACGCGAACGTCGAGCAGTTCGACGACCTCACGCCGGAGCGCGAGCGGAGCGTTTTCGAGTCGGCCACGGGCACGCTCCGCCAGCGCGGCCACGTCCGTGATCCGACGGGCCTGGTCGACGCGCCGCTCCGCGACCGCGGTCATCGCCTCGAGGCGACCGCGCACGTCGGCGAGGTCGGCCTTCAGCCGCTCCATCGTCTGCAGCGCTTCGGCCGGATCGTCCGCCATCAGGTACAGGTCCCGAGCGCGACCGATGGCGCGCTCGAGGGTGTTCTCCTGCTTCCGCAGCGCGGCGATCATCGGTTCATCCCCCGCTAGGTCGGCGTCGTCGTCGAGTTCCAGCCACTGCTTCGCCAGCAGCTCGAGGCGGTCCGGATTGGCGAGCACCGACGACAACTCGCGCCACACCGCCTCGTCCACCTCCGGCCCGCGCAGCTGGGGACAGGAGCAGCGGGGCGTCTCGGCGGACCGGTACCGGCGCCCCGCACACTTGTAAAACGGGTGCGGACGACTCTTCGTAGTTACGCCGTCGTAGTGCTGGTCGAACTCGCACGACCCGAACAGCCGCCCCGTCAGCATCTGCCGCTGGGGCGCCGAGGGGCTGCCGCTCGACTTACGGTTCACCGCCCGCTGGAGCGCCTGCCACTCCTGCCGGGTGAACACAGGGTCGCCGAGGTCGATCTTGACGGTCTCGCCCCACTTGGCGGTCCCGTCGCGGTTCACCTTCGTGGAGTGGGCGTGCGGTCGGTGGCTCTGCCCGGTCACCGCACCCCATTCGGTCTCCCCCGTCCACAGGGTCGCGTTGCGGACCACCTGCCTGACGGTCTGGTAGCTCCACGCTGCCGCGAGACGCGGGCGAAGCCCCGCCTCGTTGAGCCGGTCGGCCACCTCGCCAGTAGTCAGGCGCTCCTTCACGAACAGCCTGTGCATGGCGCGCAGCACCTCGCGTTCGCGCTCATCAGGCACCGGGCGCGCGTCACGCTTGGTGCCCTCCAGTCGCCAGCCGAAAGGTGGCTTCGACCCAACCCACCCACCGGCGCGGCCCTTCGCCCGTTGCCCCGCCGTGGTGCGGGCGACGATGGTGTCCGCCTCGAACTCGGCGAAACCGGCGAGCATCGTCCGCATGGCGCGACCCGCCGGAGTGGACATATCGATCTGTTCCTTGACCACGACCAGGTCGACGCCCATGTCGGACAGACGGTCGGTCTCGCGGATCGCATCCCCGGCCTTCCGGGCGAAGCGGTCCAGCTTGGCGACCACGACCGCGTCGATCTTGCCGTCGCGAGCGTCCTGAAGCATCTGACGCCACGCCGGGCGGGTGTCGTCCTTCCCCGAAAGCCCCTCGTCGACGTACGAGTCGACCAGTTCCCAGCCCCGCATGCGGATCGCGGCCTCGCAGACCTCGCGCTGCTCGGGCAGCGAAGTGTTGTCGACCTGCATCTCGGTGCTGACGCGCGCGTAGATGGCGGCCCGCTTCTTGGAGCTCATCGGAGGGCCCCGTCCTCAGCGTCGATGAACGTGGCCGCCTCCGCGACGATGCTCACGGCGACGCTCCAACCGACAAGATCGGTCAATTTCAGCCCGTTGGTCTCGGCGACAGCCTGGACGGCTGGCCGGATCCGCCGCCAACTCTCAACCGCCTCGTCCAGAACGGACCGCCCAGGGGTGTGAGTCGCGATAGCGGCGACAACCAGTTGCGCGATGGCGCACTCCTCGACGGTGACAGCGTTCACGGCGTGCTTGATCTCAGGCAGCATCGGTGCCACGTCCTTCCTCGGCGTCCGTGCCGTTCCAGCACTGGTCGCATTCGTCGTAGTTGTCATCGGTGGGGCGGGCATCGTCTTCCCACACGGCGATGTCGCTGTCGCGAGCGGTTCCCCACGGCGTCGCCCGTGAGGGAGAGCGGCGTACGATCGCGAGCCCGCAGGCGGTCTGACACCTGTCGGTCTCGCAGATGAGGTGCCGGAGACCGGAGGCGTTCATTCCGCACCTCCCGCGAGCCGCTGCTGAACGTGAACGGCTCGCACCGCGCGTGCGGCGCGCTCCGTGAACTTGGCGCGAAGCGCCTCCGACGGCATCTCCTTTGAGGCGGAGGCGATTTGGCGGGCGCCGACGCGGCGGCCCTGTTCGGCTTCGACGACGAGCCGCTCCACGGCGCGGGAGAGGTGGCGCGAGTCGTGCCCCGGTCGGTAGTTCGCGCGGGCCGATGTGTACTCTCGACAGCCGCAGTGGCATGTACCGGGTTGAGTGGTGGTCATGGCGGAAGTTCCTTCTGATCTGGAGTTGTTGTTTCCCCCCTCCAGGAAAACAGCCGGAACTACATGCCCACAATTCCTCGCCTGGGCACGACGCGCCCGTCTGCGCGCACTGGCGACGCGTCGTTGTTCCCGGGTTGTTCGGCGGGTCCCGGCGGACCGTGCGGCGGCGTCCGCGATCCAGCCTCCCCAAACTCCCGAGGTCTCCCCGGCCGAGACGGCGTAGGAGCGACACTGCGCGGCGAGCGGGCAGGTCCGACACAACTCCGCTGCCGCGAGCTGCTCGGCGGGCTCGTCCGACGTCCACTGGCCGGAATCGGCACCGAGACACGGGATCGCCACCCCGGCCTCAGCCGCCCCCCGCACTCGCTCCGTCAGCGCCCGGCACTCCCGCTCTGCATCGAATGGCGCCGCATGCATCGGCGCGGCCTTCGACGGGGGCTCCGACGACACAGGCGCCTTCTCGAGCCCCACCGGCCCCGAAGACTGCTCTGCGTTTACGGGAGGCCCGTGAGGGACGGAACCCGAAAGCGGAACGGACGTCCCGGCTGGGAACCGTAGCGAAATCGGACAGGTTGCTGGTCGAGCGATCGGCACGAGGAAGCTCCAAATGATGCATCGCGATGCCGAGGGTCGCAGCGGATCGGAAGTAACCTCGAACGCCTTTAGGACATCGCAGACTGACCGTCTGTCCCCATCGCAAATTGATAGGGAGGTCCTGGGTTTGTTGGTTGGCGCTGACCCAGTGAATTGCCGCTCTCGGATGAGAGAAAACCATGCAGCGAGGGCAACTCCGGGGAGGCGCGCGGCGCAGGAACGCCACGAGTCGCTACGCTCTGCGTGTGCTCATATGGGTGGCTGAATCGGCAGTGCGGGGCTCGAACGCGAATTGTTCAGACGGTCCCACTGTCTGCGCCATCGAAAGCCTGAGCGAGGTGATCGAAAGCGGTACGTGGCCCGAATTCTGGCTGACGTTGGTGGCCACGCTCGTCGGCGCAACGGCCGCGTTCATATTCTCGTGGCTTCTAACTCGCCGCGATTGGGCTAGACGCTACCAAGACCGAGTGGACGAACACGTCGTCAAGATAAGTGAATCGATAGCCGCAATCGCCCAGTCGCTGAATGCTGAGCCCGGGAGCCACATCGTGAAGCATCACTGGTGGTCGAGACACCAGGTGATTGAAGGCTCGACGAGTCGTCTGCTGGTGCAGCCACGTTTGAGTGAGTTGCTCATGCTCACAAGCACACTGGAGCTTGTTTGCAGGGGGCACGACGCCGCAGTTGCCCAGTCGCTTCGGTCGCGCATATTGGAGTGGGGTCGCTTGCGCAGGAACGGGCGGGCGATACTCGAACACGCAGGTAGATTCCAAGTCACCGCTCTGGACACGAATCGGATACTCACCGCGTGGAGGCGAGGCGACATCGACGCGTCCACAGCCATCCTCTGGCTCGACCGGCGCACCTCCCCGGTCGATGATGACCCAGACTTCTCCGCGCTCCGTCGAAAATGGGAGCAAGTGGCGCAACCTCAAGTTCCTCGCCGCATCCGCAAACTGCTTCGAGCGAGAACTGAGTGACACACACTCTGGCTAGGACAGGGTGATAGCAATCGGTCACCGTGACTGAATGCTGCGGGGAATAGCCCGACCCCTATCCCTCAGCAGCGCTTCTGCGGATGGCACGCAGCTTCATCATCTGATCCTGTCCAAGCTCAGTGAGTGCCCAGTACTTGCCCTTGTCGCTCACTGTTCGCTTCTTCACGCCGCGCTCGATCACCCCGATCGCGAAGAGTTGAACGATCACGTCAGCGACGACCTCGTTTGTCAAAGTCGCAGGCTGAGACTGCTTACGAAATATTGAGGTCGGATACCATCAGTGTTCTCGCGCCAAAGTCGACGTGCGTGCGCTTCTAGCACTTTGCTGAGCTCCGGCTCGCTCGACTCGTGGAGCAGTGTCGGACCCACCAGCTGCAAAATCTTGTTCCACGATGTGGGAACCGAGATCGTCCAGTTGTACTGGTCGGCATCCCACCGCGGGTCGCCGTCAGGGTCGAGATCCTCCAACCGGAATCCGGTGACGACGAATTTGAACGAGTACAAGTCGTCACCTTGCGCCAGATCCCCCGCGATCGCAGCTCGTTTATCCTTTGCCTCAGCTTCTTGGGCAAGCTCAGCTACGCGAGCGCGAAGCTCAGCGATCTCCGTCTTCTGTTCGGGCGTCATCGCTTGGCTGGCCCGGACCCACCCCTCCGCTGGGTAATGTTCGCGGGTCTCCATCAGGGCGAGCGCAACGTGGCCTGGTAGCTCGGCAGAAGTATTCCAATACTTCACCACCCGTGCGGCCTCGACCTTCGCACGGAACGCGTCGAGCTTCTCCCGCCGCTCAGCATCGAGCTCGATCTGCTCTCCGCTCAGCTTCCCCGGCTCTCCGTGGAGGAACGCCATGATCGGTTTGCCTATGGATTCCGCGTAATCGAACTCCATCTCCGTGTAGCTCAGTTCGGTTGTCGGATCCAGCGAACCGTACTTACCACCGATCACGAGAACGTAGTAGTCGCACTCGTTGATGACTCGCTGGATCAGTCGCCACTTCTCGTCATTGCCAGCCGGGAACAGCTCCATGCCCGCCGGGATGCATCCAGCGATTAGCAGGGCTTGAATAACCGACTGACGCTCCTCCCGCAAGTCAAGGTAGGTAGAACTGACGAAGACTTGCTCGCGACGATCCCCAGGCACGAAACGAAGACTATCGATAAGCGGGATCCGGTGATGAGGAGTTTCCGCCAGGGCATTCGGGTTCTGCTCCAGACAGATCGACATCTGTTGTGCGACGCCCATTCCGTCGGATGCGATCGGAGTGGGTCAGAGGCCGTGGTCGCGGGCCCACGCGTCGATGAATGCTCGGCGAGCCTCGTCCAAGCCAAACCGCGACCCGTCGAACTGCACCGGACCTCCGAGTCCAGCTATCCGACCGAGGTCATGGAAGATCGACTGGGCGGCCCGCGCATCGACTCGATCTTGTGGATACCCGTCTGTGATCAGCCGGTCGCGTCGTAAATCGAGTAGCTCATTGAGGCCCAGCGGGCCTGATCGAAGCCAGGCAGCGATTTCCGGTGCGCGCTTTGCATCGGCGATGTCGCTCGTGAATTGCTCTGCGTAGCTGTCGTAGGTGTTGTCGTAGCCATTCATCCTTGTCTCCTTCATGCGTCTTTGTCGGTAGATGCCAGCAACTGTCGTGACATCATCGCTCGTTGATGGTTATCGAGCATTCGGGTTTCCAGCTGGTTTCCAGGGGGGACGGTCGTCCCTGCTGCGTGTTGCGGTCGTTCCGGGCGAGGATGTACCGCGTGCCGCCCGCCGGGTAAGGGACAGCCACCACGTCACCCACGGCGATCAGAAGCTCGAGCGCCGCGTCATACAGGTGCTTCTCCCGGCTGCTCAGCCGACGACGCAACGCCGCCCGCCCCATGCCCTCCGGCCAGTCCGCGAGAAGGCGCCGAATGCGGGGCGTCATCCGTCGAACCTGAGCGGCGTCTGCCGCCGAGATCGGGTCAGTCATCAGCGTTCTCCTCACGCGTGAAAGGTCGGCGAACCGTAGGAAGGGTGTTTGTTGGGTGGTCTCCTGCCGGTGTCCCCTCGGGGTACCCCGTGCCCCCGGGTCCATAAGGACCCCGGGGGACATTGGCGGGGCAACCGTTGGGGTACCCCGGGGGATATTGGGGGAACCGCGGAACGACGCGGTAGAGAGCCCCGGGGTACATCGGGGGCACCTGGCGCGGGGTACCTTCGGGGGACATTGCTTCAGAAGTCATTTCTGACACCCCCGTTCGCGATGCCGAGGGTCTGCCCCGCCGGGTAGTTCAGAACCGCCCCGAACTGGCCCCTCTCACGCCGCACGCTGCCGGTCTGCGCCATCTGGTTCAGCGCCTGGTTCACGTCGCCCTTCTGGAAACGCACTTGCAGTTCGCGTAGGCGCTTTTCGATGGCGGATGTGTTCAGGCCCGGGTCCTGTCGGATCACGCCGAGGATCGGCCCTTCGAGGGCGGTGGTCTTCTGCTCGCGCCTGGCTTGCAGTCTTGATCCGAACCCGGTGAGGGATAGTCGCTGTGTCGATGGGTCGAATGCCAGCTGGTCTTCGTCGACGTCGACATCGCGGCCGAGCGCCGACAGGTACCGCGGGCCGTTCTCGGTGTCTTCGTCGCTCTTGCGGAGCCAGACGATCGAATCGGGGTGGTCCTCCAGCGCTGAGGCCCCGCGAGACCTGTTGCCGTTCCACCCCGCGTGGACATTCAGGACCACGTCACGAGCGCCCACCTCAGAGCGGGCAAACACGTCCAGGTCGTTCAGGAACGCCTGCACCTGCGTGTTGTCCTGCTGACTCTCCCCGTAGAACGCACGGCTGAAAGGGTCGACGAACATGGACTCGACGTCGTAGGCGCGAAGCCGCGCGGCCAGCTCCGCGCGGTCCTGCTCGTGACTGAGAGGGTTCCGGCGACCACGGAGGTTCACGAGGATGAGACGCTTCCGGTCCACACCCACCTTGTCGGCCCATAACCCCAGCTGGTGCCCGCTCACCTCGTAGTTGAGGATCGCGATATTGCCGTCGACGGGTACCACCGGGAACCGACCGAGGAAGTCCCGGCCGGTGAGCATCGCGTCGGCCATGTTCAGGTTGAAGGTGGTTTTGCCGGTCTTCCGCTGGGCGACGATCGAAGTGAACCCGTCCGCCAGCATCAGACCCTTGATGCGGTACTGCTCCTGTTCGGGCCGGGCGAGCACGTCCTCGAGGGTGCCGAGGTCGAACGGCGGGGCCGGGTCGAGTTCTGCCAACGCCCGACCGAACGCGGCTTTCGCATCGTGCTCGACGAGCTTCGCTTGGACCCGCTGGGCGACCGCAAAGGCGTGGTCCCCTTCCTTCGAGTGCTCCGTGTTCCAGATGGACTCGATGGTCTTGTTCGCGTCCTCGTAGTCCGGGTCAACCATCGCGATGGCTCGCCCGACCTCAACCTCGTAGAACTCGCGGTTCTCTCGGTGCAGGCGGGCGTAATGGCCGGCCACCGTCGCGAGCCAGTCGTTGGTGACGCCCTTCCCGCGCTCGGGCGGGTTCCGGAGAGCGTTGAGAACCTTCGACGACTCCCTGGGCCCACCGGGGGCGAGAAGGTCACGGGAAGGCGATGGAGACCCCGACGCGGGTGCCTGCGCCCGCCGCGACCCCGGCAGCGGTGCACCGTACTCGGCCCAGACCGCCGCGACCTCATCGTCGGTGAGCGGGTGCTCCTCAACGCCGTCGTCGGCCACGGTGTAAGGGCGGCCGGTCTCGGGGTGGGTGGATCCGGGGAGCACGACGTAGGCGTTCGGCCCTGCCTTCAGGTCCACGCCCTGGGCGAGCTTGCCCTGCGTGAGCGTCTGCCCGACGGCTCCGCCCATGAGGTAGATGAGGTGCTCGTTGCCGTTCCCGCGACCGCTGAGGTGCACGCGGGTGGTGGGTAGCGATTCGACCCTGGTGCCGTCGTGCTGATAGTCGACGTCGATGACGATGCGGCCGGTGGTCGCGCCGCCTACGTTGGCGTCCGGACGACCCGCGAACATACGCCGGATCTTCTCGGGGTCACGGGTCGCGTCCTTGACGCCGTGGCCCAGCAGACCGCACTGGCCCTCACACTGGATGGGCTTGCCGTCGGGGCCCTTCGCGTTCCGGTGGGGGTTTGGGAACAGGGGGAGTTTGTCATTCGGAGCAAGTGGGAAGACCGGCCACCCCCGCTCCGCCCAGTACAGGGCATGTGTCAAGGAAGCGTTGGGCGAATCGGTCACCATCGCTTCGAGGGCTTCCGCGGACAGCTTCACCATCAGCGCACCACCGCCGCGAGTAGAGCCGCGACCGAATTGGAGGCGCCGGAAATCATCAACCCGAGTAGCCACGTCCGGGGGTCATTCAAGGGCCACAGGTAGTAGCGGGCGAGGAACCCGACGTGCCCAGCGAATTGCTTGCGCCGGATACGACGCTCGAGCGAGGCCGTCACTCTGCCTGCTCCTCGGATGAGGCGACGGGCGACGGGCCGAACAACAGTGTCAGCAGTCGGCGGAAGTCCTCAGCGGGCAGTGCCCGGGATTCCAGGTGCGTGGTGGGTGAAGTGGCCACCGCATCCTCCTAACGGAGGGGGTGCCAAGAACGACAAAACGCACCCCGTATCCGACCCACCGCTGTGAGGCGATGGGGAGGGGATGCTTGAGGTCGATACCTCATCCTCCCGCTGATTGTCAGCGGGTCTTCCACCCTCATTGGGATACGGTGTGCGTCAGTAGGGTTAGCTCACCGGCAGGGGCATTGTGTACCACTCCCCTGCTCTCGCCCTGGGCCCCGGAGAGCTTCCAGATCGAGCGTCGCTCTTAAGTTGCGGGTCGCACTTTACAGTGCAAGGCCCCCCCTGTCAATTACTGGGGCCTCCCCCGGCGTGTCGTCGCCGCCGAGGGGAGCCGGGCGAATCAGCCAGGCGGGTTGAACGGCGGGAGATCCTCAACCCAGTAGCTGTTTATGGCCCCCGGAGCGTCCTGAGGGTCGCCCGAGTAGGACACATCCAGCTCGGCCTCGGCTAGGACCCCCGAGTGGGCGCGGTACCCGTGCGCACGAAGAAACAGCACGGACCCCGCCGAAGTGGGGGTGAACACCAAGAAACCGAACTGACCATCTGGGAGAGCCTTCTTGCGAGTCGGGGACCACACCCGGGCAAGAAAGTCGCTTGACCCGTGCCCGAGTTGAGTTATCAGTCCTTCACGTGCCAGGCCAACTGCAGCTTCAACGAGCCGCTCCACGAAGAACTCCTGATCCCACCCGAGGGCGATCAGGCGCAAGTCTGAATAGCCGACGAACACCTCCTTGCTCTCCCATTCGCTGATGTTGTCAAACTTCTTGCCCGCGACCTTGGCGCGCAAAGCCGTGTACAACGCGTAATGGAGCCGAAGTTGATCAGCCGACATGCGACCCACCAGGGCAGTCCATGACACGGCACTGTCGTCCGTTCCGGCCGGCGTCCTGGCGGAGGCGAGCATGCCACTCAGGTACTCAGTCACGAACTCGTCCTCGGCCCACTGCGCCTTATCGAACACCTCGGCGGCAACTCTGGGGGGAATCGCGCCCGGCTCGGAGGTATCTGCCTTCGTGTCGGCGCGCGCGGCGACCTTGCTGATGTTGCTCTTCCGGTTGGCGAGGCCGTTCTTGATCCCGTCACCGAGCAAGTCCAGCGTCGGGCCCAAGAGTCGCTTCGTGGTCTCGAGCACGATCGGGGCAGAAGCGATTCCGCCCGCGATGATCATGGGATCCGTCATGAGCCGGGACACCAACGGCAAGTTGGAGACGAATCGTTCACGAGTCGGAGTCTCCGTCCGTGGTCAGCACGCCAGGTGGATTCCAGGATCCCAGCGACCACGCATCCACCGACGCGAGATCACCTCGCCACGTGGAAACGTTCATCGTGGCCCCGTTTAGGATCCGCACTTCTCGCAGATGTATGAAGCGACGGGCGCGCGTCGGCAAATCCGCCTCATCACGCCGATTACTCTCCTCGACAGTGTGATCGTGCAAGTGCGACCAGATCGGGCGCAGGTACTCCTCCACCACCGCCGAGTTGCTCGGCTGGAAGTCTGTGAGAGTCCGTTCAATCCACTCTGCGCGGCTGATCGCAATTCCGCTTACAACTGCCCCACCCACCATCAAGGTGAGCCCGAGCGCGCCACGGGCTTGATCGGCTACGTCGAAGTACCGGTCCAGCATGAAATCAAGGTAGGGGTCCCTGCTTCGGACGTCCTCCCAGGCGTATCCGTCAACGTCGGACGCAGGGTCCCACTTCACCGCAGGTGTGCTCGCGTCAGGTTCGGTGGTCGGATCGGTCATAGCTCCCCCTTAGGTTTCTCATGACGCTAGCGAATGGCAACGACACTGGGGCACGACACACCCACGTTGCCCGAATCGAAGTAATGTTCGACAATCGTCCGGTGGGCATCAACAAGCGGTACTCGGCTCACTTCGACCGGGTGGGCGAAGAGAAGCACCTGGCGCGGCTCGCCGAGAAGGGCGGACTGCAGACCCTGAGTGCTCGCGAGATCGGCCTGGAACGACAACCACTGACGGTCGACCCCGAGCCCAAACCGGTCCTGGCTTGGGTGCACTTCTTCACGGAGGCGGTCCGGGTGAAGGCGTGGGCGTGTCGGTGGACTCCCAAAGCCGTGGGCATACGGTTCTACGTGGATGGCAGCGCGATGACGACGTGGGTTTGGTTGGACGCAGTAGACCCGGATCCGGATACGCGCCCTAGCGAGGACGCGGTGAGAAACGGCGGGTCCGCGCGTCAGAGCGTGACTGTCCGGCCGTGACACTAGCCTGACGGCATGCCTTCCTTCTCCGAGCGCCACGGATACAAGGAGGTCCGAACGCTCATCCAGCGGGAAGGCCTCGACGAGGACACCCGTCGGGAGTTGTGGAATCTTCTCGCGGTCCTGCCGGGAGAGTTCGACGGAATGTACAGGGACGCCACTGAGAGACAGGTTACGGAAGCTGTCTGGATCTGGCACTTCAAGAAGAACCGGGACGAGAAGCCTTCCACTGCGACGACTTGGCGCCACATCAAGGCCGCAATCTATGAGGAGGAATGGAACGAAGTTTTCGATCTGCTCGAGTGCTTGCTCAAGCACTGGGAGCGGCACGAGACGTCAGAATCCGGGCCGCTGCGAAAAGCACTCTCGCGCGCGCTTAACGACCTATTCCAGGCGAACCTCGTTGGTTATCGACTCATCGGACAGGAGATCACACCGGTCGACTCGAACGCAGAAGCTGAAGCGATTACAAGCGCACTCTCCGACTCTGAGGTTGTCGCCGGTGCCCGCCACTCACTTGATCGGGCGGTCGAGCTCCTCGCCGATCGGACCACGCCTGACTACCCGAACTCCATCAAAGAGTCCATCTCCGCAGTTGAAGCGATCGTCAAGAAGATCACCGCCGAGGGAACCCTCGGCGCCGGGCTCAAGAAGCTTGAGGCTGCTGGCCTGACCATTCACCCAGCTCTGAAGGGCGCGTGGTCTCAGATGTACGGTTGGACGTCGGACGCGGACGGCATTCGTCATGCGGGCGTCGAAGCCGCCAACGCGGACCAGGCGCTCGCGAAATACATGCTCGTCACCTGCTCCGCGTTCGTCTCCTACCTAGTGGTCGAGGGGAACAAGGTCGGGTTGCTTTAATTTCGCGCGCTCGTCGACGTCACTCGCGGAATGTCGAGTCTTCTCTTGGCTTGGCGGTCTTCTGCTCAGTAACTCGCCGAAGGACCTTTTCAACGTTGGGTTTAGTAGGTTGCGGCTTGGGCGCTGGCTTCTTCTTCGACGCCACAATCAGTCCTCCTTGTTTTCCGGCTGATCGGAATGGGCGAAATGAAGCATCACACGGTCGACGTTGGGCTTGGAACTGCTCGGCCTCGGCTTAGGGGTCGATGCGGGTTTGGGCTTCTCGGGGGGCTTGGACACCATGTCGGGAGTCTATTCAGGGAGCGGGCTGATTATGGACGTCGGCGCGACGTCCCCCGACGAATCCGCCGCCGGGAACGCTTCAACGGACGCCACGACGACGACTGAGATCAGACTCGCAAGAAGCAAGACGAATGCCACCCGGGTCCACCGAGCGCCGACCTTGTATTGCGCGTCGCGACTCTCGACCTCCCGCGCCTTTACTTCGAGAAGGTGATCTTCCAGCTCTTCCCCGGTGAGCTCACTGACCCGCCACGTTTCCACCATCTCGCGCCCACCTGCGACCGTCAGACTTCGGGGCCACAAGGTGATAGTCGACGCGAGAACGGTCAGGAATGTAAGCCCGAAAGGTAAGAGCCAAATCAGGCTGGAATCCGACTGCAAGACGCCGACCGAGCTCGCGCTGCCAATGACACCAGCCGCCACAACTACGAACGACGCTTTCGTATTCAGCAGACGGGTGCGTTCGAGGGCCGCGTCTCGCGTGTTGTCCAACTCCGCGCTGAGAAGGGACACCCGCATCGGCAGGTAATCCACGCTCGGGTCTGACTGCTGTCGTCTGAACACCAGCTCAGGATATGAGCATCCTCGCGAATGGCTCGCGTTGACGCTCCGCGGTACCGTCCTGAACACGAGAGACCCCCGGATCCCTGAGAGTGGGGTCCGGGGGTTTCTCGTTTGCGGACGAGGCGCTGAAGGCTATTCCTGGATCAGCCCCGGGCGCACCGGCGGCAGGACGGACCCGGTCAGGACCTCCGCGTTGACGCTGAACTTCTCAAATATCGAAAGCGCACCACGCATCGCCTCCTGCTCCGTCGTGATCGCATCCGGCTTGGTCACGTTGGAGTACGCCCGCATGGACGCATCCGCCGCCTGCATCAGCGATGCCAGCCGCCGAGGATCCTCCTCTGTCTTCGCCCGGTCAGCCGAGCGCTCGGCCGCGTCCAGAAGCTTGTCCGCGATCTGCTCGCGCCGGGTGCGCATGTACTCCGACCGGTATCCGCGGGCCTTCGCTGCCGCCTCCGGAGTGCCGGACGAACCCGCCCCGATCCGGGCGAACTCCAGACCTTCGGTTTCACGGACAACGCGCGAGACCGTCGACGGGTTCACCCCGACCTCACGCGCCACGGCGCTCCGAGTCGCGCCGGACCGCACGAGGTCGACGATCCGCGCTTCGGTCTCCGGCGCTGTCTTGTTTGCAGGACTAGGCATCAAGCCACTCCACTCTGTTGGGGCGGGCAGGGGGGATCGCTCCCCCACCGCCCGCCGCGGTCAGTTCAGCGCACCCGCACCGCGTCGTGGCGCAGGTGGAGGGAGTCCAGGCGTCCGACCTGGAAGTCCAGCTCGATGTCCCGCTGGACCGACTCATCCAGGCCGAGCGCCGCGTACCCCCGCTGGTCGAGCCGCGCCAGACGGGACAGCGCACCCAGCGACGCCGCTCCTTCCAGAGCCTCGGTGAGCACGTCGCGCCACGCCGCCACGACCGCCGCGTCGAGGGTCACGTCCCGCTCGAGCACAGCTTCGGGGACGCCCGCGTCGACCAGCTGCTGGAACACCAACTCTCGGACCTCCGCGATCACACCCGCCGGGTCGGCCGACCCGAGCGCCTCGGGCGATACCTCGATCCACTGCGCGATGGCGGCCAGCCGCAGAGGGCTGGCCTCCTTGATCAGTACTTCGAGGGAGCGACCCGCGCCCAGCAGGATCTGCACCTTGCGCGCCTCGGCCTCCTGGAGGGCCACGTCGTCCGCGTTCTTCGGCGCGAGTGCGTCGATCACACGGGCGACGCCGGTGTCGGGGTCGGCTTGCGAAGCCGCGGGGATCAGGTCCACCAGTCCCGCGCGCGCCTGCATCACGCGGTTGAACCGCTCCCGCGTGATCGCGCTGTTAGTGAAGTTCGGGTCCGTGAAGTCCACCGCCTGCGCGAGGGACGAGCGGAAGCGTCGGAATGCCTCCACGTAGGGTGCCGTGTTGATTGCCATTGGAATCTCCAATTCCGGATGGGCCGCGCCCCGATCGGACTCGCGTCCTGGGTGGGTTTGGCCCTGGGTGACCCGACGATCGTTCGCCGCCGGGGGTTTGTGGGGCCGCGCTAAGCGGCCACCCCGACGGGGATGTTGAACGGGAACTTCGGGAATGCCGGAACGGCGTCAGATGCAACCCAACCGAGCAGGGAGGAGCATCGCGATCTCCTTCTTCCCTGCCTGCTCGATGAGTGAACGCTTGGCGTCCTCGCGCGCGTCGCCGGCCTGGGCCTGCAAGACGCCCGCAAGGGGGGCGCCGCGATCGATCGCCGCGACGAGGTGCTCGAGCGCACGGGACAACGCCGGCACATCGAGGCGCCGTCCGAGGTCGAGGAGCGCATCCGAGAGGTTCGAGCCGGTTCCGCTGTCGAGCACAGCACGTCGGATCTCGACGGTGAGCTCGCCCGTGCCGATCTCGCCCACGCGCCGGAGGGCGTCGCGGAGGCCCTCCCCCGCGGCCAGGCACAGGGACAGGAACTCGAGGAGCGTCGGCAGCTCTTCTTCGACGCGAGCCCGACGGCGCCGAGCCGCGGAGGTGAGGCGGACGTCGAGCACGGCGGCCGCGGAGAGAGCCGTCACCGGTGGGAGAAGGGCCGCGCCGGGTGTGAGTCGCCCGGCGAGGGCGAGAACAACCAGCACGATGCCGCCGAGAAGGGCGCCCACCACGACCCAGGTGAGCTGGCGTGCGCGGAATGAAGCGGCATCCTGAGTCCATCCGGCCTGACGAAGCCGATGCTCGATGCGTGCCGCCCCACCGAGCGAGGCGATGAGGCGGTCTCGGCGGGCACGCCAGTCTCCGGAGACGGATGCCAGTGGTGTGAGCCCCCGCGGATCCGCGACGTCACGAAGGTACGGGGCGATGCGGCGGGACAGCGTCGGCGCCGCGAGGCGTGGGATACGCGTGGACACGAGGACGAGTCCCGCGGCGAAAGCACCACCGAGGACGATCGCCAATGCCAGTTCGGTCAGGCCGCTCATGCGAACCACCGCCGGGGTTCCGGAAGGCGTCCGATGCCGACCATCAGCCGGAAGGCCACCACCGACACCGCGGCGCCGATGAGGATGACCGCGACGCCCTCTGCGCTGCTGTAGGCCGTAGCACCCTCCGGACGGAGGGCGAGCAGCCCGAGAATCACCCACGGCGCCACCACGCCGAGGACCGCCGCCCCACGGATCCAGGACTGCCTGGCTTCGATTTCGGCCCGGAGGGCCGCCTCGGCACGCACCGACGCGGACAGGGCGCGAAGGACGCTGGTCAGCTCGGTCCCACCCACCTGGCGCGCCATCCGCAGTGCCTCGAGGATCCGGTCGGCCACGGGATCGGCGAGGCGCGCTTTGAGACGCAGCGCACTCGAGTCGAAATGCCCGGATGCAGAGACGTCCGACGAGAACGCAGCGAAGGCAGGACGCAGTGAGGGTGGCCCCACTTCCCCGAGCGCCGAAACCGCGTCCGGGAGCGACATCCCCGAACGAACGGAGGCGACGAGAAGGTCGCAGACATCGGGCCACAGCTGGCGCCGGCTCTTCTGCAGTCGTCGCGCGCGCCCCCGGAGCCATCCCGCCGGTGCGAAGAATCCGGCGATGGCCGCGACAGCGGCGAAAGCCGGGAGCGCAGTGATGAGCCAGATGATGGCGCCCGCGAGGGCGGCGGCCGCGAGGCTCACCGAGGCGAGGTGCCCCGTCGTCGCGTGGCTGAATCCGGCACTCTGCAACAGGCGCGCAGCGGCTCCATCGCTGCGCGTCGCCTCGATGCGCCGAGGTCGCGGTGGCCAGAGCCACGGAGCCAGGGTGAGCAGGATGCCGGCAGCCAGCGTGACACCGAGGACCGTCGTCATGCGACGTCACCCCCGAACACAGGACGGGTCTCGACGACGCCGTCGATGACCCGCCCGGTGGGAGCGATGATCTCGACGACGGCACGGCGACCCGCGGCATCCCGACGGCAGTGGACGACGAGACCGACCGATGCGGCGATCGCGGGGAGCAGGAAGTCTCGATCGATGTTGCGCCCGGCGAGCAGCGGAAGCGAGCCGAGCTTTCGCAGCGCGTCGGTCGCGGAGTTCGCGTGAATAGTGGCCGCACCCGGGACTCCCGTGTTGAGCGCGAGCAGGAGGTCGAGGGCTTCGGCGTCGCGGACCTCTCCTACGACGAGGCGATCAGGACGCATGCGGAGTGCCTCTTTGACGAGCCGGCGCAGCGACACCTCGCCGGTGCCCTCGAGGCTCGGCTGGCGACCCTGGAGGGCGACGAGGTCCGGCGCCTGCGCGTTCAGCTCGAACGTCTCCTCGACCGTGACGACGCGATGGTCGGCGGGAGCCGCCGCGATGAGCGCGCCGAGGAGCGTCGTCTTCCCGGCATGCGTCGCTCCCGACACGATGACGCTCGTGCCGTCCCGCATCGCCGCCCGGAGAATCGCTGCCGCCTCGGGGCGGACCGAGCCGGCGGCCACCAGATCGTCGAGGGTGCGGAACCGCGTCAGGAACTTCCTGATGTTCACCGCCCAGTGCCGACGGGTGATGTCCGGGATCACGACGTGAAGGCGGGATCCGTCGGGCAGCGAGGCGTCGACGAACGGCTGGCTCAGATCCACACGACGGCCGGTCGCGTGCAGCATCCGCTCGACGAGGTCGCGGACGGCGGTGTCGGACAGGACGATCGGCGCGCGCTCGCTCCGTCCCTCGCGTGCCACGTAGACCCTGTCGGGTGCGTTGATCCAGATCTCCTCGACATCGGGATCGTCGAGGAGCGCCTGCAGCGGACCGTACCCCGCGACCGTCGAGAGGATGTCGCGGACGGATGCCGCCTCGTCCTCGATGACGTCGACTCCCCGCGCGAGGGCGAAGTCGTTGTGGCGGCGCACCTCGGCCCGGGCGATGAACGACGCCCGTTCGGGATCACGCGCCGGGTCGACTTCCTCCGTCCGCAGACGCTCGCGCACCCGCTCGGCGACCGCAGCGAGACCGCGGGTCGACGTGGCGGGGGACGCGATGCTCATGGCCTGGGATCCTCGCAAGGCGAGCGAGGACGGTGCGGGAGTTATCCACACCGCGCCGACGGTGACTCAGAGTTCGAGAAGCGTGAGCGCGACGTCGACGAGGCTGTCCTTCGTGAGTCGCCCCTCCTGCCCCCAGCGCGAATCGGTGAGCGCGACGTCGACGCCCGGCACGATCACGGAGCCCGTCCCGCCGCCGACGACCGCTGAATCCGCGTCCATCCACAGTCCGACGCCACCCACGGCATCGAGCCGGGGATCGGTGAAGTACATGTCCATGCCGAACTCGGCAGCCGCCTCCGGGTCGGGCACATCTCCCGAATCCTCGGTGATGTCCACCGAGAAGCTCTGGATGTCCGTCAGCGCACCGACGGCGTCCGCGGGCGTCGACCAGACGCATCCGATCGCGTCGGGCTGGATGTAGGAGTTCTCCTTGTCGAGCGGCAGTCCGTCGATGTAGTCGCCCACGACCGCGGCGACCTGATCGCAGCTCGAGATGTTCGGGAACCCCCGCGCTTCCGCGTTCTCGCCACCGCTCTGCGCAGCGGGCGGACCCGCCGACGCGCCACCCTCCTCCGATGCGGGCGGCGTGAGCGGTGCGGCGGCGGAGCACCCCGCCAGGAGAACGCTCAGTGCGAGGAACGGGATCACAGCCGGAAGGGATCGAGGCGTCGTCACGACAGAGAGGTTACCGATTTTGCGATCATCCTTCCCAGGTGTCTCCCACCGCTCGCCCTAGACTGAACCCACCAGCGGGAGTGGTGAAATCGGCAGACACGCAGGATTTAGGTTCCTGTGCCTTCGGGCGTGGGGGTTCAAGTCCCCCCTTCCGCACGAGGCACCGCCGTGCCTCACACCTTGCGCCCATTCCGTCGGCGGGTTCACCGCCGCGATCTGAAGGACCTCTGTGCACCCCTTCGCTCTGATCCCCTGGCTGGATCCCGAGACCATCATCAACGCCGCCGGTCCGTGGGCGCTCGTCGTGGTCTGTTTCATCATCTTCGCCGAGACGGGACTGCTCGTCGGCTTCCTCCTCCCGGGTGACACGCTTCTGATCATGGCGGGGCTGCTGTCCAACCCCGTCACGCACGCACCCAACGGCGTCTTCGGTGTCAACGTCTGGATCGTGGGGCTGCTCATCGGCCTTTCCGCCTTCCTCGGCGGCGAAGTGGGCTACCTGATCGGCAGAAAGGGCGGTCCCGCAGTCTTCGAACGCAAGGAATCCGGTCTCTTCAGTCGCAGCAACGTCGAGCGCACCAACGCCTTCTTCGAGCGCTACGGCGGGGTGACGGTCATCCTCGCTCGATTCGTCCCGATCGTGCGCACCTTCGCCCCGGTTGCTGCGGGCGTCGGCAAGATGGCGTGGCACAGGTACTCGCTCTACAACCTGATCGGCGCCGTCATCTGGGGCTTCGGCCTCACCGTGATCGGCTACCTCGTCAGCCTCATCCCGGGCGTCGGCGAGTTCGTCGCGTCGTACATCGACGTCATCCTGCTCGTCGCGGTAGCGGGCACCCTCGTCTTCATCGTCTGGCACTACTTCGCTGAGAAGCGCAAGGTCAAGCGTGAGATGGCAGCAGGCCCCGACGGCGTCACCGACGCGAACGAGGCTCAGGATCTCGTGCTCGAACCCGAAGCGTTCGACGAGAACCCGGACCACCCCCGAGGGGATACTCCGCGCGTCTGATCAGGACGCCTTCTTCTTCGCAGGTTCTTTCTTCGCAGGCTTCTTCTTCGCCGGCGCCGACTCCGTGTCGGCGTCGGCGTCGGCGTCCTTCTTCGCAGGTGAATCCGCCGCGGACCGTGCGGCACGGCTCTTCTCGACGCTGGCTCGCAGGGCCTCCATCAGGTCGATGACCTCGCCACCGGCGGCATCCGACTTCTCACCGAAGGTCTCGGCCGTATCGAATGCGTCGCCCTTCTCGAGCTTCGCATCGATGAGGGTGCGCAGTTCCTGCTGGTACTCGTCGGCGAACTCGCTCGGGTCGAAGTCGCTGGAGAAGCTGTCGACGAGGGATGCCGAGAGCTCCATCTCCTTGCTCGAGATCTTCACGGGCTCATCGAGCACGGGGAACGACGCCTCGCGCACCTCGTCGGCCCAGAGGAGCGTCTGCAGGACGAGGACGTCGCCGCGCACGCGGAGCGCCGCCAGCCGCGTCTTCTGCCGCAGCGCGAACCGGACGATCGCGGTGCGATCGGTCTGCTCCAGCGTCTGACGGAGCAGGACGTAGGCCTTCGGGCTCTTCGAGTCGGGCTCGAGGTAGTACGCCTTGTCGAGCGTCAGGAGGTCGATCTGCTCGGTCGGCACGAATTCGACGACCTCGATCTCGCGGCTGCGCTCGCTCGGCAGCGCCGCGAAGTCGTCGGAGGTGAGCACCACGGTCCGCTCACCGTCGTCGTACGCCTTGTCGATGTCGGCGTACGGCACGACCTCGCCGTCGATCTCGCAGATGCGCTGGTAGCGGATGCGACCGCCATCAGCCGCGTGCACCTGGTGCAGGGACACGTCGTGGTCCTCCGTGGCGGAGTACACCTTGACGGGCACGTTGACGAGGCCGAAGGTCAATGCGCCTTTCCAGATCGCTCTCATGGCACCCAGTACACACCCGTGGGAGCCGGATCCGACAGGGCTTGCGCACTACTCTGGCCCCATGCCAGCCGCACCGCAGGAGGTCCGCATCGCCGGACGTCGTCTTCGGCTGACGAACCTCGACAAGGTCATGTACCCCGAGACGGGGACGACCAAGGGCGAGGTCATCGACTATCTGACGCGCATCGCACCCGCGATGCTGCCGCATCTCGACGGTCGCCCGGTCACCCGCATCCGCTGGCCCGACGGCACCGGCGAGGGCTCCTTCTTCGCGAAGCACCTCGAGGCGGGAGCGCCGTCGTGGGTGGCGCGGCGTCCGATCGAGCATTCCACGGGCGCGAAGGACTATCCGCTCGTCGACGGGGTCCCCACGCTCGTGTACCTCGCCCAGGTCGCATCGATCGAGCTGCACGTGCCGCAGTGGAGGTTCGATCCCGACGGTGCGCGGAGCAATCCGGACCGACTCGTCCTCGATCTCGATCCAGGCCCCGGCGCAGGTCTCGCCGAATGCGCGGAGGTCGCCCGCTGGGCTCGCGCGATCCTGACGGATCTGGGCATGGATCCGCTGCCGGTCACGAGCGGCAGCAAGGGCATCCACCTCTATGCCCCGCTCGATGGTTCACGCACGAGCGAGGAGATCAGCGCGTTCACGAAAGAGCTCGCCCGCGCCCTCGAAGCCGACCACCCCGATCTGGTCGTCAGCCAGATGTCGAAAGCCGCGAGGCCCGGGAAGGTCTTCCTCGACTGGAGTCAGAACAACGGCAAGAAGACGACGATCGCGCCGTACTCGCTGCGCGGGCGCGAGCGGCCGACGGTCGCCGCGCCCCGGACGTGGGCAGAACTCGCCGATCCCGATCTCCGTCACCTGCTCTTCGACGAGGTCCTCGCTCGAGTGGCCGCCGAGGGCGACCTCTTCGCCCCCCTCGCACCCACGGATGCCGGTCCGCTGCGCTCCTACATCGCCAAACGGTCCGCAGCGAAGACGCCCGAACCGGTGCCGGACTCCCCCGCAGTCGCTGCCGCCGACGGCGCCTCCCGGTTCGTGATCCAGGAACATCACGCGCGGCGCCTGCATTACGACCTGCGCCTCGAGCGTGACGGCGTTCTCGTCAGCTGGGCGGTGCCCCGCGGCATCCCGGAATCGCCGTCGACGAACCACCTCGCGGTCATGACCGAACCGCATCCGCTGGAGTACCTCGATTTCGCCGGCGACATCCCCGCCGGCGAGTACGGCGCCGGCTCGATGTCGATCTGGGACACGGGGACGTTCGAGCTCGAGAAGTGGCGCGACGGCGAGGTGATCTTCACCGCGACCGGACGTGACGACGGCCCGCTCGGCTCGGTGCGGCTCGCTCTCATCCGCACGAGCGGTCAGGGCGAGAAGTCGCAGTGGCTGCTGCACCGGATGAAGACGGATGCCGCGCCTCCGAAAACGCCCCCGGCGCGACCTCCGGCGCCCGCGCCCATGCTCGCGACGAACTCGACCCCTGCCCTCGCTCAGCTCGCGGCGAAACGCTGGGGTCCGTGGGCGGAGTTCAAGTGGGACGGAGTCCGCGCCCTCGGCATCTGGGACGGGAAGCAGCTGACGCTCCGCGCGCGAAGCGGCACCGACATCACCGCGCGCTACCCCGAGCTGACCGCGGATCCGGGCCTCGGCACCGCGCCCTGCGTCATCGACGGTGAGATCGTCGCCCTCGACAAGCGGAACCGTCCGAGCTTCCCGCTCCTGCAACATCGCATGCACTTGACGAAGCCTGCCGAGATCGAGCGGGAGGCCGCCCGCATCCCGGTGCAGTATCTGCTGTTCGATGTGCTCGAGGTCGACGGGAAGGATGCCGCCCCGCTGCCCCTCGCCCAGCGACGTGAGCTCCTCGAGCGGATCGCCACCGACACGATCGACGCCATCGTCCTCCCACCCGTCGCGACCGACGTCGAGGATGCCCTCGCCACGGCGGAGGCGCTGGGGCTGGAAGGGCTGGTCGTAAAGGACCCGTCGTCGCCGTATCGCCGCGGTGAACGCAGCGAACAGTGGCTGAAGGTCAAGCTCACCCTGATGCAGGAGGTGGTGATCGGCGGCATCCGTCCCGGCAAGGGCGGCCGAAGCGGCTCCATCGGATCTCTGCTGATGGGGATCCCGACGGACGACGGGCTGCACTACGTCGGCCGCGTCGGCTCCGGTTTCAGCGACGCGACTCTCGCGCGGTTGGATGCTGCACTCCGCCCGCTCCGCACCGACGAGAGCCCGTTCATCGACATCGGTCGCGTCGAGGTATCCGATGCGCTGTGGGTACGCCCGGAGGTGGTGGGGGAAGTCGAGTACGCCGAGGCGACGCCGAACGGGACCCTCCGGCACGCGCGCTGGCGTGGGCTCCGGCCCGATACTGCACCGGACGACGTCCACCCGGGCGACTGACGGCGCTCACCCGTTCTGAACGAGGGCGAGCTGCGTGCCGTCGGGATCGACGAGGAAAGCCACGCGTCCTCCCCAGGACTCCATCCGGGGCGGATGCAGTCGCGGAAAGCCCGACTTCGCCTCGGGGACCCCGGCGTCGGCGATCTGACGGTAGAGCCCGTCCAGATCGTCGATGCGGACGCTGCACATGAAGGAGCTCTCCCCCGGGTCGAGATCCGGGAACGGGAAGAACTCGAGGTGGAGGTCGCCCCTTCGGAGGATCACCAGCTCGTCGGAGCGGTACGCCGCGGTGAACCCGAAGCCGCTGTAGAACCTGACCGTCGCGTCGAGGTCACGAGACGGGAGAGTCGGCACTGCGCGGTCCATCATCGCTTCACGCTAGCCGTACCCGCCCGCGTCATGCGTGGGCGTCGTGCTCGACATGACCTGCCGGCTCGAGCTGGAAGGTGGAATGCTCGACGTCGAAGTGGCGTGCGAGGCACGTCTGCAGCTGCGAGAGCAGCCCGCCCGCCTGGTCGTCCGCGAACAGCTCCGGCGAAACGACGACGTGGGCAGTGAAGACGGGGGCGCCACGCGTCAGCTGCCACACGTGGACATCGTGGACATCCACCACGCCGTCGGTCCCGAGGATGTGCGCACGGATGTCGGCGACCTTCGTTCCGGCGGGAGCCCGCTCCCCCAGAACGGCGAACACCTCGCGCAGCAGGGTGATCGCGCGAGGCACGATCAGCACGGCGATGAGCAGCGAGGCCACGGCGTCAGCCGGCATCCAGCCGGTGACCCAGATGACGACGGCGGCGACGAGGACGACCGCAGAGCCGATCAGGTCGCCCAGCACCTCGAGGTACGCCCCGCGGACGTTGATGCTCGAGCGCTGCGCGGCGCTCAGGAGGTACATCGACACCCCGTTGGCGACGAGTCCGATAAGGGCGACGACGAGCATCGGGACGCCCTGAACCTCCGCTTCGCCGGGCGCGACGAGGCGGCCGACCGCTTCGACGCCGATCCACACGCACAGTGCGATCAGGATCACCGCATTCAGAAGCGCGCCGAGGACCTCGGCACGCTGATACCCGTAGGTCTGGCGTTCGTCGGCCGGCCGTGCCGCGACCGACGCCGCGATCAGGGCGATGACGAGCCCGGAGCTGTCGGTGAGCATGTGCCCGGCGTCCGCCAAGAGGGCGAGCGACCCGGTCAGCAGAGCGCCGATCACCTGCACCACGAGCACCGTCGCCGTGATCCCCAGCGAGACGGCGAGGAGGCGACGCGGATGACCGGAGCGGATGCCGGTGGGCGCGTGGTCGTGCATGATTCGAGGCTACGGCGAGCCGAGGGCGAGGACGGCCCGATCCGCGAACTCGGGAATGAGTCCGATTCTCAGAGTCGCCGGGCTCAGAGGGCAGCGAGCAACGGTCCCAGCGACTCGAACGCCCGCGCGCGGTGCGAGGTCGCGTTCTTCTCCGCCGGCGCGAGCTCCGCGGCCGTGCGTCCATCGGCGTCGTCAGGAAGGAAGACCGGGTCGTAACCGAAGCCGCCCGAGCCGGCGGGTGCCGTCGCGAGACGGCCCGGCCACACACCCTCGACGACGTGCTCGTCGCCGCCAGGGATGACGAGGGCGATCGTCGACACGAACTGGGCGGTGCGATGCGGGTCGGCGATGTCCGCGAGCTGGTCCAGGAGCAGCTCGTAGTTCGCGACCCCGTCCTTCTTGTGTCCTGCCCAGTATGCGGAGAACACACCCGGCGAGCCGCCGAGCACGTCCACGCTGATGCCCGAATCGTCGGCCATTGCGGGGAGCCCCGTGTACCGAGCCGCGGCACGGGCTTTGATCAGCGCATTCTGAGCGAACGTCACGCCGTCCTCGACGGGCTCGGGACCGTCGTAGCCGACGACCTCGAGGTCGGGCCGGGTCGCGGCCACGATCGCGCCGAACTCCTCGACCTTGTGCGCGTTGTGGGTTGCGAGGACGATGCGGCTCTTCGTCACGCGCGGTCCTCAGCGAGCGCGGCGAGCTGCGCCGCGCGAAGGTCGCTGCATCCGTTCACGCCCAGCTCGAGCAGGGCGTCGAGTTCGCGCTTGTCGAACGGCGCACCCTCGGCGGTGCCCTGCACCTCGACGAACAGACCGCGACCGGTGACGACGACGTTCATGTCGGTTTCGGCGCGAACGTCCTCGACGTAGGCAAGGTCGAGCATGGGCTCACCGTCGATGATCCCGACGGAAACGGCGGCGACGGAGTCGTGGAGCGCCTTCGCATTCTTGCCGACGAAGCCCTTCGCCCGTCCCCACTCGATCGCGTCCGCCAGGGCGACGTACGCGCCGGTGATCGCGGCGGTGCGGGTCCCACCATCGGCCTGCAGCACATCGCAGTCGATGACGATGGTGTTCTCCCCCAGCGCCTTCATGTCGACGACGGCGCGGAGCGCCCGGCCGATGAGACGCGAGATCTCGTGCGTGCGGCCGCCGACCTTGCCCTTGATCGACTCGCGGTCGTTGCGCGAGTTCGTCGCGCGCGGCAGCATCGCGTACTCAGCGGTCACCCACCCTTTGCCCTTGCCCGTCAGCCAGCGCGGCACGCCGTTGGTGAAGGATGCCGTGCACAGCACCTTCGTGCCGCCGAACGAGATCAGGGCCGACCCTTCTGCGTGGGCGCTCCAGCCGCGTTCGATGGTCACGGGGCGCAGCTGGTCGACGGAACGGCCGTCGGCACGGGTGATCTCGGTCATGAGTTCTCCTTCGGTAGGTCGATCGCGCCGGTCTGGACGAGGCGGACGGCGCGAACGCCGCGCCCCATCAGCCGGTCGGCGAGTCGCAGGAAGTCGTCGGCGGAATCGCCGGTCGCCTCGTAGACGTGGGTGGGGGTGGTGTCGTGGCCCGCGAGCAGGTCGCGCGAGACGAGCTGACGGTAGACGTCCTTCGCCGTCTCGGTGTCGCTCGAGACGAGCGACACGTCGGGGCCCATCACGTAGCTGATGGCCCCCTCGAGGAACGGGTAGTGCGTGCAGCCGAGGACCACCGTGTCGACCCCTGCGTGGCGCAGAGGCGCGAGGTACTCCTCCGCAACGCGAAGCACATCGGACGTGTCGGTGACACCTGCCTCGACGAAGTCGACGAAGCGCGGGCACGCCTGGGCGAAGACGCTGAGACGCTCGTTCACGCCGAGCATGTCCTGGTAGACGCCCGATCCGATCGTCCCCGCCGTTCCGATCACGCCGATACGGCCATTGCGCGTCGTCGAGATCGCGGTGCGAACGGCGGGACCGATGACCTCGACGACGGGGACGTCGTACCGCTCTCTCGCATCGCGCAGGAGCGCCGCTGACGCGGTGTTGCACGCGATCACGAGCATCTTGACGCCCTGATCGACGAGCGAGTCGAGGACCTCGAGTCCGTAGCGACGAACGTCCGCTATCGGCTTCGGACCGTACGGGGAATGGGCGGTGTCGCCGATGTAGACGATCGATTCCCGCGGCAACAGCTGAGACACCGCACGGGCCACGGTGAGCCCACCGACTCCGGAGTCGAAGATCCCGATCGGTGCATCCGTCACGATCGACCAGCCTAGTCTCGCTCCGGGGTCGGTTCTCGCCTGGATAGAGTGACGGGATGGGCATGTCCACGGCGCTGCTGACCGATCGTTACGAGCTCACGATGCTGGATGCCGCCTTGCGCGATGGCACCGCGAACCGCCGTTGCGTGTTCGAACTCTTCGGACGACGTCTGCCCGGTGGGCGCCGGTTCGGTGTCGTCGCCGGAACAGGACGCCTGTTGACGGAGCTCGCGGACTTCCGATTCGACGAAGCGGAACTCGCGTTCCTCCGAGACAACGCGATCGTGAGCCCCAAGACGGTGAGTTATCTCGAGAACTACCGATTCACCGGCACGATCAGCGGGTACCGCGAGGGTGAGCTGTACTTCCCCGGTTCCCCGATCCTGACGGTCGAGGGCTCGTTCGCCGAGGCCGTCATCCTCGAGACCCTCGCCCTCAGCATCCTCAACCACGACTCTGCCGTCGCGACCGCGGCCGCCCGCATGAGCATCGCCGCCGGTGACCGTCCGCTCGCCGAGATGGGATCGCGTCGGGCCGCGGAGCGATCCGCCGTCGCCGCTGCCCGCGCCTCGTACATCGCCGGATTCTCCGCGACCAGCAATCTCGAGGCCGGTCGCACCTGGGGCATCCCGACCATGGGCACCGCCGCGCACGCCTGGACACTCCTCCACGACTCCGAGGAGGACGCCTTCCGCAGCCAGATCGAGGCCCTCGGCACGTCGACGACCCTCCTCATCGACACCTACGACATCCGCCAGGGCGTCGAGACGGCGATCCGCGTCGCCGGCACCGACCTGGGCGGCGTACGCCTGGATTCGGGCGACCTTCCCACCGTCGCAGCCTCCGTGCGGCAGCAGCTCGATGAGCTCGGCGCAACGAAGACGAAGATCACCGTGACGAGCGATCTCGACGAGTTCGCGATCGCGGCGCTCGCGGCATCCCCCGTCGACGCCTACGGCGTGGGGACCTCGGTCGTCACCGGGTCGGGGACGCCGACGGCGGGCATGGTCTACAAGCTCGTCGCCCGCCAAGGAGCGGACGGCGGCTGGGTCTCCGTCGCGAAGGCCTCAACTTCGAAGGCGTCCGTGGGCGGTCGTAAGGCGGCCTTCCGCCGTCGCTCCGACGGAGTCGCGACGGCGGAACTCATCGCCATCGCCGATGGCTTCGACGAACTCGACGCCCCGTCCGCGCACCCGGATGCGCGTCCGTTGCAGGCCGTTCTCGTCCACGACGGCGAACCGGATGCCGCCTACCTCGGCGCCGACGGCGTCGCTGCTGCCCGGGCCCACCACTTGCGGGTGCGTGAGGAGCTGCCGGTGATGGCGCTCGCGCTCAGCCGTGCCGACCCGGCGCTGGAGACGATCTACGAGGTCAGTGAGGCGTAGATCTCTTTGCAGGTCGGGCAGACGGGGAACTTCTCGGGGTCGCGACCGGGCGTCCACTTCTTGCCGCAGAGCGCGCGCACCGGTTTGCCGGAGAGGGCAGACTCGAGGATCTTGTCTTTCTTGACGTAGTGCGAGAACCGCTCATGGTCGCCCGGTTCGACGGACTCCTCGCGGATGAGCTCCTCGAGCTCACGGTCGAGTGTGGCGAGGCCGCCCTGATCAGGGCTGTCGATCGGCGTGCTCATTCCCCCGAGTGTACTGCGACCAGGGGCCGCGTGGTCGGGGTCAATGTGTTTCGGCGAACTCCATGATGCGTCCGGTCCGCCGGTCGAACAACGCCGCCCCGATGACGACACCGAGGATGAGGACCGCGGCGCCGACGCCGATACCGGCCCAGAACGATATCCACGCCGCATCCTCGCCGCCGGTGACCGACAGCCACCCCCACCAGAGCGCGGGCGCCGACAACAGCACCGCACCGAACAGCACGACGGCCTGGGTCATCGACCCGCCCGTGCGCTGCGGCTGCTCGAAGGGGCCCTCACCGGGCTGTGAGACGGCGTAAGGCGCCGCGATCGAGGAGATCGAACTCAGCCCGAGTCCGCTGGCGAACAGCGAGACGCACACGCCCACCAGAGCGGGCAGCACCAGCCATCGGCCGTGCAGCCAGATCGATCCCGTGATCGCCAGAGCCAGCAGGGGGATTCCGATCAGCACGACAGGGACGAGCCGCCCGAGCCGGTCCGCGACTCCTCGGACGCCGGCGGAGATGTGGAGCCAGACACCGGTCGAGTCGTAGGCGAGGTCGTTGTGGACGAGCCACCCGAGGAAAAGGGCGAGAATCGGCGGCGGGATCAGGGCGACCGTCTGCAACGGCACACCCACCACGAGGAGCGGCGTCACGATCAGGACGGAGGCGATGGGGACGACGATCACATTCGCGAGGTGGCGGGGATCGGAGAACCAGTACACGATGCTGCGGGCAGCGATCGCTCCGCCGGGCACGCCGGGCATGACGGCGAACCACCCGAGGCCTCGCCGCTCCCGAATCGGGACCGACCGCTCGGTCGAGGTCATCATGAGCTGAACGAGGCGCCACCACAGAACTGCCAACACGACGAGCGTTCCCACGGCCACCAGCAGCGAGACGACGAGGCCTCCGCCGCTGCGCACGGCGATCGAGGATGCCGCGCCCACAGGGGTGACCGCGAGCACTCGCGCCGCCTCGGTGAGCTGAGAGGGAAGGCCGCCGGACCACTCCAGGGAGAAGGCGAAGGCCGCTACGGGAATGACGACGACACCGGCGGCAGTGACCATGAGGCCGGTCAGCTGCGGCGATCTTCTGTCTCGGAGAACCAGTGCCGACATCGCCATCGCGCACCGCGCGGCGAGCACGGACGTGACGACGAGCAGAGCAGCTCCCAGGATCGCGAGCCCGAGCGGCGCGCCGTGGCCGGTCCACGCGACGGCCAGGGTGGCGGCGATCGCGATGATCACGAGGCCCGGAAGCCCCAGGGGCGACGCTGCCGCAACCGTCCACGCGACCGCGCGGGGTTCCGCTCCTGTGACCGCGAACCGACGCGGATCGAGCGGGTCGTCCGCGCCCGTGAACAGCGGCACCAGAAAGAACCCGGCGACCAGCAGTGAGCCGCCGACGACGGTCAGCGTCGCCGCATCCGCGTCGGGCACCCGGTCGAGTCGAACCAGGGCGACGCAGACCGCGGCGACCGCGAGCGCGAGGACCGCGAACGCGGCGAGGCGTCGCACGAGGACCATGGGACGGGCATTCAGCGCGCCGACCAGGAGCGCGAGCCTCAGTCGGAGTACGTGTGCAACCACTCCAGGCCTTCCACATCGCTGAGGCCGCCAGTGAGCTGGACGAATCGTTCCGCCAAGGTGTGATCGCCGCGCACGTCGTCGACCGCGCCCTGGGCGAGGACCTGTCCCGCGACGATGACGGCGACGCCTTCGCAGACGCGCTCCACCAGCTCCATGCCATGGCTCGACAGGACGACCGTTCCTCCGCGAGCGACGTACGCCGAGAGGATGTCGAGGATCACCTCGCTCGAGACAGGATCGACGGCTTCGAACGGCTCGTCGAGGACGAGCAACCGGGGCGCGTGGATCATCGCGCCCGCGAGCATGATCTTCTTCGTCATGCCTGCGGAGTAGTCCGACACGGGGCGCGCGAGCGCTGCGGTCAGATCGAACGCGCGAGCGAGGTCCTCGGTGCGCTCGGCCACGACGGCAGCGCGAAGACCTCGGAGGACACCGTAGTAGTGCAAAAGCTGTCGTCCGGTGAGACGGTCGAAGGTGCGGAGCCGGTCAGGGAGCACCCCCATCAGGGCCTTGGCTGCGCGCGGATCGCGGCGCAGGTCGACGCCACCGACCTCGATCGTCCCCGCATCGGGTCGGAGGAGTCCGGCGATCATCGACAGCGTCGTCGTCTTGCCCGCGCCGTTGGGTCCGACGATGCCGAAGAACGTTCCCGTGGGGATCTCCAGATTCACCGCATCGACGGCGCGCGTGCGTGCAAAGGACTTCGAGACATTCGACATCCGCAGGGCGGGCGTCGAAGCCGCACTCGCCGCCTCGGAATCGGCGACGGGGAGGACGGCGGTCGCCGGCGCGTCAACGCTGCCTGCCGCGACAGCCGACTGACGATCGTCCGCAGCCTCAAGCGACGAGTCTTTCGACAGCACCTCAGTGGGAGAGTCGGATCTGACCGCAACGTCGGGCTCCTGCTGCGCGCCTGACTCCGTCTCGTCCTGTCCTGCAGCCTCGATACCGGCGTCCCCCGCTGTCTCGAAATCAATTCCAGGAGCGACATCGGAATCGCCGTCGGACTCAAGCTCGGTTTCCGCCTCAGTCAGCGGTGCGGCCTCGTCTTCAGCCTCGAGAGACGGCTGCGTTTCGGTCTCAGCCTCAGCGTCAGTCACCGAGGGAGGCTCCGGCGCCAACAGAATCTCCTGCTCAGGCTCCGGCTCCGGCTCAGGCTCAGGCTCAGGCTCAGGCTCAGGCTCAGGCTCAGGCTCAGGCTCAGGCTCAGGCTCGTCGGGTTCTGCGAGGAGCGGGGGCTCCTCTTCAGCGTGGAGTCCCTCGCCGTCGAATCGCGCAGCCGCCACGGATGCCGGCACGTCGGGCTTCGGCGGTAGTTCCGGAGTAGCCGGCTGATCTTCCTCGGCAGGTCGCGCCGCGAGCTCGGCTGCGGCGACGTCGGCGGGCAAAGGAGGAGGAGGCGGGACGGCAGCCTCAGCGCCGGACACGGGAGCCTTTGCGCGGGGCGGTCGTGTCTTCGGAGGCGTCACCTGTCAAACCTACCAAGCCCAGATCCCGTCCTCCTGGGTGGTCGTAACCGACGGGAGTTATCACGAATCGACAACGGCAGACCTGGATACGGTGTCTTGTCAGGTCCCCCGGCTAGCATTTACCTGGCACGAAGATGTGTCTTTCCGATGAACGGACATTGACCACATCGTCAGGAGCACCACGTGACCAAGATTGTCATCCTCGCAGCCGGTATGGGCTCGCGCCTTGGCCGCAGTCTGCCCAAACCGCTGACCACGCTGAACGATGGCCGCAGCATCATGGGCCAGCAGCACGACAACATCCACGCTGCTTTCGGGCCGAGCGCCCGCATCACCACCGTTGTCGGCTACCGCGCCGAGACCATCGTCGAGGCGTTCCCCGACGTCGACTACGTCTACAACGACCGGTACGACCAGACGAACACGTCCAAGAGCCTGCTGCGCGCCCTGAAGGCGACCGGCAAATCGGGCGTGCTGTGGATGAACGGCGACGTCGTCTTCGATCCCCGCGTGCTCGGGCGTGCCCTCGCCCTCATCGAGGCCGACCAGTCCTTCGTCACGGTGAACACGTCGAAGGTGAGTGACGAAGAGGTGAAGTACACCGTCGATGGCGACGGCAACATCGCTGAACTGTCCAAGACTGTCGTCGGCGGGCTCGGCGAGGCGGTGGGCATCAACTACATCTCGCGCGCCGACAAGCCTGCGCTCATCGCTCAGCTCGGTCACGTCGACAACCAGGACTACTTCGAGCGCGGCCTCGAACTCGCGGTCGCCGAGAACGGTGTGAAACTCCGCCCGCTCGACATCTCCGACCTGTACGCCGTCGAAGTGGACTTCGCGGAAGACCTCGACCGGGCGAACCTCTACGTCTGAGTCGAGAGGGGATGCGGTGGGGCGCCCCGCGAAGTCCCCCCGGAGCGACGTTCCCCGCATCCACTCCTTGCCTGACGACGCGGCATGGGTCGGCGGTCTTCCACCCGTGGGCTCTCCGGAACACCCCTGGCTCATCCGCACACTCGACCGTGTCCTCGCGGTGCAGCGCCCCGCGGTTCTGGCTCACCTTCGGGCGATCCGGTCGCGGCATCCTGACGCGACCCCCGCGGACATCAGCCGCATCCTCGAGCGCCGCTACCTCGCCGCCGTGACGACGGGCGGTGCCGCGGTCGGCGCGACAGCGGTGGTCCCCGGTGTCGGCACCGCGGTCACCCTCGCGCTGAGCGGCGCGGAGACGGTGGGCTTCCTCGAGGCGACGGCACTGTTCGCGCAGTCTTTGGCGGAACTGCACGGCATTCGGGTCAACGACCCCGACAGAGCCCGCGCGCTCGTGCTTACCCTGATGGTCGGCAAGGAAGGCGTCGACTTGGTCAGCCAGTTCGCCGGCCAGGTGCGCGGGGTCGGACCCGCGCGAGACGTGTACTGGGGCGAGCTCGTCACGACATCACTGCCGCGCGCGATGGTGGGCCCCCTCATCGACCGGCTGAAGGGCGCTCTCCTGCGCCGGTTCGCAGCGCAGGGCGGCGCATCGCTGATCGGCCGAGTGCTTCCCTTCGGAATCGGGGCGGTCGTCGGTGGCAGCGGCAATCACATTCTGGGTCGACGCATCGTCGTCGGGGCTCGGCGAGCTTTCGGTCCTCCTCCGCTCGGGTTTCCCCCCGAGCTGGACGCCGCCGTGCGGGCAACCCGGCCGGTCGAGTCCTCCCGCCGACCGCGTCTGCGCGGTCGGCATCGCCGGGACTCAGGCGGACCTGAGCTCGATAGTGCCAGGTAGCGTGACCACGTGCTCCCCCTTCTCGTCACTCTCCTGATCCTCAACGCCGTCTTCAACGTTCTCGTGTGGCCGACCTTCTTCCGCCGCGTCTCGCGTGACGCCCGCGCGCACGACGAGCAGGGCCGCCCGACGAGGTTCCTCATCGTCCACGCGGTGTTGATCGCCATGGCGCTCGCCCTCGCCGCGGCATCCCTCATCGCCGGAATCCTCGCGGCAACCGGCGTCGGAAGCTGACCCCCCGTCGTCCTGCACATGCCAGGGTCGGCGCGCAAGTGGTGGGTCCACCGGACGAACACTGACTAGCGTTGTCGAGTGGTCACGACTCCCCCGAAGCAGCCGCCCGGCCGTATCCAAAGCCTGGACGGCCTGCGCGGAGTAGCCGCACTCGTCGTCCTGCTGCACCACTGGCTGCTGATCGCTGAGCCGCTTCTGGAAGGAACGGTGAGCTGGGCGGTGATCTCCGAGTCACCGGTCAAACTCCTCACCGCCGGTAACGAAGCGGTCCTCGTCTTCTTCGTCCTGTCGGGACTCGTCGTCGTCCTCCCGGTCTTCCGCGAGAACTTCTCCTGGATGGGGTTCCTCTCGGCCCGCATCGTCCGCCTCTACGGCCCGGTGATCGCCTCCCTGGCGCTGAGCGCCCTGTTGATCTTCCTCGTCCCGCGCGATCGGTCGACGATGCCGGCCGGCTCATGGATGGCGGAGACCCACGCGGAGAGCGTGTCCGTGGGATCCTTCTTCGCTCAGGCGTCGCTCGTGCCGCGACAGTACCCCCTCAACAACCCGCTCTGGTCACTGCACTGGGAGCTCCTCTACTCCATCGTGCTGCCGCTCGCGACGGCTCTCGCTCTCCTCGTCCGGCGTCACGCGCTGATCGCTGTGATCGTCTGCTGCGCGCTGAGCGTCGCGGGCCGTATTTTCGAGCAGAGCGAGCTGCTCTACTTCCCCGTCTTCATCATCGGAACGATCATGGCGGCGCGCATGCCCGACCTCCTGGCCTGGGTGGAGCGCCCGCGCGCACGCTGGTTCATGCCGCTGTTCACGCTGCTGAGCGTCGGGATGCTGATCGCCAGCTGGCTCGCACGACCGATCGTCCCTAGTGGTACCGACCTCAGCACGGTGCTCTGGGCGTTCGCGGCGCCCGGCGCTGCGGGCATCGTGCTCGTCGCCCTCGCCTGGGGACCCGCGATCCGGCTGTTCGAAACCCGACCCATCCAATGGCTCGGAAAGATCTCCTTCAGCCTCTACCTCGTCCACGTGCCCGTGCTGGCGACACTGGCGTTCGCCTTCGGCTCCGAAGCGTGGGCACTCGTCGGGGTGCTCGGCATCCCGATCAGCCTCCTCGTGGCCTGGGGGTTCTATGAGGGAGTCGAAGCTAGAATGCACACAGCGGCGCGACGCGTCCACCGAGCTGTTGCGGCGCGAGCGCGTCGCCGGGCCGGGGAAGTCGCGCCCTGATCTGCCGCCGACGAGAGCACAGCACATACATGCGTTCGCCCCTTCCGCCCGCCGTCACCCGAGCCGTTCGCTGGGCTCTCACCCGCGCGAAGCGCATCCCCACGTCGGAGCAGATCGCCTGGTCCCGTTCCCTCCCGCTTCGGCCTCGGACGGTGGTCTACGAATCGTTCGCGGGAAACGGTGCGCTCTGCAATCCTGACGCCATCTTCCGGGCCCTCTTGTCCGACCCCGATTTCGCCGACCTCACCCACGTCTGGGCGATCAGCGATGCGGATGCCGCAGCCGCCGTGCGTGCGGAGTTCGCGGGACATCGCAACGTGTCGGTCGTGAAACGCGGCAGCGGCGCCTACTGGCGCACCGTGTCCACCGCCGGCTACCTCATCAACAACGCCACCTTCCCGCCCGCTTTCGGCAAGCGGACCGGCCAGGTCTACCTGAACACGTGGCACGGAACGCCGCTAAAGTTGATGGGCTTCGACATGCCCGGAGGCGCCCGAGAGTCCGCGAACACCCTCCGGAACCTGCTCAACGCGGACTATCTCCTGGCCGCGAACCCGTTCATGGCGGAGACCATGTACGAGGACGCCTACCAGCTGCGCAACGTCTACCGCGGCGCGATCATCGAAGAGGGCTACCCCCGGATCGACCGCCAGTGGATGACCGGGGCGGAGCGCGCACAGCGCATCGCCGATCTGGGTGCCCGCCTCGGAACCGATCTCACCGACAAGCGGATCGTGCTGTTCGCCCCGACGTGGCGCGGAACCTCGTTCCAGGCTCCCGACGCCGACCTCGCGCACCTCGCCGACCAAGTGGCGGGGATCCAGCGGGAAGTGGGTGAAGACGCCGTCGTCCTCCTCAAGACCCACCAGGTCGTCCACCGGGCGGCCACCCGCATCCCCGCCCTGAAGCGTCTGCTCGTTCCCAACACCACGGCGACGAACGTCCTGCTGGGCCTTGCGGACGCATTGATCACGGACTACTCGTCGATCTTCTTCGATTACCTCGCCACGGGCCGCCCCATCGGCTTCCTGGTTCCCGACGGCGATTCGTACGCCGCTGAACGCGGTACCTACATGCCGCTCGACGAGCTTCCCGGCCCCGTGAGCACCGACCCTGCGGCGCTCGGGCATGAGCTCGCCGGATTGATGGGGCCGAACGCCGCGCCGCATCCCCGCTATGCGGAATGGGCGGAGCGGTTCGTCCCCTACGACGACGGCCAGGCCACCTCGCGGGTCATCGACGTCGTCTTCCGCGGACGGGCGGCCGACCGGAGAGTCCGTCCGGTGCGGCGCGACGAGCGCCCGCGGCTCTTGTTCTACCTGGGCGGCATGCGCCTCAACGGCATCACGACCGCCGCCGTCAACCTGCTCAATTCGCTCGACACCGAGCGCTACGACGTCACCGCGCTGATGGCCAATCCTCGGGGGGCCACGACGCGGCACAATCAGGCCCGCCTCAACCCCGACATCCGACAGGTCTTCCGGGTCGGCGGGATGAACGGGCTCAAAGCCCGTCAGGCCCTGCGGCGGGTGGCAGATGTGAGTACCGACCCGCTCCGCGCGCACCGGCGGCTCGGACACCGCACGCTGTGGCGAGACGAGTGGACGCGAATCTTCGGATCGGCGAAGTTCGATTGGGTGGCCGATTTCAGCGGCTACAGCCCCTTCTGGGCGCATCTGCTCCTGCACTCGCCCCGCGCGACTCGCGCGATCTGGCTCCACAACGAGATGGCGGCGGATCGCGACCGAACCGTCAACGGGAAGCAGGCGTTCCGCCGTTCGCTCGGCCGGGTCTTCGCGATGTACCGGGCCTACGATCAGCTGGTCTCGGTCTCCCCCGCGCTCACCGAGCTCAACCGTGTCGAGCTCGCCGACTTCGCGCCCGCCGAGCGGTTCGTGACTCTCCGGAACCTTCCCGACGCCGTGTCTGCCACGCCCGACGACGACGGCGGCGAAGCGGGCGAATTCGCAGAAGACGACGCCGCACTCGATGAGAGGATCGATGCCGCCCTGGCGACGCCCGGCATCCGGCGGTTCATCACGGTGGGTCGCTTGTCGACCGAAAAGAACCACGCACGTCTCATCCGTGCCTTCGCACGGATATCCAGGACGGCACCGAACACCCAGCTCTTCATCGTCGGCGGAGGGCCTCTCCGCGGCGAGCTGGAGCGGCAGGTGCGCGATGCGGGGCTCACGGGCCGAGTGTTCCTCACCGGCTCCCTCCGGGACCCCGTCTCGGTCATGCGGCGCTGCGACTGCTTCGTGCTCTCGAGCGACTACGAAGGTCAACCGATGGTGCTGATCGAGGCGGCGCAGCTCGCCATGCCCATCGTCTCGACGGCGTTCGCGTCGGCGCGCGGGGCTCTTCCGGGTGACGACATGCACATCGTCGAGCGAGACGACGAGGCACTCGCGGAGGGGATGACGGCCTTCCTCGACGGTCGCGTGGCGCCCGCGTCTCTCGATGTCGAGGCTTATTCCGCGGAGGTCCTCGCCCAGTTCGACGCGCTCATCCCCGATCCGACGCGTTCGACCGTCCCTGGTACGCAGTGACCATCGACGCGCCGGTTCCGGCGCCTGGCGCTGGAGTGACGTTCGTGATGCCGGTGCTGAACGAGCGGGACTATCTCGAACGTGCCGTGCAGACGGTACTCCAGCAGGAGGTGCACGGCCCCGCGGAGCTGGTCCTTGCTCTCGGACCCTCGACGGATGGAACGACCGAACTCGCACGCCGGCTCGCTGACGTGGACTCCCGGATCCGCCTCGTCGACAATCCCCGGGCGGACATCCCCGTCGCCCTGAACCTCGCGATCCGCGCCGCTCGACATCCGACGATCGTGCGCGTCGACGCGCACTCCGAACTCGCCCCCGGTTACACCCGCCAGGCACTCGCGACCCTCGATCGCGTTCGCGCCGCGAATGTGGGTGGTGTCATGCGCGCCGACGGCCGAACCCCGTTCCAACGCGCTGTCGCGATCGCCTACAACTCTCCTGTGGGACTGGGCGGCGGCGCCTACCACGGCGGCGCGCCAGAGGGACCCGCGGAGTCGGCGTACCTCGGCGTGATGCGCCGGACGGTGCTCGACGAGGTCGGCATGTTCGACGAGACCATCCGCCGCGGCGAGGACTGGGAACTCAATCTCCGCATCCGCCAGGCGGGATACCGGGTCTGGTTCGATCCGCAGCTCGCCGTGACCTACTGGCCTCGGGAGAGCTGGACGCGCCTCGCGCGTCAGTTCTTCGCCACCGGCACGTGGCGGGGCGAACTGGTTCGCCGGTTCGGTCGGCAGAACTCCCTCCGCTTCTTCGCGCCGCCGTCCCTCGTCCTCGCCGTCGCGACGAGTGTCGTCCTCGGATCGCTGCAGCTCCTCGGGGTCGTCGGAGGAACCGCATCCGTGATCCTTTCGGTCATCCATCTGCCCGTCGCGCTGTACGTCGCGTGCGTCATCGGATTCGGCGTGATCGCCGGCGGATCGCTGCGCGAGCGCAGTTGGCTCGCGGCCGTCCTCCCCACCATGCACCTCGCGTGGGGCGCGGGCTTCCTCCGGGGCCTGGTCCGCGGCGCGAAAGACACCGTCGACACCTCACGCCTGGACCGCAATACCCCACTGCCCTGAATCAGGACGGATGCCGCGGCCTCAGTCGCGCGCGATCATCCCCTGATCGAGAAGCCGCGCGACGACCCGCTCAGCGGCGCGACCATCATCGCGCGCGTTGAAACGCGCAGCCCACGAGTCGTATCGCGTCGCGTAGCGCGAGGGGGTCTCGGGGTCGACGAGGGCCGCGGTGAGCTCATCCTGCGATGAGGTGAGCGGCCCCGGCGCACGTTCGGCCAGATCGAAGTAGAAGCCGCGCAGCTTGCCGCGGTAGTGCGCGAGGTCGGGAACGAAGAAGTACACCGGCTTCCCCGTCCCGGTGAAGTCGAACATAACCGACGAATAGTCGGTGATGAGGGCGTCCGCTGCCAGCAGGAGGGCGGAGACGTCGGGGTACGCCGTCACATCGATGACGCGCGAACCGGTCGTGTCCCCACCCGACAGGAGCGTCCGGGAGTGTCCCCGCACGAGCACGACGGCACCGGCATCCGCAGCCAACCGCTCGAGGTCGAGGAAGTCGACCATCTGCTCGCGGTCGTCGCGCCAGGTGGGCGCGTACAACAGCACGCGGTCGTCGGGACTCAGACCGAGACCGCTTCGGACGAGATCCCGGTCGCCGGAGACGAGGACGTCGTTCCGGGGGTACCCCTCGACCCAGACCGGTCGCCTGCCGAAGGCGTAGGCCTTCGCGAGAATACGGGCAGCGTACGGGTTCTGCGCGAGGAGGACGTCCCACCGCCGACTCTCCCGCACTACCGCCACTGCCCGACGGGGATCGAAGCCGGGACGGTCGAGGGCGAGCCTCTTGAGCGGCGTGCCGTGCCACGTCTGAAGGATGCGCTGGCCGGGGCGGCGGACGAACCGGCGACGCAACCAGTCGTTCACGACGAGGAGGCGCGAGATGCCCCGGGCGCGCCACCACTCCGCAGTTCCCTCGACTACCGCCACGGCGCCCGCCGGCACGTCCACCGACCGGTCGACGACGCTCCAGTAGCGCGTCACTCCCGGCGCCACTCGAGCGATCTCCGCATCGATCGCACGCGGATTGCAGCTGGCGTTGCGCCCGTAGAAGCTCTCGAAGAAGACGGCGTTCTCGATCTCGCCGGCGCCGCTCGCGTAGTCCTGCTCGAGCGCCGCCTGACCTGCCGGTGTCGCCTCAGCGTCCTGCAGCGGCGGCCCGACGACGACGTGTCCGTCGGTGATCTCGACGGCGACCGTCTCGCCGAGGGCGCGTGGCAGTCCCGCGATCTCGGCGGGGTCGAGCGCACGCCCGTCCACCTCGACGCGGTACGCACCACTCGGCACCGCGAGGGCGGGGCCGGCCCAGCGGGAGACGCGCAGGGGAAGGTCGGCGCGCCACCCGGCATCCGTCGTCGAGAGCGACGCGACCGAATGCGCGCGACGGCCGACTATGCGAACCGACGCGGGCGGGGTCCCGGTGCCCTCGAGGACCAGCGCGTCGCCCGCTGCCAGGGTGGCGTGGATCATGAGTTCCCCCTCCGTGAGCGCGGCGACGCGAGCTGGCGCTGGACCGCCCCGTAGACGCGCTCTGCGTTGCGTCCGTCGCGGAATGCGTGCACCCGACGACTCAGCTCCGCTGCGCGGTCGACACGGCGCATCCGTTCGCCGTCGTCTCCGAAGACGTGCCGAAGTTGACGGGTCACATCGCGCCACGATGCGGCGACATCGTCGCCGGCGACGTCACGGTACCGGCCGTAGAACCCGCGCTCCGCAGCGTACTGCTCCTCATCCGGCGCGAAGAACACGACCGGCAGCGGGATGAGAGCGGTGTCGAAGACGAGGGAGGAGTAGTCGGTGATGAGGGCGTCGAACGCGCGGAGGACCGGAGTGACATCGGCGAGCAGATCGGACCCCATGAGGCGCACCCGGCCAGCGGCGGATGGAGGCTGGTACTCCCCCGCTCCCAGCGGGTGCGACCGGATCACCAGTACGGCATCCGTCGCCTCGAGCGTCGCGTCGATGTCTGCCCACTCTGCCGCCGTCGGGACCGCCGGGTCGGGGGCGCCGTCGCGCCACGTCGGCGCGTACAGCACGAGATTCGCCCCCTGGACGGTGCCGACGAGGGACTCGACCACCGATCGAGCCTCGGATGCCGCCCCGCCAGCCGAGAGGACGTCGACGCGCGGTTCGCCCGTCACCACGATCCGGTCGTGACCGAGGCCGAAAGCGGATTCGAGTCGGCCCCGGACGAGGTGCGAAGCGGCAGGGATCATGCGGATGCGACGCTGCGTGCGGCGATACGCGGCGGCCAGCAGTCGGGCCAGGCCGGGGATCGGCAGTGGCGCCTGCGCGGTGACGGGCGAGTCCAGTCCGAGCCGCTTGAGTGGGATGCCGTGCCAGAGCTGCACGAGGAACGAACCCGACGTCGCGTAGCGGTTGACGTCGCCCGCACCGTGGGTGACGACGACCACCCGGGCCCTCGCGGTCGCCCAGAACCCGCGGAGTCCCTGCTTCGGCACGGACGGGATGCCGGCGCGTCGAGCGTCATCGGCATCCTTCGGTGAACCGGTCAGCCAGATGGTCCGCTCACCACCACGGGTCGCGACCTGCCAGAGCGCCCACGCCCCCTCACCGACGCCGGCAGCGGAGCCGAAGACCCAGAGGTCTCTCGAGCGCGGAATGAGCCGCGTGGCCACCAGGCCAAGGACGTGGAGCGGAAGCCTCACCACCTGTGCGCCGTTGCCCGACGAGAACGAGAACGACCCCATCCCGCGAGCCTATCGCGGGGTGGGGTCGTGACTCGGAGCGTCTCGGCCGTGCGGTCAGTCGGCGAGCTCTCCCAACGTGACGTCTGCACCGAGAGTCTCGCCGTCGCGAACGTAGACGAGGCTCGCCTTCGCGCCGCCCGCGAGCGCCCGGACCTGCGCCGTGAGGTCGGTGGCGTCGCGGATGGGCACGCCGTCGAACTCTGTCACGACGTCCCCTGCCTTCAGGCCTGCGGCGGCCGCGGCCCCACCGCGAGTCACGTCGCTGATGAGCGCACCGGCGACCGTGCTCCCCTTCGCATCGGCGGAGTTTCCCACCATCGCGCCGAGGAGACCGTGGCTGGCAGAACCGTCCTTGATCAGATCGTCGGCGACACGCTTGACCACGTTCGACGGGATCGAGAAACCGACACCGATGGATCCGGCTTCACTCGACGACGAGGAGCCGCCGCCGGCCGTCGCGATCGCGACGTTGATGCCGATGAGGTTGCCCTCGTCGTCGACGAGCGCACCACCGGAGTTGCCGGGGTTGATGGCGGCGTCCGTCTGGATGACGGCCATGGAGATCGTGCCCGCCGAGTTGGAGCCCCGCTGCTCGCCCTGACCGAAGTCGAACTGGAACGGCGACTGGCCGTTCTGCCCCGGCTCCTCCTGCTGCTCGCCCGAGTCCGGCACAGCGGACGAGGCGATCTGGATCGAACGGTTGAGCGCGCTGACGATACCCGTGGTCACCGTGTTCGACAGGCCGAGGGGGGCGCCGACCGCGACGGTCGTGTCGCCGACATTGAGCTTGCTCGAGTCGGCGAAGTCGATCGGAGTGAGCCCGCGGGCATCCGTCAGCTTGATGACGGCCAGGTCGTAGATCGGGTCCGTCCCGACGACCTTCGCGTCGTAGACGCGGCCCGCCGACGTCGTGACACGGAGGGCGACGTTGGAACTCGCGCCGTCGAGGGTCACGACGTGGGTGTTGGTGACGATGTAGCCGTCCTCGCTGAGGACGACGCCGGATCCGGTGCCGCCGCCGTCGGAGGAGGTCGCGCTGATGGTGACGACGCTCGGCAGAGTCTTGGCCGCGATGCCGGTCGTCTGGTTCACCTGATCGGGGTCGTTGACGGTGACCTGAGTCGTTCCGTTCGTGGCGGGGGCGTTGCCGCGCGCCTGGAACACGTCGTTCCCGATCGCCGCTCCGCCGAGACCCGATACCGCGCCGACGATGGCAGCGGCGACGAGGACGGCGACGATCTTCCCGGAGCCGACCTTGGCGTCGTGGGGTCGGGCGTCGGGGGAAGAACCGGTCGGCTGCGACGAGAATGCGGCGCCCGGCGCCTGCGGAGCCTGAGCCTGCGCGTGCCATACCTGGCCGGTGGGATGTGCACCGGGGGCCTGCGGTCCGGCGACCCCCGGGTGGCCGGACGCTCCGGAATCGGGCAGCGGCGGACGCGGCGGCGTGTTCGCGGCAGGCGTGTTCGGTTCTGGGGTGTTCGATTCGCTCATGAGACTGCTCCTTTTCCGAGGCGTCTTCAGAGTGCTCCCGGAGTCTGTGGACCAGCTATGCCGGCCCTCCGATCACCCTATGGGAGTGGACGACGGTGCGGGCCGCTCGCGCGACGGCGCGACGATACGCTGGGCCGGTGCTGCACATCTCAGGCGCCTGGCAACGCACGGCTCGCGGGGCCGGCCTCCTCTCCCCCGACGGATCCCTGGCGCCGACCATCTTCGCGGAGATCACCGCCGCCGCCGTCCGTCACGACGCCGTGAACCTCGGACAGGGGTTTCCCGACGAGGATGGGCCCAGAGAAGTGCTCGACGCCGCGACGGACGCGATCCGCTCGGGCGTCAATCAGTACCCGCCCGGGCGAGGGATGCCGGTTCTCCGAGACGCGATCGCGGACCATCAGCACCGGTTCTACGGCATCGACCTCGACCCCGACCGCGAGATCCTGGTGACTGCCGGGGCGACGGAGGCCCTGACCGCAGCCCTCCTCGCGCTACTCGGTGATCCGACGGACGAGGTCGTCGTCTTCGAGCCGTATTACGACTCCTACGCCGCAGCGATCGCCCTCGCAGGCGCGCGTCTCGTTCCGGTCCCGCTCCGGTGGCCCGCGCTCGAGCCCGACCTCGACGAGCTCCGCGCCGCGGTCACCGACCGCACGCGGATCATCCTCGTGAACGACCCCCACAATCCGACCGGGACGGTCTTCAGCCGTGACGTCCGTGACGAGATCGTGCGTCTCGCCGAGCAGCACGACGCACTCATCGTCACGGACGAGGTCTACGAGCACCTCGTGATGGACACGCCCCACACCCCGATCTCCACCGTCCCCGGCGCCGCAGACCGCACACTGACCATCTCTTCGGGTGGGAAGACCTTCCGCACTACGGGATGGAAGATCGGCTGGGTGAGCGGGCCGGCCGACCTCGTCGACGCGGTCCTCTCCGTCAAGCAGTACCTGACCTACGTCAACGGCGCCCCGTTCCAGCCGGCGATCGCCGTCGGACTGGGGCTCCCCGACATCTACTTCGAGGACCTCGCCGCGACGCAGCGCGAACGACGCGACCTCCTCGGCGCCGGCCTCGTCGCGGCCGGGTTCGATGTCTCGACACCGGCCGGCTCGTACTTCACCGTGGCCGACGTGCGATCCCTGCTCGCCCCGGACGAGGACGCCGCCGACTTCTGCCGCGCGCTCCCTGGACGCGTCGGCGTGGCCGCGATCCCCGTGACGGCGTTCGTGACGCCGGAGCACCGCGAGCAGTACGCCACGCTCGTGCGCTTCGCGGCGTGCAAGCGGACGGACGTGATCGCCGAGGCCGCCGGCCGCCTCGCCGCATCCGCTCGCTAGGTCGTGGGCACGACGGTTCAGTCAGTCCCGCGCCACCACGGTGTAGCGCCGGAGCGCGAGAGCGGGGTTCACGCGCCGTACACGGTCGACGATCGCGCCGTCGACGAACGCCACGGCGACGTCGGTTGACGTCCCGATCGAGACGATCGGGACACCCTGCGGATCGATCACGAGGGAATGCCCGACCCCGAGTGGCGGCGGGTGGTCCGCGCCGGCGACGTACAGGGTGTTCTCGATCGCACGCGCCTGGAGGAGGGTACGCCAGTGGTCCTCTTTGAGCGGCCCTCGGACCCATTCCGCCGCGACGAGGATGACGTGCGCACCGGTGTCCGCGAGTACGCGTGACACCTCGGGGAACCGCAGGTCGTAACAGGTCATGAGGGCGAAACGGATGCCGTCGCGCTCGAAGGTCTCGGGGGCCTCGAGCGCGCCCGGCTCGACCCAGTCCGACTCTCGCTGGCCGAAGGCGTCGTAGAGGTGCAGCTTGCGGTAGCGCGCGGTGACACCGCCGGCATCCACGGCCACAACCGTGTTGCGGACGCGTTCGCTGGTACCGGCACGCTCCACGAGCCCTGCCACGATGTGCACGTCGAACTCCGCTGCCAGGGCGGTGAGAGCAGTGACGAAGGGGCCGTCGAGATCTTGGGCGTGTTCGGCCAGGGAGGCGTCGAAGGGGTCGACGAAGTAGCTGGAGTACTCCGGGAACAGCACGACGCCGGCGCCACGACCGTGCGCGCGAGCGACCAGGTCCGCGATCGTCTCGAGGTTCGCGGATTCATCTGCGGACGGGGCGAACTGCGCCACCGCTACACCGATCGGAGAGCCGGTCATGGGGTCCTTTCCGAGCGACGGCGAGTGACGAGCGGGAAGACGACCCACAGCGCCGCGATGACGAGGGCGAGACACAGGCCCGCAACCCAGGATGCCGCACCTCCCAGCACGACGTCGAACACGAACGCGACCACCCCCACGAGCAACGTGGACACCAGCGCCAGCGCCAGCATCATGCAGACGTGACCGAAGCGCACGATCTCCGGCTTGGCGCGGCGCGCGAACAGGATCCGGTGCACCGACACGGGTGCCAACGCCACGACCGCGCTGAGGGCGGACAACGCGACAAGCGTCAGGTAGCCGGCACGCTGCGACGACGTGAGGTCGACGAACGAGGGCTGGAACGCCAGCGCGAGGAGGAAACCGGTGAGGATCTGCGTGCCCGTCTGCAGGACGCGCAGTTCCTGCAGGACCTCGCTCCAGTTGCGATCGGCACGCTCATCGCTGGTCTCGTCACGCCCGTCGAGCTGCGCATCGGAGGTGGTGTCGGTGTCACGCGTACGCATGGATACATCCTGCCGATCATCCGCCGAACCGGCACCGATTCGCGTACCCCGACAACGCGTGCTAGTGTTTTCTCTTGTGCCGCGGGGTGGAGCAGTTCGGTAGCTCGCTGGGCTCATAACCCAGAGGTCGCAGGTTCAAATCCTGTCCCCGCAACGAAAAGAAGAAGGCGTTCCCTCTCCGGAGGGGACGCCTTCTTCGTTGTGTCGGTCACGTCTCGGGCACCATCGCGCGTTCCATGTCGGCGAGGAAGCGCACGATCGTGCGGAGTTCCGCATCCGTATACGTCGTCGCGGCGTCTCGCATGCGCTGGAGCCGCTCACCGAAATGGCGGCGGAAGGTCACCCGGGCTTCGTCGGTCAGCGCGACGACGCGAGCGCGGCGATCGTGCGGGTGGGGCTTGCGGGTGAGGAAGCCCGCCACAGTCAGACGGTCTAGGAGCTTCGTCGTCGACGCCGTCGAGATCGCGAGGTGCGTCGCCAGATCATGCGGCTTCACGACCTGACCCTGCTGCTCGCGGATGATGAGCATGCGAAGCGCGCCGAGGTCTGTCGTGTTCATGTCCATGTCGCCGCGCATAGCCGCGTACATTCGATCCAAGGAGTCCGAGAACGCGCGGACAGCCTCGAGAGCGCTCATCACGACGCCGTCGTGGGTGCTACTCGGATTCCAGGGCTCCGCCACTATTGGACACCTCTTCGGTCGATAGGTAGCATGACGATTGATTGCTAGATAATCTAGCAAAGTACGGAGGCATTGTGTCAGACATCGAGTACGTCGTTCTGCTGGACGATGACGGACGCGAGATCGGCACAGCCCCGAAGTCCAGCGTCCACGGTATCGACACCGAGCTTCACCTCGCATTCTCCTGCCACGTCTATAACGACCGCGGCCAGATCCTCGTGACACGCCGCGCGCTGAGCAAGGCCGCCTGGCCGGGTGTCTGGACGAACTCGTTCTGCGGTCATCCCGCTCCGTCCGAGCCGCTGCCCGATGCCGTCCACCGCCGCGCAGGCCACGAAGTCGGACTCACCGTCCGCGACGTCACCCTTGCACTTCCGCACTTCCGTTACCGCGCCGTCGACGCGTCGGGGATCGTCGAGAACGAGATCTGCCCCGTGTACGTCGCCTACACCGACGAGGAACCCCGATTGAACCCGGATGAGGTGGCGGAGGCGCGTTGGGTGGACGCAGCCGACCTCGACGCCTCGATCCGCTCGACGCCGTGGGCGTTCAGCCCGTGGCTAGTGCTGCAGGCCCAGCAGCTCGACCTCGTCGCCCCGCACGCCCGCCGGAGAGCGTCGTGATCGCGCTGTCCGCGATCGCGCGTCGCGAGATCGACGACGCACTCGAGGTGGCACTCGACCGCCTCCGCATCCGCTCCGCAGCACTCGGCGAGGCATCTGCCGCGCTCGGCGAAGCCACCGCCGCGTCCGCGACAGGCGGTAAGCGTCTGCGCCCCGCCCTCGTCGTCGCGGCCTTCGAGGCCTTCGGCGGCGACATCGGCCGCTCCCCTGGCCTGTGGCGCGTGGCGGCGGCATTCGAGCTCCTTCACGCCGCCTTCGTCGTCCACGATGACCTGATCGACGGCGACGTCGAGCGTCGCGGCATCCCCAATGTCGTCGGTCGGTTCCGAGAACGCGCACTCGCACGCGGGGGCGACCAGGGCGACGCGAACCTCCTCGGCGCGGCTGCCGCCGTCCTGGCCGGCGACCTGCTCCTGTTCGAGGCCACACGACTCATCGCGACTGCCCCCGTGACGGACGCGCAGCGCGCCGCCCTGTTCGTCCTCCTCGACGACGCCGTTCTCGTCTCTGCTGCCGGTGAGCTCGCCGATGTGGAGCAGTCGATCGGCGCGGACCTCCCGCCGACGGACTCCCTGATCCGAACGGCACGCGACAAGACCGCCTTCTACTCGTTCCAGGCGCCTCTCGCCGCAGGCGCCCTTCTGGCGGGAGCGAGCGAGGAAGAGCGCGCCGCACTCGAATCGGCGGGCTCGGCCATCGGCGTCGCCTTCCAGCTGGCCGACGACCTCATCGGCACCTTCGGCTCTCGCGCCGAGGCCGGTCGCGAGCCGGGCGCCGACCTGCGCGCATCCAAGCGGACCCCGCTCATCGCCATGGCCGCCGAGACCGAGGCATGGCCGCGAATCGCATCGGCTCTCGCCATGGCTCCGACCGGACCGATCGCGATCGCCCATGCGCAGCGCGAGCTCGCTGCCAGCGGCGCCCGCGAACGCGCAGTCGAACTGATCACCGAGACGCTCCGCTCCGCTCGCGGCCACGCGGCTGACGCTGCGCTCCCGCGCGACGCCGTGGTCCTCCTCGCGTCGCTCGCTTCCGCCGTGGAAGAGCGCATCCCTCGATGAGCGACACGCTGTACGACGAGACCGCGGCGGCCGCCGCGGCATCCGTCATCCGCGCCTACTCGACGTCGTTCGGCCTCGCCACGACCCTCCTCGGACCGCGTGTGCGAACGCACGTGCGGAATGTCTACGCCCTCGTACGCGTCGCCGACGAGATCGTCGACGGCGCCGCGGAAGCGGCGGGGGTCCCCATCAACGAGCAGCGAACCATCTTGGACGCACTCGAGTCCGACACCTACGCTGCGATCGCGCGAGGCTTCAGCGCGAACCTCATCGTGCACGCGTTCGCGCGGACGGCTCGCGAATGCGGGATCGCACGCGCACACATCGAACCGTTCTTCGCCTCCATGCGGACCGATCTCGACACCGCCGAGCATGACGACGCCTCGCACGACGACTACGTGTACGGCTCGGCGGAGGTCGTCGGCCTCATGTGCCTGCAGGTCTTCGTGAACGCGGGCTCATCCTCGCCGCGCGATCCGGATCCGGCGCTCGTGTCAGGTGCCCGCCGTCTGGGGGCTGCCTTCCAAGACATCAACTTCCTTCGCGATCACGCCGACGACGCCGGACGACTGGGGCGGGACTACCTCGGCGTCACCGGAGCCGTCGAGCGGCGCGACCAGGTCCTCTCCCGCATCGACGCAGATCTCGATGCCGCTGCCGCCACCATCCCGCTCCTCCCCGCAGACTGCCGCGTCGCCGTCGCGACGGCCCACGGGCTCTTCGCATCACTCGCGGATCGTCTTCACCGCGCCGACGACGTCGATGCCCGGGTCCGCGTCCCGAATCCGGTGAAGGCGGCGATCGCCGTCCGCGCCGCCGTGGCCCACCGCACCCTGCTCCCCACCCGAACCCGACCCTCCCGGAGGACCCCCGCATGACCCGTCGCATCGCGATCATCGGGGGCGGCATCACCGGTCTCGCCACAGCCGCCCTCCTCGCCGACCGAGGCGACGAGGTGACCGTCTTCGAAGCGCTGGACGACGTCGGCGGGCGAGCCGGGAGCTGGGAGAAGGACGGCTTCCGTTTCGACACCGGCCCGAGCTGGTACCTCATGCCCGAGGTGTTCGATCACTTCTTCGAGCTGCTGGGGACCACGTCACGCGAGCAGCTCGATCTCGTGCGCCTCGACCCCGCGTACCGCGTCTACCACGAGGGCGAGGCAGAGCCGTTCGATGTCGTTTCCGGACGGGATGCCGCCGTCGCGGCATTCGAGGCCCGCGAACCCGGCGCCGGGTCGAAGCTCGCGACCTATCTCGACTCAGCCGGCGAGATCTACGACCTCGCCGTGTCGCGCTTCCTGTACGACCCCTACGTCTCGCTCAAGGGCCTCGCTCACCCCGACGTCATCCGCAAGCTCGGCACGCTCCTCCCGCTGCTGCTCCGCCCGCTCTCCACCCACGTCGAGAAGCAGTTCTCCGACCCGGTTCTGCAGCAGGTCCTCGGATACCCCGCCGTGTTCCTCGGCGGCTCGCCGTACGACGCTCCGAGCCTGTACCACCTCATGAGCCACCTCGACCTCGACGACGGCGTCCTGTACCCGCGGGGCGGGTTGGTGCAGGTCATCCGCGCGATCGCCCGGCTCGCCGAAGAACGCGGCGCCGTCATCCGCACCGGCAGCCGCGTCGAGCGGATCATCACCGTCGGCGGCACGGCCACCGGCATCCGTCTCGCCGACGGCACCCGGATCGAGGCCGACCACGTCATCTCGACGGCCGACATGCACCACACCGAGACCGTCCTGCTCGAACCGGAGCTGCGCTCTCGCACGGATGCCTGGTGGGACAAGCGCGTGCCCTCCTTCGGCGCGCTCCTCATCCTCCTCGGCGTGGAGGGCGAGCTCCCGGAGCTCGAACACCACACCCTCCTCTTCACCAAGGACTGGAAGGCGAACTTCGACGCCATCTTCGGCGAGGACGGCGCGGGCACCCTGCCCGACCCGGCATCGCTCTACGTGTGCCGCCCCAGCGCCACCGATGACGACGTCGCCCCCGCGGGTCACGAGAACCTCTTCGTGCTCGTCCCGATGCCTGCTGACCCGGGTCTCGGTCGAGGCGGCGTGGACGGCGCCGGCGACGCGGCGATCGAAGCCGCGGCGGACGCCGTCATCGCGCAGATCGCTTCCTGGACGGGTGTCGACGACCTGGCGGATCGGGTGCGGGTGCGGCGGACCATCTCCCCCGGAGATTTCGCGGCGGACTTCGGCTCGTTCCGCGGCGGCGCCCTGGGCCTCGCGCACACCCTCGGGCAGTCCGCGATGTTCCGCCCCGGGCTCCGCTCCAAGGTCGACAACCTGCTCTACGCCGGACAGACGGTTCTCCCCGGCGTCGGTCTGCCCATGTGTCTGATCTCCGCCGAGCTCGTCGTGAAGCTCCTCGACGGCGACATCTCGACCGGACGGTTGCCCGCGCCCCTCGCGTCGGAGCGCTGACGGAGGTGCCGGGGCTCTACCTGGGCGCCCTCATCATCTCGGCGCTGGGCATCATCCTGATCGACGTGAGGCATCGCCTCGCCCTCGCCGTCGCGCCCGGGCGCACCCTGCTGCTGATCGCCTGCGGGACGGCGTTCCTCCTCGTCTGGGACCTCGTGGGGATCGCGTCGGGTGTCTTCGTGCGCGGCGACAGCCCGTTGCTGCTCGGCATCGATCTCGCGCCGCATCTCCCGCTCGAAGAACCCGTCTTCCTCGCGTTCCTCTGCCACCTCTGCCTTGTCGTCCACGCCATCGCGCTGCGCCTGCGCCACCGCCGGCGTCGAGGACGGGAGGCGGCATGACGTATCCGCTGATCCTCATCCCCTTCATCCTCGTCACCGTCGTCGTGACTCTCCTAGCGGCTCGACGGCCTGGCCGCCGTGAGCGCCTCGTCGCCTCGCTCTGGACCGCCGCGGTCCTCATCCTTCTGACGGCCGTGTTCGACAACGCGATGATCGCCGCCGACCTCTTCACCTACCCCGACGAGCACATCAGCGGCATCCGGATCGGCCTCGCGCCGGTCGAGGACTTCGCCTACCCGGTCTGCATCGCGTTCCTGCTGCCGTCGATCGCCGCGCTCCTGCCGGAGCGGAGGGCCGCGTCATGATGCCGTTGCGATTCGCCCGCCAACTCTTCGTGTCGTCGCGGCCGGTGAGTTGGATCAACACGGCCTACCCGTTCGCGGCGGCCTACCTGCTGAGCACCCGCGAGATCGACCTGACGCTCATCGTCGGGACGATCTTCTTCCTCATCCCCTACAACGTCGCGATGTACGGGATCAACGACGTCTTCGACTACGAGTCGGATCTCCGGAACCCCCGGAAGGGCGGCGCACACGGCGCGATCCTCGACAAGAGGATGCACGCACCGACCCTGTGGGCCTCCGGCGTGCTGTGCGCGCCGTTCGTGGTCTTCCTCGTGATCGTCGGCCCGCCGGCGTCGTGGTTCGTCCTCGCCCTGAGCCTCCTCGCCGTCGTCTTCTACAGCGCGCCGCCGCTGAGGTTCAAAGAGCGCCCCTTCGCCGACTCGGTCACGAGCAGCATCCACTTCTTCTCCCCCGCGGTGTACGCGCTCGTGCTGACCGGCGCGACGTGGACGCCGCAGCTCGTTCTGATCATCCTGGCGTTCGCGCTCTGGGGCGTCGCCTCGCACGCCTTCGGCGCGGTGCAGGACGTCGTCGCGGACCGCGAGGCGGGGATCTCGTCCATCGCGACAGCGCGCGGAGCCGCATGGACCGTCCGCTTCTCGCTCGTCGCCTACGCGGCATCCGGGGTGGCAACGCTCGCCACGACGTGGCCGGGACCGCTTGCGGCGATCGTCGTCCTGCCCTACCTCGCGACGGTCTGGCCCTACCGCTCGGTCAGCGACGCGGATGCCGCCACCGCCACCCGCGGCTGGGACCGTTTCCTGTGGCTCAACCAGTTCGCAGGGTTCGTCGTCACGCTGCTCTTGATCTGGTGGGGGCTGTTCCTGTCGTGAACGGCCCCCACCAGATCAGGTGAAGATCATTCGCCGTCGAGCTGGATGAGACGGTCGATGATGTTGGTGAGCTTCTCGTCCTGCTCGCCGTAGGTGGCCCAGTCGCCCTTCTGCATGGCAGCGTCGCGCGCCATCATGACCTGACGGGCTTCGGCGAGCAGTCGAGCGGTCTCGTCTCCGGTCCCGGGCGTGCCCGGCGTCCCGCCGCCCGCACCCTCGGTCGCCCCGGGAGTGGGTGTCGCGGAGGGACCCGGGGTGGGGTTGGTTCCCTCATCGCCCGTTGTGGCGCCCGAGTCGCCGTCGAAGAGGACGTCGAGCGCCTCTTGCAGAGTGTCCTCGAAGGCCACCTCCTTGCCGAACGCGACCAGGATCTTGCGCAGCTGCGGGAGCTGCGTTCCGCTCGATGCCTGGACGAAGACCGGCTGCACATAGAGCAGTCCGCCGCCCACCGGCAGGGTGAGGAGGTTGCCATTGAGGACGTCAGATTGGCCCTGTTGCAGCAGGTTGATCTCGCGGGCGACCGTGTTGTTCGAGCGGAAGTCGTTCTGCACCTGGCCTGGCCCTGGCACGGACACGTCTGCACCGATCTCCAGCATCCGGAGCTTGCCGTAGTCCGCCGCCTTCTTGCCGCCTTCCGCACCGGCGTTGGAGTCGACGGCGAGATAGCCGAGGAGCACGTTCCGCTCGGCGTCGCCTTCGGCGGCGGGGATGAACGAGGTGAACATCGAGAACGCGGGCGACTCCTGCCCCGGCATCTGCATCGTCAGGTAGTACGGCGGCTGCAGGTTCTTGTTCGTCACCGGATCCTGCGGGGTGCGCCAAGCGTTGTCGCGGCGGATGAAGGACTGTGCGTCGTCGACGTGATAGGTCCCCAGCATCGCTCGCTGCACCTTGAAGAGGTCGGTCGGGTACCGGACATGGCTCATCAGATCGCCGGACATCTTGCTGATCGGCTCGAGCGTGGACGGATAGATGTTCTGCCAGGCCTTCAGCATCGGATCCTGGTCGTCCCACGCATACAGCTTGACCGAGCCGTCGTAGGCGTCGACGGTCGCCTTGACCGAGTTTCGGATGTAGTTGATGTCGTCGAGCGCCACGCGGGGCTGGGTATTCGTGGTGTCCGAGATCGCGTCGCGAAGGCTCACGATCGACGAGTACGGGTAGTTGTTGCTCAGCGTGTAGCCGTCGATGATCCACACGACGCGACCGTCCACGACGCTCGGGTAAGGATCGCTGTCGAGCTCGAGGTAGGGAGCCACCTTCTGCACACGATCACGGGGGTTCCGGTCGTAGAGGATCTGAGACTTGTCGTTGATGCCATCCGAGAAGAGGATGTCCGTCGACTGGAACTTGAGGGCGTAGAGCAGCCGGTTGAACGGGTCACCGATATTGGGCCCACCGTTGCCCGTGAACGTCGTCCGGGTCTGGTCGGCCCCGTCCTCGCCGCGAGGGTAATCGAGCTCCACCGGGTCGCTGTTCTCGGGGGCACCCACGATGGAGTACGGCGGGGAGGACTCGCCGAAGTAGATCCTCGGCTCGTACTTCTCGTTACTCGTGAGGTCTCCCGACGTCGGGATGCCGCGCTCCAGGAAGACGGGGTTGCCGTCATCCGTGCGCTCATTGCCCTTGGCGGCGACGACTCCGTAGCCGTGCGTGTAGACGAGGGTGTTGTTGTACCAGGTCTGCGCGGTGCCCAGCTGCTCCAGGTTCAGCTCGCGCACCGAGACAACCGCATCCTGCGTCTTGCCGTCGATCGTGTAACGGTCGACGTCGAGCGGATCGGTGAACCGGTAGTACGAGCGGTACTGCTCGAGCTGACGCACGGTCGGCCCGATGATCGCCGGGTCCATGATGCGCAGGGATGCCGTGGTGTCGGCATCGGCGCGGAGCTGACCCTCTTCGGCGGTCGTGACCGCCTCGTAGTCGGTCTTCTCGAGGCCGTTGATCCCGTAGGCGAACTTCGTCGCAGCGAGGTTCTTCTCGACGTACGGCGCCTCATAGGTCTCGAGGTTGGGGACGACCTGGAACTGCGTGACGGCCCACGGGTAGGCGACGCCCACGACGAGCGAGGACACGATGAGGAGCGCGGTACCGATGAGCGGGAATCGCCAACGGCCGATGATCGCGGTGACGACGAAGAGCAGGGCGACGATCGCCGCGGCGGCGGCGAGGATGGAGAGCCCAGGAATCACGGCGTTGTCGTCGACGTAGCTCACGCCGGTGAACCGGTCGCCCTGGGTGGTGAGGGTCTTGAACCGGTCCAGCCACAGGCTGGCCGCCTGAACGGCGAGGTAGAGCGCGGCGACGATGGCGAGCTGGATGCGGGCGGCCTTCGAGATGCGCAGTTCCCGCTGCCCCACGCGCACCGACCCGTAGAGGTATGCGACGACGGCCGTCACGAGGAGGCAGATCAGCAGCACCGCCGACGCGAAGCCGAGGACGACGCTGTAGAACGGCATCTGGAAGAGGTAGAAGCCGGTGTCGAGACCGAACTGAGGGTCCTTCTGACCGGTGGTGACACCGTTGCCCCAGAGCCACGCAGTCTCCCACTGGGCCGAGGCGGCGAAGCCGGCGAAGAATCCGAAGAAGACGGGGATGCCCCACATCGCCAGACGGCGGAGAGGTTCGACGACCTCCTGGTAGTGATCGAGCTGCGAGCTCAGCCGCGCATACACCGGGCGGAGCCGATATGCGAGCTGGATGGCGGCGAAGACCGGAGCGGCCATCGCGACGAACCCGATGACGAACATCACCACGCGGGCCGTCCACTGCGTCACCAGGACGCTGTCGAATCCGAGCTGCCGATACCACTGCCAGTCGGTGTACAGGCTCGCGAACGCGAAGAACGCGATCACCAGCACAACAAGTACGCCGACCGTGATGGCGATCGTGCGACGGACGGGATTCGGAGGGGTGGACGTGGCCGGTCCGGCAGGTGTCGAGGTCACCCCCTCATCCTAGGCGGGGCCGATTACCGGCTGGCCGCGGCGGGGTGCGCTCTGGGCGGAATCGCAGGCGCGCGGACCCGGCGCTCAGCCAGCCGTGCAGACGGGGAGCTCGTCGACGCCCTTGCCGGTCCGGATCGCCTCGAGCGCGGTGAGCGAGTCGTCGAGGGTCGATACCGGGATTACGCGGAGGTCGCCCGGGATGTGGCCGACCACCTCGTCGCAGTTCTTATCGGGCGCCAGGAAGTATGTGGCCCCGGCATCCACCGCTCCGTAGAGCTTCTGCCGGATGCCGCCGATCGGCCCGATCGTGCCCGTGGCGTCGATCGTGCCGGTGCCGGCTACCTGCTTGCCGCCGTTGAGCTCACCCGGGGTCAGCGTGTCGATGATGCCGAGTGCGAACATCTGCCCGGCGCTCGGCCCCCCGATGCGGTCGAGCTGGATCTTCACGTCGATCGGGAAGTCGAAATCGCGTGCGGTCGTGATCCCGATGATCCACACGGGTCCGTCCGTGGACTCGGTGCGCGCCGGGGTGACGCTGACGGTGCGCTCCGCACCGTCGCGACGGACGACCAACTCGACAGGCTCGCCCTTGCGTTCGTTGATGAGCGAGCGCAGCTGCTCGGTGTCCTGGATCGCCGACCCGCTCGCGGAGACGATCTCGTCTCCGACCTCGAGGATGCCCTTCGCCGGCGAATCCTCACTGAGCGCGCCGACGCCGACGTGGGCGTCGACGTCGTACCCGAGTTGCGTGAGCGCCGCCGCTGTCGCCTCCTTCTGGGAGTCGACCATGAGCGCGGCGTTCTCCTCGTTCCGCTGCTCGGTCGTCGTGCCCAGCGGGAAGACGGTGTCGATCGGAAGTACCGCCTCCGACGCGTCGAACCACGCCTGAGCCAGCTCGAACCACGACGGGGTTCGCTCTCGGTTGCCGACGACCTGCACCGTGGTGAGGTCGAGAGCACCACTGGTCGGATAGGTCTTCGCACCGGCCACAGAGATGAGGGGCACGTCGTCGCCGTCCGCGTTCTCGACCGAGCCGAGCGTGTTGACCACCGGCCCCTGCCGCTGAATGACGTAACCGGTCGGAAGGAAGCTCAGGATCAGCAGAGCCACGAGGGCGATCACGAGGGCCCACACACCCGCGGAGAACCGCCGGGAGCGGGGCGATGTGCGCGGAGTCGCCTGCGCGGACGCGTCGTCGAAAAGGGACACGAGGGTCCTTCCTCCGGCGCTCGTTCGCGACCGGCGTACACGGGACGTCTCCCGCTCGGGCCGGGCGGAGAAAACCTGCGACTAGCGTAGTTCGAGACGTCTCCCCCCTGCTGAAAGGCGCCTGACATGACCGACCCCTCGGACGACGATCTGCCCGGCGACGACGATTTCGCAGAGATGCTCCGACGGATGCTCGGTGGCCAGGGCGGGATTGATCCCGAACAGCTCCAGCAACTGTCGGCCATGGGCATCGACCCCGCGATGATGCAGAACATCATGCGGCAGATGCAAGCCGCCATGGCAGGCGATGACGGCGACGACGGTCTCGACTGGTCCGCCGCCAAGACGCAGGCGCTGCACATCGCCAACCGCGACGGTCTCGGCATCACGACGGGCGCTCGAACGGAGTTCGACCAGGCGTTCGCTCTCGCATCGCTCTGGCTGAGCGAAGTCACCGCGATCGCGGAGCTCGCGCAGCCGCCGCAGCCGATCACCCGCGGCCAGTGGGTCGAAGCAACCCTGCCGGTGTGGCAGGAACTCGCCGAGCCCGTGGCGACCTCCATCAGCGATGCGCTCATGGCCGCGCTGGAATCGCAGACACCCGAAGAGATGCGCTCCGCGATCCAGGGCGCGGGCAGGCTCATGCGCCGTGTGGGCGGCGCTCTGTTCGCCGGACAGCTGGGCGCCGTGATCGGGCGCCTGTCGCTCGAGGTCGTGAGCGGCGGCGATGTCGGCATCCCGCTCATGCCGACGGGGGAAGCCGCGATCCTGCCGCAAAACTTCGCCGACTTCGGCCGTGACCTCGAGATCGAAGAAGACCAGCTCGCCCTGGTGCTCGCGACCCGCGAGCTCGCTCACGCGCGGTTATTCCGACACGCGAAGTGGCTGCGGCTCCACGTCATCTCGCAGGTGACCGACTTCGCCCGGGGCGTCCACGTCGACACCGATGCGCTCGAAGACCTCGCGTCGCGGTTCGACCCCTCCGCCCCCGAAGAACTGAAGGCGGCGCTCGAGAGCGGGGCACTTCTCCCCCAGCGTTCCGAGGCACAGGTCGCCGCCTTGACCCGGCTCGAGAACCTCCTCGCAACGATCGAGGGCTGGGTCGATGTGGTGACCGCCGATGCGACGGCCCGCGTCCCCTCCGCCGACCGGATCGCGGAAGCCGTCCGTCGCCGGCGCGCCGTCGGCGGGCCCGGAGAGCAGGCCATGGCCTCTCTCGTGGGGCTCGAACTGCGTCCGCGCCGGCTCCGCGAAGCCGCAGCGATGTGGCGCGCGGTGACGGATGCCGTGGGTCCGACGGTCCGCGACCGGCTGTGGGACTACCCCGACCTCATCCCGACGGCCGAGGACATCGACGATCCGGCTGCCCTCGTCGCTCGTCTCCAAGCGAGCGAGCGGGGCGAAGAGCCCGAGCGCGACGCGTTCGACGACGCCCTGGCGGCTCTCCTCGATGAGGAGGCCGCCTCGGACGGGACGTCCGACGCGGACGCACCGGCGAGCGACGGCGAGGACGGGCCCGAGGGTCCACGCCCCGTCTGAATCGGAGACTCCTCCACAGGCACCGGCCACCGCTGCGGGACGGCGCCGGCTGTGGAGAGGTGGCGAGCGGACGCAGCATCCCGGTGAGAATCACGGCATGCTGCGTCTCGCCCCCTCCCATCCGCCGCTGTGGCGGACCCCGACGAGCGTTCAGCTCGGAATCGACGACGATCGTCCGCTGACCGGCCTGCAGCCGTGGCAGGAACGCTTGCTGGATGCCCTGGTCAGTGGCATTCCGGACGCTCACCTCGCACCCCTCGCGCGGGAGCTCGGCGCCACCGAGGAGGAGGCGAACGGCTTCCTGCGCCGGATCGCGGGCGCGCTCGTCGCGGATGCTGCGCCTCCTCCGCCCGTTCGGGTCGAGCTCCCGTCGGACCTCAGCCAGGAGGACGAGAACACACTCCTCTCGGGGATGCGGGCCGCCGGGCTCCACGTCGTCGACACCGCCCGCTGGGCGTTGCCGCCCGCATCCGTCCCGATCATCCTCGTGGCGTCACGCCTGGTGGATCCGCACCGTGCCGCACGGCTGACCGCCGACGACGTCCCCCACCTGCCGATCGAGCTGTCGGGCGACCGGGTCGTGGCGGGACCCCTCGTCATGCCCGGGGAGACCCCGTGCATCGCGTGCGTTCACGCCGAGAGGCGAGACCGCGATCCCGACTGGCCGCTGGTGGCGGCGCAGCTCCTGGCGCGGCCCGCGGTCTCCACCGACCCGCTCCTGCTGGTGGAGGCAGCGACGCTCGCCGCACGGATGCTGCGCACGAGCGACGTCGGACGCTCTGTCGTCCTCAGCGCCGCGGACGGGCAGCGCGAGGACCGCGAGCATCGCCCTCACGCAGCGTGCTTCTGCCGATCTCCTGAAGGAATCTGGAGCGCTGACGCTCCCGGTTCCCGGAGCGCTGAGCCCACGACAGTGACAGCGTTCGCGCGGCCCGCGTGACGCCGACGTACGCAAGGCGACGTTCCTCGTCGATCTGCTCGAACGTCGTCGCGTAGGAGATCGGCAGCAGTCCTTCGCTGAGTCCCATCAGATGCACGTGCGCCCATTCCAGACCCTTGGCCGCGTGGAGTGTCGCAAGGGTCACGGTGCGCCGGGCCGGCTCGTGCTGTGCTTTGGCGCGGGTCGTCAACTCGTCGGTGAAGGCACGGAGTGTGGTGCCCTCGGGGGCTTCCTCAGCGAGGCGGAGGACGGCAGCCCGCGCCTCCCACGCATCACGCAGCGCACCGCCGGCGGGAGGCGCCTCCTCCGTGAGTCCCAGCGAACGCAGGATGTCCCGCACCGTCGCGATGAACGACCCCGACAGCGGCGCAACGGCGGCCCCACGGAGCGCGAGCAGCGCCTGACGCACCTCGGGAAGATCCCAGAACCGTTTGCCTCCCAAGACCGTGGCCGGGATGCCGCGGGCCGAGAGAGCCGCGAGGAGCGGCGCGGACTGCGCATTCAGCCGGTAGAGCACGGCGATGTCGTGCGGATCGGCACCGTCCTTGAGCTGCGCCGCTATTCGAGCGGCCACACCGTCCGCCTCGGCTCCGTCGTCCTCGTAGGACGTGACCTCGGGGGCGGGGCCTGCGGGAGTCGGCGTCACGAGCTGGAGCGCCCCCGGACGCCCCCGCATGAGCTCGTTCGCGACGGCGAGGACCGCGGCATCCGATCGGTAATTGCGCTCCAGGCGGACGACGGTCACATCATCGTCGCGGTCGGCGAATTCCAGAAGGTAGCGCGGGTCGGCTCCGGCGAAGGAGTAGATCGTCTGGCTCGCGTCGCCCACGACGCACAGATCACGGCGGTCGCCGAGCCAGAGTTCGAGAAGCCGATGTTGGACGGGCGAGACATCCTGATATTCATCGACCGTGAAGTGGCGATACTGCTCGTGCACCGCGGCGGCAACGCGCGGCTCGGACTCGATCATCCCGGCGCAGGCGAGAAGCACGTCTTCGAAGTCGAGCTGCCGGCGCTCATCCTTCAGCTTCTCGTAGGCGCGCTGCAGACCCACCAGGGGATCGATCGACAGGCCGGGGAGGCCGGTCGGACGCACCTGCGCGTACTCCTCGATCGACCGCATCGTCACCTTGCGCCATTCGATCTGCGACGCGACGTCGCGGAGCGTGGACGCATCCAACCGCAGACCGATCCCGTCGGCCGCGTGGGAGAGGAGCCTCACCTTGCTGTCGACGATCGCGGGCGCCGTGTCGCGGGCGACCTGCGGCCAGAAGAAGTTGAGCTGGGCGAGGGCGGCCGCATGGAACGTGCGTGCGGCGACCCCCTCGACGCCGAGGGCACGGAGCCTGCCGCGGAGTTCGCCCGCGGCCTTCGTCGTGAAGGTGACGGCCATGACGCGCTGCGGCGAGTAGGCGCCGGTGTCGACACCGTGGGCGATCCGGTGAGTGATGACGCGGGTCTTGCCGGTTCCCGCTCCCGCGAGCACGCACACGTGCCCGCGGAGCGTGCTCGCCGCCTCGCGTTGGCGGTCGTCGAGATCGGCGAGCGGGTCCGTGCTCACTCCCCCACCCAACGAACGATCAGACTGCGCGCGATGGAAGCGGGACCCGGCAGGCGGATCTCGCCGCGCCCGGCCAGCGCATCGCGGATCTCGTCTCGCGTGAACCAGCGGACGTCCAGGATCTCCTCGCCGTCGGCGCGCGCCTCGTCGTCGGAGATCGCGGAGGCGGTGAAGCCGAGCATGAGCGAGCGCGGGTAGGGCCAGGCCTGCGAACCGCGGTACACGATCCGGTCGAGCCGAACCCCCGCTTCCTCGGCGACCTCACGCTCGACCGTCGTCTCGAGCGACTCGCCCGCCTCGACGAATCCGGCGAAGGTCGAGTACGTGGGGATGTCGCCCCATGCGGCGTTCCGGCCGAGCAGCAGGCGTTCGCCGTCGGCGCTGGCCACCGCCACGATCACGGCCGGATCGGTTCGCGGGAAGTGCTGGCGACCGCACACGACGCATCGCCGCGACCACCCGGCCTGCTGGATGTCGGTCGCCCCACCGCACGCAGAGCAGAACGGCGCGTCGAGCAGCCACCTGCCGAGGCTGAGGCCCTGGACGAAGCGCCCGGCTTCGTCGGGATCGAAGCCGCCGCCGACGACCCGGAGGCTTCCCCATCCGGCGGCATCCACGACCGGCTCGTCGGACTTCGCCGAGAGCGCGGCGACCGCGACGGCGCGGCGCTCGGCGTCGCGACCGAGAAATGCCCACACGGCGTTCTCGGGGATCTGGTCGGGAGCGAGCCAGCGCACCGCCGGCTGCTCGTCGAGCGGCGCGCGATCGCCGTGCAGCAGCAGCACGCGCGTGTCACGGTCGGCACGGATGCGGGTGAGCAGACCTTCGTCGAGCCGCTCTTCGGCTGCGCGGTCGATGACCGCGCGAGCCAGTGGCGGCGGGACGTCCTTCGTCGTCATCGAGGACCTCTCTTGCGGGCGTGGCGTGGGGACGCGGGGCCTGGCCCCGCCTACCCTGGGGGGCATGGCACGCTCTCCTCTCACTCTAGCCGCGGCCGCCACGGCAGCTCTCTCGCAGGCGACGGGCGTGCAGACGAGCATCACCGGCGCCGCACCGCTGAGCGAAGGGCTCGCAGGCCGCTACGACACCGCCCTGCTCCACCTCGACGACGACACTCGCCTGATCGTCCGAGTTCCGGAGAGCGACGAGGCCGAAGCGGATGCCGCCCGGGAAGCGGCGGCTCTGGCCGCCCTGACGGCGGGGGTCCGTGCGATGATCCCGTTCCGCGCACCGGAGAACCTCGGGCAGTCCCGGATCGACGGCCGCACGGCGCGCGTGCAGACCTACCTCCCCGGATACCGCGTCGACGCCGCTCAGATCCCGCCGGGGCGAGGTGTCGCGACGGCCATCGCGGCCGCGGTCGCGGCCATCCACGACCTGCCGACGTCCGTCGTCCAGGGCGCGGGTCTGCCGTCTCGAACCGCCGCGCAGGTGCGCGCCGACACCGAGCGCCTTCTCGATCGCGCGGAGTCGACGGGGCGCCTGCCGTTCGGCCTCCTCCGCCGGTGGAGTCGGGCGATCGCGCTCGACGGCCTCTGGAACATGGAGCCCACCGTCATCCTCGGGGGTGTGGACCCCGCCGCCTTCCTCCTGACGGACGCCGACGGCGTCCCCACCGTCACGGGTCTGCTGACCTGGACCGGGCTGAGCATCGGCGACCCGGCTGAGGACCTCCGCTGGATCGCCAGCGCTCCCGACGCCGCCGGCGACGTCGTCGTCGCGTACGCCGCGGCCACCGGCCGCTCCCCCGACACGATGCTCGCCGAGCGCGCGCGCCTGCACGCCGAACTCGAGTTCGCCAAATGGCTCGTCCACGGTCACGAGTCCGGGTCGGATTCCGTGCTGACGGATGCCGTCGCCCTCCTCGAATCGCTCGACGAGAGCGTCAGAGACGAGGCTCCCGTCGGCTCCGGCACCGTGAGTGTCGACGAGGCCATCGCCGCGTTCGGACGCGTGTCTGCGGGAACCACCGGCGCAGTCGACACGTCGATGCAGACGGACGCGTACGACCCCGGCATGCTCGACGGCTACGAGGACGACACTCCCGCCGAACCCGCGGCATCCGTCACCGATCAGGAAACCGAGCCCCTCGAGTTCAGCGACTGGCCGGGAACCGACGAGGCTCCACCGGAGGAGAACGACCCCGACGACGCCGCGAAGAACGCGTTGCGCCGCTGGACCGGAACGGCCTGACCGCCCTGCTCCGTCAGGCGCGGAGCACGAGGCCGTCGGCGACGTAGAACAGGACGACGTCGATCTGGTCCATCGGTACGCCGTGCTTCGCGTGGTACGCCCGACGGTACAGCTCGAGCTGCAGCATCCGCTCGGTTCGCTCCGACGACGTGCGCGGCGGACGACCGGTCTTCCAGTCCACGATCTCGATGCGATCTCCGCGACGATAGACGGCGTCGAGCTTGCAGATGACGATGTGCGGGCGACCGTCGCCGAGCGCGTCGGGGTCGACGAAATCGATCTCGGTCTCGACCTCGATCGGCTGGAGCGGCCCCCACTCGGACGCGAGGAAAACGTCACGCAGCGTGTCGAGCGCATCCGCGTCGGCAGGTGACAGGGCGGTCGACTCGTCGTCGTCCCACAGCACGTCGTCAGCCGAGCGCGCCCGACCGACGAGACCGGAGCGCTGCTCCACCCACGCGTGGAAGAGCGTCCCCAGCCGCGTCTGCCGGTAGGGACGTTCGGGGAGCGGACGGGCGACCGCGGTCGCCGCAGCGTCATAGTCGGCCACGAAGTCCTTGAAGCGTGATGCGGGAATGCGGGTGGGCGCGATCCGCTCGCGGCCCGCCGCTCGGGCTGCCCGTTCGGCGAGCAGGAGCTCGAGGTCCCGCGTGGGCGTCGCCGGCGGTGCGGCCATCGCCGTGCGCACTCGGGCTGCGGCATCCCGGACCCGCACGCCCCGCGACCCGAGCGGGTCGATCGGCCAATCGAGCGTCGCCCGGGCGCCCTCGTAGGGGTTCTCGGTGGCATCCGTCTCGGGGAGCGATATCTCGAGGGTGTCGGCGATCTCGCGGACGAACCGACTCACCTCCCGGGGCTTCTTGGTGCCGGCCCAGGGCGACGCGGAGATCAGCAGATGCTCGCGAGCGCGCGTGACGGCGACGTAGGCGAGCCGACGTTCCTCGGCGAGATGGCGCTCGCGGATGCCCTCGCTGAAGGAGGCGAGGGCGGCCTTGAGATCCTGCTGCGTCGGCGCGTCGTGAGCGCGCCACCGCAGCTCGGGCAACCACTCCCGGTCGCCCCGGAACGAGTAGGGCAGCACGCCGAATCCGAGCCACCCCTTCGAGTCCTGAAGACGGGCCGGAAGCTCCTCCTCGACGCCACGGACCACGGCGACGGCATCCCACTCGAGACCCTTGGAGCCGTGGATCGTGAGGATCTGCACGACGTCGGCTTCGGGCGGTTCGGTCCGCGGTGCGAACTCGTCGACGCGCTCGGCTCTGTCGAGCCACGCGAGCAGGCTCGGCAACGACCCGCGCTCGTCGGTCTGCAGGAATCCGTGCAGCTCGTCGATGAACGCGCGGAGCTGATCGGATGCCGTCCGTGCCGGTCCGCGCGATTCGTTCGCCGCGAGCTCGATGTCGAGGCGCAGTTCGTTCTCGACCAGCCGAACGAGTTCGGGGATCGGGAGGCCGGCGGCTCGTCGGAGCCCCGCGAACACGGCGCCCGCCTCGCGGAGTCGCTCGCGCGCGACGGGAGTGAACCCCGACAGCCAGCCGTGGTCGGGCTTCTGGCGGGCGACGAAGTCGAGCGCGGCGACGAGTGAACCGCCCTCGTCTCCCGCCGATGAGCGGATCGTCTCGGCGAGCTCCGGGGCCAGGGGCTGCAGCGCGGTGTCGTGACGGACGAGGCGGGCGGCGACCTGAGCCAGCTCCCGCAGGTCCGCGAGCCCGATCGCCCAGCGTGGTCCTGCCAGCAAGCGGATGAGCGCTGACCCGGCCCTGGGATCGCTGATCACGCGGAGCGCCGAGACGACATCGACCACTTCGGGCGTCGAGAGGAGGCCCCCGAGTCCGAGGATGCGATGAGGGATGCCGCGGCGTCCCAGTGCGTCCGCGAACCGGAGCATGTGCTTCTTGCTGCGCACGAGCACGGCCGCCGTCGTCGAGCGTCCACTCCCGTGACGCTCGTCGCGGACATTCCGGAACCACTCGGCCACCGCGTCGGCCTCGGCGTCGACGTCGGCCTCGACGACGATGTCGACTCTGCCTCTCGGGGCTCCCTCACGAGGGCGAAGCGTCCCGACGTCGACGGGTGCGTCGAGCGGCTCGAGGACCGCTCCCGCGGCCCGGAGGACGTCGACGCCGTTTCGCCAACTGGTGAGCAGCGAGTACGTGCGGGCGCCGGCATCCGGATCGAAGGATCGGGCGAAGTCGCCGAGGTTTCCCGCGCTCGCGCCGCGCCAGCCGTAGATCGACTGGTGCGGGTCGCCGACCGCCATCACGGCTGTCCCGCGGAAGAGCATGGCCAGCAGATCCGTCTGCACGACGGAGGTGTCCTGATACTCGTCGAGAAGCACGACCCGGTAGCGATCCCGGAGTTCGTCGGCGACGGCGGGATGGGCGCGGACCACCTGGAGAGCGCCGGCGACCTGATCGGAGAAGTCGAGAAGACCGCGTCGACGCTTCTCCGCCTCGTAGGTACGGGCGAGCGCTGTGAGCACGGACAGCCCGGAGACCTTCTCCGCTGCGGTCCGCACGTCGGCGTACACGGTCGTCGCCGCCCGCTGACTCGGACGTTCCAGGACGTCCTGGAATCCGTTCGCGAACTCGTCGAGGTCATCGAGGTCGACGAGATTGTCGACGCTGTCGCGCGCGACCCGGAGCGCCGCATCGATGATCGTCGACGGCCGCTCGGGGCGATCCGGCAGGCGGGGATCGTCGGAGGACAGGACCACCTGCCGCATGAGGAGCCACGCCGCCGACTCGCTCAGCACGACCGCCTCGGCGTCGCGGCCGATACGCACCGCATTCTCGCGCACGATCGCGTCGGCGAAGCTGTTGTAGGTCGAGACCGCGGGGCGCTCCAGCAGTGCATCGCCGGGCTCGGGCGATGCCGGCTCCGGGGCGAGGGCGTCGAGCGCAGCGCGACGGGACGCCTCGGGCGCCCCGGCACGCTCGAGCTCACCGAAGACGGCGAGCCGCCCGTCCGCGTGCAGCTGTTCCAGGCGCGGGAGCAGCCCGCGCCGCTCGAACTCCGCCAGACGACGCAGCCGGGAACCGATGCGTTCGGCCAGCTCCCCCGCGGCCTTCCGGGTGAAGGTGAGGCCGAGCACCTCGTCGCGACGGACGAGGCCGTTGGCGACGAGCCAGACGACGCGACCCGCCATGGTCTCGGTCTTGCCGCTGCCGGCGCCGGCGACGACGAGCGCCGGCGACAGCGGGGCGGAGATGACGGCCGACTGCTCCGGCGTCGGGGGGAATTGGCCGAGAGCGGCGGCGACCGTCTCGGGGCTCATCAACGACGCGCTCACGCGGAACTCACCGGGCCGATCGTGTGGATGCGACACAGTCCGCGGGTGTGGTCGTCGCGACAGTGCTCCTCGAACGGCGCGACGAACGACGTGCCCCGCATCACGCGGACCGCGTCGTCGACCCGGCCGAGGAATGCCGCGCGGGTGTCGTCGTCGAAAGGCTCCTGGCGGGGCTCCGCGTATGGCGCGTTCCGGGTTCCCTTGAGCACGAGGAGCTTCGCCCCGCCCGCTTCCGCGCCCGCGACCTCCGGGATCGCCCCGCGCTCGAAGGCGAGCTGGTAAGCAGCGAGCTGCGGATTGTCGGCAGCGGCGCGGTCGCCCGTGGCCTCGCTCCGTCCCGTCTTGAGATCGACGATGACGATGCGCCCATCACGGGTGCGTTCCACGCGGTCGATGTAGCCGGAGAGGATGGCGGGATGCGCGGCATCCGCCACCGGAAGGGGGACCTCGAAGTGCGGTTCCGCGCTGACCAGGGTGGTGCCGTCACGCTCGGCGTCGCGCAGGTAGGCGGCCAATCGGGTGACCAAGTCGCGGGCGCGGCGCCGTTCGGCCTCATCGATCCAGGCTGCCTCGAACTCGAGCTGCGACCAGCCGTCCTCCACCAAGGACCACAGCGTCTCCGCGTCCCCTGCCTCGGCGTGCTCGAGTGCGGCGTGGAGGAGCGTACCGAGACCCGCCACGGCCGTTCCCGGATCGCCTCCGAGGTCGCCGATCACCCAATCGAGCTGGCACTGCTCGAGCGCGTGGATACGCGACGGCGAGATGCGCAGCGGTGCCGCATCGACGTCTCGAATCGGGGCCGTCGACGTCGGCTCGGCGAGGCCGTACCAGTGGTCGGGATCGGCTCCGGGCACCCCCGCCGCCGCGAGGAGCGCGAGCTGCGCAGCCGCTTCGCTCCGTTCTGATTCGGTCGCGCGCGGATCCGTCAGGCGGCGCCGGTGGCTGGCGACGAGACCGCGCAGCGTCAGGGGGTGTTCTGCCGACCGCGGCGCAGGCGACGCCGGGGGCAGCAACTCGAACAGAACGCTCGGCCCGGAGTCATCGTCGTCCACTGCCGTCACGATGAGCCGTGATCGGGCTCGCGAGACGGCTCGTGCGAAGAGTCGCAGTTCGTCGTACAGCACGGCGCGGCGCCGGTCCGCGGTGTCGAGATCCGTGTCCTCCTCAGCCAGTCGCGACGTCTCGAGGAGGCTCCCCCGCAGGCGCAGATTCGGCCAGACCCCGTCTTGGACGCCGGCGACGATGACGGTGTCGAACTCGAGGCCGAGAGCGGCTGCCGGGGTGGAGATCTGAACCCCGCTGGCGACTGCACCGGTGCGCAGGCGATCCTCGGCGACGGCGGAGTGCAGCAGCGCGCGCAGATAGTCGATCGGCGCGGTCCCGTCTTCCCGCTCCCCGTGGCGCTTCGCCGCCTCGAAGAGGGCGACGACGGCGTCGAGGTCGCGACGTGCCTGATCGGCCAACGGCCCCTGACCGTCGGCGAGGGTCCGCAGCTGCCGTTCGAGCCCCCGTTGCTCCCACACGGTCCAGAGCAGCTCGTGCGCGGTCGCCCCGGTCTGCAGTTGCTCTCCGACCTCCGCCAGGGTGCGGGCGAGGCGCGCGGCGCGGCGCGCTTCCGGAGTGTCGACGACGTCGAGCTCGACGGGATGCCGCACCCCGGACGCGAGGAGCTCGCGGGCGGAGCGCTCCCCACCCGCGCGGAGCTCCGCGTGCCTCAGCGCCGCGCGCAATCGCCGCAGCTCCACGGGATCGAGCCCACCTCCGACGAGCACATCGAGCACGTCGTCGTCCGTGCGCGCGTCCGCAGCCACCGCCGCGAGATCCACGGCGCGGAGGAGTTCCCGGACGATCAGCGTCTCCGCGAGAGCGCGCGCGGGTCCGACCGCCGCGGTCGGGACATCGCGGGCGGACAGCTCGGCCTCGAGCGCCGTGACCTGGCGGGAGTCGTGGGCGATGACGGCGCACTCCTCCCACGGGATCGCGTCGTGCACGTGGCGCTCGCGCAGGAGACGCGCAATGAGGTCGAACTCCTCGGCGCCCGAGCGGAGCGTGAAGGTCCGCACGCTCTCATCCCCCTCGGCGCCGACAGGGGGATGCCGGTGCGCGACCAGTCCCGCCGCCCCGATGCGCGACGTGACCTGGGCCGTGAGGTCCCGTTGCGCAGCGGTGCCGCGGTGGACGCGATCGAGGACGTGCGTCGTCGTGGCGAGACGGGCGAAGTTCTCCGGGCGCGCGCCGCGGAACGAGCCCGAACCGACGTCGGGGTCACCGAAGGCGAGTACGGCGATGCCCCGCATCCGACAGGCCTCGAGCAACTCGACTCCCCCGAGCGTCACCTCCTGCGCATCGTCGACGAGGATCGCGCGGAGCCCCGCGACCGCCCCGAGTGCCGGCGAGCCGGCCGGGGCGTCGCGGAGGAGACCGACCGCTTCGCGGACGAGCCCCGCCGCGTCGCGGTGCGCGCCGCGCATCCGCGCACGGACCGACCGGTACTCGCGCGCGAACGAGGCGAGCGACGCCCACACCGGCCGGTCCGTCGCCGCTGCACGCTCAGCGAGGTGTTCCGGCTCGATGCCGAGGGTCGTCATCTCGGCGAGGAAGGCGCGGATCTCGGCGCGAAGACCGGCACTGGAACGGATGTCGGCGGGCAGCCACTCGGGCCAGCGGGAGGGGGCGTCCTGCTCGTCCTCCGCGTCGCCCGCGAGCAGGTCGCCGATGATCCGGTCCTCGTCCGGTCCGGTGAGCAGCTGCGGCGGCTCCTCGCCGCGGTGGACGGCGTGAGCGCGGACGACCTGGTAGGCGAAGGCGGCCACGGACCTCGCCAGCGGACCGCTCGTGGCGACGCCGACCCCGACCGCGAGGCGGTCCCGGAGGGCGGTCGCCGCCGTTCGCGTCGGCGTGAGCACCAGCAGCTGCTCGGGCGGCATCCCGGCGTCGACGAGAGCGACGACGCGGCGGACCAGAGTCGCCGTCTTCCCCGACCCCGGAGCCCCGATGACGACGCCCGACGCGTCCGCGGGCAACGCGACCACCGCCTCCTGCGCCGGATCGGGACGGAAAGGCACGGCAGGCATGCGCTCCACGCTAATCGGCGCCGCCGACACCCGACGTACGCCCTCGGCCCCGCGCGTCGGATTCGCCGACGTTCGCCGAGAGCGTTCGGGCCGCCGCGTCCCCGCCGGGACGGGTGTCGTAGGCTCGAGAAGCGCCCGGAGACCCGGGCCGGGAAAGGCAGGCATCACCGTGGAGATCCGCATCGGCATCGCGAACTCGCGCGAGCTCAGCTTCGACTCGAACGAGACGGCCGAGGCCGTGAAGCAGACGATCGTCACCGCGCTCGACAACGGCGCGAACTACGTCACCCTCGCGGACGCCAAGGGCGCGACCTACCTGATCCCCACCGCCGGCATCACCTTCGTCGAGGTCGGCACCGACCAGTCCCGCCGCGTGGGCTTCGTCGCCTGACATGCTCGTCGTCCTGGCGCTCGTCTTCGGAGCGATCATCGGGGCGGCAGCGCATTTCGCGCTTCCGTTGAGATCCCTTCGCGGAGTCGCCGTGGGCCCGATCCTGGGGAGCATCCTCGGGACCGCGACCTGGACTGCCCTGACGTGGGCGGGATCCGCACCGGCGGAGCCGACCATCTGGCTCGCGAGCATCGGCGTTCCGCTCGTGCTGACGCCGGTCGCCGTCGTCGCCCTGTCGCGACTGCGACAGGCACGCGACGCTCGCACGCGCACCGAACTCGGGATCGCCTGACGCGACCGCGCGTCGCTTCAGGCGTCGAGCCCGATGCTCGTCATTCGACGCGAGTGGGCGCCGAGCAACTGGGTGAACACCGGTTCGACCTGCTTCTCGTCGTCCCGGTCGAGAGCTCCGGGGCGTTCCATCGTGTTCGGGCGGAGAGCGCCGCGAGCCACCAGCAGAGTGTCCCCGACGAGTCGCCGGCCCCACAGGCTGAGAAGCGAGCGCATCTCGGCATCCGCTGAGATGGCGTCGGTGATGATCGCCACGAGCGGCGAACGGTCGGCATCCGCTCGCAGGATGCCGGCAGCGCGACGACCGGTCTCGCCGTAGCTGCCCGACAGCGACAGATAGAAGTCGTCGAGCATGCCGGCCGTCACATGCACGGTCAGCATGGTCTCCAACGGACGGATGCCGTGGGTCGCCTGACGGAACGCATCGAGAGGCTCGCGGAACGGCAGCATGAGCTCCAGCGGGTCCTGACCGCGGTCGCGGATGAGGGCCACGAGCGCCTGATGCTTGAACAGCGCCGCGCCGGCCGCGCGTGACAGGGACTCCTTGTGGGCGAGCTCCGGGCTCCGTTCGATGACGGAACTCAACGTCTCGGCGTATCCGAGCTGGAGGTAGGCAGCCTGCCCGAGGTACGTCGTGACGTCGGGGGCGAGCTGCTGGAAATCGACGCGACGGACATCGCTCGCCTCATCACGGGACCGCAGCCGGAGTATGCGCCCGGGGGGTCGCCGTCGTTGCCAGAACCACCTCACCACGGGGCCAGCCTACGGGGCTTCCGGCACCCCTCCGGTAGGGTGGATCCGTCCCGGCGTCGGATCGGGACCCCGCGCCTGTGGCTGAGTGAAGGGCGTGGACCCTCATCCCGGCGGCATCTCACCGCCAGACAGGCACGGAATTACATGACCACGTTCGCAGACCTCGGCGTCGACCAGGACATCGTCGACACCCTCGCCGCCAAGGGCATCGTCGACACCTTCCCGATCCAGGAGCAGACGATTCCGCTGGGCCTTCCGGGCCAGGACATCATCGGCCAGGCGAAGACCGGCACCGGCAAGACTTTCGGCTTCGGCATCCCCGTTGTCCAGCGACTGGGTCTGAACCCCGAGCCGGGTGTCAAGGCTCTCATCGTCGTCCCCACGCGCGAGCTCGCCGTCCAGGTCTACGAGGACATGGACATGCTGACCTCGGGTCGCGCGACGAGCGTCGTCGCCATCTACGGCGGCAAGGCCTACGAGGGCCAGATCGACCAGCTGAAGGCCGGCGCGCAGATCGTCGTCGGCACCCCCGGCCGCCTCATCGACCTCAACAACCAGCGCCTCCTCGACCTGTCGAACGCGACCGAGGTCGTGCTCGACGAGGCCGACAAGATGCTCGACCTCGGCTTCCTCCCCGACATCGAGAAGATCTTCCAGAAGGTCGCTCCCGTGCGTCACACGATGCTCTACTCGGCGACCATGCCGGGACCGATCGTCGCCCTGGCCCGCCGGTTCATGTCGAACCCGATCCACATCCGCGCGAGCGACCCCGATGAGGGCCTCACGCAGGCGAACATCAAGCACCTCGTCTTCCGCGCGCACTCGCTCGACAAGGACGAGGTGATCGCCCGCATCCTGCAGGCCGAGGGCCGCGGCAAGACCGTCATCTTCACGCGCACCAAGCGCGCGGCGCAGCGTCTCGTCGACGAACTGAGCGACCGCGGGTTCAGCGCGGGAGCCGTGCACGGCGACATGAGCCAGGAAGCCCGCGAGCGGTCGATGGCGGCCTTCAAGGCCGGCAAGCGCGACGTGCTCATCGCGACCGACGTCGCCGCACGCGGCATCGACGTCGACGACGTCACCCACGTCATCAACCACACGATCCCCGACGACGACCAGACCTACCTCCACCGCGCCGGCCGCACGGGCCGCGCCGGCAAGACCGGTATCGCCGTGACGTTCGTCGACTGGGACGACCTCCACAAGTGGGCACTCATCAACCGCGCACTCGAGTTCGGCCAGCCCGAGCCCCTCGAGACGTACTCGTCGAGCCCGCACCTGTTCGAGGAGCTGAACATCCCCGTCGGCACGAAGGGGCGGATCACGGCGGCCCCCAAGGCTGCGCCCGCCCGCTCGTCGGCCGCGCCCGCCCGCGCGGCAGATGCCGCTGCCGAGGAGTCGACGGATGCCGGTACTCGCCGTCGCCGTCGCCGCCGCACCGGCGCGGACGACGCCAAGGTCGGCTCGACCTTCACGGAGGACTCGGCAGCGACGGCATCCGCATCCACCGACTCGTCGGCGGGCGCGACGGACCGCGCGGTCGACGGCGCGGGCACTCACGACGGAGCCGGCAAGGAGCACCACGACGGCAAGCCCGCTCCGGCACGTCGCCGCCGTCGCCGCCGCGGCGGTTCGGGTGCCGGAGCTCCCGTCGCCGGAGCCTGACCCCGCGCGTCGCGCTACGGCGTGACGAGCGAACTTCCCGTCCCGAGGGAGACGATCCTCGCGATCGTCTCCTCGGACGTGGTGTTCTCACCCGGGATGTTGGGCTTTCCGCGTCCGTGGTAATCGCTCGACCCGGTAGCGATCAGGTCGCGTTCTGCGACCAGCCGGCGCAGCTCGCCGAGCGCTGGTTCGACGTTCTCGCGGTGGCCAAGTTCGAAACCGGCAAGGCCCGCGTCGAGCATCGCGCGGACGATGCGAGCGGGAAGGAGCCCCGCGCGCCCTGCGGGATGCGCGATCACCGGCACCCCGCCCGCTCTCGCGACGGCCGCGACGGCGGTGACCGGGTCGGGTGCATAGAGCGCGACGTAGTAGTCGCTTGCCGGTGAGAGGATGCCGCCGAACGCCTCGCCGCGATCTCGCACGTGACCTCGAGCGATGAGAGCATCGGCGATGTGGGGACGACCCACCGTCGCCCCCTCCGCGGTCTGCTCCTCGATGTCCTCCCACGTGAGGTCGTAGTCACGGCCGATGCGATCGGCCATCGTGCGTGCGCGCGTCAGACGGGACGAGCGGATGCGATCGGTGAGCGCCCGGAGGCCCGCGTCGTCCGGGTCGACGAGGTAGGCGAGCACGTGCACGCTCCGCCACTCGTGGCGCGCCGAGAGTTCCATGCCCGGGAGAAAGGACATCCCGAGCGAGACGGCGGCCTCCGCGGCTTCTGCCCAGCCCGACGTCGTGTCGTGATCGGTGAGAGCGGCGGTCCGGATGCCGTGGCGATGCGCTGCGGCCATGACGGCGGCGGGCGGCTCAGTGCCGTCGGAGTGGTCCGAGTGCAGGTGCAGGTCACCGGGCCCGAACGGGGCCGATGGAGCGGAGGACCCTGCGGACATGGTCACGAGCGTACCGCGCGCAGAAACTCCCCAGCCTCCCCGCCTAGTGTCGTGATGTGCTGCGACTGACGGGGATCCTCATCACGATCGCCGCCGCCATCGGTGCCGCGATCCTCACGTGGCCGCAGTTCTTCCGACTCGAGCAGACGTTCCCGATCGCTCAACTCGTCTCCCTGCGTCCGGTCATGGCCGTCGGCTTCGCCGTGGTCGCCCTCGTCGGGCTGCTCCTCTGCCTCGGACGACGCATTCGCGGCTTCGGCGCCGGCATCGCGATGATCGGAATCCTCGCCTGCGCGGCGAACGTCGGCATCCTCGTCTTCCGCGGTCTCGGCACCTCGGGCCTGCCCGAACCGACCGCTGACAGCGTGCGCGTCATGACGTGGAACACGGCGGGTGCGGCCACCGATGTCGACGCGATCGTGACGACCGCCATCGCGATGGACGTCGACATCGTCGCCCTCCCCGAGACGACCGACACGACCGGCAAGGCGATCGCCGTCGCCATGCGCGAACGCGGTAACCCCATGTGGGTGCACGAGGAGAACTATCAGGGGTGGGATGCCACGTACACGACGCTCCTCATCTCCCCCGATCTCGGCGACTACGCCGTCGTGGAATCCGACTCTGCGGGCACCAAGAACACCTCGGTCGTGCCGAGTGTCGTCGCGATGCCCGTCAACGGCAGCGGACCGACGGTCGTCGCCGTCCACGCCGTCGCGCCGCGGCAGAACGACATGGACCACTGGCGGAGCGACCTCCGGTGGATCGCCGATCAGTGCGCGAGTGCGAACGTCATCATGGCCGGAGACTTCAACGCGACGGTCGACCACATGAGCCGGCTGGGCACCGACGGAGGCACCCTCGGTCGCTGTCACGATGCGGCATCCGTCACCGGCAACGGTGGTGTGGGCACGTGGGACACCGCGTGGCCGGCCCTCCTGGGGACTCCTATCGACCATGTCATGACGACGGATGCCTGGCGCGCGACCGGGTCGGTCGTCGTGACCTCGCTCGACGGATCCGGCGGCGATCATCGCCCGGTCATCGTCCAGTTGGAGCCGGTGGGCTGACGTCTCCGACGGTGGGTGCCAGACTGGGACGATGACCACCGATGAGCGCGACACCCTCGCCCAGGAGATCACCGAGACCCCGACTGCAGCGACCACGAACCGCAAGCAGCCCTTCCCCGCCGGCTTCCTCGAGTCGATCTCGACCGGATGGGCCGAGCGGCCCGAATCCCTCCCGCCGCAGCGCCCGGAGGCCCCGTACGCGGCCGCTCGCCGCGCGGCCCTCTCGGCTGCGTTCCCCGGCGCACGTCTGGTCATCCCCGCAGGGTCGTTCAAGCAGCGCTCGAATGACACCGACTACCCGTTCCGTGCGCACTCCGCGTTCTCCCACCTGACCGGGTGGGGTGCGGACGCCGTCCCCGACTCCGTGCTGGTCTTCGAGCCCATCGACGGCGGACACGAGATCACCCTGCACCTCCGTGAGCGCGCCGACCGGACGACGACGGAGTTCTACGCGGATGCCACGATCGGCGAGTTCTGGATCGGCCCCCGGCCGTCGCTCGAGGGCGTCGCCGCCGACCTCGGCCTCCGAACCGCGCACATCGATACCTTCACGACCACGGACGACGACCTCACGGTCGACGAGGACGATGCCCTCACGCGGTTCGTGTCGGAGCTTCGCCTCGTGAAGGACCCGTACGAGATCGCCCAGCTGCGCCTCGCGGTCGAGGCCACCGGTCGTGGCTTCGACGACATCGTCGCCGAACTCCCCCGCATCATCGACACCCCCCGGGGGGAGCGTGCCATCGAGGGCGTCTTCCACCTCCGGGCGCGCACCGATGGCAACGGCGAAGGCTATGACACGATCGCCGCGTCCGGTCCGCACGCCTGCTACCTGCATTGGACGCGCAACGACGGCGCCGTCGTCCCGGGCGACCTCGTCCTGATTGATGCGGGCGTCGAAGTGGACAGCCTCTACACCGCCGACATCACACGGACCCTCCCCGTCTCGGGCACGTTCTCCCCCGTGCAGCGCCGCATCTACGAGACCGTCCGCGAAGCCGCGGACGCCGCGTTCGCGGTCGCACGCCCCGGGGTGAAGTTCCGCGCGGTGCACGAAGCCGCGATGGAGGTCATCGCCGCCCGGACTGCCGAGTGGGGTCTTCTCCCGGTCACGGCCGAAGACGCTCTCGACGCCGACCGCGGTGGTCAGCACCGCCGGTACATGGTGCACGGCACGAGCCACCACCTCGGCATCGACGTGCACGACTGCGCTCAGGCCCGACGGGAGATGTACTACGACGGCGAGCTCGAGGCGGGCATGGTGTTCACGATCGAACCCGGCCTCTACTTCCAGATCGACGACCTCACCGTCCCCGAGGAGTACCGCGGCATCGGTGTGCGCATCGAGGACGACATCCTCATGACCGAGGACGGCCCCGTGAACCTGTCGGCGCACATCCCGCGGACGGCGGACGAGATCGAGGCCTGGATCGCGCGCGCCCGCTCCTGATCGCGTGTCGATGACCTCGCCCGGATACACGCCGCCACCGGCCTTCACGACTCGCCCCCAACTGACGGGGACGTTCGGCATGGCTGCGTCGACCCATGCCACGGCGACAGCCGTCGCGCAGGCGGTCCTCGAACGCGGTGGCAACGCTTTCGACGCCGCCTGCGCGGGCGGATTCGTCCTGCACCTCGTCGAACCGCACCTGAACGGTCCCGGCGGCGACCTGGTCGGCCTCTTCCAGCCGACGGATGCCGAGACCCCGACGGTCCTCATGGGGCAGGGCGCTGCTCCCGCCGGCGCCACGATCGCGCACTTCCAGCGGGAGGGTCTCGACCTCGTCCCGGGTGCCGGCGGCCTCGCGGCGGCGGTCCCGGCGGCGGTCGACGCCTGGCTGCTGCTCCTCCGCGATCACGGCACCTGGGCGGTGAGCGACGTGCTGTCCTACGCGATCGAGTACGCCGAGCACGGGCATCCGCTTCTCCCGGCCGCGGCTGCCACGATCAGCCGCGTCGCCGAGCTGTTCCGGGACCACTGGCCGTCGTCGGCGGAGCTGTGGCTCGCGGACGGCGGAGTGCCGCTCGCCGGCGGGTTGCACCGCAATCCCGCGTACGCCGACGTGCTCCGCCGCGTCGCCGCCGCGTCGGACGGCATCGCGGACCGCGCAGTCGGAATCGACGCCGCACGCACCGAGTGGCGTCGCCTCCTCGCGGATGCGTGCGACTTCCTCGCACGGCCGCACCGGCATTCCAGCGGGACCGACCATGCCGCCGTCATCCGCGCCGATGACCTCCTCGCCGCTCCCGCCGCCTACGAGCACCCGCTGTCGGCGACGTTCCGCGGCCGCACGGTCTTCAAAGCGGATGCCTGGTCCCAAGGCCCGGCGCTCCTCGAGGCGCTCCGCATCCTCGACCCCCTCCCCGACGACCTGCTGGACCCGTCGACCGCTTCGGGGGCGCACACGGTCATCGAGGTCCTCAAGCTCGTCCTCGCCGACCGCGACGCCTACTTCGGTGACGGTGCGGATGCTGCGCCCCTCCTCGCCGACGCCGTCGTCGCCGCGCGGCGAGGAGCGATCGGAGACCGCGCGTCCTCCGAGTGGCGCCCCATCCGGCTCGAGGAGGCAGAGCCCTGGCATCCCCCGCTCCGGCGGGATGGCGGCAGCGCCGCGGGGACCGGCGAGCCGACGGTCGCGCGCACGGGCGAGACCCGGGGCGACACGTGTCACATCGACGTCGTCGACCGGTGGGGGAACGTGGTCTCGGTCACGCCCTCGGGTGGTTGGTTGCAGTCCTCCCCCACGATCCCGTCGCTCGGCTTCTGTCTCGGTACCCGCCTGCAGATGTGCTGGCTCGACGAAGCATCACCGGCAGCGCTCCGCCCGGGTCGCCGGCCTCGGACGACACTGTCCCCGACGCTCGTCCACGACGGGAACACGCGCATCGCGATGGGCACCCCCGGCGGCGACCAGCAAGATCAGTGGCAGTTGCCGATGCTCCTCCGGATGCTCGTCGGCGGCTACACGGCACAACAGGCGATCGACGCCCCGACCCTCCACACCACCGCGATGGTGGACTCCTTCTGGCCCCGTACGTGGGACCCCACCGGAGTCGTGGCCGAGAACCGGCTCGGCGACGCCGTCCTGCAGGGCCTCGCCGAGCGCGGCCATCACGTCACGCGCGTCGGGGACTGGTCGCTCGGCCGTCTCTCGGCGGTGGGAGTTGATCGGAGCACCGGCATCCTGTGGGGCGCAGCCAACCCCCGCGGCCTGCAGGGCTACGCGGCAGGGCGCTGAAGCCGCTCGACCAGCCAGGGCACCGCGGCGCGCGCCGTCGCCTCGCCCACCTGATCGGCGGGGAGCTTCCGGCCTGCCACGTCGAACGAGTGCCCGCCGCCGTCGAACCACACGACCTCGGCGGTTCGGCACGAGGCCACGGCAGCCGCGAGGTCGTCGAGGGGCTGCAGGAAGGGATCCTTCGTGCCGGCGAGGAACAGTTGCGGCGCCGTCACCGCGGGGAGGTGCGCCGTGCGCGCGTTCTCGGGGCGTCCGGGCGGGTGCAGCGGGTACCCGAGGTACACGAGCGCGTCGGGCGCGATGCGTTCCTCCGCCGCCGCCATCGACGCCATCCGTCCCCCGTAGGACTTACCGGCCGCCGAGAACGGGATGCCGGGGGCCACCGCGCGGCAGAAGGCTTCCACCGCGGCCCAGGTCTCGATGGCGTGGGCGGCGGGGCCCGGAATCCGTCGACCGGCGTGCCGATACGGGAAGTCGAAACGAACCGTCGTGAACCCCGCGGCCGCCCACGCCTGCGCGACGCCGACGAGGAACGGGTGCTCGTGTCCCGCACCGGCACCGTGAGCGAGTCCGATCACGGCGATCGGATCGGGCGCCTCATCGATCCAGGCGTCGAGTTCCACCCCGCCCGAAGGCAGGGCGACCGGAATCATCGCGGCGCGTCGGGAACGGGCGGCGCGGCGGGGGCGTCACCCTCTTGCGGCGGCGTCGCGGGCGGTGCCGGAGCGGGGTCGACTCGCTCGCCGTACTGGGGCGGAGCGGCGGGGTCCACGCGCTCGCCCGCGGCGGGAGCCGGCGCGGGATCGACCCGCTCGCCCGACTGCGGGATGGGCGTGCCCGGATCGACGCGTTCGCCGTAGCGCGGCGGGGCCGAGAGATCGGCGGGCGGTGCAGGAGGGGCTGCCGGCGCGCCGGAAGCACCGAGCAGTTGCGTGGCACGGCCGATGCTGCGCGGCAGGACGGTGACGTCATAGTGGTCCGCGATCACCTGCGTCACCGAGGTGAAGTCGCGGCGACGACGGAGGATCGAGTAGCTGATGATGCTGAGGAGCATGCCGAGCGCGATACCGACGAGCATCACTCCGACGAACAGCTGCAGGACGGCGCCAGGGCTTCCGAGAACGAAGATGGCCGCGAACAGGAGGCCGAGCAGGACGCCGTTGATCGCTCCTGACCGGGCGGCCGTCGCGTAGCCGAGCCGTCCGGTGACGCGCTCGACGGATCGCAGGCCGCGCCCGACGATCGCGATGTCCTGCGCGGGGACGTCGGACGTGATCAGCGTCGACACCGCCTTCTGCGCTGCTTCGTACGACGTGTACTCCGCGACCGTTGCGCCGTGTTCCTTGGGGGCTCCGCCCATCATGCTCATGGCCTCAGTCTCGCACGCGGGCCTTTGGGTCTGCGCAGGAAGCACGACGGATACGCCGACTACGCTGATCAGGTGAGTACGCAGCGGGTGTTCGTCGCGCGCCTGACCGGGTGCGCCGTTTTCGACCCCTCGGGCGACCGCCTGGGGCGGGTCCGCGACGTGGTCGTCATCTATCGGAAGGACGACCCGCCGCGAGTCGTGGGGCTCGTCGTCGAAATCCCCGGCAGACGCAACGTCTTCCTCTCCATCGGACGGGTCACCTCCATCGCGAGCGGGCAGGTCATCACGACCGGCCTCATCAACGTGCGCCGCTTCGAGCAGCGCGGCGGCGAAGTCCGCGTCATGACCGAATTGATCGGACGGCGTGTCCACCTGCGCGACGGGTCGGGATCCGCTGTCATCGAGGACGTCGCGATCGAACGCGACCGTCTCGGCGAATGGCACGTCGGTCAGCTGTTCCTGCGTCGTCCGAAGACGAGCGCCTCGCCCTTCGCCAAGGGACCGACGACGTTCGCGCAGTGGAACGACGTCCGCGACGAGCAGGTCGCGGGCCAGACCCAGTCGGCCGAGCAGCTCGTGGCGTCGTACTCCGAACTGAAGCCGGCCGACCTCGCCAACACCCTCCTCGACCTCCCGGAGGAGCGACTTCTCGAAGTCGCCGAGGAGCTTCCCGACGCGCGACTCGCCGACGCGCTCGAGGAGATGCCCGAGGACGACCAGGTCCACATCCTCGAAGCGCTCGGTGACGAACGTGCCGCCGACGTCCTGGACGCGATGGAACCGGATGACGCAGCTGACGTACTCGGCCAGCTGTCGGACGCGCGCGCCGGTCAACTCCTCGACCTCATGGAGCCCGAGGAGGCCGAGGACGTCCGCGCCCTCCTCGAGCACGGACCCGACACCGCCGGTGGTCTCATGACGAGCGAGCCGATCGTCCTGTCCGCCGACGCGACGGTCGCCGAAGCGCTCGCCCTTATCCGCCGCCACGAATTGCACCCTGCCCTCGCGGCAGCGGTCTTCGTCACCCTTCCCCCCTACGAGACGCCCACCGGCCGTCTGCTCGGCGTCGTCCACTTCCAGCGGATGCTCCGCTACCCGCCGCAGGAGCGGCTCGGCGCCATCATCGACGACACCGTCGAGCCGGTGACGGTGTCGGCCAGCGCAGCGGAGGTCGCACGCCTCCTCGCGAGCTACAACCTCGTCTCGTTGCCCGTCGTCGACCAGGCCCGTCACCTCGTCGGAACGGTCACCGTCGACGACGTCATCGACTACCTGTTGCCCGACGACTGGCGGTCGCAGGATGCGCCGCGCACCGTCCCGGGGGGCCGCCGATGATGGCCCGCGCACCCAAGTCGGGCTTCGAGGCACCCCGCGGCCGTCGGGCGACGGTGCTGAGTCGCACCCCGCAGCCGTCCCGAGACCGGTTCGGCCGGTTCACCGAGTGGATCGCCCGCGCGATGGGAACGCCCACGTTCCTCCTGATCCTGTCGCTGTTCTGCGTCGCCTGGATCCTCTGGAACACGGTCGGCCCCGCCGATCTCCGCTTCGACGACGCCGCGCTCGGCTTCACTGCGCTCACCCTCATGCTGTCGTTGCAGGCGTCGTATGCCGCTCCCCTCATCCTGCTCGCCCAGAACCGGCAGGACGACCGCGACCGCGTCCAGATCGAGCAGGACCGCCAGCGCGCGGAGCGGAACCTCGCGGACACCGAGTACTTGGCGCGTGAGGTGGTGGCGCTGCGCATGGCCCTCACCGACATGCAGAACGAGGTGGTGAGCCGCGACGTGCTCCGCCAGGAGCTCCGATCGCTCCTGGAGCGTCTGGACGAGCGCGACCAGGATCGTCACGGCGACGACACCCCGAGCTCGTGACCGTCCACTCACCCGAGGGTGACGTCCGGCGGGCTGTAGCGGCCGTCGTCGACCCCGAGCTCCGGCGGCCGATCGGCGAACTCGACATGGTGCGGGACATCGCGGTCGACGGCGGCGTCGCCCGCGTCGCGATCGCATTGACCATCGTGGGGTGCCCCGCTGCAGATCGCATCGAGCGCGAGGTGCGGGATGCCGCCGCATCCGTCCCCGGTATCGCCGAGGTCACGGTCGACATCGGCGTCATGACTCCCGCCGAGCGGTCGGCCCTCGTCGAGCGGATCCGTGGCACCAAGCGCATGGCGTTCACGGCCGATTCCCTCACCCGCGTGATCGCCGTCACGAGTGGGAAGGGCGGGGTCGGCAAGTCCACGGTGACCGCCAACCTCGCCGTGGCCCTCGCGGCACGCGGCCTCGCCGTGGGCCTCATCGACGCCGACGTCCACGGCTTCTCGATCCCGGGGCTCCTCGGTCTCACCGGGGAGGACGGCCGCCCGCCGCAGCCCACCCGCCTCGACGACCTCATGCTCCCGCCCGTCGCGTACGGCGTGAAGACGATCTCGATCGGCATGTTCCTGCCGCCGGATGCCTCGCCCGCCGTGGCGTGGCGCGGACCGATGCTGCACCGGACGGTGCAGCAGTTCCTCACCGACGTGCACTTCGGCGACCTGGACGTGCTCCTGATCGACATGCCCCCTGGTACCGGCGACGTCGCGATCTCCGTGGGCCAGCTCCTGCCGCACGCGGAGGTGCTCGTCGTGACGACACCGCAGGCCGCGGCAGCGGATGTGGCGGTCCGAAGCGGTGTCGTCGCTCGGCAGACCGGGCAGTCGATCCTCGGCGTCATCGAGAACATGGCGGCCTTCACCCTGCCCGACGGCAGCGTCCTCGATCTTTTCGGTGCGGGCGGCGGTGACGCGGTGGCCGCTGCACTCTCGCTCGACGGCGATACCGTCCCCCTGCTCGGTTCCGTGCCCCTCAGCCCCGCGCTCCGACAGGGCGGCGATACCGGCATCCCTGTCGTCGTCGGCTCCCCCGAGGACATCGCGGCGCGGGCGATCGCTGCGATCGCCGACACGATCACGACGTCGCGGCGCTCTCTCGCGGGACGCTCACTGCCGGTGTCGCGCGCCTGAGACGCGCCACCGAGCGGATGCCTCGCCTCAGGTCGCCTCGGAGTCGAACGGAACCGTCAGAGCGGCCTCCGGAGCGGCCTCTGAATCGGCATCTGAATCGGCACGCTCGGACACCGGCGGCTCGGCCACCGCGACGGCTGCGGCAGGGGACGCGGACACCGGCTTCACCGGCGCATCGTCGATCAGGGCTTCGCGGATGATGCGACGAGGGTCGTACTGACGCGGATCGAGTTTTCGCCACTCGATCTCGTCGAAGTCCTCGCCCATCTCCTCTTTGACGCGGGTCCGGGCCCCATCGAGCCATTCCCGCACACGCCGTGTGAGACGAGCAAGCGACGCCGCGTAACCGGGCAGCCGCTCGGGTCCCAGGAGGAGGGCGGCGATGAGCCCGATGAGGAGGATCTTCTCCAGATCGAGCCCGAATGACATGGTTCCCAGGTTACCCGTGCGCCTGGGGGTTGCGGAGCGATGACCCGCCTAGGCTGATCGAAGGAGGTTCACCACATGGGAGATCACGAGGCGGTTCGCAGGTTCGCTGCCGAGGCGACGGTCGAGACCGACGCCATCGCGCGTGCGCGGGCGCATGCTCTCGAGATCGGTGCGAACCCGATCAGCGCCGAAGTCGGAGCTCAGTGCGCTGTCATCGCTGCGGCCGGTCGGGCGCTCAACATCGTCGAGATCGGTACGGGCGGCGGTGTGTCCGGCCTCTGGCTGCTGCACGGGTCGCCGCGGGCGACGCTGACCACCATCGACAAAGAACCCGAGCACCTCGCCGTGGCGCGAAAGGCCTTCACCGATGCCCGCGTCCCCGCGGCTCGTGTGCGCTTCATCACCGGTCGCGCCGCCGATGTCCTGCCGCGGATGAACGAAGCGTCGTATGACATCGTCCTCATCGACGCGGACCCCGAAGGCGTCATCGAGTACGTCGAACACGGTCTCCGCCTCGCGCGCGCAGGCGGCACCGTCCTCGTGCCGCGCGTCCTCGCCGGCGGTGCGGTCGCCGATCCGGTGAAGCGTGGCCCCGTCGAAAGCGCGTACCGCTCCCTCATCCAAGAGACGCAGGCCTCCCCCGCCGTCCTCGGCGCCCTCTCCATCGTCGGCGAAGGTCTCCTTCAACTGACGACGGTGGCCGATCACCCCTGATCCCACGAACACCGAAAGGCCGGTCCCCGAAGAGACCGGCCTTTCGCGTCGAACCGGGTCAGGCGGCGCCGACGACCCCGCTGAGAACGCTGTGGAGTTCCTTCGCCTCGTCGTCATTCACCGAGACGACAAGTCGACCGCCCCCCTCGAGCGGAACACGAACGATGATCAGGCGGCCCTCCTTGACGGCCTCCATAGGTCCGTCTCCAGTGCGCGGCTTCATGGCTGCCATTGTGGGGCTCCTTTTCGTCTTCGGACTACCTCATTAGTCTACCCAATGGGGTGAACGCCTACGGCGCGCGCGGCTTTCAGGCGACGCGTAATGTCACGGAATCCGGAAGAACGTGTCCCCGAGTGCCAGCATTTCGTGAATCCACAGCCACTGCCCGGCCAGACAGAGAACCAGTACTCCGCCCCGCCACCACAGGGATCGCGGCACCGCGACGGCCGCAGCGACGGGGCTCAACGGAAGGAGGAGGCGGAAGGTGCTCGACTGCGGGAAGAACACCGCCAGCAGGTAGACGAGGTAGCTGACCCCCCAGAGCCGGATCTCCGGCCCGAGCCGGCGCACCTGGCGTGAGCGGGCCAGCACTGCGGCGGCACCCAGCACCAGGATCACGAGGACGACCACCCCCAGCACCGGAGGAAGACCCCAGATCCCGAACCAGACGCCAGCGGCCTTCACGAATCCCGCGAACGGCACGAACTGCTCTTCCGACCCGACCCAGCTCCGACGCCACGCGAGCTCGGTGTCCAGGTACGCCGACGGGTCCCCCGTCACGATTCCCGCGATGGCCTGCCACGCGAACCCGACGATCGTCGCGAGCGCACCGAGAGCGACGATGTGAACGACGTGACCGACCGGAAGCGGATCCTCCCGCCGCCGGATCCAGCGGTAACTGCCGTAGAGCCCGAGGAGCAGCGCGAAGGCGAGGACGCCGGGGCGCGTGAACCCCATGAGGACGATGATCGGGTACATCCAGCCGAAGCGTCTCCGCAGCAGAGCCCAGAGGGCCAGGAACAGCCACAGAAGTCCCAGCGACTCGGAGTACCCCATCTGGAACATCGCCGCGATCGGACCGTTGGCGAAGAACACGACCGCCCAGAGCGACGCCGTCTCGCCGATGCGGTCCCGCAGCAGCACGAAGAAGACGACGGATGCCGCATACCCCGCCACGATCGCGAGAATGACCGCCCCGGCGGGATAGCCGCCGAGGGCGGTACCGAGAGCACGTGCGAGCCACGGGAAGAGCGGCAGGAAGGCCCAGGCGTTCTCCGTGACCTGCCCGTTCTCACCTACCGGGAGCGTCGACGGATACCCCTGGTCGGCGATGACCCAGTACCACTGCGAATCCCAGCCCATCGCGAGCGACCCGATCGTGGCATCCGGCCCGAACCGTGACGTCGGCCCGGAGAGTTCGGCGGCGATCCAGAAGAAGAGGGTGGTGACGAGGCGAGCCGAGACGTAGACGGCGGCGACGGTGCCGGCGACGGAGGCTGCGGTCCTCAGTCGCCGCTCAGCCATGCCCGCAGGCCCCGCTCCACATCCTCGATCTGCGCGAGGGGAACACGCTCCTCGTCGTGATGGGCGAGGTGCGGGTCGCCGGGACCATAGTTGACGGCGGGCACGCCCATCGCCGAGAACCGGGCCACATCGGTCCAGCCGTACTTCGGCTTCGGCTCCGCGCCGACAGCGGCCACGAACTCCTGCGCGAGCGGAGCATCGAGCCCGGGTCGGGCGCCTTCGGACAGGTCCACGATCTCAACGTCGAAACCGGCGAAGACGTCTCGCACGTGCGCCTCGGCGGCCGCAGCATCCTTGCTGGGTGCGAAGCGGTAATTGACGTCGACCTCGCAGAAATCGGGGATGACGTTGCCCGCGATCCCGCCGCGGATGGCGACAGCGTTGAGTCCCTCGCGGTAGAGAAGTCCGTCGACCTCGATCTCGCGCGGTCGGTACTCCGCGAGCCGGCTGAGCACGGGCCCGGCCTTGTGGATCGCGTTCTCGCCGATCCAGGCGCGTGCGCTGTGCGCGCGAACGCCCGTGGTGCGCACGACGGCGCGGAGGGTCCCGTTGCACCCGCCCTCGACCTGTCCGTTCGACGGCTCGCCGAGGATCGCGAAGTCCGCCTCGAAGAGGTCGGGACGGGATGCCGCGAGCCGCGTCAGCCCGTTGAACTCGGCAGCGACCTCCTCGTGGTCGTACCACATCCAGGTGATGTCGATGCGGGGATCCGTCAGCTCGGCCGCGAGCTTCAGCTGTACGGCGACACCCGCCTTCATGTCCACGGTCCCGCGCCCCCAGAGGAACGCCTCCCCGTCGACGTGCTGGTCTCGCGTGGGGAGATTCTCGTTGAGGGGAACCGTGTCGATGTGCCCCGCGATCGCGACGCGTTGCGCGCGGCCGAGGGAGGTGCGCGCGACGATCGTGTCGCCGTCGCGGTGAACCTCGAGATGCGGGAGGGCCGACACCGCCTCGAAGATCGCGTCGGCGAGGACGGCCTCGTCGCCCGACACACTCGGGATGTCGCAGATGGTGCGCGTCAGGTCGACGGCGCTGGAGCGGAGGTCGAGCCGGGGCATGACGTCGAGTCTAACGAGGCCCGATAGCCTGGACGCATGAGTGACGCACGGTGGGTCTGGGGCATCGGTCTGGCGACGACGAGCGCGGACGGCACCGTGCTCGACACCTGGTACCCGCGGCCGGCGTTCGGTCGCGCGCCGGCAGATGCAGATACCTCCGAACTCGCCGCATTCGCCGGTCCGGATGAGCGGCGTGCCGTCGCGGTCGAGGTCGTCGTCGTCGAGATCGACCTGGATGCTGCTCCGACCGGCACGTCCGACGCCTACCTGCGTCTCCACGCACTCTCGCACTGCCTCGTCGCTCCGAATGAGCTGGACCTCACCGGGATCTTCGGCCACCTGCCGAACGTCGCGTGGACGAGCGCGGGTCCGGTGCACCCCGACGACCTGACGCGACTGCGGCCCGGACTGCAGCGCGCCGGCATCCAGGTGAACGGGCTCGACAAGTTCCCGCGCCTCACCGACTACGTCGTACCGCCGGGAGTCCGGATCGCCGACGCGTCGCGCGTGCGCCTGGGCGCCCACCTCGCGCCCGGCACCACCGTGATGCACGAGGGCTTCGTGAACTTCAACGCCGGAACGCTCGGTGCGTCGATGGTGGAGGGACGCATCTCCCAGGGGGTGGTCGTGGGCGACGGCAGCGACGTCGGCGGCGGCGCCTCGATCATGGGGACGCTGTCCGGCGGCGGAAACCACCGCGTGTCGATCGGCCGCCGCACACTGCTCGGCGCGAACGCGGGGATCGGTATTTCGCTCGGCGACGACTGCATCGTCGAAGCGGGTCTTTACGTCACAGCGGGAACGAAGATCGTCCTCGCCGGCGAAGCCGTGAGCCACGACGGTACGCGGCCCATCGCGAAGGGTGCCGAGCTCTCGGGCCGGGACGGCATCCTCTTCCGACGCAACTCGCTCTCAGGCGCTGTCGAGGCCGTTCGTCGCGACGGTGTCGGCGTGACTCTCAACGCCGACCTGCACGCCTGACAGTCAGCCTTTGAGGATCGCCGCGCGCGCCTCGCGGTGCTCGTCCTCGCTGATGACACCGCGCGCACGGAGGTCGTCGAGTTCGGCCAGACGCTGCTCGACCGAAGGCGGCGCTTGACCCGCGGAGCCTGACGAGGAGAGCACGTCGCTCCGAAGGACCTTCGCGGCGATCGCTGCGTCGACGGTGTACGGATCGATGCCGGCATCCCGGAGTACCCGACGTTTGCGGGCTGCAACGACGATCACGAAAACGGTCACCGCGATCACGATGACCACCGCGAGACCGAAGATCACCCCGAAAGCGCCGCCGACGAAGCCCATATCGGGCCCCGGCATCCCGGGTCCGAAGAACCCATCGTCGCCGCCACCGGGCCCGGGCATCCCGGGACCCGCCGCTGCGGACGCCGGACCGACTACTCCCCCATGGACCATCATGGGCACACTTTAGCGGCCAATGGCCGCGTCAGTCAGTGAGAAGTCGGATAGTCCCGCTCGCCGGCACCGGTGTACAGCTGCTGGGGGCGACCGATCTTCGTCTGCGGGTCGTTCTGCATCTCACGCCAGTGCGCCAGCCAGCCCGGCAGACGGCCGATCGCGAACAGCGGCGTGAACATCCGCGTCGGGAAGCCCATAGCCTTGTAGATCACGCCGGTGTAGAAGTCGACGTTGGGATACAGACGACGCTCCTTGAAGTAGTCGTCGCTGAGCGCGATCTCCTCGAGCTCGTTGGCGAGGGCCAGAAGCGGGTCCACCACGCCGAGCTCGCGCAGAACCTCGTCAGCGGACTCCTTCACGAGCTTCGCGCGCGGGTCGTAGTTCTTGTAGACGCGGTGCCCGAAGCCCATGAGCTTCACGCCGTCTTCCTTGTTCTTGACCCGCTCGACGAAGCGCTGCACGCTCTCGCCGGAGTCGCGGATGCGGCCCAGCATGTCGAGGACGGCTTCGTTCGCACCACCGTGGAGCGGACCGTACAGGGCGTTGATGCCCGCCGAGATCGAGGAGAACTGATTCGCACCGGTCGAACCGACGAGGCGGACCGTCGAGGTCGACGCGTTCTGCTCGTGGTCCGCATGCAGGATGAGCAACCGCTCGAGTGCACGCGACATCACCGGGTTGATCTCGTACGGCTCGGCGTTGTTGCCGAAGTTCAGCTTGAGGAAGTTGTCGACGAAGCTCAGCGAGTTGTCGGGGTACAGGAAGGCGTGGCCGATGCTCTTCTTGTGCGCGTACGCGGCGATGACTGGCAGTTTCGCGAGCATGCGGATCGTGTTGAGCTCGACGTGCTCGGGGTTGTGCGGGTCGCTCTGCCCCTCGTAGTAGGTCGAGAGGGCCGCCGTAGCCGCAGACAGCACCGACATGGGGTGCGCGGTGTGCGGCAGCGCGGAGAAGAAATGCTTGAGGTCTTCGTGCAGCAGCGTGTGGCGACGGATCTTCTCGTCCCACCCGGCGAGCTCGTCAGCCGTCGGCAGTTCGCCGTAGAGCAGCAACCAGGCGACCTCGAGGTACGTGCTGTGCTGCGCGAGCTGCTCGATCGGGTAGCCGCGGTAGCGGAGGATGCCCTGATCACCGTCGATGTAGGTGATGGACGACTTCGTCGAGGCAGTGTTCACGAACCCGTAGTCGAGCGAGGTGTGGCCCGTCTGCTTCGTGAAGGTGGAGAAGTCGACGCTCGGCACCCCTTCACTTCCCGAGATGAGCGGGAGTTCTGCCTTCGTGTCACCGATGGTGACAGTGGCGATCTGAGGGATGTCCGCGTTGGTCACGAAGCCTCCTTGCGGTCGTCGGAGCGGTCTTTACAGCCTACTGGGGTGACGGCGCGTCTCCTGACGCGCCCAACGGATAGCGGGATCCGTGAGAGGAATCCTACGAATCTGCTACGACGAGATGGATGCCGTCAGTCGCCGCGCCGCTTCCGCGATGCGTTCGTCGGTCGCCGTGAGCGAGAAGCGCACGTGGTGGGGGAAATGCGTCCCGTAGAAGTGCCCGGGTCCCGCCAGGATGCCGAGCTCGGCGAGCCGCCCGAGGGAGTCCCACGCGTTTTCTCCCGCGGTGGCCCACAGGTACAACCCGCCCTCGCTGCGATCGATGCGGAACCCGGCCGCTTCCACGGCCGGCTTCAGCACGTTCCGGCGGGACCGATACAACTCCCGCTGATGATCGACGTGCGCGTCGTCCTCGAGCGCGGCGATCATCGCCGACTGCACAGGACCGGGCACCATCAGGCCCAGGTGCTTGCGAGCTGTCACGAGGCGCGCGACCAGCGCAGCATCCCCGGCGAGGAACGCTGCCCGATACCCGGCGAGGTTCGACTGCTTGCTGAGCGAGTAGACGGAGAGGAGGCTCGTGAGGTCGCCCTCCGTCACGCGCGGATCGAGGATGCTGGGCACCGCGGCATCCGCCCACGGCCCGTCCCAGCCGAGTTCCGCGTAGCACTCGTCGGAGGCGAGGACCGCCCCGAGCTCCCGCGCGCGGCGTACCGCTCGACGAAGCTCGTCGACGCCGAGGACGCGCCCGTCGGGATTGCCGGGCGTGTTGATCCACACGAAGCGGGTGTTCGCGGGCCACTGATCGGGATCGTCAGACGCGAGCGGCATGGCGCCCACGAGGCGAGCCCCGACCTCGTATGACGGGTACGCCGCCCGAGGATGGACCACCGCATCATCTGGACCGAGACCCAGGAGCAGGGGAAGCAGGGCCACGAGTTCTTTCGATCCCACGGTCGGGATGACGTGCGATGGCGTCAGCCCCGTCACGCCGCGTCGCCGCGCGTACCAGGCGACGATCGCCTCACGCAGGGCGGGAGTGCCGACCGTCTGGGGGTACGCGTGCGCGTCGGTCGCACGTCGTATCGCCTCGGCGACGACGTCGGGGGTCGGATCGACCGGCGAACCGATCGACAGATCGACGATGCCACCCGGATGCTGCCGCGCACGCTCGGCATAGGGAGCCACGGCATCCCACGGGTAGTCGGCGAGGTCGCGGACGCTCATGGGTCGGTCAGTGCGCCTGCGGAGGAAGACCCGCGATCACGGGGTGGTCCTTCGCGATGACGCCGACCTTCGCGGCGCCGCCGGGAGAGCCGAGATCCTCGAAGAACTCCACGTTCGCCGTGTAGTAGTCCTGCCACTCAGCGGGGAGGTCGTCTTCGTAGTAGATGGCCTCGACGGGGCACACCGGCTCGCAGGCGCCGCAATCGACGCACTCATCGGGGTGGATGTAGAGCGACCGTTCGCCTTCGTAGATGCAGTCGACAGGGCACTCGTCGATGCAGGCTCGATCCTTCACATCCACGCACGGGAGGGCAATCACATACGTCACAGGACGAGTCTAGTTCGTGGATCGGAGGCGGGATGCCGACGGCCATGCCACAACCAGAGCGGCGACCAACGGGACCACGAACGTCCAGATGAGACCGGGAGTGATGACCACGCCCTCCGGCGGCGCGGGAACCACGACGGATCCGCCGGGGCCCTCGTTCGCGAACACCAGAGTGGCGAGCATGGCGCCGAGTCCGCAGGCGAGCGCGGAGGCGCGTTCACCCGTCAGCGTGCGGACGGCGATCAGCAGAGCCAGGAAACCGATCGAGGCGACGAGCAGACCGACCGGGAGGATGCCCCAGGTCGCCGCCTGCCCGATCGTGCCGGCCACGCCGTAGACGGTGCCGATGAGGGCAGCGAGCACCCAGGTGGCGATGCGGGCGAGGAGGGCGTTCACCTGCACAGTCTAGGCGAGCCCGACCTGAGCGATCAGGCCGCCCACCCCCACAGGCGGAGGAGCGCCGCCACGGCAGCCGCGGCCGCGACGACGACGAGGAACGGGGCATCGATCACCAGGAGACCACCGGCCACCAGAAGTGCCGGGACTCTCGCGTCCACGACGATCGCCTGCCCGACGCCGAGGGTCTGCACGACGACGAGAGCGGCCAGAAGCGCGACAGTCAGAAGGTCGATCGTGCGCGACGACCGGGGCGTTTCGAACCACGCCGGCGGGACGAGGTAACCCACCGTCTTGAGTGCCACGCAGACGATCGAGGCGACGAGAACCGCGTGCCACAGAGTCATGACGTCGCCTCCGCCGTCGGAGAGCGGCCCGCGAACCAGTTCGTCCATCCCACGAGCACGGCGACGAGAGCCGCAACGAGGACCGGGAGCCCGGGCATGAGGGCGGGAGTGAGGACAGCGGCGACGACCGCGGCAGCCGCGCCCACCGCAACCGCCTGACGCCGCTTCAGGCGAGGCCACAGCAATGCGAGGAACGCCGCTGCGGCCGCGGCATCCAACCCGTAAGCCTTCACATCGCCGAGGACATCGCCGAGGAGGGCGCCCGCGAGGGTCGTCAGGTTCCAGCCGACGTAGATGCCGATGCCGGTCACCCAGAAGCCGACGCGGCGGGCATCGGCATCCGTCTGAGCGAGAGCAACCGCGGCCGACTCGTCGATCGTGAAGTGGGATGCCGCGGCCCGCCGCCAGAAGCCACGCCCGACGACGGGCGACATCCTGAGGCCGTAGGCGACGTTCCGGATGCCGAGGAGACCCGCCGACGCGATCGCCGCGCCGAACACTCCCCCGCCGCCGATGACACCGACGAACGCGAACTGCGATCCACCGGTGAACATCAGCAGGCTGAGCACGCAGGTCTGCCAGACGTCGAGCCCGGACGCCACCGATAACGCGCCGAAGGAGACGCCGTAGGCGCTGGTCGCAACGGCGACGCCGACCGCGTCGCGCCATGCGCGCCGGGTCGGCGTCTCGTCACCCGTCATCAGGGTGCTACCGCGGGATCAGGAGTTGGCGTCCTGGCGCTTCAGACGCGCGGTCGCACGCGCGCGGTCCGTTGCAGCCAGGTTCACCTTGCGAATGCGGACGACCTCGGGCGTGACCTCGACGCATTCGTCGTCACGCGCGAACTCGAGGCTCTCCTCGAGCGTGAGGAGGCGGGGCGGCGTCATCGACTCGAACGAGTCGGAGCTGGCCGCTCGCATGTTCGTCAGCTTCTTCTCACGCGTGATGTTCACGTCCATGTCGTCGGCACGCGAGTTCTCGCCGACGACCATGCCTTCGTAGACCTCCTGCGTCGGCTGGACGAAGAACGACATGCGCTCCTGAAGGCCGATGATCGCGAAGGGGGTCACGACGCCGGAGCGGTCGGCGACGATGGAGCCGTTCTGGCGCGTCGAGATGTGGCCGGCCCACGGCTCGTAGCCGTGCGAGATCGCGTTCGCGATGCCCGTGCCGCGGGTCGTGGTGAGGAATTCGGTACGGAAGCCGATGAGACCGCGCGAGGGGACGATGAACTCCATGCGCACCCAGCCGGTGCCGTGGTTCGTCATGTTGTCCATGCGGCCCTTGCGGGCGGCGAGAAGCTGCGTGATCGCGCCGAGGTACTCTTCGGGCGCGTCGATCGTCAGATGCTCGAAGGGCTCGTAGGTCTTGCCGTCGACCTGCTTCGTGACGACCTGCGGCTTGCCGACGGTCAGCTCGAAACCTTCGCGACGCATGTTCTCGACGAGGATCGCCAGAGCGAGCTCGCCACGGCCCTGGACTTCCCAGGCGTCCGGACGACCGATGTCGACGACGCGGATCGAGACGTTACCGATGAGCTCGCGGTCGAGACGGTCCTTGACCATGCGCGCCGTCAGCTTGTGGCCCTTGACCTTGCCCATGAGGGGCGAGGTGTTCGTACCGATGGTCATCGAGATCGCGGGGTCGTCGACGTGGATCTGCGGCAGCGGGCGGACGTCCTCGGGGTCGGCGATGGTCTCACCGATCGTGATGTCCTCGAAGCCGGCGATGGCGACGATGTCGCCGGGGCCGGCCGACTCGGCCGGGTAGCGCTCGAGGGCGCGGGTCTTCAGGAGCTCCGTGATGCGAGCGTTGCTGGTGGTGCCGTCGGCGCGCACCCACGCGACCGTCTGCCCCTTCTTGAGCGTGCCGTTGAAGACGCGAAGCAGGGCGAGACGCCCGAGGAACGGCGAGGAGTCGAGGTTCGTGACCCAGGCCTGCAGAGGCGCCTCGTCGTCGTACGACGGCGCGGGGACGTGCTCGAGGATCGCACCGAAGAGCGGCTCGAGGTCGTCGTTGTCGGGAAGCGAGCCGTTGTCGGGGCGGTTCCGCGATGCGGCGCCGGCGCGACCGGAGGCGTAGACGACGGGGACGTCGAGCAGGGCGTCGACGTCGAGGTCGGGCACGTCGTCCTGCAGGTCGGACGCGAGACCCAGGAGAAGGTCGTGCGCCTCCTCTTCGACCTCGGCGATACGCGCGTCGGGACGGTCGGTCTTGTTGACCAGCAGGATGACGGGAAGCTTCGCCTCGAGCGCCTTGCGCAGGACGAAGCGGGTCTGCGGGAGCGGGCCCTCGGAGGCATCCACCAGCAGCACGACGCCGTCGACCATCGACAGGCCGCGCTCGACCTCGCCACCGAAGTCGGCGTGACCGGGGGTGTCGATGACGTTGATCGTCACCGGGTCGGCGGAGTGGGCGCCCGTGTAGGTGATCGTCGTGTTCTTCGCGAGGATCGTGATGCCCTTTTCGCGCTCGAGATCGTTCGAGTCCATGGCGCGTTCTTCCATGTGCTCGTGCGAGCCGAACGAGCCGGTCTGGCGGAGCATGGCGTCGACGAGCGTCGTCTTGCCGTGGTCGACGTGCGCGACGATCGCGACGTTGCGGAGGTCAGGACGGAGGGCGTGCGCCATGAAGGGGATTCCTTGCAGAGAGGGTGTTGCCGGGATGCCGGCAGTCCACTTTACCGCAGCCCGCTGAACGCCGACGGGGCGAGGACCTTTCGGTCCCCGCCCCGCCGGTTTTGCTGTGTGTTGCTGCTTACTCTGCGGCCCAGCCGACGATCGTCCAGTCGATGGTCTCGAACTGGGTGGCACCCCAGTTGACGAGACCTTCCTTGACGGCGTAGACGTTCGGAAGCGGCGCGATCGGGAACATCGGGACGTAGTCCCAGATCACGTCGTTGATCTTCTTCGCGATCTCAATGCGCTTCGCGGGGTCGAGCTCGGAGTTCGCCTGGTCGTACAGGTCGCCCAGCTTCTCGTCCGTCGTACCCGTGAAGTTCGACTCGGAGTCGAGTGGGTAGTACAGCGCCTCCGACGAGGAGATCGGGAACGGCGTGCCCACCCACGAGAACGACACCATCTCGAAGTTGCCCGGGATGACGTAGTCGCTGAAGTAGGTCGCAGCGGGAACCGTCTCGAGCTTGACCGGGATGCCGAAGGCGTTGAGGTCTGCCTGGACCTGCTCGGAGCGCTGGATGTTCGTCGCCGTGTCGGCGGGAACCGTGACGCTGAGCGTGAGCGCCTTGCCGTCCTTGGTCCAGCTCTTGCCCTCGCTGCCCTCGTATCCGGCTTCCTTGAGGTACTCCGCCGCCTTCTTCGTGTCGGTCTTGGGAGCCTTGTCCTCATAACCGTTCTGGCCCGGCATGAAGATGAAGTCGCCCTGCGTGATCGGCGGGGCGTCGACGGGCGTGTTCGCCGAGGCGGCGATCTGCTCGCGGTTCACGATCGACTCGACGGCCTTGCGGACGTTGACGTCGGAGAGCGGGCCCTCCTTCGCGTTCATCGTGACGTGCGTCCAGGTCGTGCCACCCGACGTCTCGATCTTGGCGTCGGAGCGCGTCTTCGCCGTCTGGTACAGGTCGGCGTTGGCCGAGATGTACAGCGCGTCGAGCTCCGAGTTGGCGAACGAGGCGCCCTGCTGGTCCTGGCTGACCGCGCGGTACAGGACGGTCTCGAGCTTCGGGGTCGCTCCCCACCACTGCGGGTTGCGCTCGAGGGTGACGACCTGACCGGTCGTGTCGATCTTCGAGATCTTGAACGGACCAGCCGACGGAACCGCCTTGGTGCGGTAGCCGTCGTTGTACGCCTTGGGGTCGCTCGAGATGGATGCCGGAAGCAGCCCGCCCGTGAACAGTGCCTGCCAGTCGGCGTAGATCTTCGAGAACGTGATCTTGACGTCGTACTCGTCGGCACCCTGCTCGACCGAGGAGATGTCCTCCCAGCCCGCAGTGGAGGCAGGGGTGAACGCCTTGTTGGAGCCGTTCTGAGCCTTCCAGTAGGCGATGTAGTCGGCGGCCGTGATCGGCGTGCCGTCTTCCCACTTGGCGTCCGGGTTCAGCTTGATCTCGACGATCTGCGGGTCGTCGCTGGTGATCTCGGCCGAGGAGGCGTAGTTCTCGTCGACGACCGGAGTGCCGTCTTCCTTGATCTTGAACGGTCCGCCGGTGGTGCCCGAGACGATGCTCACCGTGTCGGACTCGTTGCCGTCGACCTGGTTGATGTTGAACTGCACGGGCAGCGATCCGACCGCGAGGGTCAGCGTGCCGCCGTCCTTGACCTTGGCCGCGTCGGCCCGGGTCCATGCCGTGGCAGGGAGTTCCGGAGCCGCAGACGCACTCTGGGTGGGCGCACCGGTGTTGCCGGCAGCACAACCAGAGATCACGAGTGCGGCGACGCCGAGCAGCGCCAAAGACCCGAACGGCTTTGCACCTCGAATCTTCATGTGATTGTTCCTCTCGTTTACCTTTTGGTGACCACCGGCGGAATGGTGCGCCCGCCGGAGGGGGTTCAGGATGCGGCCGACAACGCGACCTCATCGACCAGCGTCGAGTCCTCGACGTGGTGGCAGGCGACGCGCGCGCGGCCGTGAGAGGTCAGCTCCGGCTCAGCGGAGCGACACATCTCCTGGCGCGTCTCGTCGAGAAGTTTGTACAACGGGCAGCGGGTGCGGAACCGGCATCCGCTGATCTCCTGCGTCGGGCTCGGCAGATCCCCCTGCAGGAGCACCCGCGCGCGACCGCGCTCGATGCGGGGGTCGGGGATGGGAGCCGCGGAGATGAGCGCCTTCGTGTAAGGGTGCTGCGGGTTGCCGAATACCGTCGACACCGGACCCTGCTCCACGACGGAACCGAGATACATCACCGCGACGTCGTCGGCGATCTGGCGCACGACGGCGAGGTCGTGAGCGACGAACAGGTACGACAGTCCCAATCGGGCCTTCAGATCCTCGAGCAGGTTGATGACGCCCGCCTGGATGGACACGTCGAGCGCGGACACCGGCTCGTCGAGCACGATGACCGACGGATTCGTCGCGAGCGCCCGCGCGATGCCGATGCGCTGACGCTGACCACCCGAGAACTCGTGCGGGTAGCGGTCGGACATCGACGGGTCGAGCCCGACGAGGTCCAGCAGTTCGAGCGCACGCTTGTCGCGCTCGGCCTTGCGTGTCCCGATCGCCCACAGGGGCTCGGTGATGACCTCGCTGATCGGCAGGCGCGGATCGATCGCACCCATCGGATCCTGGAAGACGATCTGCACGTCGCGACGGAGCGCATGACGCTCGCGCGGGCTGAGCGTGCCGACGTCCTTGCCGTTGATCTTGATGGATCCGGACTGCGGTGCGGTCATCTCCATGATCTCGAGGATCGTCGTCGTCTTGCCGCAGCCCGACTCCCCCACGAGGCCCATCGTGCGGCCCGGCTTCAGCGAGAACGACACGCCGTCCACGGCACGCACGGTCCCGACGCGGCGGGGGAAGATCGCACCCTTCATCAGCGGGAAGTGCCGGCGCAGGTCCGTCACCTCGACGACGGGCGCCGCACCGGAGTCGACGAGCTCGCCCTCGATGATCGGATCCGCGACGGTGAAGACCTCGCCGCGCGGGATCTCGCCACGGGCGATCTCGCCGCCGCGGATGCACGCGGCGACGTGATCCGGTCCCGAGGCGGGATCGTGCGCGACCAGGTCGGGCTCGACGTCCCGGCACGCGTCCACGGCGATGGGGCATCGGGCTGCGAAGGGGCACCCCTTGGGGAGCGCCGCCAGGGACGGCGGGCGACCTTCGAGCGGAACGAGCCGTTGCGTTCCCGCCGTGAGCATGTTGGGAACCGAACGCAGCAGCCCGATCGAGTACGGCATCTGCGGCTCGTGGAAGACCTGATCCGTCGTGCCGAGCTCGACGAGTTTGCCTGCGTACATGACGCCCACGCGGTCGGCGTGACCCGCGACGACACCGAGGTCGTGCGTGATGAGCACGACCGCCGCACCGGTGATGTCCTTGGCTTTCTCGAGCACCTCGAGGATCTGCGCCTGGATCGTGACGTCGAGAGCCGTCGTGGGCTCGTCGGCGATGATCACCTTCGGGTCGTTCGCGATCGCCATCGCGATCATCGCGCGCTGGCGCATTCCGCCGGAGAACTCGTGCGGGAACGCCTTGGCGCGCCGCTCGGGATCGGGGATGCCGACGGTCTTCAGCAGCTCGACCGCGCGAGCGGCCGCAGCCTGAGCCGACAGCTTCGAATCGTGGAGACGAAGTGCCTCGGCGATCTGGTCACCGACGGTGTAGACGGGAGTAAGAGCCGACAGCGGATCCTGGAAGACCATCGACAGCTGCTTGCCACGGATACGGGACAGCTTCTTGTCGTCCATGCCGAGGAGCGACTTGCCCTCGAATTCGATTGATCCGGTCACCTGCGCGTTGGTGGGCAGGAGGCCCATGACGGCGAGGGACGACACGGACTTGCCGGAGCCGGACTCGCCGACGATGCCGAGGAACTCCCCCGGGTGGACGTCGTACGAGATGCCGCGGACGGCCTGCACGTCGCCCGATCCGCGTTGCGGGAAGGTGACGCTGAGGTCGCGGACCGAGAGGAGCGGCGTGCGGCGGGACTGCGGCGAAGAGAGAAGGGATTCAGGCACGGTTGGCCCCCGAGGTCGGGTCGATCGCATCGCGCAGGGCGTCGCCGATGAGACTGATGGCGAAAAGAAGGACGATGAGGACACCCGCCGGGAAGACGAACAGCCACGGGCGTGTCAGCGCAGCCGACGTACCGTCGGCAAGCAGGGTGCCGAGCGAGACGTCCGGCTTCTGCACGCCGAAGCCGAAGTAGCTCAGCGACGTCTCCGACATGATCATCGAGACGATTCCGAGGGTCACGTCGATGATGAGCAGGGACGCGATGTTCGGGAGGATGTGGCGGCTCAGGATCTTTCGCGTCGGCAGACCCATGTAGCGTGCGGCCCGCACGAAGTCGCGGTTGCGCAGCGAGCGCGTCTGGTTGCGGACGACCTGCGCCATCACCATCCAGCTGAAGATCGCGAGGAAGAACGTCAGCGCGATCCAGGAGAGGCTTTTGAACAGCGGGCTCAGAAGGATGAGGATGAAGAACGACGGCACGACGAGCAGCAGGTGGGTGAACCAGCTGATGACCTTGTCGGTGACTCCCCCGACGTAGCCTGCGACGGAGCCGATGACGGCAGCGAGCAGCGTCCCGAGGATGCCGGCGACGAGACCGATGATGAGGGACTTCTGCAGCCCCGCCATGGTCTGGGCGAAGATGTCCTGCCCGATGCTGTTGGTGCCGAACCAGTGGCGGAGCGTCGGCCCCATGCCCATGTTGTAGACGTCGCGATCGGTGATCGACCACGGCGTCAGGAACGGCCCGACGATCGACAGCAGCACGACGGCGGCGAAGGCGATGGCGCCGACCCAGAACCGCGGCATCCCGCGCAGTCGGCGCCAGACGAGACCGTTCCGGGAGAGCGGACGGCGCTGCTTGGTGATGGTCTGTTCGTCATCGAGGCTCACCTCGACGGCTTCTTGCTGAGCGATGACCATGTCAGCTCCTCACACGGGGGTCGAGGGCGGCGTAGATGATCTCCGAAAACGTCGAGGAGAGCAGCACGAGAATGGCGACGAACAGGGTGCTTCCCGCTGCCGCGTTGACGTCGTTCGTGTTGACGGCCTGAAGCAGGAACTGCCCCATGCCGCGCCAGCTGAACACGATCTCGAGCATGGCGGAACCCGCGACGAGTGTGCCGAAGCTGTAGGCAAAGAAGGTCGACATCGGGATGAGCGCGATGCGCACGCCGTGGCGGAAGAGCGCCGGTCCGCGCTCGAGTCCCTTCGACCGGGCGGTGCGGATGTAGTCGGCTCCGAGAACGTCGAGCATGACGCTGCGCTGGTAGCGCGAATAACTGGCTGCGCTCATGAGTATGAGCGCCAGAGTCGGCAACAGGAGATGAATCGCTCGATCGAGGGCCAGATCCCACCAACTCCCGCTGATCCCGGCGCTGTACTCCCCTGTGAACGTGATGAGCTGCACGCCGACAGCGTTGTTGAGGGCGGTCGCGCCGATCATCAAGAGCACACCGACGACGAAGGTCGGCGTCGCGAAGATCAGGAATGAGCCGTAGGTGACGATCTGGTCGCTTGCGCGGTACTGGCGGACGGCGCCCCACACCCCGAGCAGAACGCCGAGGACGGCTCCGATGAGCGAACCGATCAGGAGGAGCCGAAGGCTGGCGCCGGAGCGGGCGATGATCTCCTCGACGACCGGCTGCTTGCCGATCGTGATGCCGAGCGACCCCTGCGTGAAGAGGCCGACGAGCCAGTGCCACAGACGCGCGACAACCGGAACGTCCGGGCTCTGGCCGAGCTGAGCGAGGGAGGCGTCGATCGACGCCTGCGGAGGTCGGGGGTTCCTGCCGTAGAACGCGTCGCCCGGCCTGAAGATCGCGCTGGCCAACACATAGGCCATGCAGGTGGCGATCAGGCTCAGGATCGCGTAGTTGACGAACCGGCGGAGGACATACAGCGTCACCGGGAGATCCCGGACGATCGGGTCGCTGGCACAAACATGGTGGTGCTCTTTCTCGGGCTTACGCGCTCTTGCGTTGCGTTCGAATCGCCGGAACCGGATCCGGACTCAACGACCCTAACTCGCTCATCAACGCTGACAAGACCGTCTGGAAAACTCTTTGTATGAACGTAACATTGCGTGACCTGCTCGCAAAATGACTGTGAACGCGCCGTAAAACCGTCAGTACGCTCAGCCGAAACCGCCGCTGATGATCACGGAGCACAGTCCCCAGGCGATCAGGAGGACCAACGCGCCGAGAGCGCGGAGATCCCATCGGCGCACGACCTCGCCCTCGCCGGAACCGGTTTCGGTGGCGGCATCCCACTGCCCTCGGATGAGCTCCAGATCGCGAAGGGCGGGGGGTATTCGGGCACGGGGGTTCTGATCCGCCTTGAGGCCGGGGCGCGCGGGACGCCCGGCAACGGGCCCCCCGAACGCATTGACGATCCGACCGTCATCAAGGGTGAACCTGACCTGATAGCGGATGCCGATGTCAGTCACGCGTCCCCAGGGGACTCGTACGATGCGTAGCAGGTTCTGGACGGTAGCGCCCTCGGCGTCTATGGCCACGTGCGAGACGAAGGTCCCGACGTAGATGAGCCACATGACGAGCAGGAGCCACGGCGCCAGGAGGAGCATCTCCCCCCAGCCTGCGCGGACCACGGCGTCGATGAGGAGCAGCAGCGTCACGAGCGATGCCAGGATGAGTGCGACCGTGCCGGATGCGGCACGGAAGACCCGCGGCGAGGCGGCCCGGGAATGCCCCGGGTCCGCCCCACCGTTGCGAGAGTCGGTGCTCAACGCTCTCCGCCGAGCGGGATGTCCGCACCGGGGATGGCTGCGAGGAGTCGCTGCGTGTACTCCTGAGTCGGCGATGCGAAGATCTCATCGACCGTCCCCTGCTCGACGACGCGCCCCTGCTCCATCACGCAGACGAGGTCCGCGGCGACCCGCACGACAGCGAGGTCGTGCGTGATGAAGAGATACGTCAGGTCGAGCTCGGACTGAAGCTCGGCGAGCAGACGCAGGATCTGATCCTGCACGAGCACATCGAGAGCCGAGACAGCCTCGTCGAGGACGACGATGGACGGCTTGAGAGCGAGCGCACGCGCGATGGCGATGCGCTGGCGCTGGCCACCGGACAACTCGTTCGGGTACCGCCACGCGACCTCCCGCGGCAGCGACACCTGCTCGAGGAGCTCGAACACGCGCTCGCGGCGCGACTTCTCGTCGCCCACACCGTGGACGCGCAGCGGCTCCGCGATGAGGGCGCCGATGCTCCGCAGCGGATCGAGGGAACCGTACGGATCCTGGAAGACCGGCTGCATACGACTGCGAAGCCCGAAGACGTCCTTGCGTGTCATGTCGGACGTGTCCAGACCGTCCACGAGGACCGACCCGCTGGTCGGCTTCTCGAGCTGAAGGACCATTTTGGCCACCGTCGACTTGCCCGACCCGGACTCCCCCACCAGCGCGAGCGTCTTTCCCCGCGGAATCTGGAAGGAAACGCCGTCGACGGCACGGAACGGCTCACTGCGGAACCCACCCGAGCGGATCTTGTAGTCCTTCGTGAGGTCACGGACCTCGACGACGGGCTTCGCCTCGGCGACGTCTTCGCGGTGCTCGACACCTCGACGTTCGGCAACCGCCTGGATCCGGTGCGAGGCGAGGCTCGGGGCGGCAGCCACGAGACGCTGCGTGTAGGGATGCTGCGGAGCCTCGAGGATGACGCGGCTCGGCCCGGACTCGACGATCTCGCCCTGGTTCATCACGATGATGCGATCGGCCCGCTCCGCCGCGAGCCCCAGGTCGTGCGTGATGAAGAGCACCGCGGTGCCCTTCTCACGAGTGAGCGACGCGAGGTGATCGAGGATGACGCGCTGCACCGTGACGTCGAGAGCGCTCGTCGGCTCGTCAGCGATCAGGAGCTTCGGGTCCGCTGCAAGCCCGATGCCGATGAGCGCACGCTGGCGCATGCCACCCGAGAACTGGTGCGGGAACTGATGCATGCGACGCTCGGCGTCGGCAAGGCCGGCCTGCTTGAGGACCTCGATGGCACGCTCGCGCGCCTGCTTCCGGCTCGATGCCAGCCCGTTGGCCCGGACGGCTTCCTCCACCTGGAAACCGATCGACCAGACGGGGTTGAGATTCGACATGGGGTCCTGCGGGACGTAACCGATGTCGCGACCACGGATGGTCTCCATGTCCCGGCGGCTGGCGCCGATGAGGTCGACGCCGTCGAGCGTGATCGTTCCGCCGGTCACCGCACCGGTACCCGGGAGCAGGTTGATCACCGCAGCCGCCGTGGTCGATTTGCCGGATCCGGATTCACCCACGATCGCGACCGTCTCGCCGGCGAAGATGTCAAGATCGACGCCGTGCAGCACCTCCCGCACCTTCTTGCCGGTGCCGAAAGACACCTTCAGGTCACGGATCTGCAGAAGGGGCTGCGACACGGCGCTCTCCTTGTGGCTGGCACGCAGGCTCGCGCGGCTGATGGGGGTCTCGTTCTCACTCATCGCTGGGCCCTCGACCTCGGGTCGACGGCGTCGCGGAGGAGCTCGCCGAGGGTGATGAAAGCGAGCACCGAGACGGTGAGCGCGAGCGACGGCCAGAACAGCGCCATCGGGGCGGACCTGATCTGGTTCTGTGCCTGACTGATGTCCAGACCCCACGACACGGTCGAGCCGCCGAGGCCGACACCCAGGAAGGACAGGGTCGACTCGGCGACGATCGCCGTACCGAGGCTCAGCGTCGTGACGACGATGACGGGAGCCATCGCATTGGGCAGGACGTGCGTGACCATGGTGCGGAATCGGGAGAGCCCGATCGAGATGGATGCCGTCACGTAATCGGACTGCTTCACCCGGAGAATTTCGGCTCGGGCGATGCGAGCGGTGCTGGCCCACGAGAATCCACCGATCGCCAAGGCGAGGACGAATTCGTTCCTGTAGTCCGCGAGGACCGACATGACGACGACGGCCGCGATGATGTAGGGGATCGTGAAGAAGACGTCACCCACGCGCGAGAGCACCGTGTCGAGGAATCCGCCGTAGAACCCGGCGAGGGCGCCCATGATGACACCGATCACCGTGGAGATCAGAGTGGCCATCACACCGACGATCATCGACGTGCGCGTGCCGTGGACGACGCGCGACCAGATGTCGCATCCCTGTCGGTCGAATCCGAGCGGGTGGCCCGCCGTGGCATCGCCGTTGCTGTTGTCCAGGGTGCACACACCCCCTGAGGGCGCTACCGAGGTGAAGAGCGTCGGTGCCACCGCCATGGCGACGATGATCGCGCACAGCAGGACAGAGATCCAGAAGGTCGGACGCCGGCGCAGATCGCGCCACGCGTCGATCCAGAGGTTGCTCTTCTTATCGCTGAGGCGGAGCTGATCGACGGGGACCGATTCCGTGTTCGTCGGCGCGACGTAGTGTGCGGAGTTACTTGACATAGCGAATCCTCGGGTCGAGCAGGCCGTAGAGAAGGTCGACGACCAGGTTCACCAGAACGTAGATCACGACGAAGATCGTGACGAAGGAGACCACGGTCGGCGTCTCTCGCTGGGTGATCGCCGTGAACAGCGTGTTACCCACGCCGGGCACGTTGAAGATGCCTTCGGTGACCGTGGCACCGACCATCAGGATGCCGAACTGGGTCGCCGTGTCGGTGACCATCGGGATCATCGAGTTGCGGAGGACGTGGACGGGGATGACCCGCCGCCGCGAGAGGCCCTTCGAGTAGGCCGTTCGGACCCAGTCCTGACCGAGCGTCTCGATCATGGAGGCACGGGTCAGACGCATGCTGGACGCGTAGACGCTGAGGCCGAGCACGATCGCGGGGAGCCACAGGTCACCCCAATCGTTGCGTCCGCCGACCGTGGGCCGGAACCATCCCAACTGAACGCCGAGGAAGTACTGGGCGAGGAAGCAGAGGACGAAGATGGGGATGGCGATGAAGATGAGCGCCGTGACGAGGGCGCCGTTATCGAAGATCGAGCCCTTCCAGATGGCGGACAGCGCGCCGATGACGAGGGCGAGAACGAAGGCGATCGCTACGGACATGATCGCGAGACGCATCGTGACGGGGACCGTGCGGGCAAGCACATCATTAACGCTCTGACCGGAGAAGGTCGTCCCGAAGTCGAGGCGGAAGATGCCGCCCAGGTAGTTCGCGTATTGCACGATGAACGGCTCGTTGAGCTTGTACTGCTCGCGTAGCGAGTCGATGACAGCCTGAGGCGGCTGCTTGTCACCGAACAACGCGGCGACCGGGTCTCCGGGCAAACCGAAGACCATGAAATAGATCAGCAGGGTCGCCCCGAGGAACACGGGGATCACCTGCAGGATCCGTCGGAGGATGTAATAGGCCACCCTCGGCCCCCTTTCAGGGAAAAGACGTATCGGTGCTGACGCACGAAGAAGGGCCCCGCAAACGCGGCGCCCCTGAGAAACCCATCCTCGACCTCGTTTCCTGGGAGAAAGGTGAGATGGACGGGTCACGCCACGAGGCGGTGACGGGTAACCGTCACCGCCTCGTGTGAGGTGATGCTTGAAGGCAGATTACTTGGTGATCTCGTAGTAGAGCGGCACCGAGTTCCAGCCGAACTCAACGTTCTTCACGCCGTCGGCCCAACCGCCGTTGACGTTCGAGTACCAGAGCGGGATGGCGGGGAGGTCTTCGAAGAGGACCGACTGCGCCTCGAGGAGCGTGGCGTTGCGCGCAGCCTCGTCCGTCTCGCTGATGCCCTTGGCGAGCAGCTCGTCGAACTTCTTGTCCGAGTACTTGCCGTCGTTCGAGCCGGCACCGGTTGCGTACAGCGGGCCGAGGAAGTTGTACAGACCCGGGTAGTCCGCCTGCCAGCCGGAGCGGAAGGCGTCGACCTTCTCGTTGTCGCGAGCGTCGAGGTAGGTCGCGAAGTCCGGGAACGGCTTGCCCACGGCCTTGATGCCGAGAACCTTCGAGACGGAGTTCGACACCGCGTCCACCCAGGCCTGGTGAGGACCGTCGGCGTTGTAGGAGATCGTGAAGTCTTCACCGCTGTACGGCTTGATGGCGTTCGCCTGGTCCCACAGCTCCTTGGCGAGCTCCGGGTCGTACTCGAGGACGTCGTTGCCGGGGACCGCGTCGCTCCAGCCGTCGATGACCGGCGACGTGAAGTCCTTCGCGGGCGTGCGGGTGCCCTTGAAGAGGACGTCGGTGATCTGCTCGCGGTTGATGGCGTGCGAGATCGCGGCGCGGCGGAGCTTGCCCTCTTCGTCGGTCTGGAAGCCATCGAGCCACTCGGGGATCGTCAGCGACTGGAAGATCGCGGCAGGCTGGTTGACCGAGCGATCGTCGAGGTCGGTCTTGTAGTTCTCCAGAGCGCTGTCGGGGATGGTGTCCAGCACATCGAGGTTGCCGCCCAGGAGGTCGGTGTAGGCACCGTCCGGGTTGTTGTAGAAGACGATGTCCAGGCCACCGTTCTTCGGCTTGCGCGGTCCTTCGTAGTCCTCGTTGACGACCAGGTCGATGCGGACGTTGTGCTGCCACGCGCCTTCCTTCGCCAGCTTGTACGGGCCGTTGCCGATCGGGTTCTCGCCGAACGCCTTCATGTCGTCGAATGCGACGGACGGAAGGGGCGCGTAGGCCGAGTAGCCCAGACGCTGAGCGAAGTCAGAGGCCGGCTTGTTGAGCGTGATGGTGAAGGTGAGGTCGTCGACCTTCTTCAGACCGGTCAGCTCCGAGTCCTTTTCGTAGCTGAAGCCCTCGATGTCCTCGAAGAAGTACGACGAGTTCTGCTTGTTGGATGCGAGCGCACCGTAGTTCCACGCCTTGATGAAGCTGTCGGCGGTGACGTCTTCGTCGTTGGTGAACTTCAGGCCCTCGCGGATCTTGACCGTCAGCTGCGTGGGCGAGTCGGTGGTGATGGACTCGGCGGCGTCGTTCTCGACGGAGCCGTCGGCCTTGTAGGAGATGAGGCCCGCGAAGATCGAGTCGACGACCTTGCCGCCACCGGTCTCGTTCGTGTTGGTGGGGATGAGCGGGTTCTGGGGCTCAGAGCCGTTGGTCGTGATGACCTCGGTCGTGGTGCCGCCGGACGAGTTGTCGTCCGTGTTGGCGTCGCCGCCGCTGCTGGCGCAGCCCGCGAGAACCAGGCTGGTGGCGCCGAGCAGGGCGAGGCCTGCCACGCCGATCTTGTTGCGCTTCAAAGTGTCCTCCATGAGACCTAATGAAAGCCCGGGTCGATGCATGACGACCCAGGCGTGATGACAAGCACACTAGGCAGGCTGAGCGCAATGCGACAAATCCCTCACAAGACCGTTACACAGCCTTTACTTGGGAAGCTCTTGATGAAGCAGTCTGATCTCCCGTGCGCCGCGGCATCCGTCCCCTATGTTCGCGTGGGATCCTGACCGGATGGCAGCGTTCACGGACCTCCCCGCCACCCCATCCGCCCCGAGCCGCGCCCGGCTGTGGTGGGAGATCGCGATCATCCTCGCGCTCTCCCTCGGACGATCGGCGGTCTATTCGGTCCTATCGCTCATCGAAGCGCTCACCCGGGCGCCCCTGGGCGACCAGCAGACATCCCTCAACCCCGGCGCCGCCCCCTCGGCCGTGTGGGATGTCATCGATCAGTTTCTCGGGGCGATCTTCGCGTTCGCACCGGTCGCACTCGCCCTCTACTTCTTGTGGGAGCCGGCGCGATCCGGGTTCGCGAAGATCGGGCTCACCTTCGAGAAGTTCGGGCGCAACATCGGCGGGGGCGCCCTGCTGGTCGTGGTCATCGGTGTCCCCGGGCTGGGCCTCTACGCTCTGGGACGCGTGCTGGGGATCACGGTGCAAGTGGATGCCTCGCCGCTCGACTCCTCGTGGTGGACCGTGCCGCTGCTCCTGCTCGCGGCGCTTCGCGCGGGTCTCCTCGAAGAGGTCATCATGGTCGGCTACCTCTTCGACCGCCTGCGCCAGCTCGGGTGGAACACGTGGACGATCATCTTCTCCACGGCGGCGCTGCGCGGTTCCTACCACGCGTATCAGGGGTTCGGTCCGCTCGTCGGCAACATGGCGATGGGCGTCGTGTTCGGCTGGGTCTACTCCCGCTGGGGCCGGGTGATGCCGCTCGTCGTCGCGCACGTGCTCATCGACATCATCGCGTTCGTGGGGTACCCGCTCGCAGCCGCGTGGTGGCCGGGGGTGTTCGGCCCGCCCGCGGGCTGAGCCGCGGCGTCGGCTGCCGGCATGGGCGCGTGCCGATGACACGACACACGGCATCCAGTCTGGGAAACGGTGCGCGACCACGCGTCTGGTTGTGATGAGCGTTTCTCGCAGAGGGAGCCAGACGACGAGATCTGCACAGCGCCGAGACGCCGACGCTCCTCCCCGAGAGCGCGTTCCCTGTCGTGATCGACGCCGGCGTTCTCCAAGATGACGGGATGCCCGATGCCCCCGCCACGCTCGATCTGCTGACCGTCGCCGACGAGGCGCTCCACGGCGGGAGGATGCACCGCCGCGACGATCTCACACGCGTCCGTTCCGGAGTTTATGCAGCTCGCGCAGGCTGGCGGGCCCTGCCGCCGTGGGAAAGGTATCGCCTGCGAGTCACCGCGTACGCCCTCGTCCGGCCGGAGGCGGTGTTCTGCCTCGAATCCGCGGCAGTGCTGAGCGGGATGCCGCTCTTCGGCGAGCCGCGCGACATCCACATCTTCGACGCGCGCCGAACGCGGTCGCTCAGGTTCGGCGATGTCGCCGTGCACACGAGTGTCGATCCGCGGTCGGCCGTCACCCTCGACGGTGTCAACCTGACCTCACCAGCTGACACCGCCGTCGATCTCGGGCGCGTCCTCCCGCCTGCGTTCGCTCTCGCGAGCATGGATGCCGCGCTTCGGGGCGCCGGAGAGTTCGACCCCGTCACGCTCGACGAACTGATCCGGCTCGCCGACCGACAGCGGAACCCCCGCGGCAAGCGCCGGCTCGCCTGGGCTCTGGAGCGCGCCGACGCACGGTCGGAATCGACGGCGGAATCGGTGAGCCGTGCGGTGATCGAGTGGCTCGGATTCCCGCCACCGGAGCCACAGGCATCCTTCCCTTATCGCGGCGGCACGGATCGCACCGACTTCTTCTGGCGTGAACACGGGATCATCGGCGAGGTAGACGGCTACGAGAAGTACGCGTTGGGGGACCCCTCAGCCGCGGCGCGGGCGCTCATCGCTGAGAAGCGTCGCGAGGACCGCTTGCGCCGGGTCACCTCCGGGTTCGCCCGCTGGGGGTGGAGCGACGCCGTGAACGCCGCGCCCCTTCGCGAGGTCCTGCTGACCGCCGGCCTGCCCATCGTCCGTTCGCCGCAGACCAGCGCACTCGCGAGCCTGCGACGGAACCCGCGCTCGCTCCCCCTCCCTCGATAAACGGCGATCGGGACGACACCCGCGGCGACGCAACGTGTGTCGTCCCCGATCGCGTTTATCGAGGAGGGAGCTGGGACGCGACCCTCAGGCGAAGGCCTCGATCGGCGGGCAGGCGCATACGAGGTTGCGGTCGCCGTAGGCGTTGTCGATGCGGCGGACGGGCGGCCAGTACTTGGTGCGCACGATTCCGGGCACGGGGTACACGGCCGTCTCGCGGGGGTACGGGTGCGCCCACTCGCTCGTGACGACGGATGCCGCGGAGTGCGGCGCGTTCACGAGCGGGTTGTCGTTCGCCGGCCACTCCCCTGCCGCCACCGCATCTGCCTCCGCGCGGATCGCGATCATCGCCTCGACGAACCGGTCGAGCTCGGCGAGGTCCTCGGACTCCGTCGGCTCCACCATGAGCGTCCCCGCGACGGGGAACGACATGGTCGGGGCGTGGAAGCCGTAGTCGATGAGCCGCTTGGCGACGTCGTCGACCGTCACACCGGTGGCCTCCTTGAGCGGGCGCAGGTCGAGGATGCACTCGTGCGCGACGAGCCCGCCCTCCCCGGCGTACAGCACGGGGTAGTGACCCTCCAGGCGACGGGCGACGTAGTTCGCCGAGAGGACGGCCGCGGCGGTGGCCTGCCGGAGCCCCTCGGCACCCATCATCCGGACGTACGCCCACGAGATCGGCAGGATCGACGCCGAACCGTACGGCGCCGCCGACACCGGTCCGCCGTCGAAGACGTACCCGCCCGCGTGCTGGGCGCGCTGCGCCATCGGGTGCGAGGGCAGGAACGGCGCGAGGTGCGCCTTCGATGCCACGGGGCCTACACCGGGACCGCCGCCGCCGTGAGGGATCGCGAAGGTCTTGTGGAGGTTCAGGTGCGACACGTCGCCACCGAGGTCCCCGAACCGAGCGAAGCCCAACAGTGCGTTCAGGTTCGCGCCGTCGACGTACACCTGGCCGCCGGCCTCGTGGACCGCGCCCGTGATGTCCATGACATCGTGCTCGTAGACGCCGTGCGTCGACGGGTACGTGATCATGAGCGCCGCGAGGTTCTCGGCATGTGCGTCGACCTTGGCGCGGAGATCCGCGAGGTCGACGTTGCCCGCCTCGTCGCACGCGACGACGACGACCCGCATCCCGGCGAGAACAGCTGATGCCGCGTTGGTGCCGTGGGCGGACGACGGGATGAGGCAGACGTCTCGGTGCACGTCGCCGCGGGAGTGGTGGTACCCGCGGATGGCCAACAGACCCGCGAGCTCGCCCTGCGAGCCGGCGTTCGGCTGCAGGGAGACGGCGTCGTACCCGGTGACCTCGGCGAGCCAGGCCTCGAGCTGCTCGATCATGACGAGGTAGCCCGCGACGTCGTCCGCGGGGGCGAACGGGTGCACGCGGGCGAACTCCGGCCAGGAGACCGCCGCCATCTCGGTCGCTGCGTTGAGCTTCATCGTGCAGGAACCGAGCGGGATCATGCCGCGGTCAAGCGCGTAGTCGCGGTCGGCGAGCTGCTTCAGGTACCGCATCATGGCGGTCTCCGAGCGGTGTGTGTTGAACACCGGATGCGTCAGGTACTCGTCCGTGCGGTGGAGCGCCGCGGGCAGGTGGGCGTTCCGGTCGCGGAGCGGCACGAACACCTTCGAGGTCTCTACGCCGAACACCGCGGCGACCGCCTGGAGGTCCGCGACGGTCGTCGTCTCGTCGACGGAGATCCCGACCGAATCGCTGTCGCGGAACCACAGCTGGTAGCCGCGGCGACGCGCATTGGCGATGACGTCGTCAGCTCGGCCGGGGGTGCGCACGACGAGCGTGTCGAAGAAGGCGTCGTGCAGCACCTCGGTGCCGGACTCGACGAGCCAATCCCGCAGGAGCGACGCCTTGGCGGTGGTCTCCTCGGCGATCCGCTTCAGCCCGTCCGGGCCATGGTAGACGGCGTACATCGCGGCCATGACGGCCAGCAGCACCTGGGCGGTGCAGATGTTGGACGTCGCCTTCTCCCGGCGGATGTGCTGCTCACGGGTCTGCAGTGACAGGCGGTACGCGGGGTGACCCGCGGCATCCATCGACACTCCGACCAGGCGGCCGGGGAGCTGACGCTCGAGACCGGCGCGGACGGCCATGTAGCCGGCGTGCGGTCCACCGAAGCCCATCGGCACGCCGAAGCGCTGCGTCGTACCGACGGCGACATCGGCGCCCATCGATCCCGGCGAGCGGAGCAGGGTGAGAGCGAGCAGGTCCGCAGCGACGACGACGAGACCCTTCTGCGCCTGCACGGCGGCGATGACCTCGGACGGGTCCCAGACCCGTCCGGTGGCACCGGGGTATTGGATGAACGCTCCGAACACGTCCATGTCCGCCGGCGGCGGAGACTGGTCGTAGGCGGTCTCGTGGATGGAGACCCCGATCGCCGCGGCGCGGTGGTGCAGCAGTGCCTTCGTCTGCGGGAGCGCGTCGGCGTCGACGAGGAACACGTTCGACGCGGACTTCGAGGCGCGGCGGGCCACCAGCATCCCCTCGACGACGGCGGTCGACTCGTCGAGCATCGAGGCGTTCGCCGTCGCGAGGCCGGTGAGGTCGGTCACCATCGTCTGGAAGTTGATGAGCGCTTCGAGGCGACCCTGCGAGATCTCGGGCTGGTACGGCGTGTAGGCCGTGTACCAGGACGGATTCTCGAGGACGTTCCGCTGGATGACCGAGGGGGTCAGCGTGTCGTAGTAGCCGAGGCCGATCATGGCGCGCGCCGACCGGTTCTGCGCCGCGAGGTCGCGGAGTTCGGCAAGGGCTTCGGCCTCAGTCGCGGCGGGCGGGATGATGCTCTCCCCCTCGGCGACGTGAATGGCGTCGGGGACGGCGGTGTTCACCAGTTCTTCGACGGAGCCGCGACCGAGGACGCGGAGCATCTCGGCCTGCGCGGCCGAGTCGGTGCCGATGTGGCGGTCGCGGAAAGCGGAGCTCACGCCTCGCCGCCCGTCAGTGCGACGTACGCGTCACGGTCGAGGAGATCGGCCGCGGGTGTCCCGTCGGTCTTGATCTTCACGAGCCACGCGTCGAAGGCGCCGGCGTTGACCGACGACGGGTCGTCGACGACAGCGTCGTTGATTTCGACGACCTCGCCCGTGAGCGGGGCGTAGAGGTCGCCGACCGACTTCGTGGATTCGATCTCGCCGCAGGTCTCGCCCGCGGTCACGGTGGTGCCGACGGCGGGGAGCTCGACGAAGACGACGTCACCGAGCTTCTCGGCGGCGTAGTCGGTGATGCCGACGGTGGCGACATCGCCGTCGAAGGCGATCCACTCGTGCTCGGCGGTGTACGAGAGTGCGGTGAGGTCGGTCATTTCTGTCTCCGGTAGAAGGGCAGGGCGGTGACGGTCGCGGGGATGCGGGTCCCCCGGACGTCGATGGTCAGGGCGGTGCCCTCAGCGGATGCCGAGGGGTGGACGAAGGCCATCGCGACGGGATGGCCGAGGGTCGGGCTGAGGGCTCCCGAGGTGATCTCGCCGACGATGTCGTCGCCGGAGAGCACGGCGTAGCCGGCGCGGCCGGCGCGACGGCCCTCCGCCGCGAGCCCCACGAGGACGCGGGCGTCCGCCGTGGCGCGGGCGGCGAGGCCGTCCTTGCCGACGAACTCGGCCTTGTCGGCGGCGACGACGCGACCGAGCCCGGCTTGGGCGGGCACGATGTCGCGCGAGAGCTCGTGGCCGTAGAGCGGCATCCCCGCCTCCAGGCGGAGGGTGTCGCGGGCGGCGAGGCCCGCGGGCACGAGGCCGTGCGCGGCGCCGGCGTCGGTGACGGCCTGCCAGAGGTCGGCGGCGGTCTCGTTGGGAACCATCAGCTCGAAGCCGTCCTCGCCGGTGTACCCGGTGCGCGCGACGAAGAGGCTGCGCTCCTGGAACGATCCGAGCGCCCAGGAGTAGTAGGTCATGTCGGCGAGAGCGGGTTCGACGCCTTCGACGCCGACGGTGGCCTCGAGGATGCCGCGGGCCGCGGGGCCCTGGACGGCGATGAGCGACATCCGGTCGGTGATGTCCTGGATGCGGGCGCCCCCGGTCTCGACCGCGGCGAAGGACGCCGCGACGTCGGCCCGGTTGCCGGCGTTGGAGATGACGAGGAACTCGTCTTCGGTGATGCGGTAGACGATGACGTCGTCGACGATCCCGCCATCGGCCGCGAGCACGAGCGAGTACTTGGCCTTGCCGATCTTCATGGCCCCGATGCGACCGGCGAGGGCACGGTCGAGGAAGTCGGCCGCGCCGGCACCCTCGATCCGGAACTCCGCCATGTGCGAGATGTCGAAGATCCCCGCGGCCTGCCGCACCGCGTGGTGCTCGGCGAGGTCCGACGTGTAGCGGACCGGCATGAGCCAGCCGCCGAAATCGGTGAAGGATGCTCCGAGCCGCTCATGCAGCTCGTGCAGCGGCGACTGCCGCGGCTCGGTCGTGGTCTCGGTCATGCCGTCTCCGCTCAACATTCCACGACGCTGACCGCGAGGCCGCCGAGCGCCGTCTCCTTGTACTTGCTGCTCATGTCGCGTCCCGTCTCGCGCATGGTCACGATGACCTCGTCGAGGGAGACACGATGGGTGCCGTCGCCCCACAGCGCCATCTTGGCGGCGTTGATCGCCTTCGCCGCCGCGATCGCGTTGCGTTCGATGCACGGGATCTGCACGAGCCCGCCGATGGGATCGCACGTGAGGCCGAGGTTGTGCTCCATCGCGATCTCCGCCGCGTTCTCGACCTGGTGGGGCGTCCCGCCGAGGACCTCCGCGAGGCCAGCCGCCGCCATCGACGAGGCCGAGCCCACCTCGCCCTGGCAGCCGACCTCGGCGCCCGAGATCGACGCCCGAGCCTTGTAGAGGACGCCGATCGCCGCAGCGGTCAGCAGGTAGGGCACGACGATCTCCTCGCGCGCCCGGCCGCGGGCCGCGTAGTGGGTCGCGTAGTGCAGCACCGCCGGGATGATGCCGGCGGCCCCGTTCGTGGGCGCGGTGACGATCCGTCCCCCCGACGCGTTCTCCTCGTTGACGGCCAGCGCCACGAAGTTCACCCATTCCTGCCAGAACGTGGGGTCGTCGCCGCGCGGGTCGTCACGGCGCAGCCGGTCCTGCCAGGCGGGTGCGCGACGGGGCACCCGCAGGCCGCCCGGCAGCATCCCCTCGCGGGCGGCGCCGGCGGCGACGCTGTCCGCCATGACGTCGGCCAGGTGCAGGATGCCGCCGGTGATCTCGTCGTCGCTCCGGGACGCGCGTTCGTTCCGACGCTGGATCTCGGCCATCGAGACACCCTCGCGCTCGCAGTGGGTGAGGAGCTCGGCCGCCGTCTCGAACGGGAACGGCACGGGCGTGGAGGAAATGGCCTGCGCCTGCTCGCCGTCGCGGACGATGAAGCCCCCGCCGGTCGAGTAGTAGACGGCGTCATCGAGGAGCTCCCCCGCCGCATCCCACGCCTTCAGGCGTAGCGCGTTCGTGTGCCCGGGGAGGATGGTGAGCGGGTGGAGGATGACGTCGTCCTCGCACAGGGGAACGTCGCCCGTCCCGCCCACCCGGACCCGACGCTCATCGCGGATGGCGGCGGTGCGCTCCTCGACCTGTGGAGGAAGCACCTCATCGGGCTGCAGCCCTTCGAGCCCCAGCAGGACGGCGGTCAGCGTGCCGTGACCTCGGCCGGTCGCTGCGAGCGAACCGTACAGATCGACCTGCACACGCGTCGCGAGATCGGCATCGATCCGCGAGACGAAGTCGGCGGCGGCGCGCATCGGTCCCACCGTGTGGGAACTGGACGGCCCGATGCCCACGGTGAAGAGGTCGAAGACGCCGATGCTCACAGACATCGCGATGCTCGAGCGGGTGGGTGTGACAGTGGGAACAACGGAACTCCTGACGGCGCAGCGGGATGCGGGTGAGTTCCTCCCCCTCTGTCATCGGCCTGAGAGATTTCACGGGCGATGCCCGCTTGCCCCGTCGGCGGGCATCCGCAGAGGATGCCGCTTTTCAGAGTGACCATGTCGGCTCGGTACGGGGGCCTGAGAGATTCCGGGGAGGGATTGCTCCTTCGGCAGCCACGAGGGCTTCTCCCGAGCAGACGCGATGGTCCGGTGTGCGATTGTGAGCGCGAGCCTATCACCGGGCCCCGCTGCGCGGATACGGCGTCAGTCGGTCGTGCACTCCCCCGACGAGACGGTGGGCGCGTCCGGCGACACGTCCAGCGCCGGGCGGAGCTCGTCGGTCGTCATCGCGTACCCGCGGGTCGCGTCGTCCTGGCCGCGGGCGAACACCACGCCGGTCACTTCGCCGTTCTCGGTGAGGAGCGGGCCGCCCGAATTGCCGGGGCGGACGTCGGCTTCGAGCGCGTAGATCTCGCGGGGCTGCGAGCTCTTCTCGTAGATGTCCGACACGATGGCATCGCCGACGGAGAGCACGTACGCCGCGCTGCTCGTGAAGGGTCCACCGAGCGGGTACCCCTGCACCGCGACGGGAGTGCCGGCCGCGACGTCGCCGACGATCGGCAGCGGCGCCGCACCCAGACCGGAGACGCTGATGACGGCGAGGTCGTCGATCGGATCGAAGTAGACGATGCGACCCTCCTCGGCATCCCGTCCGGGAAGCTCGACGAGCGGAGTGTCGACGCCCGCGACGACGTGCGCGTTCGTGACGACGAGGTCCTCGGCGACGACGAATCCCGACCCCGTCAGCGACGCTCCGCAGGCGTAGGCGTTACCGCTGATGCGGGCGACGGATGCCCCGGCCCGCTGCAGCTGCGGATCGTCGAGCGAGACGGGGGGCGCCGTCGGCTCGACCTCGGGGGCGAGCAGCTCGCCGACGCGCGGGATGCCCTCGTCGACGATGAAGCCGCGGAACTCGGCGAGCGCAGAGTCGAGGCCGGGAGGGGTGAGGGCGTCGATGGCGCCGAGCACGCGGGAGGAGGCGACGGCGGGGGCGACACCCGGCATCCCGGATCCGACGATCGCACCGCTCGCGAGCAGGAGGACGACGGCCGCGGCGGCGGTGTTGACGACCCCTCCGAGGATGCGGTCGACGGGGGCGAGCTTCGCCTTGTCGACGCCTCGGCGCAGGCGTGCGCCGACAGCGGTGCCGATCGACGCCAGAGCGACGACGATGCCGAGGGCGATGAGGGCGAGGACGAGACTCCGGTACTCCCAGCCCGAGAAGGTCGGCGCGATCACCGGGGTGAGCCACACCGCGAGGACCGCGCCGAGGACGATGCCGATGAGCGTGCCGGCCGTGGCGACGAGGCCACGAAGGAGACCGCCGAAGAGCGCGGCGATGAGGACGAGCACGACGATGATGTCGACGACGAGCACGGCGATCCTTCCTGGGCGAGTCCACTCGGGAGAGCCGGCGGTACCTCTCGATCAGAGTAGGCGGCGGCTGCTGGGAATCGGCTCATGTTTTGCGCTTCTGGTCATCATGACCTTAAGATCGGATCACCACTTAAGGTCACCATGACAAGAACAACTCCCCCCACCCCCATCGGCGTCGCGGTCTCGACGGTCATCTTCCGGCTGCGCCGAGACGCCGACGACGCCCGCATCGAGCTGCCGCTGGTGCGCCGGACGCGCGACCCGCACGAGGGCCAGTGGGCCCTCCCCGGAGGCTGGGTCGACCCCGCCGAGAACATCGACGCGACGGCATCCCGCACCCTCGCCGAGACGACGGGGCTGGCGCCGAGCTACCTGGAGCAGCTGTACGCGTTCGGCGACGTCGGCCGCTCCCCCGGACGCGTCGTCTCGATCGTCTACTGGGCACTCGTGCGTGAAGACGTCACCGAGGCCACCGAGCAGCACAACGTCGCCTGGTTCGATGCGACCGACCTGCCGGAGCTCGCCTTCGACCACAACCACATCGTCGACTACGCCCTCTGGCGCCTGCGCAACAAGGTGGGCTACAGCCGCATTGCACACGGCTTCCTCCCCGACCGGTTCACTCTCGCGGAGCTCCGCGAGGTGTATGAGGCGATCCTCGACCGTCGCCTCGACCCGGCTAACTTCCGTCGACAGGTCGAAGGCTCGGGCACCCTCATCCCCACCGACGACTTCCGCACCGGCAGCCACCGGCCGGCCCGTCTCTACCGATACAACCAGGACGTCGAGCTGGCCGATCGTGGCCCGCTCCCGCAGTGAAGGATCCGTCATGACCGCCACTCCCCTCACCCTGCAGCCCCGCGCCGTCGACCACCCCGTCGACCCCAGCGTCGATCACGAGATCCAGGCGATCGTCGCCGGCGAGGCGACCACCGAGACCTGCAACACCGATCTCGCCGCCGGTCCCTGGACGTTCGACACGCGGCCGGGATACGGCCCCGGCTCATCGATGGGCGACGTCATCCCGACGGGCACCCCTCGGCAGGGACAGCTGCCGGCGGCGTATCGGGAGGCGGATGAGGCCGAGCTCGCCGCCCGCATCGTCGCCGCGAAGGCGACGCTCGGCGATCGCGTCGTCGTGCTCGGGCACTTCTACCAGCGCGAGGAGGTCGTCGTCCACGCGGACTACGTCGGCGACTCGTTCCAGCTGGCGAACGCCGCGCTGGAGCACCCGGATGCCGAGGCGATCGTGTTCTGCGGCGTGCACTTCATGGCAGAGACGGCCGATCTCCTCTCCCGCCCCGAGCAGGCGGTGATCCTGCCCAATCTCGCCGCCGGCTGCTCGATGGCCGATATGGCCGACATCGATCAGGTCGAGGACTGCTGGGAGCAGCTCGCCGACATGTACGGCGATATGGAGACACCGGATGCCGATGGCCTGGTCCCCGTCATCCCCGTGACGTACATGAACTCCTCCGCCGCGATCAAGGGATTCGTGGGACGCCACGGCGGGATCGTCTGCACGTCGTCCAACGCGCGGACCGTCCTCGAGTGGGCGTTCGCGCGGGGCCGGCGGGTGCTCTTCTTCCCCGACCAGCACCTGGGACGCAACACTGCCAAGGCGATGGGCGTGCCCCTCGAGCAGATGCCGATGTGGAACCCGCGCAAGGCTCTCGGCGGCTCTACCGAGGCGGAGCTCGAGGATGCCCGCGTCATCCTCTGGCACGGTTTCTGCTCGGTGCACCGCCGGTTCACGGTCGACCAGATCGCCGCCGCCCGCGTCGAGCACCCGGGCGTCCGCGTCATCGTGCACCCCGAGTGCCCGATGGACGTCGTGGACGCCGCGGACGAGGCGGGTTCGACGGACTACATCCGGAAGGCCATCGCCGCCGCGACCGAGCCGACGACCTTCGCGATCGGCACGGAGATCAACCTGGTGCAGCGCCTCGCGGCGCAGTTCCCGCAGCACGAGATCTTCTGCCTCGACCCCGTCGTCTGCCCCTGCTCCACGATGTACCGCATCCACCCCGGATACCTCGCGTGGGTGCTCGAGGGTCTCGTCGCCGGTGAGGTGCTCAACCGCATCACAGTGACGGCCGACGTCGCCGAACCGGCGCGGGTCGCCCTCGAGCGGATGCTGGCGGCCAAGCCGTGACCACGGTGGTCGTCGTCGGCTCCGGGATCGCCGGACTGAGCGCTGCGCTCCGGGCAGACGCCGCGGGGTGCACGGTCACCCTCGTCACGAAGGGCGCGCTCTCCGAGGCGAACACCCGTTACGCCCAGGGCGGGATCGCGGGGGTCCTCTCCCCCGCCGACCGCGCGGCTGATCACGCCCACGACACACTCGTCGCCGGAGCGGGCCTCGCCGACCCGGCTGCCGTCGAGGTCCTCGTCACCGAGGGCCCCGATCGCATCCGCGACCTCATCGCCGCGGGTGTGCAGTTCGACCGAGACGACGACGGCACCCTCCGCGCCGGTCTCGAGGGTGCCCACTCGTTCCCGCGCATCCTGCACGCCGGTGGGGACGCCACCGGCGCCGAGATCGAACGCGCCCTCGTCCGCCGGGTGCGGGCGAGCCGTGTCGACATCCGCGAGCATGCCTTCGTCACCGACCTCGTGCTTCGTGGGGGTCGCGTCGGCGGTGTTGCTCTCCTCGACGGCGAGCGGATCGATGCAGATGCGGTGGTGCTCGCCACGGGCGGCGCGGGCGAGCTCTTCGCGCACTCCACGAACCCCGCCGTGGCGACGGGCGATGGCATCGCCGTGGCGGCGCGGGCAGGGGCGAGCGTCCGCGACCTCGAGTTCATGCAGTTCCACCCCACCGTCCTCGCCGTCGGCGACGCCTTTCTCGTCTCGGAGGCCGTCCGCGGCGAGGGCGCCGTACTCCGCGACGAGAGCGGGCGCAGATTCGCCCTCGACGTGCACCCCGACGGTGAGCTCGCGCCCCGCGACGTGGTCGCCCGGGCGATCACGGATGCGATGTCCCGTCAGGGCGGTCGGCCCGTCCTCCTCGACGCAACCGCCGTCCACAGCGCCGACGCTCTCGAACGCGCGGCCTTCCTCGCAGAACGATTCCCCACGATCGACGCCGCCGTTCGCGCTCGCGGGCTCGACTGGGCCCGCGAACCCATCCCGGTAACCCCGGCCGCCCACTACCTCATGGGCGGTATCGTCACCGATCTGGACGGCCGCACCGACCTGCCCGGCCTGTACGCGGTCGGCGAGGTCGCGCGCACGGGCGTCCACGGGGCCAACCGCCTCGCGTCGAACTCGCTGCTCGAGGGCGCCGTCTTCGGGGCCCGGGCGGGCGCCGCCGTCGCTGCGGATGCAGGCGCCCCGTGGCCCGTCCCCGGCCGCACGTCGGCTTCGACCCCGGCGGCGACGACCGACGGCATCCCGCACCCCCCGTTCACTCGGCGCGCGCTGCAGGAGCTCCTGTGGACGGATGCCGGTGTCTCCCGCGATGGCGAGGGTCTCCGCCACGCGGCCCGCACCCTCGCCGCCTGGCGGTCCGACGCCACTGCTCCGCGCACGCTCCGAGAGCACGAGGACGCGAACCTGCGGCAGGTCGCGGAGCTCATGGTCGCCGCCGCCGCTGCGCGGACGGGCTCGGTCGGCTCCCACCTGCGCACGGACGATCCCGCCGTCTCCGCTGTCCGATCCGACCTAGAGGGGGCCGCGTGATGCTCTCACCCGCCGTCATCGAGACCACCGTCCGCGCCGCGCTCCTCGAGGACGCCCCGTGGGGGGACATCACGAGCGAGGCGCTGATCCCGGCATCCGCCACCGCTATCGCGGAACTCGTCTCGCGCGAAGAGGGCGTGTTCAGCGGCGGCGCCGTGTTCGCCGCCGCCTTCGCGCTGACGGATGATCGAGTGGACGTCGACGTGCGCGTCGAGGACGGGGGGCGCTTCACCGTCGGAGACGTCCTCGCCGTCGTCACCGGCCCCGCCCGCGCCATCCTCACCGCGGAGCGGATCGGCCTGAACTTCGCGCAGCGAATGTCGGGCATCGCGACGATGACCGCTCGCTACGTCGACGCCGTCGCCGGCACGGGGGTCCGGATCGCCGACACCCGCAAGACGACGCCGGGCCTGCGTGCCTTCGAACGCCACGCCGTTCGGAGCGGCGGCGGAGCGAACCACCGCTACTCCCTGTCGGATGCCGTCATGGCCAAGGACAACCACCTCGCCGTGCTGACCCGCTCGGGGATGTCCGTCACCGAGGCCCTCCGCGACGCGAAGACCCGCCTTTCCCACACGGCCCACATCGAGGTCGAGGTCGACCGGCTCGATCAGATCGAGGCTGTCCTGGCCGCCGGGATCGGCACGATCATGCTCGACAACTTCTCGCTCGACGACCTCCGCACCGGCGTCGCGCAGGTTGCAGGCCGCGCCACGGTGGAGGCGTCCGGCGGCGTCTCGCTCGAGACGGTCCGTTCGATCGCCGAGACCGGTGTCGACGTCATCTCGGTCGGGGCTCTGACCCACTCCGCGCGCGCGCTCGACCTGGGACTGGACGTCCGCATCGACGAGGCCTGACGTGCTCTACCTCGATCACGCCGCGACCGGCCCGGTGCGCCCCGAGGTGCGGGCGGCGATGCTGCCGTTCCTCGGCGAACGCTTCGGCAACCCCTCGAGCCACCACACGGTGGGAGAGGATGCCGCCGCTGCCCTCGACGACGCTCGCCGCCGCGTCGCGGCCATCGTCGGGATGCGCCCGGGCGACATCATCTTCACGTCAGGAGCGACCGAGGCGAACAACCTCGCGATCAAGGGCGTCGCCGTCGCGTCGCTCCTCCGCCGCGGCCGCCCCGGTCACATCGTCACGAGCGCGATCGAGCACGAGTCGGTACTCGCGTCGGTGGACTTCCTCGAACGGGTGCACGGCGTCGCGGCGACGCGTCTCGACGTCGACGGCGACGGCCTCGTCTCTCCCGACGTGCTCGCGGACGCTCTGCGCGAGGACACCGTGCTCGTCTCGCTCGGGTACGCCAACAATGAGATCGGGACGGTGCAGGATGCCGTGGCCCTCGCCGCCGTCACGGCGGCGGCCCGCATCCCGCTCCACCTCGACGCCGTCCAGGCGGCCGGCTGGCTCACCCTGGCGGGCACCGGGGCGGATGCGCTGTCGATCGCGGGCCACAAGATCGGCGCCCCGCAGGGCATCGGGGTGCTGGCGATTCGCGGGCGGGTCCCCCTCGAACCGCTCCTGCACGGCGGCGGGCAGGAACGCGATCGACGCAGCGGCACCGAGAACGTCGCCGGCGCGGTGGGGCTCGCCGGCGCGCTCGAACTCGCCGAGGCGGAGCGCAGCGCGGCGGCCGACCGTGTCGCCGCACTCCGCGACGCGTTCACCGCGCGGGTCCTGACCCTCGTTCCCGAAGCTCGGCTGACGGGGCATCCCTCTCGCCGGCTCCCGGGGACAGCGAGCTTCACCTTCGCGGGAGTCAGCGGCGAAGCGGTGCTCCTCGAACTGGAGCGTCGCGGCGTCGTCTCCTCGAGCGGGTCGGCCTGCGCCGCCGGCAGCGACGAGCCCTCGCACGTGCTGCTCGCTCTGGGCATCGCCCCCGAGGTCGCGCAGACCTCCGTCCGGTTCAGCCTCGGTCACCATGCTGCGGTCGATCCGGGTCCGCTCGCCGATGCGGTGGCTGCATCGGTAGCGGCGGTACGATCGCGATGATGAGCACCCCGACCGTCACTGTGATCGTGCCCGGACGCGACGTCGGCGCGTTCGCAGAAGAAGCCCTCGCTTCCCTCCGCGCCCAGACGCGCACCGACTTCCGCGCCATCCTGGTCGATGACGCGTCGCGTGACACCACGGCGGAGATCTTCGCCGAGGTGGCCGCGCAGGATCCGCGTTTCACCCTCGTCCGCCACGAGGTGGCACGGGGTCTCGGCGCCTCCCGGAACGAGGCGCTCGACCTCGTCGACACCCCTTACGTCGGGTTCTTCGACGCCGACGACATCATGACCCCGGGAGCGCTCGAGGCCCTGGTCGGCAGTCTCGAGGAATCGGGCAGCGATGTCGCCGTGGGCGCGTACGTGCGCCTCCGAGCGGATGCCGCGGGTCACTACGCCCCGGGCATCGTCCAGCCCTGGGTCGCGGCATCCACCTCACCCGCCCGACGACGCACGACGCTCGCAGAGCACCCCGACGTCTCAGGCAACATCGTCGCCTGGTCGAAGATCAGCCGGATCGACCTCTGGCGTCGCGAGGGGCTGCGGTTCACCGAGGACAAGGCGTACGAGGACCAGGTCGTCGCCCAGCGTCTCTACGCCGCCGCGGCGGCGGTCGACGTGATCCCCGATGTCGTCGTGCACTGGCGCGAGCGCGCCGACGGCACCTCGATCACGCAGCGACGTCACGCGGTGCCCGTCCTGCAGGACTACCTCGAGGGCATGCGCGACGGTCTCGCGGTGCTGGATGCCGCCGGTCACCCGGCGGCGGCGCGCTCGCGGGTCCGCCTCATCCTCGACATGGACGTCCCCGCTCTCGTCCGCGTCGCCGAGCACCACCCCGACGACGTGTACCGGCAGCTGCTGGGCGCCTTCACGCGGGAACTCAGCGATCGCGCCGTCCGCGAGAACGTCACACTCGACGAGGCATCCGCTTCGCTCCTCGCAGAAGCGCGCACCTGGTGAGAGCGGCCTAGCTCGCACCCTCGATGCGCCCGGCCGCGACCTGCTGCGCGGCGAGCTCGGCGTACAGACCGCCCGCCGCAAGGAGCTCGGTGTGCGTCCCGGACTCCACGATGCGGCCGGCCTCGACGACGTGGATGACGTCGGCCGCGATCACCGTCGACAGGCGGTGCGCGATCGACAGAGTCGTTCGACCGCGCGCGGCCTCGTCGATCGCCTCTTGCACGACCCGCTCCGAAACGGTGTCGAGCGCCGACGTGGCCTCATCGAGAAGCAGGACCGGCGGATCCTTCAGCAGCACACGAGCGATCGCGATGCGCTGCTTCTCGCCGCCCGAGAGCCGGTAGCCGCGCTCGCCCACGACCGTGTCGTAGCCGTCCTCGAAGCCCGCGATGACGTGGTGGATGTTGGCGGCGACGCACGCGGCTTCGATCTCGGCATTCGTCGCATCCGGCCTCGCGTAGCGGAGGTTGTCGCGGATCGACGCGTGGAAGAGGTAGGTCTCCTGCGAGACGATGCCGATGCGGTCGATCACCGACGCCTGGGTCAGCCCACGGACGTCGGCTCCGGCGAAGAGGACCGCTCCCGCCACCGGCTCGTACAGGCGCGGCGCGAGGTACAGGATCGTCGTCTTGCCGGCGCCCGACGGTCCGACGAACGCGACGTGCTGCCCCGGCTCGGCGACGAACGACACCCCGTCGAGGGTCGCGGGGCTCTGGGGCCCGGCATCCGGATATCGGAACGACACGTCGCGGAACTCGATCCGTCCCACCGGACCGGGTGCGTCGGCGACATCGATCGCGTCGGCGGTGTCGGCGATCGCGGGACGGAGGTCGAGGTATTCGAAGATGCGGGCGAAGAGGGCACGGGAGGTCTGGACGTCGAGGGCGACCCGCATGAGTCCCATGAGCGGCATGAGCAGCCGCGCCTGGACCGTCGTGAATGCCACGACCGCGCCCGCCGTGATGGGGACCGAATCGCCCGTGATGAAGAAGCCCGCGACGAGGTAGATGATCGCGGGGACCGAGGACATGATGATCTGCACGACCGCGAAGAAGCCCTGGCCGCTCATCGCCTGCCGCACCTGGAGGCCGATCTGGGTCCGGTTCTCCGCGGCATAGCGGTCGGACTCAGCGCCCTGGCGGTTGAAGGACTTCGACAGCAGGATGCCGGAGACGCTCAGCGTCTCCTGCGTGATCGCGCTGAGCTCGGACAAAGACTCCTGGGTCTGCCCCGCGATGCGGGCGCGCACCTGGCCGACGCGGCGCTGCACGAGGATCAGCACCGGCATCATGACGACGGCGATGAGAGTCAGCCGCACGTCGATCAGCAGCATCGCGACGAGTGCCGAGATGACCGTGACGGTGTTGCCGAGGATGCTCGTCACCGTGTTGGTGAGGACACCGGACACCCCGCCCACATCGTTCTGCAGACGCGATTGGATGACGCCCGTCTTCGTCCGGGTGAAGAAGCCGAGGTCCATCGCCTGCAGGTGTGCGAACAGCCGCACCCGCAGGTCGCCCGTCACGCGGTTGCCGACCGTCGAGGTGAACCACGTCTGCGCGATGGCGAGGCCGGCTCCCAGCACGAACAGCCCGATCATCGACAGCACGAGAATGCCGAGCAGTCCGAGCCGCGGAGAGGATCCGTCGACGGGGAACAGGGCGTCGTCGAAGATCCGCTGGACGAGGAGTGGCGGGATCACGCCGACCGCCGCGCCCACGACGACGAGGACCGCGGTCACCGCGAGCCGAGCACGATAGGGACGGAACAACGCCACCACTCGACGGCCGAGATCCGGGACCTCGGGCGCCGATGCGTTGCGCCGCCGCTGCGCCTCTTCGTCGACCGCGCGGAACCCGCCCCGACCGCCCCCGGGTCCGCCCATACTCATGACGTCACCATAGCCCCGGGCCGAGGTCGTCGGCTCCGCCGGGAATGGACGACGCCGCTCGCCCGTTAGGCTGAACGATCCGCGTCGCTTGCGCTCTCGTGCGCCGACTGCCGTCACGCTCCACCCTGATCACGTTGCCGGGCTACCGCAGAGCACTAGCCGCAACCTCCCACGCGAAGGACCCCCGTGCCCCTTTCGGACACCGCCACCACACCCACCGTCTCGCCGGAGCCGGCGCCCACCAGGACCGGCCCAGTCATCGCCCTGCTCGTCGTCGCAGCCTTCGTCGTCATCCTGAACGAGACGACGATGAGCGTCGCGCTGACCGACATCGTCGCCGACCTCGGCATCACCGTCGCCACGGGCCAGTGGTTGACCACCGGGTTCCTGTTGACCATGGCCGTCGTCATCCCCCTGACCGGCTTCCTCCTCGAGCGGTTCCCGCTCCGCGCCGTCTTCTTCACGGCGATGAGCCTGTTCGCCGCCGGCACCCTGATCGCCGCTCTCGCGCCCGGATTCGAGTTCCTCCTGGCGGGTCGGATCGTGCAGGCGAGCGGCACCGCGATCATGATGCCGTTGCTGTTCACGACGGTGCTCAACATCGTTCCGCCTTCCCACCGCGGACGGATGATGGGCACCATCACGGTCGTGATCGCCGTCGCCCCCGCCATCGGCCCGACCGTGTCGGGCCTGATCCTCTCGACGCTCACCTGGCACGCGATCTTCTGGGTGATGCTTCCCATCTCCCTCGTCGCGATCGCCCTCGGCGCGGTCTGGGTCAAGAACGTCACCGAGACGCGACCCGACGCGCGCTTCGACGTGCTGTCCGTACCGCTCTCCGCGCTCGGTTTCGGTGGACTGATCTACGGCTTCAGCGCCATCGGGGAGTCGGCTTCGGGTCACTCGCCGGTACCGGTCTGGATCCCCCTCGTCGTCGGCGTCGTGGCACTCGCCCTCTTCGTCCTGCGCCAGCTGCACCTCCAGAAGACGGACAGCGCGCTCCTCGACCTCCGCACCTTCCAGACGCGCGCCTTCTCGCTTGCGGTCGTCCTCGTCGTCGTCGTCTTCGCGGCGTTGTTCGGATCGATCGTCCTGCTGCCGATCTATCTGCAGCAGGTGCTCGGCCTCGACGTCCTCGGCATCGGCCTGATGCTGCTGCCCGGCGGCATCCTCATGGGCGTCATGGCCCCGTTCGTCGGAAACGCCTTCGACCGCTTCGGCCCGACGCCGCTCGTGATCCCCGGCATGGTGATCGCCGCCGGCGCGCTGTGGGGCATGACCATGTTCGACGCGACCACGGCCGTGCCGTTCGTGATCGCCGTCCACCTCACCCTGAACCTCGGACTCGGGCTCACCTTCACGCCGCTGCTGACCTCCGCGCTCGGGTCGCTCCCCCGCCGCTTCTACCCGTATGGGTCGGCGACCGTCGGAACGCTGCAGCAGGTGGCAGGCGCGGCGGGCACGGCGCTGTTCGTCACGATCATGACGGTCACGACGGCCGCTCGCCTCGCCGAGGGCAGCGACGAGGTGCTGGCGAAGGCCGACGGCGTCCACTCGGCGTTCCTCGTGGGCGCGATCGTCGCCACCGCGGCGGTCGTGCTGGCGCTGTTCGTGCGCAAGCCCGCCGCGATCCACGAGGATGACGCTCCCGCCATCGCGCACTGACGGCGTGGCGGGACGGGCGGCTCCGACGGCGTGCGTCAGTTAGAGCTGCAGCATCCTCCGCCGCAGCACGAGGCGCCCTCGTCCAGAAGCTCCACGGCGTCCTTGTCGTCGGTCGCGTTCGTGAGCGTCGCGATCGGCTGGAGGGACGGGGTCGGCAGGTTCGAGGTGGCCATGGCGTCCATGCTACGCCGCGTAACCGGCGTCGGCTCAGCGGTCAAGGGCCTGAGGACCGCGCACCGCCCCGCCTAGCGTCGAGGCATGAGCACTCTCACCGGAAAGCGCGTCGCATTCCTCGCGACCGACGGATTCGAAGACAGCGAACTGACGTCGCCGTGGCAAGCCGTGACGGATGCCGGGGCGACCGCCGTCCTCATCGCCCCGAACACCGGGAGCATCACCGGCAAGAACGGACACGAGCAGCCCGTTGACGCCACCTCCTCGGATGCCGAGGCGGCCGACTACGACGCCCTGGTTCTCCCCGGCGGCGTGGTGAACGCCGACGATCTCCGCCTCGACGCCGCAGCCGTCCGCTTCGCACGCGACTTCTTCGCCCAGCACAAGCCGGTCGGCACGATCTGTCACGCCGCGTGGCTGCTGGTCGAGGCCGACGTGCTCGGCGGCCGTACGCTCACGAGTTACCCGAGCCTGCACACCGACCTCGTCAACGCCGGGGCGACGTGGCAGGACGAGGAGGTCGTCGTCGACGCCGGACTCGTGTCGAGCCGCACTCCCGACGACCTGCCCGCCTTCAACCGGAAGCTGGTCGAAGAGATCGCGGAAGGGCGCCACGCCGCGCAGACAGTCTGAACGCCGGCATCCGACGCCTCCGTCCGCGACTCAGTCGCGCGTCGGAGGCGTCGCGCGTCGACGGACGGCCACGACCGCGATCACGGCGACGCCCACGACCACCACAACGACGACGCCCACGACGAGCGGCACGATCGACGCCGCGTCGTCCGTCGCCTCGGGCGCGCCCTTGACCGACTGCAGCGGCTCCGCGTCACCGACGGCGAACGGGATCTTGCCGCTGATCGGGTGGCCGTCGCTCGACACGACTCGCCACTCCACGAGGTACCCCGCATCCGGCATCCCCGAGTCCAGCGGCAGGGTCAGCGTGTTGGTGTCGATGACGGGGTCCCCCGCCGCCCAGTCCTTACCGTCGGCATCCCACACCACGACCGTGGCGCCTTCCGGCATGATCGCAGCGGAGTACGTCAGCACGACGGATGCCGGGGCACCGGCGAGCTTCTCGTTGGCCGACGGCGTGCTGCCGAGCAACTCGTCGTGCGCCGACGCCGGCGCGGCGACTGCGAGCACCAGCAGCGTGGCGATGCCGGCGGAAGCGAGCGCGATGCGGGACAGCGCGGAGCGGAGGCGGGCAGGGCGGAGCCGGGCAGCGGTCATACCTCCACCCTGCCATCGGTCGTTATGGACCGGCTGCGTCGCGCAGAGTTACCCCGCCGCGCGACGATCGGCAAGCCCCGTCTGTGCGGTGGGAGCCGCCCGTAGCGTGAACTACCGCGAACACCACTCGAGGAGCCCAGATGAACGACCACGACGAACTGCCCGATGCCACAAACGATGACGCAGACGGGACGGCGCACCTGGACGGTCCCGAGGACCGCGGTGCGCCATCCGCCGAAGCGCACTACGTCGTGACCGAGCACGACGGGACGACCAGGGTCGACATCGCGGATGACGCCGTCTTCCGGCCCGGGCCGGGACCGGGTCAGCCCGAGGCCGAAGCCGGCTGACACCGCCGCCCCGGGCTAGATCCCGACGAGGTCCTGGGGCCGGGTGCCGTAGACGGCCAGATAGTGACTCGTCAGGGAGGGGACGGTGAATCCCCAGCGCGAAGCGATCTCGCGAAGATCCGCCACCGAGCCGATCGCGGTCGCGGCGAGGTCGGCGTGTGCGGCGTCCAGCCGGACCGAAGTCAGGTGCTCCATGGGCGTCCTCCCGGCGACCGAGTGTGCGAGGAAGGCCCGGTGGAGCGCAGCGCTTCCCACACCGGCCGCCGCTGCGGCATCGTCGACGGTGATCGGGAGCGATGCGTTCTGCTCGAGGAACGAGACCGCCGTCCGGTACGCCCGCTGCTGCTGAGCGACGCTCTCGGCGCGCCCCCGACGATCGCCGACGAGCGGGAACGCCTCCAGCGTCGTGACGGCGATCGAACGGAACAGGGCCGCCCTCGCGAGGTCGTTGTCGAGCGAGTCCTCGGCAGCGAAAGCGAGAGTGGATGCCGAACGCCAGGCGCGGAGCAGCCCCGTGTCGACGGCGCGAGTCGTCTCGAACCTGAGGGTGAGCGTGTCGTCGTTGTAGACCGTCCGGGCCAGGTCCGTCAGGGCGCCTATCGGGAGGGCGACGACCCGCACCCGGGTGTCCTCGAGGCGGCACGCGAGCGTGGCCCCCGGCTGGAACAGGACGGGTTGCGCGGCGTCACCGCGTTCTCCGTCGATTTCCCACTCGTACCGAGCATCGCTGTGGACCACGATGACGGCGTCCAAGTCGCACTCGGCACGGTATCCGCCGCGGATGCTGAGGCGTCGCAGAGCGAACGTGTCGTCGCCGACGCTCGATTCCTCGAAGACCAGGTCTTGCGCATCGAGGTCCACGCTCCCGTAGCTGCGGTGGATGTACGACTCCGCCTCACCCACATCGGCCGAACGGAAATGTTCCCGGACAGCTGCCACCCTGTCTCCCTCCCCGCATCGCGCGTATGCACCTCGCCAGCGCCCTGGCACTCCTCATCCCATCATGCGGCGAACTGCGGCGGGTCATGCGCATTCCGGATCATGTGCGCATAATGGATATCACGAACGCGGAGAGGACCCTGGTGGGCAAGTTCATCTACAACGACCGCATCCGAGCGGAATTCGAGGATCGTCTCCTCGCGCATCTCCAACTCGTCATCACGACGAAGCTGCGTCGCGGCGAGGCGTTCACCTTCATGTGGCGGAACGATCAGAGCCTCGGCGACGGTCGCCAGGTGGTCTGGCTCCATCCGGGGGCTGACCTCAACTGGCAGTACTTCGGCAGCCGCCAGCCCTCGCTCAACCCCGCCTGGTTGGATGCGCTCAGTCACGTCGCGAATTCTCCGACAGGCCTCTACGTCGTTCCTGAGCCGCAGGGCGCCACCGCTCGACCGCTCAGCGAAGCCATGGATTGAGTACGTGAAAATGAGCCATGGCCACTGACGACGCCTCCCCCGTGCTCGACACGATGCGGGAGGCGTTCGACGTCGATTCAGCCGGCGAGGTCCTCCGGTACGTCGCGTCGGGCGCGACCATCCGTGAGGCGGATTCCGCCTTCTCGCTGCGCCAGCGGACCCTCGGAGACGAACGGCTGCGGCTCACGCGCCTTCGCACGACGGGCTTCCTCCATGCGCACGTCGATGTCTCGGGATACGTGGCCGTCGGACGCGTGAACAGCGGCGGGGTACGCGCGCGGTGCAACGAGTCCCCCCTCGATGTCAGCGCCCCCTTCCTCCTCACCCCCGGCTCCGCGGAAACGTGGTCGTCGACCGTCGAGGCGGACGCGATCGGCATCGACCTCGCCGCGCTCAGCGCATTCACCGGCCGAGATCTGACCTCCACGGGACGTTTCCCGCACACGGGTGCGCTGTCGCGGGACCTCCTGGACCACTGGGAATCGACGATCGCCCACGTCGGTCGGATCTTCGACGACGATGCGCTCCTGCGCAACGACCTCATCCGGCAGGCGGCCGTCGACGCGGTCTTCGCCGCGACGGTCAGCACCTTCGGCATCGATGCCGAGACGGCCGATTCCGGCGGCGGCTCGGCAGCCGTCGCTCGTGCGACGGACTTCATCGACGACCACCTCGGCGAACCGCTGAGCGTCTCCGACATCGCCGCGGCGGCCCGGCTCAGCGTGCGCGGGCTGCAGAACGCATTCCAGCGGACGCTTGGCGTCACGCCGGCATCGTACGTCCGCACTGCCCGGCTCGCCGCCGTGCACCGCGACCTCCGTTCAGCGGATGCCGACGCGATCACGGTGTCCGAGATCGCCCGCCGCTGGGGCTTCGCCCATCTGCCGAGGTTCGCGCAGCACTACCGGGCGGAGTTCGGCGAACTTCCCCACGAGACCCTCCGGAGCTGACGCCCCGGGAGAAGCTCAATCCCAGCCGAGGTAATCCTCGATCTGGAAAGCGGTCTCGCCCGGGTGCGTCATCGGGAACAGGTGTCCCGCGTCCGGCAGCCGGACGACGCTCGTGCGGTCGGCCGCGGTCGCCTGCAAACCGTCACCGTTGGCGGGCGGCGTGATGGGGTCGTCGGAGCCCTGGATGATCAGGATCGGCAGCGACGTCGCGAGCGTGGCCCACTCGGCGACAGGCGTCGATGCGAGGGCCGCGCTCTGCAGCTCCTCGACGTCGAGGTCACGGGACCGCGCGAAAACGTCCCATGCGAGGGCGACGTCGATACCGGGGCCGACGAGCGCGCGGACGGCGTCGGCGTCCGGCGCGTCCACCGGCGCTGAGAAGGCGATCCGGAGTGCGCGCGCGGCGTCGTCCGAGAGCGGACGGGTGGCCTCCACGCCGAGCAGGAGGACTCCGCTCGCGCGACCCGCGTGGTCGAGGGCGACGGTCCGGGCCACAGCGCCGCCGAAGGCATGCCCGCCGATCCACGCCGAGCCGATCCCGAGGTGGTCGAGCACGTCGATGACGTCCTGCGCCAGGTCGTGCATCGAGGCCGCGGCCCCGCCCGGGCGGCGCGAGCCGATGCGAACGATGCGGAAGCCCTCCTCCTCGAGGATGCTCGCCAGGCCGCCGAGGTAGGCGACGTCGAGGCCCTGAGCGGGGATGAGGACGAGGGCGGGACCCTCTCCCTCATCGATGAACGGGATGGCACGAGCGTCGGCGTCGAACACCTGGCGCTGAATCTGTGTCATGGGAGGCTCCTCAGTTGTTGAAGCGGAACTCGACGACGTCGCCGTCCTGCATGACGTAGTCCTTGCCCTCGAGGCGTGCTTTACCCTTGGCGCGCGCCTCTTGGACGGAGCCCGTCGCGACGAGGTCCTCGAACGAGATGACCTCCGCCTTGATGAAGCCCTTCTCGAAGTCCGTGTGGATGACGCCCGCGGCCTGCGGTGCCTTCCAGCCCTTGCCGATCGTCCAGGCGCGCGCTTCCTTCGGACCCGCGGTCAGATACGTCTGAAGACCCAGGGTGTCGAAGCCGACGCGGGCGAGCTGGTCGAGGCCCGATTCCTCCTGCCCCGTCGAAGCCAGCATCTCCGCAGCATCCTCCGGGTCGAGCTCGGCGAGCTCGGACTCGATCTTCGCGTCGAGGAAGACGGCGTGCGCCGGCGCGACGAGCGCGGCGAGTTCGGCCTTGCGGGCGGCATCCGTCAGAACGGCCTCGTCGACGTTGAAGACGAAGATGAACGGCTTCGCGCTGAGAAGGCCGAGCTCGCGGATGGGAGCGAGGTCGATACCGGATGCCGCGAGAAGCTCGCCGCGTTGGAGCGCCTCCTGGGCGGCCTTGGCGGCCTCGAGGACCGCGGGGTCGAGCTTCTTGCCGCGGACTTCCTTCTCGTACCGGACGATCGCCTTCTCGAGCGTTTCGAGGTCGGCGAGCTGCAGTTCGGCGTTGATCGTCTCCATGTCGTTCTTCGGGTTCACGGCCCCGTCGACGTGGACGACGTCGTCGTCCGCGAAGCCGCGGACGACCTGCGCGATGGCGTCGGCCTCGCGGATGTTGGCGAGGAACTTGTTGCCAAGGCCCTCACCTTCGCTCGCGCCGCGGACGATCCCGGCGATGTCGACGAACGACACGGTCGCGGGGAGGATGCGCTCCGAGGAGAAGATCTCCGCGAGGGTGTCCAGCCGCGGGTCGGGCAGATTCACCACGCCGACGTTCGGCTCGATCGTCGCGAAGGGGTAGTTCGCCGCGAGCACGTCGTTCTTGGTGAGAGCGTTGAAGAGGGTGGACTTGCCGACGTTGGGCAGTCCGACGATTCCGATGGTGAGAGCCACGGGCATCCACTCTACGCGGCGGATGCCTCGGCACTGCGCCCCTGGTCCGTCGGGACGGTGACGGCGCGCCTCCGCGCCCACGGCGCGCTCGGCGGAGAAGGTGGAGGACATGGGCTTGGACTTCACCGCGATCGACTTCGAAACGGCGAACTCCTCAAGCGCGTCAGCATGCTCGGTGGGCCTGGCGAGAGTGAGGGACGGCCGTGTCGTCGCCTCGGAGGGCTGGCTCATCCGGCCGCCCGACGGTCACGACCGCTTCTTCGAGATCAACGTCGGCATCCACGGCATCCGCGCATCCGATGTCGACACTGCTCAGACATGGTCGGAACAGCTCCCCCGCCTGCTCGACTTCGTGGGCGACGACGTCCTCGTCGCCCACAACGCCGGTTTCGACATGCGCGTCCTCCGGAGCGCGTGCGAGGCCACGGGCCACGTCCCACCGCCCGCGCGCTACCTCTGCAGCGTGCACGTCGCCCGGAAGACCTACGACCTCCCCTCCTACCGTCTGCCGTTCGTCGCTGCAGCCGCGGGCCACCTCGACTTCGCGCACCACGACGCGACCGCCGACGCGCTCGCCTGCGCACAGATCGTCATCGACGCGGCCGCCCGCGCTGGCGCCGGCGACCTCATCGAGTTGGCGATGCTGTTGGGTGTCCGCATCCCCCAGATCCCCCAGCCGGTACCCGCCTCCGCCGCCTGACCCCGGCCCGGGCCGCGCGGCGGCGCTCCGATGTCGGGGGCCTCGTGCACGATGAACGCATGGATGCCGCCTTCGTCACCGTGCTCGCCCTGGTCTGCCTCCTCGCGGGTGCTCTCGCCGCCGGAGCGTTCGTCGCCGCGCGCGAAGCGAACCGGCGAGTCGGCCTGCAGGCACGGGCGTCCGCCGCGGAGGCCGCGCGCGACGCTTTGCAGACCCAGCTCGACCAGCAGCGTGCGCTCCATCGCGAGGTGACCAGCCGCGTCCACGCCGAACAGGCCACCCGAGACGAACGGGAACGACGCGAGCAGACCGTGTTGCGGGCGCTCGCGCCGGTCCAGGAGACCCTCGCCGCCATGCAGCAGAAGGTGGATCATCTCGAGCGCGACCGGCAAGAGCAGTTCGGCTCACTCGCCGAGCAGCTCCGCCAGGCTCAGGAGTCCGACGAAGCGCTGCGCGCCACGACCGAATCCCTCGCCGGCGCTCTCCGCTCCAATGGCACCCGCGGCGTCTGGGGCGAGACGCAGCTTCGACGGATCGTCGAGTCGGCCGGTCTCATCCGCTACGTCGATTTCGACACCCAGACCTCCATCTCCTCGGATGCCGGGGGCGGGCGACCCGACTTGATCGTGCGCCTCCCCGGCGAGAAGGCACTGGCTGTCGATGCCAAGGCCCCCTTCGACGCCTATCTCGAGGCAAGCGCCATTCCGGTCACCGCGGTCGGAGAAGAAGGCGCACGGCGCTCTCGCCTGCTGGCGAAGCACGTCGCCGCCGTACGGACCCACATCGACGCGCTGGCGAAGAAGCGCTACTGGGCAGGGATGCCGTCGAGTCCCGAGTTCGTCGTCTGCTTCATCCCCAGCGAGTCGCTTCTCGCGGCCGCCCTGGAAGAGGACCCGTCGCTCCTCGAGTACGCGTTCGGCCGACGCGTCGCGCTCGCCTCACCCGTGAACCTCTGGGCCGTGCTGAAGACGGTGGCTTACACCTGGACGCAGCAGGACGTGTCGACCGAGGCCCGCAGACTGTTCGATCTCGGCAACGAGCTCTACCACCGCCTCGGCTCTCTCGCCGGTCATGCGGATGACCTCCGCCGCGCCATCGAGCGCACGGTCGACAGCTACAACCGATTCGCCGGTTCGCTCGAAACCCGCGTGCTCGTCAGCGCGCGACGCTTCCCCGGCATCGATGACACACAGCTCGACACGCTCACGACGCCCTCGCCGATCGAATCCACCACGCGTCGCCTCACGGCGCCCGAGCTCCTGGACGGCCTGGATCAGACCGCCGATCTCGGGGAGCTGCGAGAGCGACTGTCGGACGAGGAGCGGGTCAGGCGGGGAAGAACGTCATGAGGCCGACGACGCCGAGCGACACGGCGACGAACGCACCGATCAGCCACCATGCGTTGACCTCGTGGCCAGGAGGCATCCGTCGCCGCAGCAGCACGTCGGGCCGGCGCGCCGGGTCGTCGATCACAGGAATCTGAGCCGTGACCGGACGCGGCCCGGTGGTCGTCTGTCCGACGATCGGGATCTGCCCTGTCGGCGTGACGGGCAGATGACCGTTGAGCGAGAGCTGACCCGTGCGCGGGTCGCTGGATGCGGTGGACATCTGAACTCCTGAGGGGCGGTGGCGAGTGCCGGGAATCGCTGACACCACGGCCATTGTGCCAGAGGGGTCGGCTGCGTTCCTGGGTTGACGCTCTCAGCGCGTGTCTCCTCCGTGCACCCGCGCGGCGCGGTGACGCGTCACAGCCACTTCGACGTGAGGTGCTCCGACGAGATCCGACGGAGGGTGCCGGAGGCGCCGCGGAGGACCACGCTCTCGGTGTAGACGAAGTCACCGGCTCGCCGGACGCCGCCGACGAGTTCGCCGTTCGTGACGCCCGTCGCGACGAAGAGCGTGTTGCTCCCGCGCACGAGGTCATCGGCTTCGTAGACGTGGTCGTCGAGCTTCAGCCCCGCATCGATCCCGCGCTGCTTCTCGTCGTCGTCGCGCGCCCAGAGTCGTCCCTGGATGTGTCCGCCGAGCGCTTTGATCGCACACGCGGTGACGATCCCCTCGGGGCTGCCCCCGATACCGACGCACATGTCGGTGCGGGCGTTGTGGCGCGCGGCGTTGATGCCGCCGGCGACGTCACCGTCGCTCATCAGGCGGGTCCCGGCGCCCGCCTCACGGATCTCGTCGATGAGCTTCGCGTGTCGGGGACGGTTGAGCACCGAGACGACCAGTTCATCGACCGGCTTGTCGAGCGCCTTCGCGAGGCGGCGGATGTTCTCCGCGATCGGAAGGCGGATGTCGACGACGCCGACACCCTCAGGCCCCGTGACGATCTTGTCCATGTAGAACACCGTCGAGGCGTCGAGCATCGCGCCGCGGTCGGCGACCGCGATCACCGACAGGGCGTTGTTGCGGCCCTCCGCCGTCAGCGTCGTACCGTCGATCGGGTCGACGGCGATGTCGCACTGCGGGCCGCGCCCCGTGCCGACACGCTCGCCGTTGAACAGCATCGGCGCGTTGTCCTTCTCACCCTCGCCGATGACGATCACCCCGTCGAAGTTGACAGTCGTCAGGAACGCCCGCATCGCGTCGACCGCGGCGCCGTCGGCGAGTTCCTTCTTCCCGCGCCCGATGAAGGGAACGGATCGGATCGCGGCCGCTTCCGTCGCGCGGACGAGCTCGAGCGCGAGGTTTCGGTCGGGATGCAGCGGACTCATGTCGGCAGTCAGGCTCACCATGGGCTCAGCCTAAGACCGCCCACCCCGTGAACACCCCGTTTCCGACGTCGGCGAGGCGAAGGAACGGCGAATCTTTCCGCCCGCGAAGACAGCGCCGCTTCTCGATGCGGCGAACCGCACCGGAGGCGACCGCATCCCTTCGATAGAGTTGCGGGGAATCACCGACTTCTCCGAGGAGCTGACATGCCCGTCGCCACACCCGACCAGTACGCCGACATGCTGGACCGCGCGAAGGCAGGCGGCTTCGCCTACCCCGCGATCAACGTCTCGAGCTCGCAGACCATCAACGCCGTCCTCCAGGGCCTGACCGAGGCCGGCTCCGACGGCATCCTCCAGGTCACCACCGGCGGCGCCGACTACTTCGCCGGACACACCGTCAAGGGACGCGCCACCGGCGCGCTCGCGTTCGCCGCGTACGTCACCGAGGTCGCGAAGAACTACCCGATCACGGTCGCCCTCCACACCGACCACTGCCCCAAGGACGCCCTCCCGGGCTTCGTCCTCCCCCTCATCGAGGCCTCCGAGGCCGAGGTCAAGGCCGGACGCAACCCGATCTTCCAGTCGCACATGTGGGACGGCTCGGCCGTGCCCCTCGACGAGAACATCGAGATCGCCAAGCAGCTGCTCCCCCGCATGAAGAACATCAACTCGATCCTCGAGATCGAGGTCGGCGTGGTGGGCGGCGAAGAGGACGGCGTTCAGCACGAGGGCTCGAACGACGCGCTCTACACCACCGTCGCCGACGTCACGAAGGCCGTCGAAGCCCTCGGTCTCGGCGAGAACGGCCGCTACATCTCGGCGCTGACCTTCGGCAACGTCCACGGCGTGTACAAGCCGGGAGGCGTCAAGCTCCGCCCCGAGCTCCTCGGCGAGATCCAGGAGGGCATCGCCGCGCACTTCGGCACCGGCGCGAAGCCCCTCGACCTCGTCTTCCACGGCGGCAGCGGTTCGTCGGATGAGGAGATCGCGGTCGCTGTCAGCAACGGCGTCGTGAAGATGAACATCGACACGGACACGCAGTACGCCTTCACCCGCTCGGTCGCCGGCTTCATGTTCGCCAACTACGAAGGCGTGCTGAAGCTCGACGGCGAGGTCGGCAACAAGAAGCAGTACGACCCCCGCGCGTGGGGCAAGGTCGCGGAGTCCTCGATGGCCGAGCGCGTCGTCGCGGCCACGCAGCAGCTCGGCTCGGCAGGCAAGTCGCTCGGCGTCTGACCCTGGCGGAAGCGACGAAGCCCCGGTCCCTCGTGGACCGGGGCTTCGTCGTGAGGACTCAGTACGTGGCGGTACCGAGGACGTCCCTCGGGTACAGCGAGTACCTGACGCCGTCGACGGTGAACGCCGTGTGAAGGTGAGGGCCGGTCGAGCAGCCCGTCGAGCCGACGGCTCCGATGCGCTGCCCCGCCGCGACGGTCTGGCCCGTCTTGACCGAGAAGGCGCTCAAGTGGGCGTAGACCTGCTCGAGGCGCGTACCGTCGACGGTCGAGGTGACGACGACCTCTTTCTGCTTCGTCTTGTTCGGCGCCCACGACGGACAGCCCGACCGGATCCACACTTCGCGAACCGAGACCTTGCCTCCGCGCATCGTGTAGACCGGGGTTCCTGTCGGAGCGGAGATGTCGTCGCCGCTGTGACCGGAGTACGTCGTGAACTTCCCCGTGGGCCGAAGTGGGTAGGCCCATCCGAAACGGCCGGGAACGGATGCCGCGGCTGCCGTCGCGTCGGGCTGCGCCGCCATCTGAGCGCTCGTCCAGACGCTGTCGCCGTTGCCGTCGATGAGGCGGAGGACGCCGTCGTTGCCGAGGACGGCGCCGGTCGCCCCGAGTCCTCCGCTTCGCGAGCTCCACATCGCGACGTCGTACTGGTCCAGCAGAAGCAGTTCGCCGTCGGTCGTGAAGGTGAGCCGCCCATCGAGCGCTCCGGTCGTTCTCGCGGTGCGGACGAGCGCGTACCCGCGCGTCAGCGCGACGTTGCCGTCACCCAGGCTGCCGAAGGCATAGCGGCCGTCGGGCGACGTCAGCCGCACCCCGGGCCGGAGTGTCGTGCCCGGTGGCATGAACGTGCCGAGCGACCAGGACACCGCCTTGGCGGCGGAGGTCGCCGTCGCGGAGCGGTAGGCGGGACGGTTGGCGGTCACCGACACGGAGACCGAGCGTCCCGCGACCCACGTCGGGACCTCCCATGTTCTGCCCGTCGCACCCTCGACCGGATTGCCGTCGACCCGCCACTGGACGAGGAGCTCGGCCGGGGCCGGCTGCCACGTACCCGGGTTGACGGTCAGGACCCTGCCCGACGCGGCCGTTCCACTGATCGTCGATTTCGGCGTCGAGGAGAAGGTCGCCACCACGCGGACCGGTGCCGAGGCCCGGGCGGCTGAGGTGTACCCCGCCTTCGTCCCGGTGACACGCACCGAGACGGCGGCTCCCGCATCGGCGCCGACCAGTCGGTACGTGCGCGCCGTCGCGCCGGAGATCGGGATGCCGCTGCGTAACCACTGATAGCCGAGGGCCACGCCCGCAGGGGCCCAGGTACCGGGCGCTGCCGTCAGCGTCGATCCGACCGTTCCCGTGCCGGAGACCGTCACGCCCGACGGCGCACCGAGGACGCGGGCGACGGCGACCCCCGCGCTCGTGCGGACGAGGGGGGCGTAACCCGACTTCGTGACGGTGATGCGGACGGAGACCGTCGCTCCGGCATCCGCAGCCGTCGTCGTGTACTTCGCACCGGTCGCACCGGTGATCGCCGCGCTCCCGCGAAGCCACTGGTAGGCGGTGGCGACGGGGGCGGGACCGAAGCCGACGACCGAGGCTGTGAGCGTGGCACCGACCGACGGGCTGCCGGAGACGCTGACCGTGCCTGCGGTGAGCGGAAGAGAAGCGGACGGCGACGCCGTCCCGGTGGCGGCTGGCCGCGGGGTTTCAGCGGCGACCGCGATGCTCGGCCCGGACAACAGGAGCGCGAACAGCGACACTGCGGCGATGGCGGTGGAGGCGAACCTCCGAGATGTGCCGGTCACGGTTCCCTCTCGAACAGAGCGCGCGAGGGAGAACCCGCAGCAACCGCAAAAGTACCAGGTGAGGAGCCTGTCCTCCAACCTCCCCGCCGCGCTGCGGCGGCCAGCAGATCACGCCCCGAGCGTGAGCCCTCGCACAAGAGCGTCGTCGCCGAACAGCGGCACGACGAGGCAGACACTGACGATGAGGAAGGTGACGATCGCCCCGACGAGGGGGATCCACCAGCTCAGCTTGCCCCGCGCCAGCGACCACCACGCCAAGACCGCGGTGAGAAGCCATCCGACCGCGAACACCGTGGCGCCGATACCGCCCCACAGAGCGCCCTGGGCCGTGTTGGTGAACTCGCCCTCGACGCCGGCGACCGTCATCCATGTCTTCGCGAACTCGCTGAAGTCGACCAATTGCGGAATCGCACTGATGACCGTGACGAGACCGTAGGCGAGGAGCGCCAGCGTGATCACGCGGTCAGCCACGCGAGTCGGCCGTGCAGCGACGGTCGTGGCGGGGGCGGTCGGCGGATGCGGAGGATCAGCGGATGCCGCCGGCTCCGGTTCGGGACTCCGGATCGCCGCCCGCTGCTCCTCGGGCGTCGCGTACTCCCCGTACTGCGGTCGCGGCCGGGGCTCGTCGCTCACGAGCGGTTCCGCCCCCCGAGGGCGCGCTCGTCGCGGCGTCCTTCGAGATCCTGGCGGAGTTCCTTCGGGAGGGAGAACATCAGGTCTTCCTCCGCGGTCTTCACCTCGGCGACGTCGCGGTACCCCGCGCCCGCCAGATCTTCGAGCACCTCGGTTACGAGCACCTCGGGAACCGACGCACCCGACGTGACACCGACCGTTTCGACACCGTCGAGCCACTCCTGCTTGATCTCGTGCGAGTAGTCGACTCGGTAGGCGGCCTTCGCGCCGTACTCGAGGGCGACCTCGACCAGACGCACGCTGTTCGACGAGTTGGCCGACCCGACGACGATCACGAGATCGGCATCCTTCGACACCTTCTTGATCGCCACCTGACGGTTTTGGGTCGCGTAGCAGATGTCATCGGAGGGCGGATCCTGCAAGTTGGGGAACCGCTCGCGAAGCCGGCGAACGGTGTCCATCGTCTCGTCGACCGAGAGCGTCGTCTGCGACAGCCACACGACCTTGTCGGGGTCCTTCACGACGACGGTGTCGGCCTCTTCGGGCGAGTTCACGACGGTGACGTGATCGGGCGCCTCGCCGGCCGTGCCTTCAACTTCTTCGTGGCCGTCGTGCCCGATGAGCAAGATCTCGAAGTCATCCCGAGCGAAGCGGACCGCCTCGCGGTGGACCTTCGTCACCAGAGGACAGGTCGCGTCGATCGCCTGAAGACCGCGGTCGGCAGCGGCGTTGACGACCGCCGGAGAGACGCCGTGGGCGCTGAAGACGACATGCGCGCCCTCGGGCACCTCGTCGACCTCGTCGACAAAGATCGCCCCCATCGACTCGAGCTCGGTCACGACGTGGATGTTGTGGACGATCTGCTTGCGGACGTAGACCGGCGCGCCGTAGCGCTCCAGCGCCTTCTCGACGGCGATGACGGCGCGGTCGACTCCCGCGCAGTAACCGCGGGGAGCGGCGAGGAGGACGCGCTTGGCGCCCTGGACGGGAAGGTCGACGAGCCGCCCGCGGGCACCCGGGATCCGGGGCATCGGCAGCGAAACGGCAGGTGAAGTCACCCCTTGATTGTACGAACCCCCGGCTGGGTGGGGGACGTGTGCACCAAGATGGGTGTCCGTGACGACTTTCCAAACCGAGGCGGGCGCCGTTCCTCCGCCGGATGCCGTGCACCCGCGGGACTCCTCCCCCGACACCCCGACCTCGGTTTCCCGCCTCAACGAGACCATCCGCGACTTCGTCCAGAAGTGGGGAGCCGTGTGGGTCGAGGGCGAGATCACCGCCTGGAACCTGCGCGGCGGTCACGTCTTCGGACGTCTGAAGGATGCCGCCGGTGATGGCATGCTCTCGTTCCGCATGTGGTCCTCGACCCTGCAGCGCACTCCGGGCGACCTCAAGGTCGGCGACCGGGTCGTCGCCTGCGTGAAGGCCGACTACTTCGTCAAGACCGGCGACTTCAGCTTCACCGTCTCGGCGATGCGTCACACCGGCCTCGGCGACCAGCTCGAGCGGCTCGAGCGGCTCCGCGCGACACTTCGCGCGGAGGGCTTGTTCGATCCGGCTCGGAAGAAGGCCCTCCCCTTCCTCCCCCACGTCATCGGCCTCATCACGGGTGAGCGAAGCGACGCGGAGAAGGACGTGCACCGCAATGCCGAGCTGCGCTGGCCGCACGTGCAGTTCCGCACCGTCCACGCCGCCGTTCAGGGCGACCGTTGCGTCCCCGAGACCCTGGCTGCCCTCCGCACCCTCGACGATGACCCTGAGGTCGACGTCATCATCATCGCGCGCGGCGGCGGAGACCCGCAGTCGCTCCTGGGCTTCAGCGACGAGCGGCTCGTCCGTGCGGTGGCCGCGGCATCCACTCCCGTCGTCTCAGCGATCGGTCACGAGAACGACCACCCGCTCCTCGACGAGGTCGCCGATCTCCGTGCGTCGACGCCGACCGACGCCGCCAAGCGAGTCGTGCCGGATGTGTCCGAGCAGCGCGCGCTCGTCCAGCAGCTGCGAAGCCGCGCACGCACTCGCCTCACGCAGCGCGTCGCGCACGACATCGCCGCGCTCGCACAGCTGCGCTCGCGTCCTGTCCTGCGCGACCCCGAATCGATGCTGACCGGCCGCGCGCAGGAAGTCGTCGCGCTGTCCTCGCGAGGTCGCGACGTCATGGCACGGCGGTGGGATGCCGCGGCCCGGTCGACGGCGGAACTCCGGGCATCCCTGCGGGCCCTCTCCCCCGGTGCGACGCTCGACCGGGGCTACGCGATCGCCCATCTTCCCGGCGGCGGGATCATCCGCGACGCGGAGCAGGCACCCACCGGAACGGACGTCGTCGTGACGGTCGGACGCGGCTCGTTCGCGGCACGCTCCGCGGGCGAGATCGCCGAGACCGGCGCGGATGCGGCCGGCTCCGCGATCTAGGATGGGAGGCATGACGAGCGACGCGGGCGATGTGTCGACCCTCACTTTCGAACAGGCCCGAGATGAACTCGTCCAGGTGGTCGCGAAGCTCGAACAGGGCTCGCCGACGCTCGAGGAGTCGCTCAGCCTGTGGACGCGGGGGGAAGCCCTCGCCGCGCGCTGCGAGGAGTGGCTGCTCGGCGCCAAGCGCCGGCTCGACGAAGCACGCCCCGACGGCGGGACCGTCTCCTGATGGCGAAGCCCCGCGTCGTCGCCGAGCTCGGCCGCCCCGAGACGCCGGCGGAGACCGCCGCACGCAAGGCCGCGTCGTCGCAGCGCTACCGGTCGAGCAAGACCTTCCGTAACCTCATCGCGGCCCTCATCGTCTGCCTCGGGATCATGGCCGTCGTGTACCTGGGCGTCCCCCGCGGAACGCCCGCCGACATCCCTGAAGCAGACGTCACCGCCTCTGCGGTCGCGGCCGAGCAGACCGCGGGACACGGCGTCATCGTGCCGACCGTGCCAGACGACTGGCGGGCCAACTCGGCGCTGGTGGAGGGCGGCGAATGGCGCGTTGTCTACGCCCCGCCGCGTGGCTTCGTCGAGGTGACCCAGGCCTTCGACGCTCCCGAGGGATGGGTGTCGCGCGAGCTGGGCGGTTACGCCCCCACCGAGACGACGACGATCGACGGAATCGAGTGGGACGTGTACGACCTCGCGAGCGATGTCCAGAAGATCGACTACGCCCTGGCCACGACGATCGGCTCCGACACCGTCGTCATCGGTCTCGCGGAATCCACCGACCGCGGAGCCGCCACGACCGTCGCCGAGGGACTCGGCGATCAGATCAGAACCCTGCGTGAGGAGGCGCGATGAGCGCGAACCCGACCCCGTCCGACGTCTGGTCCTCGATGCTGGCGGGGAACCGCCGGTTCGTCGCGGGCGAGCCCGAACACCCCCGTCAGGACGCGGAGCGTCGCCATGAGCTGGCGCACGTCCAGCGCCCGACCGCGGCGCTGTTCGGGTGCTCCGACTCCCGACTGGCTGCCGAGATCATCTTCGACGAGGGGCTGGGCGACCTGTTCGTCGTCCGCAACGCCGGACAGGTGATCTCGGACTCCGTGGTCGGAAGCCTCGAGTACGCCGTCGCCGTCTTGGGCGTGCCGCTCATCGTCGTCCTCGGGCACGACGAATGCGGCGCCGTGCGCGCAGCGATCGAGTCGACCGCCCCCGACGCCCCCGCTCTCCCGGCCGGGATCTGGCGTCAGGTCGCGCCGATCGTCCCTGCCGTCCGCCGCGTCCTGCAGGCGTCTCCCGGGACGAGCTCGGCCACCGTGGACGCGGAAGAGGTCGGCCGCGAGCATCTGCGTGACACGGTCGCCGGCATCCTCCACTCCTCCGAGCTCATCAGCGACGCGGTCGCCGACGGCCGACTCGCCGTGGTCGGCGCGAACTACCGTCTCGCCGACGGCACCGCGATTCCGGACGTCGTCGTCGGCGAAGCCGGCTGACCCTTCGCTTTCCCTATCCGCTTTCCTATCCGCAGGCACGTGAAACGAGGACGTGAACGACCATGACTGACGAGACCGATTACCGCATCGAGCACGACACGATGGGCGAGGTACGAGTGCCGAAGGACGCGCTCTACGCCGCTCAGACGCAGCGAGCCGTCGAGAACTTCCCCATCTCGGGGTCTGGTCTCGAATCGACGCAGATCGCCGCGCTGGCACGCATCAAGAAGGCCGCAGCCCTCGCGAACAAGGATCTGGGCACGCTCGACGGTGCGATCGCCGACGCCATCGCGTGGGCGGCCGACGAGGTCGTCACCGGCGCGTACGACGTGCACTTCCCGGTCGACACCTACCAGACCGGTTCGGGAACCTCGTCGAACATGAACATGAACGAGGTCCTCGCGACCCTCGCGACGCAGAAGCTCGGCGCCACGGTCCACCCGAACGACCACGTCAATGCGTCGCAGTCATCGAACGATGTCTTCCCGACCTCCGTGCACATCGCCGTGACGCAGGCCCTCATCGACGACCTGATCCCCGCCCTCGACCACCTCGCGGTCGCGCTCGAGGAGAAGGCGGAGGCGTGGAAGAGCGTCGTCAAGAGCGGGCGCACGCACCTCATGGACGCGACTCCTGTGACGCTCGGTCAGGAGTTCGGCGGGTACGCCCGGCAGATGCGACTCGGCATCGAGCGCGTGCAGTCCGTCCTCCCCCGCGTGGGCGAGGTGCCCCTCGGCGGCACCGCTGTCGGTACCGGCATCAACACGCCCCTCGGATTCCCGCAGAAGGTCATCGAGCTGCTCGCCGCAGAGACCGAGCTGCCGATCACCGAGGCCAAGGACCACTTCGAAGCACAGGCCAACCGCGACGGGCTCGTCGAAGCATCCGGAGCGCTCCGCACCATCGCGGTCTCGCTGACCAAGATCAACAACGACATCCGCTGGATGGGGTCGGGGCCCAACACGGGACTCGGCGAGATCCACATCCCCGACCTGCAGCCCGGCTCATCGATCATGCCGGGCAAGGTCAACCCCGTCGTCCCGGAGGCGACGCTCATGGTCGCGGCCCGCGTCATCGGCAACGATGCGACGGTCGCGTGGGCCGGGGCATCCGGGTCGTTCGAACTCAACGTCGCGATCCCCGTCATGGGTACAGCGCTCCTCGAGTCGATCCGGCTGCTCTCCAACGCGATGCGCGTGCTCGCCGACAAGACCGTGTCGGGCCTCGAGGCGAACGTCGAGCGGGCGGCGGCCTATGCCGGCATGTCGCCGTCGATCGTCACTCCGCTGAACAAGCTCATCGGGTACGAAGCAGCCGCGAAGATCGCGAAGTACTCGGTCGCCAAGGGCATCACGGTTCGCGACGCCGTCATCGAACTCGGGTACGTCGAACGCGGCGAGCTCACCGAGCAGCAGCTCGACGAAAAGCTCGACCTCCTCTCGATGACCCACCCTGGTTGATAATCGGAGCGTGAACAGCGCCGCCGCACCACCGCGACGGGGCACGCCGGGACTCGGGATCCTTCTCGCAGTCGCCTCGGCGGGCCTCGTCGGCGTCGGTGCGGCGGCGTTCGTCGTCGTGCTCCTCACCGCGCCCGAGGCCGCCGGATGGACCGCCGTGGCCTGGGCGGTCGCGGCCGTCCCGGCGCTGGCCGGGATCGGCACGGTCGGCTGGGCGGTCCTGGAGCGACGCAGCCTCGCCACGTTGTCCGCCGGCGAGACGGTCGAGGGTGCGTTCGAGGCGCAGCAGCGCCTGCTCGACGACGTCCGCCACGAACTGAAGACGCCGATCACGATCGTGCGCGGCCACCTCGAGATGATGGATGCCGCCGATTCCGACGACGTCGAGGCGATCCGGACACTCGGCATGGCGGAACTGGACCGGATGACGCGACTCATCGGCGATATCGACGTGCTTGCCGCCGTCGAGGGCGGTCAGCTCTCCACCGGAGAGGTGGACCTCGCCGCTCTCACACTGCGGGTCTCCGAGATGGTCGGCGTCATCGGGGACCATGTGTGGCGCGTCGAACAGTCCGCCGATGCAGTGATCCGCGCCGACGGCGACCGTCTGCTGCAGGCCTGGGTGCAGCTCGCCGACAATGCGGCGAAGTACTCCCCCGCCGGGACCACTATCGAGATCGGCAGCGCGGTCCACGCGGCGGGTGCAGAGCTCTGGGTCCGCGACCACGGCCCCGGCATCCCTCCCGCGGTGCGTCACCGGATCTTCCGCCGCTTCGACCGTGGGGTCGGCAAGCGTCACGTCGGGGGGTCCGGGTTGGGCCTCGCGATCGTCGACGCCATCGCCAAGGCGCACGGCGGGCGATGCGCATTGGCCGACACGCCCGGCGGCGGTGCTACGTTCACCCTGGAGATACCGATCGGCACCCGGGGGGCGTTGCCGTCCCCCATCCGCGCCGGCGACGTGCTGCTGCAGCGAGAGGCCACTGAATGACCCGCATCCTGATCGTCGACGACGAACCGCATATCGTGTCGCTCGTCTCGCGCGCCGTGCATGCGGAGGGGTTCGACGCGGTCGGCGTGGAGGACGGTCCCGAGGCTCTCGAGCTCGCACTCGCCGGCGATATCGACCTCATCGTGCTCGATGTCGGGCTCCCCACGATGGACGGGTTCGACGTCCTCCGAGAGCTCCGCGGGGCCGGTCACACGACACCGGTCATCATGCTGACGGCGCGCAGCGGCACGAGCGACACGATCGAGGGGTTGGATGCCGGGGCCAGCGACTATGTCCCGAAGCCGTTCGCGGTCGCCGAGCTGATGGCGCGCGTGCGTTCGCGGCTGCGCGACAGCGCGGCCCTCGCGCCGACCTCGCTCACCCGCGGCAGCGTGACTCTCGACATCCTGTCGCGCCGCGCCACCGTCGACGGCCGCGAGGTGGAACTCTCGACGCGCGAGTTCGCGCTCGCTGAGCAGTTCCTCCGGAACGCGGGCGAGGTGCTCACCCGCGAGGTGCTCCTGAGCCGCGTCTGGGGTCTGGACTTCGATCCCGGCTCGAACGTCGTCGACGTCTACGTCCGCTACCTCCGCGCCAAGCTCGGCGCCGACCACATCGTGACCGTGCGCGGCGAGGGCTACCGCTGGGAGTGACGCGCTGGAAAGCATGACGCCCCCGGACGCAGGGTCGGGGGCGTCATGCGTGACAGGGCCGGGAGTCAGCTGAGCTCCCCGGCCTCCAGCAGATCGGTGACGAGGGCAGCGATCGCCGAGCGCTCCGACCGCATGAGCGTCACATGGCCGAACAGGTCGTGACCCTTGAGAGTCTCGATGACCGACGCGATGCCGTCGTGACGCCCCACCCGCAGGTTGTCGCGCTGCCCGACGTCATGGGTCAGCACGACGCGGGAGTTCTGGCCGATGCGGCTGAGGACGGTGAGCAGGACGTTCCGTTCCAACGACTGCGCCTCGTCGACGATCACGAACGCGTCGTGCAGCGACCGGCCACGGATGTGGGTGAGCGGCATGACTTCGAGCAATCCCCGCGCGACGACCTCCTCGAGGACGTTGCCCGTCACCACGGATCCGAGCGTGTCGAACACCGCCTGGCCCCAGGGATTCATCTTCTCCTGCTGATCGCCGGGCAGGTAGCCGAGCTCCTGGCCGCCGACGGCGAACAGCGGACGGAAGACGATGATCTTCTTCTGCTGCTGCTGCTCGAGCACCGATTGGAGGCCTGCGCAGAGCGCGAGCGCCGACTTCCCGGTACCGGCCCGTCCACCGAGCGACACGATTCCCACCTCCGGGTCGGAGAGCAGGTCGATGGCGATGCGCTGTTCGGCGGACCGACCGTGCAGGCCGAAGACGTCCCGATCGCCGCGGACAAGCTTGTACGACCCGTCACCGGTGACCCTGCCCAGCGCGGACCCGCGCTCCGAGTGGATGACGAGGCCCGTGTTGACGGGGAGCCCGCGCACGTCCTCGCTCACGCCCACCTCGCTGTCGTAGAGGTCGCTCACCTCGTCGCCCGAGAGGTCGATGGAGGCGATCCCCGTCCACCCCGAGTCGACGGCCTGCTCGGCGAGGTACTCCTCGGCGTGCAGGCCGAGAGAGGCGGCCTTGACGCGCATCGGCAGGTCCTTCGAGACGACCGTGACGGCCTGTCCCTCCTGGCTCAAGTGCATCGCGACCGACAGGATGCGGGTGTCGTTGTCGCCCAGCCGCATCCCGGCGGGCAGAACGGTCGGATCGGTGTTCGTGAGTTCGACGCGGAGCGTGCCGTCCTCACCGACGGGCACCGGGAAGTCGAGTCGACCGTGCTCGACGCGCAGTTCGTCGAGGTGGCGCAGGGCTTGCCGCGCGAAGTAGCCGATCTCGGGGTCGTGTCGCTTGCGCTCCAGCTCGGTGACGACGACGACCGGCAGCACGACGGAGTGCTCAGCGAAGCGGAACAGTGCGCGCGGATCGCTCAGAAGGACGGAGGTGTCCAGCACGTAGGTGCGGAGATCCTGGTCCTCTGCCGCTTCCGCGGACTCGTCCTGGTAACGCTGCTTCTCAGGTGCTCGTGTGGTCACAACCCACTCCCGCCCCGGGTGGGAACCCACCCGGCAGTCACGAGTCGACCTGGGGTCACGAGTCGTGAGAGGCCGACTCGACGGGCGCTTTGCCCGTTGGGATGAACGTAGGCGCCCCCGGCAAAACTCGGGCACCGCGACACGCCGCCGGATGTGACGCGCGCGTGAACTTCCCGTGTCGCTGGGGCCGCGGCATCCGCCTGCGTCGGCGTCAGCTGCCGAAACGCCGGTCGCGGTCGCCGAAGTCGCGGATCGCGCGGAGGAAGTCCACCTCGCGGAGGTCGGGCCCGAGTGCCTCGACGAAGTAGAACTCGCTGTGCGCCGACTGCCACAGCAGGAAGTCGCTGAGGCGCTGCTCTCCGGAGGTACGGATCACGAGGTCGGGGTCGGGCTGCCCGCCCGTGTACAGGTGCTCGCCGATCTGCTCGGGTGTGAGGCTCTCGGCGAGCTCCTCGAGAGAGCCGCCTTTGTCGTCGTGCTTCGCGATGATGCTCCGAACCGCGTCGACGATCTCGCCTCGGCCGCCATATGCGACCGCCAGGTTCACGTGCAGACCGGTGTTCTCCCGCGTCCGCTCCTCCGCCGTCCTGAGCCCGCTCGCCAGGTCGGGGGGCAGGACGTCGGCGCGGCCGACGTGCTTGACCCGCCAACCCGGTTCCTGCGAGAGGGTGTCGGCGAGGTCGGCGATGATCTCGATCAGGTCGGTCAGCTCCTGCGAGTCCCGCTTCACGAGGTTGTCCGTGGACAGGAGGTACAGCGAGACGACCTGGATGCCGAGCTCGTCGCACCAGCGGAGGAACTCGTGCATCTTCGCGGCGCCGGCGCGGTGGCCGTGCGAGACGGTGGTGTAGCCGAGCTGACGTGCCCACCGCCGATTGCCGTCGATCATCATCGCGACGTGGTGCGGGACCGTCCGCGCCTCGATCTCACGCCGCAGGCGAGAGCTGTACAACCGGTACAGCAGACCGCGTCCTTGAGTCGAGGGGGCGCGGGTCACAGGGATACGCTACTCCGGCAGCGCGCGGAGAGTGGGATGGGGCGCGCATTCAGCCCTCGGTATGAGCGCGCGCGTAGGCTCGTGGCGTGACCCGACAGCATCCCGATGACGGAGCCGATATGCCTCAGCTGCCCCTCCTCGAGGCGGCAGCCGTCGACAGCCAGGTCGAGGTCAGACCGACCTGGCGCGGATGGATCCACGCCGGCACGTTCCCCGTCGCCATCGTCGCCGGCATCGCGCTCATCGTGCTCGCCGAGGGCACGCCCGCCAAGTGGGCGGCCGCCGTGTTCATGGTGACGTCGCTCCTGTTGTTCGGGAACTCGGCGGTGTACCACCGCTTCGACTGGGGTCCCCGGACGAAGTCGATCCTGAAGCGCATCGACCACGCCAACATCCTGCTGCTGATCGCCGGTACGTACACGCCGATCGCCACCCTCGCCCTCGCGCCGTCGCAAGGAGCACTGCTTCTCGTCCTGGTCTGGTCGGGCGCGTTCGTCGGCATCCTCTTCCGAGTGTTCTGGATCAACGCGCCGCGCTGGCTGTACGTCGCCCTGTACCTCCTGCTCGGCTGGGCTGCCGTCATGTACCTCGGCGATCTCCTCCGCGCCAGCGTCACGATGATGGTGCTCGTCGTGGTCGGCGGGCTGCTCTACACCGGTGGGGCGATCGTCTACGCGCTGAAGCGTCCCAATCCGTGGCCCGGGCACTTCGGGTTCCACGAGATCTTCCACGTCTGCACGGTCCTGGCGTTCCTCTGCCACTGGACCGCGTGCATGCTGATCTCGGTGTCGCCGCTCAGCCCTTCGCTGGGCCTTCCGGGCTGACGTCGTCGGGTCCGTCGGCGGCGATGTCGTCATCGCGCGCGGCGGCAGCCTCTTCGGCGTCGAGCATCTCGTTCACGTCGGAGCGATACTGCGCCCGGCGGATGCGGCGGAGCATATCGATGGCGAGGAGGACGATCACGATCGCAACGATCGCGATCGCGATGAAGCCGGCGACACCGGGCGTCACCGACTCGGCCGGAGGCCCGGTGGGCGTGGGAGACGGGGTGGCTGCGAGCCATCGCAGATCCGGCATGTGACCTCATTCCTCAGCCAGAGCGAATAGCCTGGGATTCCAGCCTAGAACGGATGCCGCATGACCCTGACCGACGTCGACCGCAAGCTCGCCGAGCGGTACGGGCGCACCCGGTCGGCGAGGTCCCGCCGGTGGTCGTGGGTGATCGTCGGTGTCATCGCTGTCGCGGCGACGGGACTGCTCGGCTGGTCGACCGTCTCCAATGCCATCAACACGGTGGATGCCGACACCACCGGCTTCACCCTCATCGACGAGCACACCGTCGAGGTCCGGATCCAGGTGTCGATCCGCCCCGACACCCGGGTGGCGTGCTCGCTCGAGGCGCAGGACCCGGAGCACGGGATCGTGGGGTTCAAGGTCGTCGAGTTGACGGCATCCGACGACCACACCCGGTCTGTCACGGAACGCATTCCGACGATCGCCGAGGCCACGACGGGTTTTGTCCGCTCCTGCTGGATCCTCTAAGCTGAAGGTTCTCGCGCCCCGGTGACTTGCCGGGGCGTTTGGCTTACCCCTCGACCGCACCAGGAGATCACGTGTCCGATACGTTCCTGACCCAGGAGGCCTACGACCGCCTCGCCGCCGAACTCGAGCACCTCTCGACGACGGGTCGCGAGGAGATCGCGAAGCGCATCGAGTCGGCCCGCGAAGAGGGCGATCTCAAGGAGAACGGCGGCTACCACGCGGCGAAGGACGAGCAGGGCAAGCAGGAAGCCCGCATCAGGACCCTGCAGCAGCTGCTGAAGGACGCCAAGGTGGGCGTCGCCCCCGAGTCGGACGGCACGGTGCTCTCCGGCACCGTCGTCACCGCCGTCGTCGCCGGCGGCGAAGAAGTCTTCCTCCTCGGCAACCGCGAAATCGGCGCCAACAGCGAGCTCGACGTCTACAGCGAGGCATCCCCCCTCGGCGAGGCCATCCTCGGCCTCCGCGAGGGTGCGAAGACGAGCTACACCGCCCCCAACGGGCGCGAGATCGCCGTCGAGATCGTGAAGGTCGAGACCTACACGGGTCAGTGACCCGCGCGCGGGTCTGTCACCGGCTCAGTTGGGGACGACGGTCGGCGCGTATCCGGCGTCCTGCAGGATCGCCAGCACCTGAGCGCGGTGCTCCTCGCCGCGCGTTTCGACGCTGAGCTGCAGGATCACCTCGCTGATCTGCAGGCCCTGGCCGTGCCGGGTGTGCAGGACCTCGATGACGTTCGCACCCACGACCGAGAGCAACTCCGAGACGCGTGCCAGCTGGCCGGGTCGGTCTGGCAGTGGGATCTGCAGGGTCATGTACCGGCCGGATGCCGCGAGCCCGTGCGCGACGACACGCTGCAGCAGCAGCGGGTCGATGTTGCCGCCCGACAGGATCGCCGCCGTCGGACCCGACGCGGAGATCTTCCCGGTGAGGATCGCGGCGACGCCGACAGCACCCGCCGGCTCGACGACCTGCTTGGCGCGTTCGATGAGCACGAGAATGGCGCGCGCGATGTCGTCGTCGCTGACGGTCACCACCTCGTCCACGAGGTCGCGGATGATGTCGAACGGGATCGTCCCGGGCCGCTTGACGGCGATGCCGTCGGCGATCGTGGGTGAGGTGTGCTCCGCGTCGAGGGGACGACCTGCAATGAGCGAACCGGGATAACCGGCCGAGTTCTCGGCTTGCACGCCGATGACGCGAACGGTGCGGCCCTCGGCCGCGGCGCGGGCCTTGACGGCCGCAGCGACACCGGCCGCCAGGCCTCCCCCGCCGATACCGACGACAACCGTCTCGAGTCCCGGGATCTCGTCCATGAGCTCGAGGCCCAGCGTCCCCTGCCCGATGATGATGTCGTGGTTGTCGTACGGCGGGATGAACACGGCACCCGTCCGCTCGGCGAACTCCTGCGCCAGTCGGAGCGGCGTCTCGAAAGTCGCACCCTCGAGGATCACGTCGGCGCCGTAGCCGCGGGTGGCGAGGAGCTTCGGGACCGGCACACCGAGCGGCATGAAGATGGTCGCCGCGATGCCGAGTGTCTGGGCGCCGAGGGCGACTCCCTGCGCGTGGTTGCCCGCCGACGCGGCGACGACGCCGCGGGCACGCTCGTCGGCAGTGAGGCGGGACAGCCGGTAGGTGGCGCCGCGGATCTTGAACGATCCCGTGCGCTGCAGATTCTCGAGTTTCAGGTGCACGGGGGCGCCGAGGACGCCGGAGAGGAAGTCGGAATCCTCCACGGGAGTCCGCGACACCACTCCCGCGAGCTCGATCGCTGCGGCCTCGAAATCCGCCAGGGTCGGGGCGGCGAGCTTCGCCTGTTCGCTCACGCGGTCATCCTCCTGCTTCGTGGCACGGTGCTCCAGATCAGATCGTCGGGCCCGGGATTCACCGGGCGTTCCCACCCTCGGCGGGAGAGATAGAGCCAGACGACGTTGACGAACGCGGCCATCGGCACCGCGAACACGGCTCCGGCGATGCCGGCGATCATGGCGCCGCCCGCGACGGCGAGGACGACAGCGAGCGGGTGGACCTTCACGGCGGCGCCCATGAGCAAGGGCTGCAGGATGTGCCCCTCGATCTGCTGGACGCCGAGAACGATGACGAGCATCCACAGGGCGATCCACGGCCCGTTGTAGACGAGCGCGAGGAAGACGGCGAGAGCCCCCGTGAGGACCGCACCCACGAACGGGATGAACGCGCCCAGGAAGACGAGCACGCCGATGGGCGCCGCGAGAGGGACGCCGAGCAGCGCTGCGCCCACGCCGATCCCGACCGCATCGATCGTGGCGACCAGGAGCTGGGTCCGGGCGTACGTGATGACGGTCCGCCATCCCGCACGCCCGGCACCGTCGACCGCGGCACGCGCGCGCGTCGGGAACAGTCGGACGACCCAGCGCCAGATCCCGCCGCCGTCCGCGAGGACGCAGATCAGGATGAACAGCGTTAGCAGGATGCCGGTGGCCACATGTCCGAGCGTCGACCCGATCGCCATCGCCCCCGACCAGAGGAGCTGCGCCTGCTCCTGGATCAGTCCGAACGCCTGGCGGACGGCGTCGTCGATCTCGCGACCCGTGAGGTGCAGGGGCCCCTGGATGAGGTAGTCGCGGAACTCCCCGATTCCCGCGACCGTCCGGTCGCGGACGGATGCCGCGTCACGGGTGATCTGCCAAATGGCCACCCAGAGGAGGCCGCTGATCACCGCGACCGTCAGCAGCAGCGTGAGGATCAGCGACAACCAGCGAGGCAGCCGCCGCAGCAGCAGGGTGAACACCGGCCACACAAGGGCGGTGATCAGGATCGCCGCCAACAGCGGGATGATGAGCAGCCGCAGTTGGATGACGATCCAGATGATCACCGCGATGGCCGCTGCGAGCACGAGGAAGCGCCAGGCGTAGGCGGTCGCGACCTTCAGTCCGCGAGGAACCGTGCCCGACACGTCGGTCGAGACTGTGCGGGCGCGAAGGGAGTCGAAGAAGCCGTTCCGGGGCTTGTCGTCGGCGGAGCTCACTGGCCCATCAGAACTGGATCCGCGGGGGCTCGGCGATCGCCGCGCCGTCCACGACCTCGAAGAACTCCCGCTCGCCGAAACCGAGACGACGGGCGAAGAGGTTGTTCGGGAACACCTTGATCTTCGTGTTCAGCTCGCGCACGCCGCCGTTGTAGAACCGGCGCGAAGCCTGGATCTTGTCCTCGGTGTCGACGACCGCCTGCTGCAGCTGGAGGAAGTTCTGACTCGCCTGCAGCTGGGGGTAGGCCTCAGCAACGGCGAACAGCGACTTCAGCGCTTGCTGCATATGCCCTTCGGCCACGCCTGCATCGGCGGGGGTGGTCGCGGTGAGCGTCTCGGCCCGGGCGTGCGTGACGTTCTCGAAGACCGCCTTCTCGTGGGCGGCGTATCCCTTGACGGTCTCGATGAGGTTCGGCAGCAGATCGGCACGGCGCTTGAGTTGCACCGTGATGTCGCTCCACGCCTCATCCACCCTCACAGCCAGGGCGACAAGGGAGTTGTAAGTGGCCCAGAGGTAGACGCCGACGATGACGATGAGGGCGACGACCACGAGGACCGGGATGAGGTATTCCATGAGTCTCCGATCGATAGCCTCCTCATCCTAACGACGTGAACGGCGCGCGTGCGGACACTGCGCGCCTGTTCCCAGGCGTTGCACACGGCGACCGGCTTGTAGGGTCGGATCTGTGACGGGTCTGCGCACGCATCGTTCCCTGCGCCTCGCCCTCGTCGCCATCGTGGTGGCCGTGGCGGCATCCGTCCTCATCGAGATGGCAGGCGCCGGCTGGGCGCTCTTGCCGTCCATCAGCGATTACTTCTACTCCCCCGCTCGCGGCGTCTTCGTCGGTGGCCTCACCGCGGCGGCGGTCGCCCTGCTCGCTCTGTCGGGACGCGACGCGGAGTCGATCATGCTCGATGTCGCCGCCGTGTTCGCTCCGCTCATCGCCATCGTCCCGACCGGATTCCGGGGCACACCGGCCGTCCCCACGGACGTCCTCCCCACCGTCCGCAACGGGGTCGGCGTCTACATCGCAATGGTGTTCGCGCTCGTCCTGCTCGGCATCCTCCTTGCGGTCAGGGGCGAGATCGCGTGGAAGCGGGTCATGATCGTCGGGAGTCTGGCGGGCGCTGTTGCGCTCACGCTCGGCTGCCTCGCCTACGCACCCGGCCTGTCCGAGGACTTCCCCTTCGCCGGAGGCGTCAATCTGCACCTTGTGGCGACGGTCTGCTTCTTCGCGATGTTCGCCGCGATACCGCTCGTGACCGTCTTCCGTCGCGCCGAACGCCCGCCCCGGCGCTATCGCGTCATCTATCTCACGGTCGCGATCCTGATCGTGACGGCGCTCACCGTCGCGGTCGTCTCGGCTGTTGCGGATCCCGACACCGTCGGCGTCTTGATCGGCGAGTCGGTCGCTCTGGCGGCGTTCGCCGTGTTCTGGACGACCCAGACGGTGGAGCGGTGGCGCGAGTCCGACCCACCGAGCATCATCGCGGGCTGAGGTGGTGCCCCCACTGGGACTCGAACCCAGACTGAAGCGATTTTAAGTCGCCTGCCTCTGCCATTGGGCTATGGGGGCCCGTGCCAGGGTATCCCGGCAGGAACGCGAAACGACCCCCGGCCGGCTCACGCCGTACGGGGGTCGTTCGACACGACGATCAGCTCGCGGCGACCTTACCGGTCTTCTCCGCGGCGACGGACTTGGGATCGATCGGCGGCGTCTCGGGAGCGGCCGGACGCGGGCGCGCGGCGAACTCCTCGAAGACGCGCCGCGGGTTCTGCAGCGTTTCGGTCGAGACGTTGTCGCGCCCGAGCCAGAAGTTCTGCCACCAGTCGCCCACGACGCGGAACTTGCGCTCGAACGTCGGCATCGCGAGACCGTGGTACCCGCGGTGCGCGATCCACGCGACGAAGCCCTTGGGGGCGATCTTGCCGGACTGGAACACACCGTTGTAGAGACCGAGGCCCGCGACGGCGCCGAGGTTCTTGTGGAAGTACTCCTTGGGCTCCTCACCGCGCAGCACCGCCACGACGTTCTTGGCGAGCAGCTTGCCCTGGCGGACGGCGTGCTGAGCGTTGGGGACGCAGAACCCGCCGACACCGCCACCCGTCAGATCGGGAACAGCGGCGACGTCTCCGGCCGCCCAGGCGCCTTCGACGAACTCTTCAGGAGTTCCCACGCGCAGATCGGCGCGGGTCTGAATGCGCCCGCGCTCCTCGACGGGGAGGTCGCCGCCGCGGACGACGGTCGGGTTCGCCATGACACCCGCGGTCCAGATGATCAGGTCGGTCGGGATGACCACGCCCGTGGAGAGCTCGACGTTGCTGTCGACCGCACCCTTGACCTGGGTGTCGAGGTGCACGTTGGCACCGCGCTTGGCGAGGTCCTTCAGGACCCACTCGCTCGTCTTCAGGGACACCTCGGGCATGATGCGCCCCATCGCCTCGATGAGGTGGAAGTGGGTCTCCTCGAACGAGAGGTTCGGGTAGTTCTTCAGCAGCGCGCTGGCGAAGGCGCGCGTTTCTGCGAACACCTCGATGCCGGCGAATCCGCCACCGACGACCACGACGGTCAGCAGACGCTCGCGCTCGGGTCCGGGCGGCAGACTGGCGGCGCGGTCGAAGTTCGTGAGGATGCGGTCGCGGATGGCGACGGCCTCCTCGATCGTCTTCAGCCCGATCGCGTTCTCGGCGATGCCGGGGATCGGGAACGTGCGCGAGACGGCGCCGGCGGTGACGACGATCTGGTCGTACTGCTCCTGCCAGGGCTCGCCGACCTCGGGCGTCACCGTGGCGGTCTTGGTGGCGTGGTCGATTCCCGTGATCTTCGCGATCACGACGCGGGTGCGCTTCAGGTGACGACGGAGGCCGACCACGACGTGGCGGGCCTCGATCTCGCCGGCCGCGACCTCGGGAAGGAACGGCTGGTACGTCATGTAGGGCAGCGGGTCGACGATCGTGACCTCGGCCTCACCCTTGCGCAGGTGCTTCTCGAGCTTCCACGCGGTGTAGAAACCTGCGTAGCCGCCTCCGACGACGAGGATCTTGGGCACAGTGGTAGTCACAGTCGGAAGAGCTCCTTGATTCAACGGCTCGGCGGTCGCGGGGTGCGCGCCGATCGGATGCGCCGGGCAGCAGCGGTGACCCCGAGCACGACCAGTATAGTCCCCAGGCTGAGGACGACCAGCGGCACCGTGCCGTAGCGCAGCGAGTCGCTGCTCGGCAGCAAGGGCGAGACGGCACCTGTCGGAGGCTCGGCATCGGGAAGCGGCGCCACGGTGAACGGCGTAGGCGTGGGGCTGGGGGCCGGGGAGGACTCGGCGCGACGGTACAGCCGGATCCACTCGCGGAGGTCGTCGGCCGGGTTGCTCGAGACCGGAGGTACTGACGCTGTCACGGCTCGCGCGGCGTTGATGAGGCCGTATCCGTAGAGCGCACTGGGGACGGTCTTCGCGCGGTCCGACGGCGTCGCGGTCTTGACCAGCCGGTTGATCACGTTCCCGGCATCCAATTCGGGATGCGCCGAGCGGACGAGTGCGGCGACGCCCGCCACGATGGGTGCGGCTCCACTGGTGCCGTCCCAGATGACGAGGTCGCCGTTCGCCGACACGCCCAGAAGCTGCTCACTCGGCGCGGAGATGCCGATCGTGATGCCCTGAGTGGAGGCCGTGCTGCTCGCCCGACCTTCCCGGTCGACACCGCCGACGGTGAGGACGCCGGGAATCGTCGCGGGAGCGCCGACTTCCTCGGTGCCGCTCTCGCGGTTGCCCGCGGCGACCACCACGACCACGTCGTGGTCGAAGGCGTAGAGGAAGGCGTCATCCCACGATCGATCCCAGTCGAGGGTGTTGGTCGTGAACGACAGGTTGATGACGTCGGCACCGTGGTCGACGGCCCAGCGGATCGCCTCAGCAACCTGATCGACGAAGGGCACGCTCGCGTTGGAGCCGAAACCGATCGAGAGCGAGAGCAGGTCGGCTTCGGGCGCGACGCCGATCATCCCCTTGTCGGCGGCGGTGCCCCGACCGGCGGCCAGCGAGGCCACCCAGCTGCCGTGGTTCCGGTCGTCGTCACCGACGGGCGTCCGCCCGTCGGCCTTTCCCACACCGGAGAAGTCGGCGCCGCCGACGACGGCCCCGTCGAGCTCCTTCGGACCGCGTCCGACACCGGTGTCGATGACCGCGATGGTCGTGCCCGCACCCTTGGTCGTCTTCCAGGCATCCGCGATGCCGTACTCCTTCAGCCAGTACTCCATGTTCCGCACCGGGTCGACCGGCGGCGGAGACGGGCTCGGCGACGGCGCGGCGGCGGTGAGGACGGCGGTGAGGGCGACGATCGTCGCCGCGAGAGCGACGCGGACAGCCCTCATCCGGTCGTCCTCGGCGTCGCGCACGTGCATCGCTGCGGCGACCAGGATCCGCGCGCAAGGGCGAGGTCACCGATCGGGTTGACCCCCGGACCGGCCGCCAACGAGTGCGCGGCGAGGGCATGGAGGCACTTCACGCGGGTGGGCATGCCACCGGCCGAGACACCCGCGATCTCGGGAACCGATCCGTGCACATCACGGTCGGCGAGGTAGGCCGCGTGAGCCGCCGCGTACGAGCCGGCCAGCTCCTCATCGGCAGCCAGCTCGTCGTTGAGCTCACGCATGACCTGGGTGGCCTCGAGTGCCGACATCGCGGCGGTCGCACCGGGGTGAGTCAGGTAGTAGAACGTCGGGAACGGCGTGCCGTCGGGGAGGCGGGGCTCGGTGGCCACGACCGTCGGGTTGCCGCACACGCAGCGGGCGGCGATGCCGACGACGCCGCGCATGGGACGGCCGAGCTGCTCGCGCATGGTGTCGTGATCTGCGGCTGACGCGGGCGAGAGTGTCGGATGGGGCACCGCTCAAGGGTACCCGGCGGCGGCGACGAGGGCTGGGCGTCAGCCCGGTGCGACGGTCTTGGCGAGACCGGCCTCGGTCACCGAACGGAGGAACTGCGTCATCCAATCGCGCTGCGTCTCCTGGACGCTGCCGCTGACCGGACGCTGCCGCGGCTCGATGGCATCGGCGGGAAGGTCATCGGCGACGAGGTAGACGACCTCGCCCGGTCGCCGGTAGTAGAGCCGCTCACGGGCCTGCGCGACGATGTACGCCTCATCGCGCCAGCGCTCCCGCTCCGTCGTGAGCTCGGTGATCTCGTCCTCGGTCGCCTTCACGTCATGCTTCAACGCGGCGATCTGCTGTCGCTGATCGACGTAGGTGCCGATCGTCGGCACGAGGACCAACGCCGCCAGGATGACGAGTCCCAGCATGATCGCCATGAACCCCGACATCCGGATGCCGCCGACCCAGTCGCGGACGTCGACGCGGCGATCGGGCCGGGAGGCGGGCGCGGTGCGGTCCGACGTCCGGGAGACGCGAGAAGGGGGAGCCGATGGTCTGTCCATGGCTCCCCCTCTCGTTAGATCGCTGTGCTGACGCGTTCTCGCTGTGTCAGGCGCTGAACCGCGGGAAGGCAGCGGCGCCGATGAACTCCGCGGCTTCGCCGAGGTCTTCCTCGATGCGCAGAAGCTGATTGTACTTCGCGACGCGCTCGCTCCGAGCGGGCGCGCCCGACTTGATCTGACCCGAGTTCACCGCGACCGCGAGGTCGGCGATCGTGGTGTCTTCGGTCTCGCCCGAACGGTGCGAGAGCATCGTGGTGTAGCCGGCGCGGTGGGCGACGTCGATCGCGTCGAGCGTCTCGCTGAGCGTGCCGATCTGGTTCACCTTGACGAGGAGCGAGTTGGCCGCGCCCCGCTTGATGCCGTCGGAGAGGCGCTGCGGGTTGGTGACGAACAGGTCGTCGCCGACGAGCTGCACCTTCTTGCCGAGGCGCTCGGTGAGGGCGGTCCAGTTGTCCCAGTCGTCCTCGGCCAGTGCGTCCTCGATCGTGACGATCGGGAACGAGTCGACCAGGTCGGCGTAGTAGTCGATGAGCTGGTCTGCCGACCAGTCCTTGTTCTCGAGGCGGTAGACACCGTCGCTGAAGAACTCGGTGGCGGCCACGTCGAGACCGAGAGCGATCTCGGAACCCGGGGTGAAGCCGGCCTTCTCGATCGCCTTGACCAGGAAGTCGAGGCCCTCGCGGTTGCTGGGGAGGTCGGGGGCGAAGCCGCCCTCATCGCCCAGGCCCGTGGCGTAACCGGCGGCCTGCAGTTCCTTCTTCAGGACCTGGTAGACCTCAGCGCCCCAGCGAAGCGACTCGGAGAACGACTCGGCGCCGATGGGCGCGAGGAAGAACTCCTGCATGTCGATGCCGTTGTCGGCGTGCGAGCCACCGTTGATGACGTTGAACAGCGGCACGGGCAGAACGCGTGCGTTCGGGCCGCCGAGGTAACGGTAGAGCGGCAGGTCCGCGCTGTCAGCGGCGGCCTTCGAAACGGCGAGCGAGACGCCGAGGATGGCGTTCGCGCCGGTGCGCGACTTGTTCTCGGTGCCGTCGGTCGCGATGAGGATCTCGTCGATGACGCGCTGCTCGCTGGCGTCGATGCCCTCGATCGCAGGTCCCAGCTCGTCGATGACGGCGTTGACGGCCTTGAGCACGCCCTTGCCGCCGTAGCGGCTCTTGTCGCCGTCGCGGAGCTCGTACGCCTCGAAGGCGCCGGTGGATGCGCCGGAGGGAACGGCTGCGCGCTGGACGATCCCGTCGTCGAGCAGGACCTCCACCTCGACGGTCGGGTTGCCGCGCGAATCCAGGATCTCGCGTGCGCCTACTGCATCGATCAATGCCACGGGGGTTTCTCCTTGCTTGTGGAGGATGGAACGGGAGCGTCGTCGGTCCGTGGTCGAGTCTAGTGAGGCGAGGGATGCCGCACAGGACCGGCTGTCACACGAGGAGCGCGATCGCGATGCCGTCCCAGCCCTTGCGGTCGAGAGTCTGCAGCGCCGTCGCGTCGAACCGAGGGTCGATCCGGAGCATCTCGAGCCCCGCGCGGACACCGTCGATCTGGGCTCCGGCATCCGTCTCCACGACGTGGCCCGAGCGGACGATGTTGTCGACGACGACGACGGTGCCGGGCCTGCCGAGGCGGGCCGCCCAGTCGAGGTAAAGGGTGTTCGACTCCTTGTCGGCGTCGATGAAGACGAGGTCGAAGGGCTCCGTGCCCGACAGGGTCGGGAGCACGTCCTCACCGCGCCCCTCGCGCACCTCGACCCGATCGGCGACGCCGGCGCGCTCGAGGTTCCGACGCGCGACGGCGGCGTTGCGGGGCTCGGCCTCGATCGTCACGACGCGACCGCCGTCGGGAAGGCCGCGGGCGAGCCAGATGGTCGAGTACGCAGCGAGCGTGCCGATCTCCAGAACACGGTGCGCACCGGCGAGCCGCGCCAGCAGGTGCAGGAGCTTGCCGGTCAGCGGGGACACCTCGATCTCCGGCATCCCCTCCTCCGTGAGCGAGTCGATCGACGCGGTGAGGGCGTCGTCGTGGGTGACGAGGGTGCTCGTCAGGTACGCGTCGACCTCGCCCCACCGGTCGGCGGTCGGGTCGTGCGGAGCAGGGTGAGCCATGCGGCCACTCAATCGCGCTGAGGTCCGGGCGTCAACGCCGCGTAGGCGTTCAGGAGTCCCGCGGCCGTGGCCGCGTCGTCGACCGTCACGGTGAGCGTGCGCCCGTCGCGACGTTGGACGCGCACGCCTTCGCCGGTCCGGAGCACGAGCCCTTTTCCCTGCGAGGACCAGCGGATGCCCCATCCCCCGAACTCCCCCATCGGCGAAACCTCCACGACCTCTGCGGCGGCGACGTCCGCGATGGGGACGTGGATGCGCGGCCACCCCACGGCCGACACGGCGGTCAGCCCGTCGGGGTCGACCCGGATGTGGAAGCGGACAGTCGTCACGAGGATCATCACCAGCAGGACAACGACGCCGAGCGAGACCCACGAGGCTGCCGGGTCGGCGAGGAGGACGACGGGAACGCCGACGGCCACGCCCATCATCAGGGCGATCGACAGGACGACGATGCCGCCGCGAGCGAGGGAGACGCCCTGAAGCCAGACGACGCGCTCCCCCGGTCGCACGGGGACGTCGGCGGAGCTGCTCGACGCGGTGGGCTGCCACGGCACGTGCGGCTGCAGCATCCACCCCACGATGCCGGCGGCGAGCGCGGGGAGGAGCACGCCCGGCAGAAGGAGCGGGGGCAGGGTGGCCGCGGCGTCCGTCCGGCCGAGCTGGATGCCGAGGGTCGCCACGCCGAGCCCGCCGATGAGGACGGCGACCGAGAGTGCGACGGCTCCGAGCGATCGGTACCCCGCACCGTAATCACCGCGGCGGAGGCCGCTGCGGCCCATCGCGAAGATCGCTGCCGGGATGCCGAGGCCGATGAGGAGAGTCGTGAGCAGCATCGTCCACGCGGGGCCGACACCGTCGGGCGTTCCGTTCCACGCCCAGTGGGTCGCGATGGTCTCGGGGAGCTGCGGCAGGAGGATTCCCTGCACGATCAAGGACACGAGCGACACGATCGCCGGGAGCACCAACGCGACGAGGGTGAACCGGCGACGGACGAGGGTGGGGGTGTCAGTGATCACGAGCGGCCTCCTTGACGAGAGCGGACAGGGTGTCGGGCGAGACGCCCAGGGATCGTGCTTTGTCGACGAGGGCCGTGATCTCCGCCTGCAGGCCGGCGAGAGCGGCACCGGTCGGGGTGACGACCGCGCCACGACCGCGACGGAGATCGATCAAGCCCTCATCGCGGAGGTCCTGGTAGGCGTGGAGCACGGTGTGGAGGTTCACCTGGAGCGCGTCGGCGACTTCTCGCGCCGACGGAATCCGCTCGCCGGCCGCAATACGACCGCCGGTGATCTCGGTACGCAGCGCGTCGGCGATCTGCGCGAACAGGGGCACCGTGCTCTGAGGGTCGACGCGGATTAACATGCACTAATTATAGCGCAACTATAACTATCTAGGTGTTTCGACGAGTTGGGTACGATCTCGCCGTGTCCTCCCCCGCCCTCGCCCGCCGACTCGGCCTCGGCGACGCCGTCGTGATCGGTCTCGGCGCGATGATCGGCGCCGGCGCCTTCGCGGCTTTCGCCCCCGCTGCGCAGGCAGCCGGTGCGGGCCTCCTCGTCGGCCTCGCGATCGCCGCCGTCGTGGCATTCGGGAACGCCACCTCGACCGCGCAGCTCGCCGCGGTTCATCCGACATCCGGCGGTGTATACGCCTACGGCCGCGCCGAGCTCGGCCCGTGGTGGGGATTCCTCGCGGGATGGGGCTTCGTGATCGGAAAGACGGCGAGCTGCGCGGCGATGGCTCTCACCTTCGCCGCCTACGTCGCTCCCGCCGGGTGGGAGCGCCCATTCGCCGCCGCGGCAGCCCTCGCCCTCGGCGCCGTCAACCTTTTCGGCATCACCCGCACGGCTCAGCTCGCCCGCGTGCTCATCGCCATCGTCCTCGTGGTGCTCGCCGTCGTCGCGGTCGTGGGATTCGCCGGCCCCCGCGCCGGGACGACGGCGTGGAGCGACGGCGTTCTCGGCGCGGGGCCTGTCGGCATCCTCCAAGCGGCAGGCCTGCTGTTCTTCGCCTTCGCGGGCTATGCCCGCATCGCGACGCTCGGAGAGGAGGTGCGCGACCCCGCGCGCACCATCCCCCGCGCGATCGTCCTCGCCTTCACCGGAGCGCTCATCGTCTACGCCGTCATCGGCGTCGTCGCACTCCGGACCCTCGGTCCCGACGGTCTCGCGTCCTCCCCCGCTCCCCTCGTCGACGTCGTGCTCGCCGCAGGGTGGGATGCCGGCGCCCCGGTCGTCCGGATCGGGGCCGCAGCGGCATCCCTCGGCGCCCTGCTCGCTCTCATCGCCGGAGTCGGTCGTACGACGTTCGCGATGGCTCGGGAGGGCGACCTGCCCGCGTTCCTGGGGTCGGTCGATCCGCGATGGCAGGTGCCGCGGAACGCCGAGATCGCCGTCATCGTGGTGGTCGTCGGGATCGTCGCCCTCGGCGACATCCGAGGTGCGATCGGCTTCTCGTCGTTCGGGGTCCTGCTCTACTACCTCGTGGCGAACATCGCGGCCTTGCGTCAGGGCGGCGGAGCGCGGCGCTATCCGCGCGCCCTGCAGGTCGTGGGCGCAGTGGGATGCGTCGCTCTCGTCGCCACCCTCCCCTGGCCGTCGGTTCCGGTGGGGATCGGGGTGCTCACAGCGGGCTGGGGATATCGGATGCTGCGCCTTCGACGTCAGGGTCGTCGTCGGGCAGTCTGAGCGCGTCCCGCACGACGGGGAGCAGTGCCTCGGCCGTCCGCCGGTACCCGAGGGCGCTGGGATGGAAGCGGTCGAGGCTGAACATGCCGTCGGGGTCGATCCGGAAGAACGGTCCCACCGCCCGACGAAGCGAGACGACCCCCGCTCCCTCGGCACGCGCGCGCTCGGCCTGCGCGTGCGCCAGTTGCTGCGAGGCGCGGGAGCCGATGCTCCGGAGCGGCTGCGGGACCGCCCGCAGCGCTCCGAGGTCAGGGCAGGTGCCGACGACGACCGCGGCGCCCCCGTCACGCAGGCGCCGCACGGCATCGGCGAGGTGACCCGTCGCCACCGGCACCGGCACCCGGTGCGTCACGTCATTGCCGCCCACGACGATCACGGCGACATCGGCCCGGTAGTCCTTCGGGAGGGCGGCGATCTGTCCGGCGAGGTCGGCCGATTCCGCCCCCACGACGGCGGCGGTCCGAAGCCGCACCGGCCGGCCGATCTCGCCGGCGAGTCCTTTCGCGAGGCGCCCACCCAGCGTCTCCTTCCGGTGCTGCGCACCCAGCCCGGCGGCGATGGAGTCTCCGAGCAGCAGCAGGTCGACCGCTTCTCCGCCGAGTCCCGGACGCCACACGCGATCCGCTTCGGGCGGAGCATCGCCGAGCGGCTTGCCGATCCGTCGCCTCGCGAGGGCCGCCTGCCGCGCCAAGCCGATGCGCGCACCGACGACGAGCGCCCCGGTGAATCCTCCGACGGAGGCCAGCAGGGTGAGTCTGGCGGGAACCCTCGTCGCACGTGCCACCGGCCGAGCACATCACCCGTGGGTGAACGACACCCGACGCGCGGGTGACGCGGGGGCGACGTCAGGTGCTCGCCGGAGAGCGGAGTCCGTCCACCGCCGACGCGATCCGCTTCTCCCGTGTCTCCGCCTTCTTCGCGTCGAGGACGGATCGGACGACCTCCTTGCGCCGGGAGGGTGCCAGTGCGTCGAACGCGGCCCGCACCTGAGGCTCGGCGTCGAGGGCGGCCTCGAGGTCCCCGGGCAGCTCGACCGCCCGCTCATCGGCGTCGAGGGCGATCGTCGCGTCGACCTCGTCGCCGATCTCCACCCCGAGCTCCGCCCGCGCGGCCTTCGACATGCCGATGAGGTTGCGGCCGCCCATGACGGCCAGTCGCAGCCGGGCCGTCCGCTCGCCGATCCTCACGACGACAGCCGCGCGCTTGCCGCCGCCGAGCGCCTCGACCTGTTCGTCGGTGAGTTCGATCGCCGTCGCCGGGCCGTTCTTCGGGAGGACCGTTCGCACGTGGAGCGTCATGGGCGCACCGTAGCAGCGTGCGGCCGTCGTGTCAGCCGAGCGGGCGCGGCTCAATCGACGCCGAGTCGGCGCCGGCGGCGACCGTCGCGAACGACGTGTAGCCGTCCGCCGCCGAACGCTCGAGAAGTCCCTTGAGGTTCTTCGTGCGCTGCTCGAGGCGCACGCGCGCGCCCTGCCCCACGAAGAACGCCTTGTGCGCGGCGAGCTCGGCGAGGGGGACGTCGCGGTCGGCGATGAGGACGACGGCGGCGGATGCGGCATCCTCCCCCGCTCCCAGGAGGTCGACGATGCGCTCGAAACCGATCGAGAACCCCACCGCCGGAACGTCCTGCCCGAGGAAGCGCCCGATCATGCCGTCGTAGCGACCGCCCCCACCCAGCGAGTACGAGACCGACGGGTGGGCGAGCTCGTAGATGGTGCCCGTGTAGTACCCCATGCCCCGCACGAGGAAGGGATCGAAGTGCAAAGGCACGTCGACCTCGCCGCGCGCGGCGGCGACCGCCTCGCCGATGCCGACGAGGTGCGCGACGATCTCGTCCGAGACGCCCGCAGGGAGGGCCTTGCGGATCTGCGCTTCGCCGAAGGGAAGGTACTCGCGGGTCTGCGGACGCGTGAGGAAGGTCTCGAAGGCGGCCACCGCGGACTCGTCGGCGCCGCGCTCGCGGAGCTCTGCCACGACCCCGGTGGGGCCGACCTTGTCGAGCTTGTCGATCGTGATGAGGACGCCCGCGCGATCCGCGTCGGCGAAACCGAAGACGGCGAGCATGGCGTCGAGGGCGCGCCGGTCATTGATCCGGATGGTGCCGCCCTCGAGCCCGAGCGCATCGAGCACGTCGAGGCTCGCCGTCAGGAGCTCCACCTCGGCGCGCGCGGTCGCGTCGCCGATGATGTCGATGTCGCACTGGACGAACTGGCGGTAGCGGCCCTTCTGGGGGCGTTCGGCCCGCCAGACCGGTGCGATCTGGATCGCCCGGAACACCGACGGCAGCTGCGCGCGGTTGGTGGCGTAGAAGCGGGCGAGCGGGACGGTGAGGTCGTAGCGGAGGCCCAGGTCGGACAGCGCCGCCGGGTCGTCTGCGGCATCCCGGATCGCGTCGGCGTCGAGGCCACGCCTGAGCACGTTGAACGCGAGCTTCTCGTTGTCGCCGCCGATCCCGGCGTGAAGTCGCTCGTAGTCCTCGACGACCGGCGTTTCGATCTCGTCGAAGCCGTGCGCGCGGTACCGGTCGCGGATGACGGCGAGCACCCGCTCACGGCGGGCCTTGTCAGCGGGGAGGAAGTCGCGCATACCGCGCGGCGGGTTCACGGAGGGCACGGTCCTAGTCTCTCAGACCGCGACGGGCGCTCAGGAGGACTCGGCGGCCCTCACCGCGTCGGCGAGCGCGCGGAGTCGCTGGCGCAGGGCGCGTTCGGCATCCCATCCTTCGGCACGGGCCCGGACGACGAGGGCGAGGAGCGCGTCGCCGAGTTCGGCTTCGCTGGCGGGGTCCGGAGTACTGGGCGAGGTCTCGACCTCCACCTGCGCCGCCTTGCCGAGCATCTTCTGCGCGAGCGCGAGGGAGGGCATGTGCGAGGACACCCCGTCGAGGACGCTCGTCCGCGAGTGCTTCTCGGCGGCCTTCGCCGCGTTCCAGTGCACGAGGACCTCGGCGGGCGTCGTCGCCACGGCGTCGCCGAAGACATGCGGATGCCGCCGGATCATCTTGTCGGCGAGCGCATCCGCCACGTCGTCGATGTCGAAGGGGTCGACGTCATCCCGTGAGGCGATCTCGGCGTGGAACAGCACCTGCCAGAGCAGGTCGCCGAGCTCCTCCTTGAGGTCCGCCCGCGTCCCCGTCTCGACGGCATCGACGAGTTCGGCAGCTTCCTCCTGCAGGTACGGCACGAGGTCGTCGTGATCGATCTGCTGCGTCCACACGCACCGCTCGCGGACGGCGTGCATCGTCTCGGCGGCGCGGCGCAGCGCGTCGCTCGACGCGGGAAGGGGGTGCGACATGTCGGCAACGATACGAGGGATGCCGCGCCCCGGCATCCGTTCGACGACGCCCGTAGGCTGGATCAGTGACCTCCCCCGCCTCGGCACCCGCGTCCACGGTCGGCGGGACCCGCGTCTCGATGTTCACGCTGTCGACGTTCGTCGTCGGATCGATGATCGGCGCCGGTGTCTTCTCTCTGCCCGCCACCTTCGCCGCGTCGACCGGCGTGGCCGGTGCGCTCATCTCGTGGGCGATCGCGGGCAGCGGGATGCTGATGCTCGCCCTGGTGTTCCACCGGCTGGCGATTCGCCGGCCCGACCTCGACGCGGGGATCTTCAGCTACGCGAAGGCCGGTTTCGGGAACTACGTCGGGTTCTTCGCCGCCTTCGGCTACTGGGCGAGCGCCTGCGTGGGAAACGTCTTCTACTGGGTGTTCATCACCTCCACGCTCGGCAGCGTCTTCCCCGAGCTCGGCGAGGGCGACACCGTGCTCGCGGTGGCGGTGTCGTCGGTGGGCATCTGGCTGTTCTTCCTGCTGATCCGTCGCGGTGTGCGCCAGGCCGCCGCCCTCAACCGGATCGTGACCGTCGCGAAGGTCCTCCCGATCGTCGTGTTCGTCGTGCTGTGCCTCACCGTGTTCGACCCGGCCGTCTTCGCCGCGAACTGGGGTGGCGACGACACGACGGGCCTCGGCGAACAGATCCGCGCGACGATGCTCGTCACGGTCTTCGTCTTCATCGGCATCGAAGGGGCGAGCGTCAATTCCCGTCACGCCCGACAGCGCAGCGACGTGGGACGCGCAACCGTCCTCGGCTTTCTCAGCGTCCTCGCCGTCTTCGCCTCGGTCACGATCGTCTCGTACGGCATCCTCCCCCGCGAGGAGCTCGCCACCCTCCGGCAGCCGTCCATGGGCGGCGTGCTCGAGCAGGCGGTCGGTGGCTGGGGTGCCGTGTTCGTCGGGGCCGCCCTCATCATCGCGGTGCTGGGCGCGTATCTCGCCTGGACGCTCATGGCCGCCGAAGTCCTGCTGTCGGCAGCACGGGCCGGCGACCTTCCCGCCTTCCTTCGCCGAACGAACCGGAACGACACCCCCATCGGTGCACTCACACTGTCGTCGGTCCTCGCCCAGGTCATGCTGTTCGTCGTCCTCTTCGCCCAGAACGCGTTCGACGCCGCCCTCGAGCTCACGAGCGCGCTCGCCCTCATCCCGTTCTTCCTGTCCGCCGCGTACGCCGTGAAGCTCGCCCTGCAGGACGGGAATTCCCGTCGCACGCGGGACCTGGTGATCGCAGCGGCGGCCACGCTCTACACGGCCTATCTGCTCTGGGCCGCGGGACTCACCTACCTGCTCCTGTGCCTCGTCATCATCGTGCCGGGCACGATCCTCTTCGCCATCGGGCGGCGGGAGCAGCGCGCACGGGTGTTCACCCCGGCCGAAGCGGTGCTGTTCGCCGTCGCGGCCGCCGGTGCCATCGTCGCGGTGGTCCTGATCGCCGTGGGCGCGATCACGGTCTGACGCCCCGCCGCGAACACGGTCGCACCGCGTCATCGTGTCAGGACGGGCCGTCAACCCCCGCTACCGTGAGACGGTGCACGAACTCACCCACACCGAAGCGATCGACCTCGTCGGACGGTACGAGGCCGAGCAGAAGATCCCCGAACAGATGCGTGCCGACGTGCGCGTCCTCGGCTCCCTCCTGGGGCGCGTCCTCCAGGAGAGCGGTTCCCCCGGACTCTTCGACGACGTCGAGCGGCTCCGGATCGCGACGATCCAGGCCTACACCGACGACACCCCCGAAGCGTTCGCCCGCGCGGCCGCGATCGCGGAGTCGTACTCCCTGGCACGCGCCGAGGAGGTGGCCCGCGCCTTCACCTGTTACTTCCACCTCGTGAACCTCGCCGAGGAGCACCAGCGCGTGCGGATCCTCCGCGAGCGCGGCGGACGCGTCGACGAGAAGAACGCGAGCGACTCGATCACCGCCGCGTACCGCAGCCTCGCCGCCGAGATCGGCGAGGACGCAGCGCGCGAGCGCCTGCAGGGCCTCCGCTTCCACCCGGTGTTCACGGCGCACCCGACCGAAGCGCGACGCCGAGCGGTGTCCTCCAGCATCCGTCGCCTCGCCGAACTGCTCGCCGACCGCGATGCCACCGAGGCCGACAGCGCCGACCGTCGCCGCGCCGAGCGCCGCATGCTCGAAGAAGTCGACACCCTCTGGCGGACCGCACCGCTGCGCTCGGAGAAGCCCTCGCCCACCGACGAGGTCCGCTCCGTCATGGGCGTCTTCGACGAAACCCTCTACACCGCCATCCCGCACGTGTACCGCCGCGTCGACGACGCACTGCAGGGTGAGGATGCCGGGGCCCGCCCGCCCCTCGTCCGCCCGTTCGTGCGCATCGGTTCCTGGGTCGGCGGCGACCGCGACGGCAACCCCTTCGTGACCGCCAAGACGACCCGCAAGGCCGCCGGCATCGCGAGCGAGCACGTGCTGCTCGGGCTCGAGCGGACCGCGAGCCGCGTCGGACGCACTCTGACTCTCGATGCGACCTCGACGCCGCCGACGCCGGCCGCGATCGCGCTCTGGCAGAAGCTGAAGGATGCCGACGAGGACGCCGCCGCCGAGATCGCCAAGCGCTCCCCCAACGAGCCGTACCGCCGCATCCTGCTGCTCCTGGCGCGGAAGATCGCCGCGACCCGGACCCGCAACGCGGATCTCGCGTACAGCGACCCGGAGCACCTTCTCGCCGACCTCCGGACCGTCCAGGACGCGCTCGTGCAGGCCGGCGCGCCGCGCCAGGCGTACGGCCACCTGCAGCAGCTCATCTGGCAAGTCGAGACGTTCGGATTCCACCTCGCCGAGCTCGAGGTCCGACAGCACTCGGCCGTCCACGCGAAGGTCCTCGCCGAACTCGAGTCGGGCGGCAGCGAGCGTTCTGAACTCGCCGACGAGGTGCTCGAGGTGTTCCGCACCATCGCGTTCCTGCAGGAACGGTACGGCCCCCGTGCCGCCGGTCGCTACATCGTGTCGTTCACGCGCTCCGCGGACGATCTTGCGGCCGTTCACACGCTCGCGCGCCACGCCGTCGGCCCCGACGGCACGCCGCCCGTGCTCGACGTCATCCCGCTCTTCGAGACCTTCGCGGACCTGCAGGCGGCGCCGGGCATCCTGGCGGAGATCGTCGAACACCCGCAGTTCGTGTCCCGCCTGGCGGCCACCGACCGGCGACTCGAGGTCATGCTCGGCTACTCCGACTCGTCCAAGGACGTGGGTCCGGTCGCGGCGAACCTCGCCCTCTACGAGGCGCAGGCGGAGATCTCGGCGTGGGCCGTCGCCGAGGGCATCGAGCTGACGCTCTTCCACGGTCGCGGCGGCGCTCTCGGTCGCGGCGGCGGCCCGGCGAACTCCGCGATCCTCGCGCAGCCGCCGCACTCGGTCGACGGGCGGTTCAAGCTCACCGAGCAGGGCGAGGTCATCTTCGCCCGGTACGGCGACCGCTCGATCGCCATGCGCCACATCGACCAGGTCGCCGGGGCCATGCTGATGGCGTCGGCGCCCTCCATCGAGGAGCGCAACCGGTCGGCCGCCGAGCGGTACGCCGACGTCGCGAGCGTGATGGATGCGGCATCCCGAGAGCGGTTCTTCGCCCTCGTGAAGGCGCCGGGCTTCGCGCCGTGGTTCGCGCAGGTCACGCCGATGGAGGAGATCGGGCTGCTCGCTCTCGGTTCCCGACCTGCCCGTCGCGGACTGTCGGTCGAGTCGCTCGAAGACCTCCGCGCGATCCCGTGGGTGTTCGCGTGGACGCAGGCGCGCATCAACCTCGCGGGCTGGTTCGGACTCGGCACGGCGCTCGACGCCGTGGGCGACGAGCCCCGGCTCCGGGAGGCGTACGAGGAGTGGCCGCTGTTCCGGACGCTCATCGACAACGTCGCCATGAGCCTCGCCAAGACGGACGACCGCATCGCCCGTCACTATCTCGAGCTCGGCGACCGCGACGACCTCGCCGCCCTCGTCCGCGAGGAGATGGCGCTCACCCGCGCCTGGGTCGTGAAGCTGACCGGCGGCACGGAACTGCTCGGCAACCGGCCCGTCCTCGGCCGTGCCGTCAAGATGCGCAGCCCCTACGTGGACGCGCTCTCGCTCCTGCAGTTGCGCGCGCTTCGGGGTCTGCGTGACTCGACCGCCGGCGAGGTGGACCCCGAGCTGCAGCGCCTGCTGCTGCTGTCGGTCTCCGGCGTCGCCGCGGGCCTGCAGAACACCGGCTGAGCGCTCGCGGACGCGGCGCGACGCCCCGCCCCGCCGGCATGCCGGGGGCGGGGCGTTTCTGCGTCAGGCGGGAGGCGCGGTCGTCTCGACAGGGAGGGGGAAGATCTGGTCGAGCAGACCCGCCGTCCACGCGATGAGGTCGGCGTCGCTCAGCGCTTCTCCCCCGGCCGTCGGGAGCGGCACGACCATCGCCTCACCGCCCGAGACGACCTTCGACTTCGGGTGCAGCCGCTGCAGGCGCACGCGGATCGAGTCCGGCAGGTGCGCGGGCGCGATCCGGAGGTTCGGACCCATCGCGACGACGTCCGACAGGCCGGACTGGGCGGCCCGCCGACGCAGGCGGGCGATGGCGATGAGGCCGTCGACCTCGGGCGGCGGGGTGCCGTAACGGTCGCGGAGCTCGTCGATGACGAGGTCGATGGCGTCGGGGGCTGCGGTGACGGATGCCGCGGCCGACAGCTTCTGGTAGGCCTCGAGACGCAGCCGCTCGCTGTCGATGAACGACTCCGGGATGCGCGCCTGCACCGGCAGTTCGAGGCGCAACTCCGCCGGGCCCTCGACGTCTTCGCCGCGGAACGTGGCCACCGCCTCGCCGATCATGCGGAGGTACAGGTCGAACCCGACGCCCGCGATGTGGCCGGCTTGCTCGGCGCCGAGGAGGTTGCCCGCGCCGCGGATCTCGAGGTCCTTGAGGGCGACCTGCATGCCGGAGCCGAGGTCGTTGTTGACGGCGATCGTCTCCAGTCGATCGGCGGCGGTCTCGCTGAGCGGCTTGTTCTCGTCGTACAGGAAGTACGCGTAGGCGCGCTCGCGGGCGCGTCCGACGCGACCGCGGAGCTGGTGCAGCTGCGAGAGGCCGTACTTGTCGGCGCGGTCGATGATCATCGTGTTCGCGTTGGCGATGTCGAGTCCGGTCTCGATGATCGTGGTCGACACGAGCACGTCCGCCCGCCGCTCCCAGAAGTCGTCGACGACCTGCTCGAGCTGGTGCTCGCCCATCTGGCCGTGCGCGACGGCGATGCGCGCCTCGGGGACGAGTTCGGCAAGTTGCGCGGCGACCCGCTGGATCGACGACACCCGGTTGTGCACGAAGAAGATCTGCCCCTCGCGGAGCAGTTCGCGCCGGATCGCGGCGGCGATCTGCTTGTCGCTGCGCGGGCCCACGTAGGTGAGGATCGGATGCCGCTCCTCGGGCGGCGTGGCGAGCGTCGACATCTCGCGGATGCCGGTGACCGCCATCTCGAGCGTCCGCGGAATGGGGGTCGCACTCATCGCGAGGATGTCGACGTTCGTCTTGAGCTTCTTCAGCGAGTCCTTGTGCTCGACGCCGAAGCGCTGCTCCTCGTCGATGATCATGAGGCCGAGGTCCTTGAACGCGACCTTCTCGGTGAGGATGCGGTGGGTGCCGATCACCATGTCGACGGTCCCGTCGGCGAGACCGGCGAGCGTGTCCTTCGCCTCCTTCGCGGTCTGGAAGCGCGACAGCGGCCGGACCTTCACGGGGAAGCCCGCGAAGCGCTCCGAGAACGTCTCGAGGTGCTGCTTGGCGAGCAGCGTCGTCGGGACGAGCATCGCGACCTGCTTGCCCTCCTGGATCGCCTTGAACGCCGCCCGGACGGCGACCTCGGTCTTACCGAAACCGACGTCGCCGGAGAGGAGGCGGTCCATCGGGATCGGCTTCTCCATGTCGGCCTTGATCTCGTCGATCGTCTGCAGCTGATCGGGCGTCTCGGCGAACGGGAAGGCCTCTTCGAGTTCGCGCTGCCACGGGGTGTCGGGCCCGAAGGCGTACCCCTTCGACGACATGCGCGCCGAGTAGAGCTTCACGAGCTCGATGGCGATGTCGCGGACGGCCTTGCGCGCCTTGCCCTTGGCCGCGGCCCAGTCCGACCCGCCCATCTTCGAGAGTTGCGGAGCTTCGCCGCCGACGTAGCGCGACAGCAGGTCGAGCTGGTCCGTCGGGACGTAGAGCTTGTCGCCGGGATGGCCCCGCTTGGAGGGCGCGTACTCCAACACGAGGTACTCGCGCTTGCTTTTGACCGCATTGCGGCCGCCTGAGGAGACCTCGCGCTGGACGAGCTCGACGAACTTGCCGATGCCGTGGGTCGAGTGCACGACGTGGTCGCCCGGCGTCAGCTGCAACGGGTCGACGACGTTCCGGCGCCGGGAGGCGAGCTTCTTCACGACGCGGTTGTCGCCGCCGATGGTGCGCCCGTAGAAGTCGCTCTCGGTGAAGACCGCGAGTTTCGCGTCGGCGAAGAGGAATCCCGCCTCGAGCGTCGCGATGGTCGCCACCGCGATCCCCGGCTCGGGCATCTCCGTCACCGCATCGGCCGCGCGGGCAGCGAGGCCGCGCTCCGACAAGACGTCGCGCGAACGATCGACGAGGCCGGCGCCGGACGCCGCCACGAGGACTCGCCAGCCGGCGCCGAGGAGGTTGCCGATGTGCTCGGTGGCGCCCTCGACGTTGCCCTGGAAGGACGGGACGGCGGTCGCCGGGATGCGGACCGCGGCATCCGCTCGTTCGATCAGACCCTCGTCGGCCGCATCCGACTCGCCGGAGTCGAACGTGCTGAGGCTCCACCACACGCCGCCGCGCGCCGCCGCTGCCTCGCGCAGTTCGGGGAGAGTGAGGAAGTCGCCCGCGCCGAGATCGACGGGGCTCTCGGCACCGGCCGTCGCCGCGCTCCACGCAGCTTCGAGGAATTCCCGGTTCGTCTCCGCCAGGGTCATCGCGCGCGTGACGGCGCGCTCGGGGTCGACGACCGCGACCGCAGCCCCCTCGGGCAGGTAGTCGACGAGCGGCAGGACCGCATCGGCCACGGCGGGGAGCAGGGACTCCATTCCCTCGACGGGGATGCCCTGGCTCATCTTCTCGAGCATCGTGCCGAGCCCCGGCATCCGGTCGCGGAGTCCTGCCGCGCGCTCGCGAACGGCATCGGTGAGGAGCAGTTCGCGGCTCGGGAGGAGTGTGACGCTGCGCACCTCGCCCGGAAGCGAGCGCTGGTCGGCGACCGAGAAGGCGCGGATCTGGTCGATCTCGTCGCCGAAGAAGTCGACGCGATAGGGGTGGTCGGCGACGGGAGGGAACACGTCCAGGATGCCGCCGCGCACCGCGAACTCGCCGCGACGCGAGACCATGTCCACCCGGTGGTAGGCGAGATCCACCAGGCGGTGGACGACCTCGTCGAGCTCCTGCCCGCGCGAACCGAGCTCGAGCCGGACGACACCGGCATCCGTCAGTCCCGCCGCGATCGGCTGCAGGGCGCCGCGAACGGATGCCGTCACGACGAGCGGCGTGCGGCCGTCCCAATCCGCCGCCTCGCGGAGCACGCTGAGGCGGCGCCCCACGGTCTCGGCGCTCGGGCTCAGACGCTCGTGCGGAAGCGTCTCCCACGCCGGGAGGTGCCGCACGGCGGCGTCGGGAAGCAGGCACTGCAACGCCGCTCCGATGCTCTCGGCACGGCGTCCGGTGGGCGCGACGAGGAGCAGCACGGGAGGCCGCCCCGACGCGGCACGCCGTTCGAGGAGAGCGGCGAGCAGAGGAGCGTCGAGGCCCGTCACCGCCGAGAAGTCGGTATCCGAGGCGGCGGCGTCGAGGGCCTCCCGGAAGCTGTCAGCCTGTTCGAGGGCGCGCACGATCCCGGGAATTGTCACCGGGGAAGTCTACGCGGCGCATCGGACACCGGATCCGCCACGAGTCGTCTGGATCAGGCGCGCGGCGCGTGATGGCGCTGCTGCGCCGCGAGGAGGCCCTCCTCGACGAGCTGCTCCACGGCATCCGCTGCGTCGCCGATCGCGATCGGGAGCACCTTCCGCTCCGCCGCCCCGAACGGATCGAGCACCCAGTCCGCGGGATCCTGACGTCCCGGCGGACGGCCGATGCCGACACGGACGCGCGGGAAGTCCGGTGTCCCCAGCGCCTTGGCGACGTCGCGGACGCCGTTGTGACCGCCGTGTCCCCCGCCGATCTTGAGCTTCAGGGAGTCGAACGGGATGTCGAGTTCGTCGTGCACGACGACGACGCGCGCCGCCGGCACACCGTAGAACGACGCCAGCCCCGAGACCGGTCCCCCCGAGACGTTCATGAACGAGTTCGGCTTCGCGAGCACGAGCTTGGCCGTGCCGGGGCGCAGCCACGTCTCGGCGACGCGCGCGCCGGCCTTGTGCGAGCGCAACGACTCAGACCTCCGCTGCACGAGCTCGTCGATCACCATCTGCCCGACGTTGTGTCGAGTCGCCTCGTAGCGGGGGCCGGGATTGCCGAGCCCCACGATCAGCCAGGTGTCGGCCATGAACGTCCCTTCGACGACGAAGCCCGTCGCAGCGAGAGCGGCGACGGGCTTCGAGCGGGTGAGTCTTACTCGGCGGATTCCTCGGTGGACGACTCGGACTCGGCGCCCTCCTCGGACCCCTCCGCCTCGTCCTCGACGGGAGCCGGCGGCAGCGCGACACCGACGATGAGCGTCTCGGGGTCGGTCACCAGCACCGCACCGCGGGGCAGCGTCAGGTCCGCCGCCGTGATGTGCGCGCCGTCCTCGAGGCCCTCGACGGAGACCTCGACGTTCTGGGGGATGTGGGTCGCCTCGACCTCGAGGGTCACCGTGGTGTTCTCGAGGTTGGCGATCGTGCCGGGGAACGGCTCGCCGACGACGGAGACGGGGATGTCGACCTGGATCTTCTCGCCCTTCTTCACGACGAGGAGGTCGATGTGCTCGATGACCTGGTGCACGGGGTCCTTCTGGACGTCCTTGACCAGCGTGAGCTGATGCGTGCCGGCGATCTCGAGCTCGAGCAGCACGTTGGCGCGGCGGATGAGCAGCGCGACCTGGTGCCCGGGCAGCGCGACGTGCACGGGGTCCGTGCCGTGGCCGTAGATGACGGCGGGGATCTTGCCGGCCGCGCGCAGACGGCGGGCGAAGCCCTTGCCGAACTGCTCGCGCAGCTCGGCGACGACCTTGGTGTCGGTCTCGGTGACCATGAGTGTTCTCCTTGCGGGCCTTCGCGGCCCAATCAATCGGGGCCGATACGGCCTCGTCTGTCGTCGGGGCCGGTGCGGCCCAGACATGGTCTGTGGTTCGACTCGAACGCATGCGCGTGAGGAAAGCCGCGAAGCCTGCTTCACCGCGTCGATCACGGATGCGGTGCATCCCTCGCCGAAGTTCGGAGCGAGTCTACCAGCGCGATGGATACGATGGAACGTCAGTCCCGCCACGCCCGATCGACGGAGGAACCCATGGACTACGGATGGATGTCGCACGCACTGCTCTGGTTCGTCGGAGCTCTGAGCACCGCAACCGCCGTCTGCGTGGTCGGTGCGTTCTTCTCCCTCGGTCGCTCGTACAAGAACTGACCGCGTCACACGAAATCTCCCCTGTCGGCCCAGCCGATACAGTGACCGACGGGGACACTGCCGGTTTCGGCATCCACCCCTCTCCCGCTCACACCTCACGCAGACCTGGAGCTACGCATGTCGTCGTCCCCCTCTTCCACCGGACACTCCAACGACCGGGACCAGGCTCCGCACGAAGCCACCCAGCAGCACGAGGGCGCTCCCCAGCCCGAAGAGGTCGACCGCCCGACGCACCCGGAGGCCGCAGCGACCGGCAGCGATGCGGGTCCCGCCAACATCGGCGTCGTGGGCCTCGCGGTCATGGGATCGAACCTGGCCCGCAACCTCGCGTCGCGCGAGGGCAACACCGTCGCCGTCTTCAACCGGTCGCGGTCCAAGACCGACGAGCTCGTCGAGGCCCACCCCGAGGCCGAGTTCGTCCCCGCCTTCACCTACGAGGAGTTCGCGGCCTCGCTGCAGACGCCGCGCACCGCCATCATCATGGTCAAGGCCGGCAAGGCGACGGATGCCGTCATCGACGAACTCATGCGCGTCTTCGAGCCCGGCGACATCATCATCGACGGCGGCAACAGCCTGTTCACCGACACGATCCGTCGCGAGAAGGCGGTCTCCGAGGCCGGTTACAACTTCGTCGGCATGGGTGTGTCGGGCGGCGAGGAGGGCGCCCTCAACGGCCCGTCCCTCATGCCCGGCGGCCCCGACGAGGCGTGGGTCACGCTCGGCCCCATCCTGAAGTCGATCGCTGCGGTCGCCGAGGGCGAGCCGTGCGTCACGCACATCGGACACGACGGCGCCGGACACTTCGTCAAGATGGTCCACAACGGCATCGAGTACGCCGACATGCAGCTCATCGCCGAGGCCTACGACCTCATCCGTCGCGGCACCGGCAAGACCCCCGCGGAGATCGCGGACGTCTTCGCCGAGTGGAACACCGGCGAACTCGAGTCCTACCTGATCGAGATCACCGCCGAGGTGCTGCGACAGACGGATGCCGCCACCGGCAAGCCTCTCGTGGACGTCATCGTCGACCAGGCCGGCGCCAAGGGAACCGGTGCGTGGACGGTGCAGACCGCCCTCGACCTGGGCGTCCCGGTCTCCGGCATCGCCGAAGCGACGTTCGCCCGGTCGCTGTCGAGCCACCGCGAACAGCGCGACGTGTCCGGCTCGCTCCCCGGCCCCTCGTCGGAGGACTTCACGGTCCCCGACGCCGATGCGTTCATCGAGCAGGTGCGCCTCGCGCTGTACGCCTCGAAGATCGTCGCGTACAGCCAGGGCTTCGACGAGATCCGCGCCGGCGCCGCCCAGTACGGCTGGAACATCGACCTCGGCGCGGTCAGCAAGATCTGGCGCGGGGGCTGCATCATCCGCGCGCAGTTCCTCAATCGCATCGCCGACGCGTACGACGCCGAAGCGGATCTTCCGGTGCTCCTGACGGCGCCGTACTTCGTCGAGGCACTCGGCCGCACGCAGGATGCCTGGCGTGAGATCGTCCGCATCTCGGCGGCCGCCGGCATCCCCGCCCCCGCGTTCAGCTCCTCGCTCGCGTACTACGACGGCCTTCGCGCCGACCGCCTGCCGGCTGCCCTCATCCAGGGGCAGCGCGACTTCTTCGGCGCGCACACCTACAAGCGCATCGACAAGGACGGCACGTTCCACACGCTGTGGTCCGGTGACCGTACCGAGGTCGAGGCGGAGGACACGCACTGAGCCGCTCGGGCACGGCGCTGCGAGTCCATCGCGTCGCCGCGCGCATCGTCCTCGCCATCTTGACCGCGCTCTACGCGTGGCTGGTCGCGTGGATGACGTTGCGCGCGGCGCCGTACGGCTCTGACATCGCCTCAGGGCTGAACCGGCTGCTCGCCTGGTTCGCCGAGCGCCCGTCGACCGCGTGGATCACGTTCGAACGGGTGGAATTCGGCGCGAACGTGGCGATGTTCGTCCCGCTCGGCGTGATCGCGGTGCTCTGGTTCGGCGTCCGCGGATGGTGGGCGGCGCCGATACTCGGTGCACTCGCGAGCGCGGGGATCGAGACGCTGCAAGCGCTGCTGATCGACACACGCGTGGCGGATCTGCGAGACATCATCGCGAACACGCTGGGGTCGGTCATCGGCATGTGCCTCATGCTCCTGCTCGCCTTCCTCCTGTCGCCGCCGAACCCCCGCCGGTACGACGAATCCCGAGCATGACCGAAGCGCAGGCATAGGCGACTCATAGATATGTCATGAGAATGGTGAACATGACGATGCCTGCCCCCCTCCTCCAGCGCCCCGACGGCTCCCCCCTGCGCGTTCTCGTCGTCGACGACGAGCAGATGCTGACCGACCTGCTCTCGATGGCTCTGCGAATGGAGGGATGGGAGGTCCGCACCGCCGGGTCCGGCTTCGATGCGCTCACTGTCGCACGCGAATTCGCGCCCGACGCCATGGTTCTCGACATCATGATGCCGGACCTCGACGGAATGGCTGTGCTGCAGCGCCTCCGGCAAGCAGGCGACGACGTGCCCGTCCTGTTCCTCACCGCGAAGGACTCCGTCAGCGACCGCGTGGCGGGACTGACCGCCGGCGGTGACGACTACGTGACGAAGCCCTTCAGCCTTGAAGAAGTCGTCGCTCGACTTCGTGGACTGATGCGCCGAGCCGGGGCATCCACCGACACTGCAGACCCGATCCTCCGTGTCGGCGACCTGACCCTGAACGAAGACTCGCACGAGGTCTTCCGCGGTGATGACGAGATCGAGCTGACGGCGACGGAGTTCGAGCTCCTCCGCTACCTCATGCGCAACCAGCGGCGCGTGCTGTCGAAGGCGCAGATCCTCGACCGGGTCTGGAACTACGACTTCGGCGGCCGGTCGAGCGTCGTCGAGCTCTACATCTCCTACCTCCGCAAGAAGATCGACGCGGGCAAGGAACCCCTCATCCACACCGTTCGAGGTGTCGGCTACATGATCAAAGCGAGCCAGTGATCGCGGGCTCCCGGTGGCGGCGGCACCGCTGGAGCCTGCAGGCACGGCTGATCACGGCCGTCGTCTCGTTCGTGTCGGTGATCCTCATCACGGTCGGCCTCGGCACCGGAACCGTTCTCGAATCGGTCCTCCGCGAGAACCTCGATGCGAAGGTCACCCGGGCGCAGGATTCCATCGTCCTCGACCTCAACAGCCGTGCGGAGGACATCCTCAGCCGAAGCCGCCAGGAGCGGGGAACGCTCCTCGTCGTCAACAACATCGCCGGCTGGACAGCGGCATACGTCGACGATGACAACAATGTCCGGACGCTGGATGTCAGCCGCATCGAGGCGGGCCCCCTGGATGAGGCCAACTGGGCCTACGCGACCGTCGACCGGCTCGGTGACTACCGGCTCCACGCCCAGTCGGCCGCCTACTCGACGGCGCCCTATTCGACCATCACGGGCCTTCCCACGTCCGAGGTCACGAGCGTGAGTGCGCGGATCGTGACGACCGTGGCCCTCCTGACCACCGGCGGGCTGCTCGTCCTCGCAGCGATCATCGCGTTCCTCATCCGACGGGCGCTCGCCCCACTCCGGTCGGTGGCGGCAACCGCCTCCCGGGTGGCCGCGATGCCTCTCGCCGAAGCCGTCACCATCACCGAGCGGGTACCGGACGACGACACCGACACGCACACCGAGGTCGGCCAGGTCGGCCACGCCCTCAACACTCTGCTCGACCACGTCGAGAACTCGCTCGCTGCGCGCCAGCGCAACGAAGACCGCATGCGGGCCTTCGTCGCCGATGCGAGCCATGAGCTGAGGACTCCGCTCGCCTCGATCCGCGGGTATTCCGAGCTGTCGCTGCGCGGCATCCGTCAGGCGGAAGCCGCAGGCACGAACCCGCCGGGCGTCGTCGCGGACACGACTCGAGAATCTCTCGAGCGGATCCAGGCGCAGTCGCTGCGGATGACCGCCCTCGTGGAGGATCTGCTCCTGCTCGCTCGCCTCGATGAGGGCACCGAGCTCGTCTACAGCGCCGTCGACCTGACCCGCCTCGCCGTCGAGGCGGTGTCCGACGCGCGCGTCGCCGGAACGGACCACGAGTGGGTGCTGGATGTCTCGGACGACCCGGTGATCGTCGCGGGCGACACCGGCCGGATCCACCAGGTGGCCGCGAACCTGCTCGCCAACGCACGCGTGCACACACCTCCCGGAACCCGCGTGACGACGACCGTGGAGACGCACGACGGCGAAGCGGTGCTCCGCATCCACGACAACGGGCCCGGGATCGACCCCGCGATCGCCGGCGACCTGTTCGAGCGCTTCAGCCGGGCTGACTCGTCCCGCGCTCGCCAGACCGGCGGGACGGGGCTCGGGCTGTCGATCGCGAAGGCGATCGTCACCGGGCACGGCGGCCGGATCGTCGTGGCGTCCGAGCCGGGATCCACCACCTTCGAGGTGCGGCTCCCTGCCCGCCCCGACTCCCCCGCCGACGCCGCGCGCTAGCCGCGGTCGCGCGGCCGAGGTCGCGCGGCCGAGGGGCTGAAGTCGGCGTGGGGCTCCGGCCGCGCGCGTGGTGAGCGCAGGTGAGGTCCCACTCGGGCCGGGATACGCGGGCACATACCCGGCCCGAGTGGGACTTCGGGTCAATGCCGGGTCGAGGCGGCGTTATCGCCATGCGCGTGGCGCCAGGGTGACACGGGCGAGGTCCCATTCGGGCCGGGAAACGCGGGCACATACCCGGCCCGAGTGGGACGTCGAGGTTGGCGCGGCGTTCTGGCCGCGCGGCACGCGGGCGAGGTCCCATTCGGGCCGGGAACGCGGGCACATACCCGGCCCGAGTGGGACCTCGGGTCAGCGCCTGGCCTGAGCGGAGTTGTCGCCGTGCGAGTGGCGCCCGGGTGACGCGGGCGAGGTCCCGATCGGGCCGGGAAACGCGGGGGCTTACCCGGCCCGAGTGGGACTTCGGGGCCGCGGGGACGGATGCCGCCCGCCCCGGCACGGTGGTCGGGGCGGACGGCGCTGACGTTCAGTAGCCGCTGAAGGCGTCGGTCGTGATCGACTTGGCCCGATCGAGCGCCGGGGTGAGCGTCGCGATCAACGCGGGCGGACCCGAGACGAACGCGTGGCGCTTCGCGATGTCGGGGACGTGGCGGAGGAGGCCCTCGGCGTCAAGGCGTGCGCCGCCGTTCCACGTCCAGCCGGCGGGCAGGTCGGCAGGTTCATCCTTCGTGACGACGATGACCGGGATGCCGGCAGCCTCCAGGTCGTCGCGGAAGGCGAGCTCGTCGCTCGCGGAGGCGACGTAGACGAACACGACGTCGCGACGCTCCTGCGTCAGGCGGATGTGGCGGAGGTGCGAGACGAACGGCGTCACGCCGATCCCCGCGGCGACCATGAGGACCGGGACGTCCGTGTTGCGCGGCAGTACGAAGTCGCCCCAGATGCCGGTGATCGCGAGCTCGTCTCCGGGTTCCACGGTCGCGATCGCCTTCTTGAAGCTCGACTGCGATCCTTCGCGCATCGCGATCTTGACGAGCGGCAACTCGGCCGGCGACGACAGGATGCTGAACTCGCGCCGCGTTCCGCGGGAGTCGGGCCGGGCGTGCGGGACCTCGATCTCGAGGTACTGCCCGGGTGTGAACTTCACCGGCCGTTCGGTACGGAAGCTGTACTCGCGGACGCTCGGGGTCACCGCGCTCCGCTCGACGATCGTGAGCCGCACCGCGGTGCGCATCGCGAACACGAAGGCGACGAGGTTGCCGATGAGCAGCGCACGCTCCTGACCGAGCGTGATCACCTCGAACGAGATCGGCCAGCCCACGAGCACGCCCACCACACCCGCGACGACGAACTGCTGCCAGCGACGGGGCGGGAGGGTAAGGGGCTCCGAGAGCATGAAGGCGCCGAGGAACAGGAACGGCGACGACAGAACGAGGCTCGAGAAGGTCATCGCGGGATCGAGCGTGAAGCCCGCCGCCTGCGCCTGCACGACGTTGCGGACGAGTCCGACCGCGATCGCGACGATGAGGAAGAGACCCACCACGCGCACCTTCTCGGTGCGGATGAGCACGGCGAGCCCGAGGAGGACGACCGGGATCGCCAGCGCGGGCGAACCGACCCACCAGGCCGAGGAGCCGAGGTCGGGCGCCCAGATGCTGATGATCGTCAGCGCGGTCGCCCCGACGGCCGCCGGGTTGAAGATGTGCCGACCCTGCCATGCGAGGACGTACTTCGACAGGGAGGCGATCGCACCGGCGACGACGAGACCGAGCAACGGCAACGGCTCCAGGCTCGGCCGCAGCACGAAGAGCAGGATCAGCGCCGTGATGACGGCCGACTCGATGCGCCACGGACGACGGACGATTCGCTGGACGACGGCATCCACCGCGGTGATCGACACCGCGAGGACGGCGAACGAGACGACGAGTTCGAGGGGAGCGATCGACACCGCGCCGGTGAACGAGAACACCAGGGCGATGACAGCGAGAGCGGATAGCGCCAGGAGGACGAGGCGATACATGGACAGGCGCCCGAGAACGCCGAGGAGGCGGTTCCAGGTGGCGCTGAGGGACGAGATCACGAGAACAACTCCGCTTCGCTGTGGGGGGACCATTCGACGGAGCCGTCGGTGCGCATGCGCACCCATTCGACTCCCCAGTCGGCGGCCAGCTGGGGGCCGCCATCGAAGAACAGCGCGGTGGCGACGGCATCCGCCGTCATGGCATCGCGCGCGACGGCCCAGGTGGCCGCATATCGGCGCACCGGCTCACCGGTGCGGGCGTCGAGGACGTGGTGGAGGCCATCGCCCCACGCGCGGCGGTTGACAGCGGAGGCGCAGAGGGCGGCATCCGTCACCGACCACACCCCGATCGCGAGCGAGGCGTCGTAAGGATGCTCCAGCGCGATGCGCTGCGTCACGCCGCGGACGGCGATGTCGCCGCCGGCGTCGACGACGGCGGGCCCCGCGGGGACGAGCGCGAGGACGAGATCCGCGAGACGGCCCTTGCCGAGCGCTCCGACATCGAGCACGGCGGGGTGGGCGAGGCTCAGAGTGTCGGTCGACCACGTCACGACGCGGCGCCAGTCCACGGGCGCAGCCACGGCCCCGCTGTCGACGAAGGAATAGTCGGCGTCGTACCCCCGGCGGGCGAGACTCTCCCCCACAAGGGGGTTCACGGCACCGGCAGTGGCGGTGTCGAGGGCCTCGTAGGCATCGAGCATGGCGACGGCGTCGGCAGGGGCTGGCGCCTCACCGCCTTCCTCCCCCAATCGACTCACGAGCGAGTCCGCGCGGAAGCGCGACCACGCGAGGTCGAACGCGCCGATGGCGTCCGTGATCACATCACGGACGCCATCGTCGAGGGGGGAGGCGGCATCGATCCGCCAGACAGTTCCGATCGCCTCGAACGCCCAGGAATGGACGAGGGGGGCGACCTGGATCATGATGCCGCTTCGGTCCGGATCTCCTTGACCGCGGCGTTGAATCCGCCGCTGGTGAGGGAGGAGCCGCCGACCTTGTCGACGGAGAGGTCGGCCAGCTTCTTGCCCACCGCCGCATCCTTGATCCCGCCGATGAACTCGCCCTGGTACTGGGTGGTCTCGCGGGCCTGCGGGTCGCCGGTCACCTCGACGTCGGTGACGACGTCGGAGGCGATCGTCAGGGTGACCTTGATCTTCTCGACGGTCTCGGGGGTCTGGTAGGTCCCCTCAGCCGTGTAGGTGCCGTCCTTGAACGGTCCGGAGCCCGATGAGGCGCCGCTGCCGGCGTCTGCGGACGCCGGCGGGTTCTGGGCCGAGCCGGCGGTGGTCTGGCCGGCACACCCGGCCAGAAGAGCGAGTCCGGCGACGGATGCAGCAGCTGCGCCGACGCGGATGGGCCGGGGTACGGCGGTAGTTCGGATCATGTGAGGTCCTCCTTGTGTCGTGCCCGCCCGGTGGGGAGCGCGGGGCGATGCTCTCAAGAGAACCCAGTCCTCACATGCCGATGCTTGCAGAACCCTATGTATCAGCTGGGGGCGAGCCGATCCCCTGGACGTATGTCCGGGAGATCGGTCAGGCGGCGCCGTCGAACATGCTCGTGACGGAGCCGTCTTCGAAGACCTCGCGGATCGCGCGGGCGAGAAGCGGTGCGATCGGGAGGATCGTGAGAGCCGGGAAACGCTTCTCGTCCGGAATCGGCACCGTATCGGTGACGACGACCTCGTCGATCGACGGGTCCTGCAGGCGTTCGACAGCGGGATCGCTGAAGATCGCGTGCGTGGCGGCGACGATGACGCGCTCGGCGCCGCTGGCCTTGAGCGCCTGCGCGGCCTTCACGATGGTGCCGCCGGTGTCGATCATGTCGTCGACCAGCAGGCAGACACGCCCCTCGACCTGACCGACGATCTCGTTGACCGTGACCTGGTTCGCGACATTGGGATCACGGCGCTTGTGGATGATCGCGAGGGGAGCGCCCAGACTGTCGGACCAGGTGTCGGCGACACGCACGCGGCCCGTGTCGGGAGAGACGACCGTGAGCTTCGCGCGGTCTTCGGGCGACAGCGTCCTCTCGAAGTGCTCGAGGAGGACCGGCTTGGCGAAGAGGTGGTCGACGGGCCCGTCGAAGAAGCCCTGGATCTGCGCGGCGTGCAGATCAACGCTCATGACCCGGTCGGCCCCCGCCGTCTTGAACAGGTCCGCGACGAGGCGAGCACTGATCGGCTCGCGACCGCGGCCCTTCTTGTCCTGCCGCGAGTACGGGAAGTACGGGGCGACGACGGTGATCCGCTTCGCGGACGCGCGCTTCGCGGCATCCAGCATGATCAGCGTCTCCATCAACCACTCGTTGACGGGCGGCCCGAAACTCTGGATGAGGAAGAAGTCGCATCCGCGGATGGACACCTCGAAACGAGTGAGGATCTCCCCCGAGGCGAACGTGCGGTGCTCGGTGGGCACCAGCTGCGTCCCGAGGGAGATAGCGACGTCTCCGGAGAGCTCTTCGTGCGAGCGGCCCGACGCGACGACGAGGCGCTTCTTGGTCTTGGCCACCAGTCCCGGCGCGATTCCGCGCTCGGTGTCGAGGTCAACCGTGTGCTGCTTCTTGCGACCCATCGCCAGCTTCCTGTGCGGACCGGGCGCGAGCGGCGGCTTCTGCCGCTCCCGTTCCCGGTCGATTGTTCTCGACCCACCCCGCGACGTTCCGCTGGGGGGCGATGCTGAGTGCGAGGGCGCCGGCCGGAACATCCTTGCGGATCACGGCTCCCGCACCCGTCTTCGCGCCCTCACCGATCCTAACGGGCGCGACGAACACGTTGTGCGAGCCGGCGTGGACCTCGTCGGCGATCTCGGTGCGGTGTTTGGTGATGTCGTCGTAGTTGGCGGTGATCGCCCCCGCGCCCAGGTTGACGTTTCGCCCGATCGACGTGTCGCCGATGTACGAGAGATGCGGCACCTTGCTGCCCTCGCCGATCGTCGAGTTCTTGGTCTCGACGAAGGTGCCGATCTTGCCGCGTGCGCCCAGTTCGGTGCCCGGGCGCACGTACGCGAAGGGTCCGACGGTGGCACGGGCACCGATGACGGCGAGCGTCGCGTCGGTGCGGGTGACGGTCGCACCGACTCCCACTTCGCAGTCGACCAGGCTCGTGTCGGGCCCGATCGTGGCGCCCTCGGCGACGGTCGTGGAACGCAGGATGTGGGTGTTCGGGAGCACGGTGACGTCGGGCGCGAGCGTTGCGGTCACGTCGATCCAGGTCGTCGCGGGATCGAGGACGGTGACGCCCTCGAGCTGCCACCGACGGACGGTGCGGGCGTTCAGCAAGCGGCCGACCTCGGACAGCTGCACCCGGTCGTTGACGCCGTAGGTCACCGTGACGTCCTTGGCGACGGATGCCGCGACCCGCCCGTCCGTGCGACGCACGAGCGCGACGATGTCGGTGAGGTACTTCTCGTTCTGGGCGTTGTCGTTTCCGACCTGCGGCAGATGCTCCCGGAGGATCGCGGCCGTGAAGACGTACATGCCGGCGTTGACCTCGGACACGGCTGCCTCGTCGGGCGAGGCATCCTTCTGTTCGACGATGCGGGCGACGCTGCCGTCGCTCTCGCGGATGATGCGGCCGTAACCGGTCGGGTCGTCCAGCACCGCCGTCATGAGCGTCGCCTCGGCCTGGGCAGCCCGGTGTCCCGCGACGAAAGCGTCGAGCGTATCGAAGTCGGCGAGCGGGCTGTCGCCGCTCAGGACGAGGACGTCGCCGTCGAAGCTGCCGAGCGCGTCGAGCGCGACCTCGACGGCGCGACCGGTGCCGGGAACCTCGTCCTGATCGACCACGACGACCTCGGGCGCGATGCCGAGGACGGCATCGGCGACCAGGTCGCGCTCGTGGCGGACGACGACGACGACGTGCGCGGGAGCGAGGTCGCGGGCGGTGTCGAGCACGTGGCCGACGAGCGGGCGTCCGCCGATGCGGTGCAGCACCTTGGGGAGGGAGGACTTCATCCGCGTTCCCTGGCCTGCGGCGAGGATGACGACGGCGAGGCGGGAGTCGAGCGCGTTCTCGGTCATGCTCCGCCGCCAGGATTCGAACCTAGACCTCACAGCTCCAAAGGCTGTCGTGCTGCCATTACACCACGGCGGACCGCGGCCGTCCGGGGTCCGGCAGCCGCCCGACAAGTCTGCCATGCGGTCGACGCTCCGCTCGCTCTGCGATGATGAGGAGATGGCCCCCGAACACGATGAGGTCGACCGGATCGTGAGCGCGTGGATCGCGCAGCGGCCCGATCTGGACTTCTCCCCCCTCGAGGTGCTCTCGCGCGTGGACCGGCTGTCCCGCCACCTCGATCGCGCCCGTCGGGAGGCGTTCCACCGCAGCGACCTGGAGCCGTGGGAGTGGGACGTCCTCTCCGCGCTTCGTCGCGCCGGCGAGCCGTACACGCTCAGCCCCAAGCAGTTGCTGCAACAGACACTCGTCTCGAGCGGCACCATGACGAATCGGATCGACCGGCTCGTCGAACGGCGCCTCGTCGTGCGTGCGGCGGATCCCGGCGACGGCCGAGGGGTGCTCGTGACCCTGACCGAGGAGGGGCGGAACCGCGTGGATGCCGCCATCACCCGATTGGTGGATGCCGAGGCGGAACTCCTCAGCCAATTGTCCCGAGCCGACCGCGACCGGCTCGCCGGGCTGCTGCGCAAGCTCAGCCTCGGCTTCGACGTCTGAGCCCGAGATGGCGATGCGCGCCCCCCTGCCCGTCCGCGACGGGGTCGGACCCACGCGGCTCCGCGTGCCGCGGACGGGTCCGTGGGCGACGATCGCGGACTATGTGACCGGGCGATTCGATCACATCGACCCGGAGATCCTTCTCAGCCGCTTCGACCGAGCCGAGGTCGTCGCGTTCGACGGCACGCCCCTCACGCGCGAGACCGCGCTGGGTGCCGAGGATTTCATCTGGTACTACCGGGAGCCCCCCGACGAACCCGACATCCCGTACGAGGTCACGGTGCGCCACGTCGATGACGACCTCCTCGTCGTCGACAAACCGCACTTCCTTCCGACGACTCCCGGAGGCGGATTCCTCCGCAACTCCGCGCTCGTGCGGCTCCGTCAGCGGTTCGACAATCCCGATCTCACGCCCATCCACCGCCTCGACCGCGCGACCGCCGGGCTCGTGATGTTCTCCGTCCGCCCGGCGACCCGTGGGGCGTACCAGAAGCTGTTCGCCGACCGCGTGGTCGACAAGGTCTACGAGGCGGTCACGTCGATCCCCGGGGCTGGGATGCCGGAGCTCCCCCTCACCGTGCGCTCGCATCTCACGAGCACACGTGGGAGCCTCCGCGCCGTCGTGCACGAGGACCGGGAGCCGAACGCTGAGACGCGCGTCGAGGCGATCCGCATCGGGGCGACAACCGCGCATCTGCGGCTGCACCCGCGGACCGGACGGATGCACCAGCTGCGCTCCCACCTCGCGGGGATCGGTCTCGGCATCCTGGGCGACCGCTTCTACCCCGACCTGCTCGACGAGGCACCGGACGACCCGGACCGCCCCCTGCAGCTGCTGGCACGCGAACTGCGCTTCGTCGACCCGCTGAGCGGGCGACCGCGCGAGTTCACGACCGGGCTGGAGTTGCGCGAAGCCGCTCGGGTCTGAGAGGTCAGGCGCCTCGGATCAGCTGAGCTGCTCGCTGAGCTCGAACCAGCGGTCCTCGGCCTCGGAGACCTCGGTCTCCATCGCCGTGATCCGCTGCATCTTCTCGCCGAGTCCCACGTAGTCGTTCTGATCGTGTTCAGCCAGCGCCGCCCGCGCGGTCGCGATCTGGTCGCTCAGCTTCCTGATGCGGCGCTCCAGGCTCGAGACCTCCTTCTCGGCCGTGCGGCGATCGGCTCCGGAGAGAGCGGATGCCGTCGGTGCCGCGGCATCCGTCGTCTGACCGACTCGGGCCGTCGCCCCGGTCGCCTGCGGGTGGGCTGCGCGGAGGCGGAGGTACTCCTCGATGCCGCCGGGGAGGTGGCGGAGCCCGCCGCCCATGACGGCGTACTGCTGGTCGGTCACGCGCTCCATGAAGTAGCGGTCGTGGGAGACGACGATGAGCGTGCCCGCCCAGGAGTCGAGGAGGTCCTCGATCGCGGCGAGCATGTCGGTGTCGAGGTCGTTCGTCGGCTCGTCGAGGATGAGGACGTTCGGCTGGTCGAGGAGGATCAGCAGTAGCTGGAGGCGGCGCTTCTGCCCGCCGGAGAGGTCCTTCACGGGAGTGGAGAGCTGGGCCGAGGCAAAGCCCATCCGCTCGAGGAGCTGACCCGGGGTGAGCTCCTGCGCCTTGGATCCGGCGCCGAACGTGTACGTCGTCCGGAGCCCCGACACGACGACGCGCACCGGCTCGTTCAGGTGCGGATCGAGCTCGTCCATGCGCTGCGTGAGGGTTGCGACCTTGACGGTCTTGCCGTGCTTCACCCGACCGCTCGTGGGTTGCACGGCGCCGGAGACGAGGCCGAGGAGCGTGGACTTGCCGGCGCCGTTGACGCCGAGGATGCCGGTGCGCTCCCCCGGTGCGATGCGCCACTCGACGTCGCGCAGGATCTCACGGCCGTCGTAGGCGACCCCCGCGTCGAGGAGGTCGACGACGTCCTTGCCGAGGCGGGCGACGGCGAGAGACTGCAGCGAGACGCGGTCGCGGATCTCGGGGACGTCGGCGATGAGCTCGTTCGCGGCATCGATGCGGAACTTCGGCTTGGTCGTCCGCGCGGGGGCGCCGCGGCGCAGCCACGCGAGCTCCTTGCGAGCGAGGTTCTGGCGACGCGCCTCGATGGTGGCGGCCTGCCGGTCGCGCTCGACGCGCTGCAGGATGTAGGCGGCGTACCCGCCGTCGAAGGGCTCGACGATGCGGTCGTGGACCTCCCACGTCTTCGTGCACACCTCGTCGAGGAACCACCGGTCGTGGGTGACGATCATGAGTGCGCCGGAGGACGCGGCCCAGCGACGCTTGAGGTGCTCGGCGAGCCACGAAATGCCCTCGACGTCGAGGTGGTTGGTGGGCTCATCGAGGGCGAGGACGTCCCAATCGCCGGCGAGCAACTGTGCGAGCGCGACGCGGCGGCGCTGGCCACCGGAGAGCGTGCCGATGGCGGCATCCCAGTCGAGGTCCGACAGCAGCCCCGACAGGACGTCGCGGATCCGGGGGTCGCGAGCCCACTCGTGCTCGGGGCCGTCGCCGACGACGGCGCGTCCGACGGTGAGGTCGTCGGGGAGGACGTCGGTCTGCTCGAGCACGCCGATCGTCACGCCACCGCGAACGGTCACGCGCCCCGAATCGGGTTCGCGTCGGCCCGCGAGCATCGCCATGAGACTCGACTTGCCGTCGCCGTTGCGTCCGACGATGCCGATGCGATCGCCTTCGTCGACGCCGAGCGAGACGCCCTCGAAGACGACTTTGGTCGGGTATTCCAGGTGCAGGGCTTCAGCCCCGAGAAGATGTGCCATCGTCTCCAGGCTACGCGGCGACCGGACACCCCCTGTGCCGCCGGTGAGGACCAGAGATCATCGACGCATCCAGATGCGCCGGAATGGCGGCGCGAAAGCGAGGACGGCGACGAGGACCGCCGCCGCAACCAGCGTGAACGACCCTGCCTCGGGCGCCCAGGGCGAATCGGCAGTGATGCCGAGTCCGACGACCAACCACGCACCGAGCGTCCCCACCGTCAGAAGGACTCCGATCGTCGTGGTCGCGGCGGCGCCGCGCGGCGAGACATTCCCGCGCAGGACCACCGCCACCGCGGCGACCGCGCACAGCATGACGAGCATCAGCCCGAGGAAGGCAACGCCGAAAAGCACCCCGACGCCATCGACCTCGCCGCTCTCGCCGTTGCTGTTTCCCCCGCCGAACAGCGTGCCGAGCTGGAAGAGCGTGATGACCTCGTCGTCCTTCTGGAAGGACCGGACGGTCACGAACGGGAGAAAGAGCGACACGATCAGCAGAGCCTCCGCGGCGAGCGCGGGCAACAGGAGCACGGCCTTCTCGACCGTCGCGATGCGTTCGTCGATGCGACGGAGCACACCTGTCAGGTTCGGATCCTCAGGCACTGTGTCCCCTCTCGATATCGGCACGGCCGACGCGCCGGTTGTGATGCGCGATGGCAAGGAAGCCGGCTACGGCCACCGCCAGGGGCAGCACCACGATCCAGGGGCCGTGCTGCGTGCTCAAGAGTACGGCCGAGAGCACGGACATGCCCGCGCCGATCGCCCGGGAGAGGATCGAGCCCCGAGGCACGACCTCCGTGTCACGGTTGCAGGGAACCGTCCGATCCGAATTGGCCCGGAGGGTCGCCCACAACGACCACACCAGCAAAGCGGCGCCGACGCCGAGGGCGACCCACCCGAGAATCACCACGATCAGTACCAGAAGCTCAGTCGGGGCGACGTGGTCGAGGCGAACACCCGCGCGATGCGGTGCGGGTCGTCGGTCTCGATCCGCCCGGCGCGGGCGAGAGTGACCGGCGAGACACCGCCGAGGATCATCGCCGACAGTTCGGCCACCCCCACGCGGACGAGCGGAATCCCGAGCGGAGGCTCATCGACGACGTCGACGCCGGGGGCTCCCCCGGCCGACAGGACGAAGGTGCCGTCGGCGATGCCGAGCGGGTCGGTCACTTCGAGCGCGATCACGTCGTCGACGTCGTACCGGCGTGCTTCGAGGGTCGCCGGGACATCGAGGATGCGGAGGTAGTGGTGATCCTTGGTGTGGATGCGGGCGGCCCGCTTGTTGTCGAGCATCCACCAGAGCGGCTCGTCGAGCGAAAGCTCGCTGGCGCGGACGGTCCCGACGAGGTCCAGGGACAGCAGGAACCGCCAGAGCCCGGCGTAGGCCGCATCCGTCGCCGCGACGACCCGCGAGACCGTCGCGGTCGAGGCGGACCAGTCGTCGTCGTCCTCGGCGATGCTGTAGATCGCGACGCCCTCGACCTCGCCTTCCGGAGAGCGGTACTGCACGACGCGCAGCTTGTCGGCCTTCTCGGCATCCGGTCGCGTTCCGAATGTACGGTCCCAGTGCCCGCCGGGCATGGCGATCTCGCCGGGAGTGGTCAGTCGGATGCGCTCGTGCAGCGCTGTCGCGGCATCCCGTCCCTGCTCGCGGGTGATGTAGTCGATGCGCCCCGGCGCCTCGGGTCCGACCCAGCCGGTGCGGCGGGTGGCGATCTCCCACGAGGTGGCGGCGACGGCGGGGGCGAAACCGAATCGGCCGTAGATCCCCGACTCGCTGACCGTGAGGCCCGCGATCGGGAAGCCGAGGGCGGCGGCCGTCCGCAGTTCGCCGCGCATGAGAGTGCTCAGGATGCCGCGGCGCCGGTGCGTCGGCGCGACGGTCACCGCGCTGATGGCGCACATCGGCACCGCCGCGTCGACCGCCAGGGTCACCTCGGTCCCCCACGACGCGAAGGTCGCGACGGGAACCTCCGCCTGCACTCCGGCGGGGTCGTACACGCCCACCTTGCGGCGGTAGCCGCTGCGCGCGAACGACTCGGTGTACTGCGTCTCGGTGGGCTCCCCGTCGAGGAACCCGCGCGCGACGGCATCCTGCCATCGATGCGCACCGTCGCGGTCGTCGTCACCCACGCGGGCGGCCCGGAGTCCGCGGGCCTCGAACGCCGCGGTCAGGTTCTCGTCGAGCGCGGCCGAATGGAACTGGTCAGCAAGAGAGCTCATTCCTCCAGGCTATGGGGATGTGCCGACACTCCGCGAGGTCAGATGACGCGGGCGCCGGCAACCGGCCCGGTGACCGCGTGAACCTGGTGGCCGGATGCGGCCAGGCGCTCCGCGATCCGCCGGGCGTGCCCGTCGTCGGTGGCGAGGAACGCCGTCGTCGGTCCGGAGCCCGACACGAGCCCGCCGAGTGCTCCGGCCGAGGCCCCCTCATCGAGCAGGATCGCAAGGTCCGGCCGGAGATGGACGGCTGCGAGCTGCAGGTCGTTGCGGATGGCGGCGCCGAGGGCCGCGGCATCCCCCGACCGAAGAGCCCACAGGATGGCCGGATCAACCGATGGCAGCGTGCGGTCGGGAGCGATGTCGGCCTCGGCGCGGAGGTGATCGAGGGTGCCGTAGACCTCCGGGGTCGACAGTCCCCCGCCATCCGAGACCAAGACCCACGAGAACGATCCGCGGCCGAGCGCCGGAGCGAGCTCGTCGCCTCGGCCGGTGCCGACCGCCGTGCCGCCGAGGAGCGCGAACGGGACGTCGGCGCCCAACTGGGCCGCGAGCGCGTGCAGGTCGGATGCGGTGAGACCGCCGTCGACGAGTTCGTTGACCGCGACGAGGGCTGCGGCAGCGTCAGCCGAGCCACCGCCCATCCCGCCCGCGACCGGCACTCCCTTATGGATCTCGAGACGGATGCCGCCTTCCCAGCCGACGGCATCGGTCACCAGTCGGGCGGCGCGCAGCGCGAGGTTCGATTCGTCGAGCGGAACCCCCGACACGTCGACGTCTCCGCTGACCGAGAGAGTGGTGATCTCAGCGTGCGACGCCCAGACATCCTCGAACAGCGACACCGCCTGATAGACGGAGGCGACGTCGTGGTAGCCGTCGTCGCCGACGGGACCGACCTCGAAGAAGAGGTTGATCTTGCCCGGCGCGCGCACGTGCACGCGCCGGGACGTGTCGAGGGGAAGACTCACGCGTTGGCCGAATCGGCCCACAGGTCGACGTCGATCGCACCGGACAGCTGATCGATCCGGGCCAGCTCGTCGTCGTCGAACGGGGCACCGTCGACGGCTGCCAGGTTCTGGTCGAGCTGCTCGGGGCGGGATGCGCCGATGAGAGCCGAGGTCACGACCTCGTCTCGGAGCACCCACTGGATCGCCATCTGCGCGAGCGTCTGACCGCGCTCTTTCGCGATGTCGTTCAGCGAGCGCAGCGTGTCGAGGGCCTTCTCGCTGAGCCGGCCGTCGGGCAGCGAGAAGCGACTCTGCGCGCGGTCGGCGCGGCCATCGCCGAGGTATTTGTCGGTGAGGAGGCCCTGCGCGAGCGGCGTGAAGGCGATCGCGCCCATCCCAGCCGTCCGGAGCGAGTCGGTGAGACCGTCTTCGACCCAGCGGTTGAGGATCGAGTAAGAGGGCTGGTGGATGATGAGGGGCGTTCCGAGGCTCTTCGCCACGGCTACCGCCTCCTCCGTGCGCTCCGCGCTGTAGGAGGAGATGCCGACGTAGAGCGCCTTGCCCTGACGAACGAGGGTGTCGAGGGCTCCGATGGTCTCCTCGATCGGCGTCACCGGGTCAGCGCGGTGCGAGTAGAAGATGTCGACGTAGTCGACGCTCATGCGCGTCAGCGACTGCTCGGCGCTTGCGATCAGGTACTTACGGGAACCGTAGTTTCCGTACGGCCCCGGCCACATGTCGTAACCGGCTTTCGACGAAAGGATGAGCTCGTCCCGGTAGGGAGAGAAATCCTCCCGCATCATGCGACCGAAGTTGACCTCAGCCGACCCGAACGGCGGGCCGTAGTTGTTGGCCAGGTCGAAATGGGTGACGCCCCGGTCGAAGGCGTGCCGGAGCAGAGTACGCTGGTTGTCGAAGGGGATGTTGTCCCCGAAGTTCCACCAGAGTCCCAGCGAGATCGCCGGCAGATACAGGCCGCTCGAGCCGACCTGGCGGAAAGCCCCCGCATCGTAGCGGGAGGACGCCGCCTGATAGGGGCGGTGGGTGTCGCCATTGCGCGATGGGGGGAAACGGTCGGCGTAATCGGTCATCCTCCCAGGCTAGCGATCGCAGACACCGGAAACGTCGGCGAAACGACCGACGCTTATTCTTGCTCGACCGAAGACGCACATCGAAGGAGAACATATGGCGCGACTGACTGCATTGCCGTCCGAGGGTGGTTCCTGGACCGCGCTCCTCGAACGCGAGGACATCGTCCTCATCGGAGGCATGCTGCATCTGCGCCATGACGACACCACTCCCGAGCAGGCTCGCATCGCCGACCTGCTGCTGATCGCCGATTCGCTGTCGGATGCCGGCATCCCGCATCTCCTCATCCGTCACTCCGGCTCCGTCCCCGGTCTCGTGGTCGACCTCGTCCACCGCAGCCGTGCTCTTACCGCGCTCGCGGATCAGGCCGTCACGGAGCCGCTCTACGCGAAGGCGAAGGGCGGCACGCCCGTGCCGTTCGGCGAGCTGCGCCTGCGCGCCTCGGGCCCCGCCTCGGTGCGCGTGTTCCGTCCCCGCATCGCGGGCGAGCTCCGCTACGGCGCCGGCAACGGCGTCCGCGTCGAGTTCTGGCGCTTCGGCGAAGAGCTCGTCGAGGCTCCGCACGCGAACGACCTGACTCGGCGCGTGTTCGCCGCCGAGGACATCGAACCGGGCACCGTTGAGCGGTACGGTCGCACCTGGCAGACCGTGCAGGGCATGTTCGACCCGCACCCGGCCGAGATCACCCACGAGATCGACATGGTCTTCTCATGGGTCGACGGCTCCTCCTCCGAGTTCCAGCGTCAGCGGGCAGCGCAGCTGTCCGAGTACGTCGTCGGCGACGGCGACGACGGCCCGGCGCGTTTCCGTCACGTCGACGAGCTGCGCTACGCGCTCCGGAGCGTTCACATGTACGCGCCGTGGGTTCGCCGCATCTTCATCGCGACCGACTCCCCCGCCCCGGCGTGGCTGCTCGACCACCCGAAGGTCACGATCGTCCGGAGCGAGGAGTTCTTCGAGGACACCTCGGTCCTGCCGACGCACAACTCGCACGCCGTCGAAGCACAGCTTCACCGCATCGAGGGTTTGTCGGAGCACTTCCTCTACTCGAACGACGACATGTTCTTCGGTCGTCCGCTGTCCCCCGAACTGTTCTTCTCCCCCGCGGGCGTCTCGTCGTTCGTGGAGTGCGAGGTCCGCATCGGCACCGGTCCCCGTCGCGTCGCGCGGAGCGGGCACGACAACGCGCTGCGCCACAACCGCGAGCTTCTCCGAGAGCGCTTCGGACGAACGATCGTCCGCGACCTCGAGCACTGCGCGGCGCCGTTGCGCAAGAGCGTCATGTTCGAACTCGAGCAGGAGTTCCCCGAGGAGATCCGGCGGACCGCGGCATCCCGCTTCCGCTCCGCGACCGACGTGTCGGTGACCAACTGCCTATACCACTACTACGCGCAGTTCACGGGGCGTGCGATCGCGTCGACCGCGCCGCGTGTGCGGTACTTCCAGACGACGCAGGCCGCGTCGCTGCGACGGATGGAGCGCCTCGCCGAGCGCGGCGACGTCGACATGTTCTGCCTCAACGACGGCGGTGACCTCGAGGTCCCCGAGGCCGTGCGCGTGCGGGCCGTGACGGGCCTCCTGGAGCGCCTCTTCCCGATCCGCGCCCCCTGGGAAGACCCCGCCGTCAGTGCAGCGCCGGCACGCTCGATCGAGCTGCACGCGTGACCGAGCCGGTGACGCCTGCCTTGCGCAGGCGTCGCTGAGCCTCATCCGGGTCGATGTACTCGAGCGGGCGCGGCACGTCGATCGGAACGACCGAGTGGACGACCGTGTCGTCGTAGACGTGGACGAGGTTGTACGCCTGCGCGCCGTCCTGCGGACGCGTGCCGCCGACCGGAACGGTGAGGTCCTGGGCGTAGCAGGTCGATGATGCGACGGAGACGGGGATTCCCGCGAACGTCGCGAACGTCGAGTAGTGCAGGTGTCCGGCGATGATCGCGCGCACATCGCTGCCGCGGAGGACGTCGGCCAGCCGACGCTGATCGCGCAGCTCGACGCTGGCCGCCAGCGGCAGGACGCTCGGAACCGGCGGGTGGTGCATGGCGAGCACGGTCCCCAGCGGTGCCGGAGTCGCCAGCACGCCGCGCAGCCAGTCGAGCTGAGCGTCGGACAGCTCGCCGTGGTGGTGGCCGGGGACGCTGGTGTCCAGCGTCACGATGCGGAGGCCGTCGAGCTCGTCGACGCGGTCGAACGGCGCCGTCGGGTCTGCGGGCGCCTCATCGAGCAGGTGCGCTCGGAACGCACCGCGATCGTCGTGGTTGCCCATGACCCACATCAGGCGCGCCCCGAGTCGCTCGGCGAACGGCTCGACGAGTGCGCGGATCGCGTCGTAGGCGGCGGCCTCCCCCAGGTCGACGAGGTCGCCCGTGAAAACGATCGCATCGGGAGCGACGCCGCTCGTCTCGATCGCGTCGAGTGCTGCGGTCAACGACGCTTCGCCGTCGACGCTGTTGAAGAGACGGGGTCCTGGACCGCGCAGATGCGTGTCACTCAGGTGGAGCAGGATCCGTTCGGCGGCCGGGTGCTCGGCGCGGCGCATGGTCACTTCTTCCGTCAGTGCAAGGGCTCGGGTGCCCTCGCCTTGCATCCAAATGTTACCGGCATGTTTCTGGAACGGGTGATGAACGACGCGCGAACTCGCTGAAAACCGCTGCGACGGCGTACGAGGGGGCGGTTCGCGAGGAGATGACGGATGCCGAGGGCCGAATCTCGGCATCCGCTCCTCTGGAGGCGTCATCTCCTCGGGAAGCTCCGCGCGTGGCCGGCTGGTGGGGCGGACGGCGCGACGGCGGATGCCGACGATTCAGACGCGGGCGATGCGGACGAAATCCTCGATCGTCAGTTCCTCGCCGCGGGCCGTCGGCGCGACCCCGGCACGCTCGAGGATGTCGCTCGCGGAAGCGGACGAGCCGCCGAGCACGGTGGACAGCGCCTGGCGGAGCATTTTGCGGCGCTGCTGGAACGCGGCGTCGACGATCGCGAAGGTGCGGAGGCGCTCCGCTTCGGTGCCGCGGGGCTCACCACCCCGCTGGAATCCGACGAGCACGCTGTCGACGTTGGGGACGGGCCAGAAGACTTGACGAGAGACAGTGCCGGTCAGTCGCCACGCGCCGTACCAGGCGGCCTTGACGCTCGGGGAGCCGTAGATCTTCGAGCCCGACGGAGCGGCCAGCCGCTCGCCGACCTCGGCCTGCACCATGACCACGCCGCGTTGGATCGATGGAAAGTGCTCCATGAAGTGCAGGAGGACGGGGACGCTGACGTTGTACGGCAGGTTCGCGACGAGGACGTCGGGGTCACCGGGGAGCTCCGTGACGCGCAGCGCGTCCTCTGCGACGACGGTGAGCGCGCCGTCGGGCACGCCGTGGGCGGCAGCCGTCGCGGGCAGCCGCTCCGCGAGCCGGTGATCGATCTCGACCGCGGTGACCGGTGCGCCCGTCTCGAGGATCGCAAGGGTGAGCGACCCCAGGCCGGGACCGACCTCCACGACACGATCGGCCGCAGTGACGCGCGCGGCGGCGACGATCTTCCGGACCGTGTTCGCGTCGACAACGAAGTTCTGCCCGAGCTTCTTGGTCGGAGTGACGTCGAGGTCGGCAGCGAGAGCGCGGATCTCGGAGGCTCCGAGGAGGGTGACGGGCATGAGTTCCAGCCTAGTTGCGCAGGACGCGGCCGCCCGCGGGCTGCGCCGGGGCATGCCGCATGCACGATCGGTGGTGCGGAACGCACCTCGTGGGGCCTCTGAGGCGGGACCGGCCGAGTCGGTCGTGCGACTGCACCCGCCCCGGGCGGCACCGGCACCCGGCGGGCTAGCTCCCCCGCGCCGCCTCCGCCGCCGCGGGCAGGGCGTCGACGATGCGGGCGATCGCCGCATCATCGTGGGCCGCCGTGACGAACCATGCCTCGAATGCCGACGGCGGCAGCGAGACGCCGGCCTCGAGCATCGCGTGGAAGAAGCGGCCGTAGGCGTCGGCATCCTGCGAGGTCGCGGTCGCGTAGTCGGGCACGCCACCGACGACACTCTCGCCGAAGAAGATGCTGAACAGCGTCCCCGCCCACTGCACGACGTGGGGCACGCCCGCCTCGGTGAGCGCAGCGGATGCCGCGTCCGCGACGGTGTGCGCGACCGAATCAAGCGTGCGGTACACCGCGTCGTCGGCGTGCGTGAGGGTCGCGAGACCCGCGGCGACGGCGACCGGGTTCCCCGACAGCGTGCCGGCCTGGTAGACGGGACCGGTCGGGGCGAGGAGGTCCATGATCTCGGCGCGTCCGGCGACGGCGGCGACGGGGAGCCCGCCGCCGATGACCTTGCCGAACGCGATGAGATCGGGGACCACGTGTTCGCCGGCGGCATCCAGGACGCCGGCGTAGCCCGACCGCGAGGAGCGGAAGCCGGTGAGGACCTCATCGCTGATGAGAAGTGCGCCGTTCCGGTGCGCGATGTCTGACAGGAACGCGGTAAAGCCCGGCGCCGGCGGCACGACACCCATGTTCGCGCCGGCGGCCTCGGTGATGATCGCGGCGATCTTGCCCTCGTGGGCGCGGAACAGCTCCTCCACAGCGGCGCGGTCGTTGTACCCGATGACGAGCGTCTGCGCGGCGATCGGCGCGGGGACACCGGCCGATCCGGGCAGCGCGAGCGTCGCGAGACCCGAGCCGGCCTGAGCCAGCAGGCCGTCGGAGTGGCCGTGGTAGTGCCCGGCGAACTTCACGAGCAGGTCGCGCCCGGTGGCCGCGCGCGCGAGGCGGATCGCGGTCATCGTCGCCTCCGTGCCGGTGGAGACGAGACGGATCTTCTCGGCAGCCGGAACGCGCGAGCGGATCTCCTCGGCGAGCTCCGTTTCGGCCGCCGTCGGCGCGCCGAACGAGAGCCCGCGGCGGGCGGCCTCGACGACCGCCTCGATCACGGCGGGGTGCGCGTGCCCGAGGAGGGCGGGCCCCCAGCTGGCGACGAGGTCGACGTAGTCGCGGCCGTCGGCATCGGTCACATACGCGCCCTGCGCGGACACCATGAACCGCGGCGTCCCGCCGACCGACCCGTAGGCCCGGACGGGCGAGTCGACGCCGCCGGGGATCACTCCGCGGGCGCGGTCGAACAACTCCTGGTTACGGCTCATGCGAGTTCCCTTCCGGCGCGCAGCCAGTGCGCGACCTCGATGGCCCAGTAGGTGAGGATGACGTCGGCCCCGGCCCGGCGGATGCCGACGAGGCTCTCGCCGATGGCCCGCTCGCGGTCGATGAGGCCGGCCGCGGCGGCGTGCTCGATCATCGCGTACTCCCCCGACACCTGATATGCCCACACCGGCACGTTCGAGCGGTCCGAGACGCGGGCGAGCACGTCGAGGTAGGGCATGGCGGGCTTCACCATGACGACGTCGGCGCCCTCGGCGATGTCGACGAGGGCCTCTTCGACTCCCTCGCGTGCGTTCGCCGGGTCCATCTGGTAGGTCCGGCGGTCGCCCTGCAGGGTCGACTCGACGGCGTCGCGGAAGGGGCCGTAGAAGGCGGAGGCGTATTTGGCCGAGTAGGCGAGGATCGCGACGTGCGCGAAGCCGGCGGCATCCAGCCCTGCGCGGACCGCGGCGACCTGGCCGTCCATCATTCCGGACAGTCCCAGCACGTCCGCGCCGGCGCGCGCCTGGGCGACACCCATCTCGGCGTACACCTCGAGCGTCGCGTCGTTGTCGACCGAGCCGTCGGCGGCGAGCAGGCCGCAGTGGCCGTGATCGGTGAACTCGTCGAGGCAGAGGTCCGCCTGCACCGTGAGGCGTCCTGCAGCGGCGCGAGCGGCGACCGCGATCGCACGGTTGAGGATGCCGTCGGGATCGGTCGCGCCGCTGCCGACCGCGTCGCGGACCGCGGGCACGCCGAAGAGCATGATCCCGCCGATGCCCGCCGCGGCCGCCTCGTCGACGACGTCGGCGATCGCGTCGAGCGGATGCTGCGACACCCCCGGCATGCTCGCGATCGGCTGCGAGGAGGTGATGCCCTCCTTCACGAACACCGGCAGCACGAGCTGCGAGGGGACGAGGTGATGCTCGGCGGCCAGGCGGCGGAGTGCGGGCGTGCCGCGCAAGCGGCGAAGGCGACGTGTGGGGAACGAGGTCATGAGTGCTTCTCCAAGGGAACGCGGGCGTCGAGCTCGGCGATCAGCGCGTCGATGCTCTGGGTCTGGGCGGTGTGGCCGACGGCGAAACCGAGGACCGCGGCATCGCGCGTCGTCCCCGGTCCGATCGAGGCGACGAGGGTGGATGCCGGGAGCTGTCCCACCTGGCGGCGGAGCTCGCGCCCCACGCTCAACGAGGTGAGGAGCACGACGTCGATGTCCCCCGACCGGAGGCCCTCGACGACGGCGGGGTCGAGATCGACGCCCACGGTGCGATAGGCGATGCAGACGTCGACGGCGAACCCGCGGACCTCGAGTTCATCGCTCACGACGGCCTGGGCGAGATCACTCCGGACGACGAGGGCGCGGCCGGTCGCGGCGGGAACGCGGTCGGCGCACCACTGCGTGACGAGGGCCGTCGCCGACGACGCGCCAGCCGGGACGAAGTCGACCTCCCACCCGGCATCGGCGACGGCGCGGGCGGTCGCGCGGCCGACGGCGGCGATACGAGTGGTGGCGGGGATCGCGACGTCGTGCTGACGGAGCTGCTCGACGCTCGCGGCACTCGTGACGAACAGCCACGCATACGCACCGTCGGCGAGGGCGGCGAACGCGCGGTCGCGCGCCGCGGTGTCGCGCGGCGCTGCAGACGAGATGAGCGGTGCGAGGACTGCCTCGGCGCCGCGGGAGTTCAGGTCGGCGCGCACGCGCTCCCCCCATCCCCCGGCGCGGGGAACGAGCACTCGGGCACCGCGCAAGCCACCGCCGGTCATCGCGACGACCCGGCGAGATCGGCGAGGTCGGCGGCACCGCCCTCGAGGAGCTCGGCGACGACGTCGGCCGCAGCGGCATCGATGTCGACGTGCACGTCGAGCTGGCGGGACGCACCGACGGATCGCCCACCGTCTTCGGCGTAGACCTGCGCCACCAGCGTGACGACGTCGCCGTGACGCTCGGCGTCGATCGCGACGGGAGCGGCGCAGCCGGCTTCGAGGCGGCGGAGTACGGCCCGCTCGAGGTTCGCGGCGAGGGCCGTGTCGGCGTCTTCGACGAGGCGCACGGCGGCGGCGACCTCGGCATCCCCGTCGCGCACCTCGACGGCCAGAGCGCCCTGCGCGGCGGAGGTGGGCCAGTCGAGCACCTGGGTGATCGCGGCGTCGCGCCCGATGCGGCGGAGCCCGGCTTCGGCGAGGACGATCGCGTCGTACTGGCCGTCGGCGACCTTCCGGAGCCGGCTGTCGACGTTGCCGCGAATGCCCTCCACCACCAGGTCGGGGCGACGCGCGAGCACCTGCGCGACGCGACGCGGCGACCCCGTGCCGACGCGCGCGCCCGAGGGCAGCTCGTCGAGCGTCAGGCCCTCGCGGGAGTGCAGGATGTCGCGCTGCGAGGCGCGAACGGGCACAGCCCCGACGACGATCCCCTCGAACGGAGCCGTCGGCAGATCCTTCATCGAGTGCACGAGGAAATCGCACTCGTTCCGCAGCAACGCGTCGCGGAGAGCCGTGGCGAACACACCCGTCCCACCCATCTGCGCGAGCGGACCGGTGAGGATGTCGCCGTCGCTCGTGATCGGAACGAGTTCGACCTCACGACCGGATGCCGCGGCCACGGCATCCGCCACGTGCTGCGACTGGGTCGTCGCCAGCAGGCTCGCCCGCGTTCCGAGGCGCAACGCGGTCACGGTGCGACGCCCGAGAGCGCCGGCTGGAAGCCGAGACGCTTGTTCTCGCAGCAGCCGGGGCGACACACGTCGTACCAGGGTCCCAGGTCGGTCACGGCGGGGCGGTCGGCTGCGGGCGTGCCCTTCAGCCGCTCCTCGACGAGGTCGACGAGACCGGCGACGTAGGTCGGGTGGGTGCTGGGGGTCGCGGTGCGGACGGCGATGAGACCGAGCTCCTCCGCCGTCTCCATGGCCTCCGTGTCGAGGTCCCACATGACCTCCATGTGGTCGCTCACGAACCCGAGCGGCACGATGAGGACGGCCTTGCGCCCGCGGCCGGGCAGATCCTGCATCGCGTCGTTGATGTCGGGCTCGAGCCACGGCACCTGCGGCGGGCCGGAGCGGCTCTGGAAGACGAGTTGCCACGCGCCGGGGAAGCCCAGACGCGACACGATCTCCTGGCCGACGGCGAGGTGCTGGGCGACGTACGCGCCGCCCGGTCCGAAGCCGCGCTCCGGCGGGCCCGAACGGTCGGCGTCGGAAGTGGGGATCGAGTGCGTCGAGAAGAGGATCTCGACCTCGCTCTCGAGGTCGGTGACGCCACGCTCGGCGAGCTCGGCGATGCCCGCGCGGATGCCGTCGACGAACGGGGCCACGAACCCGGGGTGGTCGAAGAACTGCCGGACCTTGTCGATCTGGATGTCGGTCTGGTGGCCGGTAGCCTCAACGGCGTCCGCGAGGTCTTCGCGGTACTGGCGGCACGACGAGTACGAGCTGTACGCGCTCGTCGCGATGGCGAGGAGCTTGCGCCGCCCGTCGGCGAAGGCGGAATCGATCGCGTCGGTGACGTACGGCATCCAGTTGCGATTGCCCCAGTAGACGGGCAGCTCGAGCCCTCGAGCCGCGAGTTCGGCGTCGAGCGCCGCCTTCAGCTCGCGGTTGTGCTCGTTGATGGGCGACACCCCGCCGAAGTGACGGTAGTGATGCGCGACCTCTTCGAGTCGCTCGTCCGGGATGCCGCGGCCCGACGTGACGTTGCGGAGGAACGGGATGACGTCGTCCTGGCCCTCGGGCCCACCAAAGCCGAGGAGGAGGATGCCGTCATAGGCGACGGGGATCGTGGCGTGCGGGTCCCCCGCCTGCGCTCCCTCGGTGGCGTTCGGGATGACGGCGCCCTCGGCCACGACCGTGCGCGTCGCGCGCGGCGGCTTGGGACGGAACTCTCCGCCGATGTTCTCTGCACTCATGACAGCACCTCCGCCAGTTCGTCGATCTCGATCCGTCGTCCCGTGTAGAACGGAACCTCCTCGCGCACGTGGCGACGGGCATCCGTCGCCCGGAGCTCGCGCATCATGTCGACGAGACTGATGGGGTCGTCGCTCTCGAGGGGCAGCAGCCACTCGTAGTCGCTGAGGCCGAAGGTCGACACCGTGTTCGCGACGACGTCGCGGAAGACGGCGCCCTTGCGGCCGTGCTCGGCGAGCATGCGCGAGCGGTCCTCTTCGGGGAGCAGATACCACTCGTAGCTGCGGACGAACGGGTACAGGCAGAGCCACCCGCGGGCGTGCTCGCCGCGGAGGTAACCGGGGACGTGACGCTTGTTGAACTCCGCCTCGCGGTGCACGCCCATCGCGCTCCACACGTTGGTGAAGGAGGCGAGCGCCGCGGTCCGGCGCAGCTGGCGGAGCGCCTTCTGCAGGGCGGCGGGGTCTTCGCCGTGCAGCCAGATCATGAGGTCGGCCTCGGCGCGCATGCCGGTCACGTCGTAGAACCCGCGGAGCGTGACACCGTCGGCGGCGAACCCGTCGGCGACATCCCGGACGGCCTCCAGGTCTGCCGGTGACGGCGTTCCGGTGCGCGGCCGGGGACCCGCGAGGATCGCGAACAGGGTGTAGCCGAGGCCGGGGACAGTCTCGTCAGCGGACATGACGTGCTCCTTCGGAGGGGGTCGGATGGGAGAGGAGATCGGAGGCGAGTGCACGCGCGTGCGGCACGACCGAGGCGAGCCCGGTTCCTGCCGCGACGGCTCCCGCGAGTCGGATGCCGTGGGTCGCCGCAGCCTCTTCGACCGCCGCACGGACAGGCGGCGTCGCGACGGCGTCGGGCCACGCGACGGGGACGATGCGGCGGATATCGGCCGGCGAGACCCGCACCCCGGTGAGGGTGCGGACGGCGGTCGCGACACCGGCGGCATCCGTCAGCTCGTCGTGGCGGCCGTCGTGCGCGGACAACCGCACGAGGTGCGTGCCGGCGGGGAGGGCGGCGGACGCCCACTCCCACTTCGCGTCGACGTGCGTGAGGGCTTTCGCCGCGCTGTCGACGTCGGGCGCGGCGATGACGCCCGAGCCGATCGGGAAGGCGTCGAGACCGTCGGCGACGATCTCGGTGACGACGAGCCCGACGGGCGGGGCCGGGGCGACCTCGACCTGCAGCAGCCGGGCGGCGGCGGTCGGTCCCGTCGCGATCACGACAGCCGCGGCCGACAGCGCCTCGTCGTCGAGTTCGACGCTCGTGCCGGTCACCGCACGGACGGGCGTGCCGGTGCGGATGACGGCGCCCGCTCGGAGGGCGGCTGCCTCGAGTTCGGCCGCGAGACGCCAGAGTCCGCCCTCGACGCCGCGGACGGCGGAACCGGCGCGGACAGCCGGGGCCAGGGCGCCGACGGCGTCGGTCAATGAGCCGAGCGCCTGGGCCTTCTCCCAGAGCACGGGGTGGAGCGCGGACAGGCGCACGGAGTCCGCGCTCTGCGAGTACACGCTCCGGCAGAGCGGCTCGACGAGGCGGGCGGTGACCCGCGGTCCGAACCGGGTGGTCGCCAGCTCCGCGAGGGAGGGCTCGTCTCCCGCGGACAGGGGAATCAGCCGCTCCCGCGCTGCGCGACGGGCGCCGCTGCGGCCGAGGATCCGGACGACATCGGGGGCGAGGGGGTCGGCGGGCAGGCCGACGAGCGCGCGACGCGGCAGCGGGGCACGGTCGACCCGGCCGGAGCGGCGGCGGAAGGCGACGTGCGCCCCCGCCGGTGCAGGCTCGACGAGCTGGACGGGCAGACGCGCGTCGGCGACGAGGTCGGCGACACCCGTGGTCCGCGTGGCGAAGGATTCGGCGCCCAGGTCGGCGTCGACGCCGGCGACAGTGCCGCGGCGCAGCATCCCCCCGGCGCACTCCGACGCCTCGACGAGGACGACGTCACGTCCCGCGCGAGCCAGCTCCCACGCGATCGTCAGGCCGGCGATGCCGCCGCCGACGATCACGACGTCGTGGCTCACGGCGCCCGCCACTCGTGGACGGTGCGGACCACCGCCGAGAGCGCGTCGGGGTCGGTCTCCATGGGAACGCCGTGGCCGAGGTTGAAGACGTGGGCGCGGGCGGCGAGCCCATCCTCGAGGATCCGCTGGACCTCGAGGGTCCGCACCTCCTCGGGGGCGAACAGCATCGCCGGGTCGAGGTTTCCCTGCAGGGTCAGGTCGCGGCCGATGCGGCGGTGCGCGTCGCCGAGGCGGACGCGGTAGTCCACCCCGAGCGCATCGATATCGGGCGTCGCCATGTCGGCGAGGATCTCGCCGGTGCCGACGCCGAAGTGCACGAGCGGCAGGCGGTCGACGCCTTCGGGAAGCGGCAGCGACCGCGCGTGATCGAGCGCGGCAACGGATGCCGGGAGCACCGACGCGCGGTAGTCGTCGGGGTTCAGCCCGCCCGCCCACGAGTCGAAGAGCTGACCGGCGCTCGCCCCCGCCTCGATCTGCAGGGCGAGGAAGCGACCGGTGACCTCGGCGAGCCACATCGTGAGGTCGCGCCAGGCGGCCGGGTCCTCGTGGATGAGGCGCCGCGCCGCGAGGTGGTCCTTGGACGGCCCGCCCTCGACGAGGTAGGCCGCGAGAGTGAAGGGGGCACCGGCGAAGCCGATGAGCGGCAGCGGCTCACCGCGTTTTTCCGACTGATCGGCGAGCATCGCGGTGGTTCGGCCCACGGCATCCGCGATCGCCTCGCCGCGCTCGGTCACGAGTGCCGGGTCGATCGCGACGGTGCGCGCGATGTCGGCGGCGGTCCGCAGCGGCTGCGAGAACACCGGACCGCGGCCCGCCGCGATCTCGACGTCGATGTCCAGGAGCGCGAGCGGCACGATGATGTCGCTGAAGAAGATGGCCGCATCGACGCCGTGACGGCGCACCGGCTGCATCGTGATCTCGCTCGCCAGAGCGGGATCGAGGCACGCCTCGAGCATGGTGCCCTGCGAGCGGAGCGCACGGTACTCCGGCAACGAACGACCCGCCTGGCGCATGAACCAGACGGGGGTGATGTCGGGGCGATCGCCCAGGAGTGCACGGACGAGTCGGGACTCGCGAGTGCGTGCGGCGACGAGAGGGTGGCTGAGGCCGGGAATGATGAACTCCTCGAATCGGTTAATCGATATACTAGTCGCGATCCAAGGGGGTTCTCCGCACCGTGCTCGTCTGCCTCACCGCGCATCAGCGCTCCACGCCGTTCGATTCTCTCGAGCGGCTCTCGACGGTCGGCGACGACCTCGCTGAGCGGCTTTCCGCGGTGCACGATTCGGTCCGCGGGGCTGTCGTCCTCGCCACCTGCAACCGGTTCGAGGCGTACTTCGACCTCGCTGAAGAGGCCGACCTCGCCTCCCCCGTCCCAGCGATGGATGCCGCCATGGAGGCGATCGCGGGAGCCGCCGACATGGACTACCGCTCGCTCCGTGAGAACGTCGACTTCGCCCACGGCAACCAGGTCGCCCACCATCTCTTCACCGTCGCTTCCGGTCTCGACTCCGTCGCGGTCGGCGAAGACGAGATCGCCGGTCAGGTGCGTCGCGCTCTCGAAGCAGCACGCGGTCGTGGTCTGACGACCGCGTCGCTCGAGCACCTCTTCCAGCGCGCGACCGAAACCTCCCGCGCCGTGAAGAACACGACGCGCCTCGGCGAGTCCGGCCGCTCGCTCGTACGCCTGGCCGTCGACCTCGTGAGCTCCCGCGTCGACTGGGCGACCGCCCGCGTGCTCCTCGTCGGCACCGGTCGCTACGCCGCCGCAGCCCTCGCCGCCCTCCGCGCCGTCGGCGCCGTCGACATCCGCGTGCACTCCCGCTCCGGCCGGCAGCGCTTCGCCAACCGCGAGCACCTCGTGCACGTCAGCGCCGACGACTACGCCGCCGAGGCCGCCGCCGCCGACATCGTCGTCACCTGCACGGCGACGACCGACACCTTCGCACTCGACGCCTTCTCGCACGCGACGGCGCGGGCGGGCAGCACGCAGGCGCAGGTGGTCATCGACCTGGGGCTCCCCCGCAACGTCGACCCGGAGATCGCGCTCCTGCCCGGTGTCGAGCTCCTCGACCTCGAGACGATCCGCCTCCACGCCCCCGTCGACGAAGCCGAAACCGTCGGTCAGGCGCGCGAGATCGTCCAGGCCGCGGCCCAGCGGCACGCGGCCGCGCGGCGCGTGCACGAGGTCGCGCCGTCGGTCGTCGACCTCCGCGGATTCGTCCACGGCGTCCTCGACGAGGAACTCACCCGCGCCCGCCGCCGCGGCGACTCCCCCGAGGTCGAAACCGCTCTCCGCCACTTCTCCGGCGTCCTCCTCCACCAGCTCATCGCCCGCGGGCACACGCTCGCCTCGTCGGGTGCGGGGACCGAGTGGGCCGATGCGATCCGCACGGTGCTGCCGGGTGCGGGCGTGGGCGTCTCTCCGGACCGAGGCGAGCAGCCGTGAGTCCGAGCGTCACGCTGAAGGACATCGCGCGCGCCGCAGGCGTGTCGACGGCGGCCATCAGCCAGGCGCTCAACGACCGCGGCAGCATGCGACCCGAGACGCGCGAGCGCATCAAGGCGATCGCCGCCGAACTCGGCTACGTGCCCAACCGTCATGCTGCCGCCCTCCGGAGCGGGCGGACCATGACGGTCGGCTTCGTCATGGTCGACGACCCCGAGAGCGACCGGCGCGGCGAGCTGCAGCGGGCGCGCAAGCTCATCTCCCTCGTCCGGGCATCCGCGGCGCACGGTTTCACCGTCACCGTCCTCCCCGACTCCAACCCTGACCTCATCTCGGGAACGACCCTCGATGCCCTCTACGTCCCCGATGCCCGCGGGAACCAGCCGCTCCTCCACGCAGCCATCGCCCGCGGCATCCCGATCGTCGCGGACGACCAGTTCGTCGACGGATCGCGCGGTCTCAGCATCCGCACGGGTTACGACGCCGCCGTCCGAGCAGGCCTCGACGAACTCGAACGTTCCGGCGCGCAGCGCATCGTCTTCCTCACCGAGGAGGGCGGCGCGCCCCGCGACGAGATCGGCCGCGCCGCGTACGAGATCTGGAGCTCGGTGCGGGGCCGCGAACCGCTCGTGCGGACGGTCGACGCGTCGCGCCGCAGGCTCCCCCGCCTGCTCACCGAAGCCGTCGCCGGCGGCGCGGACGCGATCTTCGCCGGCGCCGAGGACGGCCCGGACGTCTACCTGCAGCTCGAGGAGATGCGCCTCGTCATCCCGCGCGACGTGCAGCTCGTCGCCCTCTGCACGACGGACTGCGCCGTGAACCGCCGCCTCGGCGTGACGCACGTGTGCATCCGTCCGGATCTCGCCGCCGAGGCGATGTTCGAGACCCTGCCCGCAGCACTCCTCGACGACGGCCCCCGTGTGGTCGACCTGCCGTGGGAGCTCGTCCCCGGCTCCACGACGCGCCCCCCGCTGACGATCGGATCACCGAGAAAAGCACGGCCCCGGAAGACTCAGTCGCTGAAGGCGCCGTAGACCTCAAGCGTGTTCGCCGCGAGCTGGGCGCAGAGTTCGTCGAGCGCGATGCCGAGTTCGGCCGCCATGAACCGGACCGTGACCGGCACCAGGTACGGCGCGTTGGGACGACCGCGATGCGGTGTCGGCGTGAGGAACGGCGCGTCGGTCTCGACGAGGATCCGCTCCCGCGGCGTCACCGCCAGGGCATCACGGAGATTCTGCGCGTTCTTGAACGTGACGTTGCCCGCGAAACTCAGCCAGTAGCCACGCTCCGCGCTGTACCGCGCCATGTCGGCGTCGCCCGAGAAGCAGTGGAAAACGGTCTGCTCCGGGGCGCCGACGCGCTCGAGGGTCTCGAGCACGGCGTCGTGCGCGTCGCGGTCGTGGATCTGCATCGCGATGCCGTGACGCTTGGCGATGTCGATGTGCGCCTCGAAGCTCTCCACCTGAGCGGGGATGCCGGCCTCATCGGTCCGGAAGAAGTCGAGACCGGTCTCCCCCACCGCCCGCACGCGGGGCTCGGCGGCGAGCTCGTCGATGACGGCGATCGCCTCGTCGAGGCGGCCGGCTTCTTTGTAGGCCGGCGCTTCGTTCGGGTGGATCGCGACGGCGGCCAGCACGGCAGGGTGGGATGCCGCGGCCCAGGCCGACCAGCGGGAGGAGTCGATGTCGCCGCCGGCTTGCACCACGCCGATCACCCCGACCTCGGCCGCTCGGGCGAGCTGCTCGTCGAGACCGCGCGGCTCGTCGCCGTCTTCGATCTCGAGGTGCGCGTGGTTGTCGTAGACGGCGACGGGCAGCGGCTCGGGCGCATCCGGCCAGCGGACGTCTCGCGCGGACTGCTCGCGCTGGCGGACGTAGCCGCTCGGGTCAGCGGGGCCGGTCGTCATGCGGTCTGCTCGACGCGCGGGAAGAGCGGCGCAAGCGTGCCGACCCTGCTCCCGGCGGGGAGCTGACCCCACGTGCCCGCCTCGCGGAGCGGCTGCGCGGTGAGCTCACCGGGAGCGCCGAGAGCGTCCCAGAGCGTCGCGGTCGACTTCGGCATGACCGGCGAGAGGAGGACCGCGAGGGCCCGGAGGCCCTCCGCCGCCGTGTAGAGGACGGTCGAGAGCCGTTCGCGGTTCGCCTCATCCTTGGCGAGCGCCCACGGCTCGTTCTCGGTGATGTAGCCGTTCAGCTCGTCGACGATCCGCCAGATCGCGGCGATGGCCTCGTCGGGGCGGAAGGCGGTCATCGCGGCATCCGCTGCCGTCGCGGCGTCCGCCACCGTCCGCTGCACGCGGAGGTCGATGTCGGTGGGCGAGCCTGCGGCCGGCACGACGCCGTCGAAGTAGCGCCCGATCATCGCGACCGTGCGAGAGGCGAGGTTGCCGAAACCGTTGGCGAGCTCGGCCTGGTAGCGCGCGGAGAGGTCCTCCCACGAGAACGAACCGTCCTGGCCGAAGGCGATCGCCGACAGGAAGTAGAACCGATACGCGTCGGAGCCGAACACGTCGGTGATCTCGGTGGGAGCGATGCCGGTGAGCTTCGACTTCGACATCTTCTCGCCGCCGACGAGCAACCAGCCGTGGGCGAAGATGCCCTTCGGCACCTCGAGCCCGGCGGCCATCAGCATGGCGGGCCAGATGACGGCGTGGAAGCGGAGGATGTCCTTGCCGACCACGTGGTACGCCGGCCAGCGGCGCTCGAACTCGGCCTGGTCCTCGCCGTACCCGACGGCGGTCGCGTAGTTGAGGAGGGCGTCGACCCAGACGTAGATGACGTGGGAGTCGTCCCACGGCACGCGGATGCCCCAGTCGAACGCCGAGCGGGAGATCGAGAGGTCCTTGAGCCCGGACCGGACGAAGGAGATGACCTCGTTGCGCGCGGAGTCGGGACGGACGAAATCGGGCTGCGTCTTGTACAGCTCGAGCAGCCGGTCCTGGAACTCGCTGAGCTTGAAGAAGTAGTTCTTCTCCTGCAGGAGCTCGAGCGGCTTCGAGTGGATGGCGCAGACCTTGAGCCCTTCGAACGGGCCGGTGCCGTCGACGATCTCGGCCTCGGGCTTGAACTCCTCACAGCCCACGCAGTAGAGCGCTTCGTACTCGCCCGCGTAGATGTAACCGCTGTCGTAGAGCGCCTGCACGAACTTCTTGACGCGCTCCTCGTGACGCGGCTGCGTCGTCCGGATGAAGTCGTCGTTGGCGACGTCGAGGGTCTTCAGGAGCGGGAACCAGGACTCCTCGACGAGCTTGTCGACCCACTCCTGCGGGGTGACGCCGTTCGCCGTGGCGGCACGGAGCATCTTCTGGCCGTGCTCGTCGGTACCGGTCAGCATCCAGGTGTCGTCCCCCGACTGGCGGTGCCAGCGCGCGAGAGTGTCCACCGCCACCGACGTGTACCCGTGCCCGATGTGGGGCAGATCGCTCGGGTAGTAGATGGGGGTGGTGATGTAGAAGGAGCCGCCGGAAGTCACCTGGCGATTCTACGGGCGACGAAGCGGGCCCTGCCGTTCATGACGAGCGCTCAGGCGCTCCCGCGCCGGACGAAGGTCGTCGGCAGCACGATCGACTCGCCCGGACCGCCGTCGACGACGTCCAGCAGCACCTCGACCATGCGCCGGGAGATCTCCGACCACGGCTGCCGCATCGTCGTCAGCGGTGGATCCGCCGTGGCCGCAAGCCCCGAATCGTCGAAGCCCGCGACGGCGACATCTTCGGGGACCCGTCTCCCGGCCTTTCGGAGAGCGGCGATCGCCCCCACCGCCATGACGTCGGATGCCGCGAACACGGCGTCGATGTCGGGGGCCCGCTCGAGAAGACGAGACATGGCGGCCTCGCCCGCTTCGCTCGAGTAGACGTCCTGTTCGACGAGCGCGGGGTCGAAGTGCTCGCCCATCTCGTCACGGAAACCGACCAGGCGGTACCGCCCGCCCGGGGTGTCGTCGGGGCCGGTGATCACGGCGATGCGTTCGTAGCCGCGACCGAGGAGATGGCGGGTCATCTCGCGCGCCGACGCCACCTCGTCGACGGACACGGTCGGAACGTGCGCGCGGTCGCCGAGGGGCACCCCGGAGCAGACCGTGGGGACGCCCGCCGAGGTGAGCGCGGCGAGGAGCGGATTGGACTCGTGCGACGAGATGAGCAGCACGCCGTCGACGTGGCCCGCACGGACGTAGCGCTCGATGTTCTCGTACTGCGACGGATGCTCGGCGATGAGGAGCACGAGGGTCATGTCGCGCGCGGCAAGAGCCTCGGTGGCCCCGCGGAGCAGGAGGGCGAACGTCGGGTCGGCGAACAGCAGATGCTGGGGTTCCGTCAGCAGGAACGCGACCGAATTGGCACGACCGGTGGCGAGTGAGCGCGCCGCATGGCTGACGGTGTACCCGGTGGCCTGGATCGCCTGCTCCACGGCGACCCGGGAGTCCTCCGAGACCCATCGACCGCCGTTGATGACCCGCGAAACGGTGCCGTGCGACACGCCCGCGACCTCCGCGACATCGCGGATGGTGGGGCGCCTGCGCTCGGAGGGGAGGACCACGCGCTGACTCTATACCTCCGGTGCAGTGGCTCAGGACCAGACCTGGGACCGGTCACAGTTCGATAACAGGCGCGACCCGCGGCGCCGCATCCTGCGTAGAGTCGACACCAACCTGTTACCGGTCCCAGCCGTCATCGCACGCGTCATGGGACCCCGCCCGATCAATGAGGATGGCACCGCAGCATGACGACCCCCGCCTGGCCGCGACTGGACGGCATCGCCTATGGCGGTGACTACAACCCCGAGCAGTGGCCCCGCGAGGTGTGGGACGAGGACGTGCGCCTCATGCGCGAGGCCGGCGTCACCATGGTGAGCATCGGCATCTTCTCGTGGGGCCTCCTCGAGATTCGCGAGGGCGAGTTCGACTTCGCCTGGCTCGACGACATCATCGCCCTCCTCCACGAGAACGGCGTGGCCGTCGACCTCGGCACCCCCACGGCCTCTCCCCCGGCGTGGTTCTTCGCGCAGTACCCCGATGCTCGCGCCGTCACGAAGGACGGCGTGCCGATGGGCTTCGGCGCGCGCGGCATGGTGTCGCACTCGGCGCCCGAGTATCGCGCCGCGATCGCCCGGATCGCCGGCGCCCTCGCCGAACGCTACGGCGACCACCCGGCCGTCGTCCTCTGGCACATCCACAACGAATACGGCGTTCCCGTCGGTGAGGACTTCTCCCCCCACTCCGTCCGCGCCTGGCGTCTCTGGCTGCAGGTGAAGTACGGCTCCGTCGCCGGCCTCAACGCCGCATGGGGCACGGCCTTCTGGGGTCAGCACTACGAGGAGTGGGACCACGTGGGCGCCCCTGCCGCAGCCCCCTCGACGATCAACCCCGCGCAGAAGCTCGACTGGGCCCGGTTCACCGACGAGATGCTGCGCGAGTGCTTCCGCATCGAGAAGGCCGCGATCCGTCAGCACGCGACGCAGCCCATCACGACGAACTTCATGGCCAACCAGCACCACGGTGTCGACCTCTGGGCCTGGGCCGACGAGGTCGACGTCGTGTCGGACGACCACTACCTGTGGGCAGCCGACGTGGAGGGTGAGATCGGTCTCGCGATCGCTGCCGACCTCAGCCGTTCCGTCGGCGGCGGCAAGCCCTGGATCCTGATGGAGCACTCGACGTCGGCCGTCAACTGGCAGCCGCGGAACGTCGCGAAGCGCCCGGGCGAGATGGCCCGGAACTCCCTGAGCCACTTCGGCCGGGGGGCCGACGGCATCCTCTTCTTCCAATGGCGGGCCGGACGCTCGGGCGCGGAGAAGTTCCACTCCGCGATGCTCCCCCACGCCGGCACCGAATCACGCGTGTTCCGCGAGGTCGTGGACCTCGGCGACAAGCTCGGCCGCCTGGCCGAGGTACAGGGGTCGCGCGTGGAGGCCGATGTCGCGGTCCTGTGGGACTTCGAGTCGTTCTGGGCGCAGGACCTCGAGTGGCGCCCTTCCGAGGACGTCAGCCACGACGAGCGCATCCGTGCGTTCTACGAGCGCCTCTGGCGCGACGACGTCACCGTCGACTTCGCGCTCCCCGGCCACGACCTCTCGCGCTACCGCCTGGTGCTCGTCCCGTCGCAGTACCTCCTGAGCGCTGCGGACGCCGCGAACCTGACCGCCTACGTCGCGCAGGGCGGGACGCTCGTCGTCTCGTTCTTCTCCGCGATCGTCGACGAGAACGACGCCGTCCACCCCGGTGGGTACGGTGCGCTGCTGCAGGACGCCCTCGGCGTCCGCGTCGAGGAGCACCTCCCGCTCCGACACGGCGACGTCGCCGGCATCGCGCTGGGCGACGAGCGGTTCCCCGCCGATGTCTGGCAGGAGGATCTCGTCGTCACCACCGCCGACGTCCGTGCGGTCTACACCGGTGGCCCCGCCGACGGCCTTCCCGCCGTGACCCGCAACGTGCACGGCGACGGTGTCGGCTGGTACATCAGCACACGACCGGATGCCGACGGCCTCCGCGCGATCATGCGCGAGGTGTACGCGGATGCGGGCATCGACCTCCCGGCGACGCCCGACGGAGTCGAGACGATCATCCGCCGCAGCCCTGACGCGGACTACCTCGTCGCCATAAACCACGGCACCGAACAGGTGTCGCTCGAAACCTCCGGAACCGACCTGCTGACGCAGGCCGACATCCGGGACACGCTGGTGTTGGCAGGAGGCGACGTAGCCGTCGTCCGCCTGGCGCACACAGCCCACCGAGGCGATCGATGACCGATCACTTCGCGACGGGACACCGTCGAACGCACTGAGAGAAAACCGTCGCAGCCACCCGGCCGCGGCGATCACACACCGGTCGTGACGGCGCGACCTCCCAGAGGCCCCGCCGGATCGACCACACCCGGAAGGAAGATCCATGCGCAAGATGGGTATCGGCATCGCCGCACTGGCGGCCGGCTCCCTGCTGCTGGCCGGTTGCGCCGGCGGCAGCGGCAACAACACCCCGGCTCCGGCGGAGTCTGAAGGTCCGATCGACGCGAGCGGCGTGACCCTCACCGTCTGGACCGACGCGAACCGCGAGCCCGCGATCGAAGCGGCGGCGAAAACGTTCGAAGACGAGACCGGCGCGAAGATCGAACTCGTCCAGAAGAACTTCGACGACATCCGCACCGACTTCACCAACCAGGTGCCCACCGGGGAGGGTCCTGACATCACGATCGGTGCGCACGACTGGCTGGGCGGCCTCGTGCAGGCCGGTGTCGTCTCGACGGTCGACCTCGGCGAGGCCGCATCGAACTTCGAGAAGGTCGCGACCGACGCATTCACCTACGACGGTCAGAGCTATGGTCTGCCGTACTCGCTCGAGAGCATCGCGCTCATCCAGAACACCGATCTCGTCGGGGAGGACGCGCCTGCCACGTTCGACGACATGATCGCCGCGGGTAAGAAGTCGGGCGCAGAGCGTCCGTTCGTCATCAACACCGCCGGACCGACCGGCGACGCGTACACGATGTACGGCCTGCAGACCTCCTTCGGTGCGCCGGTGTTCGTGCAGGACTCGTCGGGCTCCTACACGAAGGAGATCGGCATGGGCGGCGAGGCGGGCACCGCCTTCGCCACGTGGCTCGGAGAGCACGGCGAGAAGGGCTCGGGCGAGATCTCGACCACGATCGACTACGACACCAACAACGAGCTGTTCGCCTCGGGCAAGGCCGCGTACACGATCCAGGGCCCGTGGGCGGTCAAGGTGCTGACCGATCAGGGCGCGAAGATCAAGGTGAACCCGATCCCCTCCGCCGGCGGCGAGACGGCATCCCCGTTCGTCGGCGTGCAAGGCTTCTACATCAGCGCCGAGAGCAAGAACGCCCTCGTCGCCCAGGAGTTCCTGACGAAGTACCTCGCCACCTACGACGCGCAGAAGGCCCTCTACGAGGCCGACCCGCGCATCCCGGCCTGGACGGATCTCGCCGAGGAGGTCTCGTCCGACCCCGTGATCGCCGGCTTCGCCGCCTCTGCCAAGAACGGCGTGCCCATGCCGAGCATCCCTGAGATGGGATCGGTCTGGGACCTCTGGAACGCCGCTCAGGTGCAGGTCATCAAGGGCGCGGACCCCTCCGGGACGTGGACCAAGATGGTCGCCGACCTCGAGAAGACCATCGGCTGACCGACTTCCGGGGGTGAGGCGTCTCGCCTCGCCCCCGGAAACCATCTTCTCGAGAGGAAGACGACATGACGGCTCTGCAGAGCCCCACCCTGCCGGAAGAGGCACCCCCGCCCACCGAGTCCCATGCCCGCCGCTGGTCGGGTCTCGGGTGGGGATTCATCGTCAAGCTGGTCCTGATGGGCCTCGTCAACGCGGTGGGCCTGCTCGGCATCGTCGCCGCGTTCCAGGCGGAATCCTGGATCGTGTTCGGCGTCGCCGTCGCGCTGCTGCTGGCGGCGGACGTCGTCTACTTCACGAAACGCGCGCTCCCGCTGAAGTACCTGCTGCCGGGCCTGTCGTTCCTGCTCATCTTCCAGATCTTCATCTTCCTGTACACGGGCTACATAGCCTTCACGAACTACGGCGCCGGCCACATCGGCTCGCAGGAGCAGGCCGTCGCGGCATCCCTCGCCCAGGGCGAGCGTCGCGTCGAGGGCGCACCGACGCTCCCCCTCACCGTCGTCGAACGCGGCGGCGAGCTCGGCTTCGCGGTCGTCGAAGACGGCGAACTGCTCGCGGGATCCGCGGATGAGCCGCTGAGCGTCGTCGGCCCCGCCCCGGCATCCGGTGCAGCCACCGACGTCCCGGGCTGGACCGTCGTCCCCCGCAACCAGATCATCGGCGACCAGGCGACTCAGCAGGCGGTCGTCGACCTGCGCGTGCCCGTCTCGGACGACCCCAACGACGGCTCCATCCGCACCCGCGACGGGTCGAGCGGTGCGGTGTACCTCTCGACCATGACGTGGGATGCCGAGGCGCAGACCATCACCGACAGCGCGACCGGCCTCGTCTACACCGCCAGCCCCACCGGCAACTTCGTCGCGGACGACGGAACCGCTCTTCCCACCGGCTGGGTCGTCAACGTCGGCTTCGACAACTTCGTGAAGCTGTTCACCGACCCGACGATCCTCGAGACCTTGGGAGTCGTCACCGGGTGGACGTTCGTCTGGGCGGTCCTGTCGGTCCTCATCCCCTTCGCGATGGGATTGATCTTCGCCCTCATCTTCAACGACCCGCGGGTGCGGGGGCGGAAGGTGCTGCGGACGCTGTTCATCCTCCCGTACGCCTTCCCCGCGTTCATGTCGGCGCTGCTGTTCCGCGGCATGTTCAACGCGGAGTTCGGCGTCATCAACGAGTTCTTCTTCGGAGGGGCGAACATCGACTGGCTCGGCGACCCGTGGCTCGCCCGCGGCGCCGTCCTGTTCGTCAACGTGTGGCTGACGTACCCGTATTACTTCCTCGTCTGCACGGGCGCCCTCCAGGCGCTGCCGCAAGACGCGCTCGAGGCGGCTTCCATCGACGGCGCGGGCCGGTTCCGCCAGCTCCGCGCCATCATCCTGCCGCTCGTCCTGGTCTCGACGGCGCCGCTGTTGATCTCGTCGTTCGCGTTCAGTTTCAACAACTTCACGATCATCTACATGTTCAACAACGGTGGGCCGGCGATACCCGGGGCGCCCTACGCGCTCGGCTATTCGGACATCCTCATCTCGGCGATCTACGACATCTCCGGGGTATCGGGCGGTAAGGCCGATTACGGCCTCGCCAGTGCGCTGTCGATCCTCGTGTTCCTCGTCGTGGGCATCGTCTCCGCCCTCGCGTTCCGTCAGACCAAGAAGCTCGAGGAGTACCAGTGATGTCCGCTCCCTCCACCCCGGTCACGACCCGGACGATCACGACGGGCTCTGCGCGCGCCGACCGCACCTCCACGCGGCGGCCCGCTCAGCGCAAGCGCTGGCTGCTGGAGGTCGGCTGGAAGTACCTCGTGGCCGCCGGTCTCCTGTTCTACGCGATGTTCCCGCTCGTGTACGTCCTGTCGGCCTCGTTCAACCCGGGCGGCTCGCTGTCCGCGGCGAACGCGCTCTTCTCCGTCATCGACATCGGCAACTACACGGCGCTCGGTGAGACGAGCTATTGGGCCTGGTACGCCAACACGCTCATCGTGGGCGGCGCATCGGCCGCGGGCGCTGTCCTGATGGGCGCCGCCGCCGCATACGCGTTCTCGCGGTTCCGGTTCGCCGGGCGACGCATGAGCCTGACGGCGCTCCTGATCGTGCAGATGTTCCCGCAGGCGCTCGCGTTCGTCGCGATCTTCCTGATGCTGCTGGCCCTCGGCGAGGTGTCCCCCGTCCTGGGCCTGAACTCCAAGATCGCCCTCATCTGCGTCTATCTCGGCGGCGCGCTGGGAGTGAACACGTTCCTCATGTACGGGTTCTTCAACACGATCCCGATGGAGATCGACGAATCGGCGAAGATCGACGGCGCGACCCACGCGCAGATCTTCTGGCGCCTCATCATGCCCCTCGTCACCCCGATCCTCGCGGTCGTGGGGCTCCTGGCGTTCATCGCGGCGTTCGGCGACTACATCATCGCGAAGATCGTGCTCGTCTCGGAGGACAACTGGACCCTCGCCGTCGGGATGTTCCAGTGGGTCTCGAACCAGCTGGCCAGCAACTGGGGATTGTTCGCCGCCGGGGCGATCCTCGCGGCGGCGCCGGTGCTCGCGCTGTTCCTGTCGTTGCAGCGCTACATCGTCGGCGGCTTGACCGCCGGGTCCGTCAAGGGCTGAGCGGCTTCTTCGCCGCGACAGCCGCACGGTAGAGGTCTCGCGAGGGCAGTCCGGTCTCTCGCGAGACCTCACCGGCGGCATCCTTCAACCGCACGCCCGACGCCACGAGGGCCTGCACCTGGGCGACGGCATCCTCCTCGCTGACGGCTCGGACGCTCGCCCCCTCGACCACCACGACGATCTCGCCGCGGACGCCCGGTGCGGCCCAGGTCGCGAGCTCGCCGAGCGGGCCGCGGACGACCTCCTCGTGCAGCTTCGTGAGCTCGCGGCAGACGGCCGCGCGGCGGTCGGCACCGAACGCCTCCGCCATCGCGGCGAGAGTCTCCGCCAGGCGCGACGGAGCCTCGAAGAAGACCATCGTCCGCGCTTCCGAGGCCAGTGAGCCGAACACCGTCCGCCGGTCCCCCGCCTTTCGAGGGGCGAAACCCTCGAACGTGAACCGGTCGGTCGGCAGGCCGGCGAGCGCGAGCGCCGTGATGACCGCGCTCGGTCCGGGGAGCGCCGTCACGTCGACACCGCGCTCGACGGCCTCGGCGACCACCGCATAGCCCGGATCGCTGACCGTCGGCATCCCGGCGTCGCTGAGAAGGAGGACGTCTTCCTCGGCGGCGAGCGCGACGAGCTCGGCGGCCCGCTGCTTCTCGTTGTGGTCGTGGAGCGCGATCAGGCGCGGCCGGTTCGCGATTCCCAGCGCCTGCAGGAGGCGCTGCGTGGTCCGGGTGTCCTCGGCGGCGACGATCGTCGCCTGTTCGAGGGCGGTGCGGAGGCGACCCGTCGCGTCGCCCAGATTTCCGATCGGAGTCGCGGCGAGGATCAGCACCGCCCCAGCATAGGCTGGTCGCCGTGAGCTCGACCGTGGAACCGCTGCTGCCCGCGGTTGCGCCACGGCCCCGTCTCGACGCTCGCATCGATGCCTGGCGGAGCCGGATCGTCGCCGTCCCCGCGACGTCCTGGGTCGCCCCGCTCCTCGTGACGCTCCTCGCCGGCATCCTGCGGTTCTGGAACGTCGGCCATCCGCACGCGATCGTCTTCGACGAGACGTACTACGTGAAGGATGCCTGGAGCCAGTGGAACCTCGGCTACGCCGCCACGTGGCCCGATGAGGCGGACCAACGCTTCGCGGCGGGCGAGACCGACATCTACACGCGCGAGCCGAGCTTCGCCGTCCACCCGCCGCTCGGGAAGTACCTGATCGGCGCGGGCATGGCCCTGTTCGGACCGACGTCGTCCTTCGGATGGCGCTTCGCCGTTGCGCTCGCCGGTACGCTCACCGTCCTCGTCCTCTATCTCATCGCGTGGCAGCTGACCCGTTCCGTCGCCTTCAGCACCGTCGCGGGGGGGCTCCTCGCCATCGACGGGCTCGCGATCGTCATGAGCCGGGTGGCGATCCTCGACATCCTCCTCACCTTCTTCGTGCTGCTCTCGGTCTGGTTCGCCCTGCTCGATCGGCGGCGTCACCTCGACCGCCTCGCCCGAGCCATGCTGCGCCGGGATGCCGCGGGCCGTGTCCCGTGGTGGGGCGCGGTGCTGTGGTGGCGGCCGTGGCTGTTCGCCGCGGGCATCGCGGGCGGGGCGGCGTGCGGCGTCAAGTGGTCGGGTGCGTGGGTGCTCGCCGCTCTCGGGCTCTACGCCGTCGTCAGCGACGCCCTCGCCCGTCGCCGCCTCGGCGTCTTCTTCTGGCCGGCGGATGCCGTCCGCCAGGGCGCGGTGTCGTTCGTGCTGCTCGTGCCGGGCGCCGTCCTCGTCTACCTGTCCTCGTGGATCGGGTGGCTGACGACCGACGGCGGCTACGGACGGCACGCGGTGGACGGCACCCCCGCACAGGGATTCTGGTCGTGGGTGCCCCTGCCACTCCAGAACCTCTGGCACTACCACGAGTCGATCTACACCGCGACGGCGGAGATCACGTCATCCCACCCCTACGCGAGTCCCGCCTGGCAGTGGCCGCTGCTGCTCCGGCCCACCTCCATGTACGTCGGCAACACCGCGGACGGGACCGACGGCTGCGCGAGCGCGCGAGGCTGCATCGAGATCCTGTATTCGATGCCGAACCCGCTGCTCTGGTGGCTCGGCGTGATAGCCGTCCTGTGGCTGGCCGTTCACGGCGCCCGCACCCGCGACTGGCGAGCCGGGATCGTCCTCGTCGGCGTCGCAGCGACATATGTGCCGTGGCTCTTCTACCCGAGCCGAACGATCTTCCAGTTCTACACGGTCCTGACTCTGCCCTTCATGGTGCTCGCGTTGACGTTCGCGCTGCGGGCGCTCTGGGGTTCGGGGCGCGTCGAGACGCCGCGTCGGATCGCGGGACGGCGGGGCGTGCTCGGCATCCTGGCACTGATCGTGGCGCTGTCGGTGTTCTGGTACCCCCTGTGGGCGGCCATCAGCGTGCCGTGGGAGTTCTATTGGCTGCACAACTGGCTCCGCGGATGGGTCTGAGCACCGCCCGTCAGTAGGCTGAACACGTGTTCCGATACCCCACCCCGACGCTCGCCGCCGAGGCGGGGTATGCCATCGCCGGCGACCGGTTCGCCATCCTGCTCGGTCCCGGCGTCGCCGAGGGCGTCATCGCCCGCCTGTGGAACGCCGCGGCCGCCGAGACCGCCGTGCTCGAAGACGTCCTGAGCGTGCTCGTGGCCGGCGGCATCCACGACCTGCCCGACTTCGCCGTCGCCGAGTTCCCCGACGACGACACCCAGCCGGTGCGCGTCGCCGTCCGCGGCACCGCCGTGGTCGAGACCTCCGACCGCACGCGGGTGTCGGGCGCCGACGCGCGGACCTGGATCGAGACGGCGCTCGCGGGGGCCGTCGGCATCCGCCTCGTCCTTGAAACGGGAAGTCCCGGAGGCGACCTGCTCCCCCTCGGGCTCGGTGCCACGCGGGCCGACGAGCTCTCGTGGGGACGGCCCTTCCCGGCCGGCCGCGAGCCGGAGGCCGACGTCACCCCCGCCGCCGAGGGCGAGGCTCCGCCGGGAACGCTCGCCCCCGTGACCGTCGCCGTGCCGGTCGTCGCACCCTCCGTCGCCCCCGCGCCGGCGCCGTCGACCCTCCGCGGCGAGGAGATCGACGTCCTCGAGACCATCTCCGTCGACCGCAGCCTGTTCGCTCGTCCCTATGACGACGACGAGGAACTCGAGCTTCCCGACTTCCTGCGCGAGGACGACGTCCACGAGGTACCCGACGACCGCACCCTCTTCGGCTCGCGCCGCTCGAGCGCCGTCGCGGCCTACGGCCTCCGCCTCCCCGGCGGGCGGACCGTGCCGCTCGACCGGCCCGTCGTCCTCGGCCGCGGCCCCCGACCCGGAAAGCACCCCGGTGCGCGGATCGAGCAGGTGGCCTCGCCGCACAAGGAGATCTCGGGAACGCACCTCGAAGCCGTCCTCGACGGAGCGACGCTCGTCGTCCGAGACCTCGATTCGACCAACGGCACGATCGTCCGGCCTCCGACGGGCGCGGCGGCGCTCCTTCGCAGCGGCGCTGCCTCTCGTGTGCCGCTCGGGACCGAGCTCGACCTCGGCGACGGTGTGACGGCCGTCTTCGACACGCTCGATTCCCCGACGGCGGGATGACCGTCCGCGTGTCCAGCAGGCTCCCCTCCACGCCACCCGGACTCTCCGGGTTCACCTATGTCCGTCCCCTGGGTGCGGGCGGCTTCGCGGACGTGTTCCTCTTCGAGCAGAACCTCCCCCGACGCCCCGTCGCCGTGAAGGTCCTCCTCGAGGACGTCGTCGACGAGAACGTCCTCCGCATGTTCAACGCGGAAGCCGACGTCATGGCCCGGCTGAGCGCGCACCCGTCGATCCTCACGATCCACGAAGCATCCGTCTCCGCCGACGGACGGCCGTACCTCGTCATGGAGTACTGCCCGACCTCCTTCACCCACCGCTACCGCCGCGAGGAGATCCCCGTCGCGGAAGTGCTGCAACTCGGGGTGAAGATCGGTTCGGCCCTCGAGACCGCGCATCGAGCCGGGCTCCTGCACCGCGACATCAAGCCCTCCAACATCCTGGTCACCGCCTTCGGGTCGCCCGTCCTCTCGGACTTCGGCATCGCCACGGCCGTCGAGGCCCGCCCCGACACCGAGGAGGTGTTCGCGATGTCGGTGCCCTGGTCGGCGCCCGAGATCGTCGACGAGCGGGTGTCAGGATCGATCGCAGCGGAAGTCTGGAGCCTCGGCGCCACCGTCTACTCGCTCCTCGCCGGCCGCAGCCCGTTCGAGCGCCCCGGCCGCGGCCAGAACACGCGCGAACAGTTGAAGGCCCGCATCCGCAAAGCGGCGTACACCCCCATCGGTCGCGCCGACGTCCCGACCGAACTGGATGCCGTCCTCGCCCGCGCCCTGCACCGGGACCCGTCCGCGCGCCACCCCTCGGCCGCCGCGTTCGCCCACGACCTGCAGCTGATCCAGCACCGCATGGGCGTCCCCCACACTCCCCTCGAGGTCGCCGTGGACGAGTGGGCGGCAGCGGGAGCGGCCGTCGACTTCGCCGACGACCGGCCGCGCGGTCCCGTCCGCCCCGCGCTCGCGTACGCATCCGCACGCCCCGAGCGGCGCCGGCCGGCACCGCAGCGCCGTCCCGATGAGGGAACGATCCTGGCGGGGGCGGAGCAGGAGTCCCGGATGACGCGCGGCGCGATCATCGCGCTGACGGTCGGCGCGGGGGCGCTGGTGGCTCTCGCCGGAGCGGTGACGACGTTCTTCCTCCTCGGCGGGGCGGGCTGAATGGCGCGCGGCACCGGAGAGACGCCCCGGGTACGACGGTCGACGTGGATCGGCGCAGGCGCCGTGACCGCCGTCATCGCCGTCGTCGGGACGCTCGCGGTCGTCTGGCCCGGCTACGACGCGCAGCAGACACCCGTCGACGACCCGACGGTCTGGGCGCTGCAGACCGGCTCCGGGAGCGGCTACGCCCGCGTCAATCTCGACCTCGGCGAGGTCGACACGGTCAAGCAGGTCGTCAACGGCACGCAGGTCGCCCAGACCGCCGACCGGTTGTTCGTGTTCAGCGAGGGCGGGTCGGCGTTCTCCGACGTCGACCTCGCCCAGCCCGCCGACCTCACCGGTGAGGACGAGGATGCCTCGGCTCCGACGCCCGCGGGAACCGTCGAGATCGTTTCGGCCGGCGACGCCATCGTGTACCGCACCGAAGGGGGCGGGGTCTTCGGCGCGACCCTGTCGAGCGGAGGCGCGGCATCCCCCATCGACCCGTACGCCGAGATCGAACGCACCTCGGACGAGCAGGCGCCGCGGTTCTCGGCATCCGCCGTGGCCGTCGACGCGGACGGCATCGTGTACGCCTACTCCGCCGCCGAGAAGGTGATCGTCCGCGCCGACGCGGCCACGGGGCGCATCCTCGACCAGGAGGAGACACCCATCGCCCCCGTCGATGCGCAGCTCAGCGCGGTCGGAGGGCGGTGGGTCCTCTACGACGTCGCGACGGGCGATGTCGCGATCGCGGATCGCGACGACGTCGTGCCGACGACGCCGACGACCGGCGCCCTGCTGCAACGCGCCGCGACGGGCGGGGACGGCGTCATCATCGCCGATCCGAGCGGCATCACCCGGGTACCGCTGGACTCCGGCGGCGCCGAGCGGCCGCTCGATTCCGCCGGTCTCGGCACCCCCGCCGTCCCGATGCCGGCGGGGAGCACGGTCCACGCCGCGTGGCTCGGCGACGGCCTCGGCGGAGGGACTCTCTGGTCGAGCGCACGCCCCGGCGAACGGACGCCGCTCGACTACGCCGGCGCGGACATCGGTGACGCCGTCGATCCGGTCTTCGTCGGCAACGGCTCGCGCCTGGCCCTGAACGACCGCGGGTCCGGCTGGGTCTGGCGCGTCCCCGACGGCGCGCTCATCCCGTCGTCGCAGCAGTGGCGACCCGAGGACACGAGCGAGGCCGCGCCCGACACCGACGACACCGTCGAGCGGGTGCTCGAGCCCCAGCCTCCCGTCGCCGTCGACGACGAGTTCGGGGTGCGCGCCGGATCCGTCGCGCTCCTGCCCGTCCTCCTCAACGACCACGACCCCAATGAGGACGTCCTCAGCATCGACGTCGGCGGATTCGACGGGGTGGATGCCGCCTTCGGCACCGCGACCGTGACGGGAGCCGAGCAGCAGGTCGCACTCAACGTCGCACCGGACGCCACCGGCACGACGACATTCCGCTACCGCGTCACCGACGGCACATCCGCCGGTGGGCGCCTGTCGGAGTTCGCGACGGTCACGGTCCGGGTCGTGCCCGAGGAGGACAACGCGGCCCCGGTCTGGTGCGGAGTCCCCGGATGCCTCGCCACGTGGCCGGCCCTCTCGGTCGCTCCCGGCGGCACCGTATCGGCGGACCTCCTGCGCGGCTGGGTGGACCCCGACGGCGACCCCGTCTACCTCGCCGGCATCGAGGGCGCTCCCTCCGTGGGGACCGCGACGACCTCTCCCGAGGGCGAGTTCACCTACCAGCACCCCGACCCGAGCGCGACGGAGGCTGCCAGCATCCCCGTTCCCGTCATCGTCTCCGACGCCCGGGGCGCGACGACGACGCAGGCGGTGACGGTGCAGGTCACCCCCAGCCCCGAGCTCGCCGCCGAGTCGTTCGCCGTGACGGGCGTCGTCGGCGAACCCCTCGACGTGGACTTCACCCCGTACGTGACGGGCGCGGCGGGACCGCTCACCCTCGGGTCGCTCGTCGCGCTCGATGCGGACCGCGCGACCGTCACACCGAACCCCTCGACTCTTCGCATGAGCTTCGTTGCGAGCGAAGCGGGGTCCTACGTGGTGCAGTACTCCGTCCGCGACGGCGTGGGCGAGGCATCCGCCATCGTCCGTGTCACCGTCCGCGATCCGGAGGACACGGTCGTGACGACGCCGCCGTTGACCGCGTTCGTCCGCCCCGGCGAGGATGCGACGATCGACGTGGCATCGGCCGCCGCGAACCCCGCGGGGCTCGTGCTCCTGCTCGACGACATCCGTCCCGACAGCGACCCGACCGCGTCTCTCAGCGTCGACCTGGTCGGGCAGAGCCTGCTCCGTGTCAGCGGTACCACCGACGACGGCACCCCGGGACGCCTCGGCGTCGTGCGGTACCGGCTCACCGACGGCGGTCAGGATGCGGCGGGCGCAGAGGGCGAGGTGACCGTCATCCTCCTCCCCGCGGGCTCGGCGGAGCAGCCGATCGCGGTCGACGACGCCGTCACCGTTCGCGGCGGGACCCAGGTCGACATCCCCGTCCTCGACAACGACCGCACCCCGACCGGAGCGCTCATCGCGCTCGACCCGTCGTCGATCGTGAACGAGACGGGCGGCGGGCTCGCCTTCGCATCGGGACGTGTCCTCCGGTATCTGGCGCCGCGCGACGCGGGAACCTATGCCCTGACCTACACGATCTACCGGCTGGGCTTTCCCGAAGTGACCGACACCGCTCGGGTGACGATCACCGTCACGGGTGGCGACGACAACCGCGACCCGATCCCCCGCACCCTCGTCGGACGGGTCGTGGCGGGGCAGTCGGTGACCATCGGCTTCGATCGCTACGCGGTCGATCCCGACGGCGACGACGTCTCGCTCGACACCATCACGACGCAGCCCGCGCAAGGCTCGGCGACCATCTCGGCGGATGGGCAGTCGATCGTGTACTCGAGCCGCGAGGGCGTGTCGGGTCAGGTGCGCTTCGGCTATCAGGTGAAGGATGCCCGTGGCCGGACGGGCGTCGGCGAGGTCCGCATCGGCGTCATCGCCCGCCAGAGCGATCCGAGCCCGGTCACGTTCAGCGACTACGTCCAGGTGCAGGCCGGGACCGACAGCACGGTCGTCGTCCGCCCCACCGACAACGACGTCGACCCGTTCGGCAGCCCGCTCGAGCTCACCGATCTCGTTCCGAACGCCCCCGAAGCGAGCCCCGAGTTCGCGGCGCTGGCCGATCGCGTCACCGTCCAGGACGACAGGGTGACCATCGTGGCGGGGACCGCGCTCGGTACCTTCTCGTACTCGTACGAAGTCGCCAACGGGGACGGCGACACGGCTATCGGCCTGCTCGTCGTGAAGGTGGTCCGCGACCCCGTCCCCGACCATCCGGTCGTCGCCGACACCGTCCTGACGATCGAGGACCGCGACCGGTTCCCCGCCGGGGTGGACGTCCTCAGCGGGAACGTCGCGTGGGACGCGGGCGACCCCTCCGCACTCACCCTCCGCCTCTGGGGCGACCCGGGGGACCTCCGTGTCTCGGGGTGGAAGGTCTCGGGCGAGCTTCCGAAGAAGACCCGCCTCATCCCGTTCGAGGTGACCGGCACCGCCTACGACGGCACGGAGGTGACGACCTACGGCTTCCTCCGCGTGCCGGGGACGGACGAGATCCGGCTCACTCTCCGCGCCGGTATCGAGCCGCTCCGGGTCGCGGAGGGCGAGAGCGTCGACGCCGACCTCTCCGATCTGGTCGTCCTCCCCGACGACGCGACCCTCGTCGTGGATCGCAGCGGCACCAAGGCCGGCGGCGCGCGGAAGGATGCCTCGTGCCGGGTCGTGTCGGGAAGCACCATCCGCTACTCGGCGGGCCGAGGGGCGCCCTGGTCCGATTCGTGCATCGTCGCGGCACGGCTCGCCGGCCAGGAAGAACCCACCTTCCTGACGCTCGGCGTCGCGGTCGACGCCGAGACGCCGCAGCCGTCGTTGCGGAGCGCCTCGCTCGGAGTCCGTCCCGGCCAGACCCAGACCTACGACCTGACCCGCATGGTGCGCTGGGCGGGAGTCGCCGACGAAGAGTCCCTCCGATTCGACATCGCCTACACCGGCGACCAGTTCGAGGTCACCGCGAAGGGCTCCGTCGTGACCGTGTCGGCGAGGGATGAGGCGCGTCCCGGACGCGAGGAGCAGGTGAGCGTGTCGCTCCCGAGCCACCCCGACGCGAGCGCGACGAGCCTCGTGCTCACGGTGGGGCCGTCGCCCTCCGTCCTCCCCCGCGGCGGGTCGGCGGTGAAGACCTGCTCGCAGTCAGATGGTCAGTCCTCCTGCACCATCGGGGTCGTCGGAGCGGACGGCGAAGTCAACCCGCTCCCGGGTACGCCCCTGCGGGTCGTGCGGGCGGCGAGCGCGGGCAACTGCGCGGGAGTCCGATTCACGCCGGCCGGCGACCGCGCCGTCCGTGCCAGCTGGAGCTCGGACGCCGAAGGCGCGGCACGCTGCGCGGCGACGTTCGTGGTCGAGGATGCGCAGGGCCGGCAATCCAGCGGCGACCGCAACGGCTCGATCGTCCTCGACCTGCGCGGTCTGCCCGCGAACCCCACGCGTCTCGAGTGGACGTCGTACACCGAGAACTCCGTGAGCCTGCGGGTGACCTCGGATGCGGGTTCCTACCCGACGGTCCAGGGATACCGGATCACGTCGGGCGGGCGCGAGGTCGCGACCTGCCCTGCCTCGGGCGTCTGCGCGCCGATCTCCGCGCCCGTCGGCGAACAGCGCGTCTACGAGGCTCGCGCCGTCAACGACGTCGGCTCCTCGCGGGGCGTCGTCCGCACCCAGGCGTGGGCGTACCGGCCGCCGTCCCGCCCTGCCGCTGCGAGCTTCGTGCCCGTGCCGAACGGACGCGACGGCGGGCTGGCCACCATCACCGTGACGGGGCTCGACGACACGACCGGGAGTGTCCGCCTGTCGGGCGGTGTCGCGGGGAGCGAGACGCAGCCGGTGCGCGGCGGCTCCGCGACGTTCACGGGATACCGCGTGGGGTCGAACACCCCCCAGAACCTCACCGCCACACCGCTCACCGAGTTCGACCTGCCGCGGATCGCCGGCGGTTCCAGCGAGGGCAGGTCGCTCGACGTGCGTGCCCACGGCGTCGGCGCTCCCGGCATCGAGCTGACGCAGACGACGACGTCCGATTCGATGACGGTGACCGCGCGGGTGACCGCGGAAAGCGCCGACACGGCGGCGCTGTTCGGCTTCAGCGATGCGTCGGCGGATCGCTGCACGCCCGACTCGCGCGACGCGCAACGGACCTTCCCCGCGGAGGCGTTCCAGGAGAAGACGGTGTACGTCTGCGTGACGAGCACGTACGACGGGCAGGACGGGTTCGGGGTCACGACCGACCAGATCACCGCCCGTCCGACCGGCGCCGTCGCGGCTCCGCAAGAGCTCACCTACACGGTGTCCCCCACCCCGACTCCTCGCCCGGGAGGCGGATTCGTCTACAGCGCGAGCGATCACAGCGACCCGGGCCGGCCTCCGTTCGAGGGTGCGCGTCTGCAGTACCTCCTGAACGGCGACGTCGTCCGCTCCTTCACCCCCCGCGCCAACGAGGCGCAAGACCGGTGGAGCGCGAGATGGTGCGACACCTTCCTCGGCCTCCCCGGCGAGTGCTCCGACCCCACCCCGATCGTCCCTGCCCGAGGGAGCGCCGCCTGGCCCGTGGCCGTGGCGACGGACGATCTGCCCGCATGCCGGTCCGACGAGGCGGCGCCGGACTGGTTCCCCCGCGGAATCGGCACCGATGTGGCATCCGTCGACACGAACGTCACCGAGGGATCCCTCGGACCGGAGCGCGTCGACTACACCATCCGGTGGATGGGCGAACTGCGCGAACTCGACCCGCTCACCGTCGGGGTCGATTGTCGACAGGTCGAGCCGACCCCCACGCCGACGCCGACCCCCACGCCCACCCCGACGGAAACCACCCCGCCGGCACCCTGAGTGTCGCCGCCCGAGCACCCGTCCCCCGAGAGGAACACGATGACGATCACCCAGGAGCAGAGCGCCTGGTTCGCCGAGACCTTCACCACGCTCGTCGACAATGTGGAGCAGGTCGTGCTCGGTAAACGCCACGTGATCGAGCTGGCCTTCACGACGATGGTGTCCGAGGGGCACCTCTTGCTCGAGGACTACCCGGGAACAGGGAAGACCTCGCTGGCCCGCGCGATGGGGCGCTCGGTTCAGGGGACGAGCTCCCGCATCCAGTTCACCCCCGATCTGCTTCCCGGCGATGTCACCGGTATCACCGTGTACGACCAGCGCCGCGGGGAGTTCGAGTTCCACCAGGGTCCGATCTTCGCGAACGTCGTCCTCGCGGACGAGATCAATCGCGCCTCGCCGAAGACGCAGTCCGCCCTCCTCGAGGTCATGGAGGAAGGGCACGTCACGGTCGACGGCATCACGCGGGATGTCGGGGTTCCGTTCCTCGTCGTCGCGACCCAGAACCCGGTCGAGCAGGCCGGCACCTATCGGCTTCCCGAAGCCCAGCTCGACCGCTTCCTCCTGAAGACATCGCTCGGCTACCCCGACCACGCCGCCACCATCCGGATCCTCGAGGGATCGGGCGAGGCGCCGCGCGAAGTCACCCCGGTCATCACGCCGCAGGGCGTGGTGAGCATGGCCGACATCGCGCGCGGCGGCTACCTGCATCCGCTGGTCCTCGACTACATCGCGCGCCTCGTCGACGCCACGCGTCGCGCTCGCGAAGTACGCCTGGGAGTCAGCGTGCGAGGGGCGCTCGCCCTGACGAAGGCGGCGCGCACCTGGGCCCTCGCGCACGGGCGCACCTACGTCACACCCGACGACGTCAAGGCACTCGCCGTCCCCGTGCTCGCGCACCGCCTGATCCTCGACCCCGAGGCCGAGTTCGACGGCGTGACCGCCGAGGCGGTCATCGGGCAGGTCCTCCTCGACGTCGTCCCACCCTCGCAGCAGGAGCGCATGAGCGAACGCGGTCAGCGAGAGAACGTGTGAGCTCGTCCACCGAGTCCCGCCTCACCCGTACGTCGGCAGCGACGGGGTACACCCGCACGAGCATCGGCTCGGCGCGCTCCACGACGGTCCTCGCCGTCCGCGGCGTGCAGGGATGGCGGCGTCTTCGGCGAGCCGGCGCCCGGGCGGTGCGCGGCGTCGCCGACACCGTCTCGCCGGCCGGATGGATCGTCGTCGGCATCCTGGTCGTCGGTCTCGCGTGCGGACTCGGATTCGGCTGGCTGGAGTTCGCGGTCGCCGGGGGTGCGGCCCTCCTCCTGCTCGCCCTGTCGGTCCCGTTCCTGTTCGGTGCCCGCGCCTACCAGGTCGCCCTCCGGCTCGACCACGACCGCGTCGTGGCCGGAACGCCGGTCGAAGGCGCGCTCGTCGTCACGAACGTCGGTCGCCGCACAGCGCTCCCCGGCCGGGTCGACCTGCCCGTCGGCGACGGGCTCGTCGACGTGAACGTTCCCCTCCTTCGCCCCGGCCACGAGATGTCCGAGACGGTGGTGATCCCGACGCTCCGGCGCGGCATCATCACGGTGGGCCCCGCCCGCACCGTCCGCGGGGACCCCCTCGGCATCCTGACCCGCGAAGCGACGTGGCAGGAGACCCACACCCTGTACGTGCACCCGGTGACGACAGCGCTCCGGAGCACCGCGACGGGTCTCATCCGCGACCTCGAGGGCAGCCCGTCCCGGACGATCGTCGACGCGGACTTCTCCTTCCACGCCCTCCGCCCCTACGTTCCGGGCGACTCGATGCGACAGGTCCACTGGAAGTCGACGGCGAAGACCGGCGCGATGATGGTCCGCCAGTACGAAGAGACGCGTCGGTCGCGCATGATCCTCGCTCTCGGACTCGGCGGCGGTGAGTACGCCGACGACGACGAGTTCGAGCTCGCCGTCAGCGCCACCGCATCCATCGGCGTCCGCGGCATCCGCGACGGGCGGGACGTCGACGTCGTCGCCGGAGCCGAGATCCCCGAGTTCGAGCGCGGGCGGATGCGGACGCTCCGCACCCTGGCGACGGTCTCCGCCCGGACGCTCCTCGACGACCTGGCCGGCATCCAGCGGGGCGAGAACCCGAGCCCGCTGCGCGACGTGGCGACGCTCGCCTCGGGACGTCACGCGGATGCCTCGATCGCCTTTCTCGTCTGCGGGTCGACGCTGACCCCCGCTCAGCTGCAGAGCGCGGCTCTCGCCTTCGGCAGCGAGGTCGCCGTCGTCGCCCTCGTCTGCGCGCCGACGGCGACCCTCGGCATCCGTCGGCTGGGGAGCATGACCGTCGTCTCGATCGGTCTGCTGGAGGACCTCCGCCAGCTTCTCGCCAGAGGGGGCCAGTCGTGACGCTTCCCGCTCCTCGCCGCCGCGACCTGCGCGGCCGCCGCGCCGCGCCATCGCGTGCCGGCTTCTTCCTCGGTCAGGCGATCGTCGTCGATCTGATCCTCGCCGTCGGAGCCGTCGCTGCGTGGCCGATCTACCGGAGCGCGGCGTTCGTCGTCGCCGTGTCGGCCGGCATCGCCGCGGGCCACGTCGTCGCGGCCGTGGGTACCCGGTGGCGATGGTCGGGATGGTGGGTCGCGCTCACCGCGCTCGGCGCGTACGTGGCCCTCGGGGTCCCCGTCGCCGCGACCGGGTCGGTGACGTCCGCCGACGCCGCCCTTCGCGCCCTCGTCGACGTCGCGACGGCACCGGTCACCGGGTGGAAGGACCTGCTGACCCTCGAGCTCCCCCTCGGCAGCTACCAGGCGACCCTGGCCCCCACGCTCCTCCTCTTCGTCGCGTGCACCGTCGCCGCGCTGTCGATCGCGTGGCGCAGCACGAGATGGTGGATGCCGGCGGTCCCCGTCGCGCTCCTTCCCACCGTGTTCGGGGTCGTCTTCGGCGCACGCTCACTCGCCGCACCCCTCGCGCTCGGGCCCGTGACCATTCGGCCCGAGACCCTCGTCGGGGTGGCGGCGGTCGCCGGGGCTCTCATCGCGGTCGTCTGGCGGAGCGCGCACGATCGCCGCCGCGCGCTCGCGACGGCCGCCGCGGCGACGGGTCTGCTCCGGAGCGCCGGCGGGAGGCGTCGGGGCGCGATCGCCCGCGCGGCCACCGCGGCGGGGATGGTCGTCGTCGCGACCGCCGCGGCCGCGGTGTGGGGGCCGTGGGCCCTCGCCGACCAGCCGCGCGAGGTGGCCCGGAGCGTCGTCGCGCCCGTGCTCGAACTCGAACGCGCGCCCAGCCCGCTCGCGGCCTACCGCGCCTGGTTCACCGACGAACGCTACGACGAGACGCTCTTCACCGTCACCGCTCCCCCCGGCATCGAACGCGTCCGGCTGGCGACCCTCCCGTTCTACGACGGGCGGACGGTGCGCGCGATCGATCCGGATGCCGGCCCCGCCGACCCGGCCACGGCCTTCACGCGCGTGCCCTCGAGCCTGGGGGACGGCACCGGGTCGATCGTCTCGGTTCGCATGGGCTCGGGCGCGGGGATCTGGGTCCCGACGGTCGGCGAGCTGCGCGCCATCTCCTTCGCGGGTCCCCGTGCGGCGGACCTCTCCGACGGGTTCTTCCACAACGCCGCGACGGGGGCCGCGATCGAGCTCGCCGATCCCGGGCTCGCCGAGGGCGACGCCTACGAGCTCAGCGTCGTGCCGACCGGGGCTGCCGAGCCGGTGGCATCCCTCACCCCCGCCCGGAGCGGTCCATCCTTGCCCGCCAGTGTCGTCCCCGCGTCGCTCACCGAATGGATCGAGACCCAGGACGCCGGAGCCGGGGGTGCGGCCCTCGAGACCCTGGTCGACCGGCTGCGCTCCCGCGGCTACCTGAGTCACGCGCTGCAACTGGCGGCGGGCGACACCCCTCCCTGGCTGCAGGGACTCGGCGACGGCGGCTTCCAGCCCTCCCGCGCGGGTCACTCCGCCGACCGGATCGGCACCCTCTTCGCCCAGCTGATCACCCGGCAGGCGGACACCCCCGGCGGATCCGACGCCGATCTCGTCGCGGCCGTCGGCGATGACGAGCAGTTCGCCGTCGCGGCGATGCTCGTCGCCGACCAGCTCGGGTTCGACGCCCGCGTCGTCGTCGGCACCCGCCTCGCCTCTGCCGAGGACCTCTCCGTCTGCGAAGAGGGCGTCTGCCGCGGCGGCGACCTCGCCGCGTGGATCGAGGTGCGGGATGCCGCGGGCCGATGGGTCCCGATCGACGTGACCCCGCAGCACGACAGCTTCCCGTCACCCGACCTCGAACAGCGCCGGGATCCGGAGAACCCGACCGACGTCCGCCGCGAGGAGGCGGAGCCGGTGCTCCCGGCCGACGCGTCTCCGGCCGACGGCGAGCGTCCGGAGTCGGGTGCCGTCGACGAGGAGACCGACCTGTCCGCCGTCTGGGCCGCGGTCCGCCTAGGCGGCGTCTCGCTGCTCGCCGTGATCGTCCTGGTCGGGCCGCTCGTCACGATCCTCGCCGTGAAGGCCCTGCGCCGTCGCGGACGCCGTCGGCGCGGCGACGTCGTCGATCGGTTCACCGGCGGGTGGGAGGAGTACGTCGACACGGCGATCGACCACGGATACGCCGCTCCCGCGCACCTCACGCGACAGGAGCTCGCTCAGGTGTTCGCCGCCGGCGAGGGCTCCGCCGCGGCGTCAGGGACGCGGTTGGCGACGTGGGCCGACCGGTCGGTCTTCGACGCGTCCCCTCCCCGCGCGGCCGAGATCGACGAGTTCTGGCGGATCGTCGCCGACGAGCGTTCCCGGTTCGCCGCCGAGAAGGGGTTCTGGGCGCGAGTGCGCGCACGGCTGTCGCTCCGCTCGTTGCTGCCGCGCCTACGGGCTTCGCGCAGATAGGGTGTGCGATGCGGGATCGAAGGAATCGATGACAGAGGACGTGGACTGATGCAGAGCGTGACGACGGAGAACACTCTCCTGGCCCCCGCAGGTGACGCGGCCGGAGCCCTCGCGGGCGTCGCCGCCGTGTCGGTGGTCGCTCTCCTCGTGCAGCTGCTCGCCGTCGCAGGCCTCTACGTCTGGACCTCCCTCGCGCTCGCCGCCGTCTTCCGCAAAGCGGATCGACCCGCCGGCCGCGCCTGGGTGCCGGTACTGAACCTGTGGACCCTGTTCGAGCTGGCAGGAATGAAGGGCTGGTGGGCCGCCGTGCTGGTGGGGGGCGGCATCCTCACCCTGATCATCGCCTCGGTGTCGACGACGCTTCTCGCGCAGTCCGCTCAGAACGTCGCCTTCGGTGGGGGCGGCGATGCATCCGCTGCGCTCCTGGCGGCGTCCGTCGTTCCGCTCCTGCTCTTCCTCGCCTTCTTCGCCGCCGTCCTCATCCTGATGCTGCGGATGATGGGGCCCCTCTCCCGCGGATTCGGGCGCGGCGGCGGATTCGCGGCCCTCGGCGCGATCCTCCTCCCCGTCTGGGCGTCGATCATCGGGTGGGGCTCCGCCCGCTGGCAGGGCGTCCCCCGCGGAGGACTTCCCCCGACGCCCTTCGCGGCGGAGCCGGCGACGGGCGATCCCGTCGCGGTTCCTGTGGACACGACGACGTTCGCCCCGCCGCCGCCGGCGTCCCCGGTGTCCATCCCCGCCGCGGCTCCTGCGTCTCCTGCGCCAGCGCCCGCCGCCGCATCGCCCGTCATCTCGCCGTGGTCCCCGCCCTCGGTGGCCCCCTCGGCGCCGATGGCTCCCCCTGTGTTCCCGCCGGCCGCGGCACCCACCCCGCCCCCCGTGGCGGACGCCGAGGTCGACGAACACACCGTCCTCGCCGCTCATCGCCGACCCGCCGCGACCCTGCGCCTGCCGACGGGACAGACGGTCGGGCTCTCGGCCGACGCCGCCGTCCTCGGCCGCCACCCCGCTCCTCCCGTCGACGCGCCCGACGCGCAGACCATCGCGGTCGACGACGCCACCCGCACGGTCTCCAAGACCCATGCCCTGCTCCGCCGCACGAACGATTCGTGGACGATCACCGACCTCTCCTCGACCAACGGCGTCATCGTCGGGGACGGCGACACCGAGATCGCCGTCGGCACTCCCGTCACCGTGACCGGTCGGTTCCTGCTCGGCGACGCGGAGTTCACTCTCGACGCGGGATCGCGATGACCGCTTCCGCCGAGCCGCTCCATCCGTTCGACGTCATCAGCGGCGCGCTCACCGACACGGGACTTCGTCGTCGCGTGAACGAGGACTCGCACCTCGCCAGCTTCCCGGTCTTCGTCGTCGCCGACGGAATGGGCGGTCACGAAGCCGGCGACCTGGCGTCGGCCGCCGTCGTCGACGCGTTCCGGGACTTCGTGGGCCGCAGCGACGTCACCCCCGAAGAGGTCGCCGACGCGGTCCGCTCCGCGCATGCGGCCGTGGGCGCGATCTCCCGCGGGACCACGCGCGGCGCGGGGTCGACCCTCACCGGCGTCGTCGCCGTGCAGCAGAACGGCGAGAACCGGTGGCTCGTCGTCAATGTCGGCGACTCGCGGGTCTATCGCCTGCTCTCGGAGCGCCTGGAACAGCTCACCGTCGACCACTCCATCGCGCAGGAGATGGTGGATGCCGGCCGTCTCGCGCGCGAGGACATGTCGACGTTCGAGGGGCGGAACGTCATCACTCGGGCCGTCGGCGGCGAGCACAGCCCCGCCGACTTCTGGCTCCTCCCGGTCGTCACCGGCGAGCGCCTCCTGGTGTGCTCGGACGGTCTGTCGGGAGAGATCACCGACGAAGCGATCCGCGCGGGCCTGCTCTCCGGCGCCTCCCCGTCGCAGACGACGGGAGCCCTCGTCGCGCAGGCGCTGGCGCACGGCGGGCGGGACAATGTGACGGCGATCGTGATCGACGTGGTGGGCGGCGGCATCCACCCCCGCCTCGAAGACACGACCGGGGGGTTCGTCTCGAGCGAACCGGCGACCGGAACGATCGAGGTCGAAACCGTGCCGTCGCGTCGGAGACGTCATGACTGACCCACTCGACGACCTCACGCGCCGCGTGCCGCGGAGCGCCGACCCCGACGACGAGACGCGCCTCGCCGGCCACCGGGCACCCGACGACGAGACGCTGATCGCCGATCGCCGGACGGACGAAGGCACGCGCGTGACCGAGCGTCGCGTCGCGAGGCATGCCCCGTCGACAGCGATCGCCCACGGGCGAGCCGATACGCCCCGCACCGCATCGGCACCCGGGGTACGGGTCTCGCAGTCCGTATACGTGCCGCGGACCGCCGCGGCGGCACCGCCCGTCCGGCGCGCTCCGGTGCCTCCGCCCGCGGCGACCCCGCGCGCACCGAGGCGACGCGCCCGCCGCGGCGGAATCGCGGTGGCCGCACTCGCGGGTGCGGTGGTCGTCGCGGGCGCCGCGTGGGGCATCTTCGTGATCTTTCAAGGGGGAATGTGATGGCAGAGGACATCGAACTGACGGCCGAGACCGAGGCCGCCGAGCTCGGAATCGAGTTCTGCGGGGAGTGGTTCCACCCGACACCGGGCGAAACCTTCTCCATCGGACGCGACGCCGACCTCGTGATCGACACGAACCCGTACCTCCATCGCCGGTTGCTCGAGATCGAATCGGGCCAGGGCTTGTGGTGGCTCACCAACACGGGACGATCGATCTCGGTCGCCCTCGCGACCGCCGACGGGGCCTACCAGGCGATGCTGGGCCCGGGAACGCGCGTCCCGCTCGTCTTCCCCGAGCTCGTCGTCATGTTCACGGCCGGGGCGTACACCTACGAGTTCACGATCCGCAACGGGGCGGCCAGGTTCACCGGTCGTGGATCCGCGGCCGACGAGGACGGCACCGATGGCGGCACGACGATCGGAGCCGTCCCACTGACCGCCACCCAGCGCCTCCTGCTCATCGCGCTCTGCGAACCGATCCTCCGCGGCGGGATGATGGGCTCGAGCCAGATCCCGTCGTCGGCGAAGGCGGCCGAACGTCTCGGCTGGCCGCTCACGACCTTCAACCGCAAGCTCGACAACGTGTGCGACAAGTTCGACCGTGAGGGCGTCCAGGGCCTTCGCGGCGCTGCCGGCAAGCTCGCGACGAATCGTCGTGCGCGCCTCGTCGAGCATGCCGTGCTCTCACGCCTGGTGACAGCGGCGGATCTTCCGCTGCTGGATGCCGCGCAGACCGCCGACCGCTGACCGCCCCCGCCTGACGCACGGGGGCCGCCGGCATCCGCCTGCGCGATAGCATCGAAGGCTGTGTCCGCACCCGCCCCCGTCATCTCGTATCCCCCGGAGCTGCCCGTCAGCGCCGCTCGGGAGGAGATCTCGCGCGCCATCGCGGAGAACCAGGTCGTCATCGTCGCCGGCGCGACGGGCTCGGGCAAGACGACGCAGCTGCCCAAGATGTGCCTCGAGCTGGGGCGCACCCGCATCGCCCACACCCAGCCGCGACGGATCGCTGCGCGATCGATCGCCGAGCGCCTCGCGCACGAGGTACAGGTGCCCCTCGGCGGGGCGATCGGCTACAAGGTCCGCTTCACCGACGAGGTGACGGAGGCCACGCAGGTCACGCTGATGACCGACGGCATCCTGCTGAACGAGATCCACCGCGACCGGCTGCTGCGGCGCTACGACACGATCATCGTCGACGAGGCCCATGAGCGCTCGCTCAACGTGGACTTCCTCCTCGGCTACCTCGCCCGCATCCTCCCGGAACGCCCCGACCTCAAGGTGATCATCACCTCGGCGACGATCGACCCGCAGAGCTTCGCCGCCCACTTCGCGGCGACGGCCCCCGACGGCGAACGCGTGCCCGCCCCGGTCATCGAGGTGTCGGGACGCACGTATCCCGTCGAGATCCGCTACCGCGCACACGACGACGAGTCCGAGGACGACGTCGACGGCCTGCTCGCCGCGCTCCGCGAGCTCGACCGCGAGCCCGACGGCGACGTGCTCGTCTTCCTTCCCGGCGAGGCCGAGATCCGCGATGCGATGGATGCCGTCCGCGGCCTCTACGCGAAGGATGCCCGTCCCACCGAGGTCCTGCCCCTGTTCGGACGGCTGTCGTCGGCGGAACAGCACCGCGTATTCGAGCCGTCGCACGTGGCGGGGGTCCGCCGCAGGATCATCCTCGCGACGAACGTCGCCGAGACGAGCCTCACGGTTCCCGGCATCCGCTACGTGGTCGACACGGGCACGGCGCGCATCTCGCGGTACAGCGTGCGGTCGAAGATCCAGCGCCTGCCGATCGAGGCGATCTCGCAGGCGTCGGCGCAGCAGCGTTCCGGGCGTGCCGGGCGCACATCGGCGGGCATCGCGATACGGCTCTACGCCGAGGACGATTTCACGGCGCGGCCCGAGTTCACCGAGCCCGAGATCCTCCGCACCTCGCTGGCGTCGGTCATCCTGCAGATGCTGTCGCTGGGCTTCGGCGACGTCACCGAGTTCCCGTTCCTCACGAAGCCCGACAGCCGCGGCGTGAAGGCCGCGGTCGAACTCCTCACCGAGCTCCGCGCCGTGGGCGGCCGCACCGGCGCGCTGCGTCTGACGAGCCTCGGTCGTCGCATCGCGCGACTGCCGATCGACCCCCGCTTCGCGCGGATGCTGCTCGAGGCCGAGAAGCTCGGCGTCTCGCGCGACGTGCTCGCGATCGTGTCGGGCCTGTCGATCCAGGACGTCCGCGAGCGCCCCGAGGAGCGCCGCGAGGAAGCCGACCGTCTGCACGCCCGCTTCGTCGACCCGACGAGCGACTTCCTCACGCTGCTGAACCTCTGGAACCACCTGCGCGAGCAGCAGCGCGAGCTCGGCTCGAGCGCGTTCCGCCGGCTCTGCCGCAGCGAGCACCTCAACTACGTGCGTGTCCGTGAGTGGTTCGACGTTCATCGTCAGCTCTCGACCCTCTCGCGCTCGGGTGCGCCGAAGGATGCCCCGCGCCAAGAAGCCGGAGCGGCCGATCCCGACGCGCTGCACCGCGCGGTCCTGTCGGGACTCCTCTCGCACATCGGCATCCTCGACACCCGCTCGGTCACGACCGATCCCGCGAAGAAGAACGCGCGCAAGCCCTTGCCGCAGTACCGCGGTGCGCGCGGCGCGTCGTTCGCCGTCTTCCCCGGCTCGGGGCTGCGCAAAGCCTCGCCCGACGCGGTCATGGCCGCCGAACTCGTCGAGACCTCGCGGCTGTTCGGCCGCACCGTTGCCGCGATCGACCCGGCGTGGGCGGAGGACCTCGCCGGCGACCTCGCGAACCGCAGTCTCAGCGACCCGCACTGGTCGAAGGATGCCGGCGCTGCCGTCGCGGCCGAGAAGGTGACGCTCTTCGGCGTCGAGATCATCCCGCGCCGTCGCGTCCAGCTCGCCCGTCGCGACCGCGACCTGGCGCGGGAGCTGTTCCTACGTCACGCGCTCGTCGAGGGCGAGTGGAACAGCCAGCACCTCGACAAGCGCCTCACCGCGTTCGAGCGTCGCAACGGTGAACTCCGCCGCCAGCTGGAGCGCATCGAGGAACGGGAGCGGCGCCGCGACATCCTCGTCGGCGACGAGGCCGTGTACGCGTTCTACGACGCCCGCATCCCCCACGACGTGTTCGACGTCCGCTCGTTCGAGACGTGGTGGCGCGAGACGCAGCCGCGGACGCCGAAGCTCCTCGACATGACCGAGGCCGACCTGCTCGGCGAGTCCGCCCGCACCGACGAGCGCGACTTCCCGACGCGCTGGCGTCAGGGAGACCAGGTGCTCTCGCTCGCCTACCGTTTCGAGCCGGGCGCTCCCGACGACGGCGTCAGCGTCGTCATCCCGCTCGCCCTGCTCGCGCAGGTGCGCCCCGACGGGTTCGACTGGCAGGTTCCCGGGATGCGGGACGAACTCGTCACGGGGCTCATCAAGGCCCTCCCCAAGGCCATCCGCCGCCACGTCGTGCCCGCGGCCGACTGGGCGACGACCCTCGGCGACGAGATCCGCGGGTCCGGCCCGGAGGACACCGACGGGCTCCCGGCATCCACTCTCCGTGCGGCCCTGGCCGCCCGGATCCAGCGCGTCGCGCACCAGCCTGTCACCGAGCGCGACTTCGACCTCGAGCGCGTCCCCGCCCACCTGACCGTCTCGTTCCGCGCCGTCGACCAGCGGGGACGCACCGTGGGGTCGTCCCGTGACCTCCGCGAGCTGCAGGACCGCCTCGCCGGCCGGGCGCGGGAGTCGGTGGCCCGCTCACTGGCGCCGCGGCGCGAGGCGACACCGACGGCATCCCCCGCCCGTGCCGTCGCCGCCGCGAGCGCTCCCCTCGAACGCACCGGCATCACGACGTGGGACGTGGGAGATCTTCCCGAGGTCGTCGACACGAAGGTGGCCGGCGGCGTCGTCCGCGGCTACCCCGCCCTCGCCGACGCGAAGGACGCCGTCACCCTCCGGATCGAGGCGACCCCGGAGCGCGCTGCGGAGCTCACCCGCGCGGGTGCCCGTCGGCTGCTGCTCCTCGCCGTCGCCTCCCCCACCGCCTACGTCATGGATCATCTGACGGCGCCCGAGAAGCTCGCTCTCGCCGCCTCGCCGTACCCGTCCGCGAAAGCCCTGATCGAGGACGCCCGCGTCGCCGTCGCCGACGCCGTCATGGGCGATGCCGTCATCCGCACCGAGGCCGCCTTCACGGCCTCGCGCGACGCCTTCTCCGCCCGGATCGTCGACGAGCTCTTCCAGACCGTCTCCCTCGCCGCCCGCATCCTCACCCTGCAGCGCGACGTCGAACGCGCCGTGAAGCAGCAGAACTCGATGACCCTGCTTGCCGCCCTCGGCGATGTGAAGGGACAGCTCGCGGGTCTCGTCCACCCGGGCTTCCTCTCGCGGACCGGCGTGGCTCGCCTCGCACACCTGCCCCGCTACCTGCAGGGGGCGAAGGAGCGCGTCGACGCCCTCTCCGACAACCCCGGCCGGGACCGGCAGCGGATGACCGAGTACGAGCGCGCTGCCGCGCTGTTCACGGATGCCGGGGGCACCCTCCCGCTCGCCGCGAACGCGCCCGCGCACCTGGTCCACGCGCGCTGGCTCCTCGAGGAGTTCCGCATCAGCCTGTTCGCGCAGCGACTCGGCACGGCGGAGCCGGTCTCGCTCCAGCGGATCTCGAAGGCCCTCGCGGGCTGAGTCAGCTCGCGCGCACGAGGTCGCGGTAGAACTCGATGCCGCGCAGCCACGATCCGACGCGGATCCGCTCGTTGTGCGAGTGGAGCGCTTCGCGCTCGCCCCGGGTCAGATGGAACGGCGTGAAGCGGTAGACGTGATCGCTGATCTCGGTGAACCACCGGCTGTCGCTCGCCCCGAGCTGGATGTACGGCGTCGGGAGGACGTCCGGACCGAGCGCCGACCGTGTCGCCGCCACGAGCCGCTCCCACGCCGCACCCGACCACGCCGAAACGGGCGAGGGCTCGGATGCCGAGACCACGTCGACCTCGACGAGCGGGTCGCCGACGACCTTCCGGATGCGGCGGACCGCCGACGCGGCCGTGTCGCCCGGCAGCAGTCTCACGTTGACGCTCGCCCGCGCCGACGTCGCCAGCACGTTGGCCCCGGTCGCACCCGTGAGCTCGGTGACCACCGCGGTCGTCCGGACGAGCGCGTTGAGCTCGGGGCCGAGGCGGGGGAAGACCTTCACCAGCACGCGCCCGGTCACCCCGATGCTCGCGAAGACGTGGCGGAGGGGGCCGGCGGTGTACGGGGCGACCGTCTCGAACATCGCGCGGACGGGTGCCACGAGACGCGTCGGGAAGGGTCGCCGGTGCAGCCGCAGCACCGCGCGGGCCAGCCGCGCGGTGGCCGGGTCGCGCGGGGGCGTCGACGCGTGCCCGCCGAGCTCGCGGGCGGTCAGGTGCACGGTCATGACCCCGCGCTCCGCGACCCCGATGACGGCGGTCGGGACCGCCACCCGCGGCAGAGCGCCCTCGACGACCGCGCCACCCTCATCGAGCACGAGCGAGGGCCGCACGCCACGGGCACGGAGCACCTCGACGATGGCCTGTGCGCCGTCTCCGGCGACCTCTTCGTTGTGCCCGAAGGCGAGGTACACGTCGCGCGTCGGGGTGAACCCCTCGGCGACGAGCGACTCGATCGCCTCCAGGATCGCGACGAGCGATCCCTTGTCGTCGACGGCACCGCGCGCGTGGACCTCGGCGGCATCGCCCGTGCCGACGAGCTCGGCGCCGAACGGGTCGTGGTCCCACTCCGCCGGGACGACGGGGACGACGTCGATGTGCGCCATGAGGACGAGCGGGGATGCAGCATCCGTCCCGCGCCAGCGGTACAGCAGCGAGTAGCCGGCGACCACCTCTCGATCGAGGGAGGCGTGCACGGCCGGGTACAGGCTCGCGAGCGTGTCACGGAATCGGACGAATGCGCTGCCGTCCGCCTCGGGATCGTCCGGGTCGAGGGACACCGTCGGGATCCGGAGGAGCTCGCGGAAGCGGCCGAGGGCGGAGTCGGGGGTGCGGGCCACGATCCGACTCTAGATCCGGTCGACGCGCGCCGCCGATAGGCTCGGGACATGACCGCTCTTCGATGGGGAATCCTGGCCACCGGTGGCATCGCGCACGCCTTCACCGCCGATCTGAACACCGCCGGCCTCACCGTCAGCGCGGTCGGATCCCGCCGGCTGGAGTCGGCGCAGGAATTCGCCACGACCTACGGCATCCCGCGGGCTCACGGCTCGTACGAGGAGCTCGTCGCCGACCCCGAGGTCGACATCGTCTACATCGCGACGCCGCACAGTCACCACCTGCCGGCCGCGGCCCTGGCCCTCGAGCACGGCAAGCACGTCCTGATCGAGAAGCCGCTCACCCTCGACGCGGACCAGGCGGTCGCGATCCGCGATCTGGCGGCGGACCACGGCCTCCTCGCGATGGAGGCGATGTGGACCCGGTACCTGCCGCACATGGTGCGCCTGCGCGAGATCCTCGCCGCCGGCATCATCGGCGAGGTGCGCGTCCTGAGCGCCGATCACACCCAGAATCTCCCGACCGACCCGGCCCACCGCTTGAACGACCTGTCGCTCGGCGGTGGCGCACTCCTCGACCTCGGCATCTACCCCGTGTCGTTCGCGTGGGACATCCTCGGCGAGCCCGACGAGATCCGCGCGTCGGGCCGGCTCGGTGAGACCGGGGCCGACACCGACGTGGCGATCTCGGTCCGCCACGCCTCGGGCGGAGTCTCCTCCCTCCTGACGTCCATGCGAGGTGCCGGCGCCAACGCCGCCCAGATCGTCGGGACGACGGGGCGCATCGAGATCGACGGCGTGTTCTACGCACCGACCTCGTTCCGCGTGTTCGACCTCGACGGCACGCTCGTCGAGGAGTTCCGCACCGAGATCGAGGGTCGGGGCATGCAATTCCAGGCCCTCTACGCCGAGAAGCTCATCGCCGAGGGGCGCACCGACAGCGACCTCCTGCCGATCGCCGAGAGCATTGCGATCATGGGGACCCTCGACGAGATCCGTCGTCAGATCGGGGTCATCTACCCCCGGTCGTGACCTCGAGGGTCCATCCGGACCTCAGGCCGTGCCGCCCTGTTCGCGACGCCGCCGCGCGAGCTCGGCGCGCAGCCGCTCCTCTTCGATCTCTCGCTCGAGGTCGGCGAGCTGCTCTTCCGTCGACCGCGCGTCCCGACGGTGCATGGGCGGTGCCGCCGGCTCCGTCGCCCAGGGTGCGAACTGCGGGGGTCGACGGACCTCCCGCTGCGGGTACTCGCGCCCGATGGCGAACCACAGCACCGTCCCGAGGAACGGCAAGAGGATGACGACGAACAGCCACACCGTCTTCGGCATGTGCTTCACAAGGCTCTGATCCCTCGTGATGATGTCGATGAGCGCGAAGATCATGCCCGCGAGCACGAGGAACGAGATCAGGTACGGCATGCGCCAGAGTCTATGAGTCAGCGGTGAAACGCCGCATCCCTTTTCCACCCCGCCGAGCGGGCGTTCCGGGAACACCTCGAGGGCACAAGCTGTAAGACTGGGGGGATGCCGGATTCCTCCATCCCCCGTGTCGCGGTCTACCTCGACTTCGACAACATCGTCATGAGTTGGTACGACCGGGTGCACGGGCGCAACAGCTATTCACGGGACCGGCAGCGGATCGCAGCCGACCCCGACGAGCAGGAGATCGCCGGCCGCCTCGCCGCGGCGATGATCGACGTGGGCGCGATCATGGACTACGCGGCATCCTTCGGCACCCTGGTCCTCACCCGGGCCTACGCCGACTGGTCGTCGCCCGTCAACGCGCTCTACCGGCAGCAGCTCGTCGCGCGCGCCGTCGACCTGGTGCAGCTGTTCCCGGCAGCCGCGTACGCGAAGAACGGCGCCGACATCCGCCTCGCTGTCGACACGGTCGAGGATCTGTTCCGCCTCGAAGACCTCACGCACGTCGTCATCGTGGCGGGCGACAGCGACTACGTCCCGCTCGCCCAGCGGTGCAAGCGCCTGGGGCGCTACGTCGTGGCCGTGGGGGTCGCCGGCTCCACCGCGAAATCGCTCGCTGCCGCGTGCGACCAGTTCGACGCCTACGACGCCCTCCCCGGTGTCGCCGTCCCCGAGCCCGAGCCTGCCCCCGAGACCGCGCCCGCGACGGGCCGCCGCCGACGCAAGGTCGCCGCCGACCCCGTGGGCGAGCTGCTCTCGCGCGCGCTCCGCCTCGAGCACGTCCGCACCGACGAGGAGTGGGTGCACCTGTCGGCGGTCAAGAACCTCATGAAGCGTATGGATCCGTCCTTCAGCGAGAAGGCGCACGGGCACCGCTCATTCTCGGACTTCGTCAAGGATCACCCGCAGATCGCCGAACTCGACGAGACGACCAACATCGTCCGGGTGCGCGCCGTCGAGAGCGCTTGACGGCTGCAGCGGCCGGATGCCGGTCGCCCGGCGCCCGAGCCCTGTAGGGTGGCCCCGTGGCTCGCCGGTCAACTCAGCCCGGATCGCAGTCCTCACTGCGAGAAGCGAATCGTGCACGATTGCTCGATTCGCTCAAGAGGCATGGGCGCTTGACGCAGATCGAGCTCGCCGGTGCGACCGGCCTGTCCCCCGCGACGGTGTCCAACATCGTGAAGGAGCTCACCGCTTCGGGTGTGCTCCACACCTCGTTCACGTCGCGCAGTGGTCGCCGCGCCACGCTCGTGTCGCTCGCACGACAGGTGGGCCTGGTCGCGGGCGCGCACTTCTCGACGCGCAAGCTGCACGTCGCCATCGCCGACGCGACCCGTTCCGTCGTCGCCGAGACGTCGCTCCCCCTCGCGCTCGATCACCGGCACGACGCCGAGCTCGATCGCCTCAGCCTGCTGTTGGGCGACATGGTCGAAGGCCTCGGCGGGTCGCTGTCCGACCTCCTCGCGGTGGGCCTCGCGATCCCCGCCCCGGTCGACCCGCGGACATCGATCATCTCCACGCCGGGCCTGCTCCCCGGCTGGGACGGCGTCGACATCGCCCGGAGCCTGTCTGCTCGGATCGGCCGCCCTGTCCACGTCGACAGCGAAGCGAATCTCGGCGCCCTCGCTGAAGCGCGAGAGGGCGCCGCACGCGGCGCGTCGTCATCGGTCTACGTCACGGTCGGCCATTCGATCAGCGCGGGGCTCCTCGTCGACGGCGAGCTGTTCCGCGGGGCGAGTGGCCGCACCGGTCAGATCGGGCACATGACGATCGACGAGCACGGCGCGCTCTGCCGGTGCGGCAACCGGGGCTGCCTCGAGACGGTCGCCGCCGGCCCCGCACTCCTCGCCGGGTTCAGCGACGCCGACGGCATCCATCGCCTCCGGGACCTCGTGACCGCAGCGGGCGACGGCGTCGCCGCGGCGCAGCGGACGATCGCGGATGCCGGCCGCCACATCGGCATCGCCGCAGCGAGCCTCTGCAACCTCATCGACCCCGAACGCATCGTGGTCGGCGGCGAGCTGGCGCGCGCCGGCGAGATCCTCCTCGCACCACTCCGTCACGCGCTCGAGCGCTCCGTCCTCGGCGGCGCCGTGCCCGAGATCGTCGCATCCGATTTTGCGGAGTGGGCCGAGACCCGGGGAGCCATCGCTCTCGCGCTCGACCACGTGACCGTCGACGCCGATCTGGTCGCGTTCCCCGCATGAAGCGAGTCATCTCCGCCGTCCTCGTCGCGGCGGCCTCCGCTGCCGCTCTGTCGGGCTGCGCCGTGCCCGACAACTCACCCGAGCGAACCACGATCGCGCTGCTCCTGCCCGACAAGAAGACGGCGCGCTACGAGACGTTCGACCGCCCCGTCTTCGAGAAGCGCATCGCAGAGCTCGGCGATGCGCAGGTGCTCTACACGAACGCCGATCAGGATGCCGCACGCCAACAGCAGCAGGCGGAGTCGGCCCTCGCCGCCGGGGCAGCCGTGCTCGTTCTCGATCCCGTCGACGGGCGGGCCGCGGCATCCATTCTGGCGGCGGCGACAGCCGAGGGAGTCCCGGTCATCGCCTACGACCGGATGATCGTCGGCGGCGGGAAGCCCGCCTACTACGTCTCGTTCGACAACGAGCGCGTCGGCGAGCTGCAGGCGGAGGCCCTCGTGACGGGGCTCGAGAAGGAAGGCCGCGCGGACGGCGGCATCCTCATGGTGCACGGGGCACCGACCGACAGCAACGCCGCGCAGTTCCGTGACGGCGCCCGCTCGGTGATCGCCGAGGCGGGACTCCACATCCTCGCCGAGTACGACACCCCCGACTGGAGCCCTGACAAGGCGCAGTCCTGGGTGGCGGGCCAGCTCGCCCAATACGGCGACGATGTCGCCGCCGTCTACGCCGCGAACGACGGCACCGCGAGCGGCGCGATCGCCGCTCTCCGAGCCGCCGACGTCACCCCTTTCCCGATCGTGACGGGGCAGGATGCCGAGCTGACCGCTCTCCAGCGGATCGTCTCGGGAGACCAGTACATGACCGTCTACAAGGCGATCCGCGAGCAGGCGACGATCGCCGCCGACGTCGCGACGGCTCTGGCCGCCGGGGAGCGCCCGAAGGGCGACACGACGATCGACGGCATCCCGGCCACCCTCCTGACCCCCGTCGCCGTCACGGTCGACGACATCGCATCCACCGTCGTCGCCGACGGCTTCTGGACGGTCGACGACATCTGCACGCCCCCCTACGCCGAGGCCTGCGCCGCCGCAGGCCTGGAATGAGAGCACTCCGCGTGAGCGTTTCCCCCCGTCGCACCGGCGACCATGTCCTTTCGATGCGCGGGATCGACAAGCGCTTCGGCGCGGTCCGCGCCCTGAACGGGGTCGACTTCCGCGTTCGCGAGGGTGAGGTCGTCGCGCTCGTCGGCGACAACGGCGCGGGCAAGTCGACGCTCGTGAAGGTGCTCGCCGGGGTGCACCCCGCGGATGCCGGCACGATCGAGCTCGACGGCGAGATCGTCCAGCTCTCCAGCCCCGCAGACGCGCAGGACCTCGGCATCGCGACGGTCTTCCAAGACCTCGCGCTCTGCGAGAACCTCGATGTCGTCGCCAATCTGTGGCTCGGCCGGGAGCTGCTCGAGCGCGGTCGTCTCGACGAAGTCGCGATGGAAGAGCGGACCTGGATGCTGCTGCGCGAGCTGGCGGCGAAGATCCCCTCCGTCCGCGTTCCGGTCTCGACCCTGTCGGGCGGTCAGCGCCAGACGGTGGCGATCGCGCGGTCGCTCATCGGCGAACCCCGCATCGTGATCCTCGACGAGCCGACCGCGGCGCTCGGCGTGGCGCAGACCGCCGAGGTGCTGAATCTCATCGAGCGCCTCCGCGACCGAGGGCACGGGGTCATCCTGATCAGCCACAACCTGACCGACGTCCTCGCCGTCGCCGACCGCATCGTCGTCCTCCGCCTCGGCCGCAACAACGGCGAGTTCGACGCCGAGACCGCGACGAGCGAGGTCCTGATCGCCGCGATCACCGGAGCGCTCGATTCGGCACGTCCCCTCCCGCCGGCCGACGAGCCGCGGGCCCCCGTCATCCCCCTCGCCGGGGCACGACGCCGCCTGGACGGCGAGCGATGAACCGCGAGGCGAGCATCGTGAGGCTTGCGATCACGCGGGTCCGGTCCGGCGATGTCGGACGGATGCCGGTGGTGCTGGCCCTCGTGGTCATCGCGATCGTCTTCCAGGCACTCAACCCGGTCTTCCTGACGAGCCGGCATCTCAGCGATTTGCTCATGCAGTGCGCCGCGATGGGGACGATCTCGCTCGGCATCGTCCTCGTGCTCCTCATCGGCGAGATCGACCTGTCGGTCGGGTCGATGTCAGGGGTCGCCGCCGCGATCCTGACGGTCGGAGGGGTGCAGTTGCAGTGGCCGTTCGCACTCGCGATCGGCGCGGCGATCACCGCGGGTTGCGTGGTCGGGGCGATCTACGGAGCCCTCCGAACGACGCTCGGGCTGCCGAGTTTCGTCGTGACCCTTGCGGGCCTCCTCGGCCTTCTGGGCGTGCAGTTGTGGGTGCTCGGCGATGCCGGTTCGATCAACCTGCCGTTCGACTCCTGGATCGTGCAGTTCGCACAGCAGATGTATCTCCCGGCGTGGCTGTCCTACGTCCTGTCGGCGGCGACGGCCCTGGCCTACACGGGAACGCTCCTCAGCCGCGCTCGGCGTCGAGCGGCGGCGGAGCTCGAGAGCACCCGCACGGCGGTCATCGTGGTGCGGGGCGCCCTGCTGCTCGTCGGACTCGTCGGCGGATCCTGGTACCTGAACCTGTCGCGCGGTGTCGGGCTCATGTTCGTCCTCTTCGTCGTCCTCGTCGTGGTGGCGCACCTCGCCCTGACCAGGACACGCTGGGGCCGGTCGGTGTTCGCGGTGGGCGGGTCGATCGAGGCCGCGCGACGCGCCGGCATCCGGGTCGACCGCGTCGTCTTGTCGGTTTTCATGCTGTGCTCGGCGCTCGCTGCCACGGGCGGCGTCCTCGCCGCGGCGCGGCTCGCCGCGGCGAATCAGAGCACCGGCGCGGCGGATACCAACCTCAACGCGATCGCGGCCGCGATCATCGGCGGTGCGTCGCTCTTCGGCGGACGCGGCTCCGCCTTCGCCGCGCTCCTCGGCGTCGTCGTCATCCAGGCGATCTCGTCGGGGCTGACCCTCATCAACCTCAGCTCGGCGGTGCAGTACATGGTCACGGGTGCCGTGCTCGTCTTCGCCGTGGCGTTGGATGCCGTCACCCGCCGCAGCCGCCTGGGCACCGGTCGCACGTAGCCCGGCGGCATCGCCGATCACCGCGTCGAGAGAGGTTCGGGCCGACCGTCGACGGTGACGAAAGCGTTATGTTCACATCTTGACTTCAATTCGTGAACACAACAAGATCGTCATCAAGCGCGAAGTAGCGCTCGCTCGATTTCACTGTCGAAAGGCGAACGATGAAGAAGTCCCTGTCCGTTGCAGCAGCCCTCGGGGCCGCCGCACTCCTCCTCGCCGGCTGTGCCAGCACCAGCACCCCGGCACCCGCTGGCTCGAGCGGCGGCGGTATGGCTCCCGCCGAAGCCGGCCGCGCGTGCGTCATCCTTCCCGACGCGGCGTCGTCGCCCCGCTGGGAGAACTTCGACCGCAAGTACCTCGACGAAGGCCTCAAGGGCGCCGGCTTCGAGGTCGACATCCAGAACGCTCAGGGTGACACCGCCAAGTACACGACGATCGCCGATCAGCAGATGACGCAGGGCTGCGGCGTCATGCTGCTCGTGGACTACAACGGCGCCGCCGCCGGCGTCGCCACTAAGGCGAAGAGCCAGGGCATCCCGGTCATCGCGTACGACCGCCCCTTCGCGGGCGCCGACTACTACGTGTCGTTCGACAACGTCGAGGTGGGCCGCCTCGAGGGTCAGACCGTCCTCGACGGCCTGAAGACGGCGGGCAAGGACCCGAAGACGGCCGCAGTCTTCTACATGGGTGGCGACCCCACCGACGGCAACGCCGCGATGTTCCTCAAGGGCGCGAAAGAGGTCATGGAGGCCGCGGGCGTCAAGCCCGTCGCCGAGCCTCCGGGGGTCTGGGATGGCGCGAAGAGCCAGACCAACTTCGAGCAGGCGCTGACCGCGAACGGCGGAAAGGTCGACGGCGTCTGGGCCGCCAACGACACGAACGCCGACGGCGTCATCAAGGTCCTCCAGGACCGCGACCTCAAGGGTGTCGCTGTCTCGGGCCAGGACGCCAACGTCGAGGGCCTGCGCAACATCCTCACCGGATGGCAGACCGCGACCGTCTACAAGCCGGTCAAGGACGAGGCCGAGGCCGCCATCAAGGTGGCGACGGAGCTCCTGAAGGGCGAGAAGCCCACCGCCGACCAGAAGCTCGAGGACGGCACGCCGTACATCTCGGTCACGCCGCAGCTCGTCGGCCCCGACACGGTCAAGGACGTCGTCGCCGCTGGTGACGCATCGGCCGCCGATGTCTGCTCCGGCGATATCGCCGGCGTCAGCCTCGCCGACAAGTGCACCGAGTTCGGCGTCGAGTGATCTGACGGGAGTGGGGATGCCGCCTCTCGCGGCATCCCCACTCCCCTATGTCTGCGCGACCCCCCTCGATTCCTCAGGAGAACCCGCATGAGCGAACCCATCATCGAACTCCGGCACGTCACGAAGTCCTTCGGCCCCGTCAGCGTCCTCAAGGGCGTCGACCTCCAGGTCCGATCGGGCATGGTGACCGCCCTCGTCGGCGACAACGGCGCCGGAAAGTCCACCCTCATCAAGGGCCTCGCCGGAGTGCAGCCCTACGACACCGGCCAGATCCTCATCGACGGCCAGGAGGAGTCGCTTCGCACTCCTCGCGAGGCCGGCGCCCTCGGCATCGAGGTCGTCTACCAAGACCTCGCGCTCTGCGACAACCTCGACATCGTCCAGAACATGTTCCTCGGCCGCGAAGAGATCATCGGAGGAACGTTCGACGAGGGACGGATGGAGAAGGATGCCTCCGACACCCTGCGCTCCCTCTCGGTGCGCACCGTCAAGAGCGTCCGACAGAAGGTCTCGAGCTTGTCCGGCGGACAGCGTCAGACCGTCGCCATCGCACGCGCCGTCTTGAAGAAGGCCCGCGTCGTCATCCTCGACGAGCCGACCGCCGCGCTCGGCGTTGCCCAGACCGAACAGGTGCTGAACCTCGTCCGCCGCCTCGCCGATCAGGGCGTCGCCGTGGTCCTCATCAGCCACAACCTCGCCGACGTGTTCGCGGTCGCCGACGACATCGCCGTCCTCTACCTCGGCCAGATGGTGGCGCAGGTCCCGACCGCCGGATCGAATCGCGACGAGATCGTCGGTTACATCACCGGAACGAAGATCCCGCCGGGCGTTCAGCTCGTCGGCACATCCACCATCCCCGTCGGAGGCGACGCATGAGCTCCAGCACCCGTACCGCGGCGGCACCCGACCCCGTCGTGAGCGACCTCATCGGCAGCGGCATCGAAGGCGGCGTCGGCGACCAAGTCAAGGCTTGGTTGCAGCGCGTGAGAGGCGGCGAAATGGGCGCCCTGCCCGCTGTCGGAGGTCTCGTCCTCCTCGTGATCCTCTTCAGTGTGCTCAGTGAGTACTTCTTCACGCCGATCAACTTCGCGAACCTCATGAGCCAGGCGGCATCCCTCGTCGTTCTCGGCATGGCGCTCGTCTTCGTCCTGCTCCTTGGCGAAATCGACCTCTCGGCCGGTGTCACCGGCGGCGTTGGCGTGGCCGCGTTCGCGGTTCTGAACGTCAAGTTCCAGTTCCCGTGGCCGCTGGCCCTCGCGATCGGCTTGGTCATCGGTCTCGCTACGGGAGCCCTGATCGGATTCCTTGTAGCGCGGGTCGGCATTCCCTCGTTCGTCGTCACCCTGGGGCTGTTCCTCGGGTACCAGGGGCTCGCGCTTCTGATAATTGGGCGGGGAGGAGTATACCCGATCCAGGCGCCCGAGCTCGTCGCGCTGCAGAACGGTCGACTGCCGATCTGGGGAGGCTGGGGCATGCTCGCCGTCATTCTGCTGATCTCGGGCGGTCTGTCGGTCTGGGACCGTCGCCGTCGCACACGGGCGGGCGTCCCGAACCGGCCGATGGCGCTGGTGTGGGCCAAGCTCATCGTCATCGCCCTTTTCGGCGGTGCCGCGGTATTCGTCCTGAATCTGAACCGATCGCAGTCGATCATCGCCATCGAGGGCGTCCCGATCATCGTGCCCGTCGTGCTGACGATCCTGTTCATCGGCACATTCGTGCTCGACCGCACCAAGTTCGGACGCTACGTATACGCCATCGGCGGCAACGCCGAGGCCGCACGTCGTGCGGGCATCAAGGTGCGGTGGGTGAAGTGGTGGTGCTTCGTCGCCGCCTCTGGCCTCGCCGTGGTGTCGCTGTTGTTCGCTCAGACCCGCGTCGGGTCGGTCGACGGCGCGGTGGGTCGCGACGTGGTCCTCTCGGGCGTCGCGGCGGCCGTCGTCGGCGGCGTGAGCCTCTTCGGCGGTCGCGGCCGGCTCATCCACGCCGCCATCGGCGCACTCGTAATCGCGGTCATCATCAACGGGCTGGGCCTCTTGAAAATGGATGCCGGCTTCAACCTGATCGTCACCGGCGGGGTCCTGATCCTCGCCGCCACGGTCGACGCGCTGTCTCGGCTACGAACCGGCGGGATGCGCACCTGATCGCCTCCTGACACGACGACGCCCTCGGCCTTCTCGGTCGAGGGCGTCGTCGTGCGTGCGGATGGGTCAGTCGCGGGTCGACCACAGCGCCCAGGCAACCAGCACGGGCTGGAACAGCAGACGACGCCAGCGGGCGGTGTCGCTGTCCAGCGAGAAGCCGTCGCGCTTGCCGAGCGCCTGCGCGACGTTGCCGGGGAAGATCGCCACGAAGAAGGCGGCGAGGATCACGCCGACACGACGACGCTCTTTGGGCAGTGCGACGAGCGCGGCACCCAGCATCATCTCCACCGCACCGGAGGCAACGACGACGCCGTCCTTGTCGATGGGGAGGGTGTCGGTGACCAGGTCGGGAACCTGCGCCTGGAACTCCTTGCGCGCCCAGAACAGATGGCTGAGACCGGCGAATACCATGGCGCCGGCGAGAGTCCAGCGAGCGATTGTCTTCATCCCCCGAGTATCCCCCGGCGTCGCCCCGTCGGGGGCTGCGCCCTCGCCTACGCTGGGGACGTGACGAGTCCCGCCCCGTTCCCCTTCGAGAGGCTCTCCCGTCGCCCCGACGTCGAAGGCCCCGACCTGGTGGCGTCGGATGCCGCCGACCGCCTCATCCTGGACGAATCAGCCGATCTGCGGGCCGGAGCGCCCGCCGGCTCGATCGCCGTCATCGGCGACACCCACGGGGCCCTCGCCCTCGCGGCGGCGCACGACGGCGCGCGGGACGTCCGCGTGCACCAGGACGCTCTGGCCGGAGAACGCGCGATCGTCCAGAACGCCGGCGCGCTCGGGCTGGGAGATCGTCTCCAGGTCGTCTCGCTCGACGCCGATGCGGTCCGGAGCGCACGCGTCGTTCTCGTTCGACTGCCGCGCTCGCTCGACGCGCTCCGAGACGTCGCAGCCCTGATCGCCACGCACGCGTCCCCCGAGGTCGTCGTGGTGGCGGGCGGCCGCCTGAAGCACATGACCCGAGCGATGAACGACGTGCTCGGCGAGCACTTCGGCCGGATCGACGTGTCGCTCGCGCGGCAGAAGTCGCGCGTCCTCTTCGCGCGCGACCCGCGCCCGACTCACGATCCCGTGCCCGCGTCGGGCCGCGAGGGCGATCTCGAGATCCGCGCCTTCGGCGGTGCGTTCGCCGGGGCTCGCCTCGACCACGGCACGCGGCTGCTGCTCGCGCATCTGCCCGCTGACCCCGCAGGTGGAGCTTCCGAGGATCCGCTCATCGACTTCGCGTGCGGGACGGGCGCGGTCGCCGCTCACCTCGCGCTCCGGCATCCCGATGCCGCCGTGTACGCCTCGGATCAGTCCGCCGCCGCGGTCGCCTCCGCCCGCGCAACGGTCGCCGCGAACGGTGTCGCCGATCGGGTCGAGATCGTCCGTGACGATCTGCTCTCGGCGCGACCCGCGGCATCCGCCTCGTTCATCGCGCTGAACCCGCCGTTCCACAGCGGGGCGGCGCTCACCGATCGGCTCGCGTTCCGGCTGTTCGCCGATGCGGCGCGCGTCCTCCGACCCGGCGGCGAGCTGTGGTGCGTCTGGAACTCGGGTATGGCGTACCGCGGCGACCTCGAGCGCCTCGTCGGGCCGACCCGTCAGGTTGCGCGGGACGCGAAGTTCACCGTGACGGTGTCCGCGCGTCGCTGACGCTCACCGTCCGCCGGGAGGACCGACGATCAGCAGGATCACGTAGAGCGCGACGACCGCCACGACGATGAGGGCGATCAGGATGCCGGCGTGCCGCAGGAACCAGCGCAGCAGTCGGTCGATCGGGCGCCGGTCCCGAGGATCCGCCGTCTCCTCGAGGCGCCAGTCCCCCGCGAGCCGGCCGCTCCGGCGCAGCCACATCTCGACGGGAACCGTGGCGTAGGGGACGACGGCTGAGCCGACGGCGAGCACCGACGTGCCGAGGCGCCACCGATTGTTCAGCGCGACGAGCAGCGCGGTCGCGCCGTAGGACAGGAAGACGAAGCCGTGGATGCCACCGCCGATGGTGACGGCGACGGCGGGGCCACCCACCGCGCGGACGATGAGCCCGCTGATGAGGAGCGTCCAGGAGAACACTTCGGCGATGGCGAGGATGCGGAAGATCGAGGCAGGGGTGCGGAACACACCTTAAGCCTACCTGAAGGATGCCGCGGCTCCGGTCAGCGTCGAGTGGACCACACCGCCCACGCCACGAGAACCGGCTGGAAGAAGAGGCGGACGAACCGCTTGGTGTCGGAATCCATCCCGGGGACGTCGCGGCCCGACCTCCAGTGATGGACGTTGCCGGGGAACACCGCGACGAAGAGTGCCGCGACCGCCAGACCCACGCGGCGGCGCTCCCGCGGGAGGGCGACGAGTGCGACGCCCAGCCCGGCCTCCACAACACCGGAGACGACGACGATCGTGTCTTTGTCTGTCCGGAACAGGCGCGTCGCCCAGTCCGGGACGGCGATCCGGAACCCGCGGCGGAGCACCGTGAGGTGCGCGACGCCGGCGGCCGTCAGCAGAACGGCGAGTGCGCCACGGGCGATGGCACGCAGCATCCCGCTGCGACGGACTCCCCCGCGACGCGTCACTCGATCACACCGGCCCGGATACCGCCGAGCGACTCCGCGACCCGAGGGAGCGACTGCGACAGCGATTCATCCAAGCGCTCCAACCGATCCTGCGCGTCACGCAGCACCTGGGCGCCGCGCTCCGTGACGCTCAGATCGCTCGCCGCCCCCGCCTGCGCGGTCGCGTCGGCGACGAGGCCGTCGTCGACGAGCGCATGAACGGCGGCATGAGCGGACTGCACGGTGATGCGCGATCGACGAGCGAGCTCGGAGAACGAGATACCGGGCTCGGCCCCGATGTGGCCCAGCAGGCCGAACTTGCGGGTCGAGATGCCGAGGTCACGCAACTCGGCGGCCAGCTGCGCCTCCCACGTCGCCGAAACGGCGAGCAACGCGATGACGGGACTGAAGCGCGGGGCCTCGTCTGCGGGGGTATCTGGCACGGCAGAAGTCTATGAGTCAGCCCCGGTCCGGGTCAGCATCCATCTCACCGCGATTCGCTCACCGCTCCGCCCGGGACGCAAGAGGATGAGGGGGTTCTCATCTGCGAAACATTCGAGGTCCCGCATCCCCGTATCATCAGCGGTATGCTGCGCGCGATCACCCATCCGGCCGCTGCGCTCGCCGCAGCCGCCGTGGTGTTCGCCGTTGTCAGCCACGCACCCGAGGCCGCCGGCGCCACTTCTCACCGGGATGCCGATCCCGTCCCCGCGCGCTCGACGCAGCACCTCCCCTCGGGAGACATCACGACGCTCTCGACGGGCCGGTTGGCGACGATGTCGCCCGCCGACCTGCAGCACCTCGCCGACCGGACCGCACCCACCTCGGCCACGTCGTGGTGGGGCGCCCTGCCCGCCGCAACGCAGGAGAACCTGACCCGCCACGCGCCCGATGTCATCGGATCCCTCGACGGCATCCCCGCCGACGCACGCGTGAGAGCGAACCGGCTCGGGGCGCGCGAGCGGCTGGGGCAGATCGACTCGATGTTGACCGAGCTGGTCTCGCAGCAGAGCGCGACGCCGACCGACGCGGCACTCGAGCCGCTCCGCCAGGAGCGCACGTATCTGGCGAAGGTCGTCATGGGGGCCGTGCAGCTCTACCTCTTCGCGCCCGGCCGAGGCGCCCTCGTGGAGATGGCAGGGGATGCCGCGGTGGCGACCCGCATCCTCTTCGTGGTGCCCGGGACCAACGCCTCCCTCCGCAGTTTCATGGTGGACGACCCGGTCACCTCCGTCGCGAACTGGCAGGTGAGACACGCCGACCCGTCGGCGCCCGTGCTCGCCTTCACGGTGCTCGCCGCGCCCATGCCACAGATCTCGATGGACCTCGCGTCGGGGCCGCAGAACAACACGATCGCCACGGCGGCGGGCGCGAACTACGCTCGCATCGTGAAGGGAATCCACGCCGCTTTCCCGGGGCTTCCGACACTGAGCTACGAACACAGCGCGGGATCCCAGGTCGGGAGCGCGGCCGAGATGGCAGGCGCCCGCTTCGACGCGCGGTTCCTCGCCGCAGGCGTCGGTGCGACCGACGGGTACACCACGACCCCGGGAACCGCGTACTACGCAGCGCAGGCGAAGGACGACATCAACCGCTACTACGCGGGCTTCCAGGTGGGCGACATCGGTTACGGCGTCGGCCCCGAGGACTTCTCCGGGATCACGATCGTCGACCCCGGCTTCACCGAGACGCAGACGGGCAATGTCACCGCCATGGTGTCGCAGGGCCTCACCCTCCACAATCGACTGTTCAGCGGCGACGGCTCGACGAACGGAACGGTCCTGAAAGACGTCCGACTGCTCCTCACCTCTCTCGCGCACGAGAGCGACGGCTGATGTCGTTCCGGTCCCTCGCGGCAACGGCGCTCGTCGGGACCTTCCTCTTCACCCTCACAGCCTGCGCTCCGGCTGACGCTCCGACATACGGCGACGTGCGCGCACAGGCGGAGGACGCCGTCACGGAGATCGTGGCGGCCCTACCGGAGGGCTCCACCTACACGGCTGCGGGCGACGCGACATCCACCGCATGCGGGACGGATGCCGCAGGTGCCGCTGGTCCCCGCGGCACCGCGTTCGCGACCGTCCAGGGCGAGGTCGCCCTCCCCGACGGCTCGGACGCCGCATCCGTCGTTGCGGATCTCCCGACCGCCCTCGGCGACGGCTGGGCGATGGAGCCCGTCGGCATCGACGTGGCCCTCGCCACGGCTCGACTGAATCGGGCGGGATCGGGCGTCTCCGTCGACGTGACCGAGCGCGCCGCTGAGGGGTCGGCCGCGCTCGAGATCCTCGCCGTGTCGCCCTGCGGCCGCGTCGACTGACAGCGGCCGGGACGCATCTCACAGGCGCGAGCCCTTGTGCGTTCGCCGCGTCCGCGATATCACTATCTACATAGGTAAATGACCTCGCACGAAGGAGTGACATGGTCGGTTCGACGACAGCGAAGATCTTCGACTTCCCCCGGAACGCCTGGTACGTGGCCGCGTGGGACTACGAGGTGGGCCGCAAGCCCCTCGCGCGCACGATCGCGGGGCAGCCGATGGCACTGTTCCGCACCGAGGATGGCGCCCCGATCGCCCTCGCAGACGCCTGCTGGCATCGCCTCGCCCCGCTGTCGATGGGCACCCTCGTCGGCCGCGACGAGATCCAGTGCCCGTACCACGGCCTCCGCTACGACTCCGCGGGCCGCTGCACGTCGATGCCGGCGCAGGAGACCATCAACCCGAGTGCCCGCGTCCCGGCCTTCCCCCTGGTCGATCGATACCGCTATGTCTGGGTGTGGCCGGGTGACGCCGACCTCGCCGACCCCGACCTCATCCCCGACATGCACCAGATGACGGATGCCGCCTGGACCGGCGACGGCGAGCTCATCCACGCGCCGTGCAACTACCAGCTGGTGCTCGACAACCTCATGGACCTCACCCACGAGGAGTTCGTCCACTCCTCGAGCATCGGCCAAGCGGAGCTCAGCGAGTCGGACTTCCTCACCAGCCACACCGACACGACCGTGACGGTGGAGCGGTGGATGCACGACATCGAGGCGCCGCCCTTCTGGCTGAAGAACATGCGCGATCGCTTCCCGGGCTTCTCGGGCCGGGTCGATCGCTGGCAGATCATCCACTTCGAAGCGCCCTCGACCATCCGCATCGACGTGGGCGTCGCCGAGGCGGGCACCGGTGCGCCCGAGGGAGACCGGAGCCGCGGCGTCAACGGCTACGTGATGAACACGATCACGCCCGAGACCGACCGCTCCTGCCACTACTTCTGGTCGTTCCAGCGCAACTACCGTCTCGAGAGCCAGCTGATAACGACGCAGCTCCGCAACGGCGTGCACAACGTCTTCGGCGAGGACGAGCGGATGCTGGCCGCCCAGCAAGCCGCGATCGACGCCAACCCGGGCTACGAGTTCTACAGCCTGAACATCGATGCGGGCGGCATGTGGGTGCGCCGCATCCTCGACGGACTCCTCGCGACAGAAGGCCGCTCCTCGGTCGCTCCGCCGAGCACCGCCGCAGCGCCGTCGACGTCGGTGGCGTGACGTGGCGAGTTCGCACACCGTCGTCTGGCAGAACGCTCGAGTCGAGGAGGTCTCCCCCGTCGCCGCACACGTGCAACGGATCGTGCTGCGACCCGATCGCGCGCGCCCGACGCCGCCCGGCGTGCACGTCGACGTCCGCCTCCGCCTCGCCGATCGCACGCTGGAGCGGTCGTACTCGATCGTCGAACCCGTCGGGGCGAACGGCGCCTTCGCCCTGAGCGTCTTCCGCTCCGAGACATCCCGAGGCGGGGCGGACGCCATGCACGCCCTCCGCCCGGGCGACACGGTCGAGGTGACCGAACCCCTGCAGGACTTCGCCTACCGCGGCGGACGCGACCCCGTCGTCTTCCTCGCCGGCGGCGTCGGCATCACGGCACTCGTGCAGATGGCGCGGGCCGCCCGCGGGAGCGGCAGACCGTACCGCCTCGCGTACTGCGGCCGGTCGGCCGCGGCCATGCCGTACCTCGACGACCTGCGTCGCGAGCACGGCGAGCTCCTGGAACCTCACATCCGTGAGGAGTCCAGCGGGCTCGACGTCGCCGCCTTCGTCGCGTCGGTCCCGCCCGCGGCGGAGTTGTACGTCTGCGGGCCGATCCGCTTGATGGATGCCGTCCGCCGCGAGTGGCTCGCGGCCGGGCGGAAGCCGGCCCAGCTTCGCTTCGAGACTTTCGGCAACAGCGGATGGTTCGCCCCCGAGCCGTTCACGGTCCGCATCCCCGCGACGGGAGTCTCCTGCCGGGTCAGCCCCGACCAGACACTTCTGGAGGCGCTCGAAGCTGCCGGTGTCGACGCCCTCTCAGACTGCCGGAAGGGCGAGTGCGGCCTCTGCGAGGCGCGTGTGTTGGGTCTGCAGGGCCGCATCGACCACCGCGACGTGTTCTACAGCGAACGCCAGCGGGATGCGGAGTCGAAGATCTGCGTCTGCGTCTCACGCATCGTCGGCCAGGGCGGCGAGTCGCCGGAGATCGAACTGCTCCTCAGCTGAGAAGCGCGATTCCCTCTTCCGCCCAGGCGATCTCGGTGCGGGCGCGCGCGACGAGCCCCTGATAGGTGTGCCGTTTGAACGCGATCGTCCGGGCGCGGTCCGACTCCGCGGTCACCGCGAGTCGACGGACGAGCATCGGGTTTCGGAGCGCGTCGATGTTCGACAGCTCCTCGACCCACCGATCGTGCTCGTCCCGCCACACCGCGATGTGACGTTCGTAGAACGCGCGGGCGGACCCGTCGTCGACGGCCTCGAGGTAGGCGGCCTTCAGGTGGGCGACATCCTTCGTCCTCTGATACTCGAGAGGAGCGTCGAGCCAGGCGACGAATGCCCGGTCGCCCTCGGGTGTCGCCTCGTACAGTCGCCGGGTCGCCCGCGGACCGCGCGGTGCCTCTTCGGCACGAATGAGACCTTCGGCCTCCATGCGCCGCAGCTCGGGGTAGATCTGTGAGTCGGGGGCGTACCACACGTGACCGACCGAGAGGGAGAACTGCTTCTTGAGGTCGTACCCCGACATGGGTCCGACCCGCAGCAGTGCGAGCAGCGCGTAGCGCAGTCCCATGGCTCCCCCTTCTGGCGTCTTCCGAAGCCTACTGAGGGGGCGAGGCTCAGGCGCGGACGCCCTCCGGGGAGTCGCGCGTCACCAGGTCCAGAGCGGCGAGGTACATCTCGAGCTGTTTCGCGAAGACCTCCTCGTAGTTCACGAGCGCCAGGTCCGCCTTGGCCGCCTCGGCATACGGGAACTGCGAGGGGTCGGCGGGGGCGTAGATCTGGATCCACCCTTCGGCGACTTCGCGCGCACCGGCATTCGCGAGCCGCGCGCCGTGGGCGGCGGCAGCGCCGAGGACGGTGGTTGCGTACACCTGGTACTGCACGACCGCGGGCCGACCGCGGACACCGGCGACGGCCAGAGCTCGAAGGATCCACTCGACCGCCCGCAGCTCATTCATGCCGTTGGTGACCGTCGTGAGCGCGATCGCGGCCGCCGCCGGATGCGCGGCCGCCGTCCGCCACGCGCGCCACGCGAGGTCGGTGAGGTCGGCACGCCAGTCATCGGTCGGTTCGTAGCCCTCGAGCGAGATCCCATCGAGGTGATCGGCGACAGCCTCCACGAGGTCGTCCCTGCTGGCGAAGTGCCGGTAGACGGCGGTCGGCGAAGACTTCAGCTCCGCACCCAGCCGCGAGAACGTGAGCGCGGACTCCCCCTCGTCGTCGAGAAGCCGCATGGCTGCGGCGACGATCTCCGTCTGGCTGATCGACCCGCGCTTGCGGCGCGCTCGGCTGGGTTCGGTCATGCCGTCCTCCGATCCCGGGCCGATCGCCCTCGTCGACACATCATGTCCCCATAGTGAAGCACATTGACTATGCGGGGTACGACGACGGCATCAGACGGCGCGTTCCTCGTTGATCGAGTTCGCGCCGTCGATCACGAGCAGCTGACCCGTGATGTAGGACGCTCCCTCACTGGCGAGGAAGGCCACCGCAGCGGCGACTTCGAGAGGTGTACCCGACCGACCGATCGGCGTTGCGGCGCCCATCGACACTTCGTGCGCACTCGAGGAGGACGTCTGGATCCACCCGGGAGCGACGGCGTTCACCGTGACACCAGCTGCCGCGGTGTCGACGGCTGACGCCCGAGTCAGCCCGACCATCCCGGCCTTGGCCGCGTGATACGCGACGTCGCCCCGGTACGCCTGCACGGGACCCGAAAGCGACGCCACGTTGACGATGCGCCCGTACCCGGCCGCCCGCATGCCGGGGACGACGGCTCGCGTCATCCGCAGCGCCGTCGTGAGGTTCCGATCCAGCGGGGCCTGCCACTGCTCGATCGTGATGTCCTCGACGGATGCCGGCTCGTCCGGGTGGGCGAGCGAGGTCATGCCGGCGTTGTTCACCAGGACATCCGGTTCGCCGAACGCAGCGCGGGCCGCTCGCATCACGGCATCCACGCCGGCTGAATCGGTGAGGTCCGCGGCGACGCCGACCGCGTCGATCCCCTCTGCCCGGAGAGAAGCGACGCGGTCCTGGATGCGGTCGGTCGTCGAAGTGACGACGACACGCATCCCGGTCCGGCCGAGGAGGAGAGCCGCGGCGGCTCCGATGCCTTCGGCGCTTCCCGCTCCGGTGACGAGGGCGATCCGGTGGGCTTGGTCGGTCATGACGTTCCTTCGTTTCACGAGTTGAGCGTTCGTTGCACAAGATGGGACCCGCCACTTCCCCGTCGCACCCTCGTGATTCCGCGGGTGATGGAGGTCGTGTAACAACGGCGAGTCAGCGTCGTCACGGTTTAGTGAACGTTATTGACTAGCACGTCCACTATGGACATACTCGGGTCAAACGCGCAATGAGGCGCGGCATCCCGATCGGCTGGAGAGCTCGATGACCCCTGCTCCACCTGCTCCACCTGTACCGCCCGCCCTGCGGTTCAGCTTCCGCATCGTCGCGCGCGTCGACCCCGGCATCCCGCTGGAACGTCGCGGCGACGACGTTCTCGACTACATCCCCATCACCGGCGGACCGGTGTCGGGAGACGTCGAGGGCGAGATCATCCCCGGCGGCGCCGACTGGTGCGTCGCCCGCGCCGACGGCACCTACGACGTCGAAGCCCGCTACCTCATTCGGACCGCCGACGGGCACGTCATCGACGTGTACAACGTCGGCGTCGTCCGTCCGAGCACCGACGGTCCCGACTACTTCCAGTCCACGCCGCGCTTTCGCACGGTGGCCCCCGAGCTCCAATGGCTCACCCGGTCGATCTTCGTCGGACGCGCCCACGCCAGCGGCGAGGCCACGACGATCGACATCTTCGAAGTCCTGATCTGACCCGCAGCGCCCGACTGCGTCCCCCACGAGAGGCCCATCATGAACAAGAGGCACGCCGCCATTGCGGCATCCATCGTCACCGCCGTCGCCCTCACGGCGACGGGGTGCACCACCACCGCCAGCCCCACCGCCACCAAGACGGACACCATCCGGACGACGATCGACATCCCGGCGACGTTCGACCCCACCCTCAGCTCGTCGCTGCCCGACTTCCTCCTTGCGCGCACCTCGTACGACACCCTCGTGCGACGGGATGCCGGCGGTCTGGTCCCGGGCCTCGCGACGAAGTGGGAGTCGACCCCGACCGAGGCGACGTTCACGATCCGCACCGACGCGACCTGCGCCGACGGCACGAAGATCACGCCGTCCGTCGTCAAGAACTCGCTCGACTACTTCGCGCGCCCCGCCAGCGGCTCGACGCAGGTCGTCTACACGTTCGGACCGGGCAACACCGCTCCGAAGATCACCGCCGACGATGCGGCCGGCACGGTGACGGTCGCCGTGGACACCCCCTGGCCCTACCTCGTCGACGCCATGTCGGTCGCGAGCAGCGGCATCATCTGCCCCGCCGGCCTCACCGACTCACAGAAGCTCGCGCAGGGAACCGCGACGGGCGGCGAGTCCGGCCCGTACACCCTGACCTCGGCAGAACCGGGTGTGCGTTACGAGTTCACCCTCCGCGACGACTACACAGCCTGGCCCGACTGGTCCACCGACATCTCCGGAACGCCGGCGAAGAAGCTCGTCTACTCGGTCTCCCCCGATTCGACGGCGACGGCCAACCTGGTCCTCGGCGGCCAGCTCGACATCGGCAAGATCCAGGCGACCACGATGGACCGCTTCACGGGGCAGGCCGGCTACGACGTCGCGGTGAACCCCTTCTCGGACAGCTACCTCATCTTCAACGAGCGCGAGGGCAGCGTCTTCACCGACGAGGCGGCCCGTAAGGGCGTCATCGCGGCGATCGACCGGGCGATGTACGGCAACGTGACGTCGCTCGACACCGGAAAGGTCCTCACATCCCTCGCCGCAGAAGGCACCTCGTGCGTCGCGGACTCGAAGATCGAGATCCCCGCGCAGGATGTCGCCGCCGCCAAGAAGGCGCTGGCAGGCAAGACGATCCGCCTCGTCGCACCGACCATCGTCGGCCCGAACGGTGCGGGCAACGAGTACATCGCCGAGGCGCTCCGCGCAGCCGGCGCGACGGTGCAGCTCGACAACACCGACGTCGGCAGCTGGATCACGACCGTCGTCACCAAGCCCGGCGACTGGGACATGACGGTGTTCGCGGACCTCAACTTCCTCGGCTCGCTGGCCAGCCCCCTGCTCAACCTCACCGGACCCACGATCGACCAGGGCGGCACCAACTTCGGCGACGTGCAGAACGAGGGCGCTGAGGCGGCTTTCGCGGCGGCGAACACGGCGACCGATGACGCGGCTCGCTGCGCGGCGCTCGACGAGACCGTCGCGGCGCTGGTCGACCGCTCCGACACCCTCCCGCTCCTGAACGACGCCTTCATCTACGCGTCCCGGCCCGGATTCAGCGTCCAGATGCTCGGCGGGGCGTTGGACGACCCGATCTTCCGCATCAACGGCTGACCTCCTCGAAGGAAAGAACCATGATCTCCTCCTCCATCTCCGCGACGGAGCTCGCGCGACTCATCCGCTCGGGCGAGGTCTCCGCCGTCGAGACCGCTCATCACTACCTGAACCGACTGGATGCCGCCAATCCCGACGTCAACGCGATCGTCTGGATCGACCGCGACGATGTGCTCCGCCGCGCGCAGGAGTCCGATGACCGTCTCCGCAGCGGCGACACCTCGCGCCCCTTCGAGGGCGTGCCGATGCCGATCAAGGATCTCGTCAGCGTCAAGAATCAGCCGGTCACCTGGTCCTCGCTCGCCGTCACCGAGAAGCTGGCGGAGGAGAACGAGGTGACGGTCGACCTCATCGAGGAGGCGGGGTTCGTCCTGTTCGGCCGCTCGAACAGCCCGGAGTTCGGCGCGCTGACCGCCTCGGAGAACCAGCGGTGGGGCAAGACCCGGAATCCCTGGAACCTCGAGTACACCTCGGGTGGGTCGTCGGGTGGCGCCTCCGCCGCGGTGGCGGCGGACATCGCCCCCATCGCCAACGCCTCGGACGGCGGCGGGTCCATCCGCGTGCCGTCCGCGGCGACGGGGCTCGTCGGCCTGAAGCCCAGCCGCGGCCGCATCCCGAACGACATCCGGGCGTGGGAGCACTCGACCACCGAGGGTGCCATCACACGGACGATCGAGGATGCCGCCGGCGTCCTCGACACGCTCGCCAAGGTCGACCTCCTCGGCTGGTATTCCGCTCCTGCTCCCGCTCGTCCGTACCTGGAGGAGATCCGCAGCCCCAGTCCGCGCCTCCGCGTCGGGCTGCTGCTTGAGGCGCCCACGGGTGTCGAGGTCGATCCGCAGAACCGCGAAGCTGCCGAGATCACGGCCCGCGCGCTCGAGGCGCTGGGGCACCACGTCACACCGGTGTCGCCGTTCCTCTTCAGCGAGAGGGCCACCCGCGGCTTCGCCGACCTCATCATCAACGCCTCGACGTGGTCCTCCCCCATCGAGGACCCCGAGAAGCTCGATGCGTACATCAAGTACCGCTACGACCGGGCGACACTGTTCCACGCCGGCCAGTACGCGGAGATCGCCGCCCTCCTGCAGTGGGAGACCCGTCAGGTCGCCGCGCAGTGGGGCCGAGACTTCGACATCCTCCTCACTCCGACGACGGCCGTTCCGACGCCCCGGGTCGGGTCGGTGTACGACGAGGGCAACGAGGACCCGGCCGGCCCTCGACTCACCGAGTTCCGCACGATCTCCTTCACGGCGTTCTGCAACATCGCCGGGCTCCCCGCGATCTCCCTCCCCGTCCACATCGACTCCAACGGTGTGCCGCTGGGTGCGCAGCTGGTCGGCGGCCCCTACGACGAGGCGACCCTGCTGCGCGTCGGAGCCGAGCTCGAGCAGGTCTTCGACTGGCAGCACCGTCAGGCCCCGATGGTCGCCGCCGCCGGGGTCCGGTGATGGCGGGGGTCGATCTCTCGGTCATCGCCGACGCACCGGCGATGACCGCAGCGCGCCGGCTCGCGCGGAGCACGTGGGGCGGATTCGCCCTCCGTCGCTTCGGCGGACTGGTGCTCTCGCTGGCGCTGCTGGTCCTCCTGACCTTCCTGATCGTCCCACTCATCCCCGGCGATCCGGCCGTCGCCATCCTCGGCCCGAACGCCTCGGCCTCGGCCGTCGCGGCGCTGCGTGACAGGTTGAACCTCGACGACCCGCTCCCGTTGCAGTTCATCGAGTACCTGAAGGGGCTTTTCACCTTCGACCTCGGGCAGAGCTTCCGTTACAACACCCCGGTGACCGACACGATCGCGACCAAGCTGCCGTACACCGCGACGACCGCCCTGGGCGCCATCGCGGTCGTCATCGTGGTGTCGATCCCGGTGGGGATGGCCGTGGGCGTCCTCACCCGGGGTGGCCGCCGGCCCTGGCTCTCGGTCGGATTCGGCGCCATCGCGGGACTGTTCGCCTCGTTCCCGGCGTACGTCGCCGGCACCCTGCTGGTCGTCGTCTTCGCCATCGGGCTGAAGCTCTTCCCCGCCGGTGGGGCGGCGACACCCGACGCCTATGTCCTGCCGATTGCGGCGCTCGCCCTGGGACCGACCTTCGCCGTCGCCCGCGTCGTGGTCCAGGAGACCTACGGCGTGCTGCATCAGGACTTCATGCGGACCGCCCGCGGCAAGCGGCTCAGCGGCGCGCGGCTGTACATGCGTCACGCCCTGCCGAATCTGATGACGAGCACGCTGACCCTCACGGGACTCATCCTCGCGAGCATGCTCGGCGGCGCCATCGTCATCGAGACGGTCTTCAGCCTGCCGGGGCTCGGCCTCGAGGTCGTCCAGGCGATCATCTTCCGCGACTTCCCCGTCATCCAGGGCATCGTCCTGACGGTCGGAGCCCTCGCGATCCTCATCAACCTGCTGATCGACGTCATCCTCGGGCTGATCGACCCGCGCACCCTCGGAGGTTCGTCCCATGTCTGAACGACGCACCCGACGGATGCCGGTGTCTCTCATCGCGGGTCTGGCGATGCTCGGCATCCTGATCGTGCTCGCCGTCGTCGCTCCTCTCATCTGGGGTGAGAGCGCCACGACGGTGAGTCCGAACACCCGCATGGCCCCGTCGGCCGACCACCTGATGGGAACGGACGACCTCGGTCGCGACGTCCTCGCCCGCACCCTCGTCGCCACCCGCCTGACTCTCCTGATGGCGGCGGCGGCCACCGTCGGCTCGGTCGTGCTGGGCGTGCTCATCGGCGGTCTCGTCTGGGTCGCGAGCCGTCGGGTCCGGGAGTGGGTGCTGCGCATCGTCGACTCGACCGTCGCGTTCCCCTCACTGGTCCTCGCCCTCGTGATCGCCGCGATCCTCGGAGCCGGGATGGTGCCCGCGATCATCGCGATCGCGATCGCGGGCGTGCCGAGCTTCGCGCGCATCACGTCCAACATGACGGGCGCCGTCGCGACCCGGGACTTCGTCGGGACGGCACGCCTGCTCGGTGTGCCGCGCGTCGCGCTGTTCTTCCGGCACCTTCTGCCCAACATCTCAGGACCGCTGCTCGTCTTGATCGCGTCGAGCTTCGCGCTCACCCTCCTCGACATCTCGAGCCTGTCCTTCGTCGGCCTCGGTGTGCAGAGCCCCGACTTCGACTGGGGACGGCTTCTCAACGAGGGGCTGCCCGCGGTCTACGACCAGCCGCTGCAGGTCGTCGGTCCTGCCGTGATGCTCGTCTTCGCAGGCGTCGCGGCGATGCTGACCGGTGACGGTCTCGCAACGTGGCTCGATCCCCGCAGCTCTCACCACCGGCGGATGACGCGTCTGCCGGCCACGCCGCGCGGCACGTCGACGTCGCCCGATGCGCTCGTCGAGGTTCGCGGGCTCACCGTCCGTGCGCCGAACGGCACGACGCTCGTCGACGGCATCAACTTCGACATCGCACCGGGCGAGATCCTGGGCCTCGTCGGCGAGTCCGGCTCCGGCAAATCGATGACCGCGATGGCGCTCGCTCGGCTGCAGGCCGACGGCGTCGTCGTCGATGCGAGCGTGCTGCGCCTCGGTGACCTCGACCTGCTGTCGAACCGGCACCGCGGGCGGTTGGCGAAGGAGATCGGGCTCGTCTACCAGGACCCCGGATCGACGTTCAACCCGGCGCTGCGCATGTCCGCGCAGCTCACCGAGGTCGCCCGCGTCCACCTGGGGCTGTCCCGTCGCGCGGCCAAGGCCACGCTCATCGACCGGCTGACCGACATGCGGATCCGCGACCCGAAGACGGTGATGGATCAGCATCCCTTCCAGCTGTCGGGCGGGATGCTGCAGCGCGCCACCATCGCCTCGTCGCTCGTCACCGACCCGAAGCTGCTGATCGCGGACGAGCCGACGACGGCACTCGATGTCACCGTGCAGGCCGAGGTCCTCCGGGCGCTGCGCAAACTCAACCAGGAGCACGGCACCGCGGTCCTGTTCATCTCGCACGACATCGGTGTGGTCGAGGCGCTGTGCGACCGCGTCCTCGTTATGCGGCACGGCGCGATCGTCGAGCGCCTCGACGTCGAGGCGCTGCGGCGGCGCGAGGTCCAGCATCCGTACACGCGGGCACTGCTGGAGGCCACGCCCACCCTCACCATCACGCCCCGCCCACTCGAGGAGAGCCCCCGTGTCTGACACCCCCGAATCCGCGCCCGTCCTCCGGATCACGGGCCTCGACGTCGACCTCGGTTCGGGGCTGCGGACCGCCCGCGTGCTGACGCAGGTGAACCTCGACGTCGCGCGCGGCAGCGCGGTGGGCGTCGTCGGCGAGTCGGGGTCGGGAAAGTCGACGCTCGCGAAGACGATCATCGGTCTCCACCGCGCGACGGCAGGGTCGATCGTCTACGACGGCACCGACCTGACCACCGTCCGTCGGAAGGCCCTTCAGCCGCTCCGCCGACGCCTGCAGTACATCCCGCAGGATCCGTTCTCCTCGCTGGACCCGCGCCGGACGATCGGCCAGACCCTCGCCGAGGCGATCGACCCCGTCCACGCGCGGCTCCGCCGTCACCGGGAGAGGATCGTCGACGCCCTCGCCGCCGTGACGCTCGGCGAGGACACCGTGGACCGCTATCCGCACGAGTTCTCGGGCGGGCAGCGGCAGCGCATCGCCATCGCCCGCGCACTGGTCGTCGATCCCGAGGTCATCATCGCGGACGAGATCACGTCCGCGCTCGACGTCTCGACGCAGGCAGAGGTGCTGCGGCTGCTCGCACGCCTGCGTGCGGACCTGGGCATCACGATGCTGTTCATCTCGCACAACCTGGCCGTCGTCGAAGAGCTCTGCGATCACGTGATGGTGCTGCTCCACGGTCGCGTCGTGGAGGCGGGGCCGACGGCCGAGGTGTTCTCCGACCCGCAGGACCCCTACACCCGGACGCTCCTGGAGTCCGTCCCCGGAGGACCGGCCTTCGACGTCACCGCTCCGCTCCTCACGGCGCCCGTGCGGACCCTCTCGCCCCGGTGACCGGCGCATCCTCCCTCCCCACCCCCGTAACAGGAGCTGCAGTGACCGAGGTCTTCGACTACTTCGTACAGGTGGAACTGCCCACCCCGACCCTCGCCGACGACGAGGTGAGGCGACTGTTCGCGGCATCCTTCGGCGTCGAGGTCGACCTCCGTTCCCTCGGCAGCCAGCAGGACCAGAACTTCCGCGTGTTCGCCGTGGGCTCCGACGAGCCGCTCGGCGTCCTCAAGCTCAGCAACCCCGTCTTCAGCGAGGGCGAGATCGAGATGCAGGATGCCGCGGCATCCGTCGTCGCGGAGCGGGACCCGGCCCTGCGCATCCCGAAGATCGTCGCGGGCCCGCACGGCGCGATGTCGACGTGGTGGGACTCGTCGGAGGGACGCATCCACGCCCGCGTCATCGAGAACATCTCCGGCCGCACCCTGATGGGCTCGGACTACCTCTCCCCCGCTGTCGTGGAGCGCATGGGCGAGCTGTCCGCCCGCGTCAGCATCGCCCTCGCCGACTTCGCGCACCCCGCGAGCGGCCGCATCCTGCAGTGGGACCTCCGTTACGCCGCACGCGTCGTCGACACCCTTCTGCCGAGCGAACCCGATGCCGACGTGCGGAGCTTCGTCGAACGCGCCGTGAGTGACGCACGGAGCAGTCTCGACGCCGTCTCGGCCGACCTGCCGATGCAGGCGGGACACTTCGACATCACCGACGACAACATCCTGCGGCCGGGCCCGGGCCTCCTCCCCGACGCCGTCATCGACTTCGGCGACGTGGCGAAATCCTGGCGCGTGGGCGAGCTCGCCGTGACGCTGTCGTCGGTGCTCCACCACGACGGTGCCGACGCGACGAGCACCCTGCCCGCGATCCGCGCGTTCCACGCCCGCCGGCCGCTCGACGAGAACGAGATCGTCGCCCTGTGGCCTCTCGTGGTTCTCCGCGGCGCCGTCCTCGTCCTCAGCGGGCGCGCGCAGGTGCGTCTCGACGAAGACAACGCGTACGCCAGCACCGCACTCGAGCGGGAGTTCCGCGTCCTCGAGCGCGCGGCCGCCGCGCCGGTGCCGGTCGTCACCGAACTGATCCGCGATGCGCTCGCGCTCGAGCCCACCGGCGCGGCGCAGCCCTGGCAGGGCAGCCCCGTCGTCTCGCTCGGCGACGCCCGTGTCGAGCTGGATGCCGGGACCCTCTCGCCCCTCAACGACGACGGCGCGTGGCAACGAGCCGCCACCCTCGACGACGCTGCGCTGCGCGCGCTCGACCTCGGCGCGAGCGCCGTGACTCTGCCGGCGTGGCAGCCGATCCTCACGGGCTCGACAGTGCGGCCCCGGAACGAGGCGGCAACGATCCCCACGGGTGTCACGCTCTGGCTCGCCGCCCCCGCCCCGCTTCCAGCCGGCACCGTCTCCGACGGCGTCCTCACCTGGACGAACGGCGACGACGCGATCCGCATCTCCGGACTCCCGATGGATGCCGACGCCGCCACCCTCCCGGCGCGGACCCGCCTCTACGTCCAGCGTCACCGGGCGTCCGGGCCGATCCCGCCCGCGATGACGACCGCCGAGTACGCCACCGCCTGGCGGCGGGTCGCGGGAGACCCGTCCGCTGCGCTCGGGCTCGAGCCCGCGGCATCCGGAACCTCGTCCGCCGAGGTCCTCGAGCGCCGCCACCGGGTCCTCGCCGAGGTGCAGGAGCACTACTACTCGACTCCCCCGCAGATCGAGCGCGGCTGGCGCGAGCACCTCGCCGACGTCGACGGCCGGGTCTACCTCGACATGGTCAACAACGTCGCCTCGGTCGGCCACGCGCACCCGCACGTCGTCGCCGCGGCCACCCGGCAGATGCACCTGCTCAACACGAACTCCCGCTTCCACTACGGCGCGATCGCCGAGTACGCCGAGCGGATCGCGGCGAAACTGCCGGAGGAGCTCGACACGGTCTTCTTCGTGAACTCGGGCTCGGAGGCCACCGACCTCGCCGTGCGGCTCGCCATGGCGTCGACGGGTCGCCGCGACATCGTCGCGATGCGTGAGGCGTACCACGGCTGGACCTACGCGAGCGATGCCATCTCGACGTCGATCGCCGACAACCCGAACGCGCTCACCACGCGGCCCGACTGGGTGCACACCGTCGCTGCGGCGAACTCCTTCCGCGGCGAGCACCGGGGGGTGGATGCCGCCCGTTACGCCCCCGAGGCCGTCGCCGTGATCGACGCCCTGGCCGCTGACGGCCGCGCACCGGCGGGGTTCATCTGCGAGTCGTACTTCGGCAACGCCGGCGGTGTCGCCCTCCCCGACGGCTACCTGCAGGAGGTTTACGCGGCGATCCGGCGGCACGGCGGCATCGCCATCGCCGATGAGGTGCAGGTCGGTTTCGGCCGACTCGGCGAGTGGTTCTGGGGTTTCGAGCAGCAGGACGCTGTGCCCGACGTGGTGGCCGTCGCCAAGTCGATCGGCGGCGGGCATCCGATCGGCGCCGTCATCACCCGCCGTGACATCGCCGATCGCTACCGCACGGGCGGGTACTTCTTCTCCTCGACCGGCGGCTCGCCCGTCTCCGCCGTGGTCGGCATGGCCGTCCTCGACGTCATCGAGAATGACGATCTGCCCGGCAACGCGTACACCGTCGGCAGCCATCTGAAGCGCCGGCTCGAGGCGCTCGGCGCCGACCACCCCATCGTCGGACGCGTCCACGGGTCGGGGCTGTACCTCGGTCTCGAGTTCGTCCGCGACCGCGAGACCCTGGAGCCCGCGACGGCGGAGACCGCGGCGATCTGTTCGCGTCTGCTCGAACTCGGCGTGATCATGCAGCCGACCGGCGACTTCCAGAACGTCCTCAAGATCAAGCCGCCGATGGTCCTCACGCAGGCATCCGCGGACTACTTCGCCGATGCGCTCCGCCGCGTGCTCGAGACCGGCTGGTGACCCCTACGCCCATGTCCATCCCCGTTCCGGAGGTCACCTCGTGAACCGCACCGTCCTCACCCGCGCACGCATCCTCGACGCCGCCACGGCAGAGCTCTCGCCCGAGACGACGATCGTCATCGAGGGCGACACGATCGCGGCGATCGGCGACGCTCCCGCCGGTGGTCAGGCGATCGACCTCGGCGGCCGCGTCGTCGTCCCCGGCTTCGTCGACTCCCATGTCCACCTCGGGTGGCTCGGTGCCAGCCTGGCGAACGTCCCGCTGACCGACGCCGCCGACCTCGGCGAGATCCAGCGCCGGCTGGTCGCGGCGCGTGCAGGGCTCGACGAGGACGCGACGATGCTCGTCGGCAAGGGCTGGCTCTTCGACGCGGTCGACGGCGAGCCCACCGCCGCCATGATCGACGCCGTGGTCGACGACATCCCGGTCTTCCTCAACTGCAACGACATGCACTCCGTATGGGCGAACTCCGCAGCGCTCCACGCTCTGGGGGTGGATGCCTCGACCCCCGATCCCGCCGGCGGACGCATCGCGCGACTCGCCTCGGGCGAACCCGCGGGCATGCTCTACGAGCGCGCCGCCCACGAGATCGCGTGGGACTACATCGCGCGGGAGACGAGCGACGACGACCGGGTCGTCTCGGCGAAACGCGCGCTCGACGCCTTCGCCGCCGCGGGTGTGACCTCGGTCGTGGATATGGGGATGAACGGCGCGGACTGGCGTGCGCTGCAGACCCTCGCCGAGCAGAGCGGTGGATCGCTCCCTGTGCGTGTCAGCGCCCACTGGCTCGTCGCCGACGCCGGCGACGACGAGGGGAATCTCGCTCAGGTCCGGCGGGCGATGGCCGCGCGCGCGGAGTCGACGGAGTGGCTGGATGTCATCGGCATCAAGCTGATCCTCGACGGCACGATTGATGCGTGTACGGCTGCCATGCGGCATCCGTATGCCGACGGCAGCAACGACGACCTCCTGTGGGACGTCGACCGCCTGCACCGGGTGGCGACCGACGCGGATGCCGTGCAGTTGCGGCTGGCGATCCACGCGATCGGCGACCGCGCGAGTTCGATCGCGCTCGACGTGCTGGAGAGGGTCGTCGCCGAGAATCCGTCGTGGGATCGGCGGCCGCGGATCGAGCACCTCGAGGTGGTCGCCGACGAGACTCCCGCACGGATGGCCGCGCTCGGCGTCACGGCATCCGTTCAGCCCGTGCATGCCGACCCGGCGATCCAGTCGAACTGGCGGGCGGTCCTGGGAGACGACCGCGTGGAGCGGGGATTCGCGTGGCCGCTCTTCAGCGAAGCGGGGGCTCTCGTCGCCTTCGGCACCGACGCGCCGACCGCGCCGCACGAGGCGCTCGACAACCTCTTCGTCGCGACGACCCGTCGCTCCGCGCTCGACCCGAGCCTGCCGGCGAACCACCCGCAGTGGTCCCTCCCCCTCGATGCGGCGTTCCGTCACGCGACGATCGACTCCGCGGCATCCTTCGCCGTCGACGACCGGGTGGGCAGGATCGCGACGGGCTATCGCGCCGATCTGACGGTTCTCGACCGCGATCCCGCGGAAGCGGACGGATTGCGGGGCAACGCCGTCGCCCTGACGATCAACGCAGGACGCGTCGTCTTCACGGGCGAGGCCGCCGACCGGGTCACGGCTCGGTAGGGAACGCGACCATGCGGAGCAGACGAGCGAGTTCGACCCGCTCCGCGGCGCTCAGCGGCCGCAGGGACTCCTCCTCGGCGGAGCGCGCCGACGCGCGCGCTGCGGTGTACGCGGCGCGCCCCGCGTCGGTCGCGACGACGACGTTCGCCCGGCGGTCTCGCGGGTCGGATTCGCGGACGACGAGGCCGTCCCTCGCGAGGTCGTCGATGAGGGCGACGACCTGGCTCGGGTCGAGGCGGAGGAAGTCGGCGAGCTCGCGCTGCGACGGATGCTGCTCCGACACCGCGAGCGCGAGGACCGAGTACGACCGCACCCTCAGGTCGTGGGCAGCCAGGGCTGCGTTGCCGCGCGACTGCGTCGTCGCGCTCGCGCGGGCGAGTAGGAAGCCGAGGTCGTCGATGAGCGGACTGTCATCGAGCCCGGCCGACGGGGTCCCGCTCGTCGCCGCAGGTGTCATCCCGACACTGTAGCAAGCAGTGCGAATTCACAATCATTGACTTTCACAATGGTTGAGTGCAACCATGGTCGCGGACGAAGGAGTCATCATGACGCTCGAAGGAAAAGTCGCCATCATCACCGGCTCGGGTCGAGGCCTGGGCCTCGCCTACGCGAAAGAACTCGCCCGCCAGGGAGCGGCCGTCGTCATCAACGACGTCGACGAGGCCACCGCCGACGCGGCCGTACGCGAGATCCAGGATGCCGGTGGCCGCGCCACCGCTGTGACCGCCTTCGTGGGCTCGACCGAGACCGCCGACGCGCTCGTGGACGCCGCCGTCTCGACCTTCGGACGCCTGGACATCGTCGTGACCAACGCGGGCGTTCTCCGTGACACCGTGCTCTGGAAGATGAGCGACGACGACTTCGACACCGTCATCGACGTGCACCTGCGAGGCACCTTCACGACGGTCCGCGCGGCCGCCTCCTACATGCGGGCGAACGAGATCGCCGGACGCATCATCTGCATCGGGTCACCGACCGGCCAGCGCGGCAACTTCGGCCAGACGAACTACGCCGCCGCGAAAGCCGGCATCGTCGGCATGGTGCGGACGTGGGCGCTCGAGCTGAAGCGCGCCGGGATCACCGCGAACGCCGTCATCCCCGTCGCCGCGACCGCGATGACCGCGACGGTCCCCTACTTCGCCGCTGCCGTCGAGGCGGATGCCGCGGGTGAACCGATGCCGGCGTTCTTCCGCCACGATCTCGGCTTCGGGACGTCCGACGACGTCGCGGGCCTCATCACGTTCCTCGCCTCGGATGCCGCGGCGCAGGTCACCGGCCAGGCGATCGGCATCGGCGGTGACCGCATCCAGCTGTGGTCGCACCCCGAGCCCGTCGCGACGGCGTACCGCGAAGGCGGGTGGACGGCCGACGCGCTGGCCGACGGCTTCTTCGACGCCGTGGGCGACCTGCAGAGCGTCGGCGAGAAGTTCCCGGCCCTGCCCGAGGATCTGCAGCGGCCCGCGCCGACCGCCTGACGCATATGACCCGCTACGAGCAGGCGATCGACGTCGAGAGCCTCACCGCGATCGACGTGCACGTGCACATCGAGGTCGACGCCCACGGGCACGCGTCGTTGCCCGACGATCTCGCCGCCGCCGCGAGCAGGTACTTCGCCGCGGACGCGCCGAGGCCCGACCTCGACGGTGTCGCCGCGTACTACCGGGAGCGGCGGATGGCCGCCGTCGTGTTCACGGTCGATGCCGAGACCCACCTCGGTCACCCGCCGCTGTCGAGCGCGGAGATCGCCGAGGGCGCTTCGCGCAACAACGACGTCCTCATCCCGTTCGGATCCGTCGACCCGAACCGACCCGACGCGGTCGATCGTGCGCGACGCCTCATCGAGGACTCCGGCGTGCGGGGGTTCAAGTTCCACCCCACGGTGCAGGGGTTCGATCCGAGTGACGAGGCGCACTACCCGCTGTACGAGGCGCTCCAGGGCGCCGGGGTCGTCGCCCTCTTCCACACCGGCCAGACCGGGATCGGGGCGGGGATGCCGGGCGGTCGGGGCCTCCGGCTCGGACTGTCGAACCCGATGCTCCTCGACCCTGTCGCCGCCGACTTCGGCGACCTGCAGATCATCATGGCGCACCCCTCGGTGCCCTGGCAGGACGAGGCGATCTCGGTCGCGACGCACAAGCACAACACCTGGATCGACCTGTCGGGCTGGAGCCCGAAGTACTTCCCCGACCAGCTCGTGCGCGCCGCGAACTCGTTCCTGAAGCGCCGCATCCTGTTCGGCTCCGATTTCCCGCTCCTCACCCCCGACCGGTGGATGCGGGATGTCGAGACGACAGCACTCAAGCCCGAGGTGATGCCCGGCATCCTCCGCGACAATGCGGCACGACTGTTCGGCATCCTCCCCCATCACGACAAGGAGACGTCATGACCACCACCATCGCCTACGACGACATCGCCGGCCTCGCCGGCACCGACCTGGGGTGGTCGGATTGGCTGGAGATCACGCAGGAGCGCGTGAACGGCTTCGCCGACGCGACCGACGATCACCAGTGGATCCACACCGACCCGGAGCGCGCCAAGGACGGCCCGTTCGGCGCGGCGATCGCGCACGGCTTCCTCACGCTCTCGCTCGCCGTGTCGTTCTGGACCGAGCTCCTCGACGTCACCGAGGTGAGCACGAAGGTGAACTACGGACTCGACAAGGTCCGCTTCGTCTCGCCCGTCACGGTCGGCTCGCGCGTCCGGATGAACGCCGTGGTGGCCGAGGTGACCGAGGTGGCCGGCGGCTATCAGCTCGCCGTCGACCAGACGATCGAGATCGACGGCGGCACGAAGCCCGCCGTCGTCGCGCGCGGTCTGTACCGCTTCTACCGCTGATCCAGCTCTGCTGATCCGGTGCGGCCGGGCATCCCATCCGGTCGCACCACCCGCGGGCACCCGACGCCCGCCTTCTCAACGACGAGATCCCCCGGAGTGCGCACACCATGAAAACGCAAGGCCTCGGCGCCTGGCTCCCCCGCCGCCGTCTCCGTAATCCCGACCGGGTCGCCGTGATGTTCGGCGAAAACCAGCACCTCACCTATGCGCAGCTCGCCGACGGCGCGGAGCGCGTCTCTGCGGTGCTTGCCGAGCGTGGCGTCGGCGCGGGCGACCGGGTCGCCTTCCTGGGTGAGAACAGCCCCGACTTCCTCCTGACGATGTTCGGCACCGTGCGACTCGGCGCCGTGTTCGTCCCCGTGAACACCCGGCTCGCAGGCCCCGAGATCGCACACGTCCTCCGCGACAGCGGGGCCGTGGTCCTCATCCACGACCCGGGGTTCGATGCCCGACTCGATGAAGCGGCAGCCGAAGGCGTGACGCCGACCCACGTCATCCGCACGGGGGTGTCGGGTCGCGACGGGGCACCCGGCCTCGCGCGCGCGATCGAAACCGTCACGACGATACCCGCGTCCGTCTCCTCCGACGGGGACGCCCCGGCGGCGATCGTCTACACGTCGGGTACCACCGGACGCGCCAAGGGGGCCGTCCTCACGCACGACAACCTGACCTCCGTCGCGCTGAACACGATCATCGACTACGACGTCATGTCGACGGATGTGGCGCTGATGATCTCGCCGCTGTTCCACGTCGCCTCGCTCGGCATGGGGGCGCTGCCGATCCTGCTGAAGGGGGGCACGCTCGTGCTCGAGAAGGGGTTCGAGGCAGGGCGGGCGCTCGATCTGATCCAGCGTCACCGCATCACGATGATCTCGGGCGTCCCCACGACGTATCAGCTCATGGCCGACCACCCCGCGTGGGCCGACTCGGACGTGACGAGCCTTCGCACCCTCACGTGCGGTGGTTCCGCGGTTCCCGAGCGGGTGCTGGTCGCGTGGGAGGAGCGCGGCCTGTCGTTCTCGCAGGGGTACGGGATGACCGAGACTTCGCCCGGTGCGACATCCCTCTCGCCCGACAAGACCCGACTCAAGCAGGGCAGCGTCGGACTCCCCCACTTCTTCACCGACATCCGCATCACGGGCGAGGACGGCAGCGTGCTGCCGGCCGGGACCACGGGTGAGATCGAGATCTCCGGACCGAACGTGTTCCTCGGCTACCACGGGCTCGCCGAGGCCACGGCGACGTCACGGACGGCGGACGGCTGGTTCCGCTCCGGCGATCTCGGGTACGTCGACGACGACGGTTACCTGTACATCTGCGGTCGGTCGAAGGACATGATCATCTCCGGCGGCGAGAACGTGTACCCCGCCGAGCTGGAGACACTGATCAGCGGCATCCCGGGCGTCACCGGCGCCGCCGTGATCGGGGTGCCGCACGAGAGGTGGGGCGAGGTCCCGATCGCGATCGTGACCGTCGCGGACGGCGCCGCCGTCGACACCGACGCCGTGCGCGCTCACCTGGAGGGCAGGCTCGCTCGATACAAGCTCCCCAAACGGGTCGAGATCGTCGCCGACCTCCCTCGCACCGCCTCGGGCAAGGTCATCAAGGACGAGGTTCGCGCGCGGCTGGGGTTGTAGAAGCCGGGCGCCGACCGGCGAGCATGAGAACGCCGCCGATCATGAGCAGGACGATCGCCGCCGCCGCTGATGCGATCAGGGCGGGTCGCGCTCCCCAGGCGGTCACGCTGACAGCTGCACCGATCAGCACGCCGATGCGGAGAAGGCTCTCGACCGCGGTATCGAGACCTTCGACCCGCCCCAGGAACTCATCGTCGACCGATGTCTGGAAAAGGGTCGTCACGGCGACGTTGTAGGGCGCATTCGCGAGAGCACTGAGGGCGACGCCGATGAGGAGCACTGCGACGTTCGTGGCGGCGCCCATGGTCACCTGTGCGGCGGCGAACACCGCCAGACACGCGACGAACACGAACGACATCTGAGATCGACGGATGACGAAGCCCACGGTCAGCGCCGCCACGATCGCAACGACCCCGTTCCACGACAGCACGAGCCCCAGCACTTCGGTGGGGAGCTTCAGATCGTCGGACACCAGGAAGATGAGTGCGTACGCGTTGGTCCCCGCCGTGATCGTCACCCCGTATGAGGCAACGAGCAGGCCGAGCGCGAACCTCTGACCCATGAGGTATCGCGCTGCCGGGTGGATGCCGCGCAGCGTCGCAGACAGTTCGACGACGCCGCGCCGCATGCCGTCGGCGAGCCGCGTCGGTGGCCGCCCCTCGGCATCCGCTCGCCTCGGCAGGATGCGCGCGAACAGCGCCGCCGTCACGAGGAACGAGACCCCGTCGACGGCGAACGAGGGCGCAGGACCCCACAGCGCGAAGGCCCCCGCGCCGAGCGCAGGCCCGATGCTCGCGAGGGCCCAGGTGACCGATTCGAGGATGCCGTTGGCCCTCGGCAGAAGATCCTGTCGGACGAGTCGGGGGACGAAGACGAACGCCGACGAGGCGAAGAAGACCCCCGCGATGGCCGCTGCGGAAACCAGGATGGTCGAGTGGAGACCAGGCCCACCGACCGCCGCCGCGACGGCCAGCCCGAAGCTGAGGAACCCGCGGATCGCGGTGGTCGCGACGAAGACGGTGCGCAACTCGAACCTGTCCGCGACCGCTCCCGCCACGGGGGCGAGGAAGACCGCGGGAAGCACGGAGGCGAGCATCAAGGCCAGCCGGGCGCCTTCGCGGTCCGCGGCGCGCTCGAAGTACCAGAGATCGAGCGCGAGCACCCGGAACGAGTCGCCGATGTCCGACAACGCGACCGCCATCACGAACCCGAAGAACGTCAACGGCAGGCCGAAGGGGCCGACGCGCGTGCGGAAGGTGGTCACGATGACCCCACCGTACGAGGTCTGCTCACTCGCGCGCACGGATCCAACCCGATCTCAACCGGACTCCGAACGAATGACGTCGAGGCGCTCATCGCGGCTGGGCGCCGCCCACGGTAGACGTGGAGCTCACTGAGGGGATGAGCGAGCGCCGAGCGTCGCCGACACGCAACTCGTCGAGAGGGGTGTCGGTATCCCGGTAGAGCTGCGCACGCAACGGGCAGCGTGCGCAGCCAACCGGTGTCGAGGCTGATCCTCGGTGGTCGCACCGCGCTTGTAGTGTCAGGGTGAACGCCCACGCGTGGGGCCGCGAGACATTCAGGGGGTACTGAGGATGACCGTCAAGGAACAAGACGCTGCAGCCCGGACTCCGTTCGCCTTCATCGACGTAACGGTGCACACGTTCACGACCTGGGGCCTGTTCTCCGCCGCCGCGGTCATCTACTGGGGTGTCGAGCTGAGCAGTCAGTCCGGCCCGCCCAGCCTGACGGTTTTCATCTCCAGCCTCACGCTCGTCACGTCCCTCGCCCTCGTGTGGGTCGGTTCACCACTGGCCTGGCTGCTCGGCCGGATCCTGCAGAACGTCTCCCGAAAATGGACCCATCTCGCTGCGTTCTGGGCGCTGGGGACAGCGGCATCCGTCCCCATTCTGTGGCTGGGCTCGGCTTTCACTCCGTACGAGAACACCTCGCAGGCGGTCTTCTGGATTCTCGGTGCCGCAGTGCTGAGCGGCCTGTGCTCCGCTGCCGGTCGCGCCATCGCGTTCGCCGCGCGCCGTCGTCGCGAGAAGCGCGCGCTGATCCCCGAGCCCGAAGACGTCCTGTGGGACGACGCCACGAGGGTGCGATGATCACCGAGACCCCCACGGAGCACTGCTGGTGTGCCCCGGTCGCCCGGCGCTAACGACGAAGACCCCCGGCATCCGCTCTCAGAGCAGGGCCGGGGGTCTCACGTTGTGTCAGCAGCTCACCCGCTGACCGTGAGACTCAGAAGTCCCAGTCGTCGTCCTCGGTGGCGACGGCCTTGCCGATGACGTACGAGGAGCCCGACCCGCTGAAGAAGTCGTGGTTCTCGTCCGCGTTGGGCGACAGGGCCGACAGGATCGCCGGGTTCACGTTGGTGACGGTCGCGGGGAACATGGCCTCGTAGCCCAGGTTCATGAGCGCCTTGTTCGCGTTGTAGTGCAGGAACTTCTTGACGTCCTCGGTCTGGCCGATGCCGTCGTAGAGGTCCTGCGTGTAGTGCACCTCGTTGTCGTAGAGCTCGTAGAGCAACGAGAACGTGTAGTCCTTGAGCTCGTCGCGCTCGGCCTGGCTGAGCGTCTCGAGTCCGCGCTGGAACTTGTAGCCGATGTAGTAGCCGTGCACGGCCTCGTCGCGGATGATGAGGCGGATGATGTCGGCCGTGTTCGTCAGCTTCGCCTTCGACGACCAGTACAGCGGCAGGTAGAAGCCCGAGTAGAACAGGAACGACTCGAGCAGCGTCGAGGCGATCTTGCGCTTAAGGGGCTCGTCACCGCGGTAGTAGTCCATGACGATGCGGGCCTTCTTCTGAAGGTTCTCGTTCTCGGTGGACCAGCGGAACGCGTCGTCGATCTCGGGCGTCGAGGCGAGCGTCGAGAAGATCGACGAGTAGCTCTTCGCGTGCACCGACTCCATGAACGCGATGTTCGTGTAGACGGCCTCCTCGTGCGGGGTGATCGCGTCGGGGATGAGCGAGACGGCGCCGACGGTGCCCTGGATGGTGTCCAGGAGCGTCAGGCCGGTGAACACGCGCATCGTCGTCTGGCGCTCTTCGGGGGTGAGCGTCGCCCACGACTGGATGTCGTTGGACAGCGGCACCTTCTCGGGCAGCCAGAAGTTGTTGACGAGGCGGTTCCACACCTCGAGGTCCTTGTCGTCCTGGATGCGGTTCCAGTTGATGGCCTGGACCGAGCCGAGGAGCTTCAGGGGTTCGGGAGTCATGTCTTTTCCTCTATCGAATCTCGGACCGGGTCAGAGCATGCACGAGACGCACTCGGCCATGTCGGTGCCCTCGAGCGCCATCTGACGGAGGCGAATGTAGTAGATCGTCTTGATGCCCTTGCGCCAGGCGTAGATCTGCGCCCGGTTGATGTCGCGCGTGGTGGCGGTGTCCTTGAAGAACAGCGTCAGCGACAGGCCCTGGTCGACGTGCTGGGTGGCAGCGGCGTACGTGTCGATGACCTTCTCGTAGCCGATCTCGTACGCGTCTTCGTAGTACTCGAGGTTCTCGTTCGTCATGAACGGAGCCGGGTAGTAGACGCGGCCGATCTTGCCTTCCTTGCGGATCTCGATCTTCGACGCGATCGGGTGGATCGAGCTCGTCGAGTTGTTGATGTACGAGATCGAGCCGGTCGGCGGGACCGCCTGCAGGTTCTGGTTGTAGATGCCGAACTGCTGGATGGATGCCTTCAGCTCGAGCCAGTCCTGCTGCGTCGGAACGTGGATGCCCTCGAAGAGCTCCTCGACGCGGGCCGTCGCCGGCTTCCACTCCTGCTCGGTGTACTTGTCGAAGAACTCGCCGCTGGCGTACGTCGAGTCCCAGAACCCGTCGAAGACCTGACCGCGCTCGATGGCGATCTTGTTCGAGGCCTGCAGCGCGTGGAACAGCACGGTGTAGAAGTAGATGTTCGTGAAGTCGACACCCTCCTCCGAGCCGTAGTGGACGTGCTCGCGGGCGAGGTAGCCGTGCAGGTTCATCTGACCGAGGCCGATGGCGTGCGACTTGTCGTTGCCGTCCTCGATGGAGCGGACCGACCGGATGTGGCTCTGGTCGCTGACCGCGCTGAGCGCACGGATGCTGGTCTCCACCGTGCCGGCGAGGTCGCGGCCGTCCATCGCCAGGGCGATGTTCATCGAACCCAGGTTGCAGGAGATGTCCTTGCCGATCTGGTCGTACGAGAGGTCCTCGTTGAACGTCGTCGGCGTGTTGACCTGCAGGATCTCCGAGCAGAGGTTGGACATGTTGATCCGACCCTTGATCGGGTTGGCCTTGTTCACCGTGTCCTCGAACATGATGTACGGGTAGCCCGACTCGAACTGGATCTCGGCGAGGGTCTGGAAGAACTCGCGCGCCTTGATCTTCGTCTTCTTGATGCGCGCGTCGTCGACCATCTCGCGGTACTTGTCGGTGACGGAGATGTCGCCGAACGGCACGCCGTAGACCTTCTCGACGTCGTACGGCGAGAACAGGTACATGTCCTCGTCGTTCTTGGCGAGCTCGAAGGTGATGTCGGGAACGACGACGCCGAGCGAGAGGGTCTTGATGCGGATCTTCTCGTCCGCGTTCTCACGCTTGGTGTCGAGGAACTTCATGATGTCGGGGTGGTGCGCCGACAGGTACACGGCTCCGGCGCCCTGACGCGCACCGAGCTGGTTGGCGTAGCTGAAGCTGTCTTCGAGGAGCTTCATGACGGGGATGATGCCCGACGACTGGTTCTCGATCTGCTTGATCGGTGCACCCGCCTCGCGGATGTTCGACAGGAGCAGGGCGACACCGCCGCCGCGCTTGGAGAGCTGGAGGGCGGAGTTGATGCCGCGGGCGATCGACTCCATGTTGTCCTCGATGCGGAGGAGGAAGCAGGAGACGAGCTCGCCGCGCTGCGCCTTGCCGGCGTTGAGGAACGTGGGGGTGGCGGGCTGGAAGCGGCCCGAGAGGATCTCGTCGACGAGCTTGTTCGCGAGGTCCTCGTCGCCGGCGGCGAGCGCGAGAGCGGTCATGACGACGCGGTCCTCGAACCGCTCGAGGTAGCGCTTGCCGTCGAAGGTCTTGAGCGTGTAGCTCGTGTAGTACTTGAACGCGCCGAGGAACGTGTCGAAGCGGAACTTCGCCGCGTACGCGCGGTCGTGGATCTGCTGGATGAACTCGAACGGGTACGCGTCGATGACGGCGCCCTCGTAGTACTCCTTCTCGACCAGGTAGTCGAGCTTCTCCTTCAGCGAGTGGAAGAAGACGGTGTTCTGGTTCACGTGCTGCAGGAAGTACTCCCGTGCGGCGCGCTTGTCGGCGTCGAACTGGATCTTCCCGTCCTCGCCGTACAGGTTCAGCATCGCGTTGAGTGCGTGGTAATCCATGCCCTCGAAGCGAACCTCCGTCTTGAAGGCCTTGTCGGTCACTGCAGCTTCCACCAGTCTTCCAATCCGCCGCTCACGCGGTCGACGTCCTCAGGCGTGCCGAAAACTTCTAGCCGATACAAGTGCGGCACACGACACTTGCGGCTGATGATCTCTCCGGCGAGGCAGAACGACTCGCCGAAATTGCTGTTTCCCGCGGAGATGACTCCGCGGATCAGGCTCCGATTGCCCTCATCGTTGAGGAAGCGGACGACCTGCTTGGGTACCGCGCCCTTTTCTTCTCCTCGACCCTGGCCTCCCCCATAGGTGGGGGTGACCAGGACGTACGGCTCATCGATGTGAAGAATGCCGTCGGAGGAGTGGATCGGGATGCGGCGAGCCGGCATCCCGAGCTTCTCGATGAACCGCGCGGTGTTACCCGACACGCTCGAGAAGTAGACGAGCAGCGGCACGTTCGTCATGACGGCCGCGCTCATCGGTCAGACCAGACGAGACGCGAGCTCGTCGATCTTGTCGGGGCGGAAGCCCGACCAGTGGTCCTCGTCGGTGACGACGACCGGCGCCTGGAGGTAGCCGAGCGACTTGACGTGCTCGAGCGCCGCCGGGTCCTCGGAGAGGTCGAGGATCTCGTAGTCGATGCCCTTGGAGTCCAGCGCGCGGTACGTCGCGTTGCACTGAACGCAGGACGGCTTCGTGTACACGGTGATCGCCATCTGTGACTCTCTCTCGTCTGTGTGGACCCGTCGGTGCGGGGTCCGTCTGGTGGGGGAAATCTGTCTGCAGGATGCGGGCGTGATCCGCCCGTTCGCCTGGTTCCGACGGGTTGGGGCCTGCCGGGAGCTCAATACTACATATGGGTACGGACACCAGGAAGCACCACAAGGGCTAGTAGTTACATCCGTGTAGTTTTTCCGCATCCCTCCACAGATACAACACAGGTTGTCCACCGATTCATCCCCAGTTTCGGAACTCGGCAACCGGATCGAAAAGGCCAGGATTCCGGCCGAAACCGCTCGCGCCTCGGCAGGTTGTCCACAGGCAGGACGTTACGGGTGACTTCCGACATCGCATCCGTGCCGAAACCACCGTCCGGGCGTGTCGTCGGCGTGTCGCGGCGCGGCTCCGACACGACATCTGGAACGTCGGTCCCCGGCAGTACGGTGGAGGGGTGGCGGGATACTCGGAGCTCCTGCGCGCACCCGGGGTCGCGCGCATCATCGCGGCACAGTTGACGGCACGATTCCCCAGCGGGATGACGAGCCTCGCCGTCCTCCTCCACGTCGAGCAGTCCACCGGGTCCTACGGCTACGCGGGCATCGTCCTCGCCGCCGTCTCCATCGGGCAGGCGATCTCCGGCCCGGTCACGAGTCGCTGGATGGGCGTGTGGGGAATGCGCCGCGTCCTCACGCTCACCGCCGCCGTCTGCGCCGCCGCCGTCCTCGCCCTGGCGATCAACCCGTTCGGGATGGTCGGTTTCATCGTTTTCGGCTTCATCGCCGGTATCGCGAACCCTCCGGTGCAGCCGGCCGTCCGCACGATCTACCCGAAGATCGTGACCTCGCGGCAGCTGACTCCCCTCTTCTCCCTCGACGCGAGCCTGCAGGAGATCATCTGGATCTTCGCTCCCGTGCTCATCACGCTCGTCGCGACGCAGGTGGGCACCGTCCCCGCGCTCTACCTGATCGTCGTCATCCTCATCGGCGGATGCACCTGGTTCATCGCCTCCCCCGAGGTCGGACGCGTCCGCATCCCCCGCAGCCGCCGCGGATTCGGACGAGTTCTCGGCAAGCCCGTGGTCCTGCTGTCGACGGTCACCGGCTTCCTCCTCATCGGTGCGTGCGCCGCCGTCGAGGCGGGCGTCGTGGCGACCTTCGGGCACGAGGGTCTCCAGGCCGGCATCGTGCTGGCCGTCTTCGCCGTCGGCAGCCTCGCCGGCGGACTCGGCTTCGGACACATCCCGATCGGGCGCTGGGCGATGGCGCGGCGGCTCACGATCGTCGCGGTCGGCGTGACCCTCGTCATCATCAGCCTGAACGCCTGGTGGATGGGCGCATCCCTCTTCGTCGCGGGGCTCGGCATCGCGCCCGCCCTCGCGGTGATGTTCGCCATCACGAGCGCGAGCGTGCGATTCAGCGAGACGGCCGAGGCCTACGGCTGGATCGGCACCGGCCAGCTGATCGGCGCCGCCGCGGGTTCCGCGGTCGCGGGCTTCTTGATCGACGGCGTCGGCTCGGTCGGGGCCTTCATCGCGGCGTCCGGGTTCGCCGTGGCCGGCGCGGTCGTGGCCGTCGTGTGGGTCCGCGGGTTCCCCGATCTGCGCGGCCGGGACGCGAGCCCCATCCCCGACACCGAGCCGGTCCCGCTCATCACCTGAGCGAGGCGGCGTGTCTCACGCCGCGCGACGCAGCAAGAAGAGAACTGCCTGCGCATAGGCGTCCGCGGGCTGCGGGTGCCGGAAGACGTGGGATGCGGCATCCACCTCGATCTCCACCTCGTGGATGTCGGGGAGGCGACGAAGCGCGCGGAACGTGCCGCGGAGCATCTCGCGCAGCTGCGCCTCGGAGGGCAGCCACAGCGCGTCCTCGAGCGCGACGGAATCGAGCGCCCACTCGGTCGTGCCGTTGAAAGCGAGCAGATCGCCGGTGGGGTAGCTGCGCGCTTCCACCGTCATGTCGCTGACGGTGTAGACGTCGGCCTCGAACTCGGGTTCGTCGAGTTGAAAGCGGTCGCCGGAACGAGGACGCCAGATCAGGCCGCTCGCGCGCAGCTCGCGTGCCAGGTCGGTGGAGATCATCCCCCCATCCTGGCCCGGCTCGAGAGGGTGGGGCGCGTCCTAGGCTGGGAGCATGCCCTCACCGGTCACGCTCCCGCGCCTGAGCTGGGGCGATCCCCACGCCGAGCGCCACGCTCTCCTCGTCCATGGACTCGGATCGAATGCCGCCCTCATGTGGCGGTACGCCGTGGCTCTGGCCGACGCCGGATGGCGCGTCGACGCGGTCGACCTGCGCGGTCACGGCACCGCCCCGCGTGCCCTCGACTACACGATCGACGCCTACGCGGAGGACCTCCGGCACACCGGGCCCGCCGGCGACGGGCCGTGGGATCTCGTCCTCGGCCACTCTCTCGGCGGCGCGGCGGCCACGGCGGCGAGCGCGACGACCCCCGCCTGGACCCGCCACCTCGTCCTCATCGACCCGGCCATCCACCTCGCCGACGCCGACCGCGAGATCGTCCGGGCGAGTCAGCAACAGGCTTTCGCCGACACGTCCGCGGCCGCGGTCCGCGCCGCGCACCCCGACTGGCACGACCTCGACGTCGAGCTGAAGGCCGTCGCCGCCGCGCAGGCGAGCCGGTACGCGGTGGAGCAGACGAGCGAGCAGAACGCAGCGTGGGACGTGCGGGATGCGGCATCCCGCCTCACCGTGCCCACCCACGTCATCGGCGGCGATCCTGCGGTGTACTCGATCTTCACGGGTGCTCTCGCTGCGGAGGTGCTGCAGAACCCGGTCGTCACGATGTCGATCGTCCCCGGCACGGGGCACTCGCCGCATCGGGATGCTCCGGATGCCGCCGCGCACGCGCTCCTCGACGCGGTCGACGCGTGGGGACGCCGACCGTGAGCTTCGACCCCGCCGCGTACCTGCCGGACGACCTCCTCGCGCGCATCCGGTCGCGGGCCGCCGCGGTGGACGCCGAGAACGTCTTCCCCGACGAGGATCTCGCCGAGCTCCGCACTGCGGGCTACCTCGCGATCCTCGTCCCCGCTGAGCACGGCGGGGCGGGGCTGGGGCTCCGCGAGGCATCCATCCTGCAGCAGCGCCTCGCGGGCGCCGCTCCCGCGACAGCCCTCGCGATCAACATGCACCTCGTCTGGACGGGCGTCGCGAAGGTCATGTCGGACCGCGGCGACGACGCGCTCCGGTTCCTGCAGGAGGGCGCCGCACGCGGCGAGGTGTTCGCGTTCGGGATCAGCGAGGCGGGGAACGACCTCGTCCTCTTCGGGAGCGACACGGATGCCGCGCCTCGCCCCGACGGCTCGTACGCCTTCACGGGCACCAAGATCTTCACCTCGCTCGCGCCGGTGTGGACGCATCTGGGCCTCCACGGCCTCGACACCTCGAACCCCGAGGATCCTCGCCTCGTGTTCGCCTTCGTTCCGCGCAGCGACGCGATCGTCACGCGCGACGACTGGGACACGATCGGGATGCGGGGCACCCAGTCGCGGACGACCGAGCTCCACGGCGCGGTCGCGCCGGCGGATCGGATCGTGCGGAAGCTCCCCGTCGGGCCGAGTCCCGACCCGCTCGACTTCGGGATCTTCAGCGTCTTCGAGATCCTGCTGGCCTCCGTCTACACCGGGATCGCCCGGCGCGCACTCGACCTCGCCGTCGGCACGGCGCGGTCGCGTACCTCGAAGAAGACGGGGCGGACGTACAGCCAGGACCCCGACATCCGGTGGCGCGTGGCCGACATGGCGCTCGCGTACGACGCCCTCCCGGTGCAGGTCGAGACCCTCGCGGCGGACGTCGACGCCCTCGTCGATCACGGTGCGATGTGGTTCCCGAAGCTGTCCGCGATCAAGCACCGCGCTGTCGTTGCGGCGAAGCATGTCGTCGATGAGGCGATGCTCGTCGCCGGCGGCTCCTCCTTCTTCACGAGGAACGAGCTGAGCCGGCTGTACCGCGACGTGCTCGCCGGGATGTTCCACCCCTCCGACCCCGAGTCGGTGCACAGCGCCCTCGCCAACGCGTGGTTGGGCCCGGTCGAGCCGTGAGCCGCCGCGGCCTCTGAGGAGCACCGTGGCAGGATGGCCGAATGGCCCGCATCCCGTACGGCTCGCTGAGCACCGCTGATCAGCAGCGGTACCGCGGGCTCCGCACCATGAAGGCGGTCGCCCTCGGCGCCCTGATCTTCATGGCGATCATCTTCGTCATCGCGTTCATCCTCGAGAAGGACATCTCCGGCTGGGGGTACGTCCGCGCGGCAGCCGAAGGCGGCATGGTCGGTGCGCTCGCGGACTGGTTCGCCGTGACGGCGCTGTTCCGTCATCCCCTCGGCATCCCGATCCCGCACACCGCGATCATCCCGAAGCGCAAGGACGAGATCGGCCGCACCCTCGGCGAATTCGTCGAGACCAACTTCCTCGAGGGCGGCGTCGTCCGCCAGAAACTCGAGTCGACGAACATCGCGCGGACCGCGGGTGCGTGGCTGCAGGACCCCGCTCATGCGAAGACGGTCGCCGCCGAGGCCTCGACGATGGCCTCCGGCATCCTCACCGCCCTCAGCGACGACGAGGTGCAGGACCTCATCAGCGACCTGGCCCACGAGCACCTGCTGAGCCCGTCGTGGGGACCTTCGCTCGGCACCTGGCTGTCGCGGGTGGTGGATGCCGACGCCCACCGCGGCGCGGTCGACTTAGGCGTCGACAGCATCGCCCGGTGGCTCGACGCGAACCGCGAAGCCTTCGACGGGCTCGTGTCACGCCGACTGCCGTCCTGGGTGCCGTCGGTCGCGATGCGCCTCGTGGACGACACGGTCTACCACGAGGCGACGAAGTTCGTCGCCGCGGTGCAGGCCGACCCTGATCACCCCGCGCGGAAGGCTCTCGACCAGTACCTCGAGCGCCTCGCCGAGAACCTGCAGCACGACCCCGAGACGATCGGACGCCTCGAGGGCGCGAAGAGCGCCGTCTTCGACAGCCCGCGCGTCCGCACCCTCGCCGCCGATGCCTGGAACACCGCGAAGACCGGCCTGCTGCGCTCACTCGCCGACGAGGACAGCGCGCTCCGCCGCCGCGTCACCGCCGCGCTCGGTGACCTCGGAGATCGGCTGGCGACCGACACGGCGCTGCAGCAGCGGGTCGACAAGCGCATCGCGGATGCCGCCGTGTTCCTCGTCGATCGGTACCGCCATGACATCGCGTCGATCATCACCGACACGGTCGAACGCTGGGATGCCGATGAGACGAGCCAGAAGATCGAGCTCCAGGTCGGCCGCGACCTGCAGTACATCCGCCTGAACGGCACGATCGTCGGCGCTCTCGCCGGGCTCGTGATCTTCACCGTCGCGCACCTCCTCCTCCCCTGACATGGCGCTCTCGTCGGACCCACTGTGGCCTCGCGCCGGAGACTGGCCTGCGCCCGACGGGCGAGTGGATGCCGCCCTCCTCGGCCTGCCTGCGTTCCGCACCTCGCTGTCGCCGACGGGCGCGCACGCGACACCGGCCGCCGTCCGCGAAGCGCTCCGCCGCTTCAGCCCCACGCTGCTCGGGCCTCCCCCCATCGATCTGAACGAGGCCCTTCGCATCGCGGACGCGGGTGAGGTCGACGACCCCGATGGGCCCGAGGGCGAGACCCGCGTGCGCGACCGGGTGGGCGAGCTCCGCGCCCAGTCGGACCTCGTGATCGCGCTCGGGGGCGACAACTCCGTGACCTACGCGACCGCGCAGGGCGCCGGCGTCTCGGGCCTCATCACCCTCGACGCGCACTTCGACCTCCGCGACGGGGTCTCCAACGGCTCCCCCGTCCGCCGACTCGTCGAGGACGGACTCGACCCACGGCGCATCGTGCAGATCGGCATCGCGGACTTCGCGAACTCGGTCGCCTATGCGCAGCGTGCCGCGGACCTCGGCATCACCGTCATCACGCTCGACGACGTCCGACGCCGCGGCGCCGAGGACGTCATGATCCAGGCTCTCGCCATCGCGGGATCGGCCGGCGCCGTGCACCTGGACATCGATGTGGACGTCTGCGACCGCTCCGTCGCGCCGGGATGCCCGGCATCCGTCCCCGGGGGACTGGAAGCGTGGGAGTTGCGCGCCCTCGTCCGCGCGGCCACCGGCGACCGGCGCATCGTCAGCGCCGACATCGTCGAGGTCGATGCGACAGCGGATGCCGCTGACGGCCGCACCGTCAGACTCGCCGCGCTCTGCGTCCTGGAACTCCTCGCCGGAAGGGCACTCGCATGATCACTCTCATCCTCGTCCGTCACGCCAAGAGCGACTGGGCCACCGGCCAGGACGATCACGAACGTCCCTTGAACGACCGCGGCCGCCGGGACGCCCCGGTCATGGCGCGGCGTCTCGCGGCGACCGGCGTGCGGCCCGCCCGCATCCTGTCGTCCACCGCGGTGCGCGCACGGACGACGGCGCAGGTGTTCGCGGAGTCCCTGGGCGTCACGGTCGATACCGACGAGGGCCTCTACGGCGCCGCCGGCTCGCGCCTGCTCGACGCCGCCGCCGCGAGCGGCGCGACCGACATCATGGTCGTCGCGCACGATCCCGGGATGACCGTGCTGGCCGAACGGCTCTCGGACGGCGGCATCGGTGCGATGCCGACGTGCGCGGTCGCGACGTTCTTCTGGGACACGGACGACTGGGACGTCGCCACCGCCGTGCCGCCCGCCCGCTGGAACATCGACACCCCGCGAGCGGTCAGCGCGGCCTGAGGACCTCACCGCCGCGATAGACGCGGTTCACGAGCGGCACACCGGGTCGGTAGGCCAGGTGTCGGCGGCTCGGCGCATCGAGCACGACGAGGTCGGCGCGCGCGCCGACGCCCAGGTGTCCGACCTCGTCACGGCGGAGCGCGCGGGCTCCCCCGGCCGTCGCCGCCCAGACGGCCTCGCCGACCGTCATCCCCATCTCGCGCACCGCGAGGGCGATCATGAGCGGCATCGAACTCGTGAAGCACGAACCCGGATTGCAGTCGCTCGCGAGCGCCACCGTGACCCCGGCGTCGATGAGCCGCCGCGCATCGGGGTACGGCTGCCGCGTCGAGAACTCCACCCCCGGGAGCAGGGTCGCGACCGTCGTCGACCCAGCGAGGGCCGCGATGTCGGCATCCGTCAAGTGGGTGCAATGGTCGACGGATGCCGCGCCCAGCCGCACCGCGAGCTGCACGCCCGGTCCCTCGCCGAGCTGGTTGCCGTGCACCCGGACGCCGAGGCCCGCGTCCGCGCCTGCCCGGAGGATGCGCTCGCTCTCGGCCTCGGTGAACGCTCCGCGCTCGCAGAACACGTCGACCCAGCGGACGTGCGGGCGGGTGGCCGCCAGCATCCCGGTGCAGACGAGGTCGACGTACGCGTCGCGTTCCGCACCCTCGGGAACGACATGCGCCCCGAGGTACGTGACCTCGTCGGTGACCTCCGCAGCCAGCCGCGCGAGGCGTTCCTCCCCTGCCGTCGTGAGGTCGTAGCCCGTCTTCACCTCGAACGTCGTCGTGCCCTGCGCGTGCAGTTCGGCGACGAGAGCGGCGAGCCGCGTCCGCAGCTCGTCATCGGTGGCCGCGCGCGTGGCCGCGACGGTCCGGCGGATGCCGCCCGCGGCATACGGAACCCCCGTCATCCGCGCCTCGAATTCATCGGCGCGGTCGCCGGCGAAGACGAGGTGGGTGTGGCTGTCCACGAACCCCGGGATCACGGCCCGACCGGCGAGGTCGACGACATCCTCGGCGTCGGGCGCGTCGGGCGCGGGCCCCCACCACGCGACGCGTCCACCCTCGATCAGCAGCGCGGCGTTCGCGATGGTCGCGGTCGGGTCCGCGGCATCCGCGTTCGTCGTGAGCTCGGCGATGCCGGTGAGGAGGGTCGCCACGTCAGGCGTCCAACATCGGGACGTTCAGGCCGCGCTCGCGGGCGACCTCCTTCGCCCGGTCGTACCCGGCGTCGACGTGGCGCATGACACCGGTGCCCGGGTCGTTGACGAGGACGCGGGCGAGCTTCTCGGCGGCGAGCGGTGTTCCGTCGGCGACGGTGACCTGGCCCGCGTGGATCGAGCGCCCGATGCCGACGCCGCCGCCGTGGTGGATCGACACCCACGCCGCACCGGATGCCGTGTTGAGCAGCGCGTTCAAGAGCGGCCAGTCGGCGATCGCGTCGGAGCCGTCGGCCATCGCCTCGGTCTCGCGGTAGGGGCTCGCAACAGACCCGGCGTCGAGGTGGTCACGGCCGATCACGATCGGTCCGGACAGCTCACCCGACGCGACCATCTCGTTGAACCTCAGCCCCGCGAGGTGCCGCTCCTTGTAGCCGAGCCAGCAGATCCGCGCCGGCAGCCCCTCGAAGTGGACCTTGTCAGCGGCCTTCTCGAGCCAGCGGTGGAGCGCAGCATCCTCGGGGAACAGCTCCGCGACTGCGCGGTCGGTCTTCGCGATGTCCTCGGGGTCCCCCGACAGCGCGACCCAGCGGAACGGGCCCTTGCCTTCCGCGAAGAGCGGACGGATGTAGGCGGGGACGAAGCCGGGGAACGCGAACGCCCGGTCGTACCCGCCGAGCTCGGCCTCTCGACGGATCGAGTTGCCGTAGTCGAAGACGGCGGCCCCGGCATCCTGGAACCCGACCATCGCCTCGACGTGGCGCGCCATCGACTTCCGCGAACGCGCGGTGAAGCGCTCGGGGTCGGCGGCGGCCTCGGCCTTCCACTCCTCGAACGCGACACCCGACGGCAGGTACGCGAGCGGGTCGTGCGCGCTGGTCTGATCGGTGACGATGTCGATCGGGATGCCGCGGGCCAACAGCTCCGGGAACACGTCGGCCGCGTTCCCCACGACACCGATCGAGCGCGCCTCGCCGGCGGCTTTCGCGGCCAGCGCGCGCTCGATCGCGGTGTTGAGGTCGTCGGTCTGCTCGTCGAGGTAACCGTGCTCGACGCGGCGACGGAGGCGCGATTCGTCGACGTCGACGACGAGCACCGCTCCCCCGTTCATGGTCACCGCGAGCGGCTGGGCGCCGCCCATGCCACCCGCGCCGCCGGTCAGGGTGAGCGTGCCGGCGAGCGAGTCGCGTCCGAGCGAGGTGGCGACGGCGGCGAAGGTCTCGTACGTGCCCTGCAGGATTCCCTGCGTGCCGATGTAGATCCAGGACCCTGCCGTCATCTGGCCGTACATCGTGAGGCCGAGGTGCTCGAGGCGGCGGAACTCCGGCCACGTCGCCCAGTCGCCGACGAGGTTCGAGTTCGCGATGAGCACGCGGGGCGCCCACTCGTGCGTCCGGAAGACGCCGACCGGCTTGCCCGACTGCACGAGGAGCGTCTCGTCGGGCTCCAGCTCGTCGAGGGTGCGGACGATCGCGTCGTACGCCTCCCAGGAGCGGGCCGCCTTGCCGGTGCCGCCGTAGACGACGAGGTCCTCGGGATGCTCGGCGACCTCGGGATCGAGGTTGTTCATCAGCATCCGTTTGGCCGCTTCGGCGCCCCAGCTCTTCGCTGTTCTTTCGACGCCTCGCTCCGCTCGGACGCTGCGGCTCAGGGCTGTGCGCTCGCTGCCGCGCGCGGCGCGGATCGTGCGGGTCGTCGTGGTGTCGGTCATGCGTGATCTCCTTCGATCGATGCGAACGCGGTGCGGGCGATGTCGCCCGAGATGACGAGCTGGGTGGCCGCCTCGAGGTCGGGCGCGACGAAGCGGTCGGGCCCCGGCCCCTCGACGACGGTGCGGACGAGGGTGCGCACCGACCCGGTGACCGGCGCGGGCTGCAGCGGCGCGCGCAGGTCGAGGGCGCGGCATCCCGTCACCACCTCGATGGCGAGGACGCGAGCGAGCCCGTCGACGGCGCGGCGGAGCTTGCGGGCGGCGGCCCAGCCCATCGACACGTGGTCCTCCTGCATCGCCGACGACGGGATCGAATCGACGGATGCCGGCACGGCCAGACGCTTGAGCTCCGACACGATCCCCGCCGCGGCGTACTGCGCGATCATCAGCCCGCTGTCGACGCCGACCTCGTCGGCGAGGAACGGCGGCAGCCCGTTGCTGCGGGTGCGGTCGAGGGCGCGGTCGGTGCGCCGCTCGGAGATCGACGCGACGTCGGCGACGGCGATCGCCAGGAAGTCGAGCACGTACGCGACGGGGGCGCCGTGGAAGTTGCCGTTCGACTCGACGCGACCGTCGGGCGTGACGACGGGGTTGTCGACCGCCGAGGCCAGCTCACGCTCGGCGACCATCCGGGCGTGGTCGAGGGTGTCGCGCGCGGCCCCGTGCACTTGCGGCGAGCACCGGAGCGAGTACGCATCCTGCACGCGCGTGCAGACGGCGGGGTCGCGGTGACTCGCGACGATCGGCGAATCCGCGAGCGCGCGGCGGAGGTTCGCAGCCGAGATCGCCTGACCCGACTGCGGGCGGAGCGCCATGAGGTCGGCGGCGAACACGGCGTCGGTGCCGAGCTGGCTCTCGACCGAGAGGGCTGCGGCGAGGTCGGCGGTCGCGAGGAGCGTGTCGAGGTCGGCGAGGGCGAGCGACAGCATCCCGAGCATGCCGTCGGTGCCGTTGATGAGGGCGAGCCCCTCCTTCTCCTCGAGGACGAGGGGACGGATGCCGGCATCCGCGAGCGCTTCGGCGGCGTCGACCTTCGTGCCGTCCGCCGTGCGGACCGGGCCTTCGCCCAGGGCGGCGAGCGCGATGTGCGAGAGGGGGGCGAGGTCGCCCGAGCAACCCAGCGAACCGTACTCGTGGACGATCGGGGTGATACCCGCGTTGAGCATCGCCGCGTAGGTCTCGACGACGACGGGACGGACACCCGTGCGACCGGTCGCGAGGGTCTGCAGCCGCAGGAGGTGGAGGGCGCGGACGACCTCGCGCTCGACCTCCGGACCCGTTCCCGCGGCGTGGGAGCGGATGAGGCTCGCCTGCAGCTGTCGGCGTCGGTCGGGCGCGATGAACGTCGTCGCGAGGGCGCCGAAACCGGTCGAGATGCCGTAATGCGGCTGCGGGTCATCGGCGAGGCGCTCGATCAGCGCGCGGGTCTCCGCCGTGCGCGCGAGCGCGGCGTCCGAGACGGTGACGTGCGCGGCGTGGCGGGCGACGGCGACGACCTCCGTCGGGGTGAGCGGGGCATCGCCGAGGGTGACGGCAGTGAGGGTGGGCATGCATTGATTCCAGCGTGCGGCGAGTCTCGGCGGGAGGCGGTCGTGGCATCCTTTGTCTGTGATACCAGACAAGCCGCAAGTCCCCGCTGCGGATCAGACCCTCCGCATCCTCCGCTTCCTCGCTCACCAACGGGGGCCGGTCGCAGCGCAGACGATCGCGACGCAGCTCGAGCTGCCGCGCTCGAGCGTCTACCACCTGCTCGCCGCGATGGAGTCGCACGGCTTCGTCGTGCACCTGGAAGGCGACCGCCGCTGGGGTCTCGGCACCGCCGCGTTCGAGCTCGCCGGCGGATACGCGCGGCAAGAACCGCTCGCCCGACTCGGTCGTCCGATCGTCGCCCAGCTCGCCGACCGCGCCGGTGAGAGCGCGCACCTCGCGGTCATGACGGGGCGCGACGTGCTCTACATCGTCGAGGAGCGCGCGCCGAGGCGTCCGACCCTCATCACCGACGTCGGTGTGCGCCTCCCTGCGCACCTGACCGCCACGGGCCGGGCGATGCTGGCCGCACTCCCCCGCGAGCAGGTCCGCGCGCTGTTCCCGGATGCCGCTTCTCTCTCCGCCGAACGCACCGGCCAGGGCCCCCGCCGGCCCCGCGAGCTCGGCGAGCTGCTCCGACAGACCCGCGCCGACGGGCACGCGACGGAGGACGGCGAGGTGACCCTGGGGTTCCGCTCGATCGGTGTCGCCGTCCGCGACCACGCCGACTGGCCCGCCGCGGCCATCGCGATCACGTGGCCCGAGGACGCCCAGGTCGATCCCACCCGGCTCGCCGACCTCGCGATCGAGGCCGCAGCCGACCTCTCTCGCCGCATCGGACGGCGGTAGACGCCGCGAGCGACGTCGCCGTACCGGCTCCCTATCCCGCGGCCTGTCGACCGCAGGCGTGGTCGGCGGCAGCCGCCGTGGTCTGTCACGAGATCGTCACGCTCACCGGCTGACAGAACCCCGGCTGGGGGTGGAGACTGACTTCCGACCCGACCCCCTCCGGAGGATGCATGCCGCCGAAACTCGCTTCGATCGCGGACCATATCGGCAGGATGGGACGCACCCGCATGGGCGCGCTCCTGCTGCTGATCGCGACGGTTGCCGCGGTCGTGTGGGCGAACATCTCCTCGTCGACGTACAACGGGTTCTGGGACACGCACCTGATGATCGGGCTCGGCGACCTCCACCTGGACTTCACTCTGCACGCGCTCGTGAACGACGCGTTGATGGCGATCTTCTTCTTCACCGTCGGGCTCGAGGTGCGAAAGGAGTTCGCGATCGGCGAGCTGACGAGTTGGTCTCGCGCCGTCGTGCCCGTCGTCGCCGCGGTCGCCGGGCTCGCCCTGCCCGCACTGCTGTTCGTCCTCATCGCCGGTCCGAGTGGCAACGCGGATGCCTGGGGCGTCGTCATCTCCACCGACACGGCGTTCCTCGTGGGCGCCCTGGCCTTGATCGGGCCGCGCGGTTCGGGGCGCCTGCGGGTGTTCCTCCTCGCCCTCGCCGTCGTCGACGACATCGGTGCGCTCAGCATCATCGCCCTCGTCTACACCGACACCTTCACGCCGATGCCGCTCCTCATCGCGGCGGTCGGACTCGTCGGGATCTACCTCGTCCGCTACCTGCGCGGCGGCCGCGGCCCCATCTACGCGACCCTCGCGGTGATCGTGTGGCTCGCCTTTCTCGCCTCGGGGGTGCACCCGACGCTCGCGGGCGTCGCGATCGCCCTCCTCGTGCCGGTCTACCGCCCCGATCGCCGCGACGTCGAGCACGCGCTCGAACTCGCCCGCACGTTCCGGCAGTCGCCGAGCACGGAGTACGCCCGCGCCGCCGCGAACAGCCTCCGCGAGTCGATCTCGATCAACGAACGGCTGCAGACCGCCTACGCGCCCTACGTCGCGTACGTGATCCTGCCGCTGTTCGCGCTCGCCAACGCCGGCGTCTCGCTCAGCCCCGAGATCCTCGCCGCCGCCGCAGCGTCTCCCCTGACCTGGGGCATCGTGGTCGGGCTCGTGGTCGGCAAGCTCGCCGGCATCTGGGGGTCGACCGCCCTGCTCAAGGCCCTGAAGATCGGTGATTTCGGGCCGGGCCTCTCGCTCGACCGGATCGGCGGCGGCGCAGCTCTCGCCGGAATCGGGTTCACGATCTCGCTGTTCATCATCGATCTCGCCATCGAGGACCCCGACGCGCAGAACGAGGCGCGCGTGGGGGTGCTCGCGGCATCCGTCCTCGCGCTCGCCCTCGGCACCGTGCTCTTCCGCATCGCGGATGCGCGGAGCCCGGAGGAGGAGGTCGGCCAGACGCTCGTCCGCCCGGTCGACGCGCGTCGCGATCACATCTACGGGTCGAGCGACGCTCCGTACGAGATCGTCGAGTACGGCGACTTCCAGTGCGGCTTCTGCCTGAAGGCGTCGGGGTCGATTCAGGAGGTCATGGACGAACTCGGTCCGAACCTCCGCTACGTCTGGCGTCACGCTCCGCTCACCGTGCAGCATCCCAACGCCCTCGCGGGTGCGGAGGCTTCGGAGGCGGCGGCGAAGCAGGGCAAGTTCTTCGAGTTCGAGCGCGGTCTGTTCGCCGACCAGGACAACCAGCTGCCGTCCGACATCGTGCGCCTCGCCGCACGGCTCGGGCTCGACGTGCCGAAGTTCGAACGCGACCTGACCGCGCCCGATGTCGCGAGCCGTGTGCGCGACGACATGTTCGACGCGGAGGCGATGAACATCCACTCGGTGCCGACGTTCTTCGTCAACGGCCATCGCCACACCGGCCCCTACGACGCGCAATCCCTCATCCGCGCACTGCAGTCCGAATCCGACGCCCCGGCCACCCCCGCTCCCCGATAGGTTGTCGCCATGACGGACGAGAACGCTCCCACCGTCCTGGACGCCATGATGGCGCCGGACCTCTCCGACGAGCACTGGAGTCGTGTCGTGGACGCTGCCGTCCCGCAGGACGTGGAGGTCGGGGACTACGTCTTCCGCACCGGCGAGGCCGGCTACGACCTGGTCTTCGTCGAGTCCGGCGAGGTCGAGATCGTCCGCGATGCTCTCCGCTGGGTCGGCGAGGCGGTCATCACGACGGTCGGTCCCGGCCGGTTCGCGGGCGAGCTCGGCATCCTCAACGGACAGAGCGCCTTCCTGTCGGCACGTGTGACGAAGGCGGGCCGCGTGCACCGACTCTCTCGCGCCGCGCTCCGCGAGCTCATGAGCGAGGACGACGAGCTCTGCGACCTCATCCTCCACGCGCTGTGGGCGCGACGCGAGTCGCTCCGCAAGGGACCGGCCGCGATGACGCTCAAGTTCGTCGGAACGACGACCTCGAACGACTTCCTGTCGCTCCGGCGCTTCGCCGAACGGCTCGACCTCGTCCACAAGGCCGTCGCGATCGCCCCGGACGAACTCGACACACTCGGCACGCACGAGGTGGCCGCCGAAGACCTTCCCGTCGCCTACGTCCAGGGCGAGGCGATCCCCCGCGCCACCCCCGGTCTGTTGGCGGAGCGCCTCGGCCTCAGCTATCAAGCCCAGTCCGACGAGATCGTCGACCTCGTGGTGGTCGGCGGCGGTCCCGCGGGCCTCGCCGCGGCGATCTACGGAGCATCCGAGGGTCTCAGCACCGTGCTGCTCGACGCGGTCGCGCCGGGCGGGCAGGCGGCATCCACCTCGCGCATCGAGAACTTCCTCGGCTTCCCCTTCGGAGTCAGCGGCGGCGACCTCATCGGCCAGGCCGTCCTGCAGGCACTGAAGTTCGGTGTCCGCGTGTACGCGCCGTGCGAGGCGGTCGCCCTCACCCAGATCGGCGCCGATCTCCTCGACGTGACCCTCGCCGACGGGCGCATCATCCGAGCCCGCAGCGCGATCGTCACGTCGGGAGCGGCGTACCGTCGTCTCGCCCTCGACCGGTGGGAGGACTTCGAGCGGTCGGGTGTCTACTACGCCGCGACTCCGCTCGAGCTCCGCCAGGTGCAGGGCAAGCCCGTCGTCGTCGTCGGCGGCGCGAACTCGGCGGGACAGGCGGCACTGTATCTCGCCGCGCACGGCTCCCCCGTGCACCTCGTGATCCGCGGCACCGACCTCCGCACGCGCATGTCGAGCTATCTGGCCGACCGGCTCGCCGACGATCCGCGCGTGCGGGTGCACACGGCATCCCAGGTCACCGGCCTCGATGGCGACGGGACCCTCGAGTCGGTCACGATCGACTCGGCAGGATCCGTCGACGCGCGCGGGCTCTTCTGCTTCATCGGCGCCGACCCGGCCACGTCGTGGCTGCCGACCCTCGACCGCGACAGCGGAGGGTTCGTCCGCACGGGCACCGATGTGGCCGTGCAGTCGATCGCCCAGTGGCGGGACCTCGGCCGGGAGCCGTTCCCATTCGAGACGTCGGCGCCGCGGGTGTTCGCCGCCGGCGACGTCCGGCGCGGCTCGATGAAGCGCGTCGCCGCCGCCGTCGGCGAGGGCTCGAGCGCTGTCGCCTCGGTGCACCGCGCGCTGGCCTTTTGACACACCATCACCAGGAGGACGACATGAGCTCGGACATCGACACCAACGCCGCCCCCTCGGGGACGGGATGCCTCGAGTGCGAGGCGCAGGGCGGGTTCTGGGTGCACCTGCGCCGCTGCGCGTCGTGCGGCCATGTGGGATGCTGCGACACCTCACCCGAGCAGCACGCCACCGCGCATTTCCACGAGACCGGGCACCGGCTCGTGCAGAGCTTCGAGCCCGGCGAGGACTGGTACTGGGACTACGCGGACGAGACGATGTTCGCGGGTCCCGAGCTCGCCCCGCCCACGAGTCACCCCGCGGATCAGCCCGCGCCCGGGCCGCGCGGTCGCGTGCCGGCGAACTGGCGCGACCTCATCCACACCTGAGCGCTCAGACGACCGACACGACCCGTCCGCCGGTGAGCCGGACGAGGTCGTCGAAGGTCATCGGGAACACCGTATGCGGAGTGCCGCCTGCGGCCCAGATCTCCGGATAGGTCGCGAGGTCCTCGTCGACGAGGGTCTCGAGCGGTGCCGGGTGCCCCGTGGGGGCGACACCGCCGATCGCCTGACCGGTGGCCTCGCGGACCTGCTCCGGCGTCGCCCGGCTGATCTTCCCCCGCCCGATGCGTGCGGCGAGCGCTGCCGTGTCGACGCGGTGCGCACCGCTCGTCATGACGAGCAGCGGCATCCCGTCGCACTGGAACACGAGGCTGTTCGCGATCGCACCGACCTCGACGCCGAGGGCCTCGGCGGCGAGCACCGCGGTGGAAGCCGCGTCGGGCAGCACGACGATCTCGCCCGGGATGCCGGCTGCCCGGAGCGCGTCGTGGACGAGGCGGCTCCGCGCGCTCAAGTTCTCGGTCATCCGTCAGCCCCGCGCCAGGATCTCGCCGTGCGGCATGAGCAGCCACCCGTCGCGGGCGTTCGCCCACTCGCGCCAGCCCGCCGAGATGCGCTCGAGGTCCGCGCGATCGGCGATCCCCTGCTCGAGTGCGTGGTCGGCATAGGAGGAGTGGAGCGCGCGGTCAGCCCAGGATCCACCCCACCACTCACGCTGCTCGTCGGTCTCGAAGAGCCAGGTGGATGCGCTGACCGTGATGTCGGTGAACCCGGCATCCTGTGCCCACGACTTGAGGCGCCGGCCCGCAGAGGGTTCGCCGCCATTGTTACGTCCCATGCGCAGCAACAGGTCGAGCCACTCGTCGAGCGCGGGGACGTGCGGGTGGATGATGATCCCCGCGTAATCGACCTCACGCGCGGCGACGAGGCCGTCGACGCCGGTCACCCGACGGAACTCCCGAAGCGCGTCGACCGGACGGGCGAGGTGCTGCAGCAGCTGATGCGTGTGGACGATGTCGAACGAGCCGTCGGCGGCATCCAGGTCGTACGCGTTCGCCGTCTCGAAGGTGACGTTCGTGACGTCCTCAGCGACGGCGTGGGCGCGGGCCTGCTCGACGACATCGGCCGACGCGTCGACGCCCATCACGGTGCCGGGCGCGAGTCGCCGGGCGAGGTCGACCGTGATGGTCCCCGGTCCCGATCCGACGTCGAGAAGCGAGGCCCCGGGTCGGAGGTGGGGCAGGAGATAGCCGACCGAATTCTCTGCCGTCCGCCAGGTGTGCGCCCGCAGGACGCTCTCGTGATGGCCGTGTGAGTATCGCTCGGTCTGCATGCGGCACAGCCTAGGCGGCGGGCGATATGCCAGGCAGAATGATGACGGATGCCGCAGATCGGCGGCATCCGCACCGCAGCGCCCACAAGGCCCGTCGAGAAGGATCGCAATGACGCATTCCCTGCCCCTGCCCGATTTCACCCACGAACGTGTGGAGGTGATCACCGGCCGGCGCAGCGGCCTCGTCGTCACCGTCGCACTCCATTCCTCGGCTCTCGGCCCCGCCCTCGGCGGCGCGCGCCTCTGGCGCTACCCGCACTGGTCGGACGCGATGGGCGATGCGCTGCGACTGTCGGCGGCGATGACGTTGAAGAACGCGACCGCAGGCTTGGATGCCGGTGGTGGCAAGTCCGTCATCGCGCTGAGCGAGGCCGACACCCTCGACGCCGACCGCAGGAGGGCCGCCTTCCTCGACCTCGGTGACGTCGTGGAGTCCTTCGGCGGCCAGTACCGCACCGCGGAGGACGTGGGCTCGACGACCGAGGACATGCTCGTCGTCAGTGAGCGCACCGCCCACGTCGTCGGCCTTCCCGACTCGGTCGGCGGATCCGGCGAGCCCGCCGGCCCCACCAGCCGCGGCGTCTACGCGGCTCTCCGCGCCACGCTCGAACGCGTCGTCGGTTCGCCGGACGTGGCGGGCCGCCGCATCACGATCTCGGGCCTCGGCCAGGTCGGCAGCCGCCTCGCCGTTCGCCTGTCCGGTGAGGGTGCGATCCTCACCGTCACCGATGTGAACCCCGCGAAGATGTCGCTCGCCGCCGAGCTCGGCGCGACCTGGGTCGAGCCCGGCACCGAGCACGTGGTCCCCGCCGACGTCTTCGTCCCGGCCGGCATCGGCGGCCTCCTCACCGACGACGTCATCGACGCCCTCGCCGCCGGAGCGGTCTGCGGCCCGGCGAACAACCCGCTCGCCGAGCGATCCGGCGCGGCACGTCTCGCGGACCGCGGCATCCTCTACGCCCCCGACTTCGTCGCCAACGCGGGGGGCGTGATCTACCTCGACGTCGAGGCGCGGACACCCGGCCACCGCGAGGAGATCGCGACGCGCATCGACGGGATCGGCGACACGATGCGACGCCTGTTCGACGACGCCGCCGAACGCGGTGTCACCCCGCTCGACGCCGCCGAGGCGTACGCGGCCGAGCGGCTCGGGGCGGGCGTGCGCCAGCCCGCCGGGGTCTGACGCCGAGCCCGGGGTCCGCGTCGCGGGCCCCGGGCGACTCGGGCTCAGGCATGAGCGGGTGCCACCGGCATCCGCCTGCGCATCTCGACCGCGCAGCCGATGAGCGCGAGCGAGGCGACTGCGGTCACGGGCGGCACGACGGCAGCCACCACCCCGACGACGGGCGCGGCGATCAGCGCGGCGGTCACGCCGACGGTCGTCGCAGCCCACCCCGGCAGGCGTGCTCGCCGGAGCAGCACGGCGCCGAGGGTCGCGAGAATCGCGGCAAGAACCAGGACGCCGCAGGCAGCGGACACCATCGCGACGAGGTCGACGGCCGCGGTCGGCCGGCCGTCGTCACTGAGATCGAACGACACGCGGACGGCCCAGGCGGCGAGTCCGCCGCTCAGCCCGGCGACCGTGGCGGCGACCATGAGGATCACGGTCGCACGGGAGCTCACGAGTCCGCCGACGCGGACGACGCCCAGAAGTGCGATGCCGACGGCGGCAGGTGCCACGCCGGCCGCCGCGAACAAAAACGCATCCGACGCCTCGGGCATGATCGAGCCGACGCCTCCGACGATCGCTGACATGAGGCCGGCGGATGCCGCGCCGATCGCCGCCATCGCCATCGTCCGTGCCTCCCTCGCGTCAGGATGCGCGGCTGATTTCGCCCCCATTACCGCGACCTACGCCGTCGCGCCGTCGGGGATGGCGACGGACCCGTCGACGGCGCGTCGACGGCGCCACGGCAGCACGAGGACGACGAGCGCCACCACGGGCGCGCCGAACGCGAGAATCGGCGTGAGAGCGAGGCCGAGCACGACGGTGTAGGCGAGCGCGATCCCCGCACCGACGCCGATCCGGATGCCGGTCCCCACCGGCATCCGGGCAGCGATCCACCAGGCGACGCCGACACCGACGGACGCGGCTGCCCCGACCCACCCGACGGAGAGATCACCGGAGCCGTCGGTGGTGAGGTAGTCGGCCGAGATGAGCGCGAACCCGGTGGCCACGGCGGTGACCGGGATCCAGACATCCCGCGCAGACGCCCGCCGGGAACGGCGGAGCACGAAGCCGAGCGCGACGACCGCCGGGATCATGCTGACGCCGAGGATCGCGATGCCCTCCCGCATCGCCGCGGTCGCGTCGCCCCGCGCCGTCGGTGACCACTCGGCCCCCGCGAACGCCCACGCGATCCCGAGCACGCCACCGGCCAGCGCGACACCGGCGAGCAGGCGGCTGAGGGGTGCTCGCCGCGTCACCGGCGGGCCGAGCGGTGCGGGGGCGACACGTGCAACCACGGCCGCGTCGTCACGGCGGACGCCACGCACGCGGGGCAGCGCAGCGACGATCAGCACCACGATCGCGACGACCGCCGTCGTCGCCGGCGAGAAGAAGACGAACCCGCCGACGAGCGGACCGATGATGGCGGCGAGTACCACCGCGAGAAGAATCGCTCCCCACCGCGGCACTCCCGTGCGCCGGAGAACGGGGAGGAGGAGGACGACGAGCGCGACGGCCGTCAGAAGCAGGCCGACGGCGCCGAGCGGTGCCGTCGCTGCCGCGAGTCCGGTCTGCGGCAACCCGGCGTCCGCGGCGTCGAATCCGCGGCTCCAGCCGATTCCCGCGAGACCCCCGCAGGCTCCCGCGAGCGCCGCGCACGCGGTGGCGACGAGCGTCGGGCCGTCCCGCAGCACGGCGACCGCGCGGAGGAGCGCGACGAGGGCGATGCCGGTTGCCGCGGGAGCCACACCCGTCATCGCGAACAGGGCGACTTCATGCACCGGGATGCTCCCCGACTCGCCGCCGGTGACCAGCAGGATGCCGCTCTGACCCACGACTGTCGCGAGGAGCGCGACGGATGCCGCGACGAGCGCCGCTGTCGCGCCGAAGCGAGCTCCGAGACCGTGCACGAATGCGGCGCGGGACTCGCCGGCGGTCGGCCGAGACCGTCCCGTCCGCTCGGCCTCGTCGAGCATCATCGCGAGCAGGACGTCGCCGTGCTCCCGGCGCCACGAGCGCGGGTACCAGCTCAGCACGCGTCGGAAGCGCCGCTCGTCGAGCCCGCTCATGCGAACGCCGTCCGTGCCACCGCGGGGCGCGCGGCGCCAGGTCGTCGGGCGGCGGCCAACCGCTCCCTCGCCACCCGAGCCTGGTGCTCGAGAGCGGTGATCTCAGCGAGCAGAGCCGCGCCACCGGCATCCTCGATCGCGAAGTACCGCCGAGCGCGCCCGCCGACGACCTCCTCGCCGTCGGCGCGGATGAGGCCCTCGCGCTCGAGGCGCTCGAGCGCGGCGTAGAGCGTCGTGACCTTCATCGCGGCCCGGCCTGAAGAGGCGGAGTCGACTTCGCGAAGGATGTCGTACCCGTGTCGCCGTCCCCCGGCCAACGCCGTGAGGATCCAGAAGGCCGTGGGACCGAGAGGGGATGCCATGGGTCATTCATACTCCATCGGCAGGAATATTCCCACGGGTGATCCTTTACGCAGCCCATCCGCGTCGCCATACTGAGTGCACTTGTTCATCTGTACAACTCTTCTGGAGGCGCCATGCCCGGAGCGATCGTCATCACGGGAGCGAGTTCGGGGATCGGCGCCGGGTTCGCCCGCCGCTACGCCGCGCGGGGTCACGACGTCGTCCTCGTCGCCCGTCGAGCCGACCGACTCGACGCCCTCGCCGAAGAGCTCCGCGGGCTCCACCGCATCGACGCGACCGTCCTCGCCGTCGACCTCACCGACCCGGCCGCGCCCGCCGCCATCGCCGCGGAACTCGCCCAGCGCGGCATCCGCCCCGCCGGTCTCGTCAACAGCGCCGGCTTCGGCACCGCATCCGCCTTCGCCGACGAGGATGCCGCCCGCGTCGCCGCCGAGGTGCAGGTCAACGTGCTCGCCCTGACCCTCCTTACGCGGGAGCTCCTTCCCGACCTCATCGCCGCGCGCGGCGTGCTCGTCAACGTGTCGAGCAACGCCGGGCATCAGCCGCTGCCGGGCCTCGCCGTCTATGCCGCGACGAAGGCGTACGTCACCTCGCTGACCGAGGCGATCTGGCAGGAGACCCGCGGCACCGGTCTGAAAGTCCTCGCCCTCTGCCCGGGGCCGACCGAGACCGAGTTCTTCGCCGTCGCCGGGTCGGAGACCTTCAAGGTGGGAGCGACCAAGTCCGTCGACGACGTGCTCGACGAAGCCTTCGCCGCGCTCGACTCGGCGAACCCTTCGCCCGTGCGGACGGTCGGCGCCGCCAACCGCGTCCAGGGGTGGGCCGCGCGCGTCTCGCCCCGCCGCCTCCGCCTCCGCGTGGCCGCCCGCGCGGTGGGAGGCGCCTGATGCGACGGATGCCGCCCGAAGAACGCCGTCACGAACTCGTCGCCGCCGCGATCCGCGTCATCGCCCGGCAGGGCGTGGCTGCCGCGACGACCCGCGCGATCACGGCCGAGGCGGGGATGCCACTCGGCGCGTTCACCTACATCTTCGGCACGCAGGACGAGCTCATGACCGCGGTCATCGACACCGTCATCGAGCAGGAGCGGTTCGCCGCCGAGTCCCGCGCGATCGATCCGACCTCACTCGCCTCGGCGATCCGCTCGGGCCTCGAGGGCTACATCGATCTGCTCGAGCGCGACCCCTCCGATGAGATCGCGCTCCTCGAACTCGCCCTCGTCGCTCGGCGCCGTAACCCGCAGGGGCAGATGCGCGCGCAGTGGGAGACGTACTACGCCGCCGCCGAGCAGGTGCTCACCTACGCCGCCGAGATCACCGGCAACCGCTGGACGCAGCCCGTCGCCGACCTCGCGCGCCACCTCGTCGTCGTCGTCGACGGCATCACGACGACGTGGCTCGCCGACGGCGACTCGGATGCCGCACGTCGCACGGCATCGTTCGCCGCGGCCGCCTTCGCCGCGGCATCCGCCCCGCTCGGGGCACCGACCGAAGGGAGTCCCCGTGCTGACTGAGATCGACGACCGCGTCCTGGCGGCGGTGAACCTGCACGCCGTCCTCGGCGCCCTGCCGAAGCTGTCGGAGGTCGCCCCCGACGCGTCGGGGCTGTTGGCACGGATGCCGCAGCCGGTCCTCTTGACGGCGCGGATCGTCGGCGGCGAGGCGATGAGCCTCGTCTTCGCACGGGACGGCATCCGTCCGGCGGACGGCGACCACGGCGGCATGACGCGGGCGACCCTGCTGTTCCGCTCCCCCGCGCACCTCAATGCGGTGCTCGACGGGAAGGGCTCGCCGATCCCGATCGCCGGCCCCGCGGGGCTCCGCTTCCTCACACAGGTCTTCACCCCGGTCAGCGACCTGCTGGGTCGCTACCTGCGTCCAACCGACGCGGACCTGACCGATCCGGAGTTCACCGATGCGCACCGCGTCCTGCTCCTCGAGGTGGCCGTCGGCGCGATCACGATCGTCGCGAACCGCGACCGGTCCGGGCGATTCAGCGCCGAGCAGATGTCGGACGGCGATCTCGACATCGCGGTGGGCGATGCCCTCCGCCACCGTCTGCGGGTGCGGGAGCACACCCTCTCCCGCGTTCCGGTGACGGATGCCGCGCCCCGCGCGATCTTCCGCTTCGCCGACCTGCAGACCGCGGGTGACGTCCTCGCCGGCCGCGAGAGCGCGCTCGCGTGCGTCGGCGACGGTCGCATCGCCATCCGCGGCTACATCCCCCTCGTCGACAACACGAGTCGCATCCTCGACCGCGTCGGCCACTACCTCGGAAAGTGAGCTCCTCCGTGTACACCTTCGACAAGAGCCTCGCCGCCTTCCGCCGCGCCCAGCAGGTGATCCCCGGCGGCATCCCGGGTCACCTCGGCCCGACCGAGGGCCTTCACCTGCCGAACAACGGCTTCCCCAAGTTCGCCACCCGCGCCGAGGGCACGCGGTTCTGGGACCTCGACGGCAACGAGTTCATCGACTGGATGTGCGGCTACGGACCGAACATCCTCGGCTACAACGACCCGGATGTGGCCGCGGCCGCTCAGGCGCAGGCGAAGAAGGAGGACGTCGTCTCGCTGCCCTCACCCGTCATGATCGACTTCGCCGAGTTGCTCGTCGACCAGGTCGCCAGCGCCGACTGGGCCATGTTCGCCAAGAACGGCGGCGACACGACGACCCTCGCGATCATGACGGCGCGCGCAGCGACCCTCCGGAAGAAGGTCGTGTTCGTGAAAGGCTTCTACCACGGGGTCGCGCCGTGGACGCAGAAGCTCGACTACCCGGGCGTCCTCGAAGAGGACGTCGCGAACAACCTGTATGTGCCGTGGAACGACCTCGACGCGCTCCGCACCCTGCTGTCCGAGAACCGGGGCGAGGTCGCCGCGCTCATCTCGACGCCGTACATGCACGGCAACTTCGTCGACAACCAGCTGCCCGCCGAGGGCTACTGGCAGGCCGTGCGGAAGCTGTGTGACGAGCACGGCGTGGTCCTCATCATCGATGACGTGCGCGCCGGCTTCCGCCTCGACCTCGCCGGCAGCGACCACTACTTCGGTTTCGAAGCCGACCTCATCTGCTTCTGCAAGGCGCTCGCGAACGGCTACAACGTGTCGGCGCTTCTCGGACGCGAATCGCTGAAAGAGGCCGTCAGCTCGATCACCTACACGGGCAGCTACTGGATGAGCGCCGTCCCCTTCGCCGCCGGCATCGCGACGCAGCAGAAGCTCCGGGAGCTCGACGCTCCGGCGCTGTTCGAACGCCTCGGCACCCGGCTGACCGACGGACTCACCGAGGCAGCCTCCGAGGCGGGGTTCACCCTCGTCGCGTCAGGGGCGCCGGCACTGTTCTATCTGCGCGTCGCCGACCCGGCGGACTCGCTCATGCTGCACCAGGACTGGATCGCCGAGTGCGTCAGGCGCGGGGCGTACCTCACGTCGCATCACAACCACTTCCTGAACGCCGCGGTCACCGAGGCCGATGTCGACCGGACGGTCGAGATCGCCGCCGACGCCTTCGCCGCCCTCCGGACGCGCCACCCCGCGGTGGTGTGACGTGACCGGGACGACGACCGCACCCGCGACGACCGGCACCGTCCTCGGGGTCGCAGCGGTCTACGGACTGCAAGGGCTCGGGTACGCCGTGATCGTGACGGCGCTCCCCGCGTTCCAGGAGCGCACCGGCCTGGATGCCACGGGGATCGCCGCGATCCTGCTCGGGGTCTGCGTCACCGCGGCGCTCGGCTCGCTCGCCGCCGACGCGATCGCCCGCCGCGCGAGCAGCCGCCACGGGGTCATCGTCGGTCTGTCGTTGCAGGCGCTGGGACTCGTGGCGACGGCGTTCTCCCCCGGCACGGCGATGCTCGCGGCATCCGTCCTCGTCTACGGTCTCGGGCTCGGTCTCATCGACGCGTCGTCGAACATGCAGGGCGTGCTGGTCCAGCGGGGTCGCGCGACGCCGCTGCTCGGCCGGTTCTTCGCGACGCTGACCGCGGGATCGATCGTCGGCGCGTTGGGGATGGCGGGAATCCTCGCCACCGGCGCTCCAGCCTTCGCGACACTCGTCGGCGCCGCGGTCCTGCAGGTCGCGTTCCTCCTGGTGGTGTCCGGCCGACTCAGCCGGGAACGGGCGGCACAGTCATCCGAATGGAGCGGCCCCCGCGGGCCGCGGCTCGACGCGCGAGCCATCACGATCGTCGGGCTCGTCATCCTCGCCGCCTACACGGTCGACTCGGCGGTGAGCTCGTGGAGTTCCGTGCACCTCCGCGCGATCGGCGCCGCCGTAGCGATCGCACCCCTCGGCCTCGCGGCGTACCAGGGCGGGGTGCTGGCGGCGCGATTGGCGACGGATGCCGTGGTCCGCCGCATCGGCCGCGGCCGCCTGCTCGCCGTCAGCCTCGTCCTCGGAGTGATCGGGGCGCTCATCGTCGCCGCCGTCCCCTCCCCCGTCGCCTCGATCGTCGGCTTCGCGATCAGCGGCGTCGCCGTCGGCGCGCTCGTGCCGATCGCCTTCGGCCTCGCCGGGTCCATCGAGCCGGAGCGCAGCGACGAGGTGATCGCCCGGGTCAACCTCTTCAACTACGCCGGGGCGGTCCTCGGCGCGGTCGGTGTCGGGGTGCTCACCGACGTCACCGGATCCGGGCTCGCCTTCCTCCTCCCCGCCCTGCTTCTCGTCGCGGCGGTGCCCGCCTGGCGACGGGCCGCCTGACGCGCGGGTCAGGCGCCGAGCGAGGCGCGGAGCGCGCGCTCGAGTTCGGCGAGCAGCATCGCGCGCTCCGTTTCAGGCGCCGAGAACGCCTCGTGCAGCACGGCATCCGCCGACGCGAAGGCGACTCGCGCCACCGCCGCGCCGCGCTCGTCGTCCACCCCGTCGAGCACGCCGGCCTCGCGCAGCAACGTGTGCACGCGGTCGGCCATCGCACGCTTGTGGCGGCGACGCGCGGCATCCGCATCGGCTGAGATCGCGACCGTCCCCAGCGACCGCGCCGACTCCTCGTCGCGATACACATCCGCCACGGCGCCGAGGACCTGCCCGACCGGGTCCTCGGTGCGCGGGTCGGTGCGGAGGCGGTCGATCGCATCATCGAGGAGCCGCTCGAGGCGGTCGTGATAGCGGGAGACGATGGCCGCGAGGATCGCCTCGCGGTCGGGCAGGTACTGGTACAGCGCCCCGACGCTGACGCCCGCTTCGGCCGCGACGCGCGGAAGGGTGACGACGTCGACGCCCTCGCGGAGCACGAGGGCTTCCGCCGCCGCGATCGCCTGGGCGAGCTTCAGCCGCGACCGCTGCTGCGTGGGCGTACGACGCAGTCCGAGTGTCGCCCAGTCCTGCGGGGTGTCGTCTGTGGCATCCATGAAAATCAAACTTGACTTTGGTTAAGGGTGGCGGCAACGTTAGCAGCATGACGACGACGTCGCACCATCACGATCTCCGCGCGTCTGTGGCCGCGGCATCCCGCACTCTCGCCGGTCACGGACTCCTCATCGGCACCGCCGGCAACGTCAGCGCCCGCGCGGGCGACGTCGTGGCGGTCACGGCGACGGGCGTCGTCCTCGCCGACGCCACCGTCGACGACGTCACCGTGGTCGACCTCGACGGTGAGGTGGTCGAAGGGTCGCTCGCCCCGACCTCCGAGCTCGCTCTGCACCTCGGGGTGCTGCGCTCCGCGCCGCCCGAGCGGGTGTCGGCCGTCGTGCACACGCACGCGCCGAACGCGACGGCGCTGTCGCTCGTCCTCGACGAATTGCCCGTCGTGCATTACCAGCAGCTCCTCCTCGGCGGCTCCCTCCGCGTCGCCCCGTTCCATGCGTTCGGGACTCCCGAACTCGCCGCCGCTGTCGGCGCCGCCCTCGACGGCCGGCTCGCCGCCCTGATGGCCAACCACGGCACGGTCGCGCTCGGTCCGAACCTCGCCACCGCGGTCGACCACGCTCTGCTGATCGAGTGGCTCGCCGAGCTCTACCTGCGCGCCGCGAGCGTCGGCACGCCGCGGGCACTCGACCCCGCACAGCAGCAGGAGGTCGTCGCGCACGCGATGCGCCTCGGGTACGGAACGACGAAGCCGGTGTCGGCGTGACCGCGGTCGGCGAGCTCGTGGCGCATGGCCGTTCCGCTGACGTCCACTCCCTGACGACGGCCACCGTCGTGAAGGTCTTCCACGACGACTGGCCCGATGAGGCGATCGGCCGCGAGGTCGAGGACGCCACGGCCGCCTTCGACCTCGGCCTCACGCCCATCCGCTGCCGCGGCAGAGCGGATGCCGACGGCCGCCGCGCGGTCGTCTTCGACCGCATCGAGGGGGTCGCCCTGACCACCGTCGCCGAGAAGAACCCGTTGCGAATGGGGCGCGTCGCCCGCGCGCTGGCGCAGGAGCATGCGCGCATCCACCGGGTCGCGAGCGACCGCTTCCCCGACGTGCGCGACGTCGCGGCGGACCTCGTCGGGACTGCGCCCTTCGCCGGTCTCACCGCGTGCGAGCGCGCAGCGCTCCTCGATCACCTCGCGTCGCTCCCCGGCGGCGAGAGCGTCCTGCACCTCGACTTCCACCCGATGAACGTGTTCCGACACGGCGGCGGCATCGCGACGATCGACTGGCAGTCCACCGCCTGCGGTGATCCCGCGGCCGACGTCGCGATGACCCGGCTGCTGTTCACCGAGGCCGAGCTGTTCCCGGGGGCGACCAGGGCGCAGCTGCTCGTCTACGGGGCGGCGCGCGGGGCGATGGGACGCATGTATCTGAGGGAGTACCTCGACGTGACGGGAATGACGACGGCGCGCCTCGACCGGTGGGCGACGGCCGCGCGGGTGCTGCGGCTGGGGATGCTCGACATCCCGAGCGAGCGCGAGCGTCTGCTGCGCGGCATCCGGTCGGTGATCGCCCGATGACGACGACGGTCCGGCGTTCCCTGCCCGCCGAGGGTGAGGTCGTCGACGTCCTCGTCGTCGGCGGCGGCATCACCGGAGCGGCGATCGCCTACGAGGCCGCGAGTCGCGGGCTGTCGGTCGCGCTCGTCGAGAAGGGCGACTTCGGCGCGGCGACCTCAGCCGCGACGGGAAAGCTCATCCACGGCGGTCTCCGCTACCTGAAGAACCTCGAAGTGGGTCTCGTCCGTGAGTCCCTCGCCGAGCGGCGCACCCTGTCGCGCATCGCTCCGGGGCTCGTCTCCCCCATCGCGATGGTCCTCCCCGACCCGGGGCTCATCGAGCACGTCGGCCTCACGGCGTACGACGTGCTGTCGTTCGATCGCAACCGCGTACCGGCGAGCCACTGCATCCCCCGTCATCGGAGCCTGAGCCGCGAAGAGCTGAGGCTGCGCGGGCTGGGGTATCTCGAGCACGGGATCCTCTTCCACGACGCGATGATGCTCTCGCCCGAACGGTTGACGTTCGCATTCGTGCGGTCCGCCGTCGCGCAGGGCGCGAGGGTCGCGAACCACGTGCGGGCCGATGGCCTGATTTCCGCGGCCGGACGCGTTCGCGGGGCCCGCGTGACCGACCTCGTGACAGGCACGGCACACGAGGTGCGGGCCCGCGTGACGGTGAACGCGAGCGGACCGTGGGCGTACGACGTGCTCGCCGCCGAGGGCCTGCTGCAGCGCACTGCCGGCCCCCGCCCCGAGGTGCGGTCGGAGGGCATCTACCTGATCACGAGGCCGATCACCGAGACGATGGTGCTCACCGTGTCGTCGGGCGGTCACTTCAGCTTCGCGCCGTGGCGCGGGCGGACGCTCATCGGTCCGACCGAGACGCCCTACACCGGCGATGTCTCGGACTGGCGGCTGACGCGGGAATCGATCGAACGCTTCCTCGGCGAGATCAACGCCGCAGGTCGCCTGCCGGTGGAACTGTCGATGTCGGACGTCGTCGCCGCGTACGGCGGCCTCCGGCCGCTCACCGAGACGAGCGGGACCGACACCTACCGCGCCTCGCGCGCGTCCGAGCTCGTCGACCACGCCAAGGACGGCGTCCCCGGCATCGTCACCGCGACCGGCGGCAAGTACACGACGGCGCGCGCGTTCGCCGAGAAGGTCGTCCCCGCGCTCGCACGATCGATCGGCCGCGTCGCCGCGCCGAGCCGCACCGCCGACGTGCCGCTCGACGGCGCGGACCTCGCCGACACGGGGACGGCCGACCTGATCGACCGGCTGTACGGATCGGATGCCGGTGCCCTCCGGGCCGTGGCGTCCGAGTCCGACGTCCTCTCACGCGTGGCGACGGATGACGGCGAACTGCTCGCCGGTGTCGCGTTCGCGGCCCGACACGAGGCCGCCGTGCACCTCACCGACATCCTGCTGAACCGCACCGGCATCGGCCGCCGCGGCGACCCCGGCGACGACATCCTGTCGGCGGCGGCGGATGTCGCAGGCGCCGAGCTCGACTGGTCGCCGGAGCGCCGTGCGACCGAGCTCGCTGCTGCGCGCGCGGCCGTCACGCTCCCCCGCTAGCAGCGAAGGACAGGGACCTGCGCCAATTGCATTAGTGACGAGATCGGAGCGTTCCCCGGAGCGGCACGAAGTGGCTGAAACGGGACGATGCTGCGTTGCCGCTCGGCCCTCGCCCGGGCGGCGCTTGACAATCACGTCAGCGGACATCCAGCTCTGGTTCATAGATGCGATCGCGCAGCGCCGCAGTGCGTTCGTTGGCAATGCGGTTGAGTTCTCCAATGAGGGTACGAGCATCAGCGCAAGCGCGGCGGTATGACTCGGGAGACTCGACGATCTCCGCAATTCTTTCTGCCCATTTCGCTGGATCCGCAGCAGGCAGAACCCACCTACCCATGCCCCGCTGACGATAGAAGGTAGATATCCCTGAAAGGTCGCTGACCAGAGTTGGACGGCCTAGTGCGAGCCCCTCCATTGCCGCCAAGCCGAGCGCATCAGCCGACGACGGAAGGACGACGATTGCGCTCGTCGCGATGAAGTTCTGCACCGAACTATGGTCCACAAATGGCAGAACACTGAACATCGCGCGCTCGTTCGGAAGTGCCTCGTCGAGAAGTGTTCTTTCCGTCCCCTCGTCCGCTCCAAGGACAACGAACTGAAACGGGCGAGAGCCTACGTCTTTGGAGGCTAGGGAACGGATCGTCGACCGTGCAATCTCGAGGCCCTTGACATCCCCATCGTCGAGCCGCCCGGACAGGAGCACTTTGATGACCGGGTCCTGGATCGGCTCGTCGAGAATCTCCGGAACCGTGAGAGGGAGCAGGAAGTTCGCGACACTTCGATCCGAGAGGTTGGAAGTCGGGTCCGGAATAAAGTCGGACGCAGAGTTCCCGACGAACGCAACGAGATCCGCATCCGCCATCAACTCTCGCTCGACCTTCAGCTTACTCAGCGCTCCGGCACCCCCTCCTGCACGACCACGAGCCGCTGCGGTCTGAGTGGGGGCCATATGCACCATATGCAGCCGCCGCATACGCTGTGAACCTCCGTCAGCATTGAAATCCTGTTGGATGAATAGCGCCTCCTCTCCGGAGAAGCGCGTATGCCCCACGACCCAAACGTTCGCATCACCCGAACGCGCATCGGCGAGAAGCGTCTGAAACTTTGTCGAGAAGACGTAGCACTCATTCTCCTTGAGTTCGTAGCCGGCCGCCTTGCGCAACAGAACGTTCCATGCCTCTATGTCGTAGGTACCCCCATTCGCATCTCCCAGGTCTGATGCGCCATTCAGGGCGTTGACTATTAGCGAGCTCGCTGTGGCGACGCCTCCCGCGTGTCCCATCGGACCATCGATTACGGAGAACACCCGAAGCTTCTGACCATCCACGCCCCTTGTGCGTGTCGCGAGAACCGATGAGGTCGCTTCAACAACTGGGTTGGCTGCCCGACCCATGATCACAACCGGCGTGCCGTCGGCTAGTCTTTCGCTGGAAGTCAACTGGTAGCGCTCGTTCTCACGGATCCCAGCCTGCGAGATGGCTTCCTTCAGTTCCTGACTACCCACCGTGTAGTTGCCACGCATAGTGGCCACCAATTCGCGTCCCTGCCCTTTGCTCGAACCGCCACGAACCACCAATTGGACCGAACCACCGACGGTGAGCCCGAGCTCTTCGGCGAATCTACGACCGAAGTAGAGCTGGCCCTGGCTCGCGTAAGTGGATCGCAAGACATTCACGTATCGAGGCGACCTCGTCGTTGTTGCTTCCAGCGCCTCCGAGATCTCCCGCTCATATGGCTGTTCTGCCGCCACGCCCTCTGAGTCCACTTGATCCCCCCGAGTTCGAACGCTTACACGTTTCTCACGACGATAGAGCAATAGCGGCAAATGGAACTGCCTACTTCGCACCTCGCGCTCGTCCGACCTCCAGAGAGACGCCCCTGGGTGCAACCCTTCGTCCAGGACTTCGAAGTCGACATCGCTCAGAAGCGCTCCGAGGGAGAGCGTGAGCACTAGCTGAGTTGTATCAGGATGGACGCATTCGGCGCGCACGGCCGTCGCGCTCCTCCGATAACGACGAAAGACCCCCGCGAGCGGGGGTCTTTCCGGTGGTGGACCTGAGGGGATTCGAACCCCTGACCTCTTCATTGCGAACGAAGCGCGCTACCAACTGCGCCACAGGCCCGGAAGCCTCCACATTACCACGACCGATCCGGCCGCTCGAACGTGAGGCGTGCTCTCACTGCCCCGCTGCGCGGCGCGTGAGAAGGTCTCGAACGTGTGCTTCGATGCGCTCGTCGTCGGCCGGTCCGGCGAAGGCGACTTCGGCGGCGCGGGTGCGTCGAGCGGTGTCGATGGAGGGCGGCGCGGCCTGCGCGACGCGCTCCCGCAGGGCCTCTTCGACGGCCGCGTGACGGAGCGCTTCGCGGGCGTCCGACGCGTCGAGCAGAGCTGCTGCACGCGAGCCTGCGGACGCGGTGAGCGGGCGCGGCAGCGTCCGCGGAGTCCATTCCACGCGCTCCGAGTCGAGCGCGACGTCCTGCAGGGCGGTGGCCTCGCGGACGACCTCGGTCGCGACGATTCGGGATGCCGCGCGTCGGGCGACGGTGTTCATCCGGGCGAGCACGATCAGGCTCGAGACCGCGCCGACAGCACCGGCTGCGAGCAGGGTCCAGCCGGCGCCCACCGCACCGAGATAGCCACCGAATCCGGCAGCGGCGAGCGCCACGATGCCCAGGATCGACGCCGCGAACCGGACGCGGCGGCGCGCACGCGCACGACGGACGGCGGGCAGAGCACGAGCAGCGGCAGCTTCGGCGATGGCACGTTCGCGGGCGATTGCGGCATCCGCTCGGGCTTTCTCTCGCGCGGCTTCCGCATCCGCGGCGGCGCGGCGACGGTCGGCCTTCGCGAGTTCACGGTCGATGGCGGCCTGCGCCTTCGCGGCGGCGAGCTCGGCGCGCGCGGCCTCGAGGCCCACGCTCTCCTTCTCGGCCTGCACGCGGCGCGCGAGTTTCTGCTGAGCCAGGGCGGTGCGGGCGTTCAGTTCGAGGCGGACCTCGCCCGGTGTCTCACTCGTCTCCGCGAACACACGGAGTGCCTGGTTCAGACGCACGGCGTTCCGCTCGGCGGCCTGGTACTGATACCGGCTGTGCCACGACGGCAGGAGGTACAACAGCCACAAGAGGACGGCAACGAGGACGATCACCCCGCCACCCATCACCTGCTCACCCATGTCGCTCACCGTATGTTCCCGGGGCGGTGCGACCCCGCATCCGGTGGGCGTGTCTGAACTTCTGGTTGAGGGTTAACGGTCTGACGGCGGAATGGATGCCGCATCCGCCGGCGCTCGCCCGGCCAACCATCGGTTCAACACGCCCTCGCGCACCTCTTCACGGACGAGAGCGAAGGCGTAGTGATCACGCCACTCCCCGTCGATGTGGATGTACCGGCGACGCAGTCCCTCGTAGCGGAACCCGAGCTTCTCGACGACGCGCAGGCTCTTGGTGTTCTCGGGACGGATGCAGATCTCCATGCGGTGGAGCCGCAGATCCTCGAAGCACACGTCGGTCGCGAGCGCGACGGACGTCGGTGTGATGCCGCGGCCCGCGAAGCGTTCGCTCACCCAGTAGCCGATGGTGGCCGACGACAGCGATCCGCGTGCGATCCCCCACACGTTCAGCTGACCGGTGACCTCGCCGTCGTACTCCATGACGAACGGCACACCAGAGCCGTCGCGGTACTGCTGCAGGAGCCGCCTGACGCCACTGCGCATGTCGAGCGAGATCGGACCGTCGGGGCTCGTCGCTTCCCACTGCCGCAGCCACGAACGGTTCTGCTCGAGCTCGGTCTGCAGGGACTTCGCGTCACGCGGGCGTACGAGTCGGATGGAGATCGGGCCGTGCGCGCGCACGACGGGCCCGTCCATTCCCATCAGCGATCCGCCGGGCTCAGAGGCCCGATGCGAAGTCCTTCAGCCACGGCCGGAGCTCCGCACCCAGGTCCTCGCGATCGAGAGCGAGCTGCACGATGGCCTTGATGTAGTCCGCACGGTCGCCCGTGTCGTAGCGGCGACCCCGGAAGACGACACCGAGAACGCCCTCGGTCGAGGCGAGCTCCTGGAGTGCGTCGGTCAGCTGGATCTCGCCACCCTTACCGGGCGCCGTGTGCTCGAGGACATCGAACACGCCCGGGGTCAGCACGTAACGGCCGATGATGGCGTAGTTGGAGGGAGCGTCCTCCTTCTTCGGCTTCTCGACGAGTCCGGTGACCCGAACGACGTCGGTCTCGTCGGTCTCTTCGACTGCTGCAGCGCCGTACATGTGGATATGGTCCGGCGAGACCTCCATGAGCGCGATCACGGTCAGCCCGGTCTTCTGGTTCTGCTCGATCATCTTCTCGAGGAGAACGTCGCGCGCGTCGATCAGGTCGTCTCCGAGGAGCACCGCGAAGGTGCTGTCCCCGACGTGGGAGCGGGCACGGAGGACGGCGTGTCCCAGCCCCTTGGGCTCACCCTGGCGGACGAAGTGGATGTCGGCCATGACCGAGGAATCCTGCACCCGCTTGAGCTTCTCGTGGTCGCCCTTCTTCGAAAGGTTCGACTCGAGCTCGGGAACCGAGTCGAAGTGATTCGAGATGTTGTTCTTGTTGCGCCCCAGAATGATGAGCACGTCGTCAATGCCAGCCGACACGGCCTCCTCGACCACGTACTGGATCGCCGGCTTGTCGACGACGGGCAGCATCTCCTTCGGCATCGCTTTCGTGGCGGGAAGGAAGCGGGTCCCCAGACCGGCGGCGGGGATGACGGCCTTGATGCGCTGCGCAGACATGCCCTTCACCCTACAGATGCCGCGCGTCGGACGGACGACACGTCTGTCACACGGGCGTGTCCCTTTAGAATCAGACCATGACCGGCCCGTTGGACACTGAGAAGCGCGCCCTTCGCGCCGAGCTCCGCGAACGCCGACAGCAGCGCTCGGCAGCTGCGCTCGAAGAAGCTGCCACCGGCGTCCGGGCTCAGCTCGACGCCCTCGTCACAGCCCACGGCGTCCGGTCCATGTCGTGCTTCCTCTCCACCACGACCGAGCCGGGCACGCGCGAGTTCATCGCCGCGGCGGTGGCCCGCGGCATCCGTGTGCTCCTTCCCGTCACCCGCGCCGACGGGCTTCTCGACTGGGCCGTCGCCGAAGAAGAGGGCGACACCGCCGAGGGCCTGTTCGGGCTTCCCGAACCGGTCGGCGAACTGCTGAGCCCCGTCGCGGTGAACGACGTCGATCTGCTGGTCATCCCGGCTGCCGCCGTCGACAGGACCGGGATGCGGCTGGGCTGGGGACGCGGCTACTTCGACAAGACCATCGGCTCGATGGAGAAGTGCCCGCCCGTCTACGCCGTCATCTTCGACTCCGAGCTCGTCGACACCGTCCCGCGCGAGGTGCACGATCAGCCCGTCTCGGGGGTCGTCACCCCCACGCGAACCGTCCTTCTTCCCACCCGCTGATCCCCGAGGTCTCATGCCCACCTACGCCTATGCCTGCACTGCGTGCGGTCACCGTTTCGACGCCGTCCAGTCGTTCTCCGACTCCGCACTCACCGAGTGCCCCGAGTGCGGCGGACTCCTTCGCAAGCAGTACGGGTCGATCGGAGTGACCTTCAACGGGTCGGGCTTCTACCGCACCGACTCGCGTCCGTCGAGCGGGTCCGCGTCCTCTGGCGAGAGCTCCTCTTCTTCGACATCATCGAAGTCATCCGAAGCATCCGCTTCGCCCGCCTCGGCGGGATCATAACTCCGGCCGCAAGCCGGCATCGAAAGGAGCAGCCGTGATCCAGGGCTTCAAAGACTTCATCATGCGCGGCAACGTCATCGACCTGGCGGTCGCGGTCGTCATCGGCGGTGCGTTCACCGCCATTGTGACGGCAATCGTGGACAGCATCATCACGCCGCTCATCGCGCTTTTCTACAAGCCCGGGGACAACGGAGAGGTCGGCCCGCAGTTCCGCGGCCTGCACGGCGACCTCGTGACATTCCCGCTGGGAAACCTGCTCACCGCGATCATCAGCTTCTTCGCGGTCGCGCTCGTCGTCTACCTCGTGTTCGTCGTGCCGATGAACAAGTGGAAGGAACGCCAGGCCGCGAAGGCCGGCGTCGTCGAAGAGGCGGCGAAGCTCCCGACCGAGGCCGAGCTCCTCATTCAGATCCGCGACCTGCTCGAGCAGCAGCGCGGCACCGCGGCTCCGACGCGCTCGACCGAGCCGCCGTCGCCGTCGATCTGACGCGTCAGTAGTGCGGCGGGACGTCGTTCCGCAAGCGATCGTCGTTCGGGCCGGATGCCGGGGGTTCCCCCGCGTCCGGCCCGTTCGTCGTTTCGGGGGTCGGGTCCGTCCCGGGCGCGGGCGTCAGCTTGGCGCGCCGGGAGCCCGGCACCCGCTCGACGCGCTGACGGTCAGTCGACATCGATCGGTTGGGTCGACCCGTGCGCGGACGGCGTCTCGGGCTGCACGCCGATGACGCCCGCGATGCGCAGCGCGACCGCGGCGGGGTCGTTGTACACGTCGAAGGCGTGCACGCGCACGTAGTGCCAGCCGAGACGGCGCAGCAGCTGCGGCCGACGGCGGAGCGTCTCGCGCAGGCTGTCATGTGTGCTCTCGGGGTCGAGATCGGCCACGACGGCTTTGCCTTTGTACTGCGCGACGAGTGGCAGCTGTCCCCCGCGGTAGTGCACGTCGACCGAGACGCCGAGGCTCCGGAGATGCTGGGCGAGGGTCAGGGTGAGCGGGTCGGCGAGGTCTTCCAGGCGCGCGTCGCGTCCACGGGCGGCGATGCGCCCGAGGATCGACATGAGCGTCGCGGCGCCGTGCGCGAGGCGTCCCTCGTCGAAGGCGGAGGGACGGATCGATGACACGATCACCATCGAGCGGCGGGCCCGCGTCATCCCGACCGTCAACAGACGCTCGCCGTCGGGGGTCGACAGGTCGCCGAAGTCGCTGAGGACGCGGCCGTGCTTGGTCAGCCCGAACCCGAGCGAGAAGATGACGCGATCGCGGCTCTCGGCCACGGACTCTTCGAGCCCGAGCACCGCGAACGGCTCCGCGGTCTCGCGGCCAACGAATTCCGCGACATCGGAGCGCCCGGCGAACGCGGTCGCGACGGCGGCGCGCACCCGTTCGGCGTGGCGGGCGGAGGCCGTGACCACCATGAGGGATTCACCGGGACGGTTGATCGCGTGCTCGACGACCAGGGTCACCACGCGGGCGACCTCGGCGTCCGGGCTCTCCACGGCACCTGTCTCGGGGTTCGGTGCGCCGGTACCGCCTTCGACGTAGTCGACACTGAGGCTGCCGCGGCCGAGGTAGGACCCCGCCCAGGGCAGCGAGCTGATCGCGCCGCCGTAGAACGCGTCGTTGACGAGCTCGGCGAGGTCCTCGCCACCGGCGCGGTAGCTGCGGGTCAGCGTCTCCATGGGCAGCAGCTCGCTGAGCCGGCCGAAGACGCTCGCCTCGTCGAAGGGCACTTCGGGCCCCTCCGAGTCCTCGCCGCGCCCCGACCACAGTCGGAACGGGGTGGGCTTCTGCGTCACGGGGTCGCCGAACACGACGACCTGGCGCGCGCGGCGGAGCGCGGGAGTCGCCTCGGCGAGGCAGAGCGCGGCCGCATCGGCGATGATGACGACGTCGAAATCGGGGTGATCGGGCACGTGCGGCACCTCGTACGGCGAGGCGAGCCACACCGGAGCCAGCACGCGCATGAGGGCCGGAGCCGACGCGACGAGTTCCGACGCCGACGCGGTTCCGCCGCGGAGCGCGGCCTTGAGCGACGCGGCCTGGCGCGGCTCGTCCACGATGGCGATCCGCCACCGCTTGGCGAGCTCCGACGCGAGCAGCGGGCCCGAGGATGCGGCGTGGGCCTCGTCGACGAGGCGGAAGTCGCGCTCGAGCCGGTCGAGCACGGAGGTGTTCGCACCGAGCAGCGCGCGATCCGAGCGCAGCATCGCCTCGAGCGCGGAACGCCACCAGGCGTATTCGAACTCGCTCGCGACCTCAGACTCGGGAACATGACGCGTGGACAGCTCCATGAGCAGCGGCTCGAGACCCAGCTGGGCGAGCTCGCTGCGAAGAGCTGCGCGCTCGACGAGGTTGTCGAACACATCGGATGCCGCGGCGAGGCCCGCGAGGGTCCGGAGGAGCTGTGGGATGGGCAGCGAAGCGAGTCCACCGTCCCGGCCGAGTACGCCGTCGAGCTCGCCGAGGTCGGCGTTCACTCGCTGCCAGGCGGCCGCGACGTCGTCGAGCCCGATGGGGATCTCGGGCGTGACTCCGGCATCGACGAGCTGCTGCCACTGCGCGCGCTGGTTCTGCACCCGCAGCAGCGCCTCGTGCATGTCCGTGACGTGCATGCCGGGACGCACGTACTCCTTCGACAGCCGACGCAGTCTCCGCCGGTTCGCGGGAGTCATCTGCGCGGAGTCGCGCCGCGACGAATGCGCCGCGATGAGGTCTGTGAGGGGGCGCTCGAACACCGTCGGGCTGAAGCGATCGAGCGACGCGCGGATGCCCTGCAGCAGCTGCACGTACGAGCCCATCTCGGCGATCGTCGTGAACGGCCGCATCCGCGTCTGCCCGATGAGTTCGTAGCCCCGCTCGAGGAGGCCCGGCACTTCGGTGCGGTGCAGACGCCCGGCGAGGGCGTGAGCGGCGCGCGCCTCATCCGTCGTCGAGAAGGCGACGCCGTACCAGGGCGAGTCGTCCGGTCCGATGCGGAACTCGCCCAGACGAGCGGATGCGGCGAGGGCCTCGGCGGCCTCGACGCGGCGCGTCGCGAGCCGCTGCACGGTCGCCAGGTCGAACCGCGTCGTGGCGGACGGCTGCGGCTCGTGCTCGGCGATGCGGGTGAGCTCGCGGAGGGCCTCGAGCGGAGAGACGCCGACTGAAGCGTGACGCTGGGTGAGCGCGGCGCGGTAGTCCCGGAGCACCGTGCGCAGTCGCACCAGAGCGTCATCGACCTCGGCGACCTTGGGCTGCTCGGCTTTCTCGTTGCGACCGATCGCACGGATCAGGTCGCGGTGAAGGCGCGTCGGCGAGACGGCGAGTCCCGGGAGTCCGATGCCCGTGAGACGGTGACGCACGCCGTCGAGCGTCGAGCGGCGAGCGCTGACGACGAGGACGCGCTTGCCCGACCGCACGAGCTCGCCGACGGCGTTGATCACCGTCTGCGTGCCGCCAGTACCGGGAAGGGTGTGGACGGCGAGCGACTGCCCCTCCGTGATCCGGGCGAGGACGGCCTCCTGCTCCGCGTCGGCGTCGAGGAGGAGCCGGTCCGAGGCGGGCGTCCGGTCGTCGGGGCCGACGGCGTCGGGCTGAGGGCGCACGAAGGAGAACCGCTCACGGTCGGCGGGGTGGCCGGCGAGGGCGTTGAGCACGGGGTGGTCGAGATCGACGGCATCCCGTTCCATGTCGGACGCCACGTCGGCGAAGGTCGAGACGACCAGGCGCGGCTGCACCGTGAACGTCGGCACGTGCGCGGTCAGCGCGCGAAGGCGATCGATGACCGGCTGCGGCTGGAAGACGCCGCCGTCGTAGGCGAGGGTGGCGAGCGCGTCGCCGTCGAGGTCGACGCCGAAGTGGATGCGGGCCGCGGTGACCAGCTCGGGATTGACGCGGAAGTTGCCGTGCAGACGAAGGTCGAAATCCGCGTGGTGGCGGCGGATCGTGAGAGGGCGCAGCAGGACGGGCGCGAGGCAGCTCGTGCTGCCGATCCGCCACGACGCCATACCGATCGCAAGGTGGACGGTGTCGAGCCCCCGAGCCGTCCGCAGTTCGACGTCCTTCGAGGTGATGCGTTCCGCCGCCAGTCGAGCGGTGCGCAGGGCCACCTCGTCACGGAACATGTTCGACAGGAGCGTCGGTCGTCCCGTGATGAACTGGGGCAGGCTGCCGGGATGCGCCTTCGTGATGTCGATGCCGGCGTCGCCGTCGTCGCGGAAGTGGAGCAGTGTCGATGCGCCGCCGAGCTGCGCCGCTTCCTCGCGGAGGCGTTTGCGCTCGGGGACGGCGGCGTGCATGACGAGGACCTCGGGGTCGGACAGGGTCACGTCCGCCGGGGTCACCGCGGGCATCTGCTCGGCCGTCTCGCCGCGCACAGCACCGCTCTCTGCTCGCCACACACGAGAAACACTAGGCGCGTCGGGCTGGGAAAGCGGGAACGACGGCCGAGTTTCGCGGATCGGGCGCTCGCGCGCACCCGGTTTCCTCCACATCCGGTCCAGGGTGGCGTCTGTCCCCACCCCTCCCTCCCCCGGGTCGGGTCCGTCGTGCTGCGCGCCATGATGAGGTCATGACGTTCGCAACCTACTCGGTGCACCCGACACCGATCGGCGAGGCCCTCTCGGTGACGACCGACGAGGGCCTCGTCGCGCTCTCCGTCCTCGACGGTCCCGCCTACGCCGAGATCGCGCGGTTGAGTCTGCTCCTCCACACGGTTCCGTTGGAGGACGACGGGCCCGCGGCATCCCTGGGGGAAGAGATCGACGAGTACTTCGCCGGCGAGCGGCGGACGTTCTCGGCGGCGCTCGACTGGCGCCTCACGGCGGGGTTCACCCGCCGTGCACTCGAAGCGATCGCAGAGGTGCCGTATGGGGAGACGGCTTCCTACGCCGAGGTGGCGATCGCGGCAGGCGCGCCACGGGCGCATCGCGCGGTGGGGACCGCGTGCGCCCGGACGCCGTGGTCCATCGTGCTGCCCGCGCATCGGGTGATCCGCAGTGACGGCTCGATGGGCGAATACGGCGGGCACCCCGAGCGCAAGCGGTTCCTCCTCGACCTCGAGGAGCGGGTCGTGAGCGCGTCGTGAGAAGGCGGCGCCGCGCTTGACGGAGGCGGGCAGGGACGTGTAGGCCGTCCCTGCCCGCCTCGTCGCGGCATCCGTCGTCGACTAGTGGTCGACCGCCTTCTCGGCGCCGTAGCCGGTCAGCGAGCGCACCTCCATCTCGGCGGCTTTAGTGGCGTCCTCCGCCTTGCGGGAGGTCACCGACCCGAGCCACCCGAGGATGAAGCCGACCGGGATCGAGACGATGCCCGGGTTGTTGAGCGGCCAGATCGCCATCCCGACGTTCTTGAACACGCTCGTCTCGGTTCCCCAGAAGACGGGCGACAGAACGATGAGGATGATGGCGGTCGCGAGGCCGCCGTACATGCTCCACACCGCGCCGCGGGTCGTGAACTTCCGCCAGAAGAGGGAGTACAGGATCGTCGGCAGATTGGCGGATGCCGCGACCGCGAAGGCGAGCGCGACCAGGAACGCGACGTTCTGGCCCTGCACGCCGATGCCACCGAGGATCGCCAGGATACCGATGACGACGACCGTGCGACGGGCGACCTTGACCTCGCCGTCCGGCGGCACGTTCCCCTTCTTCACGACGTTCGCGTAGATGTCGTGGGCGAAGGATGCCGCGGCGGTGATCGTGAGGCCGGCGACGACCGCGAGGATCGTCGCGAAGGCCACGGCTGAGATGAAGCCCAGCAGGACCGGTCCGCCGAGCGCTGCGGCGAGCAACGGTGCGGCCGAGTTGACCCCGCCCGGTGCGGCCTTGATCGTCTCGGATCCGACGATGGCGCCCGCTCCGTAGCCGAGGACCAGCGTCAGCAGGTAGAAGAGACCGATCAGCCAGATCGCCCACACCACCGAACGCCGCGCTTCCTTCGCGGTCGGCACCGTGTAGAAGCGCATCAGCACGTGCGGGAGTCCCGCGGTGCCGAGCACCAGCGCGATGGCGAGGGAGATGAAGTCCCACGGATTCGCGCCGTACTGGAGGCCCGGGCCGAGGATCGCGTCCTGCGGGTCTGTCGCCGACTTCTGCACGGCCGACTCGAGCAGCGTGTCGAGGCTGAAGCCGTTGATCGCGAGCACCCAGATCGTCATGACGATGGCACCGCCGATGAGGAGGAACGCCTTGACGATCTGCACCCAGGTCGTGCCCTTCATGCCGCCGATGAGCACGTACACGATCATCAGCACACCGACGACGGCGACGACGATCGACTGCCCGATCTGCTCGGTGATGCCGAGGAGCAGCGAGACGAGCCCGCCGGCACCGGCCATCTGCGCGAGCAGGTAGAAGAAGCAGACCGCGAGCGTCGTGATCGCGGCCGCGAGGCGCACGGGACGCTGCGCCAGGCGGAACGACAGCACGTCGGCCATCGTGAACTTGCCGGTGTTGCGCATGAGCTCGGCCACCAGCAGCAGCGCGACGAGCCACGCGACGAGGAAGCCGATCGAGTAGAGGAAGCCGTCGTAGCCGTTGATCGCGATGGCGCCGACGATGCCCAGGAAGGATGCCGCCGACAGATAGTCACCGGCGATGGCGAACCCGTTCTGGGGTCCGGTGAACGATCGACCGGCCGCGTAGTAGTCGGCGGCCGTCTTGTTGTTGCGGCTCGCGCGGATGACGATGAACAGCGTCACCGCGACGAAGGCGCCGAAGATCGAGATGTTGAGGACGGGGTTGTTCTCGGCCGCGGAGGCAGGGGCTGCGGCGAGCAGGACGGGGGTCATCGCGACTCCTGGCTCTCGAGGTCGGCACGGATCTCGGAGGAGATCGGGTCGAGCGTGCGGTTGGCGAACGCGACGTAGCCCATCGTGATGGCGAAGGTCGTGACGAACTGACCGAGGCCCAGGAGCAGGCCGATCGTGATGTGACCGAACACCTCCTGCGCCATGAAGTCGGGGGCGAAGGACGACAACAGGACGTAGACGAAGTACCAGATGAGGAAGAGGACCGCGAGCGGGAAGACGACGCTGCGATGCTTCTTCTTCAGTTCGACGAAACGGGGCGATCGTTCGACCGCGACGTAGTCGATGGCACTCCCTTCCACGCCTCCGTGCGGGGACTGGGACGACATGTGGCCTCCTTGCCTCATGGGGTGAGCGACGGTGCTCTGACGGCCGTTCCTGAGAATCGGCCGCGTGGTAGGTTCGACCGTACGAAGGCGGCAGTGGTGCCGTCACCCCCGGAAGTAGGTACGCGTGGGATCGTTGGTCGAGAGCGACGCGGACACGCGGCTCGTCGCCAGAGCCGTGACGGATCTCGCACGTCAGACCCGGTTTCCGGTCGTCTTCGGCGGCCTCGAGCGCGACGGCGCCGTCCACGTGACCGCGATCTCCGGCACCCGGACCCGCAGCATCGAGGGGCTCGTCGTCGAAGCGGGTCGCGGTCTCGGCGGAGCGGCGATGCTCGAGAAGCGGCCACGTCTGGCGCTCGACTACCGGACAGCTCGCACGATCACGCACGACTACGACCGCGCGATCCTGGGCGAGGGCATCTCGACCCTGCTCGCCGTGCCCGTCGTGGTGACGGGACGCCCCCGCGGCATCGTCTACTGCGGATCGTGGACCCCCGGTCCCGTCGGCGACCTCGTCAGCCGGCCCGCCTTCCGCGCCGCTGACATGCTCGCGACCGAGCTCCGCGTCCGTGAAGAGGTGGACCGCCGGGTCGCGGCGCTCCTGCCCGCCGAGCCCACGCTCCCCGCCGCGGCGCAGGAGAACCTGCGCGAGAGCTACGCGGAGCTTCGGAGCATCGCGGCATCCGTCGACGATGCCGGCCTCCGCGAGCGGATCGCCGCCGTCGAGAGGCGACTCGCCGCGATGTCGCGCCCCGCGCCCGCGGAGGCGTCTCTCGACGTCGCCCTGTCGCCGCGCGAACTCGATGTGCTCGCGTGCTGCGCTCTCGGCGCGACCAACGCCGAGATCGCCGGGTCGCTGTCGCTGCGCGAAGGAACGGTCAAGTCGTACCTGCAGGCAGCCATGGCGAAACTGGATGCCTCGACCCGCCACGCCGCCGTGGCGAAGGCGCGCCGGGCCGGATTGCTGCCGTAGCGGGCACTGACGCCACTAGGCTCGGCGCATGGCCCGCAAAATCGTGCATCAGCTCGTCGACGACCTGGACGGCACCGTCCTCGAGGTCGGCGACGGCGAAACCGTCCTGTTCTCCGTCGACGGCACCGCCTACGAGATCGATCTCACCCACGACAACGCGAAGGCGCTCCGCGAGACGCTGGCGCCGTACATCGACGCCGCACGCCGCGTGTCGAACCGCCCCGCCTCGTCGCGCACGGCGAGTTCCTCGAGCGCCGGACGTCGGCAGAAGCGTGCCGGGCAGCGCGACTACGCGCCGATCCGCGAGTGGGCCGCGAAGAACGGCTACGAGCTGTCCGAGCGTGGCCGCGTTCCCGCGCAGGTGCTCGAGGCGTACGACGCCGCGCACTGACCCGCGAGAGCCTTCCGACCTCAGCCGAGGACGAGGGTCACGGCGATGACCAGCATGATCGCGGCGATCCCGCCGTCGAGGATGCGCCAGGCGCGTTCGGTGCGGAGCAACGGGGCGAGGTAACGCGCGCCGTAGCCGAAGACCACGAACCAGAGCGTGCTTCCGGCGATCCCTCCCGCGAGGAAGAACCACCGCTCATCTCCGTGCGTTGCGGCCACGGAGCCGAGCACGACGGTCGTCTCGACGATGGCGTGCGGGTTGAGCCAGGTGACGGCGAGGATCGTCAGGAGCGTCGCGGTGCGCGCGGCCGCCCGCGGGCGGGTGAGGACGGTGCCGGGGGTCGCGGCATCCGTCGTCTTCTCGTCACCGGCCGCCTGCAGACTGCCGCCGCCACGCCACGCCCGACGAGCGCTCACGATCGCGAAGCCGACGATGAAGGCCGCACCCGCCCAGCGTGCGAAGGTCTCGAGCCACGGGTGGGCGCTCACCAGGGTCGCGACGCCGGCGACGCCGAGGGTCTGGAGGATCGCGTCGCTCACGACGCAGACGAGGACGACGAGGCCGACGTGCTCGCGCCGGAGCCCCTGACGCAGCACGATCGCGTTCTGGGCGCCGATCGAGATGATCAGGCCGAGGCAGAGACCGAGACCGGAGAGGAGGGCGACCAGTTCGGGAGACACGTCGTCCACGCTAGGGAGGCAGCCTTCTTCAGTACAGCGAAAGATTCTGCATGATCTGAAGAAGTCCTTCACTAAGCTTCGGGTCGTGGACATCCCGCTGGAACACCTGCGCACTCTTGCCGCCGCAGTCGACGCGGGCACGCTCGATCGCGCTGCGGCACGATTGGGGATCACGCCGAGCGCAGTGAGCCAGCGGATCCGCGTCATCGAGCAGCGCGTCGGGCGCGTCATCCTCCGCCGGACGAAACCCGTCACCGCAACGGAGGCGGGCGAACCGCTCGTGCGCCTGGCCCGCCAGCTCGACCTCCTCGAGCACGACGCCCGCACCGCGCTCGGTGGCGACGCCGGCTCGGCGCACGTTCCCCTGGCGGTGAACGCGGACTCCCTCATCACGTGGTTCCTACCGGCCCTCGCCTCGGTCACGGCAGCGCATGCCGTGACGTTCGAGCTGCACCGCGAGGACCAGGAGCGGACCGCCCAGCTCCTGGCAGCCGGGACGGTCATGGCGGCTGTCACCTCGCAGCGTGAACCGGTGGCCGGATGCGTCGCCTCGCCCCTCGGGCGCATGCGGTACACCGCGGTCGCGACGCGCTCCTTCGCCGCCCGGTGGTTCCCGAACGGGCTCGACCGCGACGCCCTCGAAGCCGCGCCGCGGGTCGACTTCGACCGCCACGACACGCTGCAGAGCGCGTTCGCACGACGACACGGAGCACGCCACGAACCACCGCGGCACGTCATCAGTGCCTCCGCCGAATTCGCGCAGGCGATCACCCTCGGCCTCGGCTGGGGCATGCTGCTGCCCGGCCAATTCGAGGCGGGCGTCACCGACGGGTCGCTCGTCGTGCTGGCCGACGACACGATCGAGGTGCCGCTGTACTGGCAGCGGTGGAACCTGTCGTCCGCGCTGCTCGACACCGTGACGGATGCCGTCCGCCGGACTGCGGCGGAGTCCCCCGCGCTCGGCTAGCGGCCCCTCGCCTGCGCGTCAATCCCCTCTGTCCACGCGGACCCGTGGCCGATGGTGGTCCTCTGGGATCGGTGTCGACTGGGGAGAGGGACGAGGAACGACTATGTATGTGGATTCGGACACACTCCGCGCTCTGCCCACGCGTCGGCCGGCAGACGCCGCGACGCGCGCATCGCGCATCCAGTGGGACCTGATCGCGGACGACCGCTACGAAGTCCGCATCGGCGGAGAAGTTGCCGGGTTCATCGACGTCGTCGGCGCGGTCTACGTCGTTCTCGCCGGGCCCCGATATGACCGAGCCGTCGAAGTCATCCAGACACTCGTCTGGTCGACCGCGACGACAGCCCTCGACCAGCACCGCTCGCGCGGCTGATCACGTCGCCGCGCGGTCCGCTGCGGTTCGTGCGCGCCGCGCGGCATCCCTCGAGGTCGTGCGCTGATCGCTGAGGTCCTCGACCTCACGCTGCACCGTCTCCGCGTCCGATCCCAGCTTGGCGCGTTCCCGCTCGAGCTCCGCGAGCCGTTCCTCGAGCGCCACGGCCCGCTGTCGCGCGGCGGCGAGGCGTTCCTCGACCCGCTCGAGCTCCCGCTCGGCGCTCTCGGCATGGCGTCGAGCCTCGGCGGCCGCGCGCGCCGCGTCGCGTGCCGCGCGGCGCTCGGCGAGGTCATCCGTCTCCTCCGGAACCCGCGAGCCGAGATCGAACGGACCGGACACGGCGCCGTCCAGGTCGGGCGCGTCCATCCCCGTGGCCTCAATCGGACGAAGCAGTCGCGCGCTCGCGACGGCAGCCGCGGCATCCGGATCGCGCAGCGCCGCGTCGAGTGTGCGTTCGACCGCGGCGCGAGCGGTCGCGCTGGGTTCCACGCCGCGTTCGGCGGCGAGTGCGACGGCGCGGTCCGTGAGGTCTTTGAGGATGCTGCGACGCCGAGAGGCGAGCTCTGCGAGGGCTCGAGCATCGCCGGCATCCACCGCCTGTCGGAACTCGTCCGCGAGCTCGACGGCCGGCTCGAGCGCCCGCGGGTCGTGCGCAGCGAGGAGGTTGACGACCCAGGCGCCGACGACGGGCTTGCGGAGCGCGGCGATCGCTGCGGCGAGGTCGGCGTCCTCCGCGTCCTTCACCGCGGCCTTCCGAGCGGTCACGAACTTCTCGGACGCGACGACGCTGAGCTGGGCGGCGACCTCGACGAGGCGGGCGTCGCAGTCGGAGGCGGTCATCCGCTCATCCTGCCGCAGGTTAGGCACGGGCGTCATCGGCAGGATTCCTTCGGCTTGCGGCATCCCGACGAAGGTGGGGCGGATGCGGCGTCCATAGGCTCGGAGGATGCTCGAGATGCGTCCCGCCTGCGAATCCTGCGACCGCGGCCTGCCCGCCGAGGCGGAGGCCTTCATCTGCTCGTACGAGTGCACGTGGTGCGAGGTGTGCGTCGCAGGATTCACGGATGCCGCATGCCCGAACTGCAGCGGTGATCTGCAGCGCCGCCCGACTCGAGTCGCTCGCCCCTGATCAGCCCGCCCAGAACGCAGCCGCCCCGAAGGCGACCACGCAGACCGCCAAGGGAGCGAGCCCTGCGAGCCGGCGTCGAAGAATGCCCACGACCGCCAGCGGGATGGAGCACCCGCCGACGACGAGCAGCGCGATCGTTCGCGGCCACCCGGTCTGCGTGACGATCACGCCGTCGCGGGACGCGGACCGCCACTCGCACCGCCGGCCGACCGGCCACGCCGTCGACTCTGCCGACACGAGCGCTGTCTCGGACACCTCGACGCCGACCGGGGTCTCGTCCATCCAGCATCGTGCGTCCGCGCTCTCGCGGGTGTCGAGCCAGAGCCCCGCAATCACGGCGGCTCCCGCGAGGAAGGCGATGACCAGCATCACCCCGGTCGCGACGCGCACGGCGCCTGGCCTTACAGGCCTCGGGCCACGGCTGCGGCAGCGCGCATCCAGGCGTCCTTCGTTCGCGACTGCAGCGCGTCGTACCGGATGCGGCCCGCCTTCAGCGAATCGTCGAAGGGGATGATCTCCACCGCGCGGACGTGCCCCTCGAACCCGGCGGCGATGCGCTGGGCGGCACCGATTCCCGCTCGCTCGGACTGGCCGACCACGACGACGGCGCCGTCGGCGAGGCGGCGGGAGTGCTCATCGCGCTTGCGGAGTGCGTCCAGCAGCAGCGCCGCAGACTCGGCCGATTCGGGAGCGGCCAGAGTGGGGACGACGAGCTGGTGCGCGGAGTCGATCATGCGGAGCCATCGGTCGGCCGACTCGTCGTTGCCCGAGTCGAAGATCACCATGCGGTAGTACCGCGCAGCGACCTGAGCCAGCACGTCGAAGTCGGCCGTCGTGATCCGCTGATCGGCGGCCAGCAGCTCGGGATTGGAGCGCAGGACGTCGTAACGGTCGACGGACTGGTGGTGCACGAACCGCGCGATGTCGGAGACGGATGCGGTCGCCTCGAGCAGCCGCGACGCCTCGGGCAGGAGGTCGCGGATCGTCGTGTCGTAGTCGCCCTGCTCGGTGCGCCACCCGAGCGTGCCCCGGGTGTCGTTGTTGTCCCAAGCGAGGACGTTACCCCCGCCGTGACGCGCGAAGACGGCCGAGAGCACCGCGGTCGTCATCGTCTTGCCGACGCCGCCCTTGCCGTTCGCGACGGCGATCGCGCGGCATCCGGCCCACTGGCGCGACACGGCCTTCTCCCGCTCCGCACGCTCGAGCTCCGCCTTCGACGGCCGGATCGGAAGGCCGATGCGCACGAAGAACGAGCGCCATCCGGTGACGGTGGCCGGGTGTTCCCCGGGAGGCTCGATGAACGACGGACGGGGATCGGTGGATGCCGATGCGTCGAAAGCGGTGTCCGGAGCGGGAGCTGCGTCGGGCGTGAACGGCGCGTCGGAGGGAGCGGGCTCTGCGTCCGACTCCGGCGAGGGGCGGGCGGCGTCGATCGGGTCGTCGGTGGCCGTACCGGCTTCGGAGGCGGGAGCCGCGGCAGGCGCGGCGGCCGGGATCTCGCTCACGCGGGCGGGCGCCCACTCGGGGGGCGTGCCGTCGACCGCGTCGTCGATGTCGTCGTCGTCACCGTCGTCGAACGCCGGTCGGGCGTCGGAGGCGGGGGCGTCCGCTGCTTGTGAGGGCGGGAAGAACGCGGGAACTCCGGCGACGAGGCCCGGAGCCGGCTCATCGAGGAGCGCGGGCTCGTCATGGAGCGCGGGCTCGCCGTCCGGCTCTTCGTCCGGCTCCTCGTCCGGCGCCTCCTCGGCGACGGGAACGTCCACCGGCTCCGACTCCGACTCGGGTTCGTCCTCGGGCTCCGGGGCCGGCTCGGGCTCGAGTTCGGGCACGTCCTCGAGCTCGGGCGCGTCCTCGAGCTCGGGCTCCGGCTCTGGCTCGGGCTCAGGGGCAGGCTCCGGGTCGGTGGTCCACCACGCATGCTGGCGCAGCTCCGAGCGTGTCACCGTGCGATCGTCGACCTCGACGTCGATGTCGCCGGACGGGTCCACGATGATTCGGTGCTCCCCGCGGTCGCCGCTCGTGACGAGTTCGATGAGCGCGCCGGAGGCAGCGGCATCCGCTCGAACGCGATCGACGATGAGACGGCGAACCGCGTCGATGTCCGCGGCGTCGAGCGTCTCTTCAGCGCCGTCGGGCGCCGTGAACCGTGCCGATCCGCCGGTGACGTGCGCGTACGCGCGTGCCGGTTCGCTGCCAGTGTTCATGGGTTCCTTTCGGTGGACCGGCCGCGTGGGCGGACCGGTCCCGGGGGCCGGCGACCAGAGCGACTGTCGCGAGGACGCGATGGTCGATCCGCACCGGAGGAGGGCGCGCTCCCACGCTATCGCGCGCGACGGCAAAATCCCCGGTCGACGGGCATGAACACAGTGTCATCCAGTCGGATCGGACCCTCGACGGGCCACCGAGTCGAGCAGCACGGCGTTGCGCGAGCGGATGAGGCGCTGCAGGTACGGGCGCAGCAGGAGCGGTTCGACGAGCCACCCGAGCAGCGGCGAGCGCAGCGTGATCGTGTCGGTCATCACCGTCTCGCCACCGTCCTTATCGAACCGGTGCTCGTGGTGGAACGAGCGGAACGGTCCGCGCACCTGTTCGTCGACGAACCGGTGGGGGCGGTCGAGGGCGGTGATGCGGGATGTCATGGTCCACACGATGCCGAAGTGGCGGGCCCGCCAGGTGACGCTCTCCCCGAGCCCGATCGTCCCGCTCGTGACACCGGCGACGGCGCGCTCCCCCGACCTGGCCATGGACTCGAGGTGCGTGTCGATGGACAGCGAGAGGTCGAACAGCACTTCCGGGGCGCACGCGGCGCGGGTGACTTCAGTGAAGGATGTCGCCATGACGCCAGGCTAGCCGCGCGCCGCGGCGTCGCTGCCGCTACCTTGAGATCGTGCTGACGATGTTCGGGATGACGTGGCGCCTGCTCGCGCGCCACTGGCCCGCGCTGATGGCCTGGTATCTCGCGGGGGTGCTCGGTCGATACATCGGCCTCGAGGTCGCCGGATACGTGGGCGGGTACACCGCGCTGGGCGGCATGCTGATCCTCCCCCTCGCGATCCTCGCGAAGCTCATGAGCGTCGTCGGAATGTTCCTCGTGCTCCGCGACGGGATGACGCGGCTCGGCGCGATCGCGCCGCCGCCGACCGAGGCCCGGGCTCGGCGGACCGCTTTCCGCGACGCGATGCTGTCGTCGGTCCTCCCCTTCCTCGCGGTCTACGCCGTGCTCGGCTTCTTGGAACAGGACGTCGCGACGTACCTCGACACCGCACTTCAGGTGCAGATCGGCCGGACCACTCTCGGCGCTGTCAAGGGAGTAGAAGTCGACACGTCCGGCGCCGTCTACAAACTCGTCTGGGAGCCGTGGACGATCGCGGTGGTCGTGCTCGCCTTCGCCGGGCGGTGGGCGTGGAACCGGTGGCGTGCTCGACTGCCCCGGTGGAGTGTTCTCGTTGCGACGTATTTGGAAGGGCTGTGGATCTTCCTTGCCGCCTACTTCATTGCCGACACCCTCGGACAGGTGACGGCCTGGGTGCAGTCACGCCGCGCGATCGCCTGGGTGGGCCAGCTGCGCGAGTCGATCGGAGAGTGGTTCGCGCCGCTGGGGTGGGCGTGGGATGCCGTGGCGACGGTCACCGGAGCGGCGGCGGGACTCATCGGGGTCCCGCTCGCGTGGCTTACGGTCGCGGGCGTCGTCTATGGCCAGGCTGTGTCGCCGCAGGGTGTGCAGTGGCGCGGCCGGCTCGCCGAACGCGCCCGGGAGCGGTACGGCAGCGTCCCGCAACGACTTCGTCGACGGCTCGGTGACATCGGCGCGAACCTCGGCGCTCGGTTCCAGCCGATCTGGCGAGCGCTCGTACTCATGTGGCGGGGTGGGCCCGTCTTGATCGGCTGCTACGTCCTGGCCTACGTCCTCATCCTTCTCGCCCAAGACCTGATCGATTTCGGCGTGACCAGGCTGGTGGGCCCACACAACCCGGACGAGTTCTGGCGCGGGTGGGGCGCCATCTTCCTCCTCGTCGCCCCCGTCCTCGTCGAGCCGGTGCGCACGGTACTCATCGCCGGCGCCTACGACGCAACAGTGGGCGCTCTCATCGGCGCGCCCGTCGTGGCGTCAGGGCACGACGACGAGTCGGACGTAGCCCGGGAACTCGTCCGGGATCACGAGCTCGACACCGAGCGGTCCCTCGACGTCGTCGGGAACGATGAACGGCACGTCGATCTGGAACGGCCCCTTCGGGAATAGATCCGCAGCTCGGTCCGTCGGGCAGAACGTGTACCGCCGAGAGTCCCACGTCACGGTGGCGGAATCCTGCTCCCAGAAGCGGCCCTGTCCGCTCAACTCGCGGAGACCGTTGACCAAGCACCCCGTCGCTGCCCCGTGCCGATCGAGGGGCACGCGCACCCACAGGATCTTCGTCCCCTCAGGCAGGTCCTCATCTGGGAGGGACACCTCGGTCGCCGTCGCGGGCCCGAAGGTGATCCCGGCGAAGTCCGTGGAACCGCCCTGCTCGGCGACCGTCGGGAAGGTGGGAGCGTACCCCGCAACCTTCCACCATTCCCACCCGGTGAACACACCCACTGTCACCGGGACGAGGACGATCAGCGCGAGGAGAGCTCGTCGATTGCTCTGCCACCAGCCGCTCACGTGCCGCCCCCGGCCAGCGGAGCAAGCTCGCGTTCGGCTTCCCACGACAGGCTCCCGAGGTCGACGGGAAGCTCGACGACGGAGTCGAGCCGCCAGTCTCGATCACTCACGGTGAATCGGATGACCGCGGACCCATCGCGCAGACCTGGGGGAAGTTCGAACGCGACGCTGCCAGTCGTCGGCGCCCCGACCTCCAACTGCCGGCCGAGAAGCGACACGGGGCGCTCGCTCGCCCGGTAGGTGTCACCGTTGACGACGAGCGTGGCGAGACCGAGCCTCACGCCCACCTCGGTGAATCTCGACTCCGCGCTCAGGTCGACCACGACCCAGGTCCCGTCGGCGGACCAGCCTGTCGTGTCCGAGACACGCTCGGCACCCGCGACGTCCGTCACCGTCACCACCATCTCCCGTCCGACAGCATGCTCCCCCACGCCGACGGTCTCGACGAACGACGACGTCGTCAGTTCTTCCCCCGGTGTCAGCTGAGTGACGCCCCACGCCGCCACCAGCAAGGCGATGCCGCCAGCCCACACCGCCGCGCCCCTCATTCGGGGGCCTCCGAGGTCGGCTGGTCGGCGCCCGCGCCGACGTCGGTGAGGGGGACGTTCATCTTCGCGGCGACGACGGGCGTGTCCCACCATTCGCCGTTGACGATGAGCCGGCCCGTGGCGAGGGAGAAATCGCGGAGCTCGAGTTCGAGCTCGTCGGCATCCGTCAGCTCATCCGCATCGATGATCCATGCGACGACGAGCTCCACCGGAACACCCGGCTGCAGCCACGGGCCCGTGTTCGCGTCGTCGAGCCGGGCGACCGCGTCGGGCGGGCGGCCCCCGAGGCCGGATGCGATGATCGATCCGGCGAGACCGGTGTCCTTCGCCGCCCCCGGGACCGCGGTATCCCAGACGTTCTCCGCCATCACCACCGCAGCCACGACGCGCTGACCTTTCTCGGGGTCCGCCCTTGCGCCCGCATCCGGCAGGGAGTCGATGAGAACGGCCCGCTCGACCGTGATCGACAGCATGTCGTTCACGTGGGTCTCGCCCGGCTGGAGGGTCTCGACCGGCGGCGCCGCGACCGCCTCGAGTCCCCCGAACGCCGCCGCCGCACCCAGGAAGACCGCGGTCAGGATGCCGGGGATCCAGGCGGTGGGGACGCGATCCGTGGCCGTCCGCAGCCACTGGGCATCCCGCGCGGAGCGGGTACCGCGGGGCTCGTCTCCAGGCGCTGTCACGGCGTCAGCATAGCGATGCGCCGCCGCTCACGCGGAGAGGGCGAATTCCTCGGCCGGCTCCGTCGCCTCTCGCATCCGCGGGATGCACAGGGTGATCGTCGTCCCCCGCCCGGGTTCGCTCTCGATCGTCACCTCACCCGCATGCGCGGACACGATCGCCTTCACGATCGACAAGCCAACGCCGATCCCCTGGACGGCGTTCTTCCGCGACGCCGTCGCCCGGTAGAAGCGGTCGAACACTCGCCGCTTGTCGTCCTCGGTCATCCCGATACCCGTGTCGGTGACCGCGATGTGCACCTGGTCGCCGTCTCCGACGTGCGTCACCGTGACGGACACCGAACCGCCGCGCGGCGTGAACTTCACGGCGTTCGTCAGGAGGTTCTCGACCGCCTGCTCGATTCGGCGCGAGTCGAGCTCGGCGATCATGTTCTCCTCGCACTCGAGCGACAGGGTGACACCCGCCTCCCGAGCCAGCGGGATCATCACCTCGACGGTCTCCTCGACGAGTTCTGCGACATCGATGACCGCCGGCGCGAGCACCATCCTCTTGTTCCCCGCGGTGAGCAGTTGCGACACCCTCTCCAGCAGGACGTCACCGTTTCGCGAGATGGCTCCGAGGGCATTCGCCACGCCCAGGCGCCCGGCATCCTCACCCAAGACGTCGATGACCTGCTCGGTGTAGCCCACCACCGAGGTGAGCGGCGTCCTCAGCTCATGGGACACCGTGGTCAGGAACTCTTCTCGCGCCTCGATCGCGTCGGCGAGGTCGGTGACGTCATACGCCGCGATGACGGTACCGAGAAGAGCACCATCGGGACGGTGCACTCTTCGCGACGACGCGAGGATCGCGATCTGGTGACCCGGCGAGCCGAACCACTCGAGGTGGTTCCGGATCGCATCGCCGCGGAGCGCGCGGGGGATGATCTGCTCGTGGCACGGCACCGGTGTCGTGCGGTCGGCCGCGAACGCGTTCGGTCCGGCGTAGGGCGGGGCGTCGAGATGGAAGCCCACGACCTCGGCAAGTCTCTGCGCGGCGCGGTTGGCGAGCACCAAGCGCCCCTCCGCGTTGTAGAACGCGACGGCCCCATTGACGGTGTCGAATACGGTCCGGAGCACGAGCGCGTCGTCCTGCGACTTCTCGAGTGTCGTCGCGAGACTCGACGCCGCATCCTCCACCTCTTGCCGGCTCTTGTGAAAACTCCGCACGGCGAGGTGGATGCCGATCGAGATGCCCGTGACGAGGAACGGCAGCGTCAAGAGGTTCAGGACCATCAGCGGGGTCGAGACGGACTCCACTCGCATCAGCAGCGGCAGCCCGGCGATGAACAGTCCGCCCCCGAAGACCAGGAAGAGCGCCTCCCACCGGTACCGCAGCGCGATCCAGGCGAACGGCATGAGGCAGAGCACACCGACTGTCGGGATGTAGGGAAACAATGCGGCTCGCACCAACGCGAGGGCGACGACGTCGAGAAGCGGCACGATGATCCCCCACGGGGTCAACAGCCATGCGCGTCGTGGTGACAGGAAGAGAAAGGATGCCGCTACCGCGATGATCACCCCGGCCGCCAGTGGCCCCGACGTCCACAGATCCGGCACGGCGGCGCACGCAGCGAGGACGACGAACGTCACGCCTGCGATGAAAGGCAGCTGCAGGCGCGAGAAAAGCTCCTCGGGACGCATCGGCTTCCACATCGGACGATGACTCATGTGTTGGGACCCCCTCCCAGCCGGAGACAGCCCCGGCTCCCCCGACGGGCGGGTCCGGGATCACCCGCGCCGACGTTGTGGTCACAGAGTACGGGGGTGGGAAAATCCGTGCTCGCGCTTGACGACGATGAGCACATCGCTATGCTCGTCTCCCGCGCACCCGCTACGCCCTCAGCGGACATCCGTCCCCGGGAGGACGCGGATGTCGGCGGGTGGTGGCACTCTGAGACTCATGCTCGGAACCCTTTTGGTTCGCTACCTCCGGACCTATCGCTGGCTGCTCATCGGCGTGCTGCTCTTCCAGTTCGCCTCAGCCATGGCAGCGCTGTACCTTCCCCGGCTGAACGCCGACATCATCGACCAGGGCGTCACCCAGGGCGACGTCGGCTACATCTGGTCGCACGGCGTCCTCATGCTCGTGATCGCGCTCGGTCAGATCGTCGCCTCCGTGGTCGCCACCTACTTCGCTGCACGCGCCGCGATGGCGGTCGGCCGCGACATCCGACGTGACATCTTCGACCGGGTCAGCGGCTTCTCTGAGCGCGAGGTGACCCAGTTCGGCGCCGGGTCGCTCATCACCCGCAACACGAACGACGTGCAGCAGGTCCAGATGCTCGCCATGATGGGCGCGACGATGCTCGTCACCGCTCCTCTGCTCGCCATCGGCGGCGTCGTGATGGCGCTGCAGCAGGACGTCGGCCTCAGCTGGCTCATCGGCGTATCGGTTCCGACGCTGCTGATCATCGGCATCCTCATCATCAGCCGTATGGTGCCTCTCTTCCGGAGCTATCAGACGAAGCTCGATGGCGTGAACCGGATCCTCCGCGAGCAGCTCACCGGAGTCCGGGTCGTCCGCGCCTTCGTCCGCGAACCCATCGAAGAGGAACGCTTCCGCGGCGCGAACACCGACATCCTGGTCGTCGGCCGCAAAGTGGGTTCGCTCTTCGTGCTGATGTTCCCGCTGGCGATGCTCGTCCTCAACATCACGGTCGTCGGGGTCATCTGGTTCGGCGGCATCGAGGTCAACGCGGGGTCGGTGCAGATCGGCACCCTCTTCGCCTTCATGCAGTACATCGGGCAGATCCTCATGGGTGTCCTCATGGCCACCTTCATGACGATCATGATCCCGCGCGCGGCCGTCTCGGCCGACCGTATCGGCGAGGTCCTCGCCGTCGAGGGCGGTCTCGTCCGCCCGGCCAACCCGGTGCGGGAGTTCCCCCGCCCGGGCGCGGTCGAGTTCGAGGACGTCGCCTTCACCTACCCGGGCGCCGACGCGCCCGTCCTCGAGGGACTCACCTTCGCGGCCGCACCCGGCGAGACGGTTGCCGTCGTCGGCTCGACCGGAGCGGGCAAGACCACGCTCATCTCGCTGATCCCTCGCCTATTCGACGCGACCGGCGGGACCGTCCGAGTGGCCGGCGTGGATGTGCGCGACGCCGACCTCGATGAGCTCTGGAAGGGCATCGGGCTCGTGCCGCAGCGTCCGTTCCTGTTCACCGGCACGATCGCGTCGAACCTCCGCTTCGGTCGCGAGGAGGCGACCGACGAGGACCTCTGGCACGCGCTCGAGATCGCGCAGGGCCGCGACTTCGTCGAGGAGATGGATGGCAAGCTCGAGGCCCGCATCTCGCAGGGCGGTACGAACGTTTCGGGTGGACAGCGTCAGCGCCTCTCGATCGCGCGCGCGATCGTGCACCGCCCCGACGTGCTCGTCTTCGACGACTCGTTCTCCGCCCTCGACCTCTCCACCGACGCGCGGCTTCGCCAAGCGCTGTGGCGCGAACTACCGGAGGTGACGAAGATCGTCGTCGCGCAACGCGTCTCGACGATCACCGACGCCGACCGGATCGTGGTGCTGGATGCCGGTCGTATGGTCGGCGTGGGAACGCACGACGAACTGCTCGCCACCAACGAGACGTACCGCGAGATCGTCGAATCGCAGCTGGGGGTGGACGCATGAGCGCGCCGGACACGCACCTCAGCGAAGAAGAGAAGCTCGAGGCGGAACTCGCCGAACAGGCACGTCTCAACAGCGGCTCGTGGGATTCGGTGGCGCCCGGCAAGGCGTCGCAATTCGGCCCGAGTTTCCTCCGGATGATCGGTCTGCTCGCTCCGTTCAAATGGGTGTTCGGTCTGGTGACGATCGCCGGTGCGATCGGTGTCGTCCTCGCGGTGATCGCTCCCAAGGTGCTCGGTGAGGCGACCAACATCGTCTTCGAGGGGTTCCTCTCGAACGTGCTCGGCGACAATCCCGCGTTCAACGGGCTCAGCCAGGATCAGGCCGTCGAGCTGCTCCGCAGCCAGGGTCAGGACCAGTTCGCGAACATCGTCGGATCGATGCAGAACTACACCCCGGGTACGGGCGTCGACTTCGACGCGCTGCGGGTGATCATCACGTGGGTGCTCGTCATCTACGTGGTCTCGGCAGTGCTGACCTGGCTGCAGGGCTACATCATCAACGTCATCATGGTGCGGACGATGTGGCGCCTTCGCGAGGACGTCGAGGCGAAGCTCAACCGCCTCCCCCTCTCACACTTCGATCGTGTGCAGCGCGGGGAGCTCATCTCTCGCGTCACGAACGACATCGACAACATCACGCAGACCATGCAGCAGTCGCTGTCTGGCGCGCTGACGGCGGTGCTCACGGTCGTGGGCGTCCTCGTCATGATGTTCTCGATCTCCTGGGAGCTCGCGATCGTCGCCCTGATCGCTCTGCCGCTCATGGCGATCATCTTCGGTGTCATCGGGCCGAAGTCGCAGAAGGCGTTCGGCGTGCAGTGGCGCAAGGTCGGCCGACTGAACGCCCGTGTCGAGGAGTCCTTCTCCGGCCACGCTCTCGTCCGCGTCTTCGGTCGCGAGGCCGACGCCCGCGCGAAGTTCCAGGAGGAGAACGAGGAGCTGTACCAAGCCGCGTTCAAGGCTCAATTCCTGTCCGGCATGATCATGCCGTCCATGACCTTCGTGGGCAGCCTCACTTACGTCGGCATCGCCGTACTCGGCGGCCTCATGGTCGCCAGCGGTCAACTCCGTCTCGGCGACGTGCAGGCGTTCATCCAGTACTCGCAACAGTTCACCCAGCCGCTGTCGGAGCTCGGTGGCATGGCCGCGGTCGTCCAGTCGGGCACCGCCTCGGCCGAGCGCGTCTTCGAGCTCCTCGACGCCGACGAGCAGGAGCCGGATGCCGCCGACGCCCCCGCGCGGGGCGACGGGCGCGGCGTGATCGAGTTCGAGCACGTGAAGTTCGCCTACGCACCCGAGCACCCCCTGATCACCGACCTCTCCTTCCGGGTGGAGCCGGGTCAGACGGTCGCGATCGTGGGTCCCACGGGCGCGGGCAAGACGACGCTCGTCAACCTGCTGATGCGCTTCTACGAGCTCGACGGGGGCCGCATCCTGCTCGACGGTCAGGACATCGCCGAACTGTCGCGCGACGACGTCCGCTCGCGCACCGGCATGGTGCTGCAGGATCCGTGGCTGTTCGCCGGGACGATCCGCGAGAACATCCGCTACGGCCGCGCGACGGCGACCGATGACGAGATCGTGGATGCCGCGGTCGCCACACGCGTGGACCGGTTCGTCCGCTCCCTCCCCGACGGGTACGACACGCTCCTCGACGAGGACGCCTCGAACGTCTCCGCCGGCGAGAAGCAGCTCATCACGATCGCGCGGGCGTTCGTCGCTCAGCCGGCGGTGCTCATCCTGGACGAGGCGACGTCATCGGTCGACACGCGCACCGAGCTGCTGCTGCAGCACGCGATGGCGGCACTCCGCGAGGGGCGCACGTCGTTCGTCATCGCGCACCGGCTCTCGACGATCCGCGACGCCGACCTCATCCTCGTGATGGAGCACGGCGACATCGTCGAGAAGGGCACGCACGACGAGCTGATCGCGACGCAGGGCGCGTACTACCGCCTATACCGGTCGCAGTTCGAGCAGGCCCACGATGAGCAGGCCCACGAAGAGCAGGGTGCAAACGTGCAGCGGGAGGATGCCGCGCCGGCGGAATAATCCATCGGTGGGGCGTGGTTGCGCCTCATCATGAGCCTGTACGAATCCGCCGTCTTCGGCGCCCTCGACCTGTCCAACCGCGTCGTCATGGCACCCCTCACCCGAACCCGCGCCACCGAGGACGGCGTGCCCACCGACGTCATGGTGGAGCACTACCGTCAGCGGGCCGGTGTCGGCCTGATCGTGACCGAGGGCACCTGGCCCGTCGTCGCCGGCAAGTCCTACCCGGGTCAGCCCGGCATCGAGACCGACGAGCAGGTCGCCGGGTGGCGTCGCGTCACCGACGCGGTCCACGCCGAGGGCGGCACGATCGTCATGCAGCTGATGCACGGTGGCCGCGTCTCACACCCGGAGATCTCCGGCGTCGACCTGGTCGTCGCCCCGAGCGCGATCGCCTCGCCCGGTCAGGGGCGGACGGCATCCAACGAGAAGGTCGACCTTCCCGTCCCGCACGCCCTCACGACCGACGAGATCGGTGACGTCATCGAGGAGTTCGTGCGAGCCGCGCGGAACGCGATCGCCGCGGGTATGGACGGCGTCGAGGTCCACGGCGCGAACAGCTACCTCGTGCACCAGTTTCTCTCCCCCGAGTCGAACGTCCGCGACGACGTGTACGGCGGATCGCCCGAGAACCGCGCGCGCTTCGGCATCGAGGTGACCCGCGCGGTGGCCGAGGCCGTCGGGGCGGATCGCACCGGCATCCGGTTGTCGCCGCAGCATCAGATCCCGGGGGTTCTCGAGATGGACGATGCGGACGCTCGCGCGACCTACACGGCTCTCGCCGAGGGGCTCGCCCCGCTCGGGCTGGCGTTCATCGACATCCTGCACGCCGACCCGAAGAGCGACATCGTGCAGCACATCCGTCACACGGCGGGTGCGCCGACGATCCTCAACTCGGGCTTCGGCGTCGTCACGACGCGTGAAGAGGCCGAAGAACTCGTCCTCGAGGGCTGGGCGGATGCCGTCGCCGTCGGTCGCCCTGTGATCGCCAACCCCGACCTCCCGACCCGCTGGGAGCAGCGCGCCGAGCTGAACGAGCCCCGTCCGGAGTACTTCTACGTGGGCGGCGCCGAGGGGTACACGGACTACCCGTCGCTGGCTGAGGTCCACTCGGAGCGCTGAACCCGATCAGTCGCCTGCGACGAAGTCGAACTCCTGGAAGTCGCGGACCTCGTGGCTCCAGCGGCTCTCCACGAAGGCCACGTGGTCGGGGTGCGAGGAGTAGGCGTCGTAGGCGGCTTGATCGTCGAACAGCATGGTGAACTGCCACCGCAGGTCGCTCTGCGGGCTGACCTGACGGTTGATGCGGAACTGCTGGACGCCGGGGATGGCCGTGAGCGACCGCTGCGCGTCCGTCAGAAAGGTCTTCTCCTCGGAGGATCCCTCGGCGTGGTGGAGGGCGAAGACGACGGTGTGCTGAATGGTCATGGTGACCAAGGCTAACCCCGGGTCCTGCCCCCGGCTCTCAGCCGGCGGTGATCTGGCGGCGGACCTCGTCGATCGTCGCGAGCACCGACACGACCTCGTCGTGCGGGTGCAGCGGCGACTCGACGAGCCCCTCGGCGACGTACGACGCGAAGGCAGTCGCCTGGTAGCTGAGCCCGTCGTGCACCTGGGGCAGCGCGTCGTCGCGCCACTGCTCGGCATCCGCTCCGTCGACGCTGAGGCGGAGTCCGACGGGGCCGTAGAACGGGCTCAACACGTCGAGGCGACCACGTGACCCGAAGACGGATGCCTCGATCGGCGTGACGGCGCCGAAGGTCGTCGTGAGGGCGGCTTGAGCCCCGGCATCCGTCTTCAGCGCGATCGTCGCACTGTCGTCGACGCCGGTCGCAGCGAGGGTGCCGACGGCGCGGATCGTGGTGGGCGGGCCGATGATCGAGGAGGCGAACGCGGCGAGGTAGACGCCGAGGTCGAGCATCGCACCGCCGCCGAGCGTCGGGGCGAACATGCGGCTCGTCGGATCGAAGGTGACCAGCGCGCCGAAGTCGGCCCGGACGAGATCGATGTCGCCCAGGATTCCCGCATCGAGGACCTGGCGGATGACGTCGGCCTGCGGCAGGTAGCGGGTCCACATCGCCTCGGCGACGAGGACGCCCGCGGCGCGCCCGGCGTCGAGGATCTCGCGCGCATCGGCGGCGTTCAGCGCGATCGGCTTCTCGATGAGGACGTGCTTGCCGGCGGCGATCGCGGCGAGCGCCTGCTCGCGGTGGAGCGGATGCGGGGTGGCGACGTACACGACGTCGACCTCGGGGTCGTTCACGAGCGCGTCGACGGATGCGTGCACGCGCCCGATGCCGTGCGCACCGGCGAAGGCGCGAGTCTTCTCGGCATCGCGCGCCGTCACAGCGACCGCCCGCTGCACCGTGTGCGCGTGGATGGCGTGGACGAACTGGTCCGCGATTCCCGTGCCGATGACGCCCCATCGGAGTGCGGGAACAGCGGCGGGATCGATCAGGCGCGGCGCGGGAAGAAGAGGCATCCCGCCATCCTGTCGCATGGCCGCGATTACCGCGGCTTCAGCAGCCCGGCCGCGTCCAGCGCCTGCCGCAGCGCGGGCGCGATGTGCTCGGCGAACTCGACCGTGAGGTGCGTCTGGTCGTACTTCGTCGGGAGCGTTCCGGCGAAGGGCGGGCAGACTCCGTCGACACAGGTGAACGGGAGGGACGACAAGGCGTGGTCGCCCTTCTCGGCCGCGGCCTTCTCGGACAACGCCTCCATCGTCCGCCAGGTGCCGTCGACCGCGCTGTCGCAGGACCTCGGCGACGAACTCGGCGTGTAGCAGGCGGCAAGGCTCACGCCCTGCGGCGGCGGGGCGAGGTGCAGCATCCGCTCCCCCATGCCGTACGACTCCGCTTCCCGCCGCTGGGCCGCGATGAGGGCGTCGGCCGACAGGTCGGTGCCGTCGACCGCGCGGCCGAGGGTGAACGCGTTCGACATCACGACGAGGTCCGGCTTGTCGGCCAGGATCGCGGCGCGCACGGCGGCCTTCCGCGCCTGACACCCCGCCATGACCTGAGGGTCGTCGTTCTCGACGAGGACGTCGGTGAAGCGGCATCCGTACATCCCCATCGCGGACACGCGGATGCCGCCGGCGCTGTCGTCGGCGATGCGCCGGAACGCAGGCGCGTAGGCCATCGCGGTCGAGTCCCCGACGAGCCAGATGTGCACCGGCGCGTCGCCGCTCCCCCACCCGCACGCCGCCGTCGCCCCCGGTGAGAAGCAATCGTGCGCCGGGTTCACCCCCGACGACGCCGCCATCACCCGGTCGAGCGACGGACTGAGATCGGGCCAGGCGTCGGCCGTGACGGCCGCGGCCAGCTCGGCCCGCAGGTCTGCGGTCGGGTCGCCCGAGACCGGTGGCGCGGATGCCGCCGGTCCCAACTCCGGCAGCGAGATCCGCGGTCCGTGCCACGACCCGGTCGCCCAGAGCGCACCGACGAGCGCGAAGATGACGAGCCCGGCCGTGGCGAGGAACACCTGCGCGGCGAAGCGCCCACGCCACGCGGCCATGCGGTTCCCCGTCCCGGCGGCGGGTACCGGATCGGGATCGGGTGCCGCCTCACTGGGGGCGGGTACCTCGGCTGCGAGCTCACGGAGCACCGGGGGCGCGGGCGCGCTGGGCCGCGCCATCCCGGGGTAGTAGCGCGTCCCAGGCGTCCACCCGGCGGGTCGGGTCGTCGCGACCGACGGCCGCGCGGCGATCGACGCGGCCGAAGGTTCCGGCACGGGGTCCGGCACTGGCACCGCGATCGCCGGCGCTCCGCTGCGGCGCGGCATCCCTCCGAGAAACGGCGCGTAGCGGAGCGGCTGCTCGACGATCAGGTAGGACGCGACGCCGAGCACGAGCGACGCACCCAGCACGATCCAGAGCCGACTCGGCTCCGCCGGCAGCAGCGTCTGCGCGAAGACCACGACCGGGAAGTGCCAGAGGTACAGCGAATACGACGCGTCGCCGACGAACACCGTGGCCGAGTTCGTCAGCGGGAAGAGGGCACGGTGGCGCGGGTCGCCGCCGACACCGCCGGCAAGGACGAGAGCGGTCGCTGCGACGGGCGCAGCTGCCCACGGCGCGGGGAAGCCTCCCGCGGTCGGGTCGATCATCACGAGCGATGCGGCGATCCCCCCGACACCTGCCCACTGCATCGCGACGCCGACCGGACGAGGGATGCCGCGGAGCACCGGCACGAGCCCGGCGACAACGGCACCTGCGGCCAGTTCCCATGCGCGCGTGAGCGTCGAGAAGTACGCGATGGTGGGCTGCGTGTGCGTCTGCACGAGCGCCCACGCGAAGGACCCGGCGACGATCGCAGCCGCCACGATGACGACGAGGCGCCCCACGCGCCGGCGCCCGACCGCGGCGACTCCGAGGAGGAGCGCCGCCGGCCAGACGAGGTAGAACTGCTCCTCGATCGACAACGACCAGAAGTGCTGCAGTGGCGAGACCGCGCCGGTGTCGGCGAAGTAGTCGGTGCCCTGAGCCGCGAAGTTCCAGTTCGAGGCGAAGACGGCCGCCCAGGCGGCATCCCACAGCGTCTGCTCGCCGCGGACACGGTTGAACACAAACCAGCCCGCCGCCCCGACGGCGATCAGGACGACAAGCGCCGCGGGCAGCAGGCGGCGCGCGCGACGCGCGTAGAACCGGACGAGCGAGACGCGTCCGCTCTCGCGCGCCTCGCGCAGCAGCATCCCTGTGATGAGGAAGCCCGACACGACGAAGAACACATCGACACCCAGCGCGCCGCCCGTGGGCCACCCCGCGGCATGCGCGCCGATCACCGCGACGACGGCGAGGGCGCGGAGGCCCTGGATGTCGCGGCGCGGTGCGAGGGGGGTGGGAACGTCGGAGTGCATTTCGAGAGCCGACGGAGAGTCTATGGGATCGGTCCCACGCCTCTCGCCGGCAGGTCAGTCCGCCTCGACGATGACGTCGTCTCCCACACGGATGACGCCGCCGCCGTCGGCTGGCAGGAGCAGGATGCCGAGGGTCGGCTCGTCGTGTCCGGACTCGGCCGTGAGCACCCGCAGCAGGCGGGCGTCCCGCTGACCCGTGTCGGGGTTCGCGGCGATGGCGGCGCACCGGCCGATCGGCCGCTGCACGTCGAACGCCACCTCTCCGATGCGGACGCGCCCCGTCCAGTCGAGCTCCGCCCAGGGCGCGACGCCCGAGACGACGATGTTCGACCGGAACCGCCGGTCGTCGACGGGGGCAGGCGTGACGGCGGCGACCGCGGCGACGGAGGCAGCGGCGTGCAGCGACACGTACCCGCGGGCACGGTCCTGGAATCGGGCTGAGCGACCGTCGCCGACGAGCCGCAGCGGAAGGACGCCGTCTCGCTGCAGGAGCCGCGCGTCGGAGGACTGCTCGAGGAAGGCGGTGATGGCCACCTCGAGTTCACGCCGCCCCGGCTCGTCGAGACCCGCCTCGGCCAGCAGCCGGTCGCCCTCGCTCATGCGGACGAGCCCGGTCTGCGGGTCGAAAGCGACGCGCACGCGCGCGATCGAGGGGAAGTCCATGAGCGCGAGGCCGCGGCTCTTCGGCCATGACTCGAGGCCGTCGGCGTCCTCGGGTTCCGTCGCGTCCGCGAATCGGAACGCGAGGACGCGGTCGCCCGCGATCCGGCCGTCGTCTTGGACGACGAGCTCCGAGCGAGGCTCGGGAGTGAATCCCTTGATCGGGTAGCGGAAAAGCTCCGAGACGGCGGCCATCGCTCTAGCCTGCACCACGGAGAGGGATGCCGCCGGTCAGACCTTCTTCTTGGCGGCGCTCCGCCGGACAAGACCGAACACGACCGTGCCGACGAAGAGCACGATGCCGATGAGGCCCAGCCAGAAGAGACCCTCGAACGCGAAACCGACGATCGACAGCACCACCCAGATGACGAGCAAAATGATGAGAACTGTCCACATAGGCCTCACCCTACGCGGGATCGGGTGGAGTACATACCGTCACGCCTGACGGTAGTGGCGGACCCGCTCGTCGCGTTCGAGGAGGAACTCGTCGTCCTCTGGGTAGAACACCGCTCGCTCGATGTCGTCGCCGGCGAACGCGGTGATGGCCTCGAGGCTCTCCCACCTAGACACCGTCGTGATCTCGGTGCGACCCTCGCCAAGGTCGCGGGTGAGCAGCCACGCGTCGAGGTTGCCGGGCGTCGCCCGATAGGCGCTCATCCCGGTGCGCTCGACGTAGTCGGCGTACCGGTCGCGGTCCTCTGTGCGGACCACGCCCGACCACATGCGGACGACCTGCGGGCTCTGCGGGGTGAAAGACGTCACCCGCCCACCCTGGCAGAGGGTGGACGGGTGACGCGAGGGATGCCGCGGCTCAGCTGCCGAGCGTCGACAGCTCCGCGAACTCGGCGTCTGTGAGCTCGATGGTCGCGCCCTGGAGGTTGTCCTCGAGGTGGGCGACGCTGGAGGTACCGGGGATCGGGAGCATGACCGGCGAGCGCTTCAGCAGCCACGCGAGGGCGATCTGCGCGGGCGTCGCGTTCTTGCGCTCGGCGATATCGGTGAGGGGCGAGTCGGCGCCGGTGAGCCCACCGGTCGCGAGCGGGAACCACGGAATGAAGCCGATGCCCTGCTCCTCCGACCAGTCGAGGAGGGCCTCGGCGTCGCGGTGCTGCAGGTTGTAGAGGTTCTGCACCGTGACGATCTCCGCGATCTCCTGGGCGGCCTTGACCTCGTCGATCGAGACCTCGGAGAGGCCGATGTAGCGGATCTTGCCCTCCTCCTGCAGCGCCTTCAGCTCGCCGACCTGGTCCGCGAGGGGGACCTTCGGGTCGATGCGGTGCAGCTGGAACAGGTCGATGCGCTCGAGGCCGAGGCGCCGAAGGCTCATCTCCGCCCCCTGACGCAGGAACTCGGGGCGGCCGAGCGGCGGCCAGACGTTCGGGCCGGTGCGGGTCAGACCCGACTTGGTCGCGATGAGGACGTCATCGGCGTAGGGATGCAGCGCCTCCTTGAGGAGCTCCTCGGCGACGTAGGGGCCGTAGGACTCGGCGGTGTCGAAGAAGTTGACGCCGAGCTCGACACTGCGACGGAGGACGCGGATCGCCTCGTCGTGGTCCTTCGGCGGACCCCAAACGCCGGGGCCGGTGAGCTGCATCGTGCCGTAGCCGAGGCGGTTGACCTCGAGGTCTCCGCCGATGCGGAACGTGCCGGACGACTGTGCAGGCTTCGTGTTGTTCGTCATGGGGAGTTGCAGCGCGCGGGCGCGCCGGAACATTCCCGACCGTCAGCTTTTCGCGCCGGTGAGGGCGAGCGCCCCGCCGAGGCCGATCATGAGGAATCCGCCCGCGCCGGACAGCGTTGCGAGGCGCTGCGGCGAGCGGCCGAACCAGGTGCGCGCGGTGCCGGCGGCGACGGCCCACGTGCTGTCGCAGATGAGGGCGATCGCCTGGAAGACGAGGCCGAGGAACAACAGCTGCGCCCAGATCGGCCCGGCGTCCCGGGCGACGAACTGCGGGAGCACGGCGACGAAGAAGGCGATGGTCTTCGGGTTGGTGATCCCGACGATGAACCCCTGTCGCAGCAGGGTGGTGACGGATGCCGGGGCTCCCCCGCCCCGGTCGGCGCGACGCTTCCGGTGCCGGATCGCCTGCACGCCCAGGTAGACGAGGTAGATCGCGCCCACGATCTTGATGGCCGTGAACGCGACGACCGAGGAGGCGACGATGGCGCCGACGCCGAAGGCCACCAGGATGAGCGCGGGGATGTTGCCGAGGGAGTTCCCGAGCACGCTGAGGACGCCGGCCCGGCGGCCGAGCGCGATGGACCGACCGATGACGAAGAGGACGCCGGGGCCGGGGATGACGATGATCACGATCGACGCCAACGCGAAGGCGATGAGGTTCTCGATCGGGATCATGAGGGAACGTTATCGCGCCCCGGCATCCGCTCCGATCTGCGACCATCGAGGTATGCACTCCATCACGACGGCGCAGCTGGCCGAGGCCTCCCCCGCGAACATCATCGACGTGCGCGAACCCGACGAGTTCGCGGCGGGTCACGTGCCCGGCGCGCGCAACATCCCCCTCTCGACGGTGCCCGACCACGTCGACGAGCTGCGCGAGCTCGAGGACCTGCACCTGATCTGCCAGGCCGGCGGACGCAGCGCGCGTGCGGCCGCGTTCCTCGAGCACCACGGTCTCGAGACGACGAACGTCGACGGCGGCACCGGGTCCTGGATCGCGGAGGGTCGCGCGGTCGAGCACTGACCCGGGGATAACACTCCGAGCCGTTCGCCCCGACCCCCTAGGGTCGGACCCATGGCATCGACGGCGTCCGCGTACCTGACCGGCTTCGGCCGCTACTTGCCGGGCGATCCGGTCGACAACGACGGCATCGTGAGCCGCCTCGGCGGCGACGATGCGGTGACCGCCCGCATCCGTCGTCGCGTGCTCGACGCGAACGGGATCCGTCAGCGTCACTACGCGCTCGACGAGCAGGGCGAGCCGACCGAGCTCAACGAAGAGCTCGCGGTCAAAGCCCTTACCGCCGCCCTCGACGACCGCGGCATCGAGGCGGGCGACCTGCGCATGCTCGCCACCGCGACGACGATGGGCGACGTGCTCGTCCCCGGATTCGCGTCGATGGTGCACGGCCGCCTGGGCGGCGGGCCGATGCAGCTGCTGTCGGCGTCGGGCGTCTGCGCGTCGAGTCTTGCCGCACTGGATGCCGCCGTGTCGAAGATCAAGCTCGGCGACCACCCGCGCGCCGCGGTCGTCGGGTCGGAGCTGTCGAGCCGGAGCCTGCGCCAACGACGGTACGACGGCATCCGCGCCGGCATGGACTCGCACTTCCTCCGGTGGATGCTGTCGGACGGAGCCGGCGCGGTCGTCGTCGAGTTCCAGCCGCATCCCACCCGCCTGTCGCTCCGCGTCGATTGGGTGCGGCACGTGTCGCTCGCGCACGAGCACGACGTCTGCATGCGCGCCGGAATGGACGGCGCGGAGCCTATCGTCGGGTCGACGTGGCAGGACCTGCCGGTCGACGATGCGGCCGCGGCGGGAATGTTCCTGCTCCGCCAGGACGTCAGCATGCTCGACGACCTCGCCGGCGCAGGGCTCGCCCAGTTCGAGGAACTCGTCGACATCGGGCTCGTCGACATCAGCCACCTCGACCACGTCATCTGCCATTACAGCACCAACGCGTTCCGCGACCTCGCCTTCGACGGCCTCCGCAAGCGCGTCCCCACGCTCGACACCGACCGCTGGTTCTCGAACCTCGAAACGTGCGGCAACACGGGGTCGGCCAGCATCTTCATCGCGCTGGAAGAGGCGTTCCGCAGCGGACGCTTCGCCCCCGGCGAGACGATCCTCCTCGCCGTGCCCGAGTCGGGCCGGTTCTCGTTCGCGTTCGCCCATCTGACCGTCGTCGCCCCACCGCAGCAAGGAGCACCTTCATGACCGCATCCGCCACCGTCGACACGCTCGCCGACCGCCTCGCCGCCGTCTGGACCGATCTCGAAGAGCACCTCTCCCGCGTACCGATCCTGCAGCGACTGGATGCCGGCACCGTCACCCTGCGCGACTACGAGCGGTTGCTCTTCAACCTGCGGCAGCAGGTGGTCGACGGGTCGCCGTGGATCTCGCGGGCGGCATCCAACTTCGACATCGCGCACTTCGATCTGCGCGCCGCGGCGATCAAGCACGCGGAAGAGGAGCACCGCGACTATCTGATGCTGGAGCGCGACTACGTGGCTATCGGTGGCACGCTGTCGGAGCTGCGCGCGGGGCGCAAGAACCTCGGGTCGGAGGCACTGTCGGGGTACATGTTCACCTACGCCGACCGGCCGAACCCGACGGGGCTGCTGGGCGCGATGTTCATCATCGAGGGACTCGGTGCGCAGCGCGCGGCGGGCTGGGCGAAGCGGTTCCAGGAGGTGCTCGGCCTCGCCGACAACCAGGTGAACTTCATGCGGTACCACGAGGTCGCCGACGGCAACCACACGGGCGACCTCGAGGCGATCCTGACGTCGGGGATCATCACCGACGAGGACGCCGATGAGATCGTCCGATGCGCGCAGGTCGTCGCGCGGCTGTACGCGCTGCAGCTCGAAGAGCTGGATCGCTGACGTGGCGAAGCGGCCGCCGCTCCCGGTGGTGCGGGAGTTCGTGAAGAGCGACCCGAGCATGTGGGAGGCCATCTACGCCGACCCGTCGGTGCCGCTCGACCGCGCCGTGATCCGGCAGATCATCAACGATCAGCGACGACTGTCGCGGCGGTGGCTGTACCCGGTCGCGCGGGTGTTCTCGCGCGTCGTCGTGGGGGTCGTGTCGGTCGTGAAGCGGGTGCTGCCGTTCCGGTGGATGCCGCTGTCGGTCATGGACGCGCTGTGCGTCTGGTTCCTGCGGCACTTCGTGTCGCCGAGCGCCGTGGACCTGTTGATCCGGCACTTCGTCGTCGAGACGAACCTCGTGAACTTCATCATCCGGAACACGCCCGTCGACATGGAGCCCGTGACGCTGCGGCCGACGGCGCTGTCGGGGCTCGGCGACTCGGCGGTCGTCGAGCACGACGTGAACGTCTACGACGTGCTGATCGCGCTCGACACCGTGCGGGTGACGCAGCGCGACGAGTTGAACTTCGCGCAGCTGGACATTCCGAAGCTGGATGCCGAGCGACACGTCCGCCGGCTGATCCGCCTCGACATCCAGACGGCGCTCACGTTCATGAACATCCCGTTCTCGATGGCGTTGACGGTCGAGGAGTACCGCCGGGCGGTGCACTCGATGAAGTTCGACGACTCGTTCCTCGAGATCCTCACGACGATCACGGGCGACGACACGTTCCGCGCGTGGAAGGTCGGCGCGCTGAGCCTCTGGATGGACTCGAACGTCGACGTTCCGCAGATGGTCTACCGGCACGCGCTCGTCTGCGAATACGCGCACGCGCACCTGGTGAAGCTCGCCGGCGGCGAGTACCCGCGCGACACTCCGGCGACGTTCGATTGAGGGTCAGCCGCGCTGCATGAGGCGTTCGGGCGTCGGGTACAGCGTGAAGCCGAACTTCTCGTAGAGTCCGTGCGCGTCCTGCGTGACGAGGAGGATGCGCTTCAGGTTCAGCGGCTCGAGGGTTGCAACGACCGTGCCGGCGAGCGCCTGGCCGACTCCCCTGCCACGCGCATCGGGATCGACGTAGACGTCGCAGAGCCAGGCGAAGGTCGCGTGGTCGGTGACGACGCGGGCGTAGCCGAGGGGCGTGCCGTCGTCGTCGAGCGCGCAGAAGTTCAGCGACCCCTGCGCGGCGCGCTCGACCACGTCGCGGCTGCGGCCGAGCGCCCAGTAGGCGTCTTCGGACAGCCAGCGGTGGACGGTCTCGAGGTCGATCTCCGCGAGGTCCGTCGTGACCCTCATGCCGGGTCCACCTGCGCGGCGCCGACGGTGGGCCACGCGATGGATGCCGCGGGCCAGGCGGACGCGCGCAGCTCGGCGAGCGCGTCGCGCTGGCTCTGGACCGACTGCAGCGAGTCGGTGCGGAAGGCGCGGGCGATGACGACGTCGCGCCAGTACTCGTCCCAGCTCCGGTAGGTGCTGAAGGCCCGCTCCGCGAGAAGTTCGAGGAGCTCCCACGCCTTCTCGGCCGTGAGGTAGCCGACGACGTAGGAGTATCGGACACCACCGACCGCCCGCTCGATGTCGGCGGCGAGCAGATTGCGGGCCGGCCGATCGTCGGTGCTCTGGGCGAGGTCCTGGATGTCGAAGACGGCGACCCCGGTGAGCGAGGCGATGCGGGACATCATGTGGGCGGCGCCGTCGCTCTCGGCGACCTCGGCGAACCGCGAGGAGTTCCACCCCAGTGTGAGCGTGTCGGCGACGAGCAGTTCCGCGTCGGAGGCCGACACGATCCGGAACTGCTCATCGAGGGACGAACGCAGTTCACGGAGGGAGGAGATGGACATGGCCGGCCAGGGCGACCCCTTCTCGCCGTCGTTGTACTTGGTGCGGATGGCCTGCGGCAGCTCGGCGAAGGTCGGGGTGAACGCAAGCGAGGAGTTCCACCCGCGGATCGCGAAGTCGCTGACGGCGTCGAGTGCGAGGACCTGCTGTTGGTGCTCCGTCACCGCCGGGATGCCGGTGAGCTGGCGGTAACGCTTCTGCGCGCGACGCGGCGCACCGGCATCCACGAAGGTCATCGCGGACGCGATCACGCTCAGGGCGATGCCCATACCGAACGCGAAGAAGAGGAAATTGACGACGAGGTCGTCGGAGCCGAACTGGTCGAGCGAGTACGAGAACGCGGCGATGCCGAAGGGGGCGGCGATCGCGGTCACGAGGAGAGCACGTCGACCGTTCGCGCTCGGATTGGCCCTGCGACGCGCTTCGAGCATCTTGCCGTACTTGCGTCGCGCCCTCACCGGGTATTCGACGTCACCGGGGTGGTTCTGCAGAGTGCTCACGGGATCGGCCACCCGACCATCCTGGCACCCCGCGCGCGTCACGCCGGCACGACGAGCGTGTTCAGCGAATCCGCCGGCAGGGTCACCTCGAGCGCGCGTCCGTTGATGAGGAACGACATCGACATCTCTTCGCCGAGGTCGTTCTGGACGACGATGATGAGGCTGCCGTCGGGGTTGCGGAACGCGAGCTGGTTCTCGTGGCCGGTGTAGCTGAGGGTCGGGATGCGGCGCGCCCCGGGCGCGACGACGTGCGAGACGTGTTTGAGGACGTAGAGCTCGTGGTTGAGCGTGTAGGTGCGGGTGTCGGCATCCACCGTCACGAGGGAGTTCTGCGCCCAGCCCCACCGGCTGACGCCGCCGCGGAGCAGCGACATGTTCCAGTACATGTAGGCGGTCGCGCCGTGCTGCAGGAAGTGCGTCATGAGCGACCAGGCGTGGCGGGCGAGGCGCCAGTCGTTGCGGCCGTCGCCGCACTCCTGCTCGGTCTGATAGATCGGCAGCTCGGGGTGATGGCGGTGCAGGTACGGCACGGCGCCCTTGCCCGCCCACTGCGCACCGATCCCGGAGATGTGTGGGGCGGCGGACGCGTCGGCGAGGACCCGCTCGACGAGGCCGTCGTCGGCGCGTTCGAGCGTGCCGAGGAACACGTCGACACCGCGCGAGGCCATCTCGGGCCCGAGGCGGCGGACGAACGCGGCGAGTCCCTCCGGCGTCCACGTGCAGCTCGGGAAGACCTGCGCCGAGTTGAACTCGTTCTGCGGCATGACCATCGTGATCGGGATGCCGAGCTCGGCATACGCGTCGACGAATCGTCCGAAGTAGGCGGCGTACGCGGCGAGCGTGTCGTCGTCGAGCCGCATCATGTCGGCGCCCTCGGCGCCGAGCTGGTCGTCGCGGATGCCATTGTCGATGTCGGGGTTGAGGAGGTTGGCCCGGGCGGCGGCGTAGTGGCCGTTCGTCTTCATCCAGGTGGGCGGGCTCCAGGGCGACGCCCAGAGGGTGAGCTCGGGCTGGTGGCGCTGCGCGGCCCGGATGAACGGGATGAGCGCCTCATGGTCGTGCGCGATCGAGAAGTCCTCGAGGGCGAGGTCACCGGGGGTCTCGTCATAGCTGTACCAGTCGGTCGAGAAGTCGTTGGCGCCGACGGGCATGCGGCAGCGGGTGAGGTTCACGCCGGTGCCGGGTTCGAAGAGCTCTCGGAGGACGGCATCCCGATCGTTCTCGCTGAGGTGGGCGAGGGAGGTCCAGCCGAGCTCGTTGAACGAGGCTCCGAAGCCCTCGATCGTCTGCTGCGGCTCGTCGGTCTGCAGGAACACCGAGGGCATGCTGCGGACGTCGCCGAGGACGGGCGCTGCGAGCTCCTGCCACGGGGCGTGCTCCGTGGTGCTGATCCAGCGGATGGGTGCGGATGTCGGCGGCGCCATGTGCTCTCCCGTGAGTCGTGTGCGATCACCATATCTCAAAACCCAACGTGCATTGTGTTTTCGTGGTTAGGCTGGACGCATGACGAAGCGCGGACCCTACGCGAAGACAGCCGCGCGCCAGCGTGAGATCCTCGACGCCGCCGGCGAGGTGTTCGCGACGCACGGCTACCGCGCCGGGTCGTTGAAAGAGATCGCGGATCGGGTCGGCATCGACGCGTCGACGATCCTGCACCACTTCGCGAACAAGAGCGTGCTGCTGCAGCGGGTGCTCGAGGACCGCGACGCGCTGACGCCGGTGGATGCCGCGCCGCAGCCGGCCGCGGGGCCCGCCGACACGCCCCGCGCGTTCCTGCGCCTGGCGCGGGCGAACGAGAAGATCCCCGGGATCGTGGAGCTGTACACGCTCCTGGCGGCCGAGTCGGCGACGCCGGGGCATCCGAGTCACCAGTACTTCCACGACCGGTACGCGCGGGTGCGGGCCGAGTTCACGGCTGCGTTCCGCGAGATGGCGGATGCCGGGTTGCTGCGCCCGGGCGTAGACCCCGAGTTCGCGGCGGTGTCGACCCTCGCGGTGTGGGACGGCGCGCAGGTGCAGTGGATGCACGACCCCGACGCCGTTGACGTGACCGAGACCCTGCGGCGCCAGCTCGAGCTGCTGACGACGGTGGAGCTCAAAGACGCCTGACCCCCGGGCCGCGCGAGGTAGCGTGATCGAAGGCGATCGCCCGAGTCGCCGAGGGCCTGGGGGAACGATGTCACAGACGCCGACGAGCGCACGACCGATCAGCTCGGCCGTCGAGCCCAAGAAGGGCCTCGCGATCGCGGCGCTCGTGGTCGGCATCGCCGCCTTCCTCACCGGACTCATCCCGTGGCTGGGTCTTCTGCTCGGCCTCACGGCGTTCGCGCTCGGTGTCCTCGCCCTCACGCGCGGGCAGTCGAAGGTGTTCGCGCTCGTGGGTGGCTCTCTCGGCGCGATCGCGGCCGTCACGGGGCTGATCACGACGAGCGCTCTGATGATTTGGCTCCTGAGCGGGAACGCCTGAGGCTCTTCTCGCCGGGGCATCCGTCCCGCTACGGTGGCCGCATGAGCGACACGGCAGCAGGGTGGTACGACGACGGATCCGGCACGATGCGGTGGTGGGACGGGAAGGCCTGGACCGACCAGACGCAGCCGCCTTCTCCCCCGCAGGCCGGTCTCGCGGGTTTCGTCGCGCAGGCGCAGGCCGACGCCGTAGCCGGTGCACAGCCGCGGCAGGCGCCGGCCGGCATGAGCTATGTCGTGCTGCAGGTCGTGCTCAAGGAGAAGATGTGGGGCAGCGGCTCCAACAACCTCATCGAGCTCGAGGCGGCGATCAACAATCAGGCCGCGCTCGGGTACCGCCTGCACACGATCTCGACCTCGTCGTCGGCGAGCACCGGGTTCGGCGGCGGCGACCGGATTCAGGCGACGATGGTGTTCGAGAAACTGGTGTGAGCGGGGCTCAGCCCAGCGCCACCATCTCCGCGCTTCGGTCCCACAGCTGGCGCGCGAGGTCATCGTCGGTGCCGAGCTTGTGCGTCTTCGTGACGCGGTCGTTCTCGTAGTACGCGCCGGGCAGCCAGTCCTGGCCCGGCGTGCCGTCGGCGAGGAAGACGAGCCGCTTGCCGCCCTCGTCGGTCGTCGTCAGCAGGCGCTTCGCGAGGGGGTTGTGGTACATGAACCGGAACGGTCCGGTCAGGTTGCCCGCGAACCCGGTCGCGACGACGCCGGGGTGGAACGCTCCGGCTGAGACGCCCTCGCTTCCCCATCGGCGCTGCAGTTCGCGCGTGAAGAGGATGTTGGCGAGCTTCGCGTTGCCGTACGCGACCCGGCCCGAGTAGCGGCGAGCGCCGTTGAGGTCGGCGATGTCGAAGCGGGAGAACAGGCGCGCGGCGGCGCTCGCGGTCTGGACGACGGAGGCTCCGCTGTCGACCAGCCGTTCGTGCAGCAGGTTCGTGAGCAGGAAGGGGCCGAGGTGGTTCACCTGGAACGTCTGCTCGAACCCGTCGGTGGTGAGCATGCGCGGACCGAAGATGCCGCCGGCGTTGTTGGCGAGCACATCGATGCGCGGGTACGCCGCGAGCAACTCGTCGGCGAGGCGGCGGACCTGCGCCAGGTCGGCGAAGTCGGCGAGGTGGTGCGGCATCCCGAGCTCATCCGCGACCGCCCGGGTCTTCTCGGGTGAGCGTCCGACGAGGATGACGCGGTGGCCCTTCGAGACGAGCTGACGGGATGCCGCGGCTCCGATACCGTCGCTGGCGCCGGTGATGACGATTGTTCGCATCCTGCGAGTGTCACACCTTCTCGCACCCTCGGGGCCGCTCTTGACGATGCCGGTGCCGTGTGGCTCGGCCCTGACAGCGAAGCGGATGCGTCAGGTGAGCGGGTAGACCGCGCGGCCCGCCTCCATGATGCCTTCATCGACGTAACACCCCGGTCCGGGGACGGGATCCGACAGCACGCCGGCGGGCGAGAGCGCCCAGCAGAGTCGGGTGACATCGCCCGTAATGTCTCGAGTCCTGCCGCTCAGCGCGATCCACCCGGAGTGCACATCCGCGTTCAGGTCATCGATCGATTCCGCGTCGGGTATCTCGACGAGGGCGTCGGTAGCCGGGTTCCAAACGGCGGGCCCCGATTCGCGGTTCACGAGGACCCACACCTGGGAGGTCCGCTGTCGTTGGTTGCTCGATAGCGGTCTGACCTCGCCTGCGGGCGGGTCGACGATCCGGGGCCTCCCCGTCGTGACGTCGACGGCGGAGAGCTGAGTCACGGCTCCGGACGTGTTGCTCTTGAACGTGAAGACCTCTGATCCGCCGCCCTGGAGCGTCCACGACTCGCCGATGGGCGTCGACCAGAGCTTCTTTCCGTCTGCAGGGGAACGACCCTGAAGACTCTTGCCCGTCGACTCGACGAGAATGCCTCCCACCATTCGCGCGCTGAGCCAGCAATCTGTGACCGCGGTCGTGGTCTTGCCGTCTGCCACAGAGAGGAGCTCCGTCTGGCCCTTGTCGTTCTCGACGAGCACGTGGGTCTGTTCGAGGGCGACGGAGTACGTGTTGATCGGTCCGAGGTCGCACTCCATGACCGGCTCTCCGGGGCGCCGCCACACGACCGCCCCCGTTGTCACGTCGAGAGCGACGGCCTCGAACTCGGAGTCGGAAACGGGATGTGAGATCACGAGTGTGTCATCACTCGTCGCGATCCCGGGCCCTGTCACCGGCGAGCGCCAGAGCACGTCGCCGGTCGTCGTGTCGTGCGCGACGGTCTCGTCCCCGGTGCGGAGAACCACGATGTCGGAGCGAACAAGCGCCGGCTCGGCGCGCCGGTCGGGGACGCTCCACACCACCTTCCCGGACCGCACGTCGTACGCGGTGCCCCCCGATACGAGGAGGTTGCCCGTGCGCGCCGACCATGACGAGACACCCTCAAAGGCGCGCTGATCCCAGCGAGGGAGGCCAGCCGAAGGGGAACCACCGATGACGGCGACTCCGCTCGTCACGACGAGAACGGCGACAGCGACGCTCGCCACGACGTTCCACACCGCGCGCCGGATGGTGGCACCGACGAGCATCGTGCTCCCGATCGCCAGCGCGGTCAGCCCCAGTCCGTACGGAACGTGGCGCCACTGAAAGACGATGCTGGCGGCGACGAGCATCGTGCCGAGCACGATCATGACGGCGGCCGCGACGAGCATGCGGCGACGAGATCCCCGGGATGACGACATCCGGTCAGCGTACTCAGCGCGCGACGCTCGCAAGTGGGCAGATCTCCCCATCGACAGGGCCCGACGGGGCGCGGCGGTGACGCGAGACCTGCAGCGGGAAGGCCACCCGCACGGCAGGCGGGCGTACCAGACATCGACATCCGGGCGGTGAGTGCCGACGGATGCCGGTGGCCGCCGTGGCGACGACCGGCATCCGTCGTTCGGGTCAGGACGCTGCGGCGTCGCGGACCTTCGCGGTGTCGACGAACTGCTCGAAGCGGACGATGAGTCCGCCGCGGACGACGAAATGGTGCGCGACGCGGACGGCGAGCGGGTTGCCCGTCGCGCGGTGGGTGGCGGTGTAGCGCGCCAGCACGACGACGTTCTCGCCGTCGACGACGTAGGTGTCGTCGTGGGCGGCCCAGCCCTCCCAGTCCTGGCCGAGGCGTTCCATCACGCCGGAGGTGACGCCTTCGGGGGTGCGGTAGGTGCCGGCGAGGGGGAAGCCTGCCATCTCGGTCCATTCGACGTCGGGCGCGAGGGTGGCGCGCAGGGCGTCGAGGTCTCCGGCGGCGGAGGCGAGGTACTGGCGGCGGACGACGTCGCGCGGCGCCTCGGACAGACCCTGTTCGTTCAGCCCCATGTCATTTCTCCCTTGGCAACCTTCGGACCGATCTGAGCGGCGATGAGCATTCCCGACGAAGGGTACCGCGCCACGAGCGCCTCGGTCACTGCGGCGGCGTCAGCGGAGGCGGCGACGATCTCTTCGAACGCCTGCAGGTAGGTGCGGGTGTAGTCGATCGCGCTCGCGTCGGTGGCGGTGTCGGGCAGGCGGTGGCCGGGAACGACGAGCTCCGGGCTCAGGGCCTGCATCTCGTCGAGGAGGGCGATCCAGGCCTCGCGCTGCTCGGGGGTGGCGGTGTCGGCGGTCCAGACGTGCTCCTGCTGGAAGAGGAGGACGCCGCCGAGGATGGCGCGGTGGGTCTCATTCCAGAAGTACTGGCGGTCGGGAAGCGTCGTGGAGGCGCCGCGGAGCTCGAGGCGCTCACCGTCGACGAGGATCGCGTCGTCGGCGAAGGGGGTCATCTCGACGAGCCGGGTGGGCAGGTTGGCACCCAGCGAGCCCCAGGCCTTCAGCTTGCCCTCGTAGGAGTGCTGGATGTGGTCGATGACGATCGGGGTGGCGAGGATGCGGGCATCCGGGAACGCATCGGCGATGACCTCGAGGCCGAAGTAGAAGTCGGGGTCGGCGTGGCTGACGAAGACGGTGGTGAGGGTCTTGCCCGAGTCGAGGACGGCTGCGACGAGGCGGTGTCCGTCGGCGCGGGTGAAGCCGGCGTCGATGAGGACGGCCTCGGTGTCGCCGGCCACGAGGGTGGCGGTCTTGTTCTTCGACCCGACGGGGAAGTCGAGGTCGAAGACGGTGAAGTCCAGAGCCATGAGAGTTTCCTTCCTATGGACGTTCAGACGTTCTGAGCGCCTGCCGCTGTAACGGCATGCTCGGGATAACTAAGCTGACGCGTCAGCTATTCCGGGATGCGGGAACTTTCTGCGCGAGCACGGTTCTGGCGGGTGCGTAGGGTGTGTTCATGGCCGACCCCTCCCCCTTCGCGACGCCCGTCGATGCGGCGTACGACTCCCGGATTCTGCTGTTCGGACGACTCATGGGCGCCGCGAACGGCTTGGAGTATCTGCTCGCGCGGGACTTGGAGGAGAGCACCGGTCTGACGCATCCGATCTTCGAACTGCTGCTGATCGTCGCGCGTCGCGGGGATGAGGGGGTCTCGGTGAAGGACATCGCGCAGGCGAAGGTGGTGACGTCCGGCGGGGCGACGCGGCTCGTGAGCCGGGGCGTGGCGCAAGGGCTGGTGACGCTGCATCCGTCGGACGCGGACGGGCGGGTGAAGCTCGTGCGGTTGAGCGAGTCTGGGACGGCGAAGCTGCTCGAGGCGTCAGCGATTCACGCGCGGAACATCGAGCGATACCTGGTCGACGCGCTGCCGCGCGGGAGCGAGAAGTCGTTCGCGGCCAGCGTGCGGGCGTTGAGCAAGAGCGCGTCGGCGGCGTTGCCGGCGATGCCGTAGCGAGGAGTTCACGCGCCGGTCCGACTCGGCGTGAGGCGCGGTGGTGCGAACGCGGCTAGGTATGAGATCCAGCTCGGCGTGAGGCGCGAGACCCGTCCCGGGGATCAGAACGGCGCCGGGTGGGCGGTGTGCGGGGTCCGCTCGGCAGGGGTGAACGCGACGGCCGGGGTGGGGGCGTCTTCGCGGTAGATCCTGCCGAGGGGTGAGGTCCATTCGAGGACACCACCCCCGAGTTGTCGGACTTTCCAGGCGGTGAACTGCTTCATCGAATGGTGTCGTTGGCAGAGATGGGCGAGGTTGCCGGCCTCGGTCTTGCCGCCGAGTGCGTGATCGTGCGTGTGATCGATTTCGCAGCGGATGGCGGCGAGGCGGCATCCGGGGAATCGGCAGTGCTGGTCGCGGGCGCGAAGGTGGCGGCGCAGCGGATGCGGCACCCGATAGGTGTCGACGGCGAGGACGGTCTTGGTGACCGGGTCGGTGACGAGGCGTTCCCACGAGGGCGCGTCACCGGCGAGCCGCCGGGCGGTGGCGGCGTCGATCGGCGTGCGCCCGACGAGGTCGCAGGGCACATCGGCTCCGCGGAGGGCGAGCGCGGGGACCACGACCTGCACGTGCGCGCGGATCGCACCGAGCGGGCCCGCCGTCGTGTCGCGTGTGTCGTCGAGCGCGGGCGTGCCGGCGAGCAGCAGGTCGGCGAAGACGTCGGCGCGCACCTGGTCGGCGGTACGGCCGTCGGTGTCGACGATGTCGCTGGAGCGCTCGCTCCGCGTGTCGATCACCGCGCGCGCCTGACGGGTGAGCCGGTCGTGGATGCCCTCGGCGATGACGGTGGGAAGAGTGGCGACGAGGTCGCTCATGCCGTCGCGGCCGGGGATGAGGCGCACGCCGCGGTGGGTAGCGGCATCCTGGTGGCGTTCGGTGAACGACCTCGGGTGCATCTGCAACGCGAGGATCTCGATCTCGGCGCGCACCCGGTTGGGAGTGTCGCGGCGGCACCGCTGGATCGCGACGGCTTCGAACGCCAGCCGAACGTCGGCGGGGAGGTCGGCACCGGCATCCACGATCACGTCGACGTGGCGGCGCGTGATCATGCCCGCTTCCCACGCCGTGAGCGAGGCCGCATAGTCCTCGACGATCGTCCGGGCCTGAGTGATGCGACGCTGCACGGTGCGGTCGGTGAGGCGGAGCACGCCACCGAGCTCGGCCGCGATGGCCCGGAGCGCCATGTCCTGCGCCTGCACACGGGCCGAGGTTTCGGCCGCCTGCTGCTCGGCGAGCTGACCGGCGCGGGCCAGCACATGCAGTTGCACGATCTGCGCGCGGGTGATGAGCTTCTCGACCATGGCTGTCTCGTGCACGATGTCGGCGAGGGGCGCGAGGCGTTCCCGGGTGCCGATGGTGCCGAGCGGGGTCATGTCTCCATTGTGGTGGGGGCCTCCGACATCGGTTTCGAGCCGGATGCGCCCGCGAACCGGGTCAGCCGTCGGCAGCGTGCCGGGGCGGATTGAACATGAATTCGAGCCGCACTCCGTTGTCGTCTTCGACGAAGGAGGCGTAGTAGCGGTCGCTGAATCGCGGGTACGGTTTCGGCTCGCGGATCGCAGACCAGCCCGCCGCGATCGCAGCGTCGTGCAGGCGATCCACGTCTTCCCGAGAGTCCACGGCGAACGCCAGGTGCTGCCATCCCACGCGTCCGGTGCGGTGGGGTTCATCCTGCTCGTCGCGCGCCGGGTAGAGGATCAGCTCCTCTTCGCCGCGGTACCACGAGACGGAACCGACGGCATCCTCTCGGGTGCACCCGAGCAGCCTCATGACGGGGTCGAACTGCGCGGTCGACCTCGACAGGTCGCGGACGCTGATGCCGATGTGATCGAAGAGAGGCATGGTGACATCCTGCGGCACTCGAAGCCGTCGTGCGTGAGCCATGACAGGGGGCACGGTCAGGGCCTAGCGTGAGGGAAAGCGGTCCGATTCGAGAAATCAGGAGACACGTCCATGCCCTTCATCACCACCGACGACGGCGCCGAGATCTACTTCAAGGACTGGGGCGACAAGAGCGCCCAGCCGATCGTGTTCCACCACGGGTGGCCGCTGTCGTCCGACGACTGGGACGCGCAGATGCTCTACTTCCTCGGCAAGGGGTTCCGCGTCATCGCGAGCGACCGCCGGGGTCACGGCCGGTCGTCGCAGATCGGAACCGGCCACGACATGGACCACTACGCCAGCGACGTGAGCGCGGTCGTCGAGCACCTCGACCTGCGGAACGCGGTGCACATCGGCCATTCGACCGGTGGCGGTCAGGTCGCGCGGTACGTCGCGAAGTTCGGTGAGCCGCAGGGCCGCGTCGCGAAGGCCGTGCTGGTCGCGGCCGTGCCGCCGCTCATGGTGCAGACCGACTGGAACACCGAGGGGACGCCGATTACGGTGTTCGACGGGTTCCGTGAGGCGCTCGCGGCGAACCGTGCCGAGTTCTTCGAGGCCGTGGCATCCGGTCCGTTCTACGGCTTCAACCGCGAGGGCGTCACGCCGTCGCAGCCGGTGATCGACAACTGGTGGCGGCAGGGCATGACGGGCAGCGCGCTCGCGCACTACGAGGGCATCAAGGCGTTCAGCGAGACGGATCAGCGCGAGGATCTCGCGGCGATCACGGTGCCGGTGTTCGTGATGCAGGGCGATGACGACCAGGTCGTGCCGTACAAGGCGGCGGCGCTGCAGCAGGCCGAGATGCTGCAGAACTCGACGCTGAAGATCTACGAGGGCTACCCGCACGGCATGCTGACGACGCACGCCGATGTGCTGAACCCCGACATCCTCGAGTTCATCCAGAGCTGACGGATGCCGCGCGGCGTGACCCGTGGGTGGGTCACGCCGCGTTCGTCTGCGGACTAGTGGCCCAGCCGCCGCAGCCGCTGGCGCGCCATGTCCTGCGCACGCGGCCCCGAGCCCAGGGCACGCTCCGTCACGCGCAGGATGAGGCGGGTCGCCGTCTTCACCGGCAGCCACGAGCGCCGCAGGCCGAGCTTCCGACGAATCCGCGGCGGGAAGGTCGCGACCGCCGCGGCGAACAGCACGCGGTAGGCGACGCCCATCATCCCGGAGAACGGCGGCTTCTTGAGGAAGCGCACGACGTCGTCGACGCGCTCGTCACGGCGCAGCTCGCCGCGGTCGAGGAAGCCGTCGATCTCGGCGCGCAGGGCGGCCTCGGTCAGCGGCGGGTCGGTCACGCGCATGAGGCGCCCGGCGGTGGCCCAGTCCGCGACGTAGGCGTCGGCGCCGCGCGGGATCGCCCTGCCGTAGGCCTGGTGGCTCCTGAGGAATGCGTCGGTGAAGGCGAGGTGCACCCAGCGGACGAGGTCGGTCTGCTCGGCGGTGTAGGTGCGGGCGGAACCGTCACCGGCGACGTACTCGCCCTGCACGCGGCGGTGGAACCGGCCGACGCGGGCCGTCTCGGCATCCGCTTGGGTCGTCGACCCGTAGGTGAGCGTGATGACCCAGCGGACCGTGCCGGTGAGGCGCCCGATCGGATCGTCGCGGTAACGCGACCAGTCGTGCACGCCGGCGAGGGCGCCCGGGTGAAGAGCCTGCAGGAGGAGGGCGCGGATGCCGGCGACCAGGGTGCCCATGCCGGCGTGAACCGTCCACGCGGGGCCGTTCTCGACGAAGTATCCGGCGTCGTCGCCGTCGGCGAGCGCGCGGACGTACGGCGCCATTCCGGTGGGGTCACCGGCGAGGGCGGTGAGCAGGCGGGCGCGGAGGCGGGTCACGTGCGAAGGGGCCGAGGGTGGTGCGGGGGTCACGGTTCCAGCGTGCCATCGGTGTGGTGTCGCGGGGTCGGATTCATGGGCTTCCCGACGCGAGCGAGCGGCGCGCTCCGAGCGCGCGAGCCCTGGGGAGAGTGGGGCGCGGCCTTGGCGCCCGGCTCGGCAGGCTATGTCGGAGGCCTTTGGGATGCTCCGGAAATGATCACTCGAATCCAAGCTCGTCTGATCGGTTTCGGCGTTGCCGGGATCATCGTGCTGACGGTTGCCGGTCTGCTCGCTGAGTCGTTTCCCTGGTTGCTGACGAGTGCGCTCACCGTCGTCGTTGTCGCTGTCATCGCGTTAGTCGTCCTAACGGTCGTCGCCGCGGTCGCGGTGGCAACCGCGCTGCCACCCCTCACGCCGATCTCAGAGACCTCGATCCTCGGCAAACACACCGCGAGCCTCGGAAAACTCCTCGTCCGGCTGCTTGCGTTTTTCGGCAACACGGCGCTGGCCTGGTTCGTGGCACTGAATGTCGCATTCCAGAGCAGGGAGAAGGTCGACTTGTCGATCCCCCATCACCTCTGGGCGATCTTCCTCATCCTCGCCGCCCTGATCGCGTACACCTACTGGCTTTGGATTGCGGGCGACCTGCTTCGCTCGCGAAAGACTGGACGGCAACGGGGCTTGGTCCGCATATCGAAACACTGGCTTCGCCGCCTCAGAAATCCGCCACTCGAGAGATTTCTCCTCCGCTTAGCAGCCTGGCTCATGGATGACCCATGGCTGCTGATCTTCGTTCTCACCATCTCACCGCTGGTGCTCACCGCAGTGGTCAGCGGTCTCTACAACGCAATCACGCACGCCTAACGTTCATCTCGCAGAGAGATCCTCACCCGTACACCCGCCTGAGCACCAACCGCTGCCCCAGCGTCCACGTCACCGTCGTCAGCAGATAGATCCCTGCCGCCAGCGGCACGAACACCGCCACGACCGCGGTCATGAACTGCAGCGCCCCGAGCATCGCCACCGGAACCCCCGGCACACCTTCAACCGGCGTGACCCGGAACGCCCGCCGTGTGATCTCCCCTACCGCCGCGATCGCGAGCACGAGGCATCCGATCACCAGCCAGGTCGCAAGGCCGGCGGTCCCGGTTGACACGGCGTGCAGCAGACTCGTGCCGAGCGGGACGCCGAGCAGCGTCTGCGACAGCAGCTCGTTGGCATGCCCGGCGAGGTTCGGGTGGATGAACACGGAGTACAGCAGGCCGACGATCGGCGCCTGGATGAGGATCGGCAGGCAGCTGGCAAACGGCGACACGTTCTCGGAGCGGTAGAGCTCCATGGTTTCGCGTTGGAGGCGTTCCCGGTCGCCGCGGTACCGGGTCTGGAGTTCCCGCAGGCGCGGCGCGAGGCGGATGCGCGCTTTGTCGGCTCTGGCTTGGGCGATGCCAGCGGGGATGAGCGCCGCCCGCACCACGAGGGTCACGAGCACGATCGCGAGCGCACCCGCGAACGCTCCCGTCCACGGGGTGAGGAGCGAGGTCAGGCCGATGAGGCCGCGGGAGGTGAGGTCGAGCAGGGTGGAGATGACAGGCAGGGTGGTGATGTCCACGGGGTTCCGTTCGTCGGAGCGATCAGGGTCGGCTGATCGGCCGCGAACGGATGCCGGGGCACACGGTGCCCGGACGGTTCGACGCTACGCGGCCGCAGTCACCTGACCAGGCCCGCGAGGGCGGACGTGCCCTGGAGCATCGGGATCGCTCTGCGCGAGCGGCGCCGTGAGTTCGGTGCGACGAGTGGGATGCGGGGTGGACCCGCGAGTGGCCGCGAAGCGCGCGGTCGCGAGGAGCGCGAGCGTAAGGACGGTGAGGGCGAGGAGCGCCATGGTGAGAGCGGATCCGCTCGTCGACGGGTCGACGGCGACGATGAGCCCGAGGACCTCGAGGACGACGCGCAACAGGTCGTGGATCATGCCCGCCTCCCGTCGCGTCGTGTGGCCCTCAAGCTAACGGAGTCTCACCCGAGCTGCACCATCTCCGCGCTGCGCTCCCACAGCTCCTGCGCGAGGCGCGGGTCGGTCGCCAGCCGGCGCGTCTTCGTGACGCGGTCGTTCTCGTAGTAGCCGCCGGGCAACCAGTCCTCGCGCGGCGTGCCGTCGGCGAGGAACACCAGGCGCTTGCCGCCCTCATCGGTCGTCGTCAGAACTCGGCGCATGACGGGCGTGTGGTACATCCAGCGGAACGGTCCCGACGTGTTGCCCGCGAAATTGGTCGCGACGACGCCGGGGTGGAAGGCCACGGCTGAGACGCCGTCGCTCCCCCACCGGCGCTGGAGTTCGCGCGTGAAGAGGATGTTCGCGAGCTTCGCGTTGCCGTAGGCTCGCCGTCCTGAGTACCGACGCGCGGCATTCAGGTCGGTCACGTCGAACCGTGAGAACAGTCGTGCCGCGGCGCTCGCGGTCTGGATGACGGATGCCTCACTCTCGACGAGCCGCTCGCGCAGCAGGTTCGTCAGCAGGAAAGGTGAGAGATGGTTCACCTGGAACGTCTGCTCGAACCCGTCTCCCGTGAGCTCCCGCTTGCCGAAGATGCCGCCCGCGTTGTTCGCGAGGACGTCGATGCGCGGGTAGGCGGCGAGCAACTCAGCGGCCAGCCGGCGCACCTGCGCCAGCTCGGCGAAGTCTGCGAGGTGGTACGGCGTGCCGAGTTCGGCGGCGACGGCCCGCGTCTTCTTCGCTGACCGGCCGACGAGGACGACCCGGTGGCCGCGGGAGAAGAGCTGACGGGATGCCGCGGCGCCGATGCCGTCGCTGGCTCCGGTGATGACGATGGTGCGCATCAGGCGAGTGTCACACCCGCGGCGGATGTCGGCGAAACCATTGACGGAACGCTTCCGGGGATGGCGAGTCTCGGAACGTCGAAGATCAGAACGGCGCCGGATCGTGACTGTGCGGCTTCCGCCTGGCAGGAGTGAACGCGACGGCCGGTGTCGGTGGATTTCGTTGAGGTTGTGGTTGCTCGCTGGCTGGCGGTGAGTTCACATCGGGAGCGGTAATCGGGCATCGTTGTGGGCGGGCTACTCACTCGTTTGGCGCGAACCGGCCAACATGAGTGGACGCTCGCCTCGAGCGCCAGGAGAGGCCGCCGTTGGATCTCGATATCCGCTCGCATCACGACCCTCTAGGGTGCGGCATCGACAGATGCTTTGAGGTCTCCCTCTACGGAGGCTCGCTGTCTGCAGACTATGCGGGCTTTTCCTTTTCAGGGTCGGCCTCATCAGTTCGCCCGATGAAGAATGCCCGCAGGTTGACCTCAGGAAAAACGCCATCCTGCAGGACCCCCAGCTCCCAAAGAATGAGCTGCTCGTCACCGGGCAGTAGCCAGATCGCCTTCTCAAGTTGTGCGAGACACCCCGTCCGATCGTCCCGGTCCCATGCGCGTTGCGCGAGATCTACGCGCAGCGTGGCGTCGAGGCGATCGGGAAGTTCCAAGACGCTCTTGGATTGCTGGCGCAACGCCGCTTCACGTTCGTCAGCAAGCATTGCGAGTTCGCTTTCCGCCCAGGTGAACTGCCCGCCGAACGCCCAAATGGCGTAGGAGAACATCGACGGCGCATCAAGTAGATGGACATATGGATCTAGGTACTTTTGGGCGTCCGGACGTTCGAGCTCCTCAGCTACCATTGCGTGCCAAAGCAGATAGATGGCAATCATGGGGACGCGACGCGGATCCTTGGCTTCGCCTGGAAGCAACACCTCGATCTGTTGCAGAGGGATGCGCAGGTCGACGACACCATCTGCGTCACCACGAGCCACGCTGTGCATGGACTCCACGAGCGCCGAGAAGATTCGTGGGCACTCGGAGGCCGCAAAGTTGCTGTACTGCGGGAGCCAAAGCTCAGGTGATGCGCGAACTCGGACGATCCCTGGGATTGCCGAGCGATATCGCTGTTGGAAGTCCGGGTCTACCCCGACCGGCGCCCGCTTAATGTATTGCCGGATAACGTGCTGGCACACCCGGTGTAGGCCCTCGAGACTCAGCACCGTCATGCCTTCGTGCCAAACGGTGTCATCCTGCTGGGCTAGTTCACGGAGTTCAGGAGCGAGGTCACGAAGTTCGTGCACTGTCTTCGACCGCACCTGATATGCAAAGTCCAGTGCCTTTGGTAGCTCGACAGCGCGTATTGGGTTGGAGGAGTTGATCGCATCGAGTCGGTAGAACTCTTCGCCGATGTGGTCGAGCACGAACCCCTGAAACTTGCGCCGGAGTGCAAGCATGTCAATCTCTAGAACGGCCGCCCGGACCTTGGCCGTGCCATCCTCTCCGATTTCTGAACAGGCAGCATCAATAATCTTGCGCTTCCTCGAGTCGTAGTTCTCCCACGTGGATTCTGGGGCGGGCGCTTCCTTAGCAAGTGATTCGAGCGCGGCAACGAACAGCGTGTACGAAAGCGTCACGTCACTATCAGCGAACGCGACAGCATCGGCGACCCTGCGAATCGCACGCATCACGGCCTCAAAATACGAGCGCTGAAGGGCAAGCAAGTCGGTGCAAAGCGCGCGCAGATCGTCGATCTCGGCATCAGAAATGAATCTCGTCGGCTCCAAGACATGACGCAGCAGTTTCTGGCGCCGGCGCCGTCCCGGCGCACCGCCGGCAACGACGCGCCGCGCCAGATCCGGGTCGGAAAGGGCGACGACGTCGAGCCCAAACGCAACGACGTCGACGACATCGTCCACAAGTTCGTCACCGCCTGTAGCGATGTGAGGCGACGGCGAACCGTCCGGATCAGTCTTCTCCAGACGATCGATGGCCTCAACAACCACTGGCTGGACCTCGCCATGACCACTAGTGAAACGGAGAGTGCCAATTGGAAGGTCGATGTCCTCGGCGCGGCCACGAAGCCCATTCGTGTAGTAGACGCGCCGGTGCACTGTCTCGTACAAGTCTTCGGTCTTGAAGTAGATCCCGCTGGCAATCTGAAGCACTTAGCCGACTCTCCTATGGCGTCCGGACAGGGGAAATCCCAACTGCGATCGGCTTCATTCCAAACTCGTATCAGGGCAGCGCTCGTTCGATCGGACGAAGCGCGCTACGGAGTACTGGTGCTCCCGATCGGGGAGGTGCTTGACATGCGTGGGCGGAAGCGTCATACGGTCGAAGCTATCGCTTCCCGCCTCCACGCAGGGGACCGGGTAGGGTGCCTCGAGCCTTCGTACGCGTCCTCTCGCGCCGATATCCTGCCCTCATGCCTTTCGAGACTCTGAAATGCCCTGGGTGTGGGGTGCTTTGTCAGCACGAGTACGTGTTGGCTGGCAGCTACAAGCAGACGGTCCGATACCTGTGCAGGACGAAGGACTGCGAGTACAACCTCACGCCTGGATGACTCGGGCTTGCCGATGGGCCGCCTTACGCTGATCGACCCATTTCCGAGCGGTCACGCGGCCAATCGGACGCTCTCCGCATTGCCGCACGCCGTTGTTGATCTCCGCTTCGGTCGCAGGGTCATTGCTGGATCTACGATGCTTCGGCGCTCGCCTCGCGTCGGAGCGAACTCGCTTCGCCGTCGAAGACGCCCGTGGTGGCGAGTATTGCGCGTGCTGCCGACGCCGCGTCCGTCTTGCCGTCGCTCACCTCTCGCGCCACGGTCAGGAGTTGAAGACTCGTCAGGAGGCAATGGCCCCGCGCGGTTGCGTAAGGGACCATCTGGTCGGGAAAGTCGGTCTCACGCTGGTCCGGCGCTTTCTCGCGCCAGGTGTTCACTACGAGCACCCCCTTTGCCTTAACGCCGTCTACCAGTTCCTCCGCCACCCACTTCTCAAGTTGCGCCGCGTTCTTCTCAGCGGCGCTTCTCGAGAGACCTTTCACCTCGACAACGACCCGCTCGGTCTCCCACTGCAGCCGCAGGTCGCTTCGACCCCGCTGCGCTTCGAGCACCGTGAACCCAAGCACCTCGAACGCGCGGCGGACCTGATCTTCGAGCGCCGCTCCTGAACTGAAGCTCAATCGCTTCCACCGGTCGTCCTCAGCCTGTTCATGTTTCAACGTGTCCACTTTTGTCGCCAACTTCGCGATTGATCGCTCGAGGCGGGTCAGTTCTACTTGCCGCTGAATCTCGGACGTGAACTTGAACACTGCGGCCCAGGCTGGGACTGGTTCCGCGTCGTGGAGGCTCAAGCCGCGCACCCATGCGATCATTTGCGCCGGCACGTCCACGAAACGCTCATCTTCGCCTTCAGCAACGTCTGTATCGCTGGAGCCCTCCTCCAGTTCTTCGTCTTCGCCGTGCACCTCGTCGTCTTCGGCGGGAATCCACGGCTCCGGAAGCAGCGCGAGCACGCCGCCGTCCGGCGACACATCGACACTCCCCACGACCTTCTCGGTGCCCGCGACGACGAGCAGCTTCGCGCCGGGAAACTCGTTGAGGAAGCACCGGTAGATCCAGCGATCCTTTGTCTCCCTCCAAAGCGAGGCCGCTGTCGGGCTCACAGGGCTGAGCTCCAGGCCTCGGCCCGCAACTGTCGAAACTTGGCCAGGGATCGCGGCAAGCAAATCGACGTCGTCCACAATTCGAGTGACCTTTTGATTCCTGCCGGTCCCGGACGTGTCCTTCTTACCCGTGTCGACCCAGATCGTCTGAGGCGGAGAGGCAATCACGATGATGCTTCGCCCGAGGCCCAGAAAGTCCGTGAACTCCTGCTTGCGCCTCGTTAGTGCTTCGAGAAGGGCGACGGACTCGGCTTCAGTCGGCGCTGGTCGTCCCCGATACTCACCTCGGTAGGCCCCTTCGTACTTGTTGCTCGTCCCGACCGGATCCCAGATGACGACGTCATAGTCGAATGCCGAGACCATGCTGGTGAAAGCGAAACGGTCCGCATCTTCTGTCTCGAAGGGGGTATCGAGCAGCAATGTCCTCATGCACATATCTTGGCAAGGTCGTGGGACATGAACCGACGCAGAGCGGGGTCGTCGAGACCACGTACGACTGTCTCCATAACGATGGGTACCTTGAGGCGGTCGCGTCGGGCGCCCGCCCTCTGGGCGATCGATCAGGAAGAGTGTCCACATCACGCCGACCGCTGGCCGCTCGTGTCCAGTTTCTCGAGGGCTGCCGACTCCGCAGGTGGTAACTGACTACTGAAGAGTCTGGGGAAGGTCCGTATCTCGGCGAGACCGTCCCTCGCATGCTGCCGCGCATGCGCCGGGTTGATCTGCCATGCCCTAACAGAGGCGGCCACTGACGCACCCCACGCAACACGGGTGAACCGGTCTCCTTCAACGAGGCGCTGGGTCGAATCGACGACCCAGAAAGCGAAGATGCGATCTCGCTTGTCCACTACCGAGAGGAACGACGCGGCCGCAGCCGACACTCGCGCAATGGATCCCGTGACCTGCCAGCGCCACACAATGAGCGGTCGGTCTTCGATTACAAAGCAACCGGACTAAGGCCTCCACCAATTCACCGACGGCGTTCGCGATCTCTTCACGGCGCGCACGTCGCGCCTTCAATACTTCGCCCGTCACGAGGGTCCCTGCTGCGACCATCGCGGGGATGACCGCGGCGAGGAGAGCTACGACTGTCGGGTCTACGGGCACACGCTATCGCGTGCGACGTGTCGAGCTGGCGCGTTGAAGAGGCTCCGCACATATCCATCCCTCTTGCGGGCAACGTCCGCAAGAGGACGCCTCTGAAAGGATCGGCCGATGCCCGCATCCTCAACAGTTGAAACCTTCTGGTCTTCGCGCCCAGTACTGATGTCGGTCGCAGAAGTCGCGCAGTTGTTGGGAAGGACGGAAGCGACGGTTGCCGCTCTCGCCAACCGGAATGAGATCGGCGCCTACAAGATTGCGGGTCGTTGGCTGATCGCCGGCATAGATGTGCGCGGCTTCGCGGCGAGTGACGCGCGTGCCGCAAAGTCTGATCTTGCTCTCGTGCTCGAACCGGCACCGGGGTTCACGGGCGACGTCGGCGGAGCCGTCGCATATCTGCCCGAACGGCTACCCACCCCGACCGTCGCAAAGATCCTGCGGATTAGTAGCGTCAAGCTCACAGAGTTGGGTCTCGTGGTTGACGCGCAACAGATCGTCGAACGCGGGGCTCTCGTCGAGTTCTTACGTTCTGTTTCGAACTTCGGTCCGCACTACTCGCCCGCATCTTCATGACCGGCTCGCGATGTCGTCGCGAGTGCAGATCGACGCGGCCATAGAGTCGATGTGTCCGTCTTGCACGGCATGATGGTCTCACCGGCATTTGAAGGGGCAGCACCGTGACGAACACCAATGGAGATGCTCGGTGATGACCCTGGTCATCGAGGAGCGAATCGTGAAGTCTCGGGACCGCGTGAGGGCGTACGGTGAGGTGTTCACGCCGCGCCAAATGGTCGATCAGATGCTCGATCTCGTCAGCGACGATCTCGAAGACGGCCCCGACTTCGTCGACAAGACCTTCCTCGAGCCCGCCGCCGGTGACGGCAACTTCCTCGTCGCGATCCTGCATCGCAAACTGCGGGCGATCGAGAAGCGCCTCGTCCCCGACGTGTGGGCCGATGAGTCGCTCTTCGCGCTGGCATCGATCTATGGAATCGAACTCCTCGAAGACAACCATGAGGAGGCGCGTGCTGCGATGCTCGCGGAGTTCGTCGAGTTCCATACGCGAAACGAGACCTCGGTCAGCCCCGACTCCGACCTGATCCGAACAGCACGCTTTCTGGTCGACACGAACATCATCCGAGGCAACACTCTGACCGGTCGCGACTGGCGCGGCGAGGAGATCCAATTCTCCTGGTGGACCCGCGTCGCCCACTCCCCCGGCATGGTGCAGCGAGATCCCTTCTCGCTCGCGTCGTTGCGGGAGGGCAGCGGCTTTGACTTCAGCGTGTACGAAGCGTACGCAGCGTGCCGCATCGACCGTGTTCATGAAGAAGTGAGAGCCGGTGCGTAGCCCGAACATCAGTACCTTCCGCGAGGTCGTGCCCTACATCTACTCGTGGACGACCCCCGACATCCCGAAGTACGACGGCTGGGAGAAGATCGGGTACACCGAGCAGGAGTCGGCCGACAAGCGCATCGCACAGCAGGCGAGCCAGCTCAACATCGCGAAGGTCAAGCAGTGGGCATACCGTGCCGCGTTCATCACGGAAGACGGCGGCACGTTTCGCGATTCCGACTTTCACGCGTTCCTCAAGCAGCAGGGCATCGAGCGAGAGGTCGATCCCGCGAATACTCCCAGCCGCACGGAGTGGCATCGCTTCGCTGGGGCGCCGAAGTCGAGTCGGCAGTACTTTCTCGACTTCGCATCGAAGTCGTTCACGACGCAGGCCGGGGCCTCGCAGGACGATTATGAACTGCGCCCCGAGCAGCGCGAGGCTGTCTCCCAGGCGCTGACAGCATTCGGCACGCACAACGCCGACGAGGTGCTGTGGAATGCGAAGCCGCGATTCGGGAAGACGCTGACGACCTACGATCTGGTGCGCAAGATGGATGCCCGGCGGGTCCTGATCGTCACCAATCGCCCGGCGATCGCCAACTCCTGGTTCGACGACTACCAACGCTTCATCGGCCATCAGACCGCGTACGAGTTCGTGTCCGACTCGCCCTCGCTCGATCAGCGCGGCCCGATGACGCGCGAGCAGTGGCGCGCCTACTCCCTCGAGCATGTAGACGAAGACCCGCGCATCATCGAGTTCGTCTCGCTGCAGGATCTGAAGGGGTCGAGGTACTTCGGCGGGTCTTTCGACAAGCTGAAGCACATCGCTGACGCCGACTGGGATCTTCTCGTCATCGACGAAGCGCACGAGGGCATCGACACGACCAAGACGGATGTCGCATTCAACCAGATCACCCGCAGCCATACGCTGCACTTGTCGGGAACTCCGTTCAAGGCGCTTGCGTCGGGGCGGTTCGGTGTCGACCAGATCTTCAACTGGACCTACGAGGATGAGCAGGACGCGAAGGCGACGTGGGTGGATGACGCCGTCGATAACCCGTACGCGCAGCTCCCGACCCTGAACCTGCTGACTTACCAGCTCTCCCGCATGATCACCGATCGTCTCGCAGAGGGCGTCGCGCTCGACGAGGATGCCGGGAACGTTGATTACGCCTTCGATCTCGCGGAGTTCTTCACGACGAAAGACAACGGGTTCTTCGTGTACGAAGCCGACGTCGTTCGATTCCTGGATGCGCTGACGGCGCGGGAGAAGTACCCGTTCTCCACTCCGGAGCTGCGGGATGAGGTCCGGCACTCGTTCTGGCTGCTCAACCGGGTCGCATCGGCGAAGGCGCTGGAGCGGCTGCTGAAGAAGCATCCGGTCTTCAGCGAGTACACCGTGATCCTTGCGGCCGGCGACGGTCGCCCGAACGTGGGCGAGAGCGACGGACTCGGCGAAGACGCCGACGACGCGGCAACTGTCGGCAAGTCGCTCGACAAGGTGCGTGCCGCGATCGCCAAGGCGGAAGCCGAGGGAGGCAAGACCATCACGCTGTCGGTGGGGCAGCTCACGACGGGCGTCACGGTGCCGGAGTGGACCGCGGTCATCATGCTGTCCAACCTGTCCTCCCCCGCCCTCTACATGCAGGCAGCGTTCCGCGCGCAGAACCCCTGCACGTTCACGCGCGGCGACGCGATGTTCCAGAAGAAGAACGCCTACATCTTCGACTTCGCCCCCGAACGTACGCTCACGATCTTCGACGCGTTCGCCAACAATCTCGCCCCGAATCCTCCCCTCGATGCCGGCGACCGCAGGGGGAACATCCGACGCCTGCTGAACTTCTTCCCGGTTCTGGGTGAAGACACCGAGGGGCGGATGATCGAGCTCGACGCGGCCCAGGTGCTCACTTTCCCGCAGGTGTTCAAGGCTCGCGAAGTCGTTCGGCGCGGCTTCCTGTCCAACCTGCTGTTCGCGAACGTGTCCGGCATCTTCCGTGCTGTGGAGCACTTCGGAGACATCCTCAACCAGCTGCCCGTCGCGAGAGAAAAGAAGGCCAAGCAGGTCGGTCCCATCGACATGCCGGTCCCGCCGCCGACCACTAACGCCGACGGCAATGTGCAGATCGACGTCGGTACCGTCATCAACCCGAAGGTCGCCGCGTTGGGCAAACCGATCTACGCCGACGCCGACGTTCCACAACTCGACCCGGCCACGACGAAGGCGGCGGATGCTGCCAAGCGGGTCGCCGCGGTCGTGACCGAGAAAGCGCGCGACACCCGTGCCAAGGTCGCGGCCGAGTACGGGATGACCGCGAAGCAGGTCGAGAACGACGAGAAGTCCACCGAGGCACAGGTGAGGGCCAAGGTCGAACGCGCCTATGTCGACCTCCAGATCGCGCTCAACCACATCGATGCCGAGGGCGCGGATGCGGCAACGGAAGCCGAGTTCATCTCGCTCGACGCGAAGAAGGCCGAAGCGAAGGCAGAGCTCGACGCGCGTGTGCTCGCGATCTTCCACAGCACGCTCGACAGCGTCACCGAGACCGTCGTCACGCGCGAAGAGACGAAGAAGGCGCAGTCGCAGGCGAACAAGACGATGGATGCCGCGCGCGATCACCTGCGCGGGTTCGCCAGGACCATCCCGATGTTTCTCATGGCGTACGGCAACCGCGACACCGAGCTGGCCAACTTCGACGACTACACACCCGACGACGTGTTCGCCGAAATCACCGGCATCACAGAAGACGACTTCCGCAAGCTCCGCGATGGCCGTGACGTCACCGATCAAGCCACAGGAGAGGTCACTCGCGTACCGGGCCTGTTCGACGAGGCCGTCTTCAACCAGGCGATCCAGGAGTTCCTCAACAAGAAGGCCGCACTCGCCGACTACTTCGATCCGGCGCTGATGGAGGACATCTTCGCGTACATCCCGCAGCAGAAGACGTCGCTCGTGTTCACGCCGAAGCCCGTCGTGCAGCTGATGTGCGACACACTCGAGACCGAGAACCCGGGCATCTTCACCGACCCCGGCAAGACCTTCGCCGACCTGTTCTCCACCGCTGGGTTGTTCTGCATGGAGATCGTCCGCCGACTCGACCAGGGTCTTGCCGACGTCATCCCCGATCAGCACGAGCGGCTGGAGCACATCTTCACGCGCCAGGTGTTCGAGATGAGCCCCAACCGGATCCTGCACGACATCACGCTGGAAGCCGTCAGCGGCGGCATCGCAGAGCGCCGGGCGTGGCTGGAAGGCTCGGGGCACTTCCGCGTCGGCGACCTCGCGCGAATGGATGCCGAAGAACGCGAGCGGATCGTCGACGAGATGCTGGGAGACAACTGACATGGCCAAGAAGTTCGACGTCGTCATCGGCAACCCTCCGTACCAGGAGGAAGCTCAGGGCGGCGGCACCCGAGACACCCCGATCTACCACCAGTTCATGGACGCCGCCTACGAGGTGGGCAGCAAGGTTGTGCTCATCACGCCAGCTCGCTTCCTGTTCAACGCGGGCTTTACACCCAAGGCGTGGAACGAGAAGATGCTCGCCGACGACCACCTGGCCGTCGCATACTACGAGTCCGACTCAAAACTCCTGTTCCCCGGCCTTGCCGACCCGATCAAGGGCGGTATTGCCGTGACTTACCGGGACTCGGAGAGTCAGCTCGGTCCGATCGGCTTCTTTGCCAAACACCTCGAACTCAACTCGATCCTCCACAAGGTGCGGGAGTCCGAGACGTCGTTCATCGACCGTGAAGTCTCGAGCGGTCGCGCTTACGCCTTCACTCAGGCGATGCACGACGCGCATCCGGAGGCAAGAACGCTTATGTCGAGCGACGCACAGTTTCGTGTCAGTACGAATGCGTTCGAGCAGCTCGCCTTCCTCTTCTGCGAGACTCGGCCACTGGGTGACGAGGCATACGTACAGGTCCTCGGAGTCATAAAGAACCGTCGCGTGCTTCGTTGGCTCCGCGACGACCACATCGTGGGCCCCGACAGTCTCGACCGATACAAGGTTGCGGTTCCGGCGGCGAACGGCTCTGGCTCGACAACCGACTTCTTTGGTGTCGCGCTCAACAAGCCGACGGTTCTCGAGCCTGGCGTCGCTGTCACGCAGACGTTCATCACGATCGGCTCGTTCGCGACGGAGGTCGACGCTCAGGCGTGTCTGAAATACCTCAAGTCCAAGTTCGCGAGGGCGCTCCTCGGCGTGTTGAAGATCACGCAACACAACCCCGCCAAGGTGTGGAAGTACGTCCCCGCCCAGGACTTCACCGCGGCATCCGACATCGACTGGTCGAAATCGATCTCCGAGATCGACGCGCAACTCTATGCCAAGTACGGCTTGAACGCCGACGAAATCGCATTCATCGAGTCCCACGTCACGCCGATGCAGTGAGTGACCTCCGCGTCCCTTTCCGCTATTCGTCGAGGCCGAACGCTGCCGTGACCTGTTCGATCGTGAACTGCTGACGAAGCCTGGCTGCCGTGTTCTGGTTCGCGAACATGCCGGTCTTCCAGAATCCCTGCTCACGCGGCACGGTGCGGGTCCAGGCAACCGGCACCGCCCACTCGGCCATTGCGTCACGCCGACCTGTTCGACGACGATCTAGACGCCGTCGCGTCACGTCTGAACGACGCGATGCCGCTGGTTGCGCTGCCGTCTGGGCCGCAAACGAGGTACGCCCGACCGCAGTGAGAATATGAGCAGATTGCTCAAATGCCTCAACCAGGATTCGCCGGTCGAAGGCGACCAACGAAGGCCTTTGATGACCGTTGCAGCTCGAAAATGCGGGCAAGAATCGAAAAGTAGCTAGAGTGGCGGCGAGAAATACTAGGTCAGGAGCAAATAAAGATTGTGCCCCTGGAGGGACTCGAACCCCCAACCGTTTCCTTAGGACGGAACTGCTCTTCCATTGAGCTACAGAGGCTGGCCCGTCGAGTCTACCGATCCCCCGGCGTCCGGTAGGTTCGCGACATGACCGTCCGGCGCGCACTCCCCCTGCTCGCCGCGACCGCGCTGCTGCTCACCGGATGCGCCGGCCAGTCACCTCCGCCGCACGACCCACCCGCTGGACTACGGCTGCCGCCCGTCGGCGCCCAGCTCGACTACCAACTCGGCGGCGCCTACGACCCGCCCGCCGGCGTCGACATCGTGGTCCGCGATCGGGCCGCGGCATCCGTCGACGACCTCTACTCCGTCTGTTACGTCAACGGCTTCCAGACGCAGCCGGGCGAGCTCGACGCATGGCCCGGGGACCTCCTCCTCCGGGATGACGACGGCGAGCCGGTCATCGACCCGGACTGGCCGGACGAGGTCATCCTCGACACGCGTAAGGCGGACAAGATCGCGAAGATCGTCGGGCCGTGGATCCGCGACTGCGCGTCCGACGGGTTCGACGCCGTCGAGTTCGACAACCTCGACACCTACACCCGCACCGACGGCGCCCTCAGCCGCGACGACGCACTCGACCTCGCGACTTTGCTGGTCGACACCGCTCACGACGTCGGACTCGCGGCCGGGCAGAAGAACGCAGCCGAGGATGCCTCACTCCTCCGCTCCCGCGCCGGGTTCGACTTCGCCGTCGTCGAGGAGTGCGCGGCCTACGAGGAGTGCTCTGCCTACACCGAGATCTACGGCGACCACGTCCTCGCCATCGAGTACACCGACAACCTCCCCCGTCCGTGGGACGAGGTCTGTGCCGACCCGGAGACACCAGCATCCGTCCTTTTGCGGGATCGGGATCTCGTCACGCCGGATGATCCGGGGTACGTGTTCGAGACGTGCGGCTGAGCGCCGAGGCTACTCGTCCGCGAACTCCGACCGACCGATGTACAGCGTCGTCAGCTTCAGCGCCTTAGCAACGGTGTCGAGGAAGTCCTCGTTCGTGAGGAACCATTCCTTCCCGACCTCACTGCGATTGAGGCCACGACGCCGCGGATTGCCATGCCCCGCGGTGTCGAGAAGCTGATGGAACATTCGCTCCGTGTGACCGAGCTCCGGCGTCTCGACGGAGTAGACGCGGAGGAGCGCGAGCGGCTCCGGCATGTGGGCTCGGGCTCCACTCGAGTGTTGCTTGATACGAGCGCTGACATCCTCGGCCCGCCCGACCTTGATGAGCGTGTTACCCCGGGCCTGGTCGACGGGGCTCTCGAGGTACCACCCGTATGAGAACGCGTAGATCCCGGGAACCCCTCGAAGCCGCTCCAAAGTCGAGAGAGCGTCGCGTTCTTGCTGCTCGTTGTCTTCAACCTCCTGGACGGTGGGCTCAGCGTCCGACTCGGCTGCCTCGACGGCTGATCGATGCGCCAAGAGAAGCTGCATGGCGTCGCGAGAGAGCACGTCACGCCCAGCCTTGACCAGAGAGTTCAGCGAACTGAGTGTCGCCTTTCGAAGCGTGGACCCACCTGGCACCTTTCCATGAAGCGCGGCGTTCGCGTACGTCCGATAGGAGTACACAAAACCAACGGTTGCGACATTGAGCTGCTGAGCGATCTCATCAGGCGCAAAGCCCTGCTCGTCTAGCCGGAACACCTCGCCGAGCCGTCCGTCGTTGTCTCGAATGAGGTTCGCAATCTCTTCCGTCGGACTCGGCGTCGACATTGCTTCGGCAGGTTCGTAGGGCATATCTGTCACAAGGCGAGGTTACGTCGTAGCTCTCATGGGGGACGGCCTACCCTCCGAACCGGTCACCCCGGCGGCTACAAACGTCACTGCACCCACGACAAGGAACCTGTCGCTGTCGAGCTCTCACCATTGCTCGCCCTCATCGACGGTTCTCGGAGAGCCAACCATTCCCGCCAGCAGCTACTCTGCGCGCAACTCAGCGCCTCGAGAGCGTCCCTGCGACGGCCCTCAGGTCTGCGACGAGAGCGTCGCGTTTCCCGGGCTGCGCCATCGACTGCGGTCCGGGATGCCAAGTGTCGACGACGCTCACCGGTAACCGACCCGACGGGTCGACGAACTTTCGCCATCCGCGCTGCGCGAATCGTCCCGATAGAACCACGACCTCCAACACCGGAAGTAACTGCATCAGCTCGCGCAGTGCAGCCGACCCTTCAGCGAGCTCGGCCGCGTTCGGCTTGACGGACGCGGGGCCGAGGTACCAGGGGACGATGTTCCAGGCGAGAAAATGATCGTGGAGCGCAGCAGCATCCCGCGCCAACCAGAGATTGGCGGCCGTCGCATCGTTGTTGTCGACCGAGATGAAGCCCGAACCGGGACGAGCATTGCCACTGAGAGCGTTGGCCATTGGCCCCGGGGCCTCGAGAACGAAGAGCACGCGGGCATCGACGCCCGCCTCCGCGGGATCGAAGCGAGGAACGACGCGGCCGTCGGCGCGCTGCTCCAGATCCGACGCCCACTCGCGTAGGGGCTGGACACTCGGGATCGTCGTGAGCATCTCGAGACGCTCGTCGAGGATTTTCGCGGACCGAAGGCCTTTCGGTGCGGGGAGGAACATCGCCTCAGGCTAGTAGGCGCTCCCTCAGTCCCAGGCCCCCATGAGACCTCAAGGGTGCAGATCGACTCCTCGGGCCGCGCGCGAACCTCTCCCCCGACGCCCTCATCCGCGCGGCGCTCGACCCCATGGACGCCAACGGACCTGACGCGCTCTCGCTTCCTCCACGCGCGCGCCGGGTTCGACTTCGCCGTCGTCGAGGAGTGCGCGGCCTACGAGGAGTGCTCCGCCTACACCGAGGTCTACGGCGATCACGTCCTCGCCATCGACTACACCGACAACCTCCCCCGCCCGTGGGACGAGGTCTGCGCCGACCGGAGACACCGGCATCCGTCGTTCTGCGGGACCGGGATCTAGTCACGCCGGACGACCCGACGTATGTGTTCGAGACCTGCGGATAGCGCGGCCGGCCCATTACGTTGGAACGGAGAGAGCCTGATGGCCGAATCGCATGTCACCGTCCTCGCCCATCGACCACACCGGCGGAAGCACCTCGCCACCAGGAGGCCACCCCACCATGAGCACGGACCCCACACCCGCGGCATCCGCCCCCGCCACTCCGGACACGCGCGGAACCACCACCGTCCCGTGGATCGCCGTCATCGCGTTCACGGTCATCGCGTGCGGCCTCGCCTGGCTCGTCACGCTCCCCCTCTGGACGGGTGACGGCCTCGCCACCCCCATCGCACCGCTGCTCCTGCCGGTGATGATGTTCACGCCGGCCGTCGCCGCGCTCGTCGTCACCTTGTTCCTGCGCCGCACCGCCGGACGCCGCGCCTGGCGCATGCTCGCCCTCGTCCCGATCAAGCCGCTCGGCCGCTTCTTCGGTCTGCTCGGCATCGGACTCGCCATCGCCGTCGTGGTGCCGGTGCTCGCCACGTTCATCGCCGCCGCGACCGGAGCGCTGCAGCTCGACCTCGTCAACTTCTCCGGCTTCGCCGCGGCCCTCGACGCTCAGCTCGAGGCGGCCGGCACGCCGGACATCGAGATCCCGGTGGCGGCGCTCGTCATCACCCAGCTCGCCTTCATCCCCGTCGGCGCCGTGATCAACTCCTTTCTCGCGTTCGGCGAAGAGCTCGGCTGGCGCGGATGGCTACTCTCCGCCCTCCGCCCCCTCGGCACCTGGCCGGCCCTGCTCATCAGCGGCGTCATCTGGGGCCTCTGGCACGCGCCGATCATCCTGCTCGGCTACAACTTCGCCGAGCCCAACCTCTTCGGCGTCGGCCTGATGGTGATCGGATGCCTCAGCTTCGGCATCCTCCTCGGGTGGCTGCGCCTGCGGTCCGGCAACGTGTGGCCCGCCGTCCTCGGCCACGGCGCGTTCAACGCCGCCGCTGGGTTCGCGTTCCTGGTGTCGACGCCCGACCTGCAGCCGCTCGCGGCATCGCCGCTGAGCTGGCCCGGCTGGCTCGCCTGCGCCACCATCATCCTTCTGCTGCTGGCCATCGGCCAGTTCAAGAGGTCACGACTGCCCCAGACCGGAGCGTGACGGACGCGCTCAGGCGTCGTTCGACGGTCCCGGGGGTGAGGGCGGGTCCTCACCGGTGGGCTTCTTGCCCCACCCGGTCTCCCGCCGCAACTGCACGAACCCGGCGAAGAGCAGCAACACAGCCACAACGACGAACAGCACGCGGACCCACACATCCAGGTCGCGGAACAACACGTTCGGCAGGGCGCCAGCGAAGGTCGCCCCGATGAAGTACCAGACCGCAACCGGGGTCTCATTCTTCTGCTCGGTCATCACGTGCTCCTTCCTCGTGCCTCGACGCTAAGCCGCAGGCACGAGGTCACGCCTCCCCCGCGTGGCGGACATCGCGGGAGCTCTCACGTTCGAGACTCCGCTCGGTGTGCGCGATCCGTTCACGCCGTCGCTCCGCCGACGAAGGATGCAGATCGCTGAGGGATGCCTCGAACACCGCCTCTGCTGCGACCGAGTCCACGCCGAGCAACTCCTCGATCGCCGCGACCGCGTCTTCTTCCGTCTGCGTTGCGTCGATGGCGGCGACGATGTCGGCGAGGCGGGGTGCGGCATCCTGAATCGCTCGCTGCCGACGAAGCTCGTCCGCCATCGCCCGACGGTGCTGACCCGAACTCTCCCAGTGCTCGTTCACCCGTGCGCGCTCCACCGACTCCGCAGACACCTCGATCTGCAGCGGCTCGGCCGTCACCCGGAGCGGTACCAGCCAGGCATGCAGGGTGTTCTCCCCGGGAATCAGCGCCGCCCACATGTCATCGCTGATCTGGACAGGCACGCGCGCATACTCGCCAGGACCGAGCGGCACCGCCGACATCCCGTCGGACGCCGCCCAGCTCATGATCACCCTCGACTCGTGCGCACCCGTCACGGACCCGACAACCTGGAACAGGTCACCATCGGGCTCCCACTGCTTCTCACCGGTGTTGACGATGTCGATCGCGAACCCGTCCGGCCCCGCATCCACCCCGACAACCGCCGGCCACCGCAGCTCAAGCCCACGACGACGCTCGGCATAGCTGGCCCGCAGACGCGCCGGAGTATCGTGCACCCACACCTCCTCACCCGGGCGCACGTAGGCGACCCACCAGGTGGTCCGCTCCACATCGAGCGGCGCCCCGACGACTGCCTCGTCACCGCGCGCCTTCAGCACGCGCCACCCATTCGACACCGGAACCTCGGTCGCCTCTGCGCCATGCCGCCGGGCAAGATCGGCGAACGGCTCCCCCTCACCCGATAGCGCGGCAGGGTCGACAGCGTCGTGGTGCAGCCGCGGAAACTCGTCCTCGTTCATGCGGCCATGCTCGCACGCGACGCTCCCGGGCGGGCTATCCCAGCGACACCCGGCGCCGCACCCCCACGCCGACCGCAATCATCGCGATCACCAGCCCGCCGGCGCCCGCCCACAGCCAGCCGGTGGACGAGGTCCCTGTGGCAGGCGCGGCATCCCGGATGTTCTTCGCGTACCTCGCCGACACCGTCTCTGCGACCTGGTCGATCGGCGTGGCGGCGCGAATGTCGTCGAACCGGGCCGATCCGACCGGCGTGACGACACCGTCCTGCAGCGTGTACCAGGCGGCGATCGTCGGGTCGGAGATCAGCGTCGCCTTCGGGTCGATCTCGGCGAGCGCGATCGCGGCCGCGGCATCCCCGTCGACACCGGCGAACTCGGCCGTGCTGTCTGGGGTCTCACGCCACACCCGGTAGATCGCCACGGCCTCACCCGCCGACGACAGGACCGGCGCCACCCACTCGTCCGTTGCGGTCACCGGGTCGCTCGCGTCTCCGGCGATCAGCGCATTGCTCCAGCGGTGCACCCGGTGCACGTCACCGAAGGATGCCGCGTCTGCGAGCTCAGGCATCGCATCGGCCTGATCGCGCAGGTCGTCGATCGCGACGACGGACAGCGCGGCGGTCACATCAGGCGGCACCTCCGCGCCGGACGCCTGCGCGGCGCCTGCGCCGATCACCCCGGCAGTGAGCACACCGAAAGTCGTCACGATCGCCGCAACAACGCGGGTCCACGCTCTCTTGCTGGTCATGATTCGCGCCCCTCTGCCGACCGATCCCCTCACGCCGAACGTAGCGCCCGGCGGTCCGGCCGTGGGTCACGATCCGGCGGCGAACGCGCCTCAGGATTCCGGCAGCCAACGTCCTGGTTGCACATCTGCAAGTGACTACCTACCGTGGATGGGGAGGAGGAATTATGGACGATCACCGCTACGCGGCACCCGCCGACATCCCCGCAGCGCCCCGGTGGCACTGGTCGGCATCCAACCTCACCCTGATGATCGGGATGCCGCTCGTCGCCTACGTCGGCGGAGTCGGTGCCGCCACAGGGTCGGCCGCGGCACTCATCCTCGTCGCCTTCGCGGGACTCGTCACGGTCACCTTCACGGCCCTGCGCACCGGGCGGCGGAATCAGCCGCGCCTGTCCCGCATCACCCGACCCGCCGCCGTGTTCGTCGCCGTCGTCACGATCGTGACGGGCTGGAACCTCTTCCAGTTCGCGCCGCACCCGGCCGCTGTCACCTGGCTCGCGCCGGCCGTGCCGGTCGCCCTGTTCGCGGTCCTCGTCGCCCTCATGCGAGGCGTACGGCGGTGAGGCCGGAGGTCAACGAACGGGAACTCCTCGTCGTCCCCCGGTTCAAGGTGCTCGGCTTCCTCTGCCAAGTCGAAGAAGCCGACTACCCGGCGCTCGTCGAGTTCACCGAGCTGAGCATCCCCGACATCTCGCGGAGCGTCGGATACCTCGCCGACCGCGGACTCGTGCAGGTCAGGAAGGAACGCACCGGCCGCGTCGCCCACACCATCGTCCGCGCGACGCCCGACGGCATCCGCCAGTTCCGCGCGCTGCTCGAGGGGTTACGGAAGTACGGGCTGAGCTGAGCGATCGGTCTCGATCTTCACGCCGCAGGTTTACGACGCGTACAGCCCCCGCGAATGCGGATCGAAGACTCAATGAGGGAACCACTCGTGGCCACCACCGCCACAGCCACCGCGGTCCAGATGGCCACGGCGGTAACGCCCGCCTCCAACGTGACGTAGCCGAGCGTCGCACAGCCCGCCGCGGCCACGACAGCGGCGACGAACGCACCCGACCGACGGGAGCCGAGTCGGTCGCCGACCTTGACGGCCTGTCGCGTGAGCATCCACACGACGAAGCCCACCGTCGCGCCGATCCCCGCGCCGTAGGGGGCGCCATAGAGCATCACTCCCCACGGGGTCGCCTCAGGCGAATAGACGCTCACAACCGTCACCGCGACGAGAACCACGCCCGCTGCCGCGCCGATCAGGCCGGCGAAGACGAACCGCGTCACGGATCCTGCTGCCACGAGTTCACCCTAGGTCGGATTGCCGCGCACACCCCAACGAATACCTTGCACTGCGGCGAACGCCACGAAAAACCTAAAGGGTGTAGGTTAACTCCTCGTGCCCCGCGCGAACCTCTCCCCCGACGCCCTCACTCGGGCGGCGCTCGACCTCGTCGACGCCGATGGGCCCGACGCCCTCTCGATGTCGGCGCTCGCGCGACGCGTCGGCGTGCAGACCGCCAGCCTCTACGCCCACGTCCGCGACCTCGCCGCGCTCCGCAGGGCCGTCCAGGCCGCCGTCTTCGACGAGCTCGCCGACACCATCGGCGACGCGCCGACCCTCCGCGAGCTGGCGAACGCGCAGCGCTCCTACGCCTTCGCCCACCCGGCGCGCTGGGCGATGATCTCGCTGCCGGTCGAGCGCAACGAGGTCACCGGGCCGGCGGCATCCCGCATCTCGGCGCTCGTCATCGGATCGCTCGACGACTACGCGCTGCCCGAGAGCGAGACCGCGCACGCCGTCCGCTTCGCGAGCGCCACCATCGCCGGCTACCTCGCCCTCGAATCCGCCTCGTCGTTCGCCCACCGCGACGAGACCACCGACGCCTCGTGGAACCGCGCCTTCGACGCCCTCGACCGCGCCCTCCGCACCTGGACTCCGAAGGACCCCGCATGATCGACATCGCCCTCGACACCACGACCGTCCGCGGACTCGCCGAGCTCGAACCCACCGAGCGCGGCCTGCGCCTGCACCGCCTGCCCGCGTGGGTCCGCACCCAGTACCCCGACCCCCAACTTCTCGGCGTCGAGGCGCAGCCCGCCGGCGCGCGCATCGCGGTGCGGACCGCGGCATCCCGCCTCGACCTCGACCTGCATGCCACCCGCGCCACGCTCCGCGGACTCAGCCGCCCGCGCGGGCGCGTCGACGTCCGCATCGACGGCGCCCTGCACGACAGCGTCGAGCTCGACGGCGGCGACACCCTCGATACCGACCCGGCCACCGGCATCCGTCAGCTCGTCGAAGGCCCCGCCCAGCGCATCACCATCGACGGACTCGACCCGCGCGACAAGCTGGTCGAGCTCTGGCTGCCGCACAACGAGACGATCGAGCTCATCGCGCTGCGCGCCGACGCTCCCGCCACCCCCGACACCACCGAGCGCCCGCGCTGGGTGCACCACGGCAGCTCGATCAGCCAGGGCTCCAACGCGACCGAGCCGAGCCGCACCTGGGTGTCGCTCGCCGCCCGCCGCGCCGGACTCGACCTCCGCAACCTGGGCGTCGGCGGTAGCGCGCAGGTCGACCCGTTCATGGCGCGCATCATCCGCGACACCCCCGCCGACGTCATCAGCGTCGCGCTCGGCATCAACGTCGTGAACGCCGACGCGATGCGGCTGCGCGCGTTCGTCCCCGCCGTCCACGGCTTTCTCGACACTATCCGCGACGGCCACCCCGACATGCCGCTGCACCTCATCACGCCGATCTGGTGTGGCATCCACGAGAACACCCCCGGCCCCGGAACCATCGACCCCGAGTCCTTCGCCACCGGCACGCTGCTGTTCGGTGCCGCGGGAACCCCCGGCGACACCGCCGGCGGACGCCTCACCCTCGAGGTCATCCGCGACGCCCTTGCCGATGTCTACGCGCACCGCGACGACCCGAACCTGCACCTCGTCGACGGCCTCGCCCTCTACGGCGAAGCGGATGCCGCCACCCACCCGCTCCCCGACCGACTCCACCCGAGCCCCGAGGTGCACCGCCTCATCGGCGAGCGCTTCGCGGCGATCGCGTTCGGGGAGACTCACCCCACCGGATAGTCCACGTACGCGAACCGCGACCCGTCGGACGTCCAGCTGTTCACGTTGATCGTGCCCTGCCCGCCGAACACCGTCGCGACGGTCTCGGGATGCCGCCAGTGCCCGCCGCGCACGAGGCGCAGCTCGACCTCGACATCGGCCGGGTGTCCGTTCGTTCCGGGCGGGAAGCTGATGTAGACCGCGTCGCGCCCCGTCGGCGACGGGTGCGGAAACCAGTTCACCCGGTCGTCGAACGTCAGCTGCTCGAGACCCGAACGGTCGCGCCGCATCCGCGCGATCTGCGCGTGCCCCGGCGCCTGCGAGAACTCCTCGGTGTTCAGGTAGATCCACGACCCACCCGGCGACCACTCGCTGCCGTCCGCAACCTGCCCGGTGAGCAGCGGAGCGTCTTCCGACCCATCGACCCGCGCTGTCCGCAGATCGGCCGACAGCACCTGCCCGTCCTCGATCGACAGCGCGGTGTACGCGATCCACGCTCCATCCGGGCTCACCCCGTGCAAGAAGTGCATGAACGGGTCAGCCGGGTCGGTGATCCGCGTCCCCTCACCTCCGGTCCGCGGCGCGCGGTAGATCTGCCCGTCGTTCGCCGACAGCAGGATGTCGCCCGACTTCGGCACGAGCACGTGATCGTTGTTGATGGGTGGGATGCCGGTGAACGGCACCTCGGCGATGTCGGCACCCCCGGCATCCGCGTCCAACGACCACAGCTTTCCGGCGCCGTTCAGCAGCAGACCCTCCGGAGCCCAGTTCGGCGCCTCGAGCAGCACCGCGTCGGTTTCGAAGACGACACGATCGCTGCCGGTGACGACGTCATAGACGTGGACGCGGCATCGCTGCCCGTCGAGGGCGAAGTCTCGCGGCGGGTACACGGTGATGGCCATGATTCACCGTAGCGGGGCGTCAGTGGTCCTCGTCGAAACCCTCGTTCTGCGTGCGCTGCTGCTGGATGTGCGCTGTCGTCATCTGATCCGCGGGAGTCCCCTGCGTCAACGACCATTCCGGGTCATCGACCGGTCCCCCGAGGATGCACTCCTGGTAGTACTGGCCGAACTCGTTCTCGGCGACGATCGTCACATACCACCGCGGCGAGACGGTTCGCTCGTACACCTTCGGCTGACCGACCTGCGTATCGCCGGCCCCCTGGCCGTTCCGCTGCTCCGCGGCGCAGAGGTCGCCGGCCTGGCTGGCGGTCATCCCCGCGGCATCCGGATCGCCGTCGGGGTCGGTGCTGGTCGGCGGCTCGACCGGCCGCGTCGCCGGCGGGCCTCCCGGTGTGGGCGTCGCGCTCGGCGTCGGCGCGGGAATCGGCGCATCGCTGGGCGTCGGGCTCGGCGACGACGCGCTCGGCGACGGAACCGACACGGATGCCGTCGGTGACGGCGCGGGCTCGGGAGCGCACCCCGCCAGCAACAGCGCTGCGATCGCCAGCGCTCCGGCTGCCTGCATCCTCATCCTTGCCACGATCGCCCCTTACTCACTGAGAGGACAACCTTCTCACCCCCGACCGCCGGCCCACGACCGCATCGCCGTCAGCCGATGCGCGCCGCCACGATTCCCCCGTCGACGCTCAGCACCTGTCCGTGGATGTACGCCGCCTCATCGGATGCGAGGAACCGCACTGCGTGCGCGATGTCGATCGGCCGTCCGGGCTCGCCCGCCGGAGCCACGGCCGTCATCGCCCGCAGGATGTCGCTCGCCGACTCGTTGCCCGGCGTGAGCGTCGCGCCGGGCGCCACTGCGTTGACCCGCACGCCGCGCGGACCGAACTCCGCCGCCCACGCGCGCGTCAGGTGCTCGAGCGCCGCTTTCGTCGCCGGGTACAGCCCGACGTTCGGCGTGCCGACGTGCGCCATCCACGACGTGATGTTCACGACGACACCCGACCCCCGTTCGACCATCGCGGGAGCGAGGGCACCGACGAGGTCGTGCGGCACCCGCACGTTCGTCGCGAGCAGCGCCGCCACGTCGTCGTCGGAGAGGTCCGGCGTGGGCCCGATCGGGAAGATCCCCGCGTTGTTCACGAGCACGTCGACGCGTCCACCCAGCGCCTCGGCTGCCCGCCCCGCGAACTCACGCGCCGCGGCCGGACTCGCCGCCAGATCCCCCGTGACGACGGATGCCGCGCCCCCACCACCCGTGATCGCCGCCGCAACGGCCTCGGCACGGCCGACGTCGCGCCCGTGGACGACGACATGGGCACCGGATGCCGCGAGCACATGCGCGATCGCTTCGCCGATGCCGCTCGACGAGCCGGTGACGATGGCGGTGCGACCGGCGAGACGCTGGTCGCGAGGAAGGGAGAGGAGGTTCGATGTCATGTCTCCACGCTGACGGTCGAGCGCCCGATCGAGTTGCCTGTTCCGGTCGGATGCTTGCCTGTTCCGTTGCGGGTTCGCCGGAGCGGGCCGGCGAGCCCCGGCATCCGCTTCAATGAACACATGGACCAACGGATCAGGGCGAGCCTCGACCGTGGCGCCGAACGCGTGCGGCGTCACATCGACCGCCCGCACCGCGCCGAGGCGCTCGGACTGATCCTCGGACGCACGACCGCACCGACCCCGACGGTGTTCGTCCATTACCCGCCGTGCCTGTCGGTCGTTCTGACCGGTCGGAAGATGTCGGGCGACGACTCCTCGATGGATCAGGAGTGGGGCGCCGAGCGCTTCCTCATCACGCCGGTCGACCTGCCCGTGTTCGCCCGCGTCACCGAGACGGGCGAGGCCGGTGACTTCGTGTCGGTGAACTGGCGGCTCGATCCGGCCGTGGTCGCGGACGTCGCAGCTCACCTCCCTCACGCCACGACGGGGACGCCCTCACGTCTCGGCGCGATGACCGCCGAGATCGCCGACGTCGTCGACCGGATGCTGGCATTGCTCGACGCACCCGACGAGGCGCCCGTTCTCGCACCTCTCCTGAACCGCGAGCTCGTCGTGCGGCTCCTGCAGAGCGACCAGGCGGGGCGCCTGCTCGGCACGGCGGCCCACGCGCACGCCGACATCGTGAACGCGGCGATCGCGACACTGACCCGCCGGCTCGCCGAACCGTGGACGCTCGAGGGCGTCGCGGCATCCGTCGGCGCCAGCCCGACCACCTTGAGTCGGCGCTTCCGCGAACTCACCGGGCTCACGCCGATGCGGTACCTCAAGCGGCTCCGCCTCGGTGAGGCCCGCCGCCTACTCATCACCGACGGCGACACCGCGGCGCAGGCGGGCGCCACGGTCGGCTACGTCAGCGCATCGCACTTCTCGCGCGACTACCGCGCCGCGTACGGCCGATCCCCCGCCTCCGACGCGACCGAACTCCGCGAACGGATGCGGGCGAGCTGACGCCCACCGAACCTCCGTAACTCGTGTGAGTGCAGGGCGAAGGTGCGTCAGAGGTTGCGGCGGCATCCGATTCTCGGAATCGTGGCCCGCTCACGCACGCAATCCACGGAAGGGAGCATCATGCTCACACTCACCGAGAACGCCAGCAGCGCCGTCAAGAACCTCGCTTCGCAGATCCCCACCGAGACCGGTGGACTCCGGATCGCTGAGGCATCCGACCCGCAGAACGGGTACGCCCTTTCTCTCGCACCCGCTCCCGCCGACGGCGACACCGTCGTCGAGACCGATGGTGCCCGCGTCTTCGTCGACCCGGCCGCGAGCGTCGCGCTCGACGACCGCATCCTCGACGCCCGCGTCGAAGAGGACGGATCGGTCGGCTTCGCGCTCGCGCAGGCCGTCTGACACTTCAGACTTTCGCGAGAGCCTCGGACCGAACGGTCCGGGGCTTTCGTGCGTTCAGGTCAGAACGAGGCGCCGATGCGCTTTCGCAGCTTCCTGAGGTTCGTTGATTCCGGTACGGTCCACTCCGCTACGCCGCCATCGAACTCGATGCGGAGGACCTGCGCGCGCTCCGCGATCTCGTCGAGGTACGAGACGCGGAGCGGATGCGGACCGACGGCGACTCCCGTCAGTTCCACATCTCCCAGGATGATGCTGCGGTGATCGACACGCGCATCGCCGCCGATCTCCTCACCGATTTCGAGATCGCCGGCTTCTCCGCTGATGAGGCGGATGCGGCCGTGCACGCGACGCGGCCCCTGCCGGGCCTCGCCGACCGCGACCAGAACATCGCCGAGCACCTCGAGGACATCAGCCAACATGCCCCGATCTTCGCACCGATCCGCGCGAATGCCCCGCGGAGGCGAGCTCAGGCGAGTCGCTCGACGCGCGCCTTCGCCTGCGCGGGACGCATGAGCGCCCGCACCGACGCGGCGATGCACGCACCGGCGATGATCAGCACCGCGACGGCGCCCAGCAGCATCACGATGCCGAGCACGATGACCGGCTTCGGGATCGTGAGGAACAGCATCCCGAGGATCGCGAAGCCCGCCGCGACCACGAGGAACACGAGGCTGACGAAGATCGCGATGAACGCGCCCGAGCCCATCTGCTTGCGCTGGACCGCTTCGTTGCGCTGTGCGTAGTTCGACATGGTGTCCTCCGACCGGTGAAAGTCCTCTCACGGTAAGCCCGCGAGCGACATCGTCCCCAGGGGTTGCGCAGCGACGCCGACGTCGTAAGCCGAGCCGACCCTGCGACAATGGAGCCGTGCGCCCGTCCCGAGTCTCCCGCGTTGCACGCGGCGCGCTCGCGGCATCCGTCGCCACCTGGGCGGCTCTGCTCTCGCACGTGGCCGCCGGCGGGCTGATCCCCGGCTGGCTCGGCATCGCCGTCCCCCTCGTCCTGTCGCTCGCCGTCTGCACGGCACTCGCCGGACGCCGCCTCTCGCTCGTCCGCCTCGCCCTCGCCGTGACCGGCAGTCAGCTGCTGTTCCACACCCTGTTCGTCCTCGGCGCCGTCACCCCGACGGCCGCGGGCCACGGGCATCACATGACGCTGATGACGGATGCCGGGGGCACGACTGCGGCAATGGGCGCCGACCCGCTCATGTGGGCGATGCACGGCGTCGCCGCCGTGGTCACGGTCACCGTCCTGCACCGCGGCGAACGCGCCGCACAGCGCCTGATCGCCCTCGCCGCCGACGTCGCGCGCTGGGTGCGCCGCCGCATCCTCATCGCCGTCCTGGCACTCGGAGCGCTCGACCGCCCCGCGCTCGCATCGGTGTCGGCCGTGGTGCCGGTGCTCCGCTCGGTCGTCCTGCGGGTCGCGGCAGGCCGCGGACCACCGCACGCGCTCACGATCTGACGCGCACCGCCGTCCCGCTGTCGATGAGGGATGCCGCGGTGCGCCGCGCCGTCTTCCGGCGCGCCTTCCCGCTGCCCCCTCTCCGTTCGAAAGCGATCATGACCGCCACACTGTCCTCCCCTCCTGCTCCTCCGCGCACCAGCCGCCGTCCGGGCTGGTTCGGCGCCTTCCTCGTGCGCCTGCACTTCTACGCCGGCATCCTCGTCGGACCGTTCATCCTCGTCGCCGCGCTCAGCGGCGGGCTCTACGCCCTCGCGCCGACGATCGAGCAGGGCGTGTACGCGCGCCAACTGCACGCACCCGTGACAGACACGCACCTCCCGCTCGGCGAACAGGTCGAGATCGCCGAGGCCCATGTCGGGACGGCGGCCACGCTGTCGGCCGTGCGCCCCGCTCCCGAACCCGGCGACACGACGCGCGTGATGTTCGCGCAGGATGGCCTCGGCGAGAGCGAATCCCGCGCCGTGTTCGTCGACCCCGGCACCGGCGAGATCCGGGGTGACGAGACCGTCTACGGCACGAGCGGGTCGCTGCCGCTGCGGACCGCGATCAGCAACTTCCACCGCAGCCTCGGGCTCGGCGACCCCGGCCGGATGTACAGCGAGCTCGCGGCATCCTGGCTCGGCATCGTCGTGATCGCGGGCGTGGCGCTCTGGATCATCCGCATCCGCACCGCGCGCACGAAGAAGGACTTCGTGCGGCCGTCGCGGACGCACACCGGGTACCGCCGCTTCTTCAGCTGGCACACGTCCCTCGGCATCTGGATCGCGCTCGGCGCCGTGTTCCTGTCGGCGACCGGCATCACGTGGTCGACCTTCGGCGGACAGAACGTCACGGACCTGCGCGCCGGGCTCGACTGGACGACGCCGGCCGTGTCGACGAGCCTCGGTGGCGCTACGGGTGCCGGCGATGAGCACGCGGGGCACGGCGCGGCATCCGGTGCGATGAACGTCGACCCCGCCACGTTCGACGCCGTGCTCGCCGAGGCGCGGCGCGTCAACATCGACACCGGCCTCGTGCAGATCACGCCGCCCGCGGCAGCCGACCAGGCGTGGAAGGTGCAGGAGATAGACCGCGGCTTCCCCGGCCATCTCGACGCCGTCTCGATCGACGGTACGACGCTGAAGCCCGTCGACCGCGTGGACTTCGAGAACTTCTCGCTGCCCGCGAAGCTGGCCTCATGGGGCGTCTCGATCCACATGGGCACGATGTTCGGCCTCGCGAACCAGATCGTCATGTTCCTGCTCGCGATGAGCATCGCCGGCATGGTCGTGCTCGGCTACGTCATGTGGGTGAAGCGCCGCCCGACGAAGACCGCACGGGTCGGGATGCCGCCGCGCCGAGGCGTCCTCGACGGCGCGCCGTGGTGGGGTGTCGCCGCCGTCGTCGCGGGTGGGGTGCTGCTCGGTCTCGCGCTGCCGCTTCTCGGGTGGACGCTCGCCGCGTTCGTCGTGGTGGACGTGATCGTGGACGCCGTGCAGCGGAGGCGCGCGGCGGCCTGACGGTGGCTCAGCCCTGACGGCCCTTGAAGCGGGGGTTGAGCTTGTTGATGACGAAGACCCGGCCCCGGCGACGCACGACCTGCGCGCCGGGCTGGTTCTTCAGGGACTTGAGGGACGCACGAACCTTCATGACACACTCCTATTGAGAACGGTTATCATCAAGGCTACACAAACCGGGATGAGTGGGGTGTCGAATGCACGAGACGGACGTGATCGCCGTGATGGGAGCGTGCGGACCTGAACGGGCGATGTACGCCGAGCGCCTGAGTCTGGCGACGGGGAAGCCTCTCCTCCCGGCATCCCGATTGTCCGCGGACGATCCGGCCGCCCAGGCCGCGGCGTTCCTGCCGTGGCTCGACCTCGGCGACGGTGTCATCGCCGAGTTCCCGGCCGATGCGTCGGTCCTCGAGGTCATCGGCACTCTCGCCGAGCACGACAACGGGCTGCAGCTCACCGGGGTCGTCTGCATCGTCGACGCGCCTCACCTCGTCGACGACCTCCGCCGCGAGACGTACGCCGGCGCTCCCGATCCGGACGAGACGGGGATGCCGCGGACGCGCTACACCGCCCACGCCTTGCTCACGGTCCAGCAGCTCGAGTACGCCTCGACGATCGTGCTCGTGAACTGGGCGGGGCTGTCGACGCCCGACCTGTCGATCACGATGGCGCTCGTGAGTCATCTCGCGCCCTCGGCGCGACTGCGGCTGCATCAGGAGGCGACTGGCCCGCTGCCCGCCGCGGGCACGCACCGACACCATCAGGAGGCGCCGGGGTGGGTGCAGCTGCTGAACGGCGAGTTCGCGCCGCACATGACCGACTCGCGGATCAGTGCTTTCCGGTACGAGAACGTCCGTCCGCTGCATCCGGGCCGCTTGACCGCGCTTCTGGACGAGCGGATCGAGAGTGGACAGTTCGGCTTCGTCGTCCGCTCGGCGGGGTTCTGCCGCTTCGCGACCCGCTCGCACACGGTCGCGCAGTGGGATCACGTGGGCTCGATGATCGCCTTCTCACCCGTGCAGGTCGACGACGGGATGACCGAGGCGGAAGGCCTCCTGGCCGTCGGAGAGGACCTCGCGTTCATCGGCCTCGATCTGCACCACCGCGCACTCCGCATCGCGCTCGACGAGACCGCCCTGACGGATGATGAGCTGGCGGCAGGGCCGGCAGCCTGGGCGGAGTTCGAGGATCCGTTCCCGGTGTGGCAGGTGACGCGCAGCGGGGAGTGAGCGGACAGCACGACGGCGAGGCCACGGAGTCCGTGGAACCTCGCCGTCGATGGGGAGGGGTCAGTGCTCGTCGTAGTGGTCGCCGTGCTCGGCGTGCTTGTGACCGTCGTGCAGGTAGTCGACGTGACCATCGTGCTCGACCGTCTCGTGACCGCAGGCGGCGCCGTGGGCGTGCTCGGCGACCGTGTGCTCTGCGTGGACTTCTTCCGTGCTCATGTTGTCTCCTTGGGGGGGTGTTTCGTCGGTGGCGTCGGATTCGCGGACATGGATGAGAGCGTCGGTGATCACGTGCAGGACGTGCTCGTCGGCGAGGCGATACTCGCTCGACCTGCCGTCACGTGTCACTTCGACCAGCCCCACCTGCCGCAGCGTCCGGAGATGCTGCGAGACGAGGGGTTGAGTCAGCCCCGTCGCTTCCACGAGCGCACCGACGACCAGGGGGCCGTCGGCGAGTGTCGCGAGCAGGCCGAGTCGGGACTCGTTTCCGAGCACCTTGAACAGGTCAGCTGCCGCCGCGATCTCTTTCGCCACGCCTCAAGACTCGCTCACACATAGTGATATTGCAATGTATTTATGTAATTGAGAGTGATCCTCATGACACACGTGACGCCGAGTCATTGGAAGTCTCGCGAGCGGTGCGTCACCCCCACTCGCAGATCTTCGAACGCATCGGCAACGAGGTTGGTCACCCCCTCGGGAGAGCGCTCCAGCATGCCGCGCGCGATGAGCGCGGGACTGTCGCGCAGGATGCGGCGGTACCTGTTCCACACTCCGACCGAGCAGATCACGTTCATCACGCCGTGCTCGTCTTCGAGGTTCAGGAAGGTGATGCCGGATGCCGTCGCCGGCCGCTGCCGGTGCGTCACCAGACCCGAGACCTCGATGCGACGGCCGACCTCGTGCTCGCGCATGCCGCGGGACGTGATCACCCCGCGCGCGTCGAGCTGCGACCGGTAGTGCGTCAGCGGATGGTCGTCGGCGGAGACCCCCGTCGCCCACAGGTCGGCGGCGAGCACGTCGTAGCTCGACTGGTCGGGGAACAGCGGCGGCTGCACCGACACGAGCGAGCCCTCGAGGAACTCCAGCCGGTCCTGCGCGGCATCCCCTGCCAGCCAGATGCCCTCGCGCCGGGTGATCCCGAGGCTCTCGAACGCCCCCGCCGTCGAGAGCGCCTCGAGGTGCGCCGCCGTCGCGCCGGTGCGCCGCACGAGGTCGCGCAGGTCCCGATACGGACCGGATGCCTCCCGTTCCGTCACGATCTTCGTCGTCAGCGGCACGCCGATCCCCGTGATCGAGGCGAGCCCCAGCCGAACCGCGAACTCCCCATCGCGCCGGTGCGCCGCCGACTCGTCGGGCAGCGACCGGTCGAAGGTCGGCACGGGCGGTTGGATGCGGTCGGTGCACGAGTCCCTGCCCGTCGGGGCACGGCGGTGCCCGGCATCCGGGGGCGCGGCATCCGGGGGCGCGGCATCCCGGGGCGCGGCATCCGCGCCTGTCGCAAATCGAGGAGATGACGGTTCCCGAGGAGCGAAACCCGCGAATCCCTCCTCGGGACGCTCCATCTCCTCGCGAAGCGACACCCCGTCCGCATCCGACACCGGCTCCAGCCCCGCTTCGACCCCCGACGCGTGCAAGTCGGGACGCCGCACCTCGACCCCGTGCCGGCGCGCGTCGGCGGTCAGGGTCGCGGGCGAGTAGAAACCCATCGGCTGCGCACGCAGGAGGGCGGCCAGGAATGCCGCCGGGTAGTGCAGTTTCAGCCACGACGACGCGTAGACGAGCAGCCCGAACGACAGCGAGTGGCTCTCGGCGAAGCCGAAGTTCGCGAACGCCTGGATCTTCACGTAGATGTCGTCGGCGGCCGTTCCGGTCAGGCCGTTTCGTGCCATGCCCTCGTAGAGCTTCTTCTTCAGCGAGTCGATCCGCTCGATACCGCGCTTCGATCCCATCGCACGGCGAAGCAGGTCGGCATCCTCCCCCGACAGGTCGCCGATCGCCATGCCCATCTGCATGAGCTGCTCCTGGAACACCGGAATGCCGAGGGTCCGCTCCAGCACCGGCTTCAGCTTCGGATGCGCGTACGTGACCGGCTCGTCGCCGAGCTTGCGCCGCACGAACGGGTGCACCGCCCCGCCCTGGATCGGTCCCGGGCGGATCAGTGCGATCTCGACCACGAGGTCGTAGAACTTCCGCGGCTGGAGGCGCGGCAGCAACCCCATCTGCGCGCGGGATTCGACCTGGAACACCCCGATCGAGTCGGCGCGGCACAGCATGTCGTAGACCGCGGCCTCCTCCTTCGGCATCGCGTCGAGTGACCACCGCTCCCCCGTCGCCGCCTCGATCATGTCGAAGCAGTACTGCAGGGCGGCGAGCATCCCGAGCCCCAGCAGGTCGAACTTCACGAGCCCCATCCACGCCGCGTCGTCTTTGTCCCACTGGATGACGGTGCGGTTCTCCATGCGCGCGTGCTCGATCGGCACGACCTCGCCGACCGGCCGGTCTGTCAGCACCATCCCGCCCGAGTGGATGCCGAGGTGCCGAGGCGCCTTCAACAGCTCACCCGCGTACTCGACGACCCGGTCGGGGATGTCGTGATCGCCCGGGGTGTCGAGCGTCGCCCCCTCCCCACGCCCACTCCACGCATCGCTGTCGCGCTGCGCGGAGCCTCCGGGCGCGTGGGCCCAGCGCTCGATCTGCTTCGACCAGGCATCCTGCTGCCCCGGCGAGTGTCCGAGCGCTTTCGCCATGTCGCGGATCGCGTTCTTCGGCCGGTACTGGATCACGTTGGCGACCTGCGCCGCCCGCTCGCGCCCGTAGGTCTCGTAGACCCACTGGATGATCTCTTCACGCCGGTCCGAGTCGAAGTCGACGTCGATGTCGGGCTCCTCGTCGCGCAGCGCCGACAGGAACCGTTCGAACGGCAGGTCGTAGAAGATCGAGTCGATCGCGGTGATGTCGAGCAGATAGCAGACGGCACTGTTCGCGGCGGATCCCCGCCCCTGACACAGGATGCCGCGGCGTCGCGCCTCCTGCACGATCCCGTGCACGATGAGGAAGTACCCCGGGAAGTCCTTCTGCTCGATGACTCCCAGCTCCTTCTCGATGCGCGCGCGGTTCGCGTCGGTGGCATCCGGATACTTGCGGGGTACCGCTTCCCACACCAGGTGCCGGAGCCACGTCATCGGCGTGTGCCCCTCGGGAACCTGCATCTTCGGAAGCGCGGGCTTCGCGCGGCGCAGGGGGAACGCGAGCTCGTCGGCGAGCGCGACGGTCCGCGCCACCGCCCCCGGGTACCGCCGAAAGCGCCGTGCCATCTCGGCGCCCGACCGCAGGTGCGCGCTCGCGTGCGCGGGCAGCCACCCGTCGAGCTCGTCGAGCCCGCGGTTCGCACGCACCGCCGCGACCGCCGCGGCGAGGTGCACCTTCTCGGGCACGGCGTAGTGCACGTTGTTCGACGCGATGACCGGCAGCCCCCGCTCGGCGGCGAGCGCGGCGAGCGCGTCGTTGTCGCGCGAGTCGGTCGGGGCGCCCTGGTCGATGAGCTCGACATCGATCCGTTCCGCCCCGAACAGGTCGACGAGTCGGTCGAGCTCGTAGGCGGCGGCATCCACCCCGTCGACGGCGAGCGCCTGCCGGACGGCGCCCTTGCGGCATCCGGTCAGCACCTGCCAGTGCCCTCCGGCGCGGTCGGCGAGGTCGTGCAGGTCGTAGACCGGGCGCCCCTTCTCACCGCCCGACAACTGTGCGTGCGTGATGGCTGCGGCGAGCCGGTGATAGCCCTCCTCGCCACGCGCGAGCACCAGCAGATGACTGCCGTGCGGGTCGGGCTCGCCGCTCTGCGGACCGGGGAGCCCCAGCGACAGCTCGGCGCCGAAGACGGTCTGCAGCTGCAGGTGCTCGGCGGCTTCGGCGAACCGGACGATCCCGTAGAACCCGTCGTGGTCGGTGATCGCGAGGGCGTGGAGGCCAAGGCGCTCCGCCTCTTCGACGAGGTCCTCGGGTGAGGACGCGCCGTCGAGGAACGAGAACGACGAGTGCGCGTGCAGTTCTGCGTACGGCACCGCATCGACCGGACGCTCGATCTCGGGCGTGCGGTACTTACCGCGCTTGTGCGACCACGCCGGACTGTCGCCGCCGTCGGCTCCCGCCGGCGCTCCCTCGGGGCGGCGGCGGTCACTGAGGATCCGTTCCATCTCGGACCACGAGACCGACGGGTTGTTGCCCCACCCCATCAGTCGTACCTGCCCTCGGCATGCCAGACGCCCTCTTCGCAGACGAGCAGCCAGGCCGTCTGCGCCTCGTCGACGATCTGGAACCGATGCGCGCGGCGGGCGCGTGCGGCATCCCACCCCCGCTCCATGACCGGCCACGGTCCCGCCCACGACTCGATGCGGCGCGGATGCCGGGGCTTGCGCGCCCCCGACGCGTCCGGCGCTCCGGGGAGGATCAGCGCGACCGGCTCGGCCGTCAGCTCTCCCCGCCCGTCGACGGCGACCATGTCGTCGTCGTGGTCGATCACCGCAACCGGCACGGGTTCGGGGAAGACGGTCGCCGGCAACGGATCGGGCAGGCTCCCCGGCCACGGCCGCGCCCGCTCGGCGATGACGGCTCGGTCCCCCCTGCTTCCGCCGTCTCCCCAGGGCACGAGCACCTGCCGCTCGGCGAGCCACCGGCCGCCACCGAGCACCGGGGTGACGACCCCGGTGTGCCCGAGCATCGCCTGCACGCGCGACAGCGCCGAGTGCACGCGTTCTTCCGGCCCCGAACCGAACAGCCCCGTCACGTGATGGGATGCCGCATCCACCTTTTCGGGCGCGATCCGCACCTTCGCGACGGCGCTCTTGAGCCCGCGCTCGGCGAGCTGCCAGCGCACCCGGTCGACGACGGCAGCGGCATCGAACGCGCCTGGATGCAGCCACACCCGCTCGCTGTGATCGCCCCGGTCGCCCGTCAGCGCGACGCGCAGCTCGGTGCAGACGAGGTCGACGGCGCCGAGCCCCGAGATGAACTGCTCAGCCGCGAGGCGCACGCCGAACGCGACTTGGTCGGCGATCTCGAGCGGCGGCTCGAAGCTCACCTCGCGGTCGAGCTCGGGCGGTGGGGTGCGCGGCTGCACGGTTTGCGAGTCGAGCCCGGACGCGAGCGCGTGCAGCCGTGCCCCGCGGGGGCCGAGCCGCTCGACGAGCCGTTCGGGCGGAAGGGCGGCCAGCTGGCCGAGCGTGTGGATGCCGAGGCGCGCGAACAGACTCGCGACCGACTCGTCTTCGAGCGAAGCCACCGGCAGCGTCGACAGGAACGCGGCCGCCGCCCCCGGCGGGACGATCCGGAGCGGCGCGTCGACTCCCGTCGCCCGGGCTGCCTGCTCCGCCGTGAACGGACCGTCGCCGACACCCGCGCGCACGTCGTGCACGCCGAGCTCGGCGAGCGCGCCGGTCAGCGCGGTCGCCGCACCCGCTTCGCCGCCGTAGAACCGGGCGGGTCCCTTCACCCGCAGCGCGCAGAGCCCCGGCTCGCGCAGCTGCACACCCGGCGCGATCTCCTCGAGCCGGGCGATGAGCGGCGCGAACGTGCGGTGGTCGCGGGCGTCGTCGGCGTCGACCACCTGGAGCTGCGGACATCGCGCCTGCGCGTCGCGGCGCCGCATCCCCCGGCGCACCCCGTCGGCACGCGCGGTCGGCGAGGTCGCGGCGACCGTCCCCTTCGCGAAGACGGCGATCGGCTGGTCGACCTCGGCGAGCCCCTCGAGCCCGAGCGCGATGACCGGCCAGTCGGGCACCCAGACGACGAGGCTCCGCACCGGCTCGGTTCCGGTGTCGACGAGCGCAGGATCCATCAGCTCACCGCCCGCATCGGCAGGTCGACGATCGGCGCGACGGGCTGCGCGCGCACCGCGATCGCGCCGTCGGGGGCGGGCAGCAGCATCCGTGACGACCGCGGCACCGGAAAGCGCCGGCTCGTCACCGTGACGGTCAACTCTCGATCCGACAGCACCCCGTACCCGTCGCCGAGCCCCGACCAGCGGGCGTCGGTCACGTCGATCATCGCCTCGGTCTGCGGCCACGGCCCCTGCACGAGCAGCACGACCCCGCGCTCCCGCATGCGCGCCGCGAGCCGCGAGATGTCGGCATCCTTCGCCCGGGTCGGCGGCCGCACCGCGACGACCGGCAGCACATCGGCGATCGTCGCCGTCACGGCGAGCCAGCGCGGTCCCGGCTCGGGGATCAGCACGAGGTGCGTCAGGTCGACGCCCGCCTTCTCGGCCGCCTCGGCGCCGAACCCCGGCATCCCGACTACCCCGCACCAGCTGCCCGTCTGCGACGGCTGCGCCAACAGGCCGAACAGCAGCGACATCGAGCCGCCGATCGAATACGACGATCCGGGACGCAGTCCCCCGCCCGGCAGCAGATCGGCCAGGGCAGGATGGGTGGGAAGGGGCGGCGCGTCGAGCTTGCGCCCCTGGATCTGAGCCATCTGCGCGCGCAGCCGCTGCACCTCTTGGGCAGTGGCGGTGCTTCGCACGATGGATCTCACCTCGACATGGTAGAAGCTTTGTTCGAATGACTCAAGCGGTCTACCTCGAAGATACGCACGGGTTCCGACATCGCCCGCGCCCGCCTTCCCCCACTCCGAACGAGCGGATGCCGAGCCTCAGTCCACCTGCTCACCCTGAACGGCGTCGAGAACGCTCTGCCACTCCTCGGCGTACGCACCGACGCCCGTCGCATCCGTCGCCATCGAGGCCAGGCCCGGCGCGAGTCGCTCGATGAGGCCCGGTCCGATGCGACCGGGTCCGAGCGCGCCGAGGTGGGCGCGCATACCCGCGGTATCGAAGACCGGGGTGTACGGCGTCCGTGACGGTGCCCCCTTCCGCGGCGTGAAGAGTCGGACGCTCTTGTGCGAGTAGAAGACGCAGGCGTCGATGCTGAGGTCCTCACCGGTCCTGGCCTCGATGAGCCGGCGCAGCGCGAAGGCCTGCCTTCGGACCTGCACGCGCGGAGCCACGGAGTGCTTCTCCGAGGTACCGCTCGGGTCCGGGTGCCGTGTGATCGAGAGCCCCGTTCCCTGATCCTCTCGCCGCACCTGGATGGCGAACTCGCCGTCCGAACCGGCGTCGATCAGCGCGCCGAACGCCGCGTGCACGGACGACGGAGCGACCCCGTCGAACACGACACCCTTCCAGTTCTTCGCCTCGATCACGATCACGCGGTCGTCCATGAGCAGCACATGATCGAGCTGCGTCACATATTTCGGCTGCTCCCGGCCACCCGTGGCGAAGACGATCCCCGAGAACAAGACGCCGTCGAGTCCGTGCGCCGACACCATCTCCAGGAGCTTCGCCCGACTCCCCACCTCCCACTTGAGGGACGCCGTGTAGGCCTGGTGGTAGCGAGCGACGAGAGCCTGGGATTCCTCTTTCTCCCGCCGTTCGGCCGCGACATCGGCGAGATGCGCTGCCGTACCCTCCTGCACGACCTGCTGCAGATGCATCTCCCACTGCTGGCGCTCGGCGGAAGCCGTCTCGGCGAGACCCGCCAATCGACGCGTGTGCCGGCGGTGCGAGAACACCACCCAGGCAGCCAAGCCCACCACGAGGAATCCCAGAATCAGGAGTATTACCACCGTCGTCGTATCCATGAAGCTCCTACGGGGCATCGGTCTCGATCGAGCCCCTCACGCTACGCGAGCGGCCTCCTGCGCGGGCGCACTCCCCACAACCCGCGTCAACGCGCAGACCGGATGCCGGGGCTCAGCCCGCGTCGCGGGCGAACGCTCCCGGCGCTACACCGAACCGGCGCCGGAACGCGCGCGCGAAGGTGTCCGGATCGCGGAAGCCGGCACCGTACGCCGCGGCGGCCACCGGCATCCCGTCGCGGAGCAGCCCCTGCGCGCTCCCGAGCCGGTACTCGCGGATCAGCGCCGCAGGGCTCTCCCCCTCGCGCCCCAGCACGGCCTGCGCCGTCCGCACGGACACGTGCGCATCCCGCGCGAGCACGTCGACGCAGAACTCCGGGTCGCGGTGCCGCGCGGCGATCTGCGCACGCAGAGCGGATGCCGACGGCACCCCGCGCATCGCCGGAACCTGCGCCTGCGGCTCGAACGACAGCAGTCGATGCTCGGGCAGGGGCAGTTCCGCCAGCCGCCACGCGACGTCGAGCGGCCGTCCCGCGCGGGTGACGAACACCTCGTTGCCCCGCGGGTCACCGCCGTGATCCGCCGCGTGGACGATCGGGCACTCGTGCGCGGGGTAGGCGGAGCCGTCTGCGCGATGCCCGTGCAGCACCTCGTGGCTCGGACCTCCCACGACCCGGCGGGGATCGGAGTATCCGAGCAACCGCCCGGCGGCCTCGTTCAGGTGGGCGACGGCGCCACCGGGTCCGATGACCCACAGCGGCTGCGGGACGGCATCCACCACCGCCTGCATCCACTGCTCGATCGCCGCCATGGGCCCACGCTAGGCACCGAGGTTTGCCCTGGCGCGTCGCGCGCGTTTCGACCGTGTCACACGTGCGCACAACGACGGCATCCGTGCGCGTTCTTCCTGCCGCCTCACGCTCCGGGACTGGTCCGATGGAACGAACCGACGAGAGGACACGTCATGACGCTCCCCCAGATCATCAGCAAGCAGGCCGCCGGTGCCGCCATCGACGAGGTGCGACGCAAGAGCGGACTCTCGTGGGACGCGGTGAGCGAGCTCATCGGCCGTCCGCCGGTGTGGACCGCCGCGGCCGTTCTCGGGATGCACGCCCTCCCCCCGGCCGAAGCGGAGCGCCTCGGCGACGCCCTCGGACTCGACGCCGCGCTCGTCGACGCCCTCACCCGCCAGCCGAACCGCGCCGCCGAGGCAGATCTCTCTACCGACCCGACGATCTACCGCTTCCACGAACTCGTGCAGGTCTACGGGCCCGCGCTCAAAGCCCTCATCCACGACCGTTTCGGCGACGGCATCATGAGCGCGATCAACTGCAGCATCTCTCTCGACCGCGTCGCACACCCCGACGGGGACCGCGTCGTCATCACGATCGACGGCAAGTTCCTGCCCTACGCCTGGGTCGAATCCGGCGTCTGACCTGGGCGCTACGCCGCGAGCGCCAGGTACGGCTCCCACGCAGGTTCTGCGCGCTCGGCACCACGCACGCGCCAGCCGGCGCCGCGGGGTGGTTGCGGCATCCACCGCAGCTCCCAGTGCATCTCCTGCGGCGTGCGGTCGCCCTTCACGTTGTTGCAGCGCAGGCACGCGGCGACGAGGTTCTCCCAGGAGTCCGCTCCCCCGCGCGAGCGCGGCAGGACGTGATCGATCGTCGACGCGCTCTTTCCGCAGTAGGCGCACCGGTGCCCGTCGCGGCGAAGCACACCGCGACGCGTGACCGGCACCCGGCGACTGGCCGGAATCCGCACGTACCGGGTCAGCACGATGACAGCCGGCCGGTCGTACACGTCACTGGTCCCCCAGACGGGGTCCTCCTCGACGCGCTCGATGATGGTGGCTTTCTCGGTCATGACGAGCACGATGGCCCGCTTGAAGGAGATGACAGCCAGGGGTTCATAGCCTGCATTCAGCACCAGAGTGCGCATAGGGGTGTCCTCTCGAACGGCCCTGACGGCTTCAGGGCCTTCCGTTTCGTCGACGCGGTGCGGGTCGAGAGGGGTGCGGGTACGAAAAAAGGCACCGTCATGAAGACAGCGCCTTATTCGCACGACCGACGTCGTGGCAATCGTGCACACGATGCCGCAGCACATGCCGACCTAGCGCATTCCGGTTGCGAATGCGGGGTTGGATGTCCATGCGGCTCCCCTCGGCTCGAACGAGCGTCGGGGTCAGGGTATTACACCCGGGGATGCCCCTGGGCGAACAACAGCAGAACGGATGCTGTGTGTCGTCAGCCGGCGTTGGCCTGAAGCCACGACTCGGCGTTGGTGTACCCGTTGTTGATACGGATCTCGAGGTGCAGGTGGGTGCCGTTGGCACGACCCGTGGAGCCGACCTGGCCGATCAGCTGCCCGACGGAGACCGTGTCGCCGACGGAGACACGACGCGTGCCCCAATCCATGTGCGCATAGAGCGAGGTGACGCGCGTACCACCGATGTTGTGGGCGATCTTGACGTACACGCCCCAGCCCGGACCTGACTCGGAGGAGGCGACCACGGTGCCGTCGGCGACGGCGTAGATCGGCTCGCCGCGGCCGACCATGTAGTCGGTGCCCTTGTGTCCGGCGTACGGGCGCCCGAAGTTGTCGAAGTGCGCGAGCGGCCGACGGACGGTGCCGGAGCCCGGCGACACGAGCGGAACGGCCGAGGAGAAGCTCGACGAGGCCCGCGCCTTGGACGACGACGAGGCGAGACGAGCGGCGAGTGCGGCCTTCGCGGCCTCTTCTGCGGCGGCCTTCGCCTTCGCAGACTCGATCTCTTCGGGGGTCGTGGCCGAGTAGCCGCCGCGGTCGAGCGTGGCGGGGCTGCCCTCGGATGCGACGACGAGCGACTGCGCGTCATCCGCGGACACCTGCTGCAGCGTGCGAGCCTGGGCGACATCGCCCCGGTCAGCTGCAGCGAAAGCAGGGATGGCGACGGTGGCGACCATGCCGGCGACGGCGGCGACGGTCAGGAAGCTGCGCATCGGGTGCGGACGAGTGGCGGCAGAACGGGTAGCGGGCGTCTGAGCGACGGCGCGACGACTGACACGACCTTTTCGGGGGGCCGTCGATGCCTCAGAAATCTCGTTCGACGGGTGGAACTCTTCAGCCAAGCTGTCCTCCGGCGCCTTCGCATCCCGGGGGGCAGGATGCTGGCTCGTCGTCAATCAGTGATCGGGCACAGATGTAGGGGGCACTTCGCGAATGACGAGCCGGAAAGGCAACTCGCGGAGCGGTCCGTGGCGGGCTTCTCGCCTATGGACTCTCCGAGGCTACCGGAAGGTAACGAATAAGTCACGCTGCCGCCCGCTGGGGGCGGCGCCGGGCGAGCGTTCAGATCTCGCGCGCGTCGACGATGAAGATGTGCGAGGCCACTTCGACGGGCAGCTCGAGAGCCTCGTCCACGTCATCCATCTCGACGAGGACGTAGCCCTCGTTGAAGCGGAACGAGCCCGTGCGACCGGGGACGACGCCCGCGTCGCGCAGCTGGGTCAGAAGCTCCGGATCGACCTGCATGGGCTCTGCGAGGCGACGGATGCTGCCGGTCACCGGACCACCGGCGTCGTTGAGCCTCCGCACGAGGCCGACCACACCGTTGTCGAACGCATTGGCGGGAACGTCGCCGAGCTGGTCGAGCCCGGGGATCGGGTTGCCGTACGGCGACTCGGTCGGGTGGTCGAGGAGTTCGATCAGGCGGCGCTCGACGAGCTCGCTCATGACGTGCTCCCAGCGGCAGGCCTCTTCGTGGACGTACGCCCAGTCGAGACCGATGACGTCGGACAGCAGACGCTCGGCAAGACGGTGCTTGCGCATCACGTCGACGGCCTTCTGACGACCCGGATCCGTGAGCTCGAGCTTGCGATCCTCCGATACGACGACGAGTCCGTCGCGCTCCATGCGACCGATCGTCTGCGACACCGTGGGGCCGGAGTGCCCGAGGCGTTCCGAGATACGGGCGCGGAGGGGCGTGATGCCCTCCTCCTCGAGCTCGAGGATGGTGCGCAGATACATCTCGGTGGTGTCGATGAGGTCGGTCATAGAGGCCTTTTCGCGCGGGAGACGGTACCTTCCCAGCCTATCCGTCATCCGGTCTCGGAGCGTCATGCGCCCGAGGCGGGCGGGGGCCGCGCCCTAGACTTCTCGGCATGGCGACTGTGACCCTTCCCCGCGAAATCCTTCCCGTCGACGGACGCTTCGGCTGCGGCCCGTCCAAGGTCCGTGCCGAGCAGCTCGAGGCGCTCGTCACGCAGGGAGCGTCGCTGTTCGGAACGTCGCACCGCCAGGCCCCCGTGAAGGACCTCGTCGCTCGCACCCGCTCGGGCCTCGCAGACCTCTTCCGCCTTCCCGACGGGTACGAGATCATCCTCGGCAACGGCGGATCGACCGCGTTCTGGGATGCCGCGGCCTTCGGCCTCATCGAGAAGCGCGCCCAGAACCTCGTGTTCGGCGAGTTCGGCGGCAAGTTCGCTGCAGCGGCCGCTGCTCCCTGGCTGGAGGCGCCGGACGTGCGCCGGGCCGAGCCGGGAACGAGCGCGAAGCCCGAAGCCGTCGAGGGCGTCGACGTCTACGCCTGGGCGCACAACGAGACCTCCACGGGCGTCGCGACCGCTATCACGCGCGTCCACGGTGACGCCGGTGCCCTCACCGTGATCGACGCCACGAGCGCCGCCGGCGGCATCGACATCGACATCGCCGAGGCCGACGTCTACTACTTCGCGCCGCAGAAGAACCTCGGCTCCGATGGCGGGCTCTGGTACGCCGCGGTGTCGCCGGCCGCCATCGAGCGGATCGAGCGGGTCGCGGCATCCGGTCGGTACATTCCGGAGTTCCTGAGCCTCAAGAACGCGCTCGACAACTCGCGCCTGCAGCAGACGCTCAACACGCCCGCGATCGCGACGCTGCAGCTCCTCGACAGCCAGCTGCAGTGGATCAACGGCAACGGGGGTCTCGCCTGGGCGGGAGGCCGCGCCGCAGAGTCCTCGAACGCGCTCTACGACTGGGCGGATGCCGCATCCTTCGCGACGCCGTTCGTCGCCGACCGCGCAGACCGCTCCCCCGTCGTCGTCACGGTCGATTTCGACGAGTCGATCGACGCCGCCGCCATCGCGAAGAGCCTCCGGGCGAACGGCATCGTCGACACCGAGCCGTACCGCAAGCTCGGCCGCAACCAGCTGCGCGTCGCGACGTTCGTCTCGATCGAGCCCGACGACGTCCGTCAGCTGATCAAGGCCATCGACTACACGGTGGAGCACCTGCGCGACTGAGCTCCGCTCTACGACGACGCGGCCCCGAGGAGTGATCCCCGGGGCCGCGTCGTTTCAGAGCGGATGCCGCGCGTCAGTACTCGCGCAGCACCTCGGTGTTCTCGTCGCCGTCATCCGACTCGTCGTCCTCGTCGGACTCGTCGTCGTCGGCTTCAGCGTCGTCGGACTCGTCGTCGTCGTCCTCGTCGGACTCGTCGTCCTCGTCGGATTCGTCGTCGTCGTCAGCAGACTCGTCGAGCTCGTCGATGTCGACTCCGTCGACGTCGCCCGCGTGAAGGATGGGCGATCCGTCGTCGTCGAAGTCGGCGGCGTCGAGGTCCTCCGCATCCACCTCGTCATCGTCATCGTCTTCGTCTTCGTCTTCGTCGTCGACGTCCTCCGGCTCATCGCCCGAGGCCGCCTGCGCAGCCTGGTACTCGGCAAGGCGCTCCGCCCACGGCAGCCATTCGGGGGCGAGCAGCGCACCGTCGCCGGGGAGCAACTCGACCTCGAGCACCGTCGGGTCGGATCCCTCGACGACCGCGACGCTCACCGTCCAGAGCCAGCCGGGGTAGCCCGGCATGCGGTTCGCGAAGCGCAGCGACACGACGCCGTCGTCTTCGAGGAGGTAATCCGCGGCGTCACCGATCGTCGCCTCGGGGGTCACCTCGACGAGCGCGGCGCGCGCGAGATCGTACGCTTCGAAGAGGCGCGGATCGGTCGGAGCGGACTCCTGCTCGGCGGACTCAGGCATCGAGTTCATCGGCGACCTTGCGGAGCACGGCGGCGACCTTCTTACCGTGTGCGCCGCTCGGGTACCGCCCGTGGCGGAGGTCCCCGCCGATGCCGTCGAGCAGCTTCACGAGGTCCTCGATGATGACCGCCATGTCGTCGGCGGGCTTGCGGTTGCGCTTGCTGAGGCTGACGGGAGCATCGATCACGCGGACGGCGAGCGCCTGCAGACCGCGGCGGCCGTCGGCGACGCCGTACTCCAGACGCGTGCCGGGCTTCATCGTCGTGGTGTCGGCGGGGAGCGCAGTCGCGTGCAGGAAGACATCCTGACCGTCGTCGCCGGTGATGAAGCCGAAGCCCTTCGCCTCGTCGTAGAACCTGACCTTGCCGGTGGGCATGTGTCGAACCTCGCTGCTCGAGCCCGCGTGCGGGCATGGAAAAGTGGAACCGTCTCAGCCCCACCACCAGACTACGGCACCCCGACGAGCCGCTACTCTGATCGGATGAGCACTCCGCCCCCGGCCGGCGACCTTCCCGTCCGTCGCATCGACCGCATCCTGGCGTTCATGTCCCTGGGGCTGCTCATCCTGTCGGTGGTCTGCTTCTTCGCGATCATCTTCGCCTCGGGTCCGGGCGGACTGAAGCAGGCCGACTTCGCGACCGGGGTATGGCCGGTGGTGAGCCTCGTCGTCTACGTCGCCCCGCCGGTCGCGTTCGCGCTGCTCCTCGCGCTCCTGATCTCGACCTTCGTGCGACGCGGACGGGCCAATAAGGGCCTGTGACGTGACAGCTTCCGATGCTCGTGCTCTCGCGACCCGCCTCGCGACGCTCGATCCGGACGCCCTCGCCACGCTGTTCGATGCCCGCCACATCGCCCCGAGTACGACGTGGACGGACTTCTTCGACGCGGCTGACGCGCTGCTCGACCCGACTCACCTGACCCGGGCCTTCGCCGATGTCTCCGACCTCGAGGCGGCGGCTCTCCGCGCAGCGCTCGAGACGGGCTCGCCGGTCAGCCCCGCACTCCGGGACGGACTGGTGGCACGCGGTCTCGTCGACGAGAACGGCCATGCCTATGGAGCCGTCGCCAGCGCCCTCGACGCCGCGACTCCCGTCGACGCTCCCGCACTCTTCCCCGGCGAGCGGGAATCGGATGCCGCAAGCGCCGAGCGTGCGTTCGATGCCGTCGCGTCCCTCGCCGACATCCTCCACGCCGCGACGCGCACGCCGCTGGGGCGCATCGGGTCCGGCGCCCTGAGCGCAGGAGATCGGCGTCGCCTCGTCGACGCGGGCGCCGCCGGCACCCCCGACGACGCAGACACCCTCGTCGCGATCGCCGCCGAGGCGGGACTCCTCGCAGGATCCGACCGCACCTGGACGATCACCGAAGCGGGCGCGACCTGGCTCGGGACGCGCACCGTCGAACGGTGGGTCGACGTCGCCCACCGCCTGCGCGAGCGACTCCCTGACGCGTTGCGGGCGCCCGAGGGAGGGTGGCGCGCACCGGCCGAGTGGCCCGGAGCGCACCCGTTCGACCCGGCCTGGCCCGATCGGGTACGACGCCTGGCCGCGATGCTGACCCAGTGGGCGATGCTCACCCCCGATGGATCCTCGCCGAAATGGGCCGAGGGGCTGACCCTCGGAGACGATGCCGACATCGACGCGCTCCGGGCGCTCCTTCCCCACGAGGTCGACAAGGTGTACCTCCAGAACGATCTGACGGCCATCGCCCCCGGTCCGCTGGAACCCCAGCTCGACCAGCGCCTGCGCACGACCGCGCGCCGCGAGTCCCGAGCACAGGCGGCGACCTACCGATTCACGGCCGACACGATCGGCGCCGCCTTCGCCGGCGGCGAGACCGCGGCATCCCTCACCGCGTTCCTCACCGAGCTGTCGCTCACCGGAGTGCCGCAGCCACTGGCCTACGAGATCGAACGCGCCGCCGCGCGGCACGGCACCCTCCGGGTCGGACTCGACCGGCAGGGCTACACCCGCATCTCGGGGGATCGTGACCTTCTCCAAGCGATCAACGTCGACCATGCCCTCCGCCCGCTCGGACTCGTCCCTGACGGCGACGACCTGGTCACCCGAACGAGCCCCGACACGACCTACTGGATGCTCTCGGACTCCCGCTATCCGGTTCTGGCTGTGGATGCCGACGGTGCCCCCCGACCCATCGGTCGCCACGAGGTCGTCGAGAGCCCCGCGCCTGCGCCGGCGGCCACCGATCGGTACCGTCCGCTGATCGAGACGCTGCGGGCGAGCCTGTCGGACGACGCGGATGCCGCCTGGCTCGAGCGCGAACTCGATCAGGCCGTGCGCACGCGCTCGACGATCGACATCACGGTGCGGATGCCCGACGGGTCGACGCGCGACGTCACGCTGGAGGCCGCAGGCCTGGGCGGTGGCCGACTCCGCGGCCGTGACCGCGCCGCCGACGTCGAGCGGACGCTGCCGCTGTCGAGCATCGTCAGCGTTCGACCGGTGTGACCGGCGCGGCCGGTAGACTTTCCCGTTATGGCTAACGGCCCCCTCATCGTCCAGAGCGACCGCACTGTGCTGCTCGAAGTGGCGCATCCCGACGCGGAGAACGCGCGCCACGAACTGGCGATCTTCGCCGAGCTCGAGCGCGCCCCCGAACACATCCACACCTACCGCGTCACGCGTCTCGGACTGTGGAACGCCCGCGCCGCCGGGCACGACGCGGAGGATATGCTCGCGACCCTGGAACGGTGGGCGAAGTTCCCCGTTCCGCCGTCGGTGTCGATCGACATCCGTGAGACGGTCGGACGCTACGGCCGCCTCATCATCGAGCGCGACGACGAGGGCACCCTCATCCTGCGCTCCACCGACAAGCCGGTGCTCGCCGAGATCGCGCGGAACCGCCGCATCCAGCCGCTGCTCATCGCCCACCCGACGCCCGACACCTACGTCATCGACGCCTGGGCGCGCGGACAGATCAAGCAGGAACTCCTGAAGATCGGCTGGCCCGCCGAGGACCACGCCGGCTTCACGCCCGGCACACCGCACGAGATCGAACTGAACGAAGACGGCTGGTCGCTCCGCCCCTACCAGCGGAAGGCCGTCGACATCTTCAGCGAGGGCGGGTCCGGTGTCGTCGTGCTCCCCTGTGGCGCCGGTAAGACGCTCGTCGGCGCAGCTGCGATGGCCGATACGAAGACGACGACGCTCATCCTGGTGACCAACACCGTCAGCGCCCGTCAGTGGCGCGATGAATTGCTCAAGCGCACATCGCTCACCCCCGAGGAGATCGGCGAGTACTCCGGTCAGTCCAAGGAGGTCAAGCCGGTCACGATCGCGACGTACCAGATCCTCACGGCGAAGCGGAAAGGCGAGTACGCCCACCTCGCTCTGCTCGATGCGCTCGACTGGGGCCTCATCGTTTACGACGAGGTGCATCTCCTGCCGGCGCCGGTGTTCAAACTGACCGCGGACCTGCAGGCGCGCCGGCGCCTCGGCCTCACCGCGACGCTCGTCCGCGAAGACGGCCGTGAGGGCGACGTGTTCAGCCTCATCGGTCCCAAGCGGTTCGACGCCCCGTGGAAGGAGATCGAGGCGCAGGGGTTCATCTCCCCCGCCGTCTGTTACGAGGTGCGCATCGACCTGCCGGCATCCGATCGGCTCGAATATGCGGCATCCGCCGACGACGAGCGCTACCGCCTCGCAGCGACGGCTCACGCGAAGATCGACGTCGTGCGGGACCTGGTCGCCAAGCACGAGGGCGAGCAGATCCTCGTGATCGGCCAGTACCTCGACCAGATCGACGTGCTCGCCGAGGCCCTCGACGCCCCGAAGATCACCGGATCGACGCCGGTCGACGAGCGCGAGGTGCTGTTCGACGCCTTCCGCCACGGGCGCATCCCGGTTCTCGTCGTGTCGAAGGTCGCCAACTTCTCCATCGACCTCCCGGATGCGTCGGTGGCGATCCAGGTGTCGGGGTCGTTCGGCTCACGCCAGGAGGAAGCCCAGCGGCTCGGTCGCCTTCTTCGTCCCAAGTCGAACGGTCACAAGGCGAGCTTCTACACGCTCATCGCGCGGGACACCGTCGACCAGGACTTCGCGCAGAACCGTCAGCGCTTCCTCGCCGAACAGGGCTACAGCTACACGATCCTCGACGCCGACAACCTCCGCGCCGCCTGAGCGGCGGCTCAGTCAGACGACGACGAGCCCGACGAACCGTCCGAACCGCCGCCGCTACCGGAATCCGATCCCGACCCGCCGTCCGCCGGCGGGGTCGTGTCGGGCGCCGGGGTCGTATCGGGCGCGGGAGTCGTGTCGGGCGCGGGTGCGTACTCGCCCCACCGCGGCGCCTGGTGCGGCTGGAGCGGCGGCCCATCGTACGGCGCGGCCGGCGGCGGAGGAGACGGCTGGACGGCCGGCGGCTGGCCATACACCGGGGGCTGGCCGTACACCGGGGGCTGGCCATACACCGGGGGCTGGCCATACACGGGCGGCTGCCCGTACACGGGCGGCTGCCCGTAGACAGGCGGCTGCCCGTAGACAGGCGGGTAGCCGTAGACGGGCGGCGCGTAGACGGGCTCGGGTGGCGGGGAGAGGCGCAGCGTGCGACGTCCATCGCCGCGGCGCCACAGCCATTCGACAACGCCGACGAATGCCGCGATCATCACGACGGACGACACCAGGCTGACGATGCTCGTGTCGGTCGCGGCGGCGTCACTGAGACCGAAGACCGAGAACCCGAAAGCGGCCAGGTTGTTCACGATGTGCAGGGCGATGGCCGCCTCGAGTCCGCCGGTCCGCCACGTCAACCAGCCGGCCGCGATCGCGAACACGCCGACACTCGCCTGACCGACCCAGTCGTACACGTGACCCAGCACGAACAGCGGCACCGGCAACAGAATCGCCCACGCGGGATGCTTCAACCATCGCCCCACCGTCTGCATGAGGTATCCGCGGAAGACGTATTCCTCCGCCGCCGCCTGGAACGGGACGAGCAGGAGGACGACGAGAAGGGATGCCACGAAGGCCGGGTTCTCCGCAGGGGAGACCAGGTTCCCCTCGGAGCCCTCCTCCGCCGGCAGGAGGAACGACAGCGCCGAGATCACCATGTAGACGACGACGGCCGCGCCGACGCACAGGAACAGCCACTTCCAGCGGAGCCGACCTGCCACCGACGAGATGTGACCGACGCGGCGGCCGTTCACCAGGAACGACGCCAGCAGGTAGATCGGCCACATCACGGCGAGCGACAGCAGGATGATCGCCAGCCCCAGCGGGTCGGTGACGTCGATGGTCAGGAGCCGATCCGTCAACGTGAAGATGTCGACCGACGGATCCGAGACGAGGACGGCGATCCCGAAGACGACTCCGATGACGGTGCTGACGACGAGGTACAGGACCACGCCGATGGCCCCCGTCGCGAGGGGGGTCCACCAGCCGCGTCGCTGTCGCGCGAACAACAGCCGGTGGAAGGCGGCACCCGGCCCGGTGACGTCGGCGGGCAACGCCGGTGCGGGTCGGTGTGGAACGGGAACGGGCTGCGGAACAGTCACCGTTCCATCCTGTCTCACCGCGGCCGGGGATCGCACCCCGGAGCAACCCGACACCGGAATGTCCAGCAAACCGATTGATTCCGGTGCCAGTATGGGCTCATGACCGCTGCACGCATCCTCGTCGTGGACGACGAGCCGAACATCCGGGATCTGCTCGTCACCAGCCTCCGGTTCGCCGGATATCAGGTCCGTGCCGTCGCGAACGGCGCCCAGACCATCTCGGCTGTTCTCGAAGAAGAACCCGATCTCATCATCCTCGACGTCATGCTGCCCGACATGAACGGGTTCAGCGTCACGAAGCGTCTTCGCGGAGCGGGCTACACCGCCCCCATCCTCTTCCTGACTGCGAAGGATGCCACCGAGGACAAGATCGAGGGCTTGAACTCCGGCGGCGACGACTACGTCACGAAGCCGTTCAGCCTCGATGAGATCGTCGCGCGCATCCAAGCGATCCTCCGCCGCACGATGCAGGCCGACGAGGACTCCATCATCAAGGCCGGCGAGATCACGATGGATCAGGACACCCACGACGTCCAGGTCGGCGACGTCTCGATCGACCTCTCCCCCACCGAGTTCAAGCTCCTGCGCTACCTGATGCTCAACCCCAACCGGGTGCTCAGCAAGGCTCAGATCCTCGACCACGTGTGGGAATACGACTTCAACGGTGACGCGGGCATCGTCGAGAGCTACATCTCGTACCTCCGACGCAAGATCGATCCGCACTCCTCCGAACCGCTCATCCAGACCAAGCGTGGTTTCGGATACATGCTGAAGGCCGACCGCACCGCCTGAACGGAGGCGCCCCCTGGGCCCGACGGCATCGCAGGACCGCGTCACCCATTGGTGGCGCGGCCTCAGCCTGCGCACCAAAGTCACGGGGGTGACCGTCAGCATCCTCGCCTTCGGCATGATCGCCGCCGGCGTGGGGACCATGATCTTCCTCCGCAACGCTCAGCTCAGCGCGGTCGACCAGTCGCTGACCCAGACGGTCACGACGGATATCGCCAGCAACCTCATGAACGTGACGCTCGACGACGGCGAGGCGACGTTCACGCCGATCGCCGCTGCTCCGACGGACTTCTCCGTCGCCGTCTACAGCGGCAAGGGTGAGGGCGAGCGTCTCGCCGTCGCCGGTGGGGATTCGTCGCTGTCGCCGCCGGACTATCCCGCCACGTTCTCGCTCGACCAGACCGTGCTCGACGGTACTGCCCCGTTCGACCTCACGTCGGCGGACGGCACGGTGCGGTACCGCGCGAGCGTCGACACCCTGCCCATCGCGGGGTCGCGGGAGTACTACACGCAGCTCGTCGCGCTCCCGCTCAACGACGTGAACCGCACGGTCGCCAACTACATCGGCATCTACACCGCCCTCGCCCTGTTCACGATCGTCTGCAGCGCCATCCTCACCCGCGGACTCGTCACCCTGGCCTTCCGCGGACTCGGTCAGGTGGAGTCCACGGCCATGACGATCGCGAAAGGCGACTTCAGCCAGCGCATGAGCGACATCGCGCCGGGCACCGAGGTCGGACGACTGAAGACAGCGATCAACGTGATGCTCGAACGCATCGATGAGGCTCTGGGCGAGCGGGATTCGACCGTCGAGCGGATGCGGCGCTTCATCGGCGATGCGAGCCATGAGCTCCGAACGCCCCTCGTCACGGTGCGGGGGTACGCCGAGCTGTACCGGATGGGAGCCATCGGCGATCCCGAGCAGACGGCGCAGGCGATGGAGCGGATCGAGAAGGAAGCGATCCGCATGGGCGCGCTCGTCGAGGACTTGCTCGCTCTCGCCCGCCTCGACGAGCAGCGCGACATGGCCGTGGTCCCCGTCGACCTCCGTCCCATCGCGAGGGATGCCGCCCTCGACGCGCGCGCTGCGTCGCCCGACCGCGAGGTCACCTTCACTGGTCACACCCCGACGTCGACGACTCCGATCGCGGTGTTCACCGCGCAGGATCCCTCTCCCAAGCGCCGCAGTGGCGGCATGTCCGGCGCCGGCCGCCTGCTGCGTCGCCGCCCTCGGACGGATGCCGCACCCCCCTCGCACGAGACTGAGCCGATCCTCCTGCAGGCACCGCAGAGCGTCACTCCGATCGTGATCGGCGATGAGAACCGCATCCGCCAGGTCGTCGCCAACCTCCTGGGTAACGCGCGACGCTACACGCCGCCGGGGTCTCCCATCGAACTCTCGGTGGGGGCTGATCTCGACTCGGCACGCGGCTGGATCTCTGTCGCCGACCACGGCGAGGGAGTCCCGGAGCAGATCCGCAGCAAGATCTTCCAGAGATTCTGGCGGGCTGACTCGTCGCGCACGCGCGAGACCGGCGGGTCGGGGCTCGGCCTGTCGATCGTCGCATCGATCGTGGCGACACTGCAGGGCACGATCGAGGTCACCGACACCCCCGGCGGCGGCGCGACGTTCACGGTGTCGCTGCCCCTCGCGATCGACCGCGCGACGGCCGGCGAAGCGGTGGACCTCGAGACCCGACCGCTCCCGCGGCCCCCGCACGCCGAGGGCTGAGCGGGATTCCTCCCCAGGATGCCGGTACGCGGCATCCTCCCCAGGCGGATGGCGACCCGGACGAGTGCGTCGCGGTGCTGTCTAGCGTGGCGGCATCCCACTCGAAAGGACACCCGCCATGACCGCCTTCACCGTCGACAGCGACGCCGTTCTCGCCGCCACCTCCACGATCCGCGCCACGGGCGACCGGGTGCAGTCGGAGACCGCCGCGATGCTCGGACACCTCACCCAGCTGCAGGGCTCGTGGACCGGCAGCGCGTCGGTCGCCTTCCAGTCCGTGGTCGAACGCTGGCGCGCCGCGCAGCGAGAACTGGATGCCGCTCTCGCCGACATCAGCACGGCTCTCGGAGCCGTCGGCCAGCAGTACGCGCAGACCGAGATGGCTGCCGCGGGCATGTTCCGCTGACACGCCCGCAGAACGACGAAGGGCCCCTCCTCGCGGAGGGGCCCTTCGTACTGCTCAGCGCTGGATCAGAAGTCCATGCCGCCGGTCGGGTCGCCGGCCGGAGCCGACGACTTCTCGGGCTTGTCGGCCACGACTGCCTCGGTGGTGAGGAACAGGCCGGCGATCGAGGCTGCGTTCTGCAGCGCCGAGCGCGTGACCTTGGCCGGGTCGATGATGCCTGCGGCGAACATGTCGACGTACTCGCCGGTCGCGGCGTTCAGGCCCTGGCCCGCGGGGAGCTCGGCCACCTTGTTCGACACGACACCCGGCTCGAGGCCGGCGTTGAGGGCGATCTGCTTCAGGGGAGCCTGGATGGCCACCTTGACGATGTTCGCACCCGTCGCCTCGTCGCCGACGAGCTCGAGCTTGGCGAAAGCCTTCTCGCCCGCCTGGATGAGCGCAACGCCACCACCGGGGACGATGCCCTCTTCGACGGCTGCCTTCGCGTTGCGAACGGCGTCCTCGATGCGGTGCTTGCGTTCCTTGAGCTCGACCTCGGTCGCGGCGCCGGCCTTGATCACGGCGACGCCACCAGCGAGCTTCGCAAGACGCTCCTGGAGCTTCTCGCGGTCGTAGTCGCTGTCGGTGTTCTCGATCTCGCGGCGGATCTGGGTCACGCGACCCTCGATCTGCGCAGCGTCACCGGCACCCTCGATGATGGTGGTCTCGTCCTTGGTGATGATGACCTTGCGAGCACGGCCGAGCAGGTCGAGGGTGGCGTTCTCGAGCTTGAGACCGACCTCCTCGGTGATGACCTGGCCGCCGGTGAGGATCGCGATGTCCTGCAGCTGGGCCTTGCGACGGTCGCCGAAGCCGGGAGCCTTGACGGCAGCCGACTTGAAGATGCCGCGGATCTTGTTGAGCACGAGGGTCGCAAGAGCCTCACCCTCAACGTCCTCGGCGATGATCAGCAGTTCCTTGCCGTCCTGGATCACCTTGTCGACGACGGGCAGAAGGTCCTTGATGTTCGAGATCTTCTGGTTCGCGATCAGGATGTAGGGGTCTTCGAAGACCGCTTCCTGACGGTCGGCGTCGGTGACGAAGTACGGGTTGATGTAGCCCTTGTCGAAGCGCATACCCTCGGTGAGCTCGAGCTCGGTGCCGAAGGTGTTGGACTCCTCGACGGTGACGACGCCTTCCTTACCCACCTTGTCGATGGCCTCGGCGATCAGGGCGCCGATCTCGGGGTCGGCAGCAGAGATGGATGCCGTCGCCGCGATCTGGTCCTTGGTCTCGATCTCCTTCGCGCCGGCGAGCAGCTCGTCGGAGAGAGCCTTGACTGCCTTCTCGATGCCCTTCTTGAGCGAGATCGGGTCGGCGCCGGCTGCGACGTTGCGCAGACCCTCGCGAACGAGCGCCTGAGCGAGGACGGTGGCCGTCGTCGTGCCGTCACCGGCGACGTCGTCGGTCTTCTTCGCGACCTCCTTGACGAGCTCCGCGCCGATCTTCTCGAACGGGTCTTCGAGCTCGATCTCCTTGGCGATCGACACGCCGTCGTTCGTGATCGTGGGGGCGCCCCACTTCTTCTCGAGCACGACGTTGCGGCCACGGGGGCCGAGCGTCACCTTGACGGCGTCGGCCAGGATGTTGAGGCCGCGCTCGAGGCCGCGGCGGGCCTCTTCGTCGAAAGCGATGATCTTTGCCATAAGTGTGTCGTCCCTCCCGGACGTGAGGTTCAGTACCGTGCTCCCACGGAGTGGGAGCGGGATCGTTCTGGCACTCAGGATGAGTGAGTGCTAAATCATTCTGGCACTCGACCCTAGGGAGTGCAAGCCGCGCGGCCCCGACTCGCGGTACCGTTGGCGACGCCGCGCCGATGACCACGACGAGGCGTCGATCACCGCACGGAGGAACGGATGCCGACGATCTCAGACATAGCCTCTCTCCTGGGGATGCCTGCATCCGAGGCTCTTCGTTCGTCGCTGCTCGCTGGCCTCGCATCAGAGCGTTCCGTCGAGACGGATCTCCCCCGAGGACGGGCATTCGAAACACGTGCGATCCGACCTCGATCGCGGCGAGATCACGCGATCGCCTTCATGAGATCGGACATTGTGCCGTGAACCGCGAGCAGATGCGAAAAGCGCTGCGAGAGGCGACGGTGGCCGCTTTCGATGACGCGATCGGGTCTCTGGCCGGCGAGCGGTTGTACGCCGTGGCACTGACGACGGACGACGGCGCGATGAGCCCCGGGCTCTGCGTCACCACCGTCGAGCACTACGAGGCGAAGAGATCAGAAGCGGATGCCGCCGACGTCCTCGCCTCCCCCGGGTACGACGCCTACCTGCGGTGGGACACCGCCGAGTGGCGCGATGAACTGGCGGGCTGGGAGCACTTCGAACCGATCTCTGAGGCACTCCCGGAAGAGTCGGACGACGCCGACGGCTGGTTCGAGGAACACATCGATGCCCTGACCGCCGCCCTCGCGCACCTGCGGGCCGAGCGCGCAGAGGCGCTTGCCGGAGTCACCCTCTTCGTCTCCGTCACCGACAGCGACGAGACCGAGGCCATCGAGAACCGCTCCGCCCGCGCGCTGAATCCACCCGAGCTGACCGAACGGTTCCTGCGCCGCTACGAGAGCTGAGAGGCCTCAGGCGACGACGCGGACGGATTCGGCCTGCGGGCCCTTCTGTCCGCTGCCGACAGTGAACTCGACGGCTTGGCCCTCTTCGAGGACGCGGAAGCCCGACATGTCGATGTTGGAGTAGTGGACGAAGACGTCCTGTCCGTCACCGAGGGTGATGAAGCCGAAGCCCTTCTCGGCGTTGAACCACTTGACGGTTCCCTGGGTCATGCGAATCTCCTGAAGCTGTGGGACATCGAAATGCTAGCCACGCCTTCAGGCCTCGACAGGCCGTTCCGGGCTTTGTTGACACCCCGGAACCGAAGTGTTTACGACAGCGAAACACGCAGGGCCGCAGACCCCGGGGCGTACGTCATTCCGAGCCGAAGTCGAGCCCCACGACGACGACGAGCTGCGGCCGACTCGTACCGCCTGCCGCGGCCGTCTCGGGCGGAGCGACCACTTGGTAGGTGTCGTCGAGGGAGACCTCGGCACCGCCGATCGCGTCGGCAAGACCGCGCGCAGCGGCTTCGTCGGCAGACGATCCGTAGTACACCGTGGTCGTCGGGAAGTCGTTCGAGCTCGCATTGCTGACTTCGACGTCGGCCTCGGCCCAGCCGGCTCCGATCACGGCTTCGCGCACTTTCGCTCCGAGCCCGGTTTCCGCCGTGGCGTTGAGCACGAGGACCTCGTACGAGGTGTCGACTCGGGGGGCGACCACCTGGGAGCTGTTGCTGGGCTTGGCGGCCTGCGCGAAATCGAGTCGCCCCGTCGCCAGCAACGTGCCGAAGACTCCCGCGATCACGATGGCGACAGTTGCGACCGCAGACCAGAGGACGATGACTCCGACGCGAAGTCGCGGAGTCTCCGCGCGGTGCGCTCCGATACGGGCGGGGCGCCCGGGCAGGTCGTCGAAGCGGTCCTTGGCGGCGGGCCGCCCCCTCGAAGCGGAGAGTTCCGTCGGGGTGGGCTGCTCTTGCTCGGGCGGGGAGGTCGGAGACGGCACTCGAGAATGCTACCGGGCCGACGCCGGGAGGATCCTGGTCCGACTGCGACGCTCGCTCTCCTGCGTCGCCTGCAGCCGCCTGAGGCGGTGGACGAGCACAGGATCGTGGGCGACGGCATCCGCGGAGTCGAGGATGCGGCCGAGCAGCTGGTAGTACCGCGCCGGCGTCAGCGACAGCTCGGCTCGGAGCGCTTCCTCCTTCGCCCCGGAGTGCCCGTGCCAGTTCGCCTCGAAGTCGAGGACGGCTCGATCGCGGTCGGAGAGGGGCACTTCCCCACCGTACGACCGACATCGAGCGACACCGCGGAACATCCGGGCGGTTCGTCCGGTTGAATGTATCGAGGGAAGGAAGAACACATGAGCTATCGCGTGGACAAGACCGACGAGCAGTGGCGTGAAGAACTGACGGACGAGCAGTACGCCGTCCTGCGTCAGGCGGGGACGGAGCGCGCCTGGACCGGCGAACTCCTCGACGAGGACCGCGCTGGGTTGTACGCCTGCGCCGCCTGCGGATCGGAGCTGTTCCAGAGCGGAACGAAGTTCGACTCGCACTGCGGATGGCCGAGCTTCTACGAGTCGGTCCGCCCGGAAGCGGTCGAACTCATCGAGGACAACAGCCACGGCATGGTGCGCACCGAGGTGCGCTGCGCGAACTGCGGGTCGCACCTGGGACACGTGTTCCCCGACGGGTTCGGAACTCCGACCGGCGACCGCTACTGCATGAACTCGCTTTCGCTGTCGTTCACGCCGAAGAACGACGAGTCCTGAGCGAGACGCTTCTCAGCGCCGCACCCGCCAGAACGCCGCGACGGACACCGAGGCGAGGCCGATCGCGACCGTGATCGCCTCGACGAGGAGTCCGGGTCCGGCGGGTGCAGGCCAGGCGGCGTCCAGGGCCAGCGCGGCGAGAAGCTGTCCCGACACGGCGGCCAGACCGAACAGCAGGACTCCGGTCCTCACCACGATGGCTGCCGACATCACGATGTAGACGACACCCAACGCACCCCCGAGGTAGAGCCACGGCTCCCCCGGGGGTGCCGCCGGGGGCCCACTGACGATCGTCGCGATCACGGCGAGCACCGTCAGGATCGCGGTACCGACGAAGAAGTTCGCGAGCGTCGCCGTCAGGGGCGTCCCCACCCGCGCGCGCAGTCGGCCGTTCGTGGCCTGCTGCCACGAGAGACCGACCCCCACGAGGACGGGCAGGATCACCATCCACACCGGGACGCCTGCGAGACCGTCACCGGCCACCAGGACGACGCCGACAGCCGCGAGAGCGAGCACTCCCCCGACGAGGCGCGGCACGGTGACAGCCACGGCGCCGCCCGGGCCGTAGCCGATCCGATCGAGGACGAGACCGCCCAGCGTCTGACCCGCGACGATTCCGACCGTGTAGAGCGACACCCCCACGACGCCCACCGCGATGCTCTGAGTTGCGACCGTGAACGCTCCGGCGGCGCCGCCCGCCAGCATCCACCAGGGAATCGTGTGTTCGCGGATGCCGCGCACCAGAGCGACCGCTCCGCGTCGCCCCGCAGACGTCATCGCGCTGATCGCGGCGATGAGGAGCAGTCCGCTCGCGAAGGAGATGACGGCGGCCGCCGTCGGGTGTTCCAGATTCACGCCCAGCTGGCCGTTGACGCGCGCTTGGACCGCGGTCAGCACGCCCACCGACACCGCGCCGAGAAGCGCGGGGGTGAGGGATGCCGGAGCGGAGGGTGTCGTCGCCTGAGTCACGCGTCCGGCTCAGCCGAAGAGCGCGGCAGCTTCTTCGTAGCGGTGCAGAGGCACCGTGTGGAGCGAACCGAGGGCCTCGGCGAAGGGGACCCGGACGATCTCGGTGCCCTGCATCGCGACCATCTGCCCCCACGCGCCGTCGACGATCGCGTCGGCGGCGTGGAGACCCAGTCGCGTAGCGAGGACGCGGTCGAAGCCCGACGGCGAACCGCCGCGCTGGATGTGACCGAGGACCGTCGAGCGGGTCTCGATGCCCGTGATGCGCTCGATCTCGGGGGCGAGGATCTCGCTGATGCCGCCGAGTCGGGGCCGGTTGAAGGCGTCGAGTCCCTTGTCGCTGAAGGCCTCGTCCATGCCGGTGAGCGTGAAGCCCTCGGACACAACGACGAGCGGAGCGCGGCCGCGATCGTGCGCCTTCGTGACCTGCTCGGCGATGTCGTCGATGGACATCGGGTGCTCGGGGATGCAGATGACGTGCGCACCTGCGGCGATGCCCGAGTGCAGCGCGATCCAGCCGACGTGGCGTCCCATGACCTCGGCGACCATGCAGCGCTGGTGCGAGTCACCCGTCGTCCGCAGGCGGTCCATCGCTTCGGTGGCGATGTTCACCGCCGTGTCGAACCCGAAGGAATAGTCGGTGGCGTGCAGGTCGTTGTCGATCGTCTTCGGCACGCCGAGGACGTTGATGCCGTCCTTGTGCAGGCGGTCGGCCGCAGCGAGCGTGCCTTCGCCGCCGATCGCGACGATGCCGTCGAGGCGGTGACCGTACAGGGTCTTCGAGATGTTCTCGGCGCCGCCGCGGGGACCCTCGTAGGGGTTCGTCCGGCTCGTTCCGAGGATCGTCCCGCCGACCTTCGACAGACCCTTCACCTCGTGGCGGGTGAGGGGGAAGAAATCACCGTCGACCACGCCGCGCCAGCCATCGCGAATCCCGACGAACTCGATGTCGTAGGTCGTCGTGCCCTTCAGCACGATGCCTCGGATGACGGCGTTCAGGCCGGGGCAGTCGCCGCCGCTCGTGAGGATACCGATCTTCATGAGACGTCCTTTGGTGATTCGGGTTGATGCTGGGGGCGACGCTGCCTCCACGACACTAGCGTCGCGGAGGCAGCGTCTGCCAGCGGATCGATCTCAGACGGCTCCGAGGGACTGCCGGAGCAGGTGCATCAGCGCCGACAGCTGCACGGAGTCGCTCGAGGTCGGGTCGACCGCGTCGCCGTCGAGCGCACGCTGGGCGAGGCCCTGCTTACTGTCGATGAGCTCGGCGATCTTGGTGTCGATCGTGTGCGCCGCGATGATCCGCCACGCGGTGACCGGCTCGCCCTGACCGATGCGGTGAACACGGTCGATCGCCTGCGTCTGCTCGGCGGCCGTCCAGCTGAGCTCGGCGAGGACGACGTTGGATGCGGCCTGGAGGTTGAGGCCGACACCGGCCGCGGTGAGCGAACACACCGCGATGGCGACATCCGGCTCACCGTTGAAGGCGTCGATGGCCTGCTGGCGGACGGGCGTCGTCTGGTCGCCACGGATCGAGACGGTGCGAAGGCCGGCCGACGCGAAGTGCGCCTCAGCGGCATCCATCACGTCGATGTGCTTCGCGAAGAAGACGACCTTGCCGACCGAGCGCTGCAGCTGGACGGCGTAATCGGCGGCGAGGTGCGCCTTCGCCTGGCCGATGCGTCGCACCATCGTGAAGACGTTCTCGGAGCCGCTGCCGGCAGCCTTCGCCTCTTCGAGTTCGCCGTGCGCGACGAGACGCACGATGTCCTCGTCGACGTCACCGCGGACGACGCGGTCGCCGCGGGCTTCGAGGATGCGGCGGTACTTCGCCGCGAGGCGATCGCCCAGCTCGCGCTCGGCGGCGCGGATGGAGCGACCGAACTCGTCGTCGAGCTCGACGGGGAGATCGGCGACGAGCTTGTCGGGCAGGTCGGCGGCGACGTCCTTCTTCTTGCGCCGCACGATGCCCATAGAGATGACAGCGGAACGCGCCTCGGGGTAGAACGCCTTGTCGGCCGGAGTCAGGCCGGTCTCATCGAGACGGGCCATGAGCTCGGGACCGGGCTTCTCGCCGGTGGTCCAGCCCAGGAAGCGCCAGATGGCGTCGAAGTCCTCGACGTCGTTGATGAGCGGGGTACCCGTGAGGGCCAGCAGGAGCGGGTCGCGCACCTGTTCGCGGATGCGCCCCGCGAGAGCGAGCACGTTCCGGGAGCGCTGCGAGGTCAGGTTCTTGATGAAGTGGGCCTCGTCGACGACCATGCCCTTCAGGCCGATCGAGCCGAGCCACGACAAGTGGCGGTCGAGGATCTCGTAATTGACGATGAAGATGTCCGCGAAGGCATCCATCGTCTCGCCGTCGCCCTGGATGACCGTCGCGCGGCGCTGCGGCGTCCACCGCTCCACCTCGCGCGCCCAGTTCATCTTGACGACGTTGGGAACGACGACCAGCAGCGGGTATGCGTCGGCGACGGATGCCGCCAGCACCGACTGCGCCGTCTTGCCGAGGCCCGGCTCATCGGCGAGCAGGAAGGCGCGGTGTCCCGTGCGGACGGCCTCGAGGAACCGCGACTGGTGCGGCATGACGTCGAGGCCCTTGGGCGACAGCCGGTCGAATTCGGGCAGCGGCGGCAGGTCCATGGAGGCGGCACCGCCACCGGCACCCGTCTCGAACGCCTTGTAGAGGGGGCCCATGAGCTCCCAACCGTCGAGTCGACGGCGCGGCGTGGGTCCCGCGGCGCGGATTGCCGCGTCGGGGGCGAGGAAGGGGTTCGACTCCTTGCGCGCCTCGATCTGCGGGGGCACGACCTGACGGTCGACGACGCCCTCGGGGACGACCGGCGTCTGAGCCGGCTTCGCGTCGGTGATGATCAGCTCGTCCTCGGGCAGGTCGGCACCCGACTCGATGAGCCAGTCGCGTCGCATGCGGCGGGCGACGGGCGACGTCGCCTGATCGACCTCGAGCAGCTGGATGAGCGAGGTGTCCCGAGCAGCCGTCTTCGCGAGGATCGTCGCGACCCCGTCGAGCCGCTTGAGCAGCTCGGCACGGGCACCGTCGGCGATGTCGGTCGCCGACTTGACTCGCGCGCGTTCCTCGCGGACGAGGAAGGCGATCACCTGGAACTTGACGCGGTTGGTCGGCCCCAGCTTTCCGCGCTGCGCCTTCGCCTCGACCTCGCGCACCTTTCGGGCGAGGATCGGGATGAGGGGGGCTTCGTCGTCTCGACGCGACGATGATCCCCGGCGACGCCGAGCGGCGGTCTTGGGGGCGGTGGCTGCCGTGGTCGGCATGCTCCTCCTGAGCGTGACACCGGCGGATGCCGGCGATCGCCGTCAGTGACGACGTTCTTACGGGACCGCGACGGACGAGTCGCGGCGAGGTGTGTTCCTCGGACCTCCCGGCTGCGGGCACTCGCTTCAGCGAGCTGCGGCGACGGAGGGATCCTTCGGGAGACAGTCTAGCGCGTCCCCGGCGTCGGACACGTCGCCGCACCGAAGCGGACGCGTACGCTGGTGAGCATGCCCACCGAACGCGAACTCGCCGCCACCATCGACCACGCCATCCTGAAGCCCGAGCTGACCCGGGCCGACGTCGACAGCGAGCTCGACATCGCGGCCGAGTGGGGCGTCTTCAGCGTCTGCGTGCGCCCGAGCGACATCCCCCACGCCGTCGAGCGGCTGGCCGGAACGGGCGTCGCCGTCGGCACCGTCATCGGGTTCCCCCACGGCACCACCTCCACTGCGGCGAAGGTGGCCGAGACCCGCCAGGCGATCGCCGACGGTGCGGCCGAAGTCGACATGGTCGTCAACATCGCCGCCCTCCGCTCCGGATTCGACGACGTGGTCGTCGCCGATATCCGCGCAGTCGTCGAGGCTGCGGACGGTCACGTGACCAAGGTGATCCTCGAGACCGCCCTCCTCGACGACGAGCAGATCGAGCGCGGCAGCCGCCTCACCGAAGCCGGCGGCGCGCACTTCGTGAAGACCTCCACGGGCTTCGCCGGCGGCGGCGCAACGGCCCCCCACGTCGAGCTCATGCGCCGCACCGTCGGTGCCGACGTGCAGGTGAAGGCGTCCGGCGGCGTTCGCAGCTACGCAGACGCGCTCGCGATGATCGAGGCCGGTGCCAGCCGCCTCGGTACGAGCGGCAGCGCCGTCATCCTCGGCGAAGCGCGTCGAGTGGATGCCGGGGCCGACGCGACCGGCGCCGTCGACGACACCTCGTACTGACGCGCGGCCTCAGCGTCCGGGCTGGAGGGCTGCGCGGACGCTGGTGACGTCGGCATCCATCTGAGCGATCAGCGCCTCGATGCCGTCGAAGCGCACCATGCCGCGGACGCGCGCGGTGAAGTACACCTGGACGATGTGGCCGTACAGGTCGAGCCCCGTCTCGTCGAGCACGTACGCCTCGACCTGCCGGACGGGCACATCGTCGAACGTGGGGTTCGTGCCGACCGAGATCGCCGCGGCGTAACGGGTCGCGGGAGCGTAGCCACCGGCATCCGTCCCCTCGTCGACGAGCCAGCCGGCGTACACGCCGTCGGCGGGGATGAACCCTTCGGCCGCCGTGGCGAGGTTCGCCGTCGGGTAGCCGAGCTCGCGACCGCGCTTGAGGCCGTGGACCACTTCGGCACGCACGGCGTGAGGGCGTCCCAGCAGACGAGCGGCGTCCTCGACCTGCCCTGCGGCGAGCAGCTCGCGCACCCACGTCGAAGAGACCCGTCGGCCGCCGCCCTGGACGTCGCCGACGATGTCGACGGTGAATCCGTGCTCCTGGCCGAAGGCGACGAGGAAGTCGGGTGTGCCCGCTCCCCCGCGACCGAAACGGAAGTCGGCGCCCACCATGACGCGGACCGCACCGAGCGCGTCCACGAGGATCCGCTCGGCGAACGTCTCGGGCGCGAGCGCGGCAAGCGCTTCGTCGAAGCGGAGCACCAGGACGGCGTCGACTCCGGCGTCGCGGAGGAGCGCGATCTTCTGATCGACGCTGACGAGTGCCTCGGGGCAGAGCTCGGGACGCAGCAGGCTGAGGGGATTGCGGTCGAACGTGACCGCGACGACGCGGGCTCCGGCATCCGTCGCCGTCACACGGGCGCGATCGATCACGGCGCGGTGACCGGAGTGGACGCCGTCGAACTTGCCGATCGCGACAACGCTCGGGCCGAAGCCGTCGGGGATCTCGCTCGGGTCGCGGAAGACGATCACGCCGCCACCTCCGTCGGACGGCCGCGTCGATGCGCGATCAACCACCAGAGGCCGAGGAACGGCAGCACGAGCGGGATGAGGACGTAGCCGATGCCGTACCCGGACCACACGGTCGGGTGGTCGAAGAGCTCGGGATGCGTAAGGGAGAGCGTCCCGACGACGAGGACGCCGACCAGCTCGAACACGATCGCCGCCCACGCGACGCGGTACCACCGCTCCGACGCGCTGAAGATCAGAGCCAGGGTCGCGAGGATGTAGACGAGCGCCGACAAGGCAGACAGCGAATACGCGAGCGGAGCCTCATCGAACTCGCGGACGATCTGCACGAACGAGCGGCCCGTGGCGCCGAGCGCCATGATCGCGTAGACCACGACGAGAACGCGGCCGACACCGGTCATCCGGCGAGGGGACGAGGAGGATGCGGCCGACGGAGCGGTCGAGGTCGGCGCGGTCTCAGGCATGGCCCCTCAATCCTACGACCGCCAGCGGACGCCTCCGCCGTCCTGGCGGGAGTCCGGATCAGGCGACCTGGACGGTCCAGATGACGTTCATGCGCCACACCATGACGGCGATCGCGAACGCGGCGAAGCCCATGACGACCGTGCTCCAGCGGCTGCGCTCGATGAGCGCCCAGATGACGGCTGCCGGCGGGATCAGCACGGCCGAGACGAGGTAGACCCAGAACTCGAGGAGGTCGCCCGTGGGTGGATTGCCCGCGAGCGGGGCGATGATCGCGATCACCACCTGCACGACGAGCAGGACGAGAATCAGCGCCTGGGTGCCGACGGACAGGTCGCTGGGGCGACGGCCGGCGAGACCGAGCACCGTGCACAGGAGGCCCGCGCCGCACGCGACGATGATCTGCGTGACGGTGAACCAGGCGATCACGACTGCTGCTCCTCGGGCATGTTCATGAGGCTCTTCACGTCGGAACCGCGCCGGCCGACGATCCCCACGAGCACGCCGTCCGGCGCGATCGCGGCGGGCGTCTCGCCCTCCAGGCGGTCGGCCGCGCCGAGCAGACGCTTGCCGTGGCGGAGATCGCGAGCTTCGTCAGCGGTGACGGGGAAAGCGCCGAGGAGGGATGCGGCGACACCGGCGGCATCCTTCAGCGGGGCATCCGGGGTCAGTTCCGAGACGGCGTCGGCGACGTCGAAGGGCCCGACGCGAGTGCGGCGGAGCGCGGTGAGATGGCCGCCGACACCGAGGTCCCCACCGAGGTCGCGAGCGAGCGCGCGGATGTACGTGCCGCTGGAGCAGTCCACGACGACGTCCACGTCGATGACGCCGTCCCCGCGACGGATGCCGCGCACGTCGAACCTGCTCACGACGACGTCTCGCGCCTTCAGCTCGACCTGCTCCCCCGCCCGGGCCAGATCGTACGCACGTCGTCCGCCGATCTTGATCGCCGAGACCGTGCTCGGCACCTGAGCCATGGGCCCGGTCAGCGAGCGGATGCCGGCGTGGATCGCGTCGTCGGCGACCGCAGCGGCATCCGTTCGGGAGGTCTCGACGCCGTCGGCATCATCGGAGTCCGTCGTGACGCCGAGACGGATGGTGGCCTCATACGTCTTGTCGAGACCGACCACGTAGGTGAGCAACCGGGTGGAGTGTCCGATGCCGAGCACGAGGAGTCCGGTCGCCATCGGGTCGAGGGTGCCGGCGTGGCCGATCTTGCGCGTGTTCAGCGCACGGCGGGCCCGCGCCACGATGTCGTGGCTGGTGACGCCGCCCGGCTTGTCGACGAGGAGGATCCCGCCGCTCCCCTGGGTCTGCTGCATGGGTTCCAGCCTAGGCTGGAGCGGTGCCCGACCTCGCCTCCCCGCTCATCGCGTGGTACCGCGAGAACGCCCGGGACCTGCCGTGGCGACGCGAGGGTTTCGGCGCGTGGGGGACGCTCGTGAGCGAGTTCATGCTCCAGCAGACACCCGTCGCACGCGTCATCCCCCGTCTCGACGAGTGGCTCACCCGCTGGCCGACACCGGCGGACCTCGCCGAAGCTCCGCCGGCAGACGCGGTGCGCCTGTGGGCGAACCTCGGCTATCCGCGCCGGGCGCTGTGGCTGCACCGCGCGGCGACGGAGATCCGCGACCGCCACGACGGAGTGGTTCCCCGCGACGTCGACGCCCTCCTCGCTCTGACGGGTATCGGGGACTACACGGCGCGCGCGGTGGCGGTGTTCGCGTACGGCGACCGGCATCCCGTCGTCGACACCAACACCCGACGCGTACTCGCGCGGGCCGTCGACGGACGCTCCCAGCCCGGCCCGCCCGCCAAGACCGACCTCGCAGCCATGACCGCGATCCTCCCGGTCGACGACGATGAGGCTGCCGTCGTCAACGCGGCGACGATGGAGCTCGGCGCCGTCGTCTGCACGGCGCGCTCCCCCCGCTGCGAGGCGTGCCCGCTCGCCGACGTCTGCGCGTGGCGCGCAGCGGGCTACCCCGACACCGGCGACGACCGCCGCAAGCAGGCCCGGTACGAGGGCAGCGACCGCCAGGCACGGGGCGCCGTCATGAAGGTGCTGCGGGATGCCGACGGCCACGTCGCGCGCGCGGAGGACGTGATCGCCGAATGGCCCGACCCGCATCAGCGGGACCGGGCCATCGACTCACTCATCGCCGACGGCCTGGTCGAGGCCACCGGCGGGACGTTGCATCTGCCGCGCTGACGCGGGTCAGTCCTCGTCTTCTTCGCGGGGCTTCACATACGGGTCGGCGTCGCCGGCGTAGGTGCCGGATGCCGCGATACCCGCGACCTCGGCGTCGCGCTCGCGCGCGGCGCGGAGGAGCTCCTCGATGTGCCCGGCGTTCTCGGGGAGGGCGTCGAGGATGAACTCGAGGCTCGGGGTGAGCCGCGTGCCGAGCTGACGCCCGACCTCGCTGCGCAGCAACCCGGTCGCCGCCTTCAGGGCCGCGGCGGAGTCCGTGCGCGCGTCGTCATCGCCGTAGACCGTGTAGAAGACGGATGCGTGCTGCAGATCACCCGTCACCCGGACGTCGGTGATCGTCACGAAACCGAGGCGCGGGTCGCGCAGCCCCTTCTCGAGGCGCTCCGCGATGAGCACGCGGATGCGGTCCGCCAGCCGTGCCTGACGTTCTCCGGCCATGTCTTTCTCCTTCTCTACCCGGCCCGCGATACGGCGGGCCGGAAACTGCGGAGGACTCGGATGTCCGTCCGAGGCAATCGGGGTAGGGGCCCCGCTCTTGCCGAGGACGGACATCCGAGTCCGTAGCAACCTGAGGATCAGCCGCGCGGCTTCTCCACCATTTCAGTCGTCTCGATCTCGTCGCCGATCTGGATGTCGTTGAACTTGCCGAGACCGATACCGGCCTCGAAGTCCGTACGAACCTCGGTGACGTCATCCTTGAAGCGACGCAGCGACTCGATGGCCAGGCCATCGGCCAGCACGACACCGTCGCGGATGACACGAGCCTTCGCGTTTCGCGTGATCGTTCCGGAGCGGACGATGACACCGGCGATGTTGCCGAACTTGGAGGAGCGGAACACCTCGCGGATCTCGGCGACACCCGACTGGATCTCTTCGAACTCCGGCTTGAGCATGCCCTGGAGGGACTGCTCGACGTCGTCGATCGCGTTGTAGATGACCGAGTAGAAGCGGACGTCCACGCCTTCACGGGCGGCACGCTCGCGCGCCTTCGTGTCGGGTCGGACGTTGAAGCCGATGACGATCGCGTTGTCGATCGTCGCCAGGTTGATGTCCGACTCGGTGACGGCACCGACACCGCGGTGGATGATGCGCAGCTGGACGCTGTCGTCGACCTCGATCTTGAGGAGCGACTCCTCGAGGGCCTCAACGGCACCCGAGACGTCACCCTTGATGATGAGGTTGAGCGACTCGACCTTGCCCTCTTCGAGAGCACGGGTGAAGTCCTCGAGCGAGATGCGCTTGCGGGCCTTGGCCAGCTGAGCGTTGCGCTCGACCGCTTCACGCTTCTCAGCGATCTGGCGGGCCATGCGGTCCTCTTCGGTGACGATGAACACGTCGCCGGCGCGGGGCACGGAGTTCAGACCCTGCACCTGCACGGGCCGCGAGGGGTAGGCCTCGTCGACCGCGTCGCCGTTCTCGTCGATCATGGCGCGGACGCGGCCGTAAGCCGTGCCGGCGACGATCGCGTCACCGATGCGCAGCGTTCCGGACTGGATCAGCACCGTGGCGACCGAACCGCGGCCCTTGTCGAGCTTGGCTTCGATCGCGACACCGCGCGCCGCCTTGTTCGGGTTGGCCGTGAGGTCAAGACCCGCGTCAGCGGTGAGCAGGACGGCATCCAGAAGTTCCTGGATGTTGGTGCCCTGGCGAGCCGAGACGTCGACGAACATGACGTCGCCGCCGTACTCCTCGGCGACGAGACCGTATTCGGTCAGCTGCTGACGGACCTTGGCCGGGTTGGCGTCGGGCTTGTCGACCTTGTTGACCGCGACCACGATCGGCACGTTCGCCGCCTGGGCGTGGTTCAGCGCCTCGACCGTCTGCGGCATGATGCCGTCGTCGGCCGCGACCACGAGGATCGCGAGGTCGGTCACCTGCGCACCACGGGCGCGCATGGCGGTGAACGCCTCGTGACCCGGCGTGTCGATGAAGGTGATCGCGCGCTCGATGCCCTCGTGCTCGGTCCACACCTGGTAGGCACCGATGTGCTGGGTGATGCCACCCGCCTCGCCGCCGACGACGTTGGTCTGACGGATCGCATCGAGCAGTCGCGTCTTACCGTGGTCGACGTGGCCCATGACGGTGACCACGGGAGGACGGATCTCGAGGTCATCCTCGCTCTCCGCCTCCAACTCGGCCTCGAGGTCGAGACCGAAGCCCTCGAGGAGCTCTTTGTCCTCGTCCTCGGGCGAAACCATCTGGATCTTGTAGCCGAGTTCCTCACCGAGGATCTCGAACGTCGCCTCATCCAGCGACTCGGTGGCCGTAGCCATCTCGCCGAGGTTGAAGAGGATCGTCACCAGGGTGCCGGGCTGGACGTTGTAGCCGCGCAGGGCCTCGAGCTTGTCGGCGAAGTCCGAGATCGACGCACCACGACGCAGGCGGATGATCTCGCCGTTGCCCTTGGAGACGTTGACGCCGCCGACGACAGGCGCCGACCGCATCTCGAACTCTTGCCGCTTCGCCCGACGCGACTTGCGCTGCTTGGACTTGCCGCCGCCCTTACCGAAGGCACCAGCTGTACCGCCGCCGGGGCCGCGGCCGCGGCCGCCACCACCGCCGGGACGACCGGCGAAACCACCGGCAGGAGCACCGCCACCGGGACGAGCTGCACCGAAACCACCGGCGCCGCCGGGACGGCCGGGACCGCCGGGACGCTGCTGGAACGGAGCGCCCGGACGACCTGCGCCACCGGGGCGACCAGCGCCACCGGGACGCGGAGCACCCGGACGCGGGGCGCCGGGACGCGGCGCCTGCGGACGCGGGATGTTGCCGGGGCTCGGACGCTGGCCCATCCCCTGCGCCGAAGCAAAGGGGTTGTTGCCGGGGCGGGGGCCGGCGGGACGCTGACCCATGCCCTGTGCGCTGGCGAACGGGTTGTTGCCGGGACGCGGAGCGCCACCGGGACGGGGCGGCTGCGAACCGGTCGCACCCGGCGCGGGCGTGCCGCCGGGCTTGGGAGCGTCGCTCTCCGCAGCTGCGGGAGCGGGAGCCTGTGCAGACTCTGCAGGCTTCTCGGCGACCGCAGGCTGCTCAGGCGCTGCCGGAGCGGCCGGCTCGGGAGCCGGGGCGGGCTTCGGCGCCGCCGGGCGAGGTCCGGGCGTCGCGCCGGATGCCGGTGCCTTGGCGGCGGGCTTCGCGGGCGCGGCGGCGGGTGCCTTCACGCCTTCCGCCTCGAGGGCGGCGCGGAGCTTGCGAGCCACGGGGGGCTCGATGGTGGATGAGGGGCTCTTGACGAATTCGCCGAGCTCCTTCAGCTTCGCGAGGGCGACTTTACTGTCGACGCCGAGCTCGGAAGCGATCTCGTGCACGCGTGGTTTTGCCACAATTCTCCTGTCTGGGGCCCACCCCGGACAGGGCGGACCGTCAATCGCGGACGGGTCTCATTTCGAGCCGTTCACTTTGTGTCCATAGCCGTTCAGCCGTTTCGCTGGAGGGATTCTTTGGTGGTCCGTGCATCCAGTCCCGATGTTTCCAAGGGGGTGGATACCCGTAGTGCGCGTCCGAATGCGCGCCGCTTGATCGCGGTGCTCACGCATGTGTCCGTGTCATGCACCCACGCGCCCCGACCCGGGAGGACGGCCTTCTCGTCGATGACGAGGGCACCGTCCCTGGCCACGATGCGAAGCAACGAGGACCGGGGGGCACGCGCGCGGCATCCCACGCACGTTCGAACAGGTTCCATCCTACCGCGTCAGGACTCGTCGAGAATGCTGTCGGGCTGGATGTCGATCTTCGCGCCGGTCAATTTCGCCGCGAGCCGGGCGTTCTGACCTTCCTTGCCGATCGCCAGCGAAAGCTGGTAGTCGGGAACGAGCGCCCGAACGGCCTTCGTGGCCTGATCGAGCACGAAGCTCGATGTCACCTTCGCCGGCGACAGCGCGTTCGCGACGAACTTCGGGAGGGTCTCGTCGTAGTCGACGATGTCGATCTTCTCGCCGCCGAGCTCCTCCGTGACGGCACGGACTCGCCGACCGAGCTCGCCGATGCAGGCGCCCTTCGCGTTGACGGCGGGGTCGTTCGCCTTCACGGCGATCTTGGTGCGGTGACCGGCTTCGCGCGCGAGCGAGATGATCTCGACGACGCCGGAGGCGATCTCGGGGACCTCGAGGGCGAAGAGCTTGCGGACGAGACCCGGGTGGGTGCGGGACACGGTGATCTGGGGGCCCTTCATGCCCTTCGACACCGACGTGACGTAGACGCGCAGGCGCGAGCCGTGCGCGTAATTCTCACCGGGCACCTGCTCCTCGGGCGGGAGGATCGCCTCGATCGTGCCGAGGTCGACGTGCACCATGCGGGGGTTGGGTCCCTGCTGGACGACGCCCGCGACGATGTCGCCCTCTTTGCCCTTGAACTCGCCGAGCACGGCGTCGTCCGCGATGTCGCGGAGGCGCTGGCTGATGACCTGCTTCGCGGCGAAGGCGGCGATGCGGCCGAAGTCGTCGGGCGTCGACTCCTCTTCGCCGATGATGACGTCGTCCTCATCGCGGAGCGGGATGTAGACCGCGACGTGGCCGGTCTTGCGGTCGAGCTGAGCGCGGGCGCCCTCGGGGAGTTCGCCGTCGGGAGACGTGTGCTTCGCGTAGGCGGTCAGGATGGCCTGCTCGATGATCCGGATCAGTTCTTCGAACGGAATCTCCCGTTCGCGTTCGACAGTCCGCAGCAGCCCCAGGTCGATGTCCATAGGTGCCTCCCTTTTTCAGTTGCTCAACACGGCGCCGCTCGCACCCGGTGTTCCGGTGCGTCGCGGCATCCCGTCAACGTTACCCGATCAGATCCCGGACGACCTGAGAGGATCGACGGATGACCGATGCCGTGAAGGACGCCGCGAAGAGCGTCCGCCGGTCCCCCGTCGCCCGGATGCTGGCACGCGGCGGCTATGCCGCGAACGGCGTCGTGCACCTTCTGTTCGGCGTGGTCGTCATCGTCATCTCCCTCGGCGGGCGCGGCGAATCCGATCAGGCGGGCGTGTTCAAGAGCATCCTCCTCGCACCGCTCGGGGTCGCGCTCGTCTGGCTGCTCGGTCTCCTCCTCGCGGCGCTGGGGCTGTTCCAGGCGCTGCGCGCGTTCACGGCGAAGGGCTCCGACGGTGCGGCCTGGGGACGCCGGATGTCGGCGGCCGGACAGTCCGTCGTCTACCTCGCCCTGGCGGCCATCGCCGTCACGGTGGCGCTCGGCGCGCGCCCCGACGGCGACCGCAGCGCACAGGAGCTCACCCGCGGACTCCTCGGAACCCCCGGTGGTGTGTTCGTCATTGCGGCTGCCGGCCTGGGTCTTGCGATCGGCGGCCTCGTCTTCGCGTCGATCGGGGTGCGGCGTTCCTTCGACAAGCAGGTCCGGATCCCCCGCGGACGGATGGGGCGCGCCGTCACCGTCACCGGTGTCCTCGGATATCTGGGCAAGGGGATGTCGGTCGCGATCGTCGGTGTGCTCCTCACCGTGGCGGCCGTGAAGCAGGAGGCGGCAGCGGCCGGCGGGTTCGACGCGGCCATCGCGGCATTGCTGGAGCAGGTGTTCGGCCCGTTCCTCGTGTTCCTCATCGGATTCGGCCTCGTGGTCTACGCCGCCTTCAGCTTCTTGCGCGCACGCTACGCGAAGCTCTGACTCAGCCGCCGAAGTCGCATCGTTCGGCGACCCAGCTGAGGATCCGACCGCGCTCGGCGTCGGACACCGGCACATCGACGACACCGCTCCGGCCGCCGATCTCCACCTCCAGAGCGAAGACCGTTCCGCGCTTGTCCTCCTGGACGACGTGAGGATCGCAGCGCTGCGGCTCGATCGGGACATCGACGAGAGTCTCGCCGGAAGGCACACGGAACCGTGTGGTCCGGCTCCCGAACTGCAGGAGCGGGGTGGACTGCACCGCGACCACACGCGCGTCGCCGTCATCACCCGCCGGCGTGATCTCCAACGGGAGAACGCCCGGACCGGATGCCGGCAGCACCGCCTCGTGCCACGCCACGTGGAGCTTCGTCGCGAGCGCCTTCTCGAGACATTCCCGTTCGTTCATGCGTCCGAGGAAGCCGAGGGCGTCGGTCAGAGCGCCGGTCCGGTCGGTGCCGTCCGCGAGTTCGAGCTCCCAGCGACGGTCGGGCGAACCGCTCCCACAGGCCGACGCGGGCAGGACGAGCGGGAAGTCGAAGGACTCCCCGGCTGCCACTCTGCCGCCGTCCGCGAGGACGGGCCCGCTCAGTCTGTCGTCGACGATGCGGATCGCCGAGATGTCGAGAGCCTGCTCCGAATCGTTCACGACTCGAAGCAGCGCCCGGCGTCGCTGCTCGTCGCCGCGCTGCTGGCTGAGCCACACCTGGACACCGGTGTCCGTCGTGGACGGACTCGGCGCGGGCGCAGGAACAGAGCAGCCCGATGCGGCGCACCCGAAAATGATCAGAAAGGCAGTGAGGGCCGCGAGTGCGGACAGCCGCGACGGGCGGGATCGCGGCATCCGGATCATGCGCTCAGGATAGGTCGTGGGGCTCGGTCGGCGGAGTGGCCGGCGGCGCGGAGTCGAGCTCGTTGACGGCGCGGATGAGGTGGTGGAGTTCGCCGACGCGGCGGCGGTCGAAATCCATGAGCAGGCGTGGGAGCGCGAGGCGGTCCTCGTCCTGCCGCTCGCGGCGAAGCGGCGCCGTCCGCTCGATGCGACCACCCGTGAGGAGATGCGAGAAGCGTGTGGAGAGGTCGGCGACCTCGGCGTCGGTCGGATCCGCACAGAGGCGCAGGACGAGTCGGGATCCGATCCACCGGAGCGAGTCGTAGTTGCGCCAGAAGCCGGTGATCTCCGCCTCCGCCGCCTCGACCGAGTCGGTCACGAGGACGCGGTCGAGGTCGTCTCGGGAGATCACCCCGGCGGGAATCAGCTGCTCATCGGCGAACTTCTGAAGCCCCTGCCAGAAGGTGCCGCCCGGCGCATCGAGCAGGACGATGGGCGTCGGCTCGGCTTTGCCTGTCTGCTGGAGGGTGAGCAGCTCGAACAGCTCGTCGAGGGTGCCGAAGCCACCGGGAACGCAGACGAAGCCGCGGGACTCCTTCACGAGCATGAGCTTGCGGGTGAAGAAGTACTTCATCGCGACGACGCGATCGGCCTCGGCGATCACGGCGTTGGGCTTCTCCTCGAAGGGCAGTCGGATCGAGACGCCCAGCGAGTTTTCCGGGCCTGCCCCCTCGGCCGCGGCCTGCATGATGCCCGGCCCCGCTCCCGTCACGACCATCCACCCGCGGTCGGCGAGCGCGCGCGCGATGTCGGCGGCGGCGCGGTAGAGCGGGTCGTGGGGCTGCGTCCGCGCCGAGCCGAAGATCGTTACCTTCGGCGCGGACCGGTACGGCGCGAACAGCGAGAACGCCGACCGCATCTCCGACAGTGCGGCCGACGCGATCTTCAGGTCGAGGCGGTCGGTGTCGTCGAGACCCATCCCCAGGCCTGTCACGAGGATGCGAGCGACGAGGTCCGCGTCCTCCTCGACACCGGCATCGGTCAGGAGGGTGCGGATGGCGTCGGTGACGTCACCGTCGAGGGAAGAGGTGGAACTCGGCGACATGGCTCCAGGCTGTCACGATCCGGCATCCGTCGGGTGAACGACAGGGTTTCTGCCAGTGACGGATGCCGCGGGCGCGTCAGGCGGTGAGAGCGGCGACCGCTTCAGCGGCTGCGAGCGTCGTGCGCTCACCCGATCGGCGATCCCAAAGCTCGACCTGGCCATCGGCAGCGCCGCGACCGACGATGAGGATCCACGGGACGCCCACGAGCTCGGCGTCGCCGAACTTGACGCCCGGGGAAACCTTCGGGCGGTCGTCGAGCAGCACGTCGCGGCCAGCCGACTCGAGGTCGACGGCGAGCTTCTCCGCGAGGTCGAAAGCCACGGCATCCCGTCCCGTCGCGACGACGTGGACGTCGAACGGCGCGATGGACTCGGGCCAGACGAGACCGCGGTCGTCGTTGTTGAGCTCGGCGAGGATCGCGAGGATGCGGGTCACGCCGATGCCGTAGGAACCCATCGTGACGGTGACGAGCTTGCCGTTCTCGTCGAGGACCTTCAGCCCCAGCTTCTCGGCGAAGAACCGGCCGAGCTGGAAGACGTGACCAATCTCCATGCCGCGTGCGAGCTCCACGGGGCCGGAGCCGTCGGGGGCCGGGTCGCCGGCGCGGACGTCGGAGATGTCGACGACGCCGTCGGCGACGAAGTTGCGGCCGGCGACGACGGAGTGGGCGTGCTTCTCGTGCTCGTTCGCGCCGGTGACCCACGCGGTGCCGGGGACGACGCGGGGGTCGACGAGGTAGCGGATGCCGGTGGTCGACTCTTCGCCCAGCACGGCTCCCGCGGCGGACCAGGGACCGATGTACCCCTTGACGAGGCCCGGGTGCTTGGCGAAGTCGGCCTCGGTGGCCGCCTCGACGGCGGCGGGCGCGAAAGCGACCTCGGCCCGCTTGTCGTCGATGTCGCGGTCGCCCGGGAGCCCGACGATGACGAGCTCGCGCGTGCCGTCGAGGTGGGTGAGGGCGAGCACGACGTTCTTGAGCGTGTGCGCTGCCGTCCACGACGAGGCGCCGTCGGTCGCGGGGCCGGCGATGCCGGGCGCGGGGGCGTCGAGGTGGGCGTTCGAATGGGCGACGAGAGTGTCGATCGTCGGGGTGTTCGGGGAATCGAAGACGACGGGCGACCCCTCCGCGATCGGAAGCGCGTCGGGAACGACCGTGGTGAACGCCTCGACGTTGGCTGCGTATCCCCCGGCAGACCGGACGAACGTGTCCTCGCCGACCGCGATCGGGTGGAGGAACTCCTCGCTCCGGGCACCGCCCATGAGGCCGTTGTCGGCAGCGACGATCACGTACTCCATGCCGAGGCGGGTGAAGATGCGCTCGTAGGCGTCGCGCTGCGACTGGTACGACACGTCCTGCCCGGCGTCGGTGTAGTCGAAGGAGTAGGCATCCTTCATCGTGAACTCGCGGCCCCGCAGGAGGCCGGCGCGCGGACGTGCCTCGTCGCGGTACTTGTCCTGGATCTGGTAGATCGTCAGCGGCAGGTCCTTGTAGGACGAGTAGAGGTCCTTCACGAGGAGGGTGAACATCTCCTCGTGGGTGGGGGCGAGCAGATAATCGGCGCCCTTGCGGTCCTGCAGCCGGAAGATGCCGTCGCCGTAGGACGTCCAGCGGCCCGACTCCTCGTACGGGTCACGCGGCAGCAACGCCGGGAAGTGCACCTCGAAGGCGCCCGCGTTCGCCATCTCGTCGCGGATGATCGCCTCGAGCTTCGCCTTGACGCGCAGGCCCAGCGGCAGCCAGGTGAAGATGCCCGGGGCGGCGCGGCGGATGTAGCCGGCGCGCACCAGCAGGCGGTGACTGGTGACCTCGGCGTCGGCCGGGTCTTCGCGGAGCGTGCGGAGGAAGTATGTCGAGAGACGGGTGACCACGAGGATCAAGTCTAGGTGCGTGGACCAGGCGATCGCGGCGGTGAGGCGCTTAGCCTGGAGGGATGCCTACCGTGCTGCTGACCGGATTCGAACCCTTCGCGGGTGACGCCGTCAATCCGTCCGGGGATGCGGTCCGCGCCGTCGCCGACAGGTGGACGGGATCCGAGCGCCTGATCGTCGACGTCCTGCCTGTCACCTTCGACGGCGCGACCGCGCGCCTGGCGGCTCTCCTCGACGAGTACCGACCCGATGTCGTCATCGCGACCGGTCTCGCGGGTGGCCGGGACGCGGTCACGCCCGAGCGGATCGCGGTGAACCTCGCCGACGCGACGATCGCCGACAACGCCGGCCACCGACCGCAGGACGCCCCCGTCGTCGACGGCGGACCCGCCGCCTACTTCGCGACGCTCCCGGTGAAGGCGATCAGTGCGGGCCTGGTGGCCGGCGGCATCCGCTCGACGGTGTCGCACACTGCCGGCACGTTCGTCTGCAACGCGGTGATGTACGCCGCACTCCACGCGACGACCGGCACGCCCGTCCGCGCCGGTTTCGTGCACGTGCCGTGGGCGAGCGGGACGGGCCCGGAAGGGACGCCGTCGCTGCCGCTCGAACAGATCGTCGACGCTCTCGAGACGGTGATCCGCGTCTCGCTCGCATCAGACGGCGACCTCGATGCGCCCGGCGGCACCGTCAGCTGAGGACACGGATCGTCAGTCGGCGAGGAGATCCTCCGCAACGGCGCGGAGGTCGTCGACGCCGAGCCCGCGCTGCGCTGAGGACGTTCGGCCTTCGATGAGGATGAGATCGGCTACTCCGCGAACCAGGAGCCGTGCCTCGTTGTCCCCCTCCACCTGCTGCGCATCCGCGGTGCCGATCGGCGCCCGCGTCCCGCCCAGTCGCGCCGCCTCGGCGTTCCACCGATCCGCCGCTCCCGGCACGATCACGACGCCGAGCTCGCGGAAGTCGGTCAGCTCGGACCAATCGCACGCGCGGACGAGACCGGCATCCTCCATCACTCGACGGTCGAAGGGGAGATTTCCTTCCATGATCGGATCGGGATAGACGGTTTCCGCCCGCAGGACGGCTGCCGGGTCGATCGTTTCGGCCAGGTCGCTGCACGAGGGGGGCGCGGCAACGGCCGCGGCGATGGGTGCCTGGTCGGCCCCGAGGACGGCGACGACGGCCGCGTCTCGGAGCTTCGTGACGGTTGCGGTCGTCGAGGGCGACTTCTCCGACGCCTCGAACGCAACCGCCACCTTCATGTCCTCGGCGGTGCCGGTGCCGATGCACTCGACCCCGTCGTACGACGGTTCGCATGTCGCAGAGTCTTCGGCTGCTACGGACCCCGCCCGCTCCGCGGGCAGCACGACGATGGTGCCGGCGAGGTCGTTCGAACGGAAGTCGCACAGCAGGCCGCCGGCCGCCTCGGCAGCCGTCGACCACAGACCGTCGGATTCCGTCGCTTCGGCAGCGCCCGCGACATCTGCCAGGGCCGGATCAGCCAGGAGGTCATCGCAGGTCGACGCCACACCCTGCGCTGCCGGCGTCGTCGCCTCCGGCGACGGGGTCGGCGCGGTCGTCGCCGAGGCCTGCGCGCCCGCCGAGCCAGACGGCGGCGGAGGAGCGGCCTGCGGCCCCGCACATCCGGTCACGAGGAGCGTGGCGAGCGCAGCGACCCCGCTAACCGTGATGATCCGTCGACGAGTGCGCTTCCCCCATTGGTGCATGACGGGATCCTATCGGGCGGGCGAACGGCGCTGCGCACGCCGCACCGGGGCACTCGCGCTCTTGGGTTCGGCGGTCAGCGGCCGAAGATGTCGTCGAGTCCCGGCAATCCGAATCCGCCGAGGTTCTCACCGAAGCCGGCGACCTGATCACCCATGCCGGTCACCTGCTCTCCGATGCCCGACACCGCCTCCCCGGCGACACCCTCGAGGTCGACGCCCTGCGCGAGAGCGTCGAAGTCGACGCCCAGTCCGGCCGCCTGCGCGAGAAGCGGTCCCGCGACCGAGGTGAGGATCGCACCGCCGGCGACCGCGCCGAGGATGCCGACGCCCGCGCCGATCGCCGCACCACCGGCGAGGCGACTCGCGCCGCGGCCTCCGCCGGCGCGCGCGAGAAGCCCCTTGAGCATTCCCGGTCGCGTGGCCTCACCGCGGGCCGCAGCCCGGGCGAGATCGGACGGGGACGAGGAGCGGGGACGCTCGTGGGGCGGCAGTTCCGCGGCCATCCGAGCCTCGAGGTGGGCACGCTGCTCGGGAGTCAGCCGCGCGAAGGCCTCCTGGTGGATCTGCTCGACCTGATGCGGGTCGGCGGTCTGCAGCAGGTAGTCGTACCGGGCGATCGCCTGACGATCGGCGGGCGAGAGGTCAGCGGTCGATGCGGATGCCTGGCCGCCGGGCGCGGGCGGCGGGGTGAGCGGCGTCGCCGCCGCACGCGGGGCGCCGGCCCCCCCGGGAGCGGTCGTGCCCGCGGGGCGCCCGTCGCCGATGAGCGCGTCGGCCGCAGATCGGGCCATGCTGCGCCAGTCCCCCGAACGCGAGGACGGTGCCGAGGATGACGCCGTGGCGTCGGACCTCGAGTCGAGTGCCTTCGTTGCCATGCCGATCAATTTGGAGAGCTTGCTCATACCTGTGACGGTATGCGTCGGCGCTATGGGGTGCCTGGACGGCAGCGAGCATTCCGCTGACCGGCGACGACACCGTCCTACACTGACGGCGTGCCCTCCCGCCGTGCGCGTCTCGTCTCCCCCGTCCAATCCGAGCTGAGGGACGCCCTCACCGCCCTCCGCCTCGAGTTCGACCTCCACGACGGCTTCTCGCCGGAGGTCCGGATCGAGGCGGAAACCGCGGCGAGGACCGTCTCCGTCGAGCCGACGGGATCGGGGCTGGCGGACCTTCGCGGCATCCCGTTTCTCACGATCGACCCGGCGGGATCGACCGACCTCGATCAGGCGTTGCACCTCGAACGGACCGGTGACGGCGGCGGCATCCTGCACTATGCGATCGCCGACGTACCTGCGTATGTCGAATTGGGCGGCGCCGTCGACGCCGAAGCACGCAGGCGAGGCCAGACGATCTACGCTCCCGACGGCCGCATCCCGCTCCACCCTCCCGTTCTCAGCGAGGACGTCGCGTCCCTGCTCCCGGACCGCGACCGCCGTGCGTACGTATGGCGCTTCGAGCTGGATGCCGGGGCCCGCCCCCGTGCGACGTCGCTGACCCGCGCCGTCATCCGCTCCCGCGCGCAGTGGTCCTACGTCGACGCGCAGGAAGCGCTCGCGCGCGGAGATGCGCCCGATACGCTCCGGCACCTCGTCTGGTTCGGCGACGAACGGGCCAGCCGGGAGATCGAGCGCGGCGGCGCCAGCCTCAACCTGCCCGAGATCCGCGTCGTCACCTCGGCGGACGGGTACGCCCTGGAGGCCGACGAGGGCGTCCCCCTCGAAGACGCCAACGCGCACGTGTCACTTCTGACCGGGATGGCTGCGGCAGAACTCATGATCGCCGGGAAGGTGGGGATCCTCCGCACGATGCCCCCGGCATCCGACGAGGACGTCGCGGCGTTCCGCGCGCAGACCGTCGGATTCGGGCTGCCGTGGCGCGCCGGCATGGCGTACGGGGAGTACCTGCGGGATCTCCCCCGCACTCCGGCGGGCCGGGTCGTCCGCGAGCACGCCGCCGGCCTCTTCCGAGGGGCCGGGTACGCGGCCTTCGACGGCGAACTTCCTGCGCTGACGACACAGGCCGCGATCGCCGCGCCGTACGCGCACGTGACGGCCCCGTTGCGACGACTCGTCGACCGGTGGTCGCTGCTCGTCTGCGACGCGCTGGCCAACGGACGCGAGGTGCCGAGCGAGGTCCGCGCGTCCCTCGCAGATGTGCCGGAGGCGATGGCGAGGTCCTCGCGGATCGCGTCTCAGGTCGATGCGGCAGCCATCGAGCGAGTCGCCGCTGCCGTGCTCACCGGCCGCGAGGGCGAAGAGTTCGACGCTGTCGTCCTCCGGCAGCGCGAGAACGGGGCGCGCGTGGCGCTCGCGTCGCCCCCGCTCGAGACCGTCGTACCGGGTGTCGACTCCGAGCCGGGGAGCACGGTCCGCATCCGACTCGTGTCGACCGACATCGGTACGGGGAGGAACGAGTTCGCGCTCGCCTGAGCGCGTCGATTTGCGCGGCGTCCGCTCCTAGTGTGCAATATATTGCATGCCTGTACCTGCTACCGCTCTCCCCCCACGCGGTCTCCTCAGAGACGAGGTCCGCACACGCCTTCGCGATGCGATCGTCGACGGGACTCTCGCCCCCGGCGAGCAACTCCGCGATCTGGAGCTCTCCACGTGGCTCGGGGTGTCGCGGACGCCTGTCCGCGAAGCGCTCCTCGACCTCGCCCGCTCCGGCCTCGTGCTCGCACAGCCCGGCCGCTCCACGATCGTCGCCCCGATCGACGGACGAGCGGCGCGGGATGCCGCCGCGGTCGTCGCCGCGATGCACCGCATCGCCGTCGTGGAAGCGACGCCGCTGTTCACCGACGACGACATCCAACGGATGCGGGACGCGAACGACGCGTTCGTCGCTGCCCACGCCGCCGGCGACACCGCGGCAGCGCTCCGGGCGGATCACGACTTCCACGCCGTCGCGGTCGACCGGGCGGACAACGAGGCGGTCCGCACGGTGCTCGCGCTGTACGGCCCCGTGCTGGAACGCGCCGAGCGACTCCGGTTCTCGTCCGATGACGCTGATGCGTCGGCTGTCCGCCACACCGAACTCATCCGCCACTGCGCAGCTCGCGACGCTCAGGCGGCCGCCGCCGTCGCCGAGGGCCTGTGGCTCGACCTGCTCGCCGACACCATCCCCCAGGAGACCGCATGATCCTCGACCAGTTCCCCCGGCATCCGCTCACCTTCGGGCCGAGCCCGATCCACCACCTGAAGCGGCTGACGCAGCACCTCGGCGGCGCCCAGGTGTGGGCCAAGCGCGAAGACGTCGCCAGCGGTCTGGCGTTCGGCGGCAACAAAACCCGCAAGCTCGAGTACATCGTGCCCGACGTGCTCGCCAGCGGCGCCGACACCCTCGTGTCCATCGGCGGGTACCAGTCCAACCACACCCGTCAGGTCGCCGCGGTCGCGGCCCACCTCGGACTCAAGGCACGCCTCGTGCAGGAGAAGTGGGTCCCGTGGGACGAGCCGGTCAACGACAAGGTCGGCAACATCCTGCTCTCCCGGATGATGGGCGCCGACTCGAGGCTCGACGACGCCGGTTTCGACATCGGCATCCGTGATTCCTGGAAGCAGGCGCTGCAGGACGTCGAGGATGCCGGCGGCACCCCCTACCCGATCCCCGCCGGAGCTTCGGAGCACCGCCTCGGCGGTCTCGGTTTCGCGAACTGGGCGTTCGAGGTCGCCGAGCAGGAGAAGCAGTTCGGCGTGTTCTTCGACACGATCGTCGTCTGCACCGTGACCGGATCCACCCACGCCGGCATGATCGCCGGCTTCGCGGCGCTCGAGGACCTCACGGGCGTGAAGCGCCGCGTCATCGGCATCGACGCCTCCGCCACCCTGGAGAAGACGCGGGATCAGGTCGCCCGCATCGCCCGCAACACCGCAGCGCTCATCGAGCTCGGCCGTGACCTCCGCGACGACGAAATCAACGTGCTCGAGGGGTGGGCGGGCGAACTGTACGGCCTCCCGGTCGAGTCCACCATGGCGGCGATGGCGCTCGGCGCCCAGCTGGAGGCGATGATCACCGACCCGGTGTACGAGGGGAAGTCGCTCGCGGGTCTCATCGACCTCGTGACAGACGGCGACATCCCGAAGGACTCGACGGTCCTGTACGCCCACCTCGGCGGTCAGCCCGCGATCAACGCCTACCACTCCCTCTGGAGCTGACGCGGAGAGGATGCCGGGGGTGCAACCCTCGGCATCCGTGTCGTGTCAGGAGGTGACGACCTGCGCGGTGCCCAGAGGCGCGTCCGGGCCCATCTCGGCGGCGAGGCGGTTCGCCTCTTCGATGAGCGTCGCGACGATGTCCGCCTCGGGAACGGTCTTGACGACCTCGCCCTTGACGAAGATCTGGCCCTTGCCGTTGCCGGACGCGACACCGAGGTCGGCGTCGCGCGCCTCGCCCGGACCGTTCACGACGCAGCCCATGACGGCGACGCGGAGCGGCACGGTCATGTCCTTGAGGCCCTCGGTGACGTTGTCGGCGAGCGAGTAGACGTCCACCTGCGCGCGTCCGCACGACGGGCACGACACGATTTCGAGCTTGCGCTCCCGGAGGTTGAGCGACTGGAGGATCTGGTGACCGACCTTGACCTCTTCGGCCGGCGGCGCCGACAGCGAGACGCGGATCGTGTCGCCGATACCCTCGCCCAGCAGGATGCCGAAGGCCGTCGCGCTCTTGATCGTGCCCTGGAATGCGGGGCCCGCCTCGGTGACGCCGAGGTGGAGGGGCCAGTCGCCTCGCTCGGCGAGCAGGCGGTAGGCCTTCACCATGACGACGGGGTCGTTGTGCTTGACCGAGATCTTGAAGTCGTGGAAGTCATGCTCCTCGAAGAGGGATGCCTCCCACACAGCGCTCTCGACGAGCGCTTCAGCGGTGGCCTTGCCGTATTTGTCGAGGATCCGCTTGTCGAGCGATCCCGCGTTGACGCCGATACGCAGCGACACGCCTGCGGCCTTCGCCGCCGCGGCGATCTGACCGACGTTCCCGTCGAACTCGCGGATGTTGCCCGGGTTCACGCGCACCGCGCCGCAACCGGCGTCGATGGCCGTGTAGATGTAGCGGGGCTGGAAGTGGATGTCGGCGATCACCGGGATTTGGCTCTTCATCGCGATGATCTTGAGCGCGTCGGCATCCGCCTGGTGCGGCACCGCAACACGAACGATCTCGCAGCCCGAGGCGGTGAGTTCAGCGATCTGCTGGAGCGTCGCATTGATGTTCGTCGTGGGCGTCGTCGTCATGGACTGGACGCTGACCGGCGCGTCGCCGCCGACGAGGACCTTGCCGACCTTGATCTGACGGCTTTTGCGACGAGGCGTGAGGACCTCCGGCACGCGGGGCATCCCGATGTTGACAGCTGGCACGACTCCAGCCTAAGCCGCGCAGGCCCTGGCGGCACGGTGCCTGACCGCGAGGATGCCGCCAAAGGCGCCTGTGGTAGGTTCACCCCATGTTCGCGAACCGCACCTGGTGGCGCTCCGCCTGAGGCGGACGCTGCGAGCATCCCGACGACCGCCTGAGCTGACAGCCCGGCGGTCGTTTCTCGTTTTACCGGCGACCGCCCCGAACGGAAGATCCCCCATGTCCGGTACCGCCCCGATCATCCTCGCCGACCTCGCCGCCCGCGGCATCCCCTTCGCGCTCCTCGCTCGCGATGGAGAGACGGTCGAGGTGCTCACCGGCGACGTCGTCGACGTCGACCTGCTCGCCGACATCCCGCTGACCGATGCCGCGGGCTCGGCCCGCGAGGTCCTCGCGCTGGTGCCCTTCCGCCAGGTCGTCGAGCGCGGTTTCGCGTGTCACGACGACGCCGCGCCGCTGCGCTGCCTCGTGGTCGGCGAGCGCCACTCGCTTTCCCTCGCCGACGCGCTCGCGCAGTTGCCGACCGACCGCATCCCGCTCGAGGACGCCGGTTTCGACATCGACGACGAGGCGTACGCCGACATCGTGCGCCGTGTCATCGCGGAGGAGATCGGCCGCGGCGAGGGGGCGAACTTCGTCATCCGCCGCGACTACACCGCGAGCGTCGGCGGCGATCCGCTGACGGCGGGACTCACCTGGTTCCGCGCCCTCCTCGAGCACGAGCGCGGCGCGTACTGGACGTTCCTCGTCTCGACGCCGGACCACCTCGCCGTCGGCGCGAGCCCCGAGGCGCACGTGAGCGCCCAGGACGGCATCGTCACGATGAACCCGATCTCAGGGACGTTCCGCCACCCGGCGGGCGGGGCGACGGCCGAGACACTGACTGAGTTCCTCTCCTCAACGAAGGAGACCGAAGAGCTCTTCATGGTGGTCGACGAGGAGCTCAAGATGATGTCGGCCGTCTGCAGCGACGGCGGCCGCATCACGGGGCCGCACCTGAAGGAGATGTCGCGCCTGACGCACACGGAGTACATGCTGCGCGGGACGAGCACGATGGACCCGCGTGACATCCTCCGCGAGACGATGTTCGCCCCGACCGTGACCGGCTCCCCGATGCAGAACGCGTGCACCGTGATCGCGCGGCACGAGCAGAGCCCCCGCGGGTACTACTCGGGCGTCGCCGCTCTCTTCACGCCGCGCGCTGACGGCGGCCACGACCTCGACGCCCCGATCCTGATCCGCACCGCCTACGTCGTCGACGGCCGACTCCGGGTGCCCGTCGGGGCGACCCTCGTGCGTCACTCGGACCCGTACGGCGAGGTCGGCGAGACCCACGGAAAAGCCGCCGGCGTGCTGGGGGCGATCGGTGCCATCCCGCGTGACATCGTCGTCGCTCCCGTGGACGAGGACGCTCCTGCCGTCGCCACCCGCCCGCTGGGCGAGGACCCCGCGATCGCGGAGCTGCTCTCGTCCCGGAACGCCCGACTCGCGGCGTTCTGGCTGAACCCGCAGGGCGAGCCCGAGCGCGGTCCGTTCGCGGGCACGCGCGCTCTGGTGGTGGATGCCGAGGATCGCTTCACGACCATGCTCGCCCATCAACTCCGTCACCTCGGATTCGATGTGACGATCTCGCACTGGTCCGAGGCGTCCCGCGACGCCGTCGCCGCGGCGGACCTCGTCGTCTCAGGCCCCGGCCCCGGCGATCCGCGTGACGAGGACAGTGAGCGCATCGCACGCATCCGCGAGGTCGTCGCCGCACGCCTCGACGCGGGCGCACCCCTCCTCGCAGTGTGCCTCAGCCACCAGGTCCTCGCGAACCGGCTCGGTCTGGACCTCGCCCCGCTGGCGAGCCCCCACCAGGGGCTGCAGAAGACGGTCGACGTGTTCGGGACCCCGGCATCCATCGGGTTCTACAACACCTTCACCGCGCGCGTCGCACCCGGCGTCGACCGCGTGGGTGCGACGGAGATCGCCGCTGATCCGGACACGGGCGACGTCTATGCACTCCGGGGTGCGGGGTACGCGTCCGTGCAGGGCCACCTCGAGTCGATCCTGTCGCGAGACGGTCTCACGACCCTCGAGCGTCTCGTCGCTCACGCGCTCAACCCCGTCGAGGGCTGAACGCCGGGCTCAGCCCAGCAGCTGGACCGGGTTGACGATGTCCGCGAGGATCAGCGTTCCGCCCATGAGCACGAGCGCGATCACCACGACGAAGGTCACGGGCACAAGTCTCGTCGCGTCCACCGGACGCGGGGGGCGTCGCCCGGCCACCCGGGCCCACACGCGCTTCAGCCCGTCCCACAGCGCGACGACGATGTGTCCACCGTCGAGGGGCAGCAGCGGCACGAGGTTGAACACGAAGAGGGCGATGTTGAGGGAGCCCAGGAGCGCGAGCATGCCCGAGACCCGGTTGAGGATCGGCGCCTCCGTTGCGGCGACCTCACCCGCGAGGCGGCCGGCGCCGACGACGGACAGCGGCCCGTTCGGGTCACGGCCGGCACCGGTGACCGTGTCGACGGCCGTCTGGTAGATGCGCGCCGGGAGCTGCCAGATGATCCCGACGACGCGGCCGGTCTGTTCGAACGCGGCCTGCGGCCCCGCCCAGATCGGCTGCGGCACGAACGCCACGGTGGCCGTCATGCCGACGAACCCGACCTCCGCGGTCTGCGTCGAGCCGTCCGCCGCGGCGACCTCGCGCGTGGCGGAGACGGGCGTGACCTGGAGGGTCTGCCGTGCGCCGTCGCGTTCCACGGTCACGGGGATCGTGGCACCGGGCGACTTCTGGATGATCGCCGACGCCGCCGCGAAGGTGTCGACGGCGGTCCCGTCGACCGAGACGATGACATCGCCCGGACGGATGCCGGCGGCCGCCGCCGGGGACGCGGGGTCCCCGTCCGCGCAGGCAGTCTGGGACGTGCCCGCAGGCAGGACGCATTCGTTCACCGACGCGATCGTGGTGGTCGCGGTCTGCGCGCCGATGCCCGAGAACATGATCGCGAACAGGATGATGGCGAGGATCAGGTTCATCGCCGGACCGCCGAGCATGATGATCACGCGCTTGTAGACCGGCAGGCGGTAGAACGCCCGGTCGGCGCCGTCGCCCTGCAGGGTCTCTTCGTTGACCGTGCGCGCGTCCTGGATCATCGTCTCGAACAGCCGGCGGCGACGAGGAGGACGGCCTTCCGCTTCCGCCTCCGCGGACCGGGGCGAGGGCGGGTACATCCCCGCCATCGAGATGTAGCCCCCGAGGGGCAGGAGCTTGAAGCCGTACTCGGTCTCGCCTTTCCGACGGGAGAAGATCGTGGGACCGAAGCCGATCATGTACTGGCCGACGCGCACGCCGAAGGCCTTCGCGGGTGCCAGGTGGCCGACCTCGTGGAGTGCGATGGATACGGCGAGCCCGAGCACCAGCACGACGACGCCGATGATGAATGCGAGAACGGTCACGAGCCGACACGCTACCCCCGCACGCTATGAACCGGCGATGACGTCGCCTGCCGCCGCGTCGGCGCGGCGGATCTAGGCTGGAGGGGTGATCTCCCGCCCCGCCGACTCGCGCCACGTGCGCGCCGTCCGCGCGGGCGGGGCAGCATCGATCGCGACCCTCACGGCGGCGGCCGCCCACACCCTCGGCGGGGGCATTCCGCCCGCACCGTGGCTCGTGGTCGCGGTGACGCTCCTGGCCTGGCCCGTCGCGCTCCTGATCGTCGGCGCACGCCCGTCGGCGCTGCGCACGGCGACCGCCGTCGCCGCGGCGCAGGCCCTGCTCCACAGCGCCTTCGCGCTCGTGGGCGATGCCGCCCCGCGGAGCGCCGCCCTCGCCGGGCATCACCACGGCACCGCTCTCCTCGGCCCCGTCACCGGCACCTCGATGCCGCTCGACGCCGCCATGCTCACCGGCCACGTCATCGCCGCGATCCTCACCGCGGTGGCGGTCTGCCACGGCGAACGGATGCTGCGCGCCGTGGCCCGCGGCATCCGGGAACTCCTGCGTCCCGCCGCCATCGTCGTCCTCCAGCCGACGCCGACGGTCCCCGCGGCCGCCACGTCCTCGACTCGCGGCCCCCGCCCGCGGCTCATCCTCGCCGACCTCTCCCGCCGCGGACCTCCCCGCTGAGCCGGCCGCCGACCACGCGGCACATCGCTCACCACTCACTCGCGGGCCCATCCCCGCATCCCACCGGGAGATCACGACCATGACCATTCGTTCCGCGCGCCGCTCGGCGCTCACCCTCAGCGGCATCGCCCTCGGCGGCGCCCTCGTCCTCGCCGCTCCCCTCGCGGCATCCGCCCATGTCCACGTCCACTCCGACGACGCCGCCGCCGGGGCCACGTCGCGGCTGGAGTTCTCGTTCAGCCACGGCTGCGACGGCGCCGCCACCACCGCGCTCGTCTTCGACGTCCCGAAGGGCGTGGACAACGTCACCCCCGTCGTCGACGCGTCGTGGAAGATCAGCCGGACCCTCGGGGCGAACAACGTCCCCACCCAGGTGACCTACACCGCGGTGACGCCCATCGAGGACGGGCTCGCCGCCTCCGTGTCGCTCGACGCGCTGTTCTCCTCGAAGGTGGGCGGCACCGACATCGCGTTCCCCGTGACCCAGAAGTGCGTGACCGGGGAGACCGCCTGGACGCAGATCGCGAAGGACGGCGAGGATCCCGAGACGCTCGAGTCGCCGGCTCCGGTCGTCGCGGTCGCGCCGGCCTCCGCGGCGACCGCATCGGAGCACGACGGCGACCACGACGGTGACGACGAAGGAGCAGCCGCTGCTCCCGCGGCAGCTGCGACCTCGTCCGACCAGCCCGTCGCGACGTGGCTCGGCGGCGGCGCACTCGTGCTCGCCGGTACCGCGCTCGTCGTCGCACTCCTGAACCGCCGCCGGGTCTGAGCCGGGTCGGCCGGAGGCCGGGTGCGATGATGGAGGGACCATGCAGAACCCCTCCGCTCCGCCCCCCGTCCTCCGGCCGTCGGATCCGCCGACGGTGCCTCTCGCCGACGTCGCGGCCCACCTGGGCGCCGTGTCCGAGGTGAACCTGGACGGCGTCTCCGCCCGCGGCGTGACGCTCGCCACGGCGGACCTGCGGCCGGGTGAGGTGTTCGTCGCCGTCCGCGGCGTGCACCGGCACGGTGCCGAGTTCGCGCGCGACGCGATCTCGAAGGGGGCCGTCGCGATCGTGACGGATGCCGACGGTGCCGCCCTCCTCGCAGGCGCCGCGGTTCCCGTCCTGGTGGTCGACGATCCGCGCGCCGTCCTCGGCGAGCTGTCCGCGCTCGTCTACGGAACCGGAGCGGATGCCGCCCTTCCGCCTCTTCTCGCGGTCACCGGCACGAACGGCAAGACGAGCGTCACGCATCTCATGGAGGGGATGCTGCACGGGCTCGGCGTCGTGACCGGGCTGTCCTCCACGGCGGAGCGCCACATCGCCGGCGAGGTGATCCCCTCTCGGTTGACGACACCCGAGGCATCCGAGATGCACGCGCTCCTCGCGCTGATGCGCGAGCGGGATGTCGAGGCGATCCTCGTAGAGGTGAGCGCGCAGGCCCTCACGCGTCACCGCGTCGACGGGCTGCACTTCGATGTCGCCGGATTCACGAACCTGTCGCACGATCACCTCGACGACTACGGCGACATGGGTGCCTACCTCGACGCCAAGGCAGCCCTCTTCACACCGGCGCGCTCACGGCGTGCGGTCGTCTGCGTCGATCAGCCCGCAGGCATCGAGATCGCGGCGACCGCCGGCATCCCGGTGACGACGGTCGTCACCCCCGCCATCGCGGCGGATCCCACCGTCGCCGCCGACTGGCGGGTCGAGATCGTCACGGAAACCCCCGAGGGGACGACGTTCACGCTGACCGGCCCCGCCGGCGCGCTCACCACGACGGTGCCCGTGATCGGACCGCACATGGCCTCCAACGCGGGCCTCGCCATCGTCATGCTGCTCGAGGCGGGCTGGGAGTGGTCCGCTCTCACCCGACTCGTCGGCGACGGGCGCATCGACGCGCACCTGCCGGGACGCATCCAGCGGTTGTCGGGCGAGCGCGGACCGGCCCTCTACCTCGACTTCGGGCACTCCCCCGACGCGTTCGAGAAGACGCTGGATGCCGTGCGCCGGGTGACCCCCGGCCGCGTCGTGATGGTCTGCGGCGCCAACGGCGATCGCGACACGACCAAGCGCGCCGATATGGGCGCCGTGGCTGCTCTCGGGAGCGACATCCTCATCGTCACCGACCAGCACCCGCGGTCGGAGGATCCCGCAACCATCCGACAGGCGCTCATCGACGGTGCGCTGGCCGCGAGGCCCGACGCCGTCATCCACGAGGTGACGCCGCCGGAGGACGCGATCGCGACCGCCGTCTCGCTCGCGGGCGACGGCGATGCGATCCTGTGGGCAGGTCCCGGGCACCAGCATTACCGCGAGATCAACGGCGTGCGGACCCCGTTCGACGCCGCGGGCGCCGCGCGGGACGCTCTCCGCGGCGGCGGGTGGCCCGTTCCCGACTGACCGGGCTCAGCGTGCGGCGATGAGTCGGTCCGCCGTCTCACGGGCCCACCGCTCGGCGGCGGCGAGGGACTCCCTCGTCAGCTCCGCGGGCGGCTCGTGGGCGTCGACGACGCGCGCGATCGTGTCGACGATGCCGAGGAACGGCAGAGCGCCGTCGTGGAAGGCGTCGACGGCCTGCTCGTTGGCGGCGTTGAAGACAGCAGGGTAGGTGGCCCCCGCGACCCCGACCTGCTTGGCGAGCGCGACGCTGGGGAAGGCCTCGGCATCCAGCGGCTCGAAGGTCCAGCTCGACGAGGTCGTCCAGTCGAGCGGGGCCCCCACGCCCGCGACCCGATGCGGCCAGTCCAGCGCGAGGGAGATCGGCAGCCGCATGTCGGGTGGGGATGCCTGGACGATCGTCGACCCGTCGACGAACTCCACCATCGAGTGGACGATCGACTGTGGATGCACCGTGACGTCGATGCGGTCGTACGGGACGTCGAAGAGGAGGTGCGCCTCGATGACTTCGAGCCCCTTGTTCACGAGGGTCGCGGAGTTCGTGGTCACGACGCGGCCCATGTCCCAGGTTGGGTGGGCGAGCGCTTCGCGCGGGGTGACGTCCTCCAGCTGCGCACGTGAGCGTCCGCGGAACGGTCCACCGGAGGCGGTGAGCACGAGCCGCTGCACCTCGCCGGCATCGCCCGAGCGCAGGCACTGGGCGATCGCGGAATGCTCGGAATCGACCGGGACGATCTGACCGAACGCCGCGATCCTCGTCACGAGCGGACCGCCGACGATCAGCGACTCCTTGTTGGCGAGGCCCAGGATCGCCCCCGACTCGAGGGCCGCGAGCGTCGGCCCGAGCGCGACGGACCCCGTGATGCCGTTGATGACGACGTCGGTTTCGACGCTCCGCACGAGCCGCTCGGCGTCCGCTGCGCCCAGCGCAGTGTCGGCGACCCCGAACTCGTCCGCCTGGGCCTGCATTCCTTCGCGGTCGCGTCCGGCAGCCAGACCGACGACGTCGAATCGGTCGCGGTTCTGCCTGATGACGTCGAGCGCCTGCGTCCCGATCGAGCCGGTCGAACCCAGGATCAGGATGCGTCGCATGGCCCTCACCCTACCGGCGGGCGCCGAAGCACCCGCCGCGCGGTCACTCTGCGGGCGAGCCGGCGGTCGCCGACTGAGCTCCGAGGATGTCGATGACGAAGACGAGCGTCTCGCCCTTCAAGTCGGCCTCGTTGATCTTGCCTTCGCCATAGCCCTCGGCCGGCGGGATGACGACCAGCACCTGCGACCCGACCGCCTGACCTTCGAGGGCCTTCTGGAAGCCCGGAACGTACTGGGTCGTGGGGTAGGCGATGGGAGCGTTCTTCTCCCACGTGGTGTCGAAGGTCTTTCCGTTGGACCAGCGGACACCGTGGTACTGGATGAGCGCGTAGTCGCCCTTCTTCACGGTGTAGCCGTCACCCTTCTTCAGGGTCGCGACCTTCGTCTCGGTGGGCGGGTCCTCACCCTTCGGAATCGCCACCGTCGGGGCACCGTTCTTCGCGAGGGTCACCTTCGGGAACCCGGCGGGAGCTGCCTGCGACTCGCCCCAGGCTGCCGTCGGGACTGTCCCGAGGAGGTCGAGGACGTACACCTCGGCCTGTGCCTTGTCGGTGGCGGGGAAGGTGGCGACGACGCGCTTGCCGACGTTCCCGCATCCGAACACCTGGCCGAGGATCGTGCTGGCGGACAACTGCGACGGCAGGAACTCGCCCGGCTTGTAACCGACGGTCGCGAGCTCGTCACCCGTCTTGGCGTTGTACGCGGTCATCGCGTACGAAACGAACTCTCCCGGCTTGACGGCCTCGCCCTTACCCTCGTCGAGCACGGTCACCTCGAGGTTCTTGGGCTCGAGCGGAGTCTTGAAGGTCGCCTTCGAAGGCTTCCCGACGCTCCCGTCGACCGTGACGGAGTCGGATGCCTTGCCCGGAGCGGCGGCGGCGGCACAGAGATCGGCGGCCGCCGTGCCGGTCGGCTGAGCAGAGCCTTGACCAGACGCGCAACCGGCCAGCAGGAGGGCGGCTACGGCAGCGGCGGAGAGAGCGGCGAGAGGGCGGAAACGCACGAAAGAACCTCACAGAGTGATGGGGAGTCCCCTCATCCTCCCTCACCTTCTTTTGTCCGGGGTGTGAGTCGGCGAACGAATCCCCCACGACTGCACGTCGGCCATGTCCTGGCGTGCATGGGTTTGGCAGTACCCTCTTGTGGTGACCGAAGCGCCTGTTCCCCCCGAGACCCCCGCCGAGTCATCCGTCGATGAACTCGCGCGCGCCGGGGCTCTGTATTACCTGGTGCGCTGGGGTTTCGGTCCTCTCGCGCGGCTCATCTACCGCCCGCGGATCGAGGGCGTGGGGAACATCCCGCGCACCGGCCCCATCATCCTCGCGAGCAATCACCTGAGTTTCATCGACTCATTCGTGCTTCCGCTGTTCGCTCCGCGTCCCGTGTACTTCCTCGCCAAGTCGAGCTACTTCGACGGCACCGGCATCAAGGGGTGGATCAGCAACCGCTTCTTCCGTGCTCTCGGCGCGACGCCCGTCCAGCGCGGGGCGGGTCAGGCGGCTCTCGAGGCGCTCGATCAGCAGCGAAGGATCCTGCAGTCGGGCAAGGCCATCGCGCTCTACCCCGAAGGAACGCGTTCCCTCGACGGTCGTCTCTACAAGGGGCGCACGGGCGTCGCCTTCCTCGCCCTCGAGACCGGCGCCAAGGTCGTCCCCGTCGGGATCGTCGGGACGAACGACGCGATGCCCGTCGGCGCCAAGTGGCCGCGCATGTCGCCTCGGGTGACGATTCGCTACGGCGAGCCCATCGACCTCTCGCACCACGGCCCGGCGTCTTCGGGACGTGCCCGCCGTCAGGCGACGGACGACATCATGACCGCGATCCACTCTCTGTCCGGACAGGAGCTCGCCGGGTCGTACAACGAGGTGCCCGCGCAGAACCCGGTGGAGCGCCTCAAGCAGGTCCTTCCGCACGAGCGTCGCTGACAGCCGTCACCGTCGCCTCGTGGTGAACGGGGAAGTTGACCGAATTCGCGATGAAGCACCACTCGCGCGCCTGTCGGTGGGCGGCCTCAGCGGCCGGGACCATCGCGGCGTCCGCCACGGTGACACGCGGGTGAAGGGTGACCTCGCGGAAGGCACCGCCGCCCTTTCCGTCGAGCACCATCGTGCCGGTGGCGTCGTCTTCGTAGGCGGTGACGACCACCCCCGACGTGACGCACGCATGCAGGTACGAGAGCAGGTGGCACTCCGAGAGGGCAGCCAGCAGGAGGTCTTCCGGATTCCAGCGAGACGCGTCCCCTCGGAACGGCTTGTCGCTCGATGCGAGGAGTTCCGGCTTGCCGTCGACTCGAAGGGTGACCGCGCGGTCGTAGTCGCGGTACCCGCTCGTCCCGGTGCCGCGATCGCCCGTCCAGAGGGTGCTGACGCGGTAGTGATGTTCGTCGTACACGCGGCCAGTCTCGCACGCGACCGCCGCGAGAGGGCGGAGCGCGCTGAGTAGGCTGGACGGGTGCCTGAGACCTTCGCCGTGACGGATGCCGTCGAACTCGCCGTCGTCGAACGCAGCGGGTTCGTGGAGTCCCGCCACTCGGGTTCGGCGATCGTGCTCGACCCCGACGGCGTCGTCATCTCGTCGCTGGGAGCCGTCGACTCCCCGATCCTCCCCCGCTCCTCTCTGAAGCCCATGCAGGCGCTCGCGAGCGTGACCGCGGGAGCGACGCTCGAAGGCCCTCACCTCGCCATCGCCACGGCGAGCCATTCGGGAACCGACCGTCATGTCGCACTCGTGACCGACATCTTGAACGCCGCGGGTGTCGCGGAGGACGCCCTCCTCTGCCCGCCTGCCTGGCCGGGGGACGCCGCGGCACGCGACGAGATGACGCGCGAGCTCATCGGACCGCAGCGGGTGCGGATGAACTGCTCCGGCAAGCACGCGGCCATGCTGCTCGCCTGCCAGGCGAACGGGTGGGACATGGCGACGTACCTCGACCCGCAGCATCCGCTGCAGGTCCACACCCGCGAGGTCGTCGAGCGTCTCACCGGAACCAAGATCACCGCGACGGCGATCGACGGATGCGGGGCGCCGGTGCATGCGATGCCCCTCGCCGCCCTGGCGCGCGCGATCCATCGCATCGGGGCGTCCTCTGAACGATCGCCCTTCGCACTGCACCGCAGCGCCGGCGTCCTGGTTCGAGCGGTCCGCGAGCACCCGTGGGTGATCCAGGGGCCGGGGCAGCCGGACTCGATCGTCACCGAGCGTCTCGGAGTCTTCGCGAAGCACGGCGCGGAGGGCGTGATGGCGATGGTCGCCCCGAATGGGACGACGGTCGTCCTCAAGGTGCTCGACGGCAGCAATCGTGTCGGCGCTGTCACCGCGCTCACCCTGCTCGTCCGCGCCGGAGCCCTGCAGGCCGCGGATGTCGCGCGCACCCTCGGCGATCTTCCGCTGACGGTCACGGGCGGGGGCCGGGACGTCGGCGTCATCCGCCCCACCGTCTGACCCGCACTGTCACTCCGCTTCGAGCAGCACCCGACGAACCGGTCGATCGGGGGCGTGCAGCCACGCGCGCCCGGCTCCCGGAAGCGCGAACGGCGGCAGGTCGCGCGACCCGATGAGGGAACGGTACTCCGCGGCGCACGCGGCATCGATGACGAGGTCGGCGTCGGCACGAGCTGCGGCGAGCAGCCGCCACTGCGCGAGCCAGGCATCCGGCGGTCCGACGACTACGCCGCCGCGCTCCAACGACGCCTCGCCGTCGACGTAGCTCACCCGCACACCGAGGCGCTCCCACGCGGCCGACAGTCTGCGGAGGCGGGGCCCGGCGGGAACGACCACGGCCGCGGCGCGACGGCCGGGCTGCCACGCCGGCGGATCCTCGACAGGCGCGAGCAGCGCGGAGTCCCCTGCGTCGACCACCTGGACGAGCGTCCGCCCCAGACGCCCCCGGCCCGGCGGCAGGTCGGGCACGAAGTCCGCGGCCTCCCCTCCGGCGGCGACGTGATCCGCCCGGGACGCCGTCCCGAGGATGAGCCGTCGCGGAACGAGGTCGAGGATCCGCCCCACTCCGCCGCCCACTCGCTGCGTCGCGAGGACGAACCGGATGCCACGCGTCCGAGCTCCGCGCAGGGCGCTCTCGAGCGCTTCCGCCGCCACGGCCCCGTACTCCCCCGGCAGGGCTGACAGCGTCGCGTCGAGATCGTCGACGAGCACCGTGCCGCTCGGTGTCTGCGCGAGCGCGGTGAGGGCATCCCACGCCGCCTCGGGATCTCCCGGCACGACCCGTGCGGGCGTCTGAGCCGCGATGGTCCGGAGGACACCGGTTCGGCCGCTTCCGGGACCGCCGATGACCGCGAGCGTCGGGTCCGCCCAGACCACCTCTCCCTGACGCTGACGGTCGGGTTCGTCGGCGACGGCCAGGAGGACACCCTCTCGACGGCGCGTCGGATCGAGCGGGATCCGATCGGGCAGCGCGGGCAGCCAGGGCCGCCGCGCCCGTTCACCGGGGTGACGCTCCGCCGTCTCCGCGATGATGCCGCCGTCGCAGAGGGAGACGCGTACCGCTCGCGGCGCCGTATCTCGGGAGCGACGCACGAGAGCCGTCCCGCGGGCTTCGGGACGCCCCGACAGCCGACTGGCATCGTCGACGCCGAGGACGGCGCGCGAATCGCCCGCGTCGGCGACGCGGAGCGCGATGCGCAGTGGCGCGTTGGCGAGGACGGCGTCGCGGAACACGCCCGTGGCGCGCTGCGCCGCGAGGATCAGGTGGATGCCGAGTGCCCGCCCGCGTGCCGCCAGGTCACCGAACACGTCGTGCAGGACGGGATGCGCGGCGACGAGCGCCGCGTACTCGTCGACGACGATCACGAGCCGCCCCAGCGCGTCACCCGACTCGTCGATGTCGCGCGCGCCGATCGCAGCGAGGGTCCGCTCCCGATACCGCACCTCTGCGCGGAGGCTCTCGATCGCACGGACCGTGGTCGGCTCATCGAGATCCGTCAGCACCCCGGTGACGTGCGGAAGCGGTGTCAGGTGATCGAAGGTGCGCCCCCCTTTGAAATCGACCAGGAGTAGGCCCAATTGTGACGGGGTGTGGGCTGCGCACAGCGAGACCACCCACGAGGTGAGCAGTTCGCTCTTGCCGGCACCGGTCATCCCGATCACGACGGCATGAGGACCATCACCGACCAGGTCGAGAGGAAATACCGCGCCGCCGTCACTCGCGAATGCCGCCGGCAGGGCGCCGGTCCGCGCCGCGGGGGCCCCGCGGAGAGCATCGCGCAGCGTGAGCGTCTCGTCGGCGGAGTGCCCGAGTGCGCGGACAGCCCGCTCGGCGAGCAGATCAGCCACGAGCGCTGCCTGCTGTTCCGACGCGACGTCGACCGTCACTTCGCGGGATCGCCCGTCGAGATCGAGCCGGGCGGTCGTGGGACCGGTCAGCCGCAACACGGCTCCGCATCGGGGCGGCGGCGGCGCACCGTCGGGGACGACGACGATCGGAATATCCACGTCGGCTCCGACGATGCCGCCTTCCTCGAGGATCTGCAGGAGGGGTCCCACGGCCGCCGCACGGTGGGGCGTGGCATCCGCCCACCCGGGCCCGCCGTCCCCGATCCGCACCCTCCCGGGCGCGAGACACAAGAGGACTTGCAGAGCGAGGGCGCGGGCGACCGATGCGGCGAGGGGCCCCGGTCCGATGACGGCGACACCCGTCGTCAGCGGGACGAGGACCGGCGCATCGGCAATGAGGCCGGCACGCCGACGGAGGGCGGTCGCTGCCTCGTCGCCGTCGCCTCCGGAGATGCGGAGCGAGCTGGGATCCTCCCCCGACCCGATCACGAGCATCGCCTCGCGCTCGGGGACAGCCCGCCAGATCGATTCGGGACGGGCGAGGAAGCGAGCGACGTCCGGATGCGTCGCCCAGCGTTGTTGCCGCTCCTCGTCGTGCCGTCGGGCGATCTCCGCCTCGGCCTGCGCCAACTCGCGCGCGAGTGTCGCTGCTTCCTTCTTCGACGTCCGCTTCGATGTGCGCGCGGCGTCGGCGACGGAGGCCACGGCGATGAGGGGTCCGAGAGCCGCGAACAGGAGAGCGTAGGCGGAACCCGTGACCGCCCAGAGCACCACGGCCCCGATGACGGGAACGATCGCCGTGAGAAGCGGAAGCGGCGGGCGAGCCGGTGGAGCGGCACGACGCGGGAGGGTCAGCGGTTCGTCAGGAGCGAGGGTGGACACCCACCCACAGTGCGCGGCACCCGGCATCCGTCCCGAAGAATCGGCGCGTCCTGTGGACAGGACGCGTCAGGACGAGACTGGGGAGGAGATCTCGACCGTCGACGTGTCGTCGTCGGCCGACAGCAGACGCGTACTCACGACGATGATCGACACGTTGTCGCGACCGCCGTTCTCGAGCGCAGCTTCGAGCATCGCGTCGACCGCTGCAGCGGGATCCTCGTGCTGGAGCAGGAAGTGAAGGATGCCGTAGTCCGTGAGCTCCTTGGTGAGCCCATCACTGCACACGACGAACCGGTCGCCGTCGACGACTTCGAGGCGGACGTAATCGGGCACGACGCCGTCGCTCGGCCCCACGGCGCGGGTGATGACGTTGCCGTACGGGTGGTTCTCCGCCTCTTCGGGGCTGAGCCTGCCAGCGGCGATGAGCTCCTGGACGACCGAGTGATCCGTCGTCACCTGCGCCAGCGCACCGTCGCGGAGGAGGTACACCCGGGAGTCGCCGATGTTGAGGGTCACCCACGTCGGCTCGTCGCCGGTCAGATCCAGATAGACGCCGGTCACCGTCGTCCCGGTGCCGTCGTCGGTGGTCTCGGTGTGCGAGGCGATGTCGTCGACCGCGCGCTCGAGAGCATCCTCGATGATCTCGGGAGTGACGGTTCCCCGGGTCACCGCGGCGGACAACCGCTCGACCGTGCGAGAACTCGCGATCTCACCGCCGATGTGACCACCCATGCCGTCAGCGACGACGAAAAGGGGAAAGGCCGACAGCACGGCATCCTGGTTGTTCTCCCGGCGCCGGCCCTGATGGGTGACCTCGGCCCAGCGCACCTCGATGGAGCCCGTGACGGAGGAGACGACGCGGGATGAGGTGACGGCTTCGGGCACGCTCCCACCCTTCTTTCCTGATCGGTGCAGCGTCCTCACACTCTAGTGGACGCGATCCCCGTCATCTTGCGTCACTACCCGTTGCCATCACCTCCCCGGCAGCACTACGGTTTCGCTGAGGCAGCGCAGAGCCGCTGAGCGCCGCGCCCGCGGCCACGCCGAAAGAAGGGCACACCGATGTCAGACCCGAACACGCCGCCGCAGGGCGAACCCGCGTCTCCCCCTCCCGCAGGCAGCCCCACGCCCCCTCCGGGGCAGGCTCCGGGAGGGTATTCCGCGCCGCCCCCGCAGCAGCCGTACACGCAACAGCCCCCGCAGCAGCCGTACGCACAGCCGGCAGCCTCCGGTCCGCTCTCCCCGGATCAGGACAAGCAGTGGGCGTCGTTCGCCCACTTCGGTGGGATCCTCTGGTTCCTCCCGGTGCTGATCATCTGGCTCGTGTTCAAGGACCGCGGACCGCGCACGAACACCGAGGGGAAGGAAGCCCTCAACTGGCAGATCACGGTCACGATCGCCTTCATCGTCGCCAACATCCTGGCGCTCATCTTCAGCTGGATCCCTGTTCTCGGCTTGCTCGTGGGGCTTCTCCCGCTCGCCGTCTGGGTGGTGAACGTCATCTTCTCGATCCTGGGCGGCGTCCGCGTCAACGCGGGGGGCAGCTACCGCTACCCCGTGACGCTCCGCTTCATCTCGTAACAGACCGCACGACGAGCTCCAGCTCGCCGGCCGCCGATGGGCGCAGGACGATTCCCTCGTCCTGCGCCCATCGCATGAGGTCAGCAGGGCCCGAGACATCGGGGCGCGTCTGGGCGAAGCTGCGAACGAGCTCCCCCTTGGCGTGCTTGTTGAAGTGGTTGAGGGCGCGCACCGCGCCGTCCGGCCCCTCCGAGACGACGCGGACGTACGCCTGAGGAATGTCCGCCGGCACGGGGCCCAACGCGACGTAGGCCTCCGACCGCAGGTCGAGCACGAAGGACGGGGATGCCGCAGCGATCGCGGCATCGACGGCATCCGCCCAGACCGCACGCATCGCCGGCAGGCCGGGAACACGGATGCCGGCGCCCAGACGGTATGCCGGGAGCGGGTCGAGCGCCGCGACGACGCCGAACGGCGCGGAATGGATCGCGACGTGGGAGGCGAGCCAGCTGCGAGCCGCCTGCTCGAGGGTCGGGGCATCCAGCGCATCGAAGAGGACCCCGGTGTACCGATCGACAGCCGGGAGCGTCGGCGAGGTCCGGAGCGCGGCGTTCACGGCGACCTCCGCGCGCTGCCGTGCAGAGAGCTTCAGCACCCGAGCCGCGGCATCCTCGTCGGCGCTGAGCGCGACGAGCGCGTCGACGACACTCTCACGTTGTTCGACGAGCTCCGGGAATGCGAGACCGTCCGCCCGGAACGGCGGGCCGTCCCCGCCGGGCCGCTTGGTCTCGGACGGGGGCAACAGGATGAGCACGAAGACCTCCGGGAAATGCACAGCGCCGCCCGGCGAACCGGACGGCGCTGTGTGGAAAGGGTGTCAGGACTGCAGGGCTGCGTTCCCCGCCACGATGGTGAGCTCGTCGTTCTCCATCGAGAGGAAGCCGTCCTCCGCCGTCGCGACGATCTTCTCGCCGTTCGACTGCGTGATCCGGACCTGGCCCTCCGCGAGGATGGCGAGGACGGGCTCGTGGCCGGCCATGAAGCCGATTTCGCCCTCGACCGTCTTGGCGATGACGAGGCTCGCCTCGCCGTGCCAGACCTCCGCCTCAGCGGAGACGAGGGTGACGGTCAGCGCCATGTCAGCCGTTCTCCTTCTGGATCTGAGCCCACTTCTCTTCGACGTCGCCGATGCCACCGACGTTGAAGAACGCCTGCTCGGCGACGTGGTCGAAGTCACCCTTGACGATCGCGTCGAACGACTCGATGGTCTCCTTGATCGGGACCGTGGAGCCCTCGACGCCGGTGAACTTCTTCGCCATGTAGGTGTTCTGCGAGAGGAACTGCTGGATGCGGCGTGCACGCGACACGACGATCTTGTCCTCTTCGGAGAGCTCGTCGACACCGAGGATCGCGATGATCTCCTGCAGTTCCTTATTCTTCTGCAGGATCTGCTTCACCGAGGTGGCCACGCGGTAGTGGTCCTCACCGATGTAGCGCGGGTCCAGGATGCGGCTCGTCGAGGTGAGCGGGTCGATCGCGGGGTAGAGACCCTTCGATGCGATCTCGCGCGAGAGCTCGGTCGTCGCGTCCAGGTGGGCGAACGTGGTCGCCGGAGCCGGGTCGGTGTAATCGTCGGCGGGGACGTAGATCGCCTGCAGCGAGGTGATCGAGTGACCGCGGGTCGAGGTGATGCGCTCCTGGAGCACACCCATCTCGTCGGCGAGGTTCGGCTGGTAACCGACGGCGGAGGGCATGCGGCCCAGCAGCGTGGAGACCTCGGAACCGGCCTGCGTGAAGCGGAAGATGTTGTCGATGAAGAGGAGCACGTCCTGCTTCTGGACGTCGCGGAAGTACTCCGCCATCGTCAGCGCCGACAGGGCGACACGGAGGCGCGTCCCGGGCGGCTCGTCCATCTGGCCGAAAACGAGGGCGGTCTTGTCGAAGACCCCCGCCTCTTCCATCTCGGCGATGAGGTCGTTGCCCTCACGGGTACGCTCACCGACACCGGCGAACACCGACACACCACCGTGGTCCTGCGCGACGCGCTGGATCATCTCCTGGATGAGGACGGTCTTGCCGACACCGGCACCACCGAAGAGGCCGATCTTTCCACCCTGGACGTACGGGGTGAGGAGGTCGATGCTCTTGATGCCGGTCTCGAACATCTCGGTCTTGGACTCGAGCTGATCGAAGTTCGGCGCCTGGCGGTGGATGCCCCAGCGCTCGGTGATCTCGATGGTCTCGCCCGGAGCGGCGTTCAGGACGTCACCCGTGACGTTGAAGACCTTGCCCTTGGTGACGTCGCCGACGGGGACCGTGATGGGGCCGCCGGTGTTGCGCACTTCCTGGCCCCGGACCATGCCGTCGGTGGGCTTCAGCGAGATGGCGCGGACGAGGTCGTCGCCGAGGTGCTGTGCGACCTCGAGCGTGATCTCCGTCGACTCGCCGTCGATCGTGATCGTGGTCTTGAGGGCGTTGTAGATCTCGGGGATCGAGTCGTGCGGGAACTCGATGTCGACGACCGGGCCGGTGACGCGCGCGACGCGACCGACGACGGGGGTCTCCGTCTTCTCAGCGGTGAGGCTCATGGCTTCTCTTCTTTCGTATGGTCTATTTGCTCGACGCCAGGGCGTCGGCGCCGCCGACGATCTCGGCGATCTGCTGCGTGATCTCTGCCTGACGCGCGTTGTTGCGCAGGCGGGTGTAGTCGGTGATGAGCTTGTCGGCGTTGTCGCTTGCGGACTTCATCGCCTTCTGCGTGGCGGCCTGCTTCGCGGCGGACGACTGCAGCAACGCGTTGAACACGCGGCTCTGCACGTACACCGGCAGAAGCGCGTCGAGCACCGTCTCGGCATCCGGTTCGAATTCGTAGAGCGGGTAGACCTGGCTGGATGCCGTGTCCTCCGCTTCGACGACCTCGAGCGGCAGCAGACGGACCGTCTCCGGCGTCTGCGTCATCATGCTGACGAAACGGTTGTAGACGAGGTTGATCTCGTCCACGCCACCGTCGCCACCACCGAGCTCGTACGCCTCGATGAGTGCCTTCGCGATCTCCTCGGCCGTGGCGAACTGCGGGGTGTCGGTGTCACCGATCCACTCCCCCGCCGTCGCGATCCGACGGAACTGGAAGAACCCGACCGGCTTGCGACCGATGAGGTAGAACACCGGCTCGACGCCCTGGCTGCGCAGCAGCTCACCGAGCTGCATCGCTTCGCGGATGACCTGCGAGTTGAACGCGCCGGCGAGGCCTCGGTCGGAACCGAAGACGACGACGGCGGACCGGCGGATCTCCTCGCGCTCCGTCGTCAGCGGGTGCTGGACGTTCGAGTGCGTCGACACGGCGGAGACGGCGCGCGTCACGGCCCGCGCGAAGGGGCTGGACGCGCGAACGCGTGCCATGGCCTTCTGAATGCGCGAAGCCGCGATGAGTTCCATCGCCTTCGTGATCTTCTTGGTCGTCTGAGCAGAAGAGATCTTCTGCTTGTAGACCCTGAGTTGTGCGCCCATTGGTTATGAGTCTCCCGTCGGCGTCAGCCGCGGCGGCCCTTGACGATCTTCTCCTGGTTCACGTCATCGACCTCCGCAGCGGCGACCGACTCGTTGCCCGGTGCGCCGAGCGCGTGGCCCTTGCCGCCCTGGAACTCGAGGACGAAGGCGTCGACCGCCTTCTCGAGCTCTCCGGCGGTGGCGTCGTCGAGAACGTTGGAGTCGCGCAGGGTGTCGAGGATCGACGTGTTCCGCTTGAGGTGGTCGAGCAGCTCGCGCTCGAAGCGGAGGACATCCTCCACCTCGATGGTGTCGAGCTTGCCGTTCGTTCCGGCCCAGATCGAGACGACCTGCTCCTCGACGGGGTACGGCGAATACTGCGGCTGCTTGAGCAGCTCGGTCAGACGCGCACCACGAGCCAGCTGACGACGCGACGCGGCGTCGAGGTCGGACGCGAACATCGCGAACGCCTCGAGCGAGCGGTACTGGGCGAGCTCGAGCTTGAGCGTTCCCGAGACCTTCTTGATCGACTTCACCTGAGCGTCACCACCGACACGCGAGACCGAGATACCCACGTCGACCGCGGGACGCTGGTTGGCGTTGAAGAGGTCGGACTGCAGGAAGATCTGGCCGTCCGTGATCGAGATCACGTTGGTCGGGATGTAGGCCGAGACGTCGTTGGCCTTCGTCTCGATGATCGGAAGACCGGTCATCGAGCCGGCACCGAGCTCGTCGGAGAGCTTGGCGCAACGCTCCAGCAGACGCGAGTGCAGGTAGAAGACGTCACCGGGGTACGCCTCGCGGCCCGGCGGGCGGCGCAGGAGCAGGGACACGGCGCGGTAGGCCTCGGCCTGCTTCGACAGGTCGTCGAAGATGATCAGGACGTGCTTGCCCTCGTACATCCAGTGCTGGCCGATGGCCGAGCCGGTGTACGGCGCGAGGTACTTGAAGCCGGCGGGGTCGGATGCCGGGGCCGCGACGATCGTCGTGTACTCCATGGCACCGGCGTCCTCGAGCGCGCCCTTCACCGAAGCGATGGTCGAGCCCTTCTGGCCGATGGCGACGTAGATGCAGCGGACCTGCTTCGTGACGTCACCGGACTCCCAGTTGGCCTTCTGGTTGATGATCGTGTCGATCGCGATCGCCGTCTTGCCCGTCTGGCGGTCACCGATGATCAGCTGACGCTGGCCGCGGCCGACGGGGATCATGGCGTCGATGGCCTTGATGCCGGTCTGCATCGGCTCGTGGACCGACTTGCGCTGCATGACGCCGGGGGCCTGCAGCTCGAGAGCGCGACGACCGGTCGTGGCGATCTCGCCGAGACCGTCGATCGGGTTGCCGAGCGGGTCGACGACACGGCCGAGGTAGCCCTCTCCGACACCGACCGAGAGGACCTCACCGGTGCGAGTGACCTTCTGACCGGCTTCGACGCCGGAGAAGTCGCCGAGGACGACGACACCGATCTCGTGCTCGTCGAGGTTCTGCGCGAGACCCTCGACACCGTTCGCGAAACGCACGAGCTCGTTCGCCATCACGCCGGGCAGACCCTCGACGTGGGCGATGCCGTCCGCGGCGTCGACGACGGTGCCGACCTCGGTCGCCGCGGCCCCGGTGGGCTCGTAGGCGGCGACGAAGTCTTTCAGCGCGTCACGGATGACGTCGGGGCTGATGGACAGTTCTGCCATGGTCTTCCTTCTTAGTGAGGTCTTGTGGCGAGCAGCTGGCCCGCCGGGTCCGCTCCTCGGTGGAGCGGGAAAGTCAGCCCGCCAGGCGGTGGCGGAGGTCGCTCAACCGGGACGAGACGGTGGCGTCGATCACGTCGTCGCCGATCTCGATGCGGATACCGCCCACGACCGTGGGGTCGATGACGACGTTCAGCGAGATGTCGGTGCCGTAGCGCACCGCGAGCGTGCTCTGCAGACGCGAGGTCTGGTCGGCGGTCAGCGAAGACGCGGCGAACACCGTTGCTGCCGCGCGTCCGCGCTGGTCGGCGACGACACGCAGCGCACGGCTGAGCATCGAGCGCACGCGCCGCTCACGCGGGACCTGAACGAGCGACGAGACGACGATGACCGTCGACTCGGATGCGCGTCCGCCCAGCAGCTTTTCGATGAGCGCCCCCTTGGCGGCGGAGTCGCCCAGGCGACTGCCGAGGGCGAGCTCCAGCTCGGGGTTCGCGGCGATCGTCCGAGCGACGGAGAAGAGCTCCGCCTCGAGGTCGACCTGCGGTGCAGCGATCGCGGCGGCACGGATGCCGGCCTCTTCGATGCCCGAGATCAGATCCCCCGCGGAGGACCACCGCTCCGAGACGGCCGCGTCGAGAACCGACACAGTCGCTGCCGAGTACCCGCCGAAGACACTCGACACCACGTTCCGTCGAGGTTCGGCGGGCACCGACGCGTCGGAGAGCGCGCCGCTCAGCTGCGACGAGCCGGCCAAGACGCGGACCGCGGCGAAGAGCTCGCGGGCGACATCGAGGTCGACGCTCGGCGCGGCCGTGAGGGCCGACGTCGTCGCCGCGAGAGCCTGAGTGGTCGCGCTACCCATTACTTCGCCGCCTTCTCGGAAGACTCGAGGTCAGCCAGGAAGCGGTCGACCACGGCCTTGGCCTTGGCGTCGTCGGACAGCGTCTCGCCGATGACGCCGCCGGCGAGGTCGAGGGCAAGCGTGCCCACCTCGCTGCGCAGCGACACCAGCGCGGTCTGACGCTCGGCCTCGATCTGGTGGTGCGCGGCGGAGGTCAGACGCGCGGCCTCGGCCGACGCGTTGTCCTTCGCCTCAGCGACGATCTTCTTGCCGTCCTCGCGGGCGGTCTCACGGATCTCGCCGGCTTCCTTGCGAGCCTCGGCCAGCTGAGCCGTGTACTCCTCGAGAGCAGCCTCGGCCTGGCGCTGGGCCTCGTCGGCCTTCGCGATGTTGCCCTCGATGGCAGCAGCGCGCTGGTCGAGCAAAACCTGCATCTTGGGCAGGGCGACCCGCCAGAAGACGAAGAGGATCACGACGAAACAGACCGCAGACCAGACGATGTCGTAGATCGCCGGGAACAGCGGGTTGTACGACTCGCCTTCTTCGGCAGCAATGACAAGAGCGTTCAGCATCCTGTCTCCTTACAGTGCGATCGAAGCGAGATTACGGAGTGACGTTCGTGAAGATGAAGTACGTCGCGATGCCGATGAACGCGAGCGCCTCCGTGAAGGCGATACCGATGAACATCAGGACCTGAAGACGACCGGCCAGCTCGGGCTGACGGGCGACGCCCTCGATCGTCTTTCCGACGACGATGCCCACGCCGATGGCGGGACCGATGGCGGCAAGACCGTAGCCGACGGTGGCGATGTTGCCGTGCAGGGCGGCGAGAACCGTAGTTGCGTCCACGGAGGTGTTTCCTTTCGGTTGGATGGCTCGGCGTGCGCCGGACCGCTTAGTGCTCTTCTGCCACCGCGAGCTGGATGTAGACCGCGGTGAGGATGGCGAAGACGTATGCCTGGAGGAAGGCGACGAAGATCTCGAACAGCGTGAAGGCGAACCCGAAGGCGAGCGTTCCGGCCGCGAGCGCCGAGAACCAGCCGCCCAGGGTGAAGAGGAAGAACTGCGTCGCTGCGAAGAACAGGACCAGCATGAGGTGCCCGACGATCATGTTCATCAGCAGTCGGAGCGTCAGAGTGACGGGCCGGATGATGAAGGTCGAGAGGAACTCGAGCGGGATGATCAGGATGTAGAGGAACCACGGCAGCCCGGGAGGCATGAGCGAGTTGCGGAAGAAGTTCCCGGGGCTCGCCTTGAGGCCTGCGTAGATGAACGTCACGTATGCCACCAACGCGAGAAGCAGCGGGACGGCGACGATCGACGTGCCGGCGATGTTCAGACCCGGGATGACACCCGTGATGTTCATGAACAGCACCATGAAGAAGATCGTGGTGAGGATCGGCAGGAACCGGCGGCCGTCCTTCTTGCCGAGCAGGTCTTCGGCGATGTTGACGCGGACGAAGTCCAGGCCCATCTCGACGACGCTCTGGAAGCGGCCGGGCACGACCGTCATGCGGCGGGTGCCGAGCCAGAAGATGAGGACGATCACGATCGTCGAGAGGAACTGGATCAGGTGGATCCGGTTGACCTCGAGGAAACCGATCTGGAAGATCGTCTCCGGGAAGAACTCCGAGATGGACGGCCCGTGGAACTCTTCAGGGGCTTTTTCGGCGGCAGTAGCGATCAGGGTCGCAGCTTGAGTAAACAGCGCTGGCTCCAGCTTCGGGGCGTCGATCTTATGATCGGGCGACGATGGTCGGTGAGCTGACTCCGCAGACGTTCCCGTCGGGGTTCAGGCGGGCTCGAGAACAGCGTATCAGTCCTGCGGCGTGCTGGAGTCCCCCGGGCGCCGTTCGCCCTCCTCGACCTGCGCGGCGGTGGGCAGACTGGCGTCGCTGACGGCCGGGATCCGCATGCGGATCATGACGACGACGTCGACGACGAGGGATGCCACGATGCTCACGACGAGCGCGACGAGGAACACCATCGGGGTGAGCCACGGCTGATCGCGCAGGACGAAGAGGACGACGAGGAACACGACGAACTTCAGGATCCAGCCGCCCATGACGGAGCCGAAGAAGATGGGGACGAACAGCGGGTCCCCGTAGAAGCGGTTCGCGATGAGGATCGACACGATCGTGAACGCGAGGAAGACCGCCGCCATCAGCACCGCCACGAGGGCGCTCCACAGCCCCGAGGTTCCCGCAGTGAGCAGGCCCACCACTCCCCCGATGACGGCGAGTATCGCGGTGACGATCCCCGACCAGACGAGGGCGGTGCGCAGCATGGGCGTGGAGGACGGGGCGCTCATGAGAGGACCTTCCGGTCGGGCGCGACCCGCCGGATGCGGCGCGCGGGGGGCAGGGTGACGACGACACAGGCGATGCACCCGACGACGAGGAAGACGACGCCGGGCCAGTAACGCCCCGGCCAGCCTTTCGTCGTGCCGATGTACATGAGGAGCACGGAGAGGGAGACGACGGCGGTCCACGCGTAGAAGACGAAGACGGCGTTGCGGTCGGTGTGCCCCATATCGAGCATCCGGTGGTGCAGGTGCTTGCGGTCGGGAGAGAACGGCGACTTCCCCTGCGCCATACGACGGACGATGGCAAGCCCGAAGTCGACGAGCGGGAGCAGGACGATGACGACCGGGAGGATCACCGGGATGAAGGCACCGAGCAGCTGCGACCGACCGAAAAGGTCGTTGTCGCTGAGCAGGTTCGGCGGCAGGTTTCCCGTCACGACGATCGCGGACGACGCCATCATCAGTCCGAGCAGGAGCGCACCGGCATCCCCCATGAACATCCGTGCGGGGTTCCAGTTGAAGGGCAGGAAGCCGGCGCACATCCCGAGCAGCACGATCGCGATGAAGACGCCGGTGTTGCTCTGCTCGCTGTTGTCGAAATCGCGCACGAGCATCGCCGAGTATGCGAAGAAGACAGCGTTGGCGATGAGGCAGACGCCGGCCACGAGACCGTCGAGCCCGTCGATGAAGTTGACGGCGTTCATGACGATGACGATCAGCAGGATCGACAGGCTGATGCTGACCCAGCTCGAGACGACGACCTGCTGCCCGAAGGGCAGATAGAAGATCTGGATGCCGCCAAGGAACACGACGATCCAGGCGGCGACGAACTGGGCGCCGAGCTTGATCATCCAGTCGAGGTCCCACAGGTCGTCGGCGACGCCCACCACGACCATGAGTGCGGCAGCGCCGAGGAGCGACCACACCATCGAGGGCTCCTGCCACACGATCGCGAACGCGGGCAGCTGGGAGGACAGGACGAAGAAGCCCAGCATCCCGATGAACATCGCCACACCGCCGAGGCGCGGCGTCGGGTTCTTGTGGACGTCCCGCTCGCGGATGGCCGGGTGGAGCCCGAACTTCATCGCCACGCGCCACACGACCCACGAGAAGACGAAGGTGAGGCCGCCGGTGATGACGAACGCGAACAGGTAGTCCCTCACGCGGCGTCGGCTTCGTCGGGGTCGACCGGGTCGGGCTCGAGGAGGTCGCCCAGCACCTCCCGGAGGTCGCTGCGCGAGATGGCCCCCTCGCGGAGCACGGTCACGGGACGGCTCTCGCGGCCGACGAGACCCGTCGCGTCGATGATCGTGGACGCGACGCCCGTGTCGACGAGGCCGCCGTCGAGGTAGACGGAGACGCTGTCTTGCAGCATCTGGATCGCCGCCTCGATCTCGAGTGCGGCGGGCTTGCCCGTCAGATTCGCGCTCGACACCGCGAGCGGACCGGTGTCCTCGAGCAGTTCCAGTGCGAACTTGTCGTTCGGCATGCGGACCGCGACGGTGCCGCGCGTCTCTCCGAGATCCCACCGGAGCGACGGCTGGGCCGGAAGGACGATCGTCAGCCCCCCGGGCCAGAAACGCTCGACGAGGCGATCGACCGCCTCGGGCACCTCTGCCACGAGGGCACGCATCGTGTCGGGTCCCGAGACGAGCACCGGCGGCGGAGACTGCCGTCCGCGGCCCTTTGCAGCGAGCAGACGGGCGACGGCGGACGCGTTGAAGGCGTCGGCGGCGACGCCGTAGACGGTGTCGGTCGGCATCACGATGAGTTCACCGCGGCCGATCGCCTGGCGAGCCTGGCGGAGAGCGGGCAGCAACTGATCGGCGTCACGGCAGTCGAGGACGGGAGACATATCCGGAGCATTCTACGAGGAGGGGACCTGGCCCGCCTGCGAAACGGCGGAGCGGGATCAGGAGACGGTCAAGGACGAAGGGCGGTGGTGGCGCGGTCGCGCAGAGTGAGATCGGGATGCGTCGCGGTTCCGCGCCAGCCGTCGGCCGTCAGCAGATCGCGGATGCCGGCACCCTGCCACTCGCCGTGCTCGATGACGAGCGTGCCCCCGGGGTGGAGCAGGCGGAGTGCGACGCCGGAGAGGACCCGGACGACATCCAGGCCGTCGGCCCCGCCATAAAGAGCGGCGGGCGGATCCCAGAAGCGCACCTCGGGGTCACGCGGGATGGCGTCGTCGGGCACGTAGGGCGGGTTGGAGACGACGACCGAGACGGTGCCGTCGAGCTCGGGGAACGCGTCGGCCAGGTCGATGAACGCGAGACGGGCGTGGGGAGCGTGGTCCGCGAAGTTCTCCTTCGCCCAGATGAACGCGTCGACGGAGTTCTCCGCCGCGTGCACCCGCGCGTGGGGCACTTCGGTCGCGAGCGCGAGCGCGAGCGCTCCGCTGCCCGTGCCGAGGTCGACGGCGACCGGGTCGGGCCCCGGAGCTTCGCGGAGCGCGTCGATGGCGAGCTGCGCCACCATCTCCGTTTCGGGGCGAGGAACGAACACGCCGGGACCCACCCGCAGCTCGAGGTGGCGGAACGGCGCCCTGCCCGTGAGGTGCTGCAGCGGCTCGCGGGAGGCGCGCCGCTCGATGACCTGCGCGAACCGGGTCGCCTCGGGCTCCGGCATCCGGGCGCCCCGGATCATCGCTGCGGCGAGCTCGCCGCGGCCGATGCCGAGAACGTGGGCGGCGAGGAGCTCCGCATCGACGTCGGCGGACGGGACGCCGGCGGCGGCGAGACGCTCGGCTGCGCTCCGCACGAGCGGGGCGAGGTCGCTGCCCGCGGGCGCGTCGGAGATCCGTGAAGTCGACATGGGAGACCCCAGGATACCGCGCCGTCCGGCGTCACACGGGGCCACGGGCGGTGCGAGGACCGTAGGCTGGTGGGCGCATCGCGGCTACCTGAACCGCGACCTCGTTCTCCATCCACACGGAAGGCATCCCATGACCGGCATCCACTCCGACATCACCAGCGCATTCGGCAACACCCCCCTCGTCCGATTGAACCGCGTGTCGGAGGGCCTGCCCGGGACGATCCTGGCGAAGCTCGAGTTCTACAACCCGGCATCCTCCGTGAAGGACCGCCTCGGCATCGCGATCGTCGATGCCGCAGAGGCCTCGGGCGAGCTCAAGCCCGGCGGCACGATCGTCGAGGGCACGAGCGGCAACACCGGCATCGCCCTCGCCATGGTGGGCGCGGCCCGCGGCTACAAGGTCATCCTGACGATGCCGTCGTCGATGTCCACGGAGCGACGGATGCTGCTGCGCGCCTACGGCGCCGAGCTCGTGCTGACCGACCCCTCCCTCGGAATGAAGGGCGCCGTCGGCGAGGCCGAGCGCATCGCCGCCGAGACCCCCGGCGCCGTCCTCGCGAAGCAGTTCGCCAACCAGGCCAACGTCGAGATCCACCGGAAGACCACCGCCGAGGAGATCCTCCGCGACACCGACGGCGCGGTCGACTACTTCGTCGCCGGGATCGGCACCGGCGGCACCATCACGGGTGTCGGCCAGGTCCTCAAGGAGCGCGTGCCGTCCGCGAAGGTCGTCGCCGTCGAGCCCAAGGACTCGCCCCTTCTGACCGAGGGCAAGCCCGGCCCCCACAAGATCCAGGGCATCGGACCCAACTTCATCCCCCCGATCCTCGATCAGGGCGTGATCGACGAGGTCCAGGACGTCACGTTCGACGACGCCATCGCGATCGCGAAGAAGGTCGCGACGACCGAGGGCATCCTCGTCGGCATCTCGTCGGGTGCCGCGATCTGGGCTGCGCTCCAGGTCGCCGCCCGCCCCGAGGCCGAGGGCAAGAACATCGTCGTCATCATCCCGTCGTTCGGCGAGCGCTACCTCTCGACGGCGCTCTTCGAGGAGTTCCGCGACTGACCCGCACGACACCTCCCGAAAGGTCCGCCGTGCCCCGCATCGCCTCCTCGTTCGGCCGCGGCATCGCCACGGCGACCGGCTCCATCCGCGAGGACATCGCCTCCGCCAAGCTGCGGGACCCCGCCGCGCGCGGCGGTCTCGAGATCGCGCTGCTATACCCGGGGCTCCACGCCGTGTGGAGCCACCGGGTCGCGCACGCCCTGTGGCGGCGCGGCCGACGGTTCCCGGCGCGGGCGATCTCGCAGCTCACCCGCTGGCTCACGGGCATCGAGATCCACCCCGGCGCCCGCATCGGGCGGCGCTTCTTCATCGATCACGGCATGGGCGTCGTGATCGGCGAGACGGCCGAGGTCGGCGACGACGTCATGCTGTACCACGGCGTCACGCTCGGCGGACGGACCCGGGATGCGGGCAAGCGGCATCCGACCCTCGAAGACGGTGTCGCCGTCGGAGCGGGCGCGAAGATCCTCGGACCCGTCGTCATCGGGGCGCACTCGGTGATCGGCGCGAACGCCGTCGTCACGAAGGATGCCCCGGCCGACTCGGTGCTGGTGGGAGTGCCGGCGCGGGCGCGGCGACGCGCGACGAATGAGGACACCCGGGCGATCCTGATGGCGCCCGAGTACCACATCTGAGTCGTCAGTCGAGGGCTGCGAGCGCCCGGCCGATGCGCTCCACGGCGTCGCGCAGGAGCGGACGCGGCAGCGAGAAGACGAAGCGGACGTGTCCGGCCGCAGCGTCGCCGCAGGCGAGCCCGTCGGTCATCGCGACTCCGGCGTGCTCGCGGAACCACTCCCCCAGGTCTCCCTCGAGTCGGTAGTCTCGCACGTCGATGAGCGCGATGTAGGTGCCCTCCGGCATCCGCACCTGCGCCCGCGGCGCGTGCTCCGCGAGCAGTTCGACCAGCAGACGCCGGTTGCCGTCGAGGTAGGTCACGACGTCATCGAGCCAGGGCCCGCCGTCGGTGAACGCGGCCGTGTTCGCGATGACACCGAGGGTCGAGGTGCCGTGGCCCGCCCACGGACCGAACTCCTCCCACGCGATCGCATCCGCCTCGTTGGAGAGGACGATCTGCGCGCACTTGAGGCCCGCGAGGTTCCAGGCCTTCGAGGCCGACACCGCGGTCACCGTGTGGTCGGCGGCGATGTCGGAGACGGACGCGTAGGGCACGTGGCGCGCGGGTGCGTAGACGAGAGGAGCGTGGATCTCGTCGGAGAAGACCCGGCCGCCCTTCGCATGCACGACCTCGGCGATCGCTGCCAGCTCGGCGGGGGTGGCGACGGTCCCCAGCGGATTGTGGGGGTTGCAGAGGACGAGCAGTCCCCCGCCATCGTCGAAGGCCGCAGCGACGCCGTCGAGGTCCATCGTCATCCGACCCTCGACCTCGATGCTCGGCACCTGGATCACGCGGCGCCCGTGCATCTCGGGCACGAAGAGGAAGGGCATGTACGCAGGCGTCGGGACGATGACCGCCGAGCCGGGAGCGCTGAACCGCTCGATCGCGAGTTCGAAGGCCGAGATCACGTCGGGAAGGGGGTGGATGCGGCCGGGGTCGACCTCCCAGCCGGTGGTCCTGGCGTACCAGGCCGCAGTCGCCTCAGCGAGCTCCGCCGAGAAGGCGGTGGGGAGATACCCCGTGGCGCCGTCGTCGAGCGCGCGCTCGAGGGCGTCTCTGATGACAGGCGCGACACCGAAGTCCATCTCGGCGACCCACGCCCCGATCGTGCCGGGGTGATCCGTCCACTTCATGCTGCCGCGGGAGCGGAGCTGCTCCTCGGTGATGCCGTCGAATGCATGCGACGCCATGGTCTCCTCCTTCGCCCCGGCCGATGCCGGGTCAGCCCTCCGAGCCGACAGCCGCCAGCTGGGCCTCTTCATCCGCGGCGATCGCGGAGTCGATGAGGGGCCCCAGCGCGCCGTCCATCACCTGGTCGAGGTTGTAGGCCTTGTACCCGGTGCGGTGATCGGCGATGCGGTTCTCGGGGAAGTTGTACGTGCGGATGCGCTCGGAGCGGTCCATCCCGCGGATCTGCGACCGGCGGGCGTCGGATGCCGCGGCATCACGTTCCTCCTGCTGTTTCGCGAGCAGGCGTGCACGAAGAACGCGCATACCCGCCTCACGGTTCTGCAGCTGACTCTTCTCGTTCTGCATCGAGACGACGATGCCGGACGGCACGTGCGTGATGCGGACGGCGGAGTCGGTCGTGTTGACCGACTGTCCACCCGGACCCGACGATCGGAAGACGTCGATCTTGAGGTCGTTCGCGTCGATCTGCACTTCTTCGGGCTCGTCGACCTCGGGAAAGACGAGGACGCCGGTCGTGGAAGTGTGGATGCGCCCCTGGGACTCGGTCGCGGGGACACGCTGCACACGGTGCACGCCGCCCTCGTACTTGAGGTGCGCCCAAACGCCCTGTGCCGGATCGGTCGAGGAGCCCTTGATCGCGATCTGAACGTCCTTGTAGCCGCCCAGGTCCGATTCGTTGCGCTCGAGGAGCTCGGTCTTCCAGCCCCGGGATGCCGCGTACTGCAGGTACATGCGAAGGAGGTCGGCGGCGAACAGCGCCGACTCGGCGCCGCCCTCTCCCGCCTTGATCTCGAGGATCACGTCGCGCGCGTCGTCGGGGTCGCGCGGGATGAGGAGGCGCCGGAGCTTCTCCTGCGTGTCGGCGAGCCGCTGCTCGAGAGCCGGGACCTCCTCGGCGAAGGCGGCATCCTCTTTCGCGAGTTCGCGCGCCGCCGCGAGGTCTTCTTCCGACCCACGCCAGGCGTCATAGGCGGCGACGATGCGGGAGAGCTCCGCGTACCGCCGGTTGACGCGCTTGGCGCGCGACGCATCGGCGTGCACCGCGGGGTCGGAGAGTTCCTCCTGGACCGCGCGGTGCTCGTCGATCAGCGTCTGAACGGACTCGAACACGGAGGAAGGCTCAGCGGATGCTGTTCTCGTGGCCGCCGGCAGCCGGGGCCGGCATCGACTTCTGCATCTGCACGAGGAACTCGACGTTGGACGTCGTTTCCTTCAGCTTGCCGAGGACGACCTCGAGGGCCTGCTGCTGGTCGAGGCCGGCGAGGGCGCGACGCAGCTTCCACGTGATCTTGACCTCGTCGGCCGAGAGGAGCATCTCCTCGCGGCGCGTGCTCGACGCGTTGACGTCGACGGCGGGGAAGATCCGCTTGTCGGCGAGCTGACGCGACAGGCGCAGTTCGCTGTTGCCGGTGCCCTTGAACTCCTCGAAGATCACGTCGTCCATCTTGGAGCCGGTCTCGACGAGCGCGGTGGCGAGGATCGTGAGTGATCCGCCGTTCTCGATGTTGCGCGCCGCACCGAAGAAGCGCTTCGGCGGGTAGAGCGCCGAGGCGTCGACGCCGCCGGTGAGCACACGGCCCGAGGTGGGCGCCGAGATGTTGTAGGCGCGGCCCAGACGGGTGATCGAGTCGAGCAGCACGACGACGTCGCGACCGAGCTCGACGAGGCGCTTCGCACGCTCGATGGCGAGCTCGGCGACGGTCGTGTGGTCCTCGGCGGGGCGGTCGAAGGTGGAGGCGATGACCTCGCCCTTCACGGTTCGCTGCATGTCGGTGACCTCTTCGGGACGCTCGTCGACGAGAACGACCATGAGGTGGACCTCGGGGTTGTTCGTCGCGATCGCGTTCGCGATCTGCTGCAGCACGATCGTCTTACCGGCCTTCGGGGGCGCGACGATGAGGCCGCGCTGGCCCTTGCCGATGGGAGCGACCAGGTCGATGATGCGCTGCGTGAGCTTCTCGGGCGCCGTCTCGAGGCGGAGGCGCTCCTGCGGGTAGAGCGGGGTCAGCTGACCGAACTCGACACGCGTCGCGGCGTCTTCGACCGAGAGGCCGTTGACGGCGTCGACCTTGACGAGCGCGTTGTACTTCTGGCGGCTCGACTGCTCGCCCTCGCGCGGCTGCTTGATCGCACCGACGACGGCGTCACCCTTGCGGAGGTTGTACTTCTTCACCTGGCCGAGCGAGACGTAGACGTCGCTCTGACCGGGGAGGTACCCCGTGGTGCGGACGAACGCGTAGTTGTCGAGGACGTCGAGGATGCCGGCAATCGGGATGAGGACGTCGTCCTCGCCGATCTCGGTGTCGAACTCGTCGTTCGTGGTCTGTCCGCGGCGCTTGTTGCGCTGACGGCCGCGTCCCTGACCCTGGCCCTGCTCGTCGTCGAACGTCGACTCGACGGCCGGCTTGTCGGCGGGCGCGTTCTGCGCGTTGGCGCCGCGGGAGTTGTCGCCCCGGGGGTTGTCGTTTCGCGAGTTGTCGTTCTGAGCGTTCCCGCCGCGGGCGTTCTCGTTCTGCCCGTTGCCGTTCTGCCCGTTGTTGTTCGGGGCGTTCTCGCCCTTGTTGCGGTTGCGGCTGCGGCTGCGGCTGCGCGAACGGCTGCGGCTGTTGCCCTCGCCGGCACCGTCGGTGTCGTCGGCGGATGCGGCTGCGGCGGCGTTCGTGTCAGCGGGAGCCTGCTCAGCGGAAGCCTGCTCAGCGGGAGCCTCGGGCGCGGCGTTCGCGTCAGGGGCGTCCGTCGCGGGCGTCTCGGCTGCAGGTACGTCGGCCTCGGCAACGGGAGCCGCCGCGGCGGGAGCCTCTGCAGCGGGGGTCTCGACGGCGGGGCTGTCGGCGGCGGGGGCCTCGTCGGCGACGGGGGTGGCCTCCGCGGCGGCGAGGTCGGCGCTCTTGGCGCGGCGCGGAGCACGCTTGCGCGGCGCCTTCGCAGGCTTCTCGTCGGCCGGCTGCTCGTCGGCGGACTTCTCCGCGGCGGCGGCGGCCTTCTCGGCTGCCGTCAGGCGCTTCGTGGCCGGACGCTTCTCGGCGACCGGCTGCTCGGTGGCGGCCTCGTCGGCGACCGGAGCCGCAGCGGGCTGCTCCGCAGCCTCGTCGTCGGCAGGTGCCTCTTCGGCGGCGTCGACGGGCGTGTTCGCGGTCGACTCGGTGCCAGCGGCATCCGTGGTGATTTCTTCGGCAGCCGTGCTGCCGGTGGCGACGTCGTCGCCGGTCTGGATCTCGGAGATGGACTCCACGAGTTCTCCCTTTCAGATGTGGAAAGTCATAACCGCAGGTGGTCCCGTCCACGACGGAGCCAAGTCTTCAGCGGGGTGTTCGCGCAGGCACAGAGTTGCGCAGTCCCGTCAGAAGGGGTGTGCGGTGGTTCGCAGATTGCGAGTGGAGGGCAGATTCACGTGATTACGTGGCATCCTCCGTATAGTCCCTCACTGTACCACCCCGCACATCGACGGCCAGCAGAAGCGGCTTCCAAGGCGTGTCGGTGGAGGATGCCGCGTACTCGACGGCCTCGAGCCGGCGGCCCGGCCCGTCGGCGAGGACGAGGACGCTCGGGCCCGCGCCCGAGACGACCGCCGCGAACCCCGCGGAGCGCAGCCCCCGAACGAGGACGTCGGTCGCGGGCATCGCCTCGGCCCGGTACGACTGGTGGAGCTTGTCCTCCGTCGCGGCCATCAGCAGCTCGGGGCTCTGCGTCAGCGCGGCGATGAGAAGTGCGGAGCGGGACACGTTGAACACCGCGTCTTCACGCGTGACATGGAGCGGCGCGAGACCCCGCGCGACCGACGTCGACATCGTGAACTCGGGGACGAACACGAGCGGCGAGACGCCGCGGTGCACGGCGAGCTTCTTGTGCTGCGGTCCGTTCTGGTCCATCCAGGCGATCGTGAGTCCGCCGAACAGCGCGGGCGCCACGTTGTCGGGGTGCCCCTCGAGTTCGGTCGCGAGCCGCAGGAGTGTCTCGGGACCGAGGGTGACATCACCCTCGAGCAGGCCCTGCGCCGCCAGCAGGCCCGCGACGACGGCGGCACCCGAGGACCCCATGCCGCGCCCGTGCGGGATCACGTTGTGCGCGCGCAGACGGATGCCGGGCATCGGCCGGCCGGCCGCCTCGAACGCGTACGCCATCGAGCGGACCACGAGGTGCGAGGCATCCGTCGGGACGTCTGCGGCTCCCTCTCCGGAGACGTCGATCTCGAGCCCCGGTCCGTCGAGGGCGGTCACGACGAGCTCGTCGTGCACGCTCAGGGCGAGACCGAGGGTGTCGAACCCGGGGCCGAGGTTGGCGCTCGTCGCGGGGACGCGAACGGCGACGCTGCGCCCGGCGAGCGTCATCCCGCCACGCGGGTGAGGTCGAGCGCCGACGCGACCTCGCTGGTCGCGGCGTCAACGACGAGCGGCTCTACCTGCGTGCCGTCGGGGTTGCGAAGCGCCCACTGCGGGTCCTTCAGACCGTGACCGGTGACGGTCAGGACGACCTTCGCGCCGTTGGGGATCACGCCCGCCTCGGCACGGTCGAGAAGGCCCGCCACGCTGATGGCGGAGGCCGGCTCGACGAAGACGCCCACGGTGCCGGCGAGGAGCTTCTGCGCCGCGAGGATGCGCTCGTCGTCGATCGCGCCGAACCAGCCGTCCGTCGCGGACCGCGCCTCGAGCGCGAGGTCCCACGAGGCGGGGTTGCCGATGCGGATCGCGGAGGCGATCGTCTCGGGGTTCTTGACGATCTCGCCGCGGACGAGGGGCGCGGAGCCCTCGGCCTGGAAGCCGAACATGCGGGGCACGCGTGTCGCGACGCCGCGCTCGGCCTCTTCGCGGTAGCCGCGGGAGTAGGCGGTGTAGTTGCCGGCGTTGCCGACGGGGATGAAGTGGAAGTCGGGAGCGTCGCCGAGCTGGCTGACGACCTCGTAGGCCGCGGTCTTCTGACCCTCGATGCGGTCGGGGTTGACCGAGTTGACGAGGTGCACCTTGTAGCCGCCGGCGAGTTCGCGGGCGATCTCGAGGCAGTCGTCGAAGTTGCCGCGGATCTGGATGAGACGGCCGTTGTGGGCGACGGCCTGGCTGAGCTTGCCCATCGCGATCTTGCCCTCGGGGACGAGGACGGCCGCCGTGATGCCGGCGTGCGCGGCGTAGGCGGCAGCGGATGCCGAGGTGTTGCCCGTCGAGGCACAGATGACGGCCTCGGCGCCGTGCTCGACGGCGCGGGAGAGGGCGACGGTCATGCCACGGTCCTTGAACGAGCCGGTCGGGTTCATGCCCTCGAACTTGATGTACACGTCGGCACCCGTGATGCGCGACAGCGACGCGGCGGGGATGAGGGGGGTACCGCCCTCGCCGAGGGTGACGACGGTCGACGCGTCGGTGACGCCCAGTCGATCGGCGAACTCGCGGAGGACTCCGCGCCAGACGTGTGCCATGTCAATCTCCTTCTACCCGCAGGACCGAGACCACGCGTCGGACGGCGCTGGTGGCAGCGAGCCGTTCGACGGTGTCGGCCAGGTCCTGCTCCCGGGCCGTGTGGGTTCCGATGACGAGGTGCGCGACGGCATCCCCGCTCTCCCGGGCGACGGCGCCGCCCGAGGTGGTCTGTTCGACGGTCGCGATCGACACGTTCCCGTCGCTGAGGATGCCGGCGACCGTCGCGAGCACGCCCGGCTTGTCGTCGACCTCGAGGGTGATCTGGCAGCTCGTCCGGATGCGGCCGATCGGCACGATCGGAAGGTTCGCGCGCGTCGACTCACCGACACCGGGGCCACCGGCGACGTGCCGGCGCGCGGCCGAGACGACGTCGCCGAGGACGGCGGACGCGGTCTGCACTCCCCCGGCTCCCGCGCCGTAGAACATGAGGTCGCCCGCGGCCTCGGCCTCGACGAACACGGCGTTGTTCGCGCCGTGGACGGACGCCAGCGGGTGCTCGCGCGGAACGAGTGCCGGGTAGACCCGGACCGAGATGGCTTCGCCGGTCGGCGCGGCATCCGGCTGGTCGACCAGCCGCTCGCACACGGCGAGCAGCTTCACGACGTAGCCGGCCTTGCGAGCGGCCTCGATGACACCGGCATCCACCGAGGTGATGCCCTCGCGGTGGACGGCGTCGAGCGGGACGGAGGTGTGGAAGGCGAGGCTCGCGAGGATCGCCGCCTTCTGTGCGGCGTCGTAGGCCTCGACATCCGCCGTCGGGTCGGCCTCGGCGTACCCGAGGCGCTGCGCCTCGGCGAGGACCTTGTCGAAGCCGAGTCCTTCGCGGTCCATGCGGTCGAGGATGTAGTTCGTCGTGCCGTTGACGATGCCCATGATCCGACGGACGCGGTCGCCGGCCAGCGAATCGCGAAGCGGACGGATGATCGGGATGGCGCCGGCCACGGCGGCCTCGTATGCGACGGTCGCACCGACCTGATCGGCGGCGTCGAAGATCTCACTGCCGTGCGTCGCGAGGAGAGCCTTGTTGGCCGTGACGACGTCGGCGCCGGAGGCGAGGGCGTGGAGGATGCGGGTGCGCGCGGGCTCGAGCCCGCCGGTGACCTCGATGACGATGTCGGCACCGGCGATGAGGGTGTCGGCATCGGTCGTGTACAGCTCGCGGGGCAGGTCGGTCTCGCGGGGGGCGTCGACGTCGCGGACGGCGATCCCGACGAGGTCGAGAGGCGCACCGGCGCGGTCGGCGAGCTCATCGGCGTGGGTCAGCAGCAGGCGTGCGACCTGGGATCCGACGGCGCCGGCTCCCAGCAGGGCGACGCGGAGGCGACGGGGTTCGATCATGCGGACTCCTCGGGGGTGCGGGATGCGGCCGGTGCGACGCCGAGGTCGCGCGCCAGCAGGTCGTTCTCGTCCTCGCCGCGGACGATCAGCCGCGCGGCGCCACCGCCGACGGCGACGACGGGGGGACGGGTCAGGTAGTTGTAGTTGCTCGCGAGCGAGAAGCAGTAGGCCCCGGTGGCGGCGACGGCGAGCAGGTCGCCCGGTTCGACATCCGCCGGAAGGTACTCGGCGGAGACGACGATGTCGCCCGCTTCGCAGTGGCGGCCGACGACGCGCGTCAGCGCGGGCTGGGCGTCGCTCCGACGGCCGGCGATGCGCGCGGTGTAATCCGCACCGTAGAGCGCCGTCCGGGCGTTGTCGCTCATGCCGCCATCGACGCTCACGTAGACGCGCTCGAGGTCGTCCGAGACGCGGACGGGCTTCACCGTGCCGACGCTGTACAGGGTCACTCCCGCGCGTCCGACGATGGTGCGGCCCGGTTCGAAGGCGAGCTCGGGGAGCGGGATGCCGCGGGTCTCGCACTCGCGCGCGACCGCCGCGACGATCCCGTCGGCGAGCTCGGCGATCGGGGTCGGGTCGTCCTTCGACGTGTAGGCGATGCCGAAGCCGCCGCCCAGGTTCAGAAGCGGAACGTCGCCTCCCTCGCGGAGGCGTGCGTGCAGCTCGACGACGCGGGCCGCGGACTCGGCGAAGCCGGCGGTGCCGAAGATCTGCGAGCCGATGTGGCAGTGGAGGCCCGCGAAGCGGAGCGACGGCAGTTCGCGGATGCGGGCGACCGCCGCCTCGGCATCCGTCAGGGCGAAGCCGAACTTCTGATCCTCGTGGGCGGTCGCGAGGAAGTCGTGCGTCTCGGCGTGGACGCCGCTGTTGACCCGGACGAGGACGGTCTGGACGACGCCCTGCGCGGCGGCCTCGTCAGCGATGCGCTCGATCTCGACGAGCGAGTCGATGACGATCGAGCCGACACCGACGCGCACGGCGCGGGCGATCTCGGGGACGAGCTTGTTGTTGCCGTGAAGCCCGAGGTGAGCCGGGTCGGCTCCGGCAGCGAGGGCGACGGCGAGCTCGCCGCCGCTCGCGACGTCGACGCCGAGGCCTTCCGCGGTGACCCACCGCACGACGTCGGTCGTCAGGAAGGCCTTGCCGGCGTAGTAGACCCGGGCGGTGCCGCCGTGGCGGGCCGCGGCGTCCCGGAACGCGGTCAGCACCTCGCGCGCACGGGCGCGGACGAGGTCTTCGTCGACGACGTAGAGCGGCGTCCCGAATCGCTCGGCGAGTTCGGTCGCCGACACGCCGCCCAGCACGATCGCCCCGGACTCGTCGCGAGCCGCCCCAGCGGGCCAGACAGTCTCGACGAGCGCATTCGCATCATCCGGCGGCAAGAGCCACTCAGGAACGGCGGGGCGGTCGGAGGTGGTGGACACGCAGGGGCACCAATCGAAAGTGGGACGGGTACGTCGGGCGGTGCGGCCACGCCCCGACAGTGCCCACAGTCTAGGGCACCGTGGCCGCGGCCCCCGGTCCCGTGACGCTACGAGGCGTCGGCGCAGGAACCGGTTGCCTGGGCGGCCGGGTCGCGCAGGATCGCGCTGTCGACCTCGAAGTCTGCGACGATCCCGCGGTCCTCGATGGCGACCCCCGTCAGCGTCATCGCCTTCGGCAGGTACTGGGCGACGCAGACAGGCCAGTCCTCCAGGAGCGATCCGACGAGCGGGCCCAGCTGCTGGCGGAGTGCATCCGCGGACACATCGGCATCGCCGAGGCGGAAGCTGGTGGGCGAGAGCACGATCTCTCCCTTTCGGGCCTCTGCCGAGAGGCTCACGCCGACCGGCACCGACGCACCGAAGACGGGGAAGGAGGTGTCGAGCGCGATCTCCGGCGCCTTGAGGGTGAACGCGTCAGCGGGGAACCCGTCGACCGTCGAGAGCAGTGCGCGGGTCTGAGCTTCGTCGAGGACGACGGTCGCGGAGGCACCCGACCAGTCGGCATCCCGATACATCGGCACGTCCTGCGCCGTCACATCGACGTCCGCCGTGATGCCGTTGAGCTCGACGTCGTCCGCTGTGAGCCGGATCTCCGGCAGCTGCCCCACCACGAGCAGCGGGAGCAGAAGCGGCGCGGGGATGTCGACGTCGATCTGCTGATCCGCCGGGAGCCCGGCGCTCTCGACGATGCGATCCCGGATGAGCTGGGGCGCAACGATGCGAGCCGTGATCTCCGCGGCGACGAGGACGACGACGACCGCGACCAGGGTCACGACGATCCACACCGCGCGTCGACGAGGAGGACGTCGCGCCGGTCGCACCTCCGTCACGGTCGCCACGTCACATCCGCTCGGGAGCGCTGACGCCGAGCAGGTCGAGGCCGTTGCGAAGGACCTGTCCGGTGGCGTCGTTCAGCCACAGGCGGGTGCGGTGCACATCCGAGACCTCTTCGTCGCCGAGCGGCGTGACCCGGCAGGAGTCGTACCAGCGGTGGTACAGGCTCGCGAGCTCCTCGAGGTAGCGGGCGATGCGGTGAGGCTCGCGGAGCTCAGCGGCGAAGGCCACGAGCCGCGGGAACTCCTGCAGGGCGCCGAGGAGAGCGGACTCCGTCTCGTGCGTCAGGAGCTCCGGAGCGAACGCATCGCGAGCGACGCCCGATTCGGCAGCGTTCCGGGCGACGTTGTGCGTGCGCGCGTGGGCGTACTGCACGTAGAACACGGGGTTGTCGTTCGTCCGCTTCTGCAGGATCTCGGGGTCGAGCGTGAGAGGCGAGTCGGCCGGGTAGCGTGCGAGCGAGTAGCGGAGGGCATCGGTGCCGAGCCATTCGCGCAGGTCGTCGAGCTCAATGATGTTGCCGGCCCGCTTCGACAGCCGCGCTCCGTTGATGGAGACGAGCTGGCCGATGAGCACCTCGATGTCCTTCTCGGGGTCGTCACCGGCCGCTCCCGCGAGCGCCTTCAGACGGTGGACGTAGCCGTGGTGGTCGGCGCCGAGCAGGTAGATCTTGTGCGCGAAGCCGCGGTCGCCCTTGTTCAGGTAGTACGCGGCGTCGGCGGCGAAGTAGGTGTACTCGCCGTTGGAGCGCCGGATGACGCGGTCCTTGTCGTCGCCGAAGTCGGTCGTCCGCACCCACACGGCGCCCTCGGCGTCGAAGACGTGACCCTGCGCACGCAAGCGATCGACGGCCTCGTCGACGAGGCTCGGGCCGCCGTCCGCGCTCTTCGCGTGGAGAGTCCGCTCGCTGAAGAAGACGTCGAAGTGGACGTTGAACTTCGCGAGGGATGCCTGGAGCTCCGCGAGCTGCAACTCGTAGGCCTTGTCGCGGGCCACGGCCACGCGCTCCTCCTCGGGGAGGTCGCCGATTCCGGGCTCAGCCTCGGCGACGCGCGTCGCGAGGTCGTCGATGTACGCCCCGGCATAGCCGTCCTCGGGGGCCGGCTCACCCTGGATACGGGCCAGCACGGACCGGCCGAAGCGCTCCATCTGCGCGCCGGCGTCGTTGATGTAGAACTCGCGGACGAGCGTCGCACCGCTCGCCAGCAGCAAGCGGGCGATCGCGTCGCCGAGCGCGGCCCAGCGGGTGTGACCAATGTGCATGGGGCCGGTCGGGTTGGCGCTGACGAACTCGAGGTTGATCGTGTTGCCCTCCTGAGTGCGCCCGTGGCCGAAGGCGGCGCCCGCCTCGACGATGGTCTTCGCGAGCGCGCCGGCAGCGGCGGCATCCAGTCGGATGTTGATGAACCCGGGACCGGCGACCTCGACGGAGGCGATGCCGTCGAGCGCGGCGAGGGCAGCGGCGACCTCCGCCGCGAACTCGCGCGGGTTCGCGCCGATCTGCTTCGACAGCTTCAGCGCCGCGTTGGACGCCCAGTCGCCGTGATCGCGGTTCTTCGGACGCTCGACGGGGAAGTCCGACACCGTGAGCGCGTCACCTGCGCCGGGTCGTCGTGCCTCGACGAGGGGGGTGACGACGGCGAGGAGGGCTGCGGCGAGGGCTTCGGGAGTCATAACCCGTCAAGTCTACGTTTCAGCCGATCCTCACGCCGACGGCAGGACCACCCAGACGCGGGCGCCACCCGACGGCGAGTCGTCGATGCCCATTCGGCCGCCGTGCGACTCGACGATGCGGCGGCACGTGGCGAGACCGATGCCGAAACCGGGGACCTCGACGTTGGATCCGCGCTCGAGGGGCTCGAGGACGAGGTCGCGCTCGTCGACCGGGACGCCCGGTCCGTTGTCGTCGACCGTGATCAGCACGCCCGCGACGACCGTCCCCACGGTGACGGCGATCTGCGGGGTGAGTTCACCGGCACCGGCGAACTTCACGGCGTTCCCGACGAGGTTCTGCACCAGGACGCCCAGGAGCGTCGGGTCGGCGGGCACGGACGCGGATGCCTCGACCGTGACCTCGGCGCCGTTGTCGTGCCCCCCGGTGCGCAGGTCGTCCATCGTCGCGGCGACCAGCGGGGCGATGTCGACAGCGCTGCGACGGATCGGGGCTCCCCCGACGCTGGCGTAGTCGAGCAGACGCGCGATCATGCCCGACATCCGGTCGGCGACGGACTCGGCGCGCGCCAGCGCGCGGGACGCAGCGGGAAGGCCGGCGACCTCGGGGACTTCGGACGCGAGTTCGATGTACCCCGTGAGAGCCGTGAGCGGGTTGCGGAGGTCGTGGGCGACCTGTGCGGCGAAGTTCTCTAGCTGCTCGTTCGATTCGCCGAGCTCGCGCGTCAGGCGTCGGAGCTCGAGCACGTCCACGATCTGATGGGCGATGAGGGCGAGGGCGGCGCTTTCGTCCTCGGGCAGGTCGCGCGGCTTGTCGTCGAAGATGCAGATCGTGCCGATGGGCACGCCAGACGGGGTGATGAGGGGACTCGACGCGTAGAAGCGGACGTGGGCGACTTCTCCCGTGACGAAGGGGTTCGTGGCGAAACGCTCGTCGAGGGCAGCATCGCTCACCACGGTGTGCCCGGGCTCACGGAACACCACGGCGCACATGGAGTCCTCGCGGCTGCACACCGCCGGCTCGATCCCGACGGCGGCGATCTGATGCTGGGAGCGGTCGTCGATGATGTTGATCACGGCGGTCGGGACACCGCAGATCGTCGCCGCCAACTGCACGAGACCCTGGAGATCGGGCTCCGGGGCTCCGCCGAGCACACCGTATTCCTCGATGATCGCGCGTCGTATCGCATCGTCAGCGGTCTTCACATTGTGCTCCCGGGTTGTAGGCATCACCCTAACCATCTCGCCGCTGCTGGGGGGATGGCGGTCACGCCAATGAGATGAGTTCGGTGCGGTCGTCGCGCAGCGGATCGGATGCCGCGGCCACCGCGTCGCCGTCCCCCTCGACGTGTGCGTCCACGATCATCCGCGGCAGGGCGAGGTTGGCGCCGTAATAGCTGAGGAACGCGCAGTCCGCGGCATCCCTTCCCGTCGCGATCCGAACGAGGCTCCGGCGGTTGGAGAGCCGGGTCGCATCGACGACCAGCCAGCGCCCGTCGATCCACGCCTCCGCGACGGCGTGGAAGTCCATCGGGACCAGCCCCGGCGCGTAGCACGCGACGTACCGGGCGGGCACGTCCATCGCCCGCAGCAGCGCGATGACGAGATGCGCGTAGTCCCGGCAGACTCCCTGACCCGTGGCGAGGGTCGTGACGGCGGAGTCGGTGCCGAGCGACAGACCGGGCGAGTAGGTGACGGTCTCGGCGACGTAGGCCTCCACCGCGGCGAGCAGATCGCTCCCCCGGAGGCCCCCGAACTGACGCCGCGCCTGTCCGAACACCGAGTCCGACGGTGCGTAGCGGCTCGGACGCAGATACACAGCGGTGTCGAGCTCCGACGCGGAACGGCGCTCGGCGCCGCCCTCGACACGGGCGTCGTAGCGCACTCGGACCGGTCCCGCGCCGACACGGATACGGTGCAGGCGGGTGCCGGCGGCATCCGTCATCACCGTCGGGACGAGGTCCTGACCGTTCCGCTCGAGCGTGAGCCGCTCGTGAGCGACGGGGACACCTGCGGCCACGGCGACCGAGAGGATGAGGTCGAGCTCACCTTCGACGTCGAGGTCGAGTTCCGCTCTGACGACACGCTGCACCGATCAATCCTCGCACGCGGAGCATATGTGTCGGCGAGGTGAACAGTGGCGTCGAGACAGCCTCGGATCGCTTAGCCTCGTCGCATGACCTCTGAACGACGCGCGCGCGGCTGGGGGCTCGGCGTCGTCGCCGCAGGGGTTGCCGCGATCGTTGCACTGGCCGCCTGGCAGCCATGGCAGAGCACGCCCACCGTCGCCGCCGCGACCTCCGTGGGCGCCGTGAGCGAGGTCGAGCCTCTCTCGATTCCCGCAGACGCCGACGTGCTCGTGTTCGGCGATTCGTGGACGTACGGAGCGGCAGCGACGATTCCGACCGAGGGATACGCGTACCGTCTGGGCGGGCTGAGCGGCTGGAACGTGACCGTCGACGGCGTTCGGGGATCGGGCTACATGAAGCCCGGTTTCGACGGGCCGGACTTCCGTCGCCGAGCGCAGACGCTCAACCCGGCCGCGGACTACGACCTGATCATCATCCAGGGCTCGATCAACGACCGTCAGCAGGGCGAACGCGGCTACCGCGAGGCGGTCGACGCTACGTGGGACACGTTCGCGCGGCTGTTCCCGAGCGCCCAGATCGTCATCTTCGGCCCGACCCCGCACGAGTTCCCGATCGACGAAGGAACGGCGCGCATCGACGCCGACCTCGATGCCGCAGCAGACGCGCGGAACTGGTGGTACATCTCGCCGCTCCAGGAGCAGTGGCTGACCCCCGCGAACTATCTCGAGATGATCGACACGGGCGCGGGGCGGAAGCATCCTTCCGATGAGGGTCACGCCTACCTCGCGAAGAAGCTGTTCACCGCCCTCACCGAGCGGAGTGCGACGACGGATGCCGGTGCCACCCGTGAGGATGCACCGGCCCCCGTCGGCCCCTGAGCGCGAGAAGGCTCAGGCGCGGATCGCGTCCGGGATCGCCTGATCTCCCGCGTTGAAGGAGATCGTGCGTCCGATCGTGGTCGGGTCCGCCACAGCCGCGGCGATCACGGCAGCGACGTCGGCACGAGACACCGACGTGCCCTTCTCGGCTTCCGCGTCGATCTTCCCGGTCGGCTCGTCGAGCGTCAGCGCGGAGGGCGCGAGGATCGTCCAGTCGAGGTCGGCCTCACGCAGGTGCTCGTCGGCAGCGGCCTTCGACTCGGCGTACGCGTAGAAACCGTCGGAGGGGTCCACGCCGTGGTCGGGGCCCGCGCCGAAGTACGAGACCATCAGGTAGCGCCGCGCCTCGGCGGCGACAGCCGCATCGATGGAGCGGATCGCGGCATCCCGGTCGACCGCGTATGTCCGCTCGGGTGAACCGCCTCCCGCACCCGCCGACCACACGACGGCGTCGCTGTCGGCCAAGAGCTCGGTGAGCGCATCGGTGTCGGATGCCGACACGTCCGCGACGAGCGGGGTCGCGCCGGTGCGAGCGACGTCGTCGCGGTGATCGGGATTGCGGATGACGGACGTCACCTCGTGTCCCGCCTCGACGAGCAAGGGGGCGAGGAGCAGGCCGACTTTTCCGTGTCCGCCGATGATCGTGATGTGTGCCATGGAGCGGCTCCTTTCGTCAAGGGCCGACGTTACGGGGGACAGCCCGCGATGGGCGTCCCCTTGCGCTTGTACTCTCGACGTGGAAGGCGGCACCGCCCGCGTTTCGCACCGCATCGACAAGGGGGATCAGACGTGAGCGACACGACGCCGGCCGGGTGGTACCCGGCACCGCACGCCGGAAACGAACTGCGCTACTGGGATGGTGCGGCGTGGCACGCGGCTCCCGCGTATCTTCCCGCCGATGCTGCTGCGCCGGCCGCCGGCATCCCCTCTCCTGCTCCCGCTGCCCCCGTGCTGCCGCCGTACGCCACGGCGACCCCGGGCACACCGCCTGTCTACCCGTCTTACCCCGCCTACGCGGGCTACCCGACCGGGCCGATGCCGCCGTCCCGACCGCAGGGGCTGGCGATCGCGGCCCTGTCGGTCGGGATCGCCGCTTTCGTCTTCGCGTGGATCCCGTTCCTCGGCTTCGTGGTCGCGCTCGTCGGCACCGTCCTCGGCATCATCGCTCTCGTCCGGCGCCAGCCGAAGGGGCTCGCACTGACCGGCACGATCCTCGCCGGAGTGGCCCTCGTGTGGGCTGCCATCGTCACGTTCTCGATCGCCGCACTGATCTGGTCCCCGTCGAGTTCGAACTACGGCGACGACGGCGACGCGGGGCCTCGACCCGAGGCATCCCCCTCCGCGCCGGCCATCGAGCCGTACGCCCCCGAGACCGGCCCCGGATCGATCAGCGACCCGCTGCCACTCCCCTACGTGTCCGGCACATCGACCTACGAGGAATACAGTGCCGATGTCCGCATCGTCGACGAGGACGCGACGGACGAGGTCCTCGCGTGGAACGAGTACAACGACGTCGGCACGGATGGACGTCGCTTCGTCCTCGTGGAGATGACCGTGACCGGTCTCGACCCGAATGGCGTCTCGGCGACCTTCCCGACGTACGACCTGTCGCTCGCAACGCCCGACGGGGCCGTGTACCAGAGCTCGTTCGTGGTCGCCGACGACGACACGACGCTCCTCCGCGATGCCGGGACGATCGCCGAGGGCGACACCGTGACCGGGCTCGTCGCCTATCTCGTCCCCGAGGATGCGACCGACCTGCTCCTCACGGATTACGAGAACTACTACTCGTTCTGACCTGGCAGCGCGATGACGCGGCCGTGATCCCACGGCTCGTTCCATCCGAGACGGGAGAAGAGGCCGTCGAGGATCATCGCCGTGAAGCCCCAGACGAGGCGTGGGCCACGGGCCGTAGGGATGAGGAAAGCGGGGCCGCGGAATTCGCCTCGTTCGCTCTGGAGCACGGTCATCCCTCGGTGCGCGGGATCGAGGAGGTCCGCCACGGGAGCGCGGAACACGTCTGCCGATTCGGCCTCGTCGACGACACGGACCGGCGACGGGCGCCGCCACCAGGCGAGCACAGGAGTCACGAGGTGGCGGGAGTGTTCGAGCGGGATCGGTTCGAGGGTGCCGAGCACGTCGACCCCGTCGACATCGAGGCCGGTCTCTTCCCACGCTTCCCGCAGGGATGCCGCGACGACATCGGCATCCTCCGGGTCGACGCGTCCGCCCGGGAAGGCGACCTGACCCGGGTGAGCGCGCAAGGTCTCCGCCCGCGACAGCAGCAGAACGTCGAGATCACGGGAGATGGCACCGGACGTGTGCTCGCGTTCGGCCAGCACGTCGTCGAGGACACCGAAGAGGATCAGGACCGCCGCCGGACGCGCTCCCGGCACCGAGGGCATCGCTCGCAGGGCCTCGAAACCCGGCTGCAGCGCGCCGCTCGCGACCGACTCGACGAGCTGGATCAGCTGCTCCCGCGCGGCGGCGGCGGGCGCAGGAGAGGTCATTGACTCAGGGTATGCGACGGGCTGCAGGTGGGCGCGGACGCCGGCGCACCGGTGATAGTCTCGATCGGTACGCCTCCGTAGCTCAGGGGATAGAGCGTTGGTTTCCGGTACCAGAAGTCGGGGGTTCGAATCCCTCCGGGGGCACACGGGAACGAAGGGGACTCGGCATCGCCGGGTCCCCTTCGTCGTTCCCGGCGAGCGTCAGTCGCTCTCGCCGGCATCCTCGTCGGGGTCGACCGGGTGGCCGAACGGCGGGATGCCGCCGGGTACGGCTCCGTCGTCGGTGGGGAGTTCGACATCCGGCCCCTCGTAGGCGTTCTCGTCCGTGCTGCGCTCTTCGACTGACATGTCGTCCTCCGTGATCGGTGCCTGCGTGATCGCGAGGCTAACGCGGTCTGCGGCAGGTCGCGCGGGCTTGACAGCTCGCGACGTCAGTCGGAGACGAGTTTCAACCCGACGATGCAGGCGACGAGCCCGAGGACGAGCAGGATCTTGATCAGCGAAACCGATTCGGCGCCGGTCACCATCGCCCAGATGACCGTCAGGGATGCTCCGATGCCGACCCACACGGCATAGCCGGTTCCCGTCGGGATCTCCCGCAGCGCGAAGGCGAGGCCGCCCATGCTGGCCACGAGCGCGACGCCGAAGATGACCGTGGGCCAGAGCTTCGTGAAGCCTTCGGAGCGGCCGAGTGCGGTGGCCCACACGGCTTCGAGCATCCCGGCGACGATGAGAACGATCCATGACAGCATGACTGACCTCCTGGCCAGTCTTGTCGCTCACCGGGTACTGAACCCTCGTCCGGGGACCCGGTCGGGGTCCACCGCGAGTCTATGCGTCATCGATGTGCGGGGGCGGGTGCGGCCGAGCCTCGCCAAGTGCGGACCACGTTCGCGGTGTGGTCGTCGAGGTGCGCGCGGAACCACGCGTCGAGGTCGAGTTGGCGGTACATCGCACGGAACGCGGACTCTGGGGTGTGCCCGAACCCGTCCAGGATCGTCAATCGCTCGTGGACATCGAAGGACCGGGAGTGGAGCTCGGCCATGGCGTCGGCGTTCTCGAACGACGCGAGGTAGTCCTGGGTGGCGGCATCCTCGGTGACGCCGATCGCCTTGAGCAGGACGGCTGCGACCAGGCCGGTGCGGTCCCACCCGGCGCCGCAGTGAAAGAGGACTGCACCGCGGGGAGCCTCGGCGATCGCCCCGAGGACACCGGCGAGTCGATGCGGCAGCTGCGCGAGGTGATCCGCGTAATAGAGCGGAGTCCCCCACTGGCCGTTGCGTTCCCGTGGCGCCCAGAAGTCGCGTTCATCCCCATCGAGATCGAGCTGACGGATCGCGATACCGGTGGGCACAGCGCCGGACCTCTCTTCGGGTCGGCGGAGATCGACGACCGTCGTCACTCCGTGACACCGCAGCTGATCCCATCCCGCTTCGGTGACCAGATCGAGCACTTCCGCCCGCACGAACACGCCGCTCGGAGTGCGTGAACCGTCGCGGCGATCGAGGCCGCCGAGCTCTCGGACGTTGGCGAGGCCCTCGATCTCGAGACGTGTCTGCATGCGCCGATCCTGCCATGCCGATCGAGCGCTTGCGCTGCCGCTCGCCTGTCGCGACGCGACGTCGGGTGCTGCGCTTTGCGACAGGGGAAGCAGAAGGCTGCGACGCGCGGAGCGCTCGCCTGTCGAGACGCGCCGTGGGGTGCTGCGCTTTGCGACAGGGGAAGGGGTAGGGGATGCCGGGGTCGAGGTCTCGGGCTTGGGGTCGGGGTCTCGGGTCTGGGGCCGGGGTCTCATCTCGCTCGCCTGCCGCAACACGCCGCGGGGCGCTGCAGTTTGCGACAGGGGAAGGGGCGACGGGGATGCCGGGGTGAGGTGTCGGAGGCGATGTCGGAACCCCCTCCTAGTCTGGGACTATGTCCGGGGATGAGGAGTTCGAGCGGTGGCCCACTGAGGTGCCCATCGACGTCCCGTCGACCCTCGACTGGGTGGTGATGTGCGCGGACATGGCGACCGTCCACGCGGCGCAACGCTACCGGTGCATCGTCGAGTTGTGGGACGACGCGATCGCGGAAGAGCACCGGAACGACCGCGACGCGGTACTCGTGGAACGGTCAGTACGCCTCGAAGTCGCGAGCGCACTGCGGATCACCGAGCACGCCGCGGGACGCTTGATGGGCCTCGGACGGGCGCTGGTGTACCGGTACCCGCAGGTGCTCGACTCGATGAGTCATGCGGGCATCACCGACACGCACGCGACGATCATCGTCGACGGACTCGACGAGCTCGAGGTCGTCCGGGGTGAGCTCGTCGGTGAGGTGCTGATGCTGGCGGAGGAGATGCCGACGGGACCGTTCCGACGTGCGGTGAAACGGATCGTGGATCGGGAACGAGAAGCGACCATTGCCGAGCGTCACGCGGATGCCGTGGCCCACCGCCACGTGCGCGTAGAGCCGGGCGTTGACGGGATGGCCTGGCTCACCGCACACCTCCCCGCCGTCGAAGCGCACGCGATCTACGGCAGGCTCAGCGCAATCGCGAAGACCCTCGACGATGACGAACGCACCCTCGACCAGAAACGCGCCGACGTGTTCGGGGACCTGCTCATCGATGGGGAAACCGCCTCCGTCCCCGACTCTGCACGCGGGATCCGCCCAACCGTCGCGATCACGGTCCCCGCGTTGACACTGCTCACCGGAGAAGGCCCGACCGCGCAGGTCGACGGCGTCGGCCCCATCCCGCTCGACCGGGCGCGGGAGTTGTGTGGTGCGGCATCCGGGTGGATGCGGGTTCTCACCCATCCCGACACCGGGGTCGTGCTCTCCGTGGGACGCGAGCAGTACCGACCACCCGCAGACCTCCGACGCCTCGTCGCCTGGCGCGCAGCACGCTGCATGGCACCCGGATGCGGGATCCCCGCCCACCGATGCGACATCGACCACACCGTCGACTGGCACCACGGCGGACACACCGACGCCAGCAACCTCGCCCCGCTCTGCCGAGGCCATCACACCGTCAAACACCACACTGATTGGCGCGTCAGAGCGAAACCCGGCGGAGCGCTCGAATGGACCTCACCCGCAGGCAGGGTCTACCTCGTGCAACCCGAACGCCGCATCCCGCAGTTCACCACCGACCCACCACCGTTCTGAGCAGACATCATCCCGAAGGATGACCCCCTCACACCTCAGGGCGGACGCGGAGGAGTTACCCCCGTTCGTAACGTCGGAGTATGGCTACCGCGACCCTCTCCACCACTTCACGACCCGGCGCCCGCGTGGGAACGACGACATCCGCTGCCGTGCTCTCGGTGCTCGGCACCATCGTCGCCATCGGGATCGCCGCGACGAGCCTTCTCATCGTTCCCGTCGCCCTGCTCGTCGCGTTCGGTCCGTCGCTCCTCGCGCGATTCTGATCACGCCTGCGAGGATGGCGGGGATGACCATCCTCCTGCGCCCGTGGCGCGTCGACGACGCGGACGACCTCAGCCGAGCGGCGCGAAGCGCCCCCGACCTCGCACCGCAGTTCGGGGGCACGGACCTGTCCGATCCGGATGCCGCGCGTGACTTCATCTCGCGGTTCCTCCGATTCGACGACAGCGCGAAGAACTGGGCCGTCGAGGTCCACGGGGAGGCCGTCGGCAACGCCGGCGCGACGGGCATCGAGTTCCGTCACCAGACCGCGTGGATGTCGTATTGGCTTGCGGCATCCGCCCGGGGGAAAGGAATCGCGGTCGCCGCGGTCGCGCGCATCAGCGAGTGGGCCTTCGCCTCCGGCCTCCATCGACTCGAACTGGGGCATCGCGTGAACAACCCGGCATCCTGCCGCGTCGCTCGCGCCGCCGGATTCCCGGCAGAGGGCGTCGAGCGCCAGAAGCTCCGCTACGGCGACACGCGATTCGACGTCGAAACCCACGCCCGGCTCGCCACCGATCCGTCGCCCTCCACACACGGAACTGCCGTCGCACTGCGGACGGATGTCCAGGTGCGACGGCAGGTCTGATCCGCGGACGCGGAGTCAGCCCCCCGAAGGGTTCTCGATGGGGGTGCCATCCTCGTCGGTCGTCACGGGCGGGTTCTCATCGGGCGACCCGCCCGATGCGGTGTCCGCCTCGGACTGCTCGTCCGGGACTCCCTGCGTGTTGTGCTCGTCCGAGCCGTTCGTGTCGCTCATCGCGGTCCTTCCGGTCGCTATCGGTCACGTGTCGGCGACGGTACGCATCTGCTCCGTGCGCGGAGAGGGCCTTGACAGACCCTCATCGCGCGGAGCCGGTTCAGAGCTCGACGGTGTCGTTCTTGCCCTCGTAGGCCTGGCCGGTGACCTTGGACTTCACGAGGCTGACGATCGAGGCGACGACACCGCCGGGGCTGCTCCAGTACTCCCCCGACACGGCGTCGACCTTGAGGAGGGTGATGTTCGGGTCCTCGGGGCCTTCGGGAAACCACGCCTCGACGCCCGGGGACCAGTATTCGCGCAACCGCGCCAGGTCGTCGACGATCTCTGCGCGCCCGGCGAGCGAGACCCACGCGTCGTTCGCGCTGAGCGCCACGCCCACCTGGGGGCGGGCACCGACGTGCGATGCCACGGACGAATCGCAGCCGACGATGAACCAGAGATCGCCGTCGAACTCCCTGTCCTGCACCGTGAGCGGCCGCGCGGTCAGCGCACCCTCGTCGTTTGTCGTGGTGACCATCGCGAAGCGGAACTTCGGCAGGAGGTCGATGAGTGTCGCGCGGGGATCGTTCTCGGTGGCCATGGGGCCCTCCTTCGTCGTGACCTCAGCGTCACACCCGCCGGCGGCACTGCACCGGGGCTTGACACGTCGCCCGAGGTGGCGTCAGGGGGCCGGGACGAGGAAGAGCCCGTCGAGGAGCCCCGGGTTGTGCGCGTGCACCAGCACGGCGAAGACGACGGCATCGAACAGCAGGTGCACCGTCACGACGTAGGCGAGCGACTTGGTCCGCAGGAAGATGACGGCTTGCAGCAGCGCGAACGGGATCGTAAGCGCCGGGCCCCATGCGCGGTAGCCGAGCTCCCAGAGGAACGACACGAACACGACGGCCTGCAGCACGTTTGCGGTTGCGTCGGCGAAGTGACGTCGCAGCAGGGCGAAACAGGTGCAGATGAAGAACAGCTCATCCCAGATGCCCACCGCGCCGACCCCGACGAAGAGCCGCGCGATCAGGTCCGGGGTGTCGACGACGGGCCAGTTCTCGTAGACACCGGAGGTGATGAAGTAGAACGGGAGCAACAGCCACCCGAGCACCAGGACGGCAACCAACCACGCCCACTGCCACCGCGTCCACCGCCCGCCACCGCGCCAGGGGAACCGGATCGCGTGGTCGCGGTACACGAACCGCGACACGAGGTACGGCACCAGCACCGCGCCGCCGAGGGCGAGGGTGAACCGGATCATGGCCGCGTTGTCGAGTTCGGCCTTCAACGGGATGACGCTGACGATCAGCATCCCGATCGCGATCAGCGACAGGTCGCGCGTGAGAGAGGGTCCGGATGCCGCGGCATCCCGCCCTTCGAGGGCGACGGCGAGCGCGAGGCCCGCCGCGAGCAACACCCACCCCAGCCACGGCGTCAGCAGCACGAAGAACGCCGGCGCCGCAAGGCACACCAGGAGCGCCGGGACGACGCGCACGCCGAGGACGGGACGCGTTTCTTCCGCGGCGCGGACCATCACGCCGTCCGGGGACGGCGGCGGTAGGTGAGATCGCGGATGTCCCGCCCTTTCGCGATGCCCTTGCGCTCGAACGCGGTCATGACGCGACCGTCGAATCTGTCCGCCCACTCCCCCTCGAACGCGGGCTCGAAGTCGGCGGCATCCGCCAGGACATCGCGCATCTGGCGGGCGTAGTCCTCCCAGTCGGTGGCGAGGCGCAGGACACCACCGTCGCGGAGCGCGCGGGCAGCGAGCTCCGGGAACCCGTCTGCGACGAGCCGACGCTTGTTGTGCTTGTTCTTGTGCCACGGATCGGGGAAGAAGATCCACACCTCGTCGACGGACGCCTCCGGCAGCAGGTGCTCGAGGACCTCGGGCGCGTTCGCCTCCACGAGCCGCAGGTTCCGCACTCCCGCGCGGTCCGCGTCGAGCATCGTGCGGGCGAGCCCCGCACGGAAGACCTCGACGGCGATGAAGTCCGTCTCCGGAGCGTGCGCTGCGGCGCGCACGATCGCGTGCCCCTGACCCGAGCCGATCTCGACGATGAGCGCCGATGCACGACCGAACTCGGCGACCGGGTCGATGGTCGAACCGGGACGGATGCTGGTGGCCGCGGCATCCCGCTCCACCTCGAGCAGGTAGGTACCCGAGTGATCCTCCCAGGCACGCTCCTGTCCGTCGCTCATGCGACCGCTCCGCCGGACGAACGAGACGGGCTTGTCACGGAAGCGCGGCGCCGACTCGGGCGCGTCGGGGTCGGGCATGCGACCAGGGTATCCCGCGGTATCCGGCGCCTCTGCGGGCCGTCCCTTGCGTCGCCCGCTCATGCGGTCACGAAATCGATGAGTTCCTCGACACGGCCGAGGAGGGCGGGGTCGAGGTCGCGGAAGGTCGTGACGGATCCGAGGATGCGCTGCCAGTTGTGGGCGATGTCAGTCTGGTCCTCAGCCGGCCAGCCGAGGGCCTGACTGACGCCCTTCTTCCACTCGATCCCGCGGGGAATCTCGGGCCAGGCGGCGATCCCGAGCGCGCGCGGCGTGACGCACTGCCAGACGTCGATGTAGGGGTGCCCGACGATCTTGAGGTGCGGTCCGTGCGGGCCGCGGAGGATCTGCTCGGCGATTCGCGTCTCCTTCGAGCCTGGCACGAGGTGGTCGACGAGCACCCCGTAGCGGCGCTCGGCGCTGGGCGGCTCGGCGCGGAGCAGGTCCTCGAGAAGGTCGACGCCCTGCAGGTATTCGACGACGACGCCTTCGATGCGGAGGTCGGCGCCCCACACCTTCTCGACCAGCTCGGCGTCGTGTCGACCTTCGACGAGGATGCGCGACGCCCGCGCGACGCGGGCTCGCGCCTGCGGATCGGCGAACGAGCCCGAGGCGGTACGCGTGCGACCCGCAGGGGCCGCGGCGCGGGGCGGCACGAGCTGCACGGGACGTCCGTCGACGAGGAACCCCCCGCCGATCGGGAACAGCCGGACCCGGCCGTGCCGGTCCTCGAGCTCGACGTGTCCCGCGGTCACGCCGGTCACCGCTCCGACGAAGTCGTCGCCGGCGAGCTCCACGACGAGGCCGCGTTCGGCGGGCACCGTGGCCACGGTGGGTCGCCCTTTGTCGCGCCAGCCTGAGGCGAGCACATCCATTCCGTACCGGTCGTCCATCGGCACCTCCCGAATCGGGAAGCCTAGGTGAGGAAGACAAAGGGAACGCACAGGCGCTCCGGCCGCAACCCGGTATCGAGACATACGGGCCGCGGCATAGACTCGCGGCAAGCGGTTTCGGCCGCACCGAGCGACTCCCGGAGGCCTCACCGATGCGATCCCGCCTGACATCCGTCGTGGCGGCGTCGGTCGCGATCGTCGCCGGTTCCCTCGCGCTGAGCGGACCGGCCTTCGCCACGGAACCGATCGCCCTCGGCGACACCCATGTGCTCGACGCGTCCGACGTTCTGAACGATGCGCAGGAATCCAGCCTCGACGCACGCCTCGACCGGCTGACCGAGGATTCCGGGGTGGACCTCTGGGTCGTCTACGTCGACGACTTCACCGACCCGAGCGGCGCGCAGCAGTGGGCGGAAGCGACCGCGGAGCGGAACAACCTCGGCCCCAACCAGTACCTCCTCGCCATCGCCACGGAAGGTCGCGCATACTACCTGTCGTCCGACTCCTCGGGTCCCATCGCCGACGGCACCATCACGTCGATCGAGCAGGAACGCGTCTTCCCCGCACTGTCCGACGGGGATTGGGAGGGAGCCGGTGTCGCCGCAGCCGACGGGCTCGCCGACGCGCGCGCAGGCGGCGGGGGCGGACTGGTCTGGGTCGTCGTCATCGTCGTCGCCGCTCTCGGCGCCCTCGTGGTGTGGGCGCTCGTCCGTCGGCGACGTCGCGCGGCGACCGGTGCGACATCCGGTCGGGTCGAGGTGCCCCTCGACGAACTGGAACGTGACGCCGGCGCCGCCCTCGTCCAGACCGACGACGCGATCACGACCAGCGCGCAGGAGCTCGGGTTCGCGAAAGCGGAGTTCGGGGATTCCGCCACCGTCGAGTTCGAACAGGCGATCACCGACGCGCGCACGTCACTGGAGCGCGCGTTCGCCCTGCAGCAGCAGATGGATGACGAGACGCCCGACTCCCCCGCGCAGCAGCGGGCCTGGTACGAGGAGATCCTCGAGCGGTGCCGCACGGCTGCGGCGACGCTGGAGGAGAAGGGCGACGCCTTCGACGCGCTCCGCGACCTCGCCAAGAACGCTCCGGAGGCGCTCGCCCGCGTCCAGCAACGCCGTGCCGACGTCGGCGCGCGCACGGACGCGCTCGATGCCCGCCTTGCGGAACTCCGTTCGGTGTACCGCCCCGACGCTCTCACCACCGTCGCCGACAACCCCGCGCAGGCGCGCGACCGACTGACCTTCGCCGATGCGCGGCTGGCAGAGGCCCAGGCCGAGGTCTCCGCCGGTGACGGCACGGGGGCGGCCGTCGGCATCCGTGCCGCAGAGCAGGCCGTCGAGCAGGCCGACCAGCTTCAGACGGCGGTCGAGAAGCTCGCCGCCGACCTCGCCAGCGCCGAGCGCGACGGCGCGGCGCTCGTCACCGAGCTCGAGGCGGACCTCGCCGCCGCGGCCGCGACTCCCGACCCCGACTCCCGCCTGGCACCGGTGATCGCCTCCACGCGTCAGAACCTCGACGCGGCCCGCGACGTCCTCACCGGGAGCGCCCGCGACCCCTTGTCAGCCGTCAACCTGCTGCAGGGCGCGAACACCGCGATCGACGGAGCGCTCGGCGAGATCCGCGACGCGCAGCTGCGCGCCGACCGCGCGGAGCGCGTCCTCGCCCAGGCCCTTCTGCAGGCCAAGGCGCAGGTGTCGGCCGCCGAGGGCTTCATCAGCGCACGCCGGGGGGCCGTCGGAGCCACCGCTCGCACCCGCCTCGCCGAAGCCGGTGCGACGCTCGTCCAGGCGACCCAGCTGCAGCAGACCGACCCCGAGCAGGCGCTCTCGCTCGCGCAACGCGCCGCCGCGCTCGCGGGCGAGGCGACGCAACGCGCGCAGAGCGACGTCGGATCGTTCGCCGGCGGCGGAAACGCTGGCGGCGGGGGCGACTTCGGCGGCATGCTGGGCGGCATCATCCTCGGCTCGCTCCTCGGCGGCGGCGGCGGATCGCGACGTTCCTCCGGCGGCTTCGGCGGTGGCTTCGGCGGCGGATCCTCACGCGGCGGACGCAGCGGCGGCTCGATCCGACGCAGCAGCGGCGGCGGGTCCCGCTCCCGGCGAGGAGGCGGTCGCTTCTGATCTTCCGACGCCGCACCCCGCAGACCTCGACCCTCCGTTCGACACCACGACCTCCCGCTAGGAAAGGAAACACGATGGCAAAGCAGTCCATCTTCGGCCGCATCTCCACCCTGATGAAGGCGAACATCAACGCGCTCCTCGACTCCGCCGAGGACCCGCAGAAGATGCTCGACCAGCTCGTGCGCGATTACACGAACAACATCGCGGATGCCGAGACGGCGATCGCCGAGACGATCGGCAACCTGCGTCTGCTCGAGCGCGACCACGACGAGGATGTGAAGGCCGCCGCCGAGTGGGGCAACAAGGCCATCGCCGCCAGCCGCAAGGCCGACGAGCTGCGCTCCGCCGGGAACACGACGGATGCCGACAAGTTCGACAACCTCGCGAAGATCGCCCTGCAGCGCCAGATCAGCGAAGAGAACGAGGCACGTGCCATCGCTCCCTCGATCGCCTCGCAGACCGAGGTCGTCGACAAGCTGAAGGACGGCCTCAACGGCATGAAGCAGAAGCTCGACCAGCTTCGCTCGAAGCGTTCCGAGCTGCTCGCCCGCGCCAAGACGGCCGAGGCCCAGAACAAGGTCCACGACGCCGTCAAGTCGATCGACGTCCTCGACCCGACGAGCGAGCTCGGCCGCTTCGAGGACAAGGTCCGCCGCCAGGAGGCTCTCGCCACCGGCAAGGCGGAGATCGCCGCTTCGACGATCGACGCGCAGTTCAACCAGCTCGAGGACCTCGGCGAGCTGACCGAGGTCGAGGCGCGCCTGGCCGCGCTGAAGACCGGCGGCAACGCCGGCGCGATCGAGCAGTAAGCAGCATCACGCGTGACGCCGGCGCCGGGCCCCCGCGGGTCCGGCGCCGCCGTTCTCCCCGGAGGTAGCAATGACCCGATTCGTCGTCGTCCCGCAGTGGCAGGGGTCACCGTCCGCCCGCGCGATGCGCCTCATCGACGGCGCGGAGGCGATCGCCGAAGACCTGCCGCGCTCGGCGCTCACCCGCGTCGACGTCCCCGCCGAGGCGGGCGAGGCGGTGGGTACGGGCATCCGTCGCTTCAGCACGCTCAGCCGCGTGCGCGATGAGATCGCCGAGGTTCTCGCGGGCGAGAATGAGCCCGCCGTGGTGATCGGCGGGGATTGCGCTGTGGCGGTGCCGGCGATCGCGGCGGCGGCGAAGCGGCATCCGTCTCTCGCGATCGTCTGGTTCGACGCGCACGGCGACCTGCACACGCCCGAGACCTCGGCGTCGGGGGCGCTGGCGGGGATGGCCCTCCGCGCGGCGATCGAGGCCGGCGCCTTCATGCCGACGCCACCGGCCACCGCCGCACGCACGATCCTGGTCGGTGCCCGCGCGCTCGACGACGCCGAGGCCGAGGCCCTCGACGGCTCGGGGATCACCCGGATCGCCGCTGACGAACTCGGCGACTCGGCGGCTCTCGCCGACGCCGTCGCCGCCACCGGGGCAGACGCCGTCTACGTGCACATAGACCTCGACGTCCTCGACCCGGCCAGCGTCGTCGGCGTCCTCGAGCCGGTGCCGTTCGGGGCCGACCCCGCCCACGTCATCGCCTCACTCGCGGTCCTGCGGGAACGGATGCCGCTGGTCGGCGCCTCGCTCTCCGGCTTCGCCCCCGCGACGCGGGACGCCGCGGTCGAGGACCTCGGCACGATCCTGCGCCTGCTGGGAGCCCTCGCGTGAGCCCGCTCCCCCCGCCCGGGTGGGAGGAGCGCGCGGCGCGCGCCGTCGATCGGGGCCGCCGATTCGACCGCTGGATCCCCGGCATCCTGCTCGACTCCCCGCTCAGCCGCCTCGGATACCTCGCGGGAACGACCTTCGGATTCGTGTGGGGTTCGCTCTGGTCGACGGGCCGGGTCGAACGCCGCGCGGGCCTGTGGGTCTTCCGCGGGATGCCGGGGGCCACCTTCGGGCGAGGGGGCGTCTGCGTCGGCGGCTGCTTCCTCACCGGTGACGGCGAGATCGACGACCGTCTGCTGGCCCACGAGGCCACGCACCAGGTGCAATGGCGGCGGTACGGCATGCTGATGCCGCTCCTCTACCTGCTCGCCGGTCGAAACCCCCTCACCAACCGGTTCGAGATCGAGGCCGGTCTGGCGGACGGCCGCTACATCCCGCGCAGCTGAGCGGTCACGCCACGAGAACGCGACGCAGCTCCGCGACCTCGTCGGCCGTCAGCCCGTGGGCCTGGAGGTAGTCGACCGGTCCGCCGTACCGCAGCCGCAGATCGTCGAACACGGCTCGCATCGCCGCCGCCGGCGAGCGCGTCACGAGGTCGTCGAGGTGCCGCGCGTGCGGGTACCGATGCCGGAGGAATCGGAGGACGCCCTCGTTGCGACTCACCGGCAGGAGCTGTTCGGTCTGCGCGTAGTCGGCGATGACGGCATCCTCGTCGACCCCGGCGGCAGCGAGGATGAGCGCGACCGACAGACCCGTGCGGTCCTTGCCGACCGTGCAGTGGACGAGCACCGGCTGCACCTCGAGCACTGCCCGCGCGGCGTCGACGAGCCGCGCCGCCGAACCGTCGACGAGCGCCCGGTAGACGTCGTCGAGCGACAGATCGTCGGCGAAGAACGAGGCGACCGACCCGGCGAAGATCGGCAGGTGCACGGTGTCGATCCCGAGTCCCGCCACACGGGACGGTTCGGTCCGACGCTCGTCGTCGTCGCGCAGGTCGACGATGCGACGGATGCCGAGGCCCGCCACCCGATCCGTGCCCGCCGCCGTGAGGTGGCCGAGGTTCCCCGACCGGTACAGCACACCGGATCGGGTCCGTCCCCCCTCCGCCGGAAGACCCCCGACGTCGCGGAAGTTGAACGCGCCCGGAACGTCCTGGACGCTCACGAGGTGGGCGGCGGGGTCCGCCGCTCCCGCACCGGGTACCGACCGGCGATCGCGATGCGGTTGAACGCGTTGATCGAGACGAGCAGCCAGCTGAGCGCGACGTACTCCTCCTCGGAGAGGATGCCGCCGACGCGGTCGTAGACGTCGTCGGAGACCCCCTCGTCGTGGATGAAGACGTAGGACTCGGTGAGCTCCAACGCGGCTCGCTCACGCTCGCTGAAGACACTCGACTCCCGCCACACGGGGATCTGCGCGACGAGATCGAGCGTCACCCCGGCCTTCGCCGCTCGATCGGAGTGCACCCGCACGCAGTACGCGCAGCCGTTCAGCTGCGACGCGTGGATGAGGGTGAGTTCGCGCAGCCGTGCGTCGATGCCCGCGTCCGCGGCGAGCTCGCCCACCGTCGTGGCGAACGCTTCGAGGGCGTCGTACGCCGGCCGGGCGGCCCGGGCCAGGTGGACACGGTGGTGATCGCTCATGCCGTCACCCTATCCGCGCCCGCGGGTGCCGGGATCGGCCAGAATGGTGTCGTGAGCGACGCCGCCTTCGACGAGTTCTCCTACCTCCCCGCCCAGGCGGATGCGATCGGAGTCCCGGTGCTACCGGTACGCCGCGTGACGCACCGACTCGCGGACGGACGCGCCGTCAGCGCCCTGCGTTTCGGCGCCGCCGACACTCCCCCCGAGGTGACCTTCCTCCACGGCGCCGGCCTCAACGCGCACACGTGGGACACGACGGTCCTCCACCTCGGACTCCCCGCCCTGGTCCTCGACCTGCCCGGCCACGGCGACTCGTCCTGGCGGGAGGACGCCCAGTACACCGGGCAGACTCTCGCCGCCGACGTGGCGCCCGCCATCCGCGAGTGGACGGGCGGGCAGCCGCAGGTGCTCGTCGGTCATTCGCTCGGAGGCCTCACCGCAGCGGCGCTCGCGGCGCGGCATCCGGAGCTCGTCCGTGAGCTCGTCCTCGTCGACATCTCCCCCGGCATCGACCCGAACGGGGCCGCATCGTCGATCCGGGCGTTCTTCGCCGGCCCCACCGACTGGTCCAGCCGCGAAGAGCTCGTGGACCGCGCGCTGTCGTTCGGTCTCGGCGGCTCGCGCGAGGCGGCCACGCGAGGGGTGTCGTTGAACTCCCGCGTCCGCCCCGACGGCCGCGTCGAGTGGAAGCACCACTTCGCGCACCTCGCCAACCGCCTCGCCGCCGACCCCGACTCGGCCGCTGCGGTCGACGACGCACAGCGGGCGGATGCCGGCATCCTGTCCGCCGCCGGATGGGAAGACCTGGCCGCCGTCGCCGCACCGGTGACGCTGATCACGGGCACTCGGGGATTCCTCACGGATGCCGACCGCGAGGACTTCCTCCGCCGCGTGCCGACGGCAGCTCACGTCGCACTCGACTCGGCGCACAACGTCCAAGAGGAGCAGCCCGCGGAGCTCGCCGACGCCGTCCGATCAGCGTATGACGGCCGGTGAGCGACATTTCCTGCCGGGACTCTAGGCTGTAACGCGCACCCGAGCACCCCGATGGGACGGCGTCGACGACGACACCCATCGATGCCGAAAGGATCCCCCACTCACATGCTTCGCCGCACCGCCCTGGCCGCCACGGCGCTCCTCGCCGCCGGGGCTCTGCTCCTCGCCGGTTGCACCGGCTCGCAGCCCGGACCCTCGACGCCCGCCGCCCCCGATCCCGATGCGACCGTCAACGTGCGTCTCGTGCTCGAGCCGGGGAACCTCGACATCCGGACGATGGCGGGCTCCGCGCTCGATCAGATCCTGATCGACAACGTGTATCAGGGCCTCATCGCACGGACCCCCGACCAGAAGATCGTGCCGGCGCTCGCCACCGACTACGAGGTCTCGGACGACAAGCTGACCTACACCTTCACCCTGCGCGAGGGCGTCACCTTCCACGACGGACAGCCGCTGACGCCGCAGGACGTCGTCTGGTCGCTCACGCAAGAGCGCGACACCCCGACCTACCGCGATTCGGCGCGGCTGGCGAACGTGTCGAAGATCGCCGCCGACGGGCAGAAGATCACGCTGACGCTGAAGGCCCCCGATTCGACTCTCCTCTGGAACCTCACCGGTCGCGCCGGGCTGATCCTGAAGGAGGGCGACAAGATCGACCGCAAGACCGCCGCGAACGGGACCGGCCCGTTCCAGCTCGCCGAGTGGCGCGAGGGCGACAGCATCGTGTTCCAGCGCTTCGACGGGTACTGGGGCACCGCTGCCGCAGCGGCCGAGGTCGTGTTCTCGTACGTGAGCGACAATCAGGCCGCGCTGAGCGGTGCACTGGCCGGCGAATTCGACGTGCTCACCGGCTTCGACGCGAACCTGAAGGACCAGGTCGAAGCGAACGGCGACTTCTCGCTCGAGGTCGGCGACTCCACCGACAAGGGCACCCTCGCCATCAACGAGACCTCCGGCCCCCTCGCCGACCAGCGCGTGCGGAAGGCGATCCGCCAGGCGATCGACAAGAAGTCGATCGTCGAGGCACTCGGCGCGGGCAAGACGCTCTACGGCCCGATCCCGGAGCTCGATCCCGGATACGAAGACCTGTCGAAGGTCGCTCCCTTCGACCCTGAGGCGGCTCGCGCGCTTCTGGCCGACGCCGGCGCGAAGAACCTGTCGCTGACCCTCACGATCCCGTCGGCATACGGAACGACCGTTCCCCAGATCCTCGTCTCGAACCTCCGCGACGTCGGCATCACCCTCAAGGTGAACCCGGTCGAGTTCCCCACCTGGATCAAGGACGTCTACACGAACAAGGACTACGAGCTGAGCTTCGTGCTCCACACCGAGGCCCACGACTTCGAGAACTGGGCGAACCCGGACTACTACTTCACCTATGACAACCCCGAGGTGCAGCAGTTGTACGCGCAGTCCGTCGCATCGACCGACGACGCCGAGGCCGCGGAGCTCCTCAAGAAGGCGGCACGCCTGGTCTCCGAGGACGACGCCGCGGATTGGCTCTACAACGGTCAGTCCGTCCTCGCTGTCGCGTCGAACGTGAGCGGGATGCCGACGGTCAACGTGAACGAACGACTCAACGTCGCCGAGCTGGCCAAGAGCGAGGGGTGATCCGCTACGCGCTGACGCGACTGGCCCTGCTGGTGCTGGGCCTGTTCGTCGCCAGCGCGCTCATCTTCACGACGCTTCGGATCCTTCCGGGTGACGTCGCACAGGTGATCGCGGGAGTGAACTCCACCCCCGAGGCGCTCGCGGGCATCCGTGAGCAGCTGGGTCTCGATCGCCCGCTGTTCACGCAGTACGGCGACTGGATCGGCGGCATCCTGGGCGGCGACCTGGGTCGGTCGCAGCTCACCGGCACTCCGGTCGCCGCCGAACTCCTGCAGAAGGCGGAGGTGACGGTGCCCCTCGGCATCCTCGCTTTCGTCATCGCCCTGCTCGTGGCTCTCCCCTTCGGCGTGCTGGCGGCCGTCCGCCGTCACCGCCCCGACGGCGTGTTCGTCTCGGTCGGCGCCCAAGCCCTCGCCGCCGTGCCGGTCGTGTGGGCGGGCATGATGCTGGTCGTCGTGTTCGCCGTGACACTCGGGTGGCTCCCCGCGCAGGGGTTCCCGCGCGCCGGCTGGTCCGACCCGGCCGCCGCGTTCCGCGCGCTCCTGCTGCCGGCGCTCACGATCGGTGTCGTCGAAGGGGCGGTGCTTCTCCGCTTCGTCCGCTCCGCCACGCTGCAGGCGATGGGGCAGGACTTCGTGCGCACGGCGGCCGCCAAGGGCCTCACCCGCACGCAGGCGCTCCTTCGGCACGGCCTGCCGAGCGTCGGGCTGTCGGTCGTGACGGTGCTGGGCGTGCAGGTCGCCGGCATCATGGTCGGCGCCGTCGTGATCGAGCAGCTGTTCAGCCTTCCCGGCATCGGGCGGATGCTCGTGGAGGACACCGGCAACCGCGACCTCGTGAAGGTGCAGGGCGAGCTCCTCGTGCTGACCGGGCTCGTGCTCGTCATCGGGTTCGTGGTCGACCTCGTGCACCGCGCCCTCGATCCCCGTCAGCGAGAGGCCGAGTGATGCGGCGACAGCGGTGGGCGACGCGACTGTGGGCCTCTGGCACAGGCCGGTTCGGGCTCCTCGTGGTCCTCGTCATCGTCCTCGTGGCCGTCGTCTCGCTGTTCTGGACCCCGCTCGACCCGCAGCGCGTCGACATCGCGAACCGCTGGTCGGCGCCGGGTGCCGCGCACCTCCTGGGCACGGACGGATCGGGCCGCGACATCCTCAGCCTCCTCATGGCAGGCTCGCGCACGACCGTGTTCGTGGCGGTCGGAGCCGGCGTCATCGCGACCGTCATCGGCCTTGTGCTCGCCGCCCTCGGGGCGCTGACCCCGCGGCCCGTACGCGAGAGCGTGACGGTGATCGTCGACATCCTGATCGCCTTCCCCGTCCTCCTCATCGCGATGATGGTCTCGGCGGTGTGGGGCGGGTCGCTCCTGGTCGTCATCGTGTCGGTCGGCATCGGCTTCGGCGTCAACATCGCCCGGGTCACCCGTCCCGAGCTTCGCCGAGTCCTCCGCAGCGATTTCGTCCTCGCGGGCCGTGCGTCGGGGCTCACGCCCTGGCAGAACCTGTGGCGACACCTCCTGCCGAACGTCGCGCCCGTCTTCATCGTGCAGCTCTCGTGGGGAATGGCGGTCGCGGTCCTCGCCGAGGCGGGGCTCTCGTACCTCGGCTTCGGAGCGCCCCTGACCGAGCCGTCGTGGGGACTCCTGCTGGCCGACCTGCAGCGGTACATCAGCGTTCACCCGCTCTCGGTGGTGTGGCCGGGACTCGCGATCACCCTCACCGTCCTCGGTTTCAACCTCCTCGGCGACGCCGTGCGGGACGCAACCGATCCCACCCTCTCGCGCGGTTCCGCGGGGCACGCGGCCGAGCCTCCCGCGGCGGTGACGGCATGACTCTCTCCGTGGCGGGACTCACCATCGACCTCGGCGGCCGCCGCGTCGTCGACGGCATCGACCTCGAGGTCGGTGACGGCGCACGCGTCGGACTCATCGGCGAGTCGGGCTCCGGCAAGTCGCTGACCGCGCTCGCGATCCTCGGACTCCTCCCGGAGGGCGCGGAAGTCGGTGGCAGCATCCGGTGGAACGGTCAGGAGCTGATCGGGATGCGGGACCGCGACCTCGCGCGCCTCCGCGGCGACGAGATCGGCATGGTGTTCCAGGAGCCGCAGACGGCGCTCAACCCCATCCGAACGGTGGGCCGTCAGATCGCCGAATCGATCCGCATCCACCAGCGCGGCGTCTCCCGCGCCGAGGCGTGGGAGCGGGCCGTCGACGAGGCGCGGCGCGTCAGGCTGCCCGACCCGGAGCGGATCGTCCGCCGCTACCCGCACCAGCTCTCCGGCGGGCAGCGTCAGCGCGTCGCGATCGCGATGGCCCTCGCCTGTCGACCGCGCCTGCTCATCGCGGACGAACCGACGACGGCCCTCGACGTCACGATCCAGGCCGAGATCCTCGACCTCCTCCACCACCTCGTCGACGAAGACGGCATGTCGCTCGCGTTCATCACCCACGACCTCGCGGTGCTGTCGCAGATCGCGACCGATGCGGTCGTCCTCGAGTCGGGTCGGGTCGTCGAGGCCGGGTCGCTCCGGACCCTCCTCCGCTCCCCCGCCTCGCCTGTCACGCAGGCGCTCCTCCGCGACGCGACCGCGACGCTCTGGCGACCGGGGGGCCGCGCATGAGCGAGCTGATGCAGGCCCGCGGCCTGACGCGCAGATACCGGATGCCGCGGTCGCGCCCCTTCGAGGCGGCCCGGTGGACGACGGCGCTCGACGATGTCGATATCGATGTCCGGGCGGGAAGTGCGCTCGGTGTCATCGGCGAGTCCGGCTCGGGGAAGTCGACGCTCGTGCGGCTCCTGCTCGGCCTCGACGTGCCGAGCGCGGGTACCGTCGAGTTCGACGGCCGGCGTGTGGACGGCGGCGCGTCGGCGCGCTCGCTCCACTGGCTTCGCCGGCGCACCGGCATCGTCTTCCAAGACCCGTACGGGTCGCTCGACCCGCGCATGAGTGTGGGACGGATCGTCGCCGAACCCCTGTCGGCGCTCGCGATCCCCGGCGACCACCGGGCACGCGTCCGGGAGGTGCTCGACGACGTGGGGCTGCCTGCTGACGCCGCCGAACGGTTCCCCCACGAATTCTCCGGCGGGCAGCGTCAGCGGATCGCCCTCGCCCGCGCCCTCGTCCACCGTCCCGACGTCCTCGTCGGCGACGAGCCGCTGTCGGCGCTCGATGTGACCGTCCGGGCGCAGATCCTCGACCTGATCCGCGAGCTCCGCCGGCGCGACGGCCTCACTCTCGTGATGGTCTCCCACGACATCGGCGTGGTGCAGAACCTCTGCGACGACGTCGTCGTGATGACCGAGGGCCGTGTCGTCGAGGAGGGGCCGACCGAGAAGGTGCTCCTCGAGCCGCAGGTCGCGTACACCCGGCGCCTGCTCGCCTCGATCCCCGTGATCGACCCGCGGGATCGGTGATCGGCCGTCACGCTGTCGGCGGCGGGGACTACCGTGGCGGCATGCACGCCATCGTCCCGCCGTATCTGCTCGCCCGTCTCGCGGCCGCCCCGGCCGAACGATTCCCGCACGCCGCCGCCGCCGCACGCGCGACCCTCGCGGTACCGCGTGCGTACGCGCCGATGCGCGCACACATCGACCTGTCGGTCGACGGCGATGCCCTCGTCGTGTCGGCGGCGCCCGATCCCGACCGGCTGATCTCCGACGCCGAGAACCGCGAAGAACTGCCCGGCACGCCCGCACGAGCCGAGGGCGCCGAGCCCACCGGCGACGCGGCCGTCGACGAGGCCTACGACGGTCTCGGCGCGACCTTCGCGTTCCTCTGGGACGCGTTCGAACGGGTCGGGCTCGACGGCGCGAGCGGGTCTCTCGCGGCGACGGTCCACTACGGCCGCGCGTACGACAACGCGTTCTGGGACGGCGAGCGCATGGTGTTCGGTGACGGCGACGGCGAGGTGTTCGCCGGCTTCACCCGTTCCCTCAGCGTCATCGCGCACGAGCTCGGCCACGGCGTCATCGAGTCCGCGGGAGGCCTCGACTACTCCGGTCAGTCTGGCGCGCTCAACGAATCGATCGCCGACGTGTTCGGCGCCCTCACCGACCAGCATCACCAGGGTCAGACGGCGGATGCCGCGACCTGGCTCGTCGGCGCGGAGATCTTCACCGACGCGGTCACCGGGTCGGCGCTCCGCTCGCTCGCCGCCCCGGGTACCGCCTACGACGACGACGTGCTCGGCAAAGATCCGCAGCCCTCGCACATGCGGGACTTCGTGGAGACGTCGGGCGACAACGGCGGCGTCCACATCAACTCCGGCATCCCGAACAAGGCGTTCCACCTCGTCGCGACCGTCCTCGGCGGCTACGCCTGGGAGCGCGCGGGCCGCATCTGGTACCTCACCCTCATCTCGGGCGCCCTCTCCCCCTCCGCCACCTTCGCCCAGTTCGCGGCGGCCACTGCCGACACCGCGGCGCGGGAGTACGGTGAAGACTCTGAGGAGGCCGTCGCTGTCCGCACCGCGTGGGCGAGCGTCGGAGTCGTGGAGGATGCCGCAGCCCGTTGACCCGCTGACGATCGTCGTCGTCCGCACCGGTGGATTCGCCGGACTCCGCCGCGCCTGGCGCGTCGAGGTCGAGGGACCCGAGGTCGACGCGTGGGCGCCGCTCGTCGATGCGTGCCCGTGGGCGGGACCCGCGGCATCCGCCGCCGGCGCCGACCGCTTCTCGTGGGAGGTCGCAGCCGTGCGCGGCCGGGATGATCGCCGGGCCGTTCTCGCCGAGGGCGACGCCGCAGGCCCATGGCGCGAACTCATCGAGAAGGTGCAGACCGACGGAACCGTCGTCGCGCCTCGGGATCTCAGCGAGAGCGGATGCGGGTGAGCAGCGACTCCTTCTTCTTCGGGTTCAGGTGCTTCTGCAGGTAGATGGTGCCGAGCGGCCGCCCGAACTTGTAGCCGACCTTGCCCATGCGGCCGACCTCGACGAACCCGAGCCGCTCGTGGAGCGCGAGGGACGCTTCGGCTCCCTTGTCGCTCACGACGGCGACCATCTCGCGGATGCCCTTCTCCTCGCACGCCGCGATGAGACCCTCCAGCAGCGCGCGTCCGAGTCCTTTCCCGGTTGCCGCCTGGCCGAGGTAGATCGAGTTCTCGACCGTGTATCGGAACCCGCTCTTGCCGGTCCACGGCGAGACGAGCCCGTAGCCGAGGATCTGCCCTCGGGGCGAGACGGCGACGAGGAACGGGAGATCGAGCTTCGCCAGGTAGTCGAACTTCTCGACCCACTGCTTGTGCGTCCACCGCTTCTCGTCGAAGGTCACCACCGAGTTCGCGACGTAGTGGTTGTAGATCTCCCGCACGTCGGGCATGTCCGTCCGGACGGCGGGGCGCAGCTCGAACGAGAACTCGGGCTCGGGCTCGGGACGACGGCGGAGGTGACGGGGAAGGCGGCGACGGTCTCGCTCGTACTCGTCCTCCAGCATGCCGCCAGCATACGGCTCAGTCGGGCAGTCGCCAGTCGATCGAGGAGGAACCCTGCGCCTCGAGGAGCGCGTTGACCTGAGAGAACGGACGCGAGCCGAAGAAGCCACGCCGCGCCGAGAGCGGGGACGGATGCGCCGACTCGACCCGCGGGGTGTCGCCGAGCATCGGCGCGAGGCCCGCGGCATCCTTTCCCCACAGCACGGCGACGAGCGGTTCCGACCGCGCGACGAGGGTTGCGATGGCGTGCCCGGTGACGCGCTCCCAGCCCCAGCCCCGGTGGGATCCGGCCTCGCCCGGGGCGACGGTCAGCACGCGGTTGAGGAGCATGACGCCCTGCTCCGTCCACGCGGAGAGGTCGCCGTGAGCGGCGGGCGGGATGCCGAGATCGGCGGACAGCTCCGCGTAGATGTTCCCGAGGCTCCGCGGCAGCGGCCGGACGTGCCTGTCGACGGCGAACGAGAGCCCGATCGGATGACCGGGAGTCGGATACGGGTCCTGGCCGACGATCAGCACGCGTACCTGCGACAGCGGCTGGGAGAAGGCGCGGAGGACGTGCTCGCCCGTGGGCAGATAGCCGCGCTCATCGGCCCGCAGCCGGTCACCGAGAGCGGCGATGTCCGGGCCGACCGGCACCAGCGCCTCAGCCCACTCCGGGTGGATCAGACCGTCCGCGGCGAGCGCATCGAGCGAGCGTCCGCTCATGCCCCGGCGGGAAGGCCCGCGTCCTCCTGGACGACGGTCCCGCGGAACGACCAGGGGAAGTCGATCCACCGGTCGGTCTCGCGCCACGAGTAATCCGGCAGCGCGATGGAGCCGGGCTTCGTGTAGATGCACACGGAGCGGACGTCCGCACCGGCATCCCGCAGCAGCTGAACGGCCAGCGCGAGGGTGCGTCCACTGTCGGCGACGTCGTCCACCAGGAGCACGCGCTTGCCGGGCAGCGCGCTCAGATCGAGGTCGGGAGGAAGGATCTCGGGGGCATCGAGGACGGTACCGATGCCGGTGTAGAACTCGACGTTCAGCGCGCCGCAGCTCTTGACCCCGAGCCCGTAGGCGATGGCTCCCGCGGGGAGCAGCCCGCCGCGGGCGATCGCGACGACGATGTCGGGTGCGAACCCGTCCGCCACGATGTCTCGCGCCAGCTCTCGGGTCGCCCCGCCGAAATCGTCCCAGCTCAGCGTTTCGCGTTCGGCGGCCACCGGCATCCCCTCGTCCATGGATTCTCAGAATACGGCGTGCGAGGCGAACGCCCGACGCAGCGCTAGGCTCGCGCTCGTGACCGGGATTCCGCCCTCCTCCGCCCTGCCCTCGTCGACTCTGCGTTCTTCCGCACTGGGTATCACGGCGGGCCTCATCGGATGGTTCATCGTCGTCGAGATCGTCAGCGGCATCCTGCAGGGGTTCTACGTGCCCCTGTTCAGTGACATCGTCATCGAGCTCGGCATCCGCGACGCCGACGTCAACTGGTTCGAGGCCGGTCAGCTGCTGCTGAGCGCACTGGTGGTGCCGATCCTCGCGAAGCTCGGCGACATGTTCGGCCACAAGCGGATCCTGCTGGTCGCCGCGATCCTCACGGCCCTCGCCTCGTGGGGGCTGGTCTTCGCCGACTCGTTCTGGACGTTCCTGCTGTTCTGGTCGCTGCAGGGGTTCTACGTCGTCTGGCTGCCGCTGGAGGTGGCGCTCATCTTCGAACGCGGCCGGGAGCAGAACCGCGGCGTCTCGCTCACCCGCCGCGCGGCGGGCCTTCTCGTCGTCGGGCTCGAGGCCGGGGCGATCATCGGCGCGCTCGCAGCCGGACGGATCTACGCCGCGACCGGCGATCTCGGCCTCACCCTCATGGTGCCCGCCATCGCCGTCTCGCTCGTCGCGATCGTCATCTGGCTGTGGGTGCCCGAGTCGACGCCGAGCGGCGAGCGCCGCCTCGACACGGGGGGCGTCGTCCTCCTCGCCTGGGGATTGCTGCTCGTCACGGGCGCTCTCGCGTGGATGCGGCTCATCGGCGAGCTCGGCCTCGGCGCGGGCACGTGGGCCGGGGTCGCGGCGCTCTTCGTGCTCGGGGTGGGAGTCCTCGTCTGGTTCGTCTTCCACGAGCTGGGCCACCGGCATCCCGTCGTCGACATGCGCGTGCTCGCCCGGCCCGACATGTGGCCCGTGCAGGCAACGGCATTCCTCATCGGGATCAGCCTGCTGGGAGCGCAGGGACCGCTGTCGACCTACGCCGGGACCGACTCGTCGCTCGGCTACGGGCTCGGCCTCGACGCGACCGAGCGCTCGTACGTCATCGGGCTCTACCTCGTGTCGCTCATCGTGGGCGCGGTCCTCTTCGCCGTGACCTCGAGGCGCATCAGTCCGCGGCTCGCGCTGATCGGTGCCGCCGTGCTCGTGGGCGTCGGGTACGCGCTGTTCCTGCCGTTCCACGTCGAGGTCTGGCAGGTGCTGCTGAACCTGTCCATCGCCGGCATCGGATGCGGCGCCCTCGTGGGGGCCATGCCGGCTGCTGCCGCGGCGGCGGCACCGTTCGGAAAGACGGGCGAGGCCTCGGGCCTGACGAACACGACCAAGACGATCGGCGGGGCGTTCTCGTCCGCCGTGTTCGGCGTGGTCCTGGCAGCCGGTGCGGGCACGGTCGCCGCGCAGACGGCGAGCTCGCTCGGCGGCTACCTCACGGTGTGGGCGATCTGCGCCGCCGGTGGCTTCCTCGCAGCGCTCCTGCTGCTCCTCGTCCCCAAGGTCGCGTTCGCCGACGCCCCACCCGCCGGGTGAGTCGGCTCAGCCCTCGACGGTGCGGGCCCGCAACGGGCCACGGGCGAGCAGGTGCTGCGCGGACTGCGCGACCGGGCGCATCGTGATGAGGTCCAGGTTGACGTGGCCGGGTGCGTTCAGCGCGTAGGCGATCACGTCCGCGACGTCGGCGGCCGTGAGGGGGTCCTCGACACCGTCGTAGATCTTCTCCGCCGCGGCCCGGTCGCCGCCGAGACGGTTGAGGGAGAACTCGTCGGTCTGCACCATGCCGGGGGCGACCTCGACGACGCGGATCGGCTCCCCGTTCAGCTCGAGCCGAAGGGCGTGCACGAGCATCGCCTCCCCCGCCTTGGCGGCATTGTACCCGGCCCCGCCGGCATAGGCGGTCTGTGCGGCCGTCGAGGTGACGTACACGGTGTCGGCGTGCCCGTCGATGTCGGCAGCGCGTCGCAGCTGCGGGAGGAGGGCGGAGGTCAGCAGCTGCGCCGACAGCACGTTCGCCTCGAACATCCAGCGCCAGTCGGCGGGGTCGCCGTCCTCGACGCGCTGGGTACCCCGAGCACCGCCGGCGACGTGCACGAGGGCGTGCACCGGACCGGTGTCCTCGAGGTGCCCGGCGAGAGCTGCGACGTCGGCCTCGCTCGTGAGATCGGCCGCGTACGAACGCGACCCGATCTCGGCATCCAGGGCCTCAAGGCGCGCGGCACGCCGGGCGACACCGACGACGTCCCAGTCCTTCGCCCGGAGTGCGCGGACGACCGCCTCGCCGATCCCCGAACTCGCCCCGGTCACCACTGCACGTCGATTAGCCATGCCGTCAACGCTAGCCACTCGGGGCAGCCCGCCGGGCCACGTCACGTTACGTCGCGTGTCCGTTCCGTTGTCCTCACGGGGCGGTGCTCGTAACGTCGGTGTCGGGCCTGCGGCATCCGTCGCATGAGGCCACCACCCGACCACTGATGCAGGGAGCCTGTCATGTCCGCACCCGAGAACTGGCGCTTCGAGACGAAGCAGATCCACACCGGCGCCGCCCCGGACCCGGTGACCAAGGCCCGTGCCACCCCGATCTACCAGACGACGTCCTACGTCTTCGACAACGCCGACCACGCCGCGAACCTCTTCGCCCTGGCCGAGTTCGGCAACATCTACACGCGCATCCAGAACCCGACGCAGGATGTCCTCGAGCAGCGTCTCGCGGGCCTCGAGGGCGGCACGGGCGCGCTCGTGCTCTCGAGCGGCCAGGCCGCGTCGACCTTCGCGGTCCTGAACATCGCGCAGGCCGGCGACCACATCGTCTCGTCGAGCTCGATCTACGGCGGCACGTACAACCTCTTCAAGTACACGCTGGCCAAGCTCGGCATCGAGACGACGTTCGTCGAGAACCAGGACGACGCCGAGGAGTGGCGCCGCGCCGTCCGCCCCAACACGAAGCTCTTCTTCGCCGAGACGATCGGCAACCCGCAGATCAACGTCCTCGACATCCGCACCGTTGCCGACGAGGCCCACGCCGCCGGCGTGCCCCTCATCGTCGACAACACGATCGCGACGCCCTACCTCATCCGTCCCTTCGAGCACGGTGCCGACATCGTCGTGCACTCGGTCACGAAGTTCCTCGGCGGCCACGGCACGACGATCGGCGGCGTCATCATCGACGGCGGCACGTTCGCGTGGTCCGAGCACTCCGACCGCTTCCCCGGCCTGACGACGCCCGACGAGTCCTACCACGGTGCGGTCTACACGGATGCCGTGGGTGACGGCCTCGCGTACATCATCAAGGCGCGCGTCCAGCTGCTCCGCGACCTCGGCTCCGCCATCTCGCCGCAGAGCGCGTGGAACCTCATCCAGGGTGTCGAGACGCTGTCGCTGCGCATCGAGCGTCACGTGCAGAACGCGCAGGAGATCGCCGAGTGGCTCGAGAACCACTCCGACGTCGCCTCGGTGAACTACTCGGGGCTCCCGACCTCGCCCTGGTACGCCGCGGCCAACCGGTACGCACCCAAGGGCGTCGGCGCGGTCCTGTCGTTCGAGCTGAAGGGCGGCGTCTCGGCCGGACGCGAGTTCGTCAACTCGCTGAGCCTGTTCAGTCACCTCGCGAACATCGGTGACGTCCGCTCGCTCGTCATCCACCCGGCATCCACCACCCACTCGCAGCTGACCCCGGAGCAGCAGCTCACCTCGGGTGTCACGCCGGGTCTCGTCCGCCTCTCGGTGGGCCTCGAGAACATCGAGGATCTGAAGGCCGACCTCGAGCAGGCCCTCGCCGCTGCGCGCCGCCTCTCGGAGGCCGCCCGCGCCTGATTTCCCCTCCTCAGGAGACCGACACCCCGCCCGGCACTGCCGCGGCGGGGTGTCGTGCGTCCGGCACCGTAACACTGCGCTGAGCCTCCACCGAGCCCGGGAGAATGGACGCATGGATTGGCAGACCTCGGAAGACACGGTGCCCTCGGCCCCCGTGACCGAGGCCGACGCCCGCCTGCTCCTCGGCCGCCCGCCGGCGACCGGCGCGTGGCGCGACGGCGACCCGGTCGGCGAGCGCCGGTTCGCGCAGTTCGGCGCCTTCGCCACCGAGAGCGGGGCGAGCCTTCCCGGCATCCGTCTCGCCTACGAGACGTGGGGTGAGCTGTCCCCCACCCGCGACAACGCCGTGCTGATCCTCCACGCCCTCACCGGCGACAGCCACGTGTGCGGCGAGGCGGGCCCCGGTCACGCGACCGACGGCTGGTGGGGCGACATCGTCGGCCCCGGCGCTCCGATCGACACCGACCGCTGGTTCGTCGTCGCGCCGAACATCCTGGGGGGATGCCAGGGCTCGACCGGTCCCGCAAGCATCGCTCCGGACGGCTACGAATGGGGCTCGCGCTTCCCGTTCCTGACGATCCGCGACCAGGTCGCCGCGCAGGTCATGCTGGCCGACGCGCTCGGCATCGACGTCTGGGCGGGAGTGGTCGGCGGCTCGATGGGCGGCATGCACGCCCTCGAATGGGCCGTCGGTCACCCGGAGCGGGTCGAGCGCCTCGGCGTCCTCTGCTCACCGCCGACGACGACCGCAGACCAGGTCGCGCTCAACTCGGTCCAACTGGCGGCGATCCAGATGGATCCGCGCTTCGCCAGCGGCAACTACTACGACGCGCCCGACGGTGACGGACCGCACCGCGGTCTCTCGCTCGCCCGCCGCATGGCGCTCCTCAACTACCGCACCCCGACCGAGCTGAACCAGCGCTTCCAGCGTTCCTGGCAGTCCGACAAGAGCCCGTTCGGCGAGGGCGGCCGGTACGCGGTCGAGAGCTACCTCGACTTCCACGGCAACCGCTTCACGCGTCGCTTCGACGCGAACTCCTACCTGACTCTCGTCGAGGCGATGAACTCGCACGACGTCGGCCGCGATCGCGGCGGTGTCGAGGACGCCCTCGCCCGCGTGACCGCGCGCACGCTGGTGCTCGGGGTCGACAGCGACCGCCTGTTCCCGGTGGAGGGGCAGCACCGCATCAGCCGCGGCATCCGCACCACCATCGACGACGAGACCGTCGTGCTGCGAAGCGACTTCGGACACGACGGGTTCCTCATCGAGACCGAGCCCGTCGGCCGCCACTTGCGTCGCCTGCTCGAGAGCTGAGGAGATCAGTTCGGCGCCAGATCCGGCGAGATCCGCGTGCCGAACGTGTGGCGGAGCGCAGACCTCGCCGCGTGCCAGCCGGCGAGACCGTGCACACCGGGGCCAGGGCTCGTCGACGCCGAGCACAGGTACACGCCGTCGAGCGGTGTCCGCCACGGCTCCGGCGAGACGACCGGCCGCTTGAGCAGCTGCCACAGGGCGGGGGCGCCCGCGGCGATGTCGCCGCCGGGGTAGTTGGGGTTCTCGGCTTCGACCTCGACCGCGTTGCGTGAGTTGACCGCGACGATCAGGTCCCGGAATCCGGGGGCGAACCGCTCGATCTGCCGGATGACCGCCTCGGCACGGTCGGCCGTGCTCCCCGACGGCACGTGCGTGTACGTCCAGAGGACATGAGCGCCGTCGGGTGCGCGGGACGCGTCGAACCCCGACGGCTGCGCCACGAGCACGTACGGCGCGTCGGGCAGTCCGCCTCGCGAGATCAGATTCTCGGATGCCGCCATCTCGGCGCGCGTGCCGCCGACGTGGACCGTGCCCGCCGAACGGACCTCCTCGTTCGCCCATGGCACGGGACCGGAGAGCGCGAAGTCCACCTTCGCCACCGCACCGCCGTAGCGGAAACGTTCGAGAGCCCGACGATAGCGGTCGGGCACGGCGTCGCCCGCGATGCGGAGGAAGTCTCTCGGGACGACGTCGAGCAGCACGGCTTTCGCTGCGGGCAGCTCGTCGAGCGAGGTCACCTCGTGGTCGGTGACGATCTCGCCGCCGTGCTCGCGCAGGTCGTCCGCCATCGCATCGACGATCCGTTGGCTGCCGCCGATCGGGATCGGCCATCCGCGTGCGTGCCCGTACGTCGACAGCGCGAGCCCGGCACCCGCGGCAGCGAGGCTCGGCAGCGACAAGATCGTGTGGGCGGCGACACCCGTGAGGAGGGCCGGTGCAGCATCCTCACGGAACCGGGCGTTCCACGCTCCGCTCCCCTGCTCCAGGGTCCGCAGGCCGAACCACACTGCCGCGGCGGGATCGGCGGGCATGCGGATGAGCGGATGCCCCGTGAAGTCCGCGACTCCGGAGGCGCGGTCGACGAGCGGCCGCATCAGGCGCGCGTACGCGTCGCCGTCGCGGCCGAGGGTGTCGGCCGTCCGGTCGAGATCGCGGTAGGCGACGGCAGCTCGGCCGCCGTCGAGAGGCTGCGCGAACGAGGCCTCGGGAACGGCGAACTCGACCCGTCTGCCCAGCCCGAACTCACGGAAGAAGCGGCTCTCGAACGCGAGCGGGTGAACGGCCGAGCAGACGTCGTGCAGGTAACCCGGCAGCGTCATCTCCGCTGTGCGGGCGCCGCCGCCGATCGTCGCGCCCTTCTCGTACACGCGGACGGCGAGACCCGCACGTGCGAAGGTGACGGCGGCGGCGAGCCCGTTCGGTCCCGCTCCGACGACGATCGCGTCGAGATCGCTCACTCGGAGACGCCCTCGTCGTGGGCCGACGTCTCATCGGTCGGCCGCGAGGCGCGCCCCTCGGCGAGGTAGGCGAGTCGGTGCAGGGTCTCGGCGTTCCGGAGCTGGAGCGCGACGTCGAGGAGCGCGGGGGGCACGAGACTCCCCGGGCCGGCGACGGCCTCCTCCTGGATGCGGACGACCGCGCCGTCGCGGTGGGGCCGCACCTGGATGTCCACCTGCGCCTCACCCATCGGCCAGCCCTTCGCCCGGAACAGGATGTGCCGCGGCGGCTCGAAGACGAGGACTTCGGTCTCATCGTCGATCAGGACCGGCCACACCCCGAACGAGTGGTGGAGGCGCGACCCGACCTGCGGCCACGAGTCGGCGACCTCCCGCATCCGGGACGCGCCGACGACCCACGACGGGAAGAGCCATCCGTCGGCGAGGACGGCGAAGACGTCGTCGGGGGTGCAGGCGAACACGCGCGAGTTCCGGGACATGACTCGACGCTACCGAGTCGGATGGAGCGAGACGGACGGGGTTGCGCGGGCGTCGCGGGCGTGTCAGACGCGCGCCGGCACGCGTGTCTGCGCGCGTCGCTCGATCCCGATGCTGAGGGCGGCGATCCCGAGCCCACCGAGCGCGAGAGCGAGACCGACCCAGACGGGTGCGGTGAACCCGAGCCCCGCCGCGATGACCGCACCGCCGAGAGCGGCGCCGAGGGCGTTGCCGGTGTTCAGGGCGGAGTGGTTGAGGGCTGCGGCGATCGACTGGTTGTCACCCGCGACATCCATCAACCTGGTCTGGATCGTCGGGCTCACGGCCGACGACGCGAACGCGACGGCGAACACGAAGACGATGACCGTGACGATCCACCCCGAGGTCAGCGCGAGCAGCAACTGCGTCACGACGAGCAGGATCAGCAGCCCGAACATCGCCCGGATCAGGTTGACGTCGGCGAGGTGGCCGCCGACGAGGTTGCCCGCCGTCATCCCCAGGCCGAGGATCACGAGGACGATCGGCACCAGCCATGCAGGCGCGCCCGCAGCTTCCGTGACGAGCGGCGACACGTACGTGTAGACGGCGAAGAAGCCGCCGAAACCGATCGCGCCGATGCCGAGCGCGAACCACACCTGGCCGATGCGGAACACGGCGAGCTCCGCACGGAGGGTGCGCGACGGCTCGCCCGGGCGGTGCGGCACCGTCAGCGCGATCGCGACGGTCGCGGCGGCGAAGATGACGACGACGAGCACGAACGCCCAGCGCCACCCGAGGTTCTGGCCGAGGAAGGTCCCGAGAGGCACGCCGACCACGTTCGCGACCGTGAGACCGGTGAGGACGAAGGCGACGCCCTTCGCCCGATTCCCCGGGCCCATCACGTCGGCCGCGACGAGAGCTCCGATGCCGAAGTACGCCCCGTGCGGAAGCCCGGCGAGCAGGCGCGACGCCGCGACGAGCTCGAACGTCGGAAGGACGAGGGTCAGCGCGTTGAAGAGGGTCAGTGCACCCGCGAGCAGGATCATGACGCGGTGACGCGGGTACTTCGCAACGGATGCCGCGATGGTCGGGGCGCCGATCACCACACCCAGCGCGTAGAGCGTGATCAGCCAGCCCGCCTGGGCGATGGCGTCTTCCTGAGAGGTCGCCCACGCCGACGGGAGGAGTTCGCGCGCGATCTCGGGGAGGAGACCCATGACGACGAACTCCGTCATGCCGATGCCGAAGCTGCCGATGGCGAGCGCCAGGAGAGCGCGGCGGGGACGGTCGGGAGCGGAAGTCACTCCGGAATCGTAGTCCCGCTCTTCTCCTGCGAACGAATCGATTCGAGGGCGGACTCGAGGCGGTCGATCTTGCCGTCGATCTCGCCGGTGTACCCCGGCCGGATGTCGGCCTTCATCACGAGCGAGACACGCGAGCCGAAGGGCTGCACGGCGTCGACGGCGGCCTTGACCACGGCCATCACCTCGTCCCACTCCCCCTCGATCTCGGTGAACATGCTCGTCGTCCGGTGCGGCAGGCCGGAGGAGCGGACGACGGCGACGGCGGCAGCCACCGCGTCGTGGACGGAACCGTCCGAGTTGCCGTTGCCGGACGGGGCGACGGAGAAGGCGACGAGCATGGGAACCTCCGGATCAGGGGATGGTGCGAACGAGAGCGGGAACGGGGGCGGGCAGACGCACGAGGCGGACCAGCATCCAGCCGAGGAGCACGACGAGCGCGACGTTTCGGAGGGTGAGGACGGCGACGGGAAGGACCGCGGGCGAGACGATGCCGTCGTAGAGCAGCGGGTAGATCAGCTGAGTGAGCCCGGCGGACGCGAGGACGAGGATGCCGGGACCCACCCACCGGCGACGGTCGATGACGAGGCCGAGCACCACGATGGCGAACAGCCACGCCTGGAACTGCGGCGAGCCGACCTTGTTGACGACGATCAGGACGGTGGTGAGGGCGAGGCCGAGGGTCGGGAAGAGCCGGACGAACGGCACACCGCGGTGGGCCTTCATCCCGCCGATCGTGACGACGGCCGCGACCGCCACGACGAGCAGCGGGGTCATCACGGCGCTCACGATGTCGGTGTGCGCGCCCGCGACCTGGAAGGTCAGGATCCCCTGGTCGTAGTACACCGACGCCCCGTCGACGCCGAAGAGCGCACCCCACAGGTAGACAGCGCTGACGGGGGCCTCCACCTGGAGCCCGCGACCGGTCTGGCCGGTGACGAATCCCAGCGCGTGGTCGGCTCCGCCCGCTGCCACGACGACTCCCAGGATGAGCGCGCTCGTGAGCGCAGCGGCCGCGATGACGACGCTCCGGCGACGCACCGCCACGACGGCGGCCGCCACGAGCGCCGCCGGCCAGATCTTGATCCACGTCGCCGCGGCGAGCAGCACGGATGCGAGCCACGGCCGACGCAGCAGCCACAGGCATCCGAGGATCGCCAACGGCACCGACACCCCGTCGATGCGGTACATCCCGACGGGGCCGAGGCAGACGATCGCGGCGAGCCAGAAGACCGACGCCGCGATGCGGCCGCGCGAGCGTCCCCGGCCCACGAGCACCGCGAAGGCGACCGCGTCGAGAACGGTCACGAGGATCGCCCAGCCGGTCGTGTAGTCACCCACGACAGAGCCGGGCAGGTGGGCCAGGAGCATCGGCAGGAGGGCGAGGTGCGGATACACCCAGTCCTGCGTGATGCCGACGATCCCGCCACCCGAGAACACGGCGCGCGACCACGGCTCGTACACCCGGTAGACGTCGCCCATCGGCTCGTTCGGCAGGAGGAAGCCCATCGCACCGACGAAGAGGTGAACGACCGCGAACGCGGCCCACAGCAGCACGCGGTTCGTCACGCGCACCAGCCTAGGCGCGCCGCCGCGCGGTCGACGTCGCCGGCCGTCACCCCGCGAGCACCGCCGCGACGGCGTACGGCAGGTGCTTGGCGACGTCGAGCGCCGCGATCGGCCCCCCGTCGTGTGCGGCGACGGCGAGGGCGGCCGCGTGTCCGTGCAACCACACGGCGGATGCCGCGGCACGCTGCAGTGCGCCGAGGTCATGCGGCGACGTCCCCCGTCCCACGATGCCGGCGACGACCGCCCCGACGGTGCCGGCGAGCACATCGCCGGTCCCCGCGGTCGCGAGCCACGAGGTCGGCGCCGTGATCTCGATGGCGTCCTCTCCGGGAGCGGCGACGACGGTGGTCGCCCCCTTCCGGACCACGACACCCTCCAGAGCGGCCGCGGTGCCCGAAGGGTCGTCGACGTCCGGGTCGAGCCCCAGCATCCCCCGCAGGCGGGCGTGTTCGCGACCGTGCGGAGTCGCCACGACCGGTGCCGACGCGCGAGACGCGAGGTCGAGAGCGCCCGCGTCGACCACGACCGGCACGGCGCCGGACAGGATGCCGCGAAGCGCCGCGAGTTCGAGGGCCGAGCGGTGCGCGGCATCCGTCCCCGACCCGATCACCCACGCCTGCACGCGACCGTCCGCCGTCACCGTCTCGGGACGCCGGGCGAGGACGAAGTCCGCCGCCCGCGCCGGTCCCAGGTAGCGGACCATGCCGACGCCCGTGCGCCAGGCGGCCTCGACCCCGAGGACCGCCGCGCCGGGGAACGCGGTCGAACCGGTCCGCATCCCGACGACGCCACGGGAATACTTGTCGTCGTCAGCCGTTGGCTCGGTGATGACTGCGGCCGTGTCCGCACTGTTCCACTCGCGCGCCGCCATGGCGCCCACCCTATGCGACGGAGTCCGCTCATGACCCTCCTGTTCACGCCTCTCGAACTCACCGGCGCGACCGCCCGCAACCGGCTCTGGGTGTCGCCGATGTGCCAGTACACCGCGGTCGACGGCGTGCCGAACGACTGGCACCACGTGCACCTCGCACAGTTCGCCACGGGCGGTGCCGGCATCGTCATCGCCGAAGCCTCGGCCGTGACCCCCGAGGGACGCATCACCGCGCACGACACCGGGCTCTGGAACGACGAGCAGCGGGATGCCTGGGCTCCCATCGTCGCCGCGATCCACGCGCGCGGCGCCCTCGCCGGCGTGCAGCTCGCCCACGCGGGGCGGAAGGCCTCGACCCACCGTCCCTTCGACGGCGCCCGCGGCAGCGTCGGCCCCGCCGACGGCGGCTGGACGACGGTCGCGCCCTCGGCGATCGCCTACGAGGGCTTCGCGGAACCGGTCGCGCTCGACGCCGCCGCGATCGATGCGCTCGTGACGGCGTTCGGCGATGCGGCGCACCGCGCCGACGAAGCCGGCTTCGACCTGCTCGAGGTCCACGCCGCCCACGGCTACCTCCTCCACCAGTTCCTCTCGCCGCTGTCGAACACCCGCACCGACCAGTACGGCGGTTCGCTCGAGAACCGCGCGCGCGTCCTGCTGCGCGTCGTCGACGCGGTCCGGGATGCCGCGCCCACCCGCACGATCGCCGTCCGATTCTCGGCGACCGACTGGGCTGAGGGCGGCTGGGGAGTCGAGGAGACCGCCACCGTCGCCGGCTGGGTCGGCGAGCGCGGCGCGAGCGTCATCGACGTCTCGACCGGTGGGCTGGTCGCCCACCAGCAGATCACGACCGGCCCGGGCTACCAGGTGCCGTTCGCGGCGACCGTCCGCGAACGCACGGGCCTGCTGGTCACGGCCGTCGGCGAGATCCTCGACGGCCCGCAGGCCGAGGCCGTCCTCGGCGAAGGACTCGCCGATGCCGTCATGGTCGGGCGCGGGTGGCTCCGCGACCCGCACTTCGCCCTGCGTGCCGCCGACGAGCTCGGCGACGCGGAGGCCGCGACGCTGTGGCCGCCGCAGTACCTCCGCGCCCGTCGGCGCTGAGCCTCGTCAGAGGCGTCGCGTCGCGTCGTGCACCTCGCCGACGAGCTCCTCGATGATGTCCTCGAGGAACAGCACCGCGGTCGTCTCGCCCGCCGAGTCGCGCACCTGAGCCAGGTGCCGGCTCGAGCGGCGCATGAGCGCCAGCGCATCCTCGAGGTCCGTGGTCTCGCTGAGGGGGATCATGTGATGGATGCGCTTCGGCTTGATCGGACGCTCGACCGACACCTCGGCATCCGGTCCCTCCGTCGCGCGGAGCACGTCCTTCAGGTGGACGTAGCCGAGCGGCATGCCCTCGTCGTCCACGATCACGTAGCGCGAGAAGCCGTGGCGGGCGACGGCCCGTTCGATCTCGTCGGGCGTCGTGTTCTCGGGGAGGGTGACGAGCTCCGACAGCGGCACCGCGACATCCTTCGCCTTCTTGTCGGTGAACTCGACCGCCGCGGCGACCGCTCCCGACGCGTCGTCGAGCACGCCCTCGATGCGCGACTGGTTCACGATCGTGGCGACCTCGTCGAGGGTGAAGGTCGAGGCGGCCTCGTCCTTCGGCTCGACGCGGAAGAGCCGCACGACGTGGTTCGCGATCCAGTTGAGGACCACGATCACCGGGTGGAAGACGCGCGAGACGAAGACGAGCGGCGGCGCGAGCAGCAGCACCGCGCGGTCCGGCAGCGAGAACGCGAGGTTCTTCGGCACCATCTCGCCGAAGACGACGTGCAGGTACGACACGAGCAGCAGCGCGACGACGAAGGCCACGACGTCGACGACCGCGTACGGGATGCCGACGGCTTCCAACGGCACCGCCAGCAGATGGTGGATGGCGGGTTCGGACACGTTCAGGATCAGGAGCGAGCAGATCGTGATGCCGAGCTGACAGGTCGCCAGCATGAGGGTGGCGTGTTCCATCGCCCACAGCGCGGTCTTCGCGGAGCGCGACCCCTTCTCGGCGAGGGGTTCGATCTGCGAGCGTCGCGCCGAGATGACGGCGAACTCGGCGCCGACGAAGAAGGCGTTCGCCACGAGCAGGACGACGAGCCACGCGATTCCGGCCCAGTCGCTCATCGGCGCTCACCCCCTCTGGTCTCCGCGCCGACAGGCACGGGGGCGGGCACGAACTTGACGCGGTCGACGCGGCGACCGTCCATCCGCTGCACGGTGATGGTGCCGTCCTCGATGGTGATCTCGTCGCCGACCGCGGGGATGCGCTCGAGCGTGGCCATGATGAAGCCGCCCACGGTGTCGTAGACGTCGCCTTCGGGGACGCGGATGCCGGTGCGATCGAGCACCTCGTCGGGACGCAGATCGCCCGGGAAGATGATCGAGCCCTTCGCACGCACGACTCCGGCACGGTTGCGGTCGTGCTCGTCGAGCACTTCGCCGACGATCTCCTCGACGAGGTCCTCGAGCGTCACGACACCGGCCGTCCCGCCGTACTCGTCGACGACGATCGCCATCTGATAGCCGCGGGAGCGGAGCTCCGACATGAGGCCGTCGAGGTGGACGGCTTCCGGTACCCGCAGCGGCTCTTCGGCGATCGCCGCAGCGGGCACGTCGCCCCGCCGCTCGCGCGGCACGGAGACGGCCTGCTTGAGATGGACGATGCCGGTGATGTCGTCCATCGACTCGCCGAACACGGGGAACCGGCTGTGGCCGGTGCGACGGGCGAGCTGCACGACATCTTCGACGCTGTCGTCGGCGGCGACCGCGTGGATGCTCGGACGCGGCGTCATGACGTCGGCCGTCGTGAGGCGCGAGAAGGTGAGCGTCCGATCGAGCAGCGACGCGGTGTCCTTCTCGAGGACGCCGGCGCTGGCCGAGCGACGCACGAGGCTCGACAGCTCCTCCGCCGTGCGCGCACCGGACAGCTCCTCTTTGGGCTCGACGCCCATCGATCGGAGGACCCCGTTGGCGCTGCCGTTGAGGAGCTGGATCGCCGGCCGGAAGACGGTGGTGAACACCGTCTGGAATCCCATGACGAGCTTGGCGGTCTGACGCGGGATCGCGAGAGCGAAGTTCTTCGGGACGAGCTCACCGATGATCATCGAGAAGATCGTGGCGGTGGCCATCGCGACGACGGTCGAGATGGGGCGGGATGCCGCTTCCGGCACACCCCATGCCTCGAACACGGGATTCAGCAGGTTCGACAGTGCCGGTTCCATCGTGTAACCGGTGAGGAGGGTCGTCAGCGTGATGCCGAGCTGCGCGCTCGACAGATGCGTCGACGTGATCCGGAGCGCGTTGATCGTCAGCGACAGCCGGGTCTCACCCGCAGTGCGGCGCGCTTCGAGGTCCGCACGATCGAGGTTGACGAGGGCGAACTCGCTGGCGACGAACAGACCGGTCCCCACGGTCAGGAGCAGCCCCACGCCCAACATGACGTAGTCCATCACACGTCACCCCCGATCAGCGGGGAAAAGGGTCGGTGGGGCGAAGGTCTACTGGGAGGGTCGTCCATTGTGCGCTCGATTCTACGGCACCGCGGCCGGCGGATCACCAGCTGACCGGCAACGCCTTCCCCTCTTCGTAGCCCGCCGCCGACTGGAAGCCGACAGTGGCGCGCTCGTGGAAGTCGGGCACGGTCGCCGCCCCCGCGTAGGTGAAGGAGGAGCGGACGCCGGAGGTGATCATGTCGAGGAGATCCTCCACGCTCGGCCGCAGCGGGTCGAGGTAGATCCGCGACGACGAGATGCCCTCGGCGAACAGCTCCTTCCGCGCCCGCTCGAACGGGTCGAGGCGGCCGAACCGTCCCTGCACGGCCTTCGTCGACGCCATGCCCCACGATTCCTTGAAGACGCGACCCTCCGCATCGACGCGGAGGTCGCCGGGCGCTTCGATCGTGCCGGCGAACCACGACCCGATCATGACGGATGCCGCGCCCGCCGCCAGGGCGAGCGCGACGTCGCGGGGGTAGCGCACGCCACCGTCCGCCCAGACGTGCGCTCCGGCGGCAGCGGCGGCTTCGGCGGTCTCGAGGACGGCGGAGAACTGCGGCCGACCGACGGCCGTCATCATGCGCGTCGTGCACATGGCCCCCGGTCCGACGCCGACCTTCAGGATCGTCGCACCGGCGGCGACGAGGTCGTCGACGCCCTCAGCGGTGACCACGTTGCCGGCGACGATGGGGAGCCCCAGCTTCTCGGCCGCAACAGCGCGGAGGGCGCGGATCATGCTCTCCTGGTGTCCGTGGGCGGTGTCCACGACGAGCGCGTCGACACCGGCGGCGGCGAGCGCGCGCGCCTTCGCCGCGACGTCGCCGTTGATGCCGACCGCTGCCGCGACGATGAGTCGACCGTCGGCGTCGACGGCGGGACGATACAGCGACGAGCGCAGGGCGGTCCGCTGGGAGAGCGTGCCGACGAGGTAGCCGTGCTGAAGAACGGTGACGATGTCGGCATCCGCTGCGATCAGCAGGTCGAACGCGGCGCGAGCCGAATCGACGTCGTCCGCATCGATGGATGCCGCGCGGCCCCGGACGAGGTCGCCGAGACGGGCATCGGGAAGCGCCGTCCCGAGTCGTTCGCCGGGAACGACGCCGAGGATGTCGTCCACATGGATCCGACCCGACCCGGGTGCGACGACGATGCCATGACCCGCGGACGGCGGCAGCATCGCCGCCGCGTCGGAGACGAGGGTGTCGGGCGAGAGGACGTGCGGCGTGTCCCACCGCACCGGCTGGTCCTTGACCCATCGGATGCCGGCATCCACGTCCTGCAGCGCCATGTCCTGCGGCAGGACGGCGAGTCCGCCGCGACGGGCGAGCGTCGCCGCCAGGCGGGGGCCCGTGACCGAGTTCATGTTCGACGCGACGATCGGAATCGTCGCGGTCGTGCCGTCCCCGGGAGAGAGATCCACGTCCAGCCGACTCGCGACGTCCGAACGCCGAGGGACGAGGAACACATCGGAGTACGTCAGATCGCCTGCGGGCCGCTCACCGGAGAAGTGCATACCCCCACGCTAAGCGACGGCGAACGCCCCGTGTCCGGGCCGCGGACGCGGGTCGGACAGGTAACAACCTGGGATACCCTTGACCTCTGTGCGCGGAGCCGCGCGAGCCCCGCACATTCTGAACGTCGACGACGAAAGCAGGCGGAACCGTGTCCAGTCAGGCGACCGGCGTGGGAACTACGAGCGACGGGGAATTCGGAGCCAACGAATGGCTCGTCGCAGAGCTGTACGAGCAGTACAGCCGCGACAAGAACTCGGTGGACAAGGAGTGGTGGCCGATCCTCGAGGCCTACACCCCCGACGCCCCCTCGGGCGGCACTCCCGCCGAGGCGGCAGCACCGGCGGCATCCGCCCCTGCAGCCACGACCCCGGCGCCCGCTGCCGATGCGCGCCCCGCCGCGCCCACCGGAGCGCAGCCCGTCGCACGGACGACTGCTCGCCCCGCTGCTCCGCAGCCGATCCCGGCCGAGGCTCCGAAGGCCGCACCCGCCGGTGAGAAGGCGACTCTCGAGGACACCGTGACCCCGCTCCGCGGGCTTCCCAAGACCCTCGCCGCGAACATGGACGAGTCGCTCACGGTCCCGACCGCGACGAGCGTCCGCACCATCCCCGCGAAGCTGATGATCGACAACCGCATCGTCATCAACAACCACATGTCCCGCACGCGCGGCGGCAAGGTGAGCTTCACCCACATCATCGGCTGGGCGCTGATCCAGGCCCTCAAGGCCTTCCCGACGCAGAACGTCTACTACACCGAGGTCGACGGCAAGGCGTCCGTGGTCTCCCCGGCGCACATCAACCTCGGGATCGCGATCGACCTGCCCAAGCCCGACGGCACTCGGGCGCTCATGGTCCCGAGCATCAAGCAGGCCGAGACGCTCACGTTCGGTGAGTACCTGCTGGCCTACGAGGACCTTGTTCAGCGTGCGCGCAAGAACAAGCTGACCGCCGCGGACTTCCAGGGCACGACCGTCTCCCTCACGAATCCCGGCGGCATCGGCACGGTGCACTCCGTCCCGCGTCTCATGAAGGGCCAGGGCTGCATCATCGGCGCCGGCGCCCTCGACTACCCCGCCGAGTTCCAAGGCGCGAGCGAGAAGACGCTGGGCGAGCTGGGCATCGGCAAGACGATCACGCTGACCAGCACGTATGACCACCGCGTCATCCAGGGTGCCGGCTCGGGCGAGTTCCTGAAGATCGTGCACCAGTTGCTGATCGGCCAGGACGGCTTCTACGACGACATCTTCGCGGCCCTCCGCATCCCGTACTCGCCCATCCGCTGGTCGAGCGACATCAAGGTCGACATCGCCGAACGCGTCGACAAGACGGCGCGCGTGCAGGAGCTCATCAACTCGTACCGCGTCCGCGGTCACATGATGGCCGACATCGATCCCCTCGAGTACGTGCAGCGCACGCACCCCGACCTCGAGATCGAGAACCACGGCCTCACCTTCTGGGACCTCGACCGCGAGTTCGTCACGAACGGCTTCGGCGGCAAGCGCACGATGAAGCTCCGCGACATCCTGGGCATCCTCCGCGACTCGTACTGCCGCACCGTCGGCGTCGAGTACATGCACATCCAGGACCCGTCGCAGCGCAAGTGGTTCCAGGACAACCTCGAAATCAAGTACCAGAAGCCGGGTCATGACGAGCAGCTCCGCGTCCTCGGCAAGCTGAACGAGGCCGAGGCGTTCGAGACCTTCCTGCAGACGAAGTTCGTCGGGCAGAAGCGCTTCAGCCTCGAGGGCGGCGAGTCCCTCGTCCCGCTCCTCGACCAGATCCTGCAGGGCGCCGCGACGGAGGGCCTCGACGGGGCCGCGATCGCCATGGCGCACCGCGGGCGCCTCAACGTCCTCACCAACGTCGCCGGCAAGACCTACAGCCAGCTCTTCCGCGAGTTCGAAGGGTCGGTGGCGGTCGGCTCCAAGAGCGGCTCGGGCGACGTCAAGTACCACCTCGGCACGCAGGGCACCTTCGTCGCCGACGGCGGCGAAGAGCTCCCCGTCTACCTGGCGGCGAACCCGTCGCACCTCGAGACCGTCGACGGCGTCCTCGAGGGGATCGTCCGCGCCAAGCAGGATCGCCTCCCCATCGGGTCGTTCTCCTGGCTGCCGATCCTCGTCCACGGCGACGCGGCCTTCGCGGGCCAGGGCGTCGTGATGGAGACCCTGCAGATGTCCCGCCTGCGCGGCTACCGCACCGGCGGCACCGTGCACGTGGTCGTCAACAACCAGGTGGGCTTCACGACCCTCCCTCTTGATGCCCGCACGTCGATCTACGCGACCGACGTCGCCAAGACGATCCAGGCGCCGATCTTCCACGTGAACGGCGACGACCCCGAAGCCGTCGTCCACGTCGCGGAACTCGCCTTCCGGTACCGCCAGAAGTTCAACCGCGACGTCGTCATCGATCTCGTCTGCTACCGCCGTCGTGGCCACAACGAGGGCGACGACCCCTCGATGACGCAGCCGCTCATGACGAACCTCATCGAGGCGAAGCGTTCGGTCCGCAAGCTCTACACCGAGGCGCTCGTCGGTCGCGGCGACATCACCGAGGAGGAGTACGACAAGGCGAAGCAGGACTTCCAGAACCGCCTCGAGATCGCCTTCGCCGAGATCCACGCCGCCCAGACCGGCACGTCTCCCGTCGTCTCCTCGGACGGCCCCGCGGAACCCGCGGTCGGCGAGCCCGACTCCACGGGCGTCGACCGTGACGTCATCGAGCGCATCGGCGACGCCTTCGTGAACAAGCCCGAGGGCTTCACGGTGCACACGAAGCTGCAGCAGCTGCTCGACAAGCGCTACGACATGAGCCGCAACGGCAAGATCGACTGGGGCTTCGGCGAGCTGCTGGCCTTCGGCTCACTCCTCGCCGAGGGATCGAACGTCCGGCTGGCGGGACAGGACGTCCGCCGCGGCACGTTCGTGACGCGCCACTCCGTCATGCACGACCGAGCGAACGGCCAGGAGTGGCTGCCGCTGGCGAATCTGAGTGACAATCAGGGCCGGTTCTACGTGTACGACTCGCTCCTGAGCGAGTACGCCGCGATGGCCTTCGAGTACGGCTACTCCGTCGAGCGCGCCGACACGCTGACGCTCTGGGAGGCGCAGTTCGGCGATTTCGCCAACGGCGCGCAGTCCGTCATCGACGAGTTCATCTCCTCCGCCGAGCAGAAGTGGGGCCAGCAGTCCGGCGTCGTGCTCCTGCTCCCCCACGGCTACGAGGGGCAGGGACCTGACCACTCGTCTGCCCGCATCGAGCGCTACCTGCAGATGTGCGCACAGGACAACATGACGGTCGCGCGTCCCTCGACGCCCGCGTCGTACTTCCACCTCCTGCGTCGCCAGGCGTATGCGCGCCCGCGCCGTCCGCTCATCGTCTTCACCCCGAAGGCGATGCTGCGACTGCGGAACGCGACCAGCCCCGTCGAGGACTTCCTCGAGAGCCGCTTCGAGCCCGTGATCGACGACGACCGTTCGCTCGACCGCGGCGCGGTCACGCGCGTACTGCTTCACGCCGGCAAGATCCACTGGGATCTCGTCGCGGAGCTCGAGAAGAACCCGAACGAGAAGGTCGCCCTGGTCCGCCTGGAGCAGTACTACCCGGCCCCGATCGACCAGCTGAACGCGATCCTCGACAGCTACCCGAACGCGGAGCTGTATTGGGTTCAGGAAGAGCCTGCGAACCAGGGCGCCTGGCCGTTCATCTCCCTCGAGGTCGCGAAAGACCTCAAGGGTCGGGCGATCGAGCGGATCTCCCGGGCGTCGGCCGCATCCACCGCCACCGGCTCGCCGAAGGTCCACGCCCGCCAGCACGCCGAGATCATGGAGCAGGCGCTCAGCGTCTGATCGACCCCCACACGCAGAAGAGGCCCCGCTCCGGCGGGGCCTCTTCTGCGTGGAACGCTCGCCAGCAGCGGTCAGTGGTGGGTGGCCTGCTCCGCCCGGAGGCGCGCGAGCACCTGGTCGCGCAGATCCTCGGGAGCCGCTTCCTTGCAGGCACGGGCGACCACTGCTGTGAGCGTCGTGGCGACGAGGGCTTCGTCCCGGCACTCGGAGCAGTTCTCCAAATGCTCGGTGATGTCCGCATGACGGGTGTTGCAGACCTCGTTGCGCAGGTACTCTTCGAGGTCCTTTTGGGCCTTGTCACAACCGCAGTCGGTCATTTCGCACTCCTTGTGGCGGGCACATCGATGCCGCGCTCTTTCGCATAGTCGGACAGCAGGTCGCGGAGCTGTCGTCTGCCTCGATGCAGACGGCTCATGACCGTGCCGATGGGGGTTTTCATAATGTCCGCGATCTCCTGATACGCGAACCCTTCGACGTCCGCGAGGTACACGGCCAGTCGGAAGTCTTCGGGAAGGGACTGCAGCGCATCCTTGACGACGGATGCCGGCATGTGGTCGATCGCTTCCGCCTCGGCCGACCGCGCCGATGACGCGGTGGTCGATTCCGCGCCGCCGAGCTGCCAGTCCTCGAGGTCGTCGATGGTTCCCTGGTACGGCTCACGCTGCTTCTTGCGGTACGTGTTGATGTAGGTGTTCGTCAGGATGCGGTAGAGCCACGCCTTGAGATTGGTGCCCTGCGTGAAGGACGCCCAGGCGGCGAACGCCTTGACGAATGTCTCCTGCACCAGGTCCGACGCATCGGCGGGGTTGCGGGTCATCCGCATCGCCGCCGCGTAAAGCTGGTCCATGAAGGGGAGCGCCTGCTCCTCGAACTGGGTACGCGGGTCTTCGACCGCTTGATCGCTCATCGCCCGCAAGTCTACGTCTGCCCATTCGGCGAGCTCGGGGGCATCCAAAGTTGCGATCATCGCGCTCCTCTCCCCTGGCCTGCACGCTGTCGACATGAGGTCCAACGAGGCCGGGGCTGGGGCTATTCCCAGCTTTCTCCCGCAGGTCGCCTCACGCGCTGCCGACCGGGAGGTCGATGCTGACTCTCGTCCCCCGCCCCTCGTGCGAATCGACCGACACCGTGCCCCCGTGACGTTCGACGATCGTGCGGACGAGGGCGAGCCCCAGGCCGCTGCCGGGCCGGTCGCGCGCATTGGCACCGCGGGCGAGTTCGTCGAGCACGGAAGCCACGTCGGCCGCCGGGATGCCGCGACCCGTGTCGGCCACCTCGATCACGACGCGTCCTGCGCGCTCGATGCCGCGGACCTCGATGGCGTCGCCCGGCTCGGAGTACTTCACCGCGTTGGAGACGACGTTGTGGACCGCGGTGAAGAGGAGATCCGGATCCCCCGTCACCGCGGGCAGCGGCCAGGGCGCGGAAGGGACGGTGACGCGTATGTCGCGCCCCTGCGCCTCGCCGATCGTCGCGGCCACGTCGGCGATGACGTCGCTCGGATCTACGGCGACGCGCTCCATGGGCGCGGTCTGCAGTTCGCCGAGCTTGCGAAGATCGCCGACGAGGCGCGCCATGCGGGTCGTCTGCGCGTCGATGGCCGCCAGCTGGGGCGTCGCCGCGTCGCTGACGGCGACGGCGGCGCGGATCGCCGTGATGGGGTTCTTCAGCTCGTGGTCGAGCCGGTCGAGGAACCGACGGTGCTCGGCGGCGGCCGCGCGCGTCGCCTGCTCACGCGCGCGCGTTGCGGACCGTTGAAGGTGGGCCCGCCACGCGAGGATCACTGCCGTGGTGGTGGCGGTGAGCACGGCGCCGACGAGGATGACGGTCCCGAGCGGTGTCGACACCACGACCGTCCGACGATCCAGCGCGAACGCGACGATCGCCATGATCAGCAGCACCGCCGTCGGCAGCGCGGCCGCGACGACTCGACGCCGACTCACGCTCGACGCACCGATCGGGTGAAGCGGTAACCGACCCCGGGGACGGTCTCGATGTAGGTGGGTGAGGATGCGTCATCCCCCAGCGCGGAGCGCAGTTCCGCGACACGATTGTCGACCGCGCGCGTGTGGGCGGCGAAGTCGAATCCCCACACGACGCTGAGAAGGCGCTCCCGTGCGTGCGCCTCGCCGGGCCGCGTCATGAGGAACTCGAGCAGCTGGAACGCCTTCGGCGTGAGCGAGATCTCCGCGCCCTCCCGCCAGACGCGGCGAGCGGGTCGGTCGAGCCGCAACCCGTCCGCTTCGACGATCTCCGACGACACGAGTCCGCCGGCGCCTGCCGCCACGCGCCGCAGGACTGCTCTCGTCCGAGAGACGAGTTCCTGCGGATCGAACGGCTTGTTCAAGTAGTCGTCGGCACCCTCGTCGAGTGCCGCCGACCGCTCCCCCGACTCACCGACATGAGTGAGCAGGATGACGGGTGTCGCATCACCGGCGCGGCGCAGGCGCCGGAGCAACTCGCGCCCGTCGACCACCGGCATGACGACGTCGCTCACGACGATGTCGGGATGCCGGGACTCGATGACCCGCAACGCCTCCGCTCCATCGGCGGCGACGTCGACGACGAAGCCGCTGCGGCTCAGGAACGGAGCGAGGCTCTCGGTGATCGACTGCTCGTCGTCGACGAGGAGCAGTCGGGGTGCCGCATCGGAGGACATATCCGGATCGTAGCGATCAGGAGAGAGGCGTCGTCACGTTCGCGGTACCGGCATAGTCGATCGTCGGCGTGCCACTCTCCCAGCCCACGAGGTTGATGTCGGCGTTCTTGTCGAACACGATCTTCTCCGCCGACGCCACGACGACGTTCTCCGCATCGCCGTTGATCGTGAGCAGGCCGACGTCAGGGAGCAGAACGACGCCCGCACTCGCGAGGATCGTCACCTCCGTGCAGTCGCCCGTGAACTCGACGATCATTCCGTCGAGGTCGCGCCCCACGGTGGCGGACCCATCGGTGCAGGTGAGGTTCTGGGTCACCAGTTCTCGCAGGCGCGCGCGGTCGAGCTTCGCCCGCACCTCGGGGTCGACCACCGCGCTCGACTCGGTCACCGGGGCGGGCGATACGTCCGGGCCGGTCGATGCACCGGGCGCCGCGCTCGACGCCGACGGCACGGGAGACGACGGCACGGGAGACGATGCGCGGGCGGCGGGATCGGTGACGGCCACCGTGCACCCCGCGAGAAGAAGCGGAGCGACGAGGGCGGCTCCGAGGAGCGCCGACCGGATGCTGGTGCGAGTGATCTGTTCCATGGCATTCACGCTAGAGGGCCGATGTCGCGGTGCTGTCGCGAGGATGTCGCAGATCAGCGACACCGCCGAAGAAAGCCCGCCGTCGGCGACGTCGCCCCGTTCAGTAGGCTGGAGACGATGAGCGACGCCCCCCTTCCCCCGCCCCCGGCCGCGCCGACGGTCCCTGGATCGTGGCCGGCTCCCACACCGGACGAGCCGGTCCACGCCCGCGTGTCCGTGCCGGGATCGAAGTCGCTCACGAATCGCGAGCTCGTCCTCGCGGCGATCGCCGACGGCCCGAGCCTGTTGACCGGCGCGCTCCACTCCGACGATTCCGCCCGCATGATCGACGCGCTGCGTGCGCTCGGCGTGTCGATCCGCCCGGTGCGCGGCGATTCGCCGTTCGGCCCGGACCTCGAAGTCACCCCGCCGTCGTCCTTCACCGGGGGCACCACCATCGACTGCGGGCAGGCCGGAACCGTGATGCGGTTCGTATCGCCGATCGCCGGTCTCGCCGTGGGAGATGTGCATGTGACGGCGCATCCCACCGCGATGCACCGTCCGATGGGCGCGATGATCCAGGCTCTTCGCGAGGTCGGTGCCGACATCGACGACTCGGGCAGCTGGGCGCTGCCGTTCGACGTACGCGGCCACGGCCACCTGCGGGGCGGCGAAGTCACGATCGACGCGAGTCAGTCCAGTCAATTCGTGTCGGGTCTGCTCCTTGCCGCAGCACGCTTCGACGTGGGCCTCCGACTGATCCACGAGGGCGAGCGCCTCCCGAGCCTGCCGCACATCGAGATGACGATCGAGGCCCTCGCCCGTCGGGGTGTCCACGTCGAGCACCCGAACCCGAACGAATGGGTCGTCCCTGCGGGTGCCGTGCGCGGGAAGGATGTGGCGATCGAGCCCGACCTGTCCAACGCCGCCCCCTTCCTCGCCGCGGCGGTCCTGACCGGCGGATCGGTGACCGTCCCCGGATGGCCCGTCCACTCGACCCAGCCCGGAGCGCTGCTCGCCGACATCCTGCCGGTCATGGGCGCTCACGCCTCGCGTCGGGCCGGCGCCCTCACGGTCACGGCCGGAGACCGGATCGCGGGCGTCGACCTCGACCTCTCCGCGGCGAGCGAGCTCACGCCGACGCTCTTCGCCCTCGCGGCGTTCGCCGATGCCCCGACGACGTTCCACGGCATCGGTCACATCCGCGGTCACGAGACCGATCGGATCGCCGCGCTCGTCGACAACCTCCGCGCGCTCGGCGGCGAGGCCGAAGAGCGGGAGGACGGCATCCACATCGTTCCGCGGCCACTGCACGGGGGCGTATGGCGTGCGCACCACGACCACCGCATCGCCACCGCGGGGGCCGTCATCGGCCTGCGCGTGCCGGGCGTCGTCGTCGACGACATCGGAACGACCGCCAAGACGATGCCGGAGTTTCCGCAACTGTGGGCGGACATGCTCGCGTGAGCTGGCTCGGCGACGATGATGACGATGACGACCTCGAGTTCGACGAGGCCGACATCCGGGTGCGCCCCAACCCGAAGGCGAACCGTCCCCGGACCAAACGTCGCCCCGCGCACGCCGACGCGAAGATCGCACGCGTGCTCGGAGTCGACCGAGGGCGCTACACCGTCCTCATCGACGAGGACGGCCCCGACGAACGACAGATCCTGGCCTCCCGCGCCCGTGAACTCCGCAAGCAATCGATCGTCAACGGAGATCGCGTCCGCGTGGTGGGTGACAGGACCGGCGACGACGGCACCCTCGCGAGGATCGTCGGCATCGAGGAGCGCAGTTCGCTGCTTCGCCGCAGCGCCGACGACACCGACCACATCGAGCGGATCATCGTCGCCAACGCCGACCAGCTCCTCATCGTCGTCGCGGCCGCCGATCCCGAGCCGCGCCCGCGCCTGGTGGACCGCTACCTGATCGCGGCATTGGATGCCGGCATGCACCCGATGCTCGTCGTCACCAAGACGGATCTCGCCGATCCGACCGCTTTCCTCGCCCACTTCGAGGGGCTCGACGACCTCGAAGTGTTCACGAGCGGCCTCGAGACGATGCCGCTCGATCTCATCGGGAACCGTCTCGCGGGACACTCCACGGTCTTCGTCGGGCACTCCGGCGTCGGCAAGTCGACCCTCGTGAACGCGCTCGTCCCCGACGCCGCCCGCGCCATCGGTCACGTGAACGTCGTGACCGGCCGCGGCCGCCATACGTCGAGTTCAGCCGTCTCCCTGCGCTACGCGGGCGACAGCGGGCGGGGGTGGGTCATCGACACCCCGGGCGTCCGTTCGTTCGGTCTCGGACACGTCGATCCCTCGAACATCCTCCGCGCGTACACAGACCTGGCGGCTGTCGCCGAAGAATGCCCACGCGGGTGCACCCACCTCCCGGATGCTCCCGACTGCGCCATCCCTGAGGCCGTCGCCGAGGGCCGGCTCGGCGAGCGTGGCGCGGCGCGGCTGGACTCGCTGCAGCGACTCCTGGCCACCTTCGCGCCCTGAGCGGGGCGCTTAAGATGGTCGGATGCCGCGACTGAACACCGGAGCCCCCGCACCCGAATTCACCCTCGTCGACCAGGACGGCCGGAGCGTCTCGCTCACCGACTTCCGCGGCCGTCGACTCATCGCCTTCTTCTACCCGGCCGCGATGACCCCGGGCTGCACGACGGAGGCCTGCGACTTCCGAGACAGCGTCGCCCCGCTGCAGGCCGCCGGGTACACCGTCGTCGGAATCTCGCGGGACGAGCCCGCGAAGCTTCGCGAGTTCCGCGAGCGCGATGCACTCCCCTACGACCTGCTGAGCGACCCCGATCACTCCGCACACGAGGCCTACGGCGCGTGGGGCGAAAAGATGAACTACGGCAAGGTCGTCGAGGGCGTCATCCGATCGACGTTCGTGATCGACGAGGACGGTGCGATCGCGCACGCCCTCTACAACGTCAAGGCCACGGGGCACGTCGCCCGCATCCGCACGCTCCTCGGAGTCTGATCAGACCTCGTCGTCGGCGGCATCCCGAGCACGCTGACCGGCGGCGCGCGCCGCAGCGATGAGGAGGATGAGACCGACGATCCCGGGCACCGCGATCGTCGCGGCGAGGCGGGTATCCGCGCCTTGGCCCGTCAGGGTTCCGAGCGCGATCGACAGCACGAGCACCTGCACGACGACGCCGCCGGAGCGCCCCCACGAGCCGCCTCGCCAGACAGCAACCGCGAACCCCACGAGGGCAGCGGCGCCGAGAACGGTCAAGACCAGTAGCGCGAGCGAACTTCCGAGGCTGTCGCTGTCGTCTCCGACGAGTGCCACGATCTCCCAGACGGCGAGGCCGAGGACGCCGGTTGCTTCGAGCCCGAGCCAGGCCGCCGCGATCCGCTCGATACGAGTGGTTCGCACGATGACTGCTCCTTCTGGCCGCCCGGGCACGGCGACGCGCCGAAATACTCCGTTAACCCTTGATTCACATGCCCGAGCATGGGAATATTGACGGGCAAGTGTGCTCCCACAGCGGCGTGGGGCGAGCGTCTGCTCGCACACCACCCAGGTTAGTCGACGTCGCCCGGCGTCGCATAACGACTTCCGATCCCCCCTTTAGGAGCACCGCTATGGATTGGCGCGACAAATCCGCCTGCCTGACCGTCGACCCCGAACTGTTCTTCCCCGTGGGGAACACCGGGCCCGCCGTCGACCAGATCGAAAAGGCGAAGTCCGTCTGCGCCCGGTGCACCGTCACGGAGCTCTGCCTGCAGTACGCCCTCGAGACCGGACAGGACTCGGGCGTCTGGGGAGGCCTCTCCGAAGATGAGCGTCGCGCTCTCAAGCGCCGCGCCGCCCGCGCCCGCCGCGCGTCCTGACGGCGTCGCGCGCGGGCCTCAGGCCCGCGCGCGCTCGATGTACCGCATCGGGATCTCGATCGTGACCTCGGTTCCACTCCCCATGAGAGTGTGCCAGTCGATGGTTCCGCTCAGCTCGCCCTGAATGAGGGTGCGCACGATCTGCGTGCCGAGACCGCGGCCGACCTGACCCTCGGGAAGGCCGACCCCGGTGTCGCGTACGCGCACCAGGAGCTGGTCCTCGTCGCGCTCGGCGATGATCTCGACCTCGCCCTCCTTGTCGGCGAGACCGTGCTCGACGGCATTCGTCACGAGCTCGGTCAGAGCCAGGGCGAGGGGCGTGGCGTATTCGCTCGGGAGGGTTCCGAACGTCCCGGTCTTGACGGTGCGCGCCCTCGTATTCGGGGCGGCTGCGACTTCGGCGACCAGCTTGAGGACCCGTTCGAAGACGTCGTCGAAGTCGACGCTCTGCATGAGCCCCTCGGAGAGCGTGTCGTGGACCACTGCGATCGCGCTGACGCGCCGCATGGCCTGGGTCAGCGCATCCCGGCCCTCGTCGGAGTGGGTGCGGCGCGCTTGTATGCGCAGGAGCGACGCGACCGTCTGCAGGTTGTTCTTGACCCGGTGGTGGATCTCCCGGATCGTCGCGTCCTTCGTGATGAGTTCCTGCTCCTGGTGGCGGATCTCGCTGACATCGCGGCAGAGGACGATGGCGCCGATCCGATTGCCGTTCTCGCGCAGCGGGATCGTCCGCAGCGACACGGTCACTCCGCGAGCCTCGACATCGGCACGCCACGGTGCGCGGCCGGCCATCACGATGGGGAGAGACTCGTCGAACTGACGGGATGCCGGCATGATCGTCGTCGCGACCTCCATCAGCGATTCGCCCTCGAGCTCGTCGTCGAACCCGAGCCGGTTGAACGCGGACAGCGCGTTCGGGCTCGCGAAGGTGGTGATGCCGTCGACATCCAGACGGATGAGGCCGTCAGAGGCGCGCGGAGCGCCGCGGCGGGGCGACGTCGGCGCTGTGAGATCCGGAAAATCCGCGGAGGCGATCATGCCGAACAGGTCGTCGGCGCAATCGTTGAAGGTGATCTGCTGGCGCGACGGCGTGCGCGCCTCGCCGAGGTTGGTGTGACGGGTCACCACACCGATCACCCGGGTCTCACGCCCCTCCCCCGCACGCTCGCGGACGATCGGCACGGCCCTCACCCGCGTGGGCGTCTCCTCGAACCAGTCCGGCGACGCCGAATCGACCATGCGGACCTGGGTGAACGCGTCCTTGACCTGCGTCCGCCACTGCGGACGCACGGCATCGCCGACGATGTCGCGGTAGAAGAGCGTCGCGGCTCCGCTCGGTCGGGTGTGAGCGACGGCGATGAACGAGTCATCCGCCGTCGGCACCCACACGACGATGTCGGCGAAGGCGAGGTCGGCGAGCAGCTGTCCGTCTCCGGCGAGGCGGTGGAGCCATTCCACGTCCTCCGCGGTGGAACGGCCTTGGGCGTAGACGAGGTCGCTGAGCGTGGACACGCATCCACCCTAGATCCTCCATCCGAGCGCTTCGGGCGACCCGGGTCCTACGCCGTCCGGGCGAGGCGCCTGATCGAATGGCGCGATGCGACGGGTTCCGTCGCCGCCCGCGGCGCGAGGGATTCGGCCACGAGCCGTCGTACCGCGGTCGGGACGGCCGAACGCGGCGCGACGTGGGCGATGGGGCGGGCGGCGAGCATGGCGGCATCCGTCCCGCGGGCATCCCAGGGCACGAAGGAGACGTCCGTCACCCCCGTGTACCGCTCGAGCGTGCGACGCACCTGACCACGCGGGTCGACGCCGAGGGCAGCAGCGCGGACTTTGTTCACCACCACGCGGACGGGCGTCGTACCAGCGGCTGCGCGGAGGTCGGGCCACGCCCGGACGAACCGGGAGACCCCCACGGGATCGGCCGCCACGACCGCGACGACGACGTCGGCGACGTCGAGCGCGGCACGCGTGGCGGCATTCCGGCGGGGCCCGTCGATGAGGTCGCTGACGATCTCCTCGTCACGTTCGAGAGGGGCGGCGACGTCGACGACGGTGTCATCCACCCATCCTCGACAGGCGTCGAGCGCGGCGGTCACGCGGTCGTGCGAGAGCTCGGGCCAGCGCCCCGGCCGATTGAGGCCCGTCAGGACATCCACCTCACCCAATGACGACGCGATGCGGCTCAGCTCGGCCACCGTGAGCGATCCGCGTTCGGCCTGGCGACAGGCGGCGGCGAAGCCGGGTCCCTCATCGGCCAGCCCCGTTGCGAGGGCGAGCGATGGCGCGTGCGAATCGGCGTCGACGAGGGCGACTCGATTCGTCGGCGTCGAGAGGGCGAACGCCAGCTCGACGGCGATCGTCGTCCGCCCCGGTGCGCCGTGCGCGCCCCAGACGGTGATCACCCGCCCCCGCGTGGCCTCGAGAGGGGTCGCCGACACGGGGACAGCCAGCAGGTCCGCGGCGGCCGCGTCGGGATCGTGCGCAGCGAGTCCGAGAGACGCGGCGAGGCGACGATCCGAACTCCGCGCACACAGCGGCACGATCCGCACCGACATCCGGTCGCACGCCGCCACGAGCTCCGCGGTGAGCGCTGCGGGACGCCCCTCGACGATGAGCAGGTCGGCGCGGGACAGCTCCGCCAGAAGCTCGGCGGCCTCCGGGGCGGACATCGCGTCGAGTGCGGCGCTGGCCGGAGCGGATGCCGCGACCACCGTCCGGACATCGGCGTCCTCCTGTCGCAGGCGCTGAGCGAGGTCCTCCCCACGTCGCCCGTCGACCGCGACGACGACCCTCACTGCGACTCCCCCGTGACGGGGACAACCGACAAGCTCGATTCGTCGGTGAGGGCTGCCAGGGTCGCAGCGACGTCGGAGCGGGGGATGACGATCTCCAGCGACACGTCCTTCCCCGACACCACGGCATCGTCGCGGGTGATGGTGACGACGGTCGCCGACGGCACCAGGATGCGCGGCTCACCGAGCTTGCCGTCCTCCTCCGCCGGTGCCGCCCACACCTCGACGAGGGATCCGGGAGAGATCGCCGCCGACACATCGCCCGCCGTGCGGATCACCACACTCGTCGTCGTCGCGGCATCCGCGTCGTCAACCGCCGCCTGAGGCAGGAGTTCGCCCTCGAAGACCGTGCGCGTCGCGATCACGCCGGGCTCGAGGGATGCCGGGGACACGTACGTCTCGCCGGCGGCGCCCAGCGCCACGTCGACCACCCTCAGATCCTCGGCCGTCACGGTCTGTCCGGGCACGATCGTCCGCGCGGCAGCGAACACGGGCGCGGTCTGGCGGGCGGAGGCGACGACGAGCCAGACGCCCGCGACGGAGGCGATGATGAGCGCGATCCCCAGCAGGAACCGCGCGTCGGCCCAGAACGCGCGAGGCGCGGGCCGGACGGTGTCGGGAGTGGTCATGACGTCATGCTGACCGAGCCCCGTCGCTGGTGGCGGGGATTATCCACAGGCCGCCCGCACTCGAGATGCGAGCCCCCATCGGGCCCATAATGGCCTCATGCCCGATGGAATGCCTGCGCGTATGCTCACGCCTGCCCAGGTTGCGGAAATGCTGCAGCTGGAGGTCGACGAGGTCGTCGCCCTTGCGCTCGACGGCCGTCTGCGCGGAGCTCGGCTGGGCTCGCCGGCATCGTGGCGAATCGAGGCGGCAAGCGTCGAGGACTACCTCGACGACCAGGCTGAGGACGCACGCCTGCACGCGCTGTGGCGTGAATCGAACGCCGCCAGCTTCCCCGAACTGTGGGGGCGGGGCCGCCGCGGCGGCGAGTAACGACGCGGCACCCTCCTCACGCGAACGCGACCGGTGACTCCAGCCGGATCCCGGCGAGCGCCGTGAAGGGGACGAGGCGGTGCCCCATCACGAGGTCGGCGCGTCGCGGCGTTCCACGATCGTGCAGAGCGAGGTCGAGGTGATCGGATGCCGCCCGGTCGATCGTGCCGCTGTACTCGCGGCCGTCCGTGGAGTGCAGCGTCACCGGTACGCGGCGCCGCGCGAGATCACGGAGGACGAATCCCAGCGTCATCCGCTCGCGAAGCCGGCTGGGCGTCGCGCCGCGGGCGCTGCGGAGCAGATCGGCGTGCGATGGGCCGAGAGCGACCACGGCTGCCAGCGGCACGAGGAGCGCACCGCGTGGAGCACCGTCGTCCACCGCAAGCCAGTCGGGTCCCGCAGCGATCGGCGTCCCATCGACGGATGAGCCGCCGGCGAGGTCGACGGTGACGGGCCCGTCGACACGATCGGCCAGAGCACTCAGGCGCTCGAAGAGGGACAGGCGCGCGAGGCGCAGCCGTTCGGCTTCCGTGTCGAGGGCAGCACGCTCGGCCTCCCATTCGGAGTCGAGTTGGTCCTCGAGGTCTTCGAAGAATCGGTCCCAGCGCACGCACGTGACAGTAGAGGACCGGGATGCCGACCGCCGTCTTTGTCCACAGGTTGGAGTATTCTCATCCACCCCCGCACGCAGGTGTGCTGTACTCATGCCGTTCACCGCTCCGTAGACACCTGTCGCCCGAGAGGAATCGACATGGCCCTCGCCGTAGACGAAGACCGCCGCATCCCGCGTTCGGGAAGCTCCCTCGAGGTCGCAGAGTACTTCGCGCCGCAACGCACCTCCTCGAGCGACCTCCCCGACGCGCTCCCCCTCGTCAAGAACCTCACGATCGGGGTGTTGGAGGTGCTGGCCGGCGTCCGGGATGTGGACCAGCTCGCACGCTGGCTCGGCGAAGACGCCTACCGGGCGCTCGTGACGCGAGCGAATCTCTCGGCTCGCGCACGAAGCGCGCGCGGCGTCGCGGCGGTCCGCCCGGCCCACCGCATCCTGTCGGAGCGCACCTGCGAGCCAGCGGACGGCGTGCTCGAAGCGGTCGTCGTGGTGAGTGGGCCCGCGCGGACCCGTGCGGTGGCGATGCGGCTCGAAGGCTGGGACGGTCGCTGGCGGGCGACCTCTCTCGCCCTGCTCTGACCCGGCCTACTGGCGGTAGGACGCGAGGAAGTTGCCCAGCCGCTCGATCGCTTCGCTGAGCACTCGGGCCTCGGGGAGGGTGACGATCCGGAAGTGATCCGGTGTCGGCCAGTTGAAGCCCGTCCCCTGTACCAGGAGGACGTGCTCGGCAACGAGGAAGTCGTACACGAACTTGGCGTCGTCGTGGATGTCATGAACCTCGGGGTCCAGCCGGGGGAACGCGTAGAGGGCGCCTTGCGGCTTGACGCAGCTGACGCCGGGGATCGCCGTGAGTCCCTCCCACGCCGCATCCCGCTGCTCGTGAAGACGGCCGGTGGGCGCGATGAGTGCGTCGATCGACTGCACGCCCGACAGCGCCGCCTGCACCGCGAACTGCGCGGGGACGTTCGGGCACAGCCGGGTCGACGCGAGCAGCTGGATGCCTTCCAGGAAACCGGCCGCATGCTTCTTCGGCCCCGTGATGACCATCCAGCCCGAGCGGTACCCGGCCACCCGGTAGGTCTTCGAGAGGCCGTTGTAGGTGAGGCAGAGGAGGTCGGGGGCGAGCGTCGCGAGCGGGATGTGCTGCGCGCCGTCGAAGAGGATGCGGTCGTAGATCTCGTCTGATAGAAGAAGCAGCTCGTGCTCGCGGGCGATCTCGACGATCCCCTGCAGGATCTCGCGCGTGTAGACGGCACCCGTCGGGTTGTTGGGGTTGATGACGACGATCGCCTTGGTGCGGGGTGTCACCTTTGCACGGATGTCGTCGAGGTCGGGCTGCCAGCCGTTCTCCCCGTCGGCGAGGTAGTGCACCGGCGTTCCGCCGGCGAGGCTCGTCATCGCCGTCCAGAGCGGGTAGTCCGGTGCCGGGATGAGGACCTCGTCCCCCTCGTCGAGGAGGGCCTGCATCGTCATCGTGATGAGCTCGGAGACGCCGTTGCCGAGATAGACGTCGTCAGGATCGAACTTGGGGAAGCCGGGCTCCTCCTCGTAGCGCGAGACGATCGCGCGGCGCGCGGACATGATGCCGCGGGAGTCCGAGTAGCCGTGCGCCTGGGGCACCGCCTCGATCATGTCGCGCACGATCTGGAACGGCGCCTGGAACCCGAAGATGGCCGGGTTGCCGGTGTTCAGCTTGAGGATCGTGTGACCCTCGTCCTCGAGCCGGTCGGCCTCCACCAGGGCTGCCCCGCGGATCTCGTAGAGGACGTCCTTGAGCTTGGATGACTGGTCGAGGGTGCGCGGGGTCATCGGTTCAGAATAGCGGGGGCCGACGGGGCCAATGACGGGTCGGTGGACCGCCCCGGCGCCCGTCGGCGCAGCCGTCTACTTCTTCTTGCCGGACGCCCGCCGCTGCGCACGGTTTCCCGCGTCGGCCGGTGCGGATGCGGCATCCACCTGCTGTCCGAACGCGCCTCGGGGGGCGTCGGCGGGAGCTTCCTGCTCGGCCTCGCGCTGGCGGGCCTTGCTGGTCGCGGCCTGCTGCACCTGACCCCGCTCATTCCGGACCTCGACTTCGCCGGCATCGTTGGGCGCCGTGTACTGCAGGTTCTGCACGTCGATCTCCGGCGAGGCGAGCCCCTTGGCCTCGATGTCGCCGCTCTCGGTCTGCCGAACCTCGACCTCGAGGTTGAAGAGGAACCCGACGGACTCCTCCTTGATCTGCGCCATCATCGACTGGAACATCTGGTACCCCTCGCGCTGGTACTCGATGAGCGGGTCGCGCTGGGCCATAGCGCGCAGGCCGATGCCGTCCTTCAGGTAGTCCATCTCGTAGAGGTGGTCGCGCCAGCGGCGGTCGAGCACCTGCAGCACCACGCGTCGCTCGAGTTCGCGCGTCGCAGCCTCGCCGAGCTTCTCCTCGCGCGAGCGGTAGGCGATCTTGGCGTCCGACAGGAGCTCGCGCTTGAGCAGCTCAGGGGTCACCTTGCCCTTGGCGCCGCTCTCGGCCACGACCTCGTCGATCGTGACGCCCACAGGGTAGAGCGTCTTCAGCTCGGCCCACATGGCGTCGAAGTCCCAGCTCTCGTTGTGCCCGGAGCCGGTGTGCTCGTCGATGATCGCGCCGATGGCGTCCTCGATGAAGTGCTCGACACGCGACGAGAGATCATCGCCCTCGAGCATCTGGCGCCGGTCGTGGTAGATCGCCTCGCGCTGGCGGTTCAAGACGTCGTCGTACTTGAGGACGTTCTTTCGGATCTCCGCGTTGCGCGCCTCGACCTGCGACTGGGCGCTCTTGATCGCCCGCGAGACCATGGTCGATTCGATGGCGACGTCGTCGGGGAAGTTCGTCCGCGCGAGGATCGCCTCGGCCGCGCCCGACTGGAACAGTCGCATGAGGTCGTCGGTGAGCGACAGATAGAAGCGGCTCTCGCCGGGGTCGCCCTGACGACCCGAGCGACCGCGCAGCTGGTTGTCGATACGACGCGATTCGTGGCGTTCCGTGCCGAGGACGTACAGACCGCCCGCCGCGACGACGCGGTCGGCCTCCTCCTGCACCTTCTCCTTGACGGCCGCGTACACCTCTTCCCAGGCGGCTTCGTACTCGTCGGGTGTCTCGACGGGGTCGAGACCCTTCGCCTTCATCTCCGAGACCGCGAGGAACTCGGCGTTTCCGCCGAGCATGATGTCGGTTCCACGACCGGCCATGTTGGTGGCGACCGTCACGGCACCGTATCGACCGGCGCGCGCGACGATCTCGGCTTCGCGAGCGTGGTTCTTCGCGTTCAGGACCTCGTGCTTGATGCCCTTCTTGGCGAGGAGCTTCGAGAGGTATTCGCTCTTCTCGACGCTGACCGTTCCCACCAGCACCGGCTGACCGGACTCGTGGCGCTCGGCGATGTCCTCGACCACCTGCGCGAACTTCGCCTGCTCGTTCTTGTAGACGAGGTCGGACTGGTCCTTGCGGATCATCGGCTTGTTCGTCGGGATGGGAACCACGCCGAGCTTGTACGTCGACATGAACTCGGCCGCTTCGGTCTCGGCGGTACCCGTCATGCCCGCGAGCTTGTCGTAGAGACGGAAGTAGTTCTGCAGGGTCACGGTGGCGAGGGTCTGGTTCTCGGCCTTCACCGCGACACCCTCCTTGGCCTCGATCGCCTGGTGGATGCCCTCGTTGTAACGACGACCGACCAGGATGCGGCCGGTGTGCTCGTCGACGATCATGACCTCGCCGTTCATCACGACGTAGTCGGTGTCGCGCTTGAACAGGGCGAGCGCCTTGATCGAGTTGTTGAGGAAGGAGATGAGAGGGGTGTTCGCCGACTCGTAAAGGTTGTCGATGCCGAGGTAGTCCTCGACCTTCTCGATGCCGGGCTCGAGCACGCCGATCGTGCGCTTCTTCTCGTCGACCTCGAAGTCGACGCCCGCTTCGAGGGTGCGCGCGATCTTCGCGAACTCGGTGAACCAGCGGTTCGCCTCGCCCGACGACGGGCCCGAGATGATGAGCGGCGTTCGGGCCTCGTCGATGAGGATCGAGTCGACCTCGTCGACGATGCAGTAGAAGTGACCGCGCTGGACGAGGTCATCACTGCGCCACGCCATGTTGTCGCGCAGGTAGTCGAAGCCGAACTCGTTGTTCGTGCCGTAAGTGATGTCGGCCTCGTACTGCTGGCGACGCACCTCGGGGTTCTGCCCCGAGACGACGGTTCCCGTCGTCATGCCGAGGGCGCGGAAGACACGACCCATGAGCTCGGACTGGTACGACGCGAGATAGTCGTTCACCGTGATGACGTGGACGCCCTTGCCGGCGATCGCGTTGAGGTAGGCGGGGAGAGCAGCGGTCAGGGTCTTGCCCTCACCGGTCTTCATCTCGGCGATGTTGCCGAGGTGGAGGGCGGCGCCGCCCATGACCTGCACGTCATACGGACGCTGGCCGAGCGTGCGGCTGGCGGCTTCTCGCACGGCGGCGAATGCTTCGGGCATGAGCTTGTCGAGCGTCTCGCCGGCCTCGTAGCGGGCGCGCAGCTCGGCGGTCTCGCCGCGCAACTCCTCGTCGGTGAGGTGCGCGTAGTCCTCTTCGAGGGCCGACACGGCCTTCACGACCTGCTGCAGCCTGCGCAGAACGCGGCCTTCACCGGCACGAAGCAGTTTCTCGAAGGGGTTCGCCACGGAGGATCTCCATCTGTCGGTTCGCCACCCCGACGAGCGATGTCGGGATGTCGGTGCGCGGGACGCGCAGACATACACCGCCATGTTATCGGCCCGTGACCTACGAGGTTGCTGGAGACGCTCGGCATCCCCCGCCCGGAGTCGACCTGCGGCATCCCTCGGCCCGTAAGATCGGCGCATGGCGGGTTTCTGGGGCAGACGAAAGCGCGAAGACGCGGAGATCGAGGCACAGGATGCCGAGCTCAGCCGGAAGGCGGGAGCGGCACTCGTGTCGGCAGACGAGCGGATCCGGGTGACGGACGACGAGCTCGCCTACGCCGAGATCGAACTCGGACGAGACGCGACGAAGGACCTGCGCGACGCGCTGGCCGCCGTGCGCCAACACCTCGGCGAGGCGTTCCAGCTGCATCAGCTCAACCACGACGAGATCCCCGACACTCCCGAGGAGCTCCGCACCCGCAACGCACGCATCGTGCAGCTGTGCGAATGGGCCGAGGACCTGCTCGACGACCGCATGGAATCGCTCGGCGAGGCCATCGCCCGTGCGCGCCGCGCCCCTGAGATCATCGCCGGCATCCGTACCGACGTCGCGCGCCTGCGCGAACGCCTCCCGGCACTGACCGCGAGCCTGGAGCGGCTGTCGACGAGGTACTCGGATGCCGCGATGCGGACGGTCCTCGGCAACGCCGCCGAAGCGGCTCAGCTGCTCGACTTCGCCGAGCACAGCTCTGACGTGTCCGAGCGCCGCCGCGACGCGGGACAGCGCGAGCAGGCGAACCTCGCCCTCGAGACGGCGATCGAGGCATCCCGACGCGCCGGCACGCTCGTCGAAGCCGTCGACACGTTCGAGATCGAAGCGCTGCGCGCCGAGTCCACCCTCGCGGCGATCGTCGACGACTCGCGGGACGACCTGATCGTCGCCCAGCCCCTGCTGTCGACTCCTGCCGTCGCGAGCGCGGCCGCGGACCTCGAAGCCGCGCTCGGCTCGTTGACACCGGCGGGGAGCAAGCCCGATCCGTTCGCCGAGCTCACCCGACTGCGTGCCGCGAACGCGGCCCTGGATGCCGCAGTCGACAAGGCGCGCGAACGGGCCGCACGACCCGTGCCGACCGAGGATCACGTCCACCACGCGATCGATGACGCCGACCGGCAGATCGGCGTCGCACGCAGCGTCATCTCCGGCCACCGCGGCTGGATCGGTGCGGACGCACGGACCCGGCTCGCCGAAGCGGAACGAATCCGCGGCGACCTGATGCGTTTCGGGGGTCCGATCGACGAGGACGACCGGGACGAGGCGATGGGCCTCGCCCGCCGGGCGGCGCATTTGGCCGGCGAAGCGCTTCAGCTCGCTCAGCGGGACATCGATTCGTCCCGCCCCGACGACTGGGGCAACGGCGGGTACGGCGGTCGCGGTGGCATGGGCGGCGGGATGGGCGGCGGCAGCCTCGCCGGTGGCCTGCTCGGCGGCCTCGTCATCGGTGGCCTCCTCGACGGCATGTTCGACTGATGCCCGCGCTCGACGAAGCGGTCGCCGTCTCGCAGGACTGGGACGTGCCGCACGCCTCCGTCGCTGTCGTGAGCGCGGACGGCCGGACCGCGGCATCCGCGGGCGATCAGGATCGCGTGTACCGTCTCGCATCGGTGACGAAACTCCTCAGCGCCTACGCGGCGCTCGTCGCAGTCGAAGAGGGTGCGCTCGCGCTCGACCAGCCCGCCGGCCCGCCGGGCGCCACCGTCGAGCATCTCCTCGCGCACACCGCCGGCTACGACTTCTCGACGTCTGCCCTCCGGGCCGCTCCCGGCGAGCGCCGGTTGTACTCGAACACGGGGTTCGAGGTGCTCGCCGACCTGCTGGAATCCGAGACCGGCATCGCCTTCGACGCGTACGCGCACGAGGCGGTGTTCGCCCCCCTTGCCATGGCGTCGACGACGATCGGCGACTCCGCCGCGGCCGGGGGATCGTCCTCGGCCGCCGACCTGGCGCGCTTCGCCGCCGAATTGCAGGAGCCCCGGCTGCTCGACCCGGCGACCTTGACGCGAGCCACGGGAGTGTCCTTCCCGGGACGCCGCGGCATCCTGCCGGGATTCGGCCAGCAGCCGGAGAACGACTGGGGGCTCGGGCTCGAGATCCGCGGCACCAAGAGCCCGCACTGGACGGGTGCGCACAACTCCCCCGAGACGTTCGGACACTTCGGACAGTCGGGGACGTTCCTCTGGGTCGACCCGCGCGCCGGGGCCGCTCTCGTCGCCCTGACCGATCGCCCGTTCGGCGCGTGGGCTGCGGAGACCTGGCCGCCCTTCAGCGACGGCGTCCTCGAGGCCCTCGCGTCGCGATGAGACGACGATGCGGAACGACGAAGGGCGGATGCCGCGCAGCATCCGCCCTTCGTCGTCTCAGGAGGTCAGGAAGCGAGCTCCGCGGGGGCGGCAGTGGTCGTGAGGGAGATCACACCGTAGTCCCAGCCCTTGCGGCGGTAGACGACGCTCGGCTGGTCGCTACGTGCGTCGATGAAGAGGAAGAAGTCGTGGCCGACCAGCTCCATCCGGTCGACGGCCTCTTCCACCGTCATCCATTCGGGGTCGAAACGCTTGGTGCGGATGACGACGGGGGTGTAGTCCTCTTCGTCCTCGGCGCCGGTCACGATCGGCACCTCCCCCGTGGCGACCGCCCGGATGACGTCGACGGATGCGGGCTGCACGTCGATGCCCTGCAGCGTGCCGGTGCCCTTTTCGAGCTTCGCGCCGCGGGGGTGGTTGCGCAGGTCGACGCGCTTCTCCTTCGCACGGCGGATCTGCTCGGCGAGCTTGGTGATCGCGACGTCGAGAGCGGCGAACTTGTCGCCGTCCACCGCCTCGGCTCTGACGAGGGGGCCCTTGCCGGTGAGGGTGACCTCGACCGTCTCGTCCTCGCGTCCACCGTTGTGGTAGACGCGGTGCGTGACCTTGATGTCGAGCCGCTGGGCTCGAGGGGCAAGGTGCTCGATTCGGGCGGACTTCTCTTCGACGACTGTGCGGAAACGATCGCTGACGCTGACGCCCACACCGACGATGTTGATTTCCATCCCTGACCTCCTTGTTCCGGTCCACCCGGTCAAGGGCGGACCGCGGTTCGCCTTGTGTCCCCCCACCGTAGTGCTGCTCCTGCGCTGTGTCACGGCCGGATCACGATGAATCCCGTTTCAGCCTCCTGGGCGATGCCGGAGGGGCGTCGCCGCGATCGTGACCGCCCCCGCGACGGCGACCCCCGCCGCGGTCAGCGCCCGCGTCGCCTCCTCGAGGGTGGCTCCCGTCGTGACGACGTCGTCCACCAGAACGACGGCGCGTCCCCGCAGACGTTCCGCCGCGCTCGGGCGTGCCCGCATCGCGCCCGCCAGGTTCGCGGCGCGACCGTCGCGGGTCAAGCTGCGCTGGTCCGCCGTCGCGCGGGCGACGCTGAGGAGTGGGAACGGCCGCCAGCCCGCCCGGCGGGCCGCGAGCACGACGGGGGCGTAGCCGCGTCGGCGCATCGACGATCGGCTGGCGGGGACGGCGACGGGGACGCCGTCGAGTCCCGCCGGCCACGCCTCTCGGAGTGCGATCCCGAGCGGCCGGGCGAGCCCGGTCCTCCCGTCCTCCTTGAACGAGCGGATGACGCGCGCCGCCACCCCGTCGAACACGAGGGCGCTCCGTACCTCGAGTCCACCGGGGAGTTGGCGGACACGCGCAGACGCGCGGAGCTGCTCCCGGCAGGGCTCGCAGAGATCGCGGTCGGCGAGGTCGCACCCGGCGCACGACACCGGGAACACGACGGCGAGCGCGTCTTCGACGGCCCGGCGCGCGCTCAGCGCGAGGGAAGAGGCGGTGGGAGGCGGCATCCGCTCAGCGTGCGTCGCCGCTCACGCGCGCGGACCTCGCGCGCGGCTGCCCGGGGACGCCCCGCCGAGCGGAGATCCTGGGGAGGAGACGGGGTCAGCCGGGGAGGCCCTGCTGCCCCGCCAGCACGCTCACGTCGGATGCGAGGACCTGCCACGACCCGCGCTGCACGTAGAGGCTGCCGTCGTCGGTGAGGAGGCTCACGCTGCCGCTCTGGTTGCCACCCGCGATCGCGACGATGCCGTCGGGGCCGCGGACCTCCGTGCCCAGGCCGCCGATCGTCTGCTCGCGCACGACACGCTGCTGACCGTCGACGAAGACGAGCGCGAGCGTCGCACCGTCGATCCACGTGAGATCCACCCCGCGGCCGCCAAGAGTGGCCACCGGAAGCGGCTCACCGAGCGAGGTCGGTACGCCGTTCTCGTCACGGATGATCCCGGCGACCCACACGGCCGATTCGCCGCCCGCTCGAACGAGCGCCGCGACCCGGGCGCCGTCGCGCGATACGCGCATCGCCGTCACCTCGGACGCTCCGACCCATCCCGACGAGATGGTCTGCGCATTGCCGTCCGGGCCGTAGGCCGCGATCGTCCCCGGCTTGTCACGGGGGACCGTCCAGATGTAGCCGAACGTGTCGATCGTGGGCGCCGTCATCCCCGCACGAGTGTCGAGTCCGACGCGAGTGCCGTCCGACGACACCCGGTAGATGGCGCCGGTCCCGGTGCGAACCGCCGCAGTGGTGCGGGCGGCATCCAGCTCGACCGCCCGCGGATCCAGGCCGTCGAAAGCCGCCGCGAAACCGGGCACCGATTCGATGTCGCGCCCCGAGAGGAATCCGAACTTCCCGTCCTGCAGCACGAGCGGGCGCGCATCGACCGCGGTCGATCGGGCGGTTCGGGCCGTTACGTCGAGCGGCTCGTCGCCGACGAGCATCTGGACATCGAGGATGCCGGCACCCGCCAGGCTCGCTTCGAGCTGGGCTTTCATGCGCGCCAATGTTTCGCGGGACAGATCGCGGATGGAGGGATCGAACGATATCTGCGCAACCCCGGACTCGACCGGCACCGACGGCTGGGTGAGGGTCGCCTCGCCCGTGAAGGCCGTTCGCACCGACCCCGCGAGCCAGGGGCTCGGCGCGCCCGACACGAGCGCCGCCGTGATGCGGGTAGCCGGGTTCGTCGACGGGAACCAGCGAACGTCGGGGATGAGGGTGCGCCAGGCGCGATCGAAGTAGGAGAGGTCGTAGCTCTGGAAGACCGAGCCGAACCGGTTCGCGTCGAGCACGATGCCGTCGGGCGCCTGGGAGATACGCCACTGCCCGCGCTCCTTGGCGAGGGAGAAGGTGAAGGGGATGCGGCCCTTCTCGGCCGGCTCGTACGATCCGGCCGAGTCGACGATCGCAACGGGCTCGACCGTGAAGACGATCTCGTTCTCGCTGGGCGCGGAGATCGCACTCTCCCCGGGCCGGTAGACGGTGACGTTCGCCTGCGGCTGCCACTTCTGCCGGAACTGCTTCGTGAGGAACTCCTGCGCGACCTCCCAATTGCCGCGAGGACCGGAGCCGGCGGCGATGAAGCCCTCGACGATCTGCTGGGGCGTGGCATCCCCCACCGGCCCATCGGGCACGTAGGAGAAGTCCGGCGGCCCCTCGACCTCGTCGATCGCCTTCCCGACGTGCACCGGGCCGCCGATGGGCAGGCCCGCGCACGCCGTCAGGACGAGCGCGAGGACGACGGCGAGCGTGGCCGCGAAGCGTCGGCGGATGATCATGTTCTCTCCTCCCGCTGCGGCAGGGTGATCGGCTGGGTCAGGCCGAGGTCGCCGAGCGCGGCGTCGTCGCGCGGATCGAGCTCGATCGGCGAGCTGCCGGACAACTGCTCCCCCACGCGACGAGGCAACGTCAGGACGAAATGGCTACCGCCGCCGAGCTCGGACCAGACCTCGAGTGTGCCGCCGTGCAGCCGCGCGTCGCCGAGGGCGATCGACAGACCCAATCCCGTCCCGCCGATCGTCCGACGGCGGGACGGGTCCGCACGCCAGAACCGGTCGAACACCCTCTCCGTGTCGGCTTCGCTCATCCCGAGCCCGAAGTCGCGCACGCCCAGAGCGACGGCCCGCTGATCGCTGTCGACGGTCACGACGATCGGGCGCCCTTCGCCGTGCTCGATGGCGTTTCCGAGCAGATTCCGGACGATCCGACGGATGCGGCGGGGATCCATCTCCACTGGCGAGTACCCACCGGGGGCGACCAGGCGCACGTCGCTGCCGTGCTGCTCGGCGAGCTGGGCCATCGACTCGATCGTGTCTTCGGCGAGGTGCGCGAGACTCGTCGGCTCGAGCTCGAGCTGCACCGATCCGGCGTCGTAGCGGCTGATCTCGAGGAGGTCCACGAGGAGCACTTCGAAGCGCTGCACCTGCGCGTGCAGAAGTTCGGCGGCGCGCGATGTCGAGGCGTCGAACTCGTCCCGCTGATCGTTGATCATGTCGGCCGCGAGACGGATGGTGGTCAGCGGCGTGCGGAGTTCGTGCGAGACGTCGGAGACGAAGCGCTGCTGGACGAGCGAGAGCTCGGCGAGTTCCTTGATCTGTCCCTCGATGCTGTCGGCCATCGCGTTGAACGAACGCCCCAGAGTCGCGAACTCGTCTTCGCCGCGGACCGGGAGGCGCACACCGAGGTCTCCTGCGGCGAGCTTCGCGCTCGTCTCGGCGGCCTGGGCGATCGGCACGGTGACGGAGCGGAGCACGAACAGCGAGATCCCGCCGATCAAGACGAGCAGAGCCGCGCCGACGACCCACAGAGTGACCTGCACGAACTGCAGGGTCTGCGCCTCCGACCCCAGGTCGTACGCGAAGTAGACCTCGTAGGCGCCCGCCTCGGGAACGTTCAGCTGCTGGCCGACGATGATCCCCGGCGTCTCACCGCCGTCCGCTTCGGGGAGTCCGATCGACTGCCACCACTGCCGGTCCCCCGTCAGACGCACGCTCTCGCGGAGCTCGGGCGAGATCATCGACTCCTCGAGGCCGCCGGCCTCGAAGTTCTGCGGCGCGATCGCCGACGGCTCGTCGTCGATGCGGAAGACCGCGAGCATCGTCGTACCCGCCTGCCGCGAGAGGATCTCCCGACGAACCTCGTCCATCAGCACCTGCAGGGCGACCTCGTCGCTGTCGACGACGGCCGCGTCGAACGTGCTCTGCGCGGCCTGCGTCGCCCGCTGCGCGGCATCCTGCACCTGTTCGGCGCGGGACTCGTACAGGTCGGTCAGGATCGCGAGCGACATCCAGACGAGGGCGATGAGGATCGTCAGCGCGGTGAGGGTGAGCGTCACCGAGAGCGTGCGGAAGCGCAGCGACCGACGCCAGAGGAACCGGATGCGACGCTGCCACGACCGCCAGTCCCGCCACGGCGGGACCACCGTGTGTGTGCTGGTGCGCGCGGTCACCGACACGATCGGAGGCTCCGGCCGGTCACACGGCGGCGCCGGCGCGATAACCCACGCCGCGCACGGTCGTCACGATCTGAGGGTTGTCGGGGTCGCGCTCGACCTTGGCCCGGAGCCGCTGGACGTGGACGTTCACGAGGCGGGTGTCGGCCTTGTAGTGGTAGCCCCAGACCTGCTCGAGCAGCATCTCGCGGGTGAAGACCTGCTGCGGCTTGGACGCCAGGGCGACGAGGAGTTCGAATTCGAGCGGAGTGAGGGCGATGATGCCGTCTGCTCGTCGTACCTCGTGCGCCGCGACGTCGACCGTCAGATCGCCGATCCGCAGGTTCTCCGCGTTCGCATCCGCGGTCGGCCGGAGTCGGGTGCGGATGCGGGCGACGAGCTCCTTCGGGTTGAAGGGCTTCACGATGTAGTCGTCGGCACCGGACTCGAGCCCTCGGACGACATCAGCGGTGTCGGTGCGGGCGGTGAGCATGATGATGGGGACGCCGGACTCGGCGCGCACGCGAGTGCACACCTCGATGCCGTCCATCCCGGGCAGCATCAGGTCGAGCAGGATGAGGTCGGGACGCTCGTCCCGCCAGGCGTCAACGGCGCCGGCGCCGTCAGCGCAGAAGGCGACATCGAAGCCTTCGGTGCGCAGGACGATGCCGATCATCTCTGCGAGAGCGGTGTCGTCGTCGACCACCAGGATGCGCGATGTCATAAAGCCGATGTCGTCCTTCGGGGTTGGCGGATGCCGGTGCACCCCCCACGGGTGAGTCCACAGTAACTGACGGGTGCCCGCTCGTGCCCGGACGACGCACGGCCCCTCCCCGAAAGGAGGGGCCGTGCGTCGATCTGCGGCTGCGGATCAGGCGTGCAGGTCGAACCGGTCGAGCTCGGTGACCTTCGTCCAGGCGGCGACGAAGTCGCGGACGAACTTCTCGCCGGCGTCGTCGGAGGCGTAGACCTCGGCGACGGCGCGGAGCTCCGAGTTCGCGCTGAAGACGAGGTCGACACGCGTGCCGACGCCGATCTCGGAGCCGTCCGCCGCGGTGCCGCGGAAGGCGTGCGAGCCGGGGTCGAGCGGCTTCCACGTCGCGCCCAGGTCGAGCAGCTTCACGAACACGTCGTTCGTGAGGACGCCCGGACGATCGGTGAACACGCCGTAGGGCGAGCCGTCCCAGTTCGCGCCGAGGGCGCGGAGACCGCCGACGAGAACGGTCGTCTCGGGAGCGCTCAGCGTCAGGAGGTTCGCCTTGTCGATGAGGTGGTGCTCCGCGGGGAGGACCGCGTTCGGGCCGTAGTAGTTGCGGAACCCGTCGGCGGCCGGCTCGAGGTAGCCGAACGACAGCTCGTCGGTCTGCTCCTGCGACGCGTCGGTGCGGCCGGGGTGGAACGGCACGGTGGCCTCGACCCCGGCATCCTTCGCCGCCTTCTCGACACCCGCGTTGCCCGCGAGCACGATGAGGTCGGCGAGCGAGACCTTCTTGCCGCCGGTCTGCTCCGCGTCGAACGCGGCCTTCACGCCCTCGAGCGCGGCGAGCACGGTCTGCAGCTGAGCGGGGTTGTTGACCTCCCAGTCCTTCTGCGGCGCGAGGCGGATGCGGGCGCCGTTGACGCCGCCTCGCTTGTCGCTGCCACGGAAGGTGGATGCCGCGGCCCAGGTCGTCGAGACCAGCTGCGACACGGTGAGGCCGGTGGCGAGGATGCGCTCCTTGAGGAGAGCGGCATCCGCATCGTCGATCAGGGCGTGGTCGACGGCGGGCACCGGGTCCTGCCAGATGAGCTCCTCCTGCGGCACCTCGGGTCCGAGGTAGCGGGCGACGGGGCCCATGTCGCGGTGGGTCAGCTTGAACCACGCGCGGGCGAACGCGTCGCCGAAGGCGACCGGGTCGTCCTTGAAGCGGCGCGAGACCGCGTCGTAGGCCGGGTCGGTGCGGAGGGCGACGTCGCTGGTCAGCATGCGGGGCTCGCGACGACCGTCGGAGTGGGCCAGGGGCACCATGTCGGCACCCGCACCGTTCTTCGGACGCCACTGGTGGCCGCCGCCGGGGCTCTTCATGAGCTCCCAGTCGTAGGCGTAGAGGATGTGGAAGAACTCGTTGTCCCACCGCGTCGGGTGGTACGTCCAGGTGACCTCGAGCCCGGAGGTGATCGTGTCGTCGCCCTTGCCCGTGCCGTGGTTGTTCTTCCATCCCAGGCCCTGCTGCTCGATCCCCGCGGCTTCGGGGTTCTCCTCGACGTTCGTGTCGGGGGCGGCGCCATGGGTCTTGCCGAAGGTGTGACCACCGGCGATGAGGGCGACGGTCTCCTCGTCGTCCATCCCCATGCGGCCGAAGGTCTCGCGGATGTCGCGGGCCGACTTCAGCGGGTCGGGCTCGCCGTTGGGGCCCTCGGGGTTCACGTAGATGAGACCCATCTGCACTGCGGCGAGCGGCTTCTCGAGGTTGCGGTCACCGCTGTAGCGCTCATCGGCGAGCCACGTGGTCTCGGGGCCCCAGTACACGTCGTCGTCCGGCTCCCAGACGTCGGGGCGGCCGCCGCCGAAGCCGAAGGTGGAGAAGCCCATGGTCTCGAGCGCGACGTTGCCGGCGAGGATCATGAGGTCGCCCCAGGAGAGGGACTGCCCGTACTTCTTCTTGACGGGCCACAGCAGGCGCCGCGCCTTGTCGAGATTGACGTTGTCGGGCCAGCTGTTCAGCGGCGCGAAGCGCTGCTGGCCGGTGCCGCCGCCGCCGCGACCGTCGGTCGCGCGGTAGGTGCCGGCGGAGTGCCACGCCATGCGGATCATGAGGGGCCCGTAGTTGCCGAAGTCGGCCGGCCACCAGTCCTGCGAGGTGGTGAGGACGGCGGCGATGTCGGCCTTCACGGCGGCGAGGTCGAGGCTCTCGAAGGCCGCCTTGTAGTCGAAGTCCTCGCCGACGGGGTTTCCGACGGCCGGGTTCTTCTTGAGGATGCGGAGGTTCAGCTGGTTCGGCCACCACACCTGGTTGGCGGTGCCGACGGTGGGATGCGGCTGGCCACCGTGGTTGGCGCGGTCGGCGCCGGGAGCGGAGTGGATGACGGGGCATCCATCGGCGGCGTTGTCGCGGGGACGCGTCTCGCCGTCGCCGCGCTCATCGACCGGGGTGTCGATGGGGGTGACGGCCTGGTCGGTGTCGGTGGCGTCGGCGCCGAGAGGCTCGGCCTGGGGGTCACGGTCGCTCATGGTGATCCTTCCGTTCGGGGTGAGGGGAGAGAGGGGATGATCAAGCGGCGGCCTCGGCGGCGCACGCACCGCAGAGACCCCAGTAGGTCACCTCGGCCGAGGCGATCCGGAAGCCGTGATCGTCGGACGGGTGAAGGCACGGAGCGGCGCCGACGGCGCAGTCGACGTCCTGGACGAGACCGCACCCCGTGCAGACGAGGTGGTGGTGGTTGTCGTCGACGCGCAGCTCGAACAGCATGGGCTGGCCAGCGGGCTCGATGCGGCGGACGATCGCGGCATCCGCGAAATCGTTGAGCGCGTTGTAGACCGACTGGCGACTCGCCCTGGGCAGCGCCCCCGCCACCGCGGCGAAGACCGCGTCAGCGCTCGAATGGGGGTGAGCGGCGATCGCGGCGAACACTGCGAGCCGCGATTCCGTCACCCGCAGTCCCGCGTCGCGGAGGGCGACGGCGGGGTCCGCGGCGAGATCGGTCATGCCCTCACCCTACGCGTTCTTTTGATCTATTCAAAAGAAAATCCGGCCGGGCGTGTCGGTGTCAGTACCGGTAGTGGTCGAGCTTGTAGGGCCCGTCGACCGGCACGCCGATGTACGACGCCTGCTCATCGGTGAGGCTCGTCAGCTGCACCCCGAGCGCGGGCAGATGGAGGCGCGCGACCTTCTCGTCGAGTGCCTTCGGCAGCACGTACACACCGGTCGGGTACTCGTCGACCTTCGTGAACAGCTCGATCTGGGCGAGGACCTGGTTCGTGAACGACGCGCTCATGACGAACGACGGGTGACCCGTCGCGTTCCCGAGATTCAGGAGCCGACCCTCGGACAGGACGAGGATGCTGCGCCCCGTCGGCAGGCGGTACTCGTGCACCTGCGGCTTGATCTCGATCTTCTCGACGCCCGGCAGCGACTCGAGCGCGGCCATGTCGATCTCGTCGTCGAAGTGACCGACGTTGCCCACGATCGCGAGGTGCTTGAGCGAGAGGAGGTGGTCGACCGTGACGACGCGGGTGTTGCCGGTGCCGGTGATGATGATGTCGACCTGGTCGGCGACGTCCTCGAGCCGGGCGACTTGATAGCCGTCCATCGCCGCCTGGAGCGCGCAGATCGGATCGACCTCGCTGACGATGACGCGTGCGCCCTGGCCGCGGAGCGCCTCGGCAGCGCCCTTGCCCACGTCGCCGTAGCCGACGATGAACGCGACCTTGCCGCCGATGAGAACGTCGGTCGCACGGTTGATGCCGTCGGGGAGCGAGTGGCGGATGCCGTACTTGTTGTCGAACTTCGACTTGGTGACCGAGTCGTTGACGTTGATCCCGGGGAAGAGGAGCTTTCCGGCCGCGTGGAGTTCGTACAGGCGGTGGACGCCCGTCGTCGTCTCCTCGGTGACACCGATGAGCCCTGCCGCGAGGCGGGTGAAACGCTGCGGATCGCGCGCGAGGCTCTTCCGGAGGGTGTCGAGCACGATGCGGTACTCGGCCGAGTCGGTGTGTGCGGCATCCGGCACGGCACCGGCGGCCTCGAACTCGACGCCCTTGTGGACGAGCAGGGTCGCGTCGCCGCCGTCGTCGAGAATGAGGTTCGGTCCGTCGAAGCCCTCGGTGGACCAGTCGAAGATGCGGTCGGCGAGCTCCCAGTACTGCTCGAGCGTCTCGCCCTTGAAAGCGAACACCGGCACGCCGGCGGGGTCGTCGACAGTACCGTTCGGTCCGACGACGATGGCGGCGGCGGCTTCGTCCTGCGTCGAGAAGATGTTGCAGCTCGCCCAGCGCACCTGCGCGCCGAGGGCGACGAGCGTCTCGATGAGGACAGCGGTCTGCACCGTCATGTGGAGCGACCCCGCGATGCGCGCACCGGCGAGGGGCTGCGACGCGCCGTACTCGTCGCGGAGCGCCATGAGACCCGGCATCTCGTTCTCGGCGAGGCGGATCTGGTGGCGACCCGCTTCAGCGAGCGAAAGGTCGGCGACGACGTGTTCGATGGTCTTCACGGGAGTGGGCACGGGCCCATCCTGCCACGCAGAATCAGACGCGGAGCGTCTCGTGACGGACGACGACCCACCCCTTCGGGACGGACATGCGGCCCGTGTGGATGGCGCAGAGATCGTGGGCGTGGGGGTCGTTCCCCGCGCCGAGCGGACCGAGGACGGCCATCTGGTCGCCGTAGTCGTAGGTCAGGGTCGTCACGGCCTCACGGGCGCAGCCCACCTTGGAGCAGAGTCTCTCGAGCATCGTGCTCACGCTATCCCTGCACCAGCCGCGCTCCTGGATGCCGCGCCGGTCTCAGCCGACCCCGCGAGCCGTCAGCGCATCACCGAGGTCGTCCGCGTACCGGAGGGCGAGGACGAGGAACGGCACCACGAAGACGCGGATGCCGCGCGCTCCCCGCGCCCGCTGGGCGGCACGCACCTCGCGTGCGAGGCGCGTGAGGGTCGGGACCGTCCCGAGCGCGACGACGAGCAGGAGTGCCGCGCGGGCGGCATCCACCCCGACGACCCGCAGCGGACGGAGCGCCCGCTCGACGACATCGAGCAGGGCGGTGACGGGCGTCGTGAGCGCGAGGAGACCCGCCAGGGCGACGGCGGCCACGATGCGTACGGTGCCGACCGTCGCGGCCTCGACGCCGAGGAAGATGCACGGGATGCCGAAGGCCACCACGACGAGCCAACGGAGCGACCAGACCTGCCGCCCGAGTTCGCGCAGCCCCACGCCGGGGACGAGATAGCACGCGACGCAGACTCCCGCCGCGATCCCCGCCGCCGGCCATGCGGCGGGAAGGAGGGATACGCCCAGAACGAGAAGCAGGATGAGGACGGTCTGGGGACCGGCCGCCATCCGATGCCAGGGACCGGTTCCGGGTCGGTAGAGCGTCAGCATCGCCAGGTCGCGGCGTGCGCGGCCACGACCTCCGCGGCCTCCCCCACCTGCGCGACGCGCCCCTCGTGCATCCGGACCGCGACGTCGCAGCGCGCGGCGAGATCAAGGTCGTGCGTCACGACCAGGAGGCGATGGCCGGTCTCGGCGAGCAGGTGCCCCGAGACGACGTGGGCGTTTCGTCCGTCGAGGAATGCCGTCGGCTCGTCGGCGACGACGAGGTCCGGCTCGCGGATGAACGCACCGCACAGCGCGAGAAGCTGCTTCTGTCCACCGGAGAGCTCGTAGGCCGGACGATCGGCGAGATCTCCGAGCCCGAACCGGTCGAGCGCAGCGGCGACGCGGGCGTCGCGATCGGCGCGTGACAGTCGGTCGGCGCGGAGCGAGAACGCGACGTCCTCGGCGACCGTCGGCATGATGATCTGGGCGTCGGGGTTGCTGAAGACGATCGCGGTGCGGCGGCGGAGAGCTGCCGCATCCCTCACCGCATCGAGGCCGAACACCTCGACCGTCCCCGCCGTGGGGCGCACCAGTCCGCCGATCACGCGGGCGAGCGTGGACTTCCCGGACCCGTTGTCGCCGACGACGGCAACGGTCCGGGCGTCGAGGGCGAGGTCGATGCCCCGGAGAACGTCGACATCCGCGAGGCGCACCGACACACCGGTGAGTCGGAGGGCGCTGATCACCGGGACTGCGCCGCCTCACGAGGAACGTTCGCGGCGCGGGGACCCCATGTGCGACGGAACGCCCGCGGGTAGCCGCGGACGAGCGCGCCGACGACGACGGTCGCCACGACGGCCTTCGCGAGGTCGCCCGGCACGAAGGCGAGGTTCGCGACGAGCGCCTGGTCGACGCCGATGCGCATGACGAGACTCTGCAGCGGGATGCCGCAGGCGTAGACGACCACCACTCCCCCTATGAGGACGCCCGCGAACGTGCGCCACCACACCGGTCGCCGCCCGCCGAGATGCACGATAGCCCCGATGACGACGGCTCCGACGAGCCAGCCGATCAGGTAGCCCGCGGTCGGTCCGACGAACACGCCCGCTCCCCCGCGGCCGCCTGCCAGGAGCGGAAGCCCGATAGCGACGAGGGCGAGGAGCGTGCCGACGGAGACGGCACCGACGACGGGGCCGAGCACCGCTCCGGCGAGCATGACGCCCAACGTCTGTGCGGTGATCGGGACGCCGCCGAAGACGGAGAACGATCCCGGCAGACCGAGGACCGCGATGACGCCGGCGAAGATGGCGGCGCGAGCGAGGTCGGTCGTGTCGAGTCGGGGGGAACCGGCGGGGCGCGGGTGGGTCATGACATCCTCCTGAACAGCGTTCACGTGAACACCGTTCAGGTAGGCTAACGCCATGTCTCCGAACGAGCCAAACCCGGCATCCCGAGCGCCCCGACGGACGAAGGACGACGTCGTCGACGCCGCACTGAGCCTCCTCGACCGCGTCGGCCTCCCCGACCTGTCGATGCGGCGGCTCGCCGACGATCTCGGGATCCAGCCGAGCGCGATCTACTGGCACGTCGCGAGCAAGCAGGAACTGCTCGCGGCCGTGAGCGGACGCATCCTCGCACCCGTCGTCCTGCGCCCCGGCGACCCTTCCGACCTCGCCGGGGCGGCCGTCGCACTCGGTCATCGATTGCACGACCGACTTCTCGCCCATCGCGACGGCGCCGAGGTCGTCTCGAGCTCGCTGGCACTCGGCCTGACCCCCTCACCACTCCACGACGCGCTCGCGGAGCTCGACGACTCCCCCGCGGCGCGCGTGGTCGCCGACGCCGTGACCCACTACGTCGTCGGGTTCACCTTCCACGAACAGCAGCGCCGATCAGCGGATGCCTGGGGCACCGCCGCATCCGCGGTATCGCTCACCGCGGCATCCTTCACAGACACCGGGGACGACGGGTTCGTGGCCGCCCTCGAACTCATCGCGGGCGGCATCGGGTCGTGGCGGACCGGCGCGCAGGCTACGAAAACCACGGGACCGCGCTGAGCTGCGCGCGACCCTCATCGCCCGACGGGCTGATCGTGAGGGTGTATCGCGAGTCACCGTCGGCCTGCCGGAGGCAGACGCGATGCCACCCCTCGGCGACGGGAAGGCGGATCGAATCCGGCGCGGTCGGTCCTTCGTCGTCGAACTGGGCGGCCATCGTCAACTGCGTGTAGTCCGTGCTCCACAGGCCGCCGGGGCCGACGTGCATCACGCCAGCCGCCTCGCGGGACACGGAATCCTCGACACCGGCGTCCGCAACCACGACCGCGTCGGCATCGTCCGGGCCCGGATAGGCGACGAACAGCGATCCCGCATTCATCTGTGCAACGAAGTGGGTGAGGAGTTGGTCGAACTCCCAATCCTCGTCGACGAACCCTCGGTACGCATCGGGCGCGACGAGACAGAAGAATCCGTCCTCGTCGACGCGCAAGACAGCGGCATCTCCCATGGGGTCACCGTAGTGGCCGACGGACACGAGCCGACCGTCTGACACGACCTAGGATGGCGACATGCTCAGCAAGGTGGATCCGTGAGGCGGCGCGCACGCACGATCGCCCGCCCCGACCGCCACGGACGGCACGGGCGCCTCGACCGCAGCTCCGTCGTCCGACCGCCGCTCCCCGCGATCGAGACACGTGCCGAGAAGTTCGACCTCACGGTGACGACGGCTGTCGAGTTCCTGCGGAGCGCGTGGCCGGAACTGCGTGAGGTCCGGTTCGACATCGGATGGATGCCGGATGCCGCGGACGACGACGGCATCCCGCGCTGGGAGGTCCAGAGCGAACAGAAGCGCATCATCCTGTTCCGCCTGCCCATCGAACGCCTCGCGCGACTCCACCACACCGACGATCTGCACCGGCGGATGATGATCGAGAGCTGTGTCTTCCGGGCCGCCGCCGAGTACCTCGACCGCGACCCCTGGGACCTCGGACCCGACCGCTTCCGCTTCTGACCGCCCCCGCGTCGAGGCGTTGACTCAGCGCGGGCGGACCACGACGGGAGCAGCGGCGGCGTCGGCCGGGACGACCGCATAGCCGGCGATCGCGTCGGGCGCCGTGAAGGTCACGCCGGCTCGGAGAGTCCCGCCGGCGGGATCGAGGCGGTAGAGCTCCCCGGCACGGAGATCGACCGACACCGACCCGCCCGCAGGGACGCGGACCTCCCGCGGATCACCCGCACCGGCGCCGTCCGTGAGGACCGCGGCGACCTCCTGGCCGCCCGGGTTCACGAGGGCGAGCTGCGGCGACGGCCCGTCCGCGACCGCGACGAGGGTGGGGACCCGGATGTCGTCGGCCGTTCCGTACCAGGCGAAGTCGGACCCGGCATCCGCCCCCGTCGAGGTGTGCACGGAGGCGATCACGGGAGCACCGGAATCGACGTCGACGCGGTACCGCCCTTCGGGCAGCGTGTTGATGTCGACCTCGATAGGGACCCCGGCGGTGAGGTCGAGGTCCGGGAACGACGCCGCCACCGTGGACCCGCCGACCGGCGTGACCGAGACGGTCGCCGTCGTGTCGTCGGAGGGCGCGAGTAGACGCACCATGGTGTCGGTCGGTTCGTCTCCGCCGCCGACCGCCGAGAATGCGGGGATCGTCTGCTGCGCGCGAGGCAGACCGGTCGCACCGCCCTGATCGACACCGACGGGGACGAGCGTGCGAGTGAGGGTCGATTGGAGCACCGCCTGCACGGGCGCCTGGGTGGCGGAGACCAGCACGACGGGGCTCGCCTCGCCGAGAGCGAGCGCGGCCAGCGGCACGATCCGCTGCTCCCCCGCAGGCACCAGGATGTTCGAGCCGGCATCGGGGGTCACCCGGCCAGCCGAGGCGAAGACGGTCAGGTCGACACGGGCGGCGACGTCCCCGGGGTTCGAGAGGACGACGAGGTCTGATGCTCCCGTCAGACCGCTTCCGGCCGAGAGCCACGTCTCCATCGCCGGGGGCGTGCACGCCGAAGCGGCGAATCCGGCGAGGTCGTCCGCGGCGACGCGGGCGGATCCGGCCGCGGCGAGATCCGTCCGCATCCGATCCACCGGTTCGGCGGAGAACGATGCGACCGGCGGGGCTCCGCTCACCCCCGAGGCGATCTCCCCGGCGATGGCTGCAGGCGCTCCCGCGGCGGTCCCCGACACGACCTTCTGAGGAGCCGCGACCTGCACGGCGGCAACATCCTCGGCGTCGCGACCGGCGGCGAGCAACGGGCCCGCGCAGGAGAGGACGGATGTCGCAGCCTCCGGCCGCGTCGTGATCGAGAGCGTCGACCGCTCGACGGAGGGCAGTGGAGTGGTCACGACGAAGAATGTCCCCGCCACGACGAGGAGGCTGACAGCAGCCCCGACGCCGCGGCCGATGCGGCGGGCGGTGGTCACGAGCGGCTCCTCTCTGCGACAAGGGCGTTCCGCTCCCCGACGATGCGAGGGTGGCGCCGTCCGGCACGCAGGCTCGCTCGCGTGGGCACGGCGAGCAGCAATGCGATCGCGATGACGCCGAGCTGAAGGAGGGCCACCCGGATCGAGTGCGGCCCGGACGCATCGTCCACGGTGCGCTCGGCGATCGATCCCTTCACGCTCCAGAGGACGCCGCGGGCGGTTTCGCCGACGCTCACGAGGTCGGCGCGCTGGTTGAGGAGCGTCTGGGCGCCGAGCCGCCCCGCGCGTGCGAGGTCGCTCTCGCGGGGGGCCTCCTCGAGCAGGACGTACGCGATGCCGTGTCGGGCGAGGTCGGCGACCACGTCGCCCGTCGCGGTCGAGACGAGGTCCGCGGTCACGTGCGCGAGCTCGCGGTCGCCGGCGGTGAGCTCAGGACGCGCGGACTGCAGCGTCGTCTGCCCGCCGAGCGTCTCGCTGGCTCCCCACACCACCGATGCCGAATAGGCGGCATCCGGTTGCACCGTGAGGACGAGCGTCGCGGTCTGCTCGCCGTCCCGCTCCCCTTCGCTGCCGGCGGTCTGAACGTAGGCGGGGAGGGTGCTCGTCGGCCCATCTGTCAGTGCGGAGTCACCGCGGACCACGGCCGTGAGGGCGGGGACGGCGCCGACGGCGAGGAAGGCGATGACGAGGGACGCCGCGACGGGGACGAGCGCGTCGACGCGGCGCAGTCCGTCGAGCCCGGTGACGGCGGCGAGGACGAGGCCCGCCCAGGCGAGGGAGAGAGCAGTACCGGGCCAGATCGCGACCGGCCCCGACATCCCTGCCGTGAGCGCGACTCCCGAACCCAGGACAGCCGTCGCCACGCCGAGGGCGGTGGCCACGAGCGCAACGGATGCCGGGAGCAGGCGCCCGAGGATCGGGCCGAGGAGCGCGAGCAGCACGACGGGCGCGGTGAAAGCGGCGACCCACCAGGCCCGCCCGTCCTCGCCGAGGAACTGCGTCCAGCCGACGCCGTCCGTCGAGGGATAGCCGAAGGCGAAGAGGATCTTCGGCAGGAGGCCGTCGGGGCTTCCCCCCACGGCGAGCGGGCGCCCCGGGTCGGCGAAGATCGCCAGCGGGTCACCGAGGGTGACGTGGTACCAGCTGAGAGGCGCGAAGATCGCGATCGAGGGGATGACGAGCCACGCGACCCGCCCCACTCCCCGCCCGCGTCGCGCGGAAAGCACGAGGACCAGGGAGATCAGCCACAGGACGATGAGCGCCGGGGCGAGCGAGGGCGCGCATGCGAGGACCACCACGAGGATGATCGAAGCCAGCCCGGCACTGCTCCACGAACGTCGCGCGGCCGCAGCCGTGTAGACGAGCCACGGGAGTGCGAGGTGGAGGATGACCGCGGTCGGTCGACCTTCGATCAGCGCCGCGAGGAACATCGGCGCCACCGCCCACGCGAACGCCGCAGCACAGCGCAGGACGGAGCGTTCGGTGACGCGGGTAGCGGCGAACCATCCGCCGAGGGCAGCGAGCGGAAGGGCGAGCAGCCACAGGATCACCAGGGCGCGGGAGGGCGCGAGCGGCCAGAGGGAACCGATCAACGCCACCACCGACGCGAACGGATCGGCGGGGCCGACCGTGTCCCAGCCGAGCGCGCGGGGGCCGTAGGCGGCATCCGTCCACAGCGCGACGATTCCGCTTCGGAGCGGCGCGAGCCCGCCACCACCGAGCACGGGCCAGGCCAGCAGAGCCCCGAACGAGAGCATCGAGGTGGCGAGCGCGCCGAGGACCACCCAGGCGCCGCCGCCACTGAAGAACCGGAGTTCCTCGCGCGGTGCCGCCGCGGCATCCGCTTCGTCTTCGAGTCGCTCCCGGAGGTCGCGACGACCGATGCGGAGTTGCGCGAGCGAGAGCCAGGACGCCGCCCGATTGCGGCGGATCGTGCGACGGGCGCGGACCACGGCGGCGACCGCGAGGAGTACGGAGAACGAGGCGGCCCACTCGGGGCCGATGCGCCCGGGGTTCTTCGCCACGAGGTGGCCGAGCGTGCGCCACAGGGCGAGAGGGAGCAGAGCCAACCAGTGGAACGGCACGGCTGGGGCGGGAGCGTAGACGAGGCGCCGGTGGAGCTGCGCCTTCCGCTCCGCGTACAAGCGACGACCCCGCGCGCCGGCGGAGAGACCCGCGGGAGCCCCGGCGACACCGTCACCGGCCACGGCGACCAGCGCGGTCGGAGTGAGGGCGACGCGCCCACCCGCCAATCGTGCCCGGATGCCGAGGTCCAGCCCTTCGTCTGCGCCGGCGAGACCGGGGTCGACCCCTGCGAGAGCACTCCACACCTGGGTGCGGACGAGCACGCCGCGGATGTCGGATCCGAGGACATCCTCGCCGGTGTCGTGTTGGCCCTGATCGAGCTCGCCGTCCGCGAGGCCGACGGTGCGTCCCGTGTGGGTCATCGTCACCCCGAGCGACACGATCCGGCTGGGGTCGTCCCACGAGACGAGCTTCGGCGCGGCGAGAGCGACCGAGGGCGCGGTCTCGAGTGCTCCGGCGAGGCGTGCGAGGGCGTCCGGGGCGGGAGCAGTGTCCTGGGCGAGGAGCCAGACGGCATCGCCCGTGATCCGGCGGCTCGCGAGGCGGAGGGCGTCGGCGAAGCTGGTGCCGCGCCCGGCGACGATCACGGCTTCTGCGCCGGATTCGGACGCGAGCTTCTTCAGCTTCTCGTCGGGTCCGCAGAGGACGACGGTGAGCACGTCGGCGCGCCGCGTCTGGGCGGCGAGCGCGCGCAGCGTGCGGCTCAGATGGAGATCCGTGGGGCCGCGTCCGTGGGGGCGGACGACGAGGATCGCGTGTACTCGGGCGGGCATGGCCAGGTCAGCCTAGGTCGAGACCCGACCGTCGCGGGGAGGACGGACGGGGTGGCGCGGATCGCGTCAGGACGCGCGGCGCTTCAGCTTGCGGCGCTCACGTTCGCTGAGGCCACCCCAGATGCCGAAACGCTCATCGTTCTGCAGCGCGTATTCGAGGCATTCCCCGCGGACGTCGCAGGTCGTGCAGATCCGCTTCGCGTCGCGCGTCGATCCGCCCTTTTCCGGGAAGAAGGCTTCGGGATCGGTCTGCGCGCAGAGTGCGTCGGCCTGCCATGCGAGCGCCGTGTCCTCATCGGTGTCGATACGCCGGCGAACACCGGGGACCCCGAGGTTGACCGGGTCGACGAACCAATTCTCGGGAACGCCGGAACGGTAACCCGTCATCTTGCTCTCCCACCTGTAGACACTGGCCGCCGTGCGGCCGATGCCTAATTACACCCGTGTGATTCGCTCCGGTCAAGTCGCAAATCGTAAACCCTCAACCCGACATTGAATCTTCTTGAGGCTCACGGCGTGTCGCTGCGTCAGTCGCGCCGACCCGCTCGAGCGAGATACGCGACGCCGGATCCGCTCAGCACGACCTCCGACTCGTCCTGCGCGTACGCAGCGGTGCCGGGCGTGAGGTCGACGCGCTGCCCGGCGGTCGACACGGTGACCGCCCCTTCGGTGGCGAGCACGATGGCCGGACCGTCGAGCGGCACCGACACCGGCTCCCCCGCGGTCGCGTAACGGGTGAGGAGGAAGTCCGGCACACCGGCGTCGAACACCTCCCCGGCGCCCTCTGCGACGGGGGCGAGGAGCGGCGCGGCGCCGGGCTCGGTGTCGACGATCCGCATGAGCTCGGGAACGTCGATGTGCTTCGGGGTCAACCCGCCGCGCAACACGTTGTCGCTGGCCGCCATCAGCTCGACTCCGAGACCGTCCTGGTAGGCATGGAGGACACCCGCGGGGGCGAACACGGCCTCGCCCGCAGTCAGGACGACGAGGTTCATGAGGAGGGCGACGACGATGCCCGCGTCACCCGGGAAGTCGCGCACGATCGCACGGAGGATCTCGATCTCCTCCTCGAACCCGGGCGCCTCGGCATCCGTCAGCGCGGCGGAGACGTCCGAGACGATGTCCTGCGCCCGTCCGCTCAGCACCTCTTCGATGACGGCGCGAAGCGCGTCGGCGGGCGCCGCCCCGGCGAGCGCCTCACGGAGGCGCGAGACGCCGGGGGCCTCTCCGAACCCGGAGAGGAGGCGCTGCGTGTCCTCGACCGGGCGCAGCCCCACGAGGGCACGGAACCGGTCGCTGAGGGCGACGATGATCTCCGGCTTGTGGTTCTCGTCGCGATAGATGCGCTCGGCGGCATCGCGAGGGATGCCGGCGGCCTCCTCCGCGGCGAACCCGGCTCGCGCCTGGGCCAGGTCGGGGTGCGCCTGGATCGACAGGGAAGAGGATGCGGCGAGGATCTTCAGCAGGAACGGCAGCGGGGCTTCGCCCGTTCCGGCGCGGACGTCGACGAGCGAGCGACCGTCGCCCAGGGCGGCCGGGCTCCCGGGATGGTCGCCGAACCAGACCTCCGCCTCGGGGGCCCCGCTCGGTGTCCTGCCCTGCAGATCGGGGATGGCGGTGGGCGATCCCCAGGCGTAGTCACGGGGGGCGTTCGAGAGCGTCTCCAGCACGCGATCAGCCTACGGCGTGGAGCGGAGCGCGCGGGCTCGCGCGATACCCTTCTGTCACCATGGCCGTCCACTCCTCGCATCCGGTCTCGGCGCCGCCGGCCGCCCCGCCGCGCGAGCGGACGAGCCACATCCTGCTGCGCGGGTGGTGCATCGTCCTGCTCGTCATCACGCTGTCGGGAACGGCCCTCCCCCTCGCTTTCGGCGTGGGCATCTCCGCCGCCATCGGAATCGCGAGTTTCCTCGTGTCGGTCATCCTGTGGCTGGTGATCCGGCCGCGCGTCCAGTGGCCGCGCCTGCCCTGGTACGCGCTCACCTACCTGGTGTGGGCCGCCGCCTCGACGCTGTGGTCGCACTGGCTCGACGCGACCCTCCTGACAGTCGCCCTGCTGATCGTCACGACGGTGGCAGCGCTCTTCGTGGGGTCCGTCCTGACGTGGCGCGAGGTCGTTCGAGCCCTGGCATCCGCCCTGAAATGGATGCTGTCGCTGTCGATCCTCTTCGAAATCTGGGTGAGCGTCGTCTGGAACGGACCGATCCTGCCGCAGTTCGTGCGACCCGACGGGCGCGTCGCCGACCCGATCGTGCTCTGGTCGCGGGACAACCTGTTCGACGGTGGACGCATCCAGGGGATCTTCGGGAACTCGAACGCCCTCGCCTACGTCGCCCTCCTTGCGATCGTCGTCTTCGCCATCCGCATCGCCTCGCAGGCGCCCCGCCGCCCCGGCCTCGTGCTCTGGACGCTCCTCGCCGCCTTCCTCTTCGTGCGAGCCGGATCGGCGACCGCCACGCTCTCCGCCGTCGCCGTGGTGATCGTCCTCGTCACCGTGCTCGTCATGCGGACGACGAAGCGCGCCGGCGAGCGCACCCGCTACTACCTCCTCTATGCCGTCGTCGCCATCGGCGGCCTGCTCGCCGCGTGGCTCCTGCGCGACCGCATCTTCACGGCGCTCGGCCGCTCGAGCGACCTCACCGGGCGTGAGTCCATCTGGCAGAAGGTGCTGGAGCGCGCCGTCGAGCATCCGATCATCGGCTGGGGTTTCTCGACACCGTGGATCCCCACCGAACCGGCGTTCGATCGCTGGATCGTCGACCACGGCCAGACCGTCATGCAGGCGCACAATATGTGGGTCGACGTCTTCCTACAGCTCGGCGCGGTCGGGGTCGCTCTCATCGCCGCGGCCTACGTCGCCTTCGTGTGGCGGTCGTGGTTCTTCGCCGTCGACCGCCCGCGGTGGGACCTCGTCTCCGATCGGCCGTACACGGCCGTGACGCTCCTGCCCACCCTCACCGGGGCGATCCTCCTCGTGCAGGGACTGGCCGAGTCGACGCCGCTCCTCAACTGGGGGTGGTTCCTGCTCATCCTGTTCGCCTTCAAGATCAAGCAGGCCCCCCTGGTGGGCCGCGGCGCCTCGGAGGAGCGCCTCATCGGCGAACAGGGCGACAGGTCGCGGGAGCGATGACGAACGCTCGCGCGCTCCCGAGGCTGACAGCAGCGCTCCAGACCACGGATCTCGCCGCCGTCTTCTCGCTCGTCACGATCGGCGCCCTCTTCTCGACGCACGCACTCCGGCAGCTGATGGGGAACGCCGGATACGGCGCCATCCTCACGGGCCTCTGCCTCTTGGGGGGCGGGATGATGCTCGCCCGGCGCGCGGAGCTGCGCGTGATCCACCTCATCCCGACGACGCTCCTCATGCTTCTCACCTGGCTGCTGGTCACGGCGGGATGGTCCGGAACCCCGCAGACGACGGTCACGGGATGGCTCCAGCTCGCCGCACCCACGTTCCTTGCGGTCGTGGTCGCACAGTTCCGCGACACCCTCCAGACCGTCCGCGCGACGGGCGATGTCCTGCGCGTCCTTCTCACCGTCTCGCTCGGGCTCGAGATCCTGAGCGGCATCCTCCTCGACCTTCCGATCACCTTTCTCGGAATCGCCGGCAATCTCGCCGAGGGCGGTCCCGTGCAGGGCATCTTCGGAACGCGCACCGTCCTGGGCGTGGTCACGATCATCGCCCTCGTGACCTTCCTCGTGGAGTGGCGGACTCGATCGGTGAGCACCGGGGTCGCCATCGGCTCGGTCGCCCTCGCCGCGGTCCTCGCGGTGTTCACGGCCTCGCCGATCGTCCTCGGAATGGTCCTCATCTCCGGAACGGCGACGGGGGCGCTCGCCGTCGTCCGTCGGGTCCGCCCGAGCGTCCGTCCGATCCTGCAGAGCACCCTCGCGGTCGCGGTCGCCGTCGGGCTGCTCCTCGCCTACCTCTTCCGCCGGCCGTTGGTGTACTGGCTGAACGCCGAGCCCGACTTCTTCACGCGTTCCCGGCTCTGGAACATCATCCTGGACATGTCTGCGCTCCGCCCGGTCCAAGGCTGGGGCTGGGTCGGCACGTGGCCGGACCACCTCTCCCCCTACACGTACATCCGCATCGTCACCGGGCGCGCACAGTCCTCGGCGCTCAACGTGTGGATGGACGTCTTGATCCAGGCCGGGACGGTCGGCGTCGTCCTCCTGGTCGCCTTCGTGGGGCTGGCACTCGCCCGTGCGTGGGCGTCGGCGAGCGAGCGGAAGTCGACGGTCTACGTCTGGCCCGCCCTGGTCATCATCGTCCTCCTCACGGATTCGATCGTCACGAGTTCGCCCCTCGGCGGATTCGGGTGGTTCCTGCTCGTCCTCTGCGCCACCCGCGCGTCCCTCGTGCGCGGCTGGCGCCGCGAACGGCCGCTTCTGCCCGACACGGCCATCTCGCCTGACGCGTTCGGGCCCGGCGCACCGGCTTAGAATCGACCGACACCCGCCACGATCCAGGAGGTCCTCCCGTGCGATTGCTTCGCAGGTACCTGCGAGGGAACGCCTTCCTGCAGAGGTGGCGGTTCGGTCTGTGGATCGCCCTCTACTCCCTCGCGTCCCGACTCTTCCGCGTGCAACCGGGGCGAACGCTCTTCCTCTCGGACTCGCGCACCGACTTCTCGGGGAACATCGCGTTCCTGCGCGACGAGATCGCCCGTCAGCGACCCGACGTGACCGTCGTGGGCATCTTCAAGGCCGGCCTCGCCGAGCGACGGCCGCTCCGGGACTCCCTGCGACTGCCGTGGGAGCTCGCTCGAGCGCAGACGATCGTGCTGGACGACTACTACCCGATGATCTACCCGCTCCACCTGCGACCCGAGACGCGCCTCCTCCAGGTCTGGCACGCCGCGGGCGCGTACAAGAAGGTCGGCTGGAGTCGCGCCGGCCTCCCGGGCGGCCCGCTGCCGGGGTCGGTAGCGCACCGCAACTACACGGATGCGACGGTGAGCTCGGAGGCGATCCGATCCGACTACGCCGAGGCCTTCGCGATGGACATCGCCCGGGTGCACCCGCTCGGCGTTCCCCGGACGGACGTGTTCTTCGACACGGAACTCATCGCACGGACCGCGAACGAGGTCCGTGCGCGTCTCGGCATCCGCCCCGATCAGCGCGTCGCGGTGTTCGCCCCGACCTTCCGCGGCAACGGTCAGCTGAGCGCTCACTACGACATCGATGGTGTCCCGTGGACGGACCTGGCGGAGAGCCTCGGCGACGAGTGGGTCGTCCTCGTCAAGCTCCACCCCTTCGTCGCGCGCAAGGGTGCGGACATCCCGGCCCACGAGCGGATCATCGACGTCTCCGCCGAACGCGAGCTCAACGAACTCCTCATGGCGGCCGACGTCCTCATCACCGACTACTCGTCCGCGATCTTCGAGTTCTCGCTACTCGGCCGGCCGATGGTCTTCTTCTGCCCCGACGTCGAGGTCTACGCGGCGGAGCGCTCGTTCTATCACCCGTTCGAGGACTACCTCGCCGGCCCTGTCGTCACCGAAGGCGCCGACCTGGCGGCCGCCATCCGCGACGCCCGCGCAGGCCAGGATCTCGCCGCATTCCGCGAGCGCTTCATGTCCGCCTGCGACGGCCGGTCGACGGAACGGATCGTGCGGGAGATGATCCTCACTCCGCGCGACGTCCACGAGCGGCCGCGCCTGCTCGATGACCCGCCCGTCCAGCCCACCCGCATCGATGGACCGGTCGGTCGCCATCTGGTGGCGGCCCGGGTCCTCCGGGCAGCGCTGCGCGCCTGCTACGCGCCTCTGAAGCTGCTGCCCACGCGCCGCAAAGTCGTGATGATCAGCCGGGAGCACCCGGTCGAGACCGACGACTTCGTCGACCTGCGGACATCGATCATCGCGATGGACCCTTCCGTCACGGTCGTCTCGCTCGTCCGGATGGTTCCACCGGGCCTCGTCCGGAAGATCGGCTACGCCGCGCACCTGCTGGTGCAGCTGTACCACGTGGCCACCGCGCGGGTGCTCATCGTCGACACGTACTCGATGGTCGCGAGCATGCTCCGCCACAAGGACGATCTCGTCGTCATCCAGATCTGGCACGCTCTCGGCGCCTTCAAGAAGTTCGGGCTGAGCATCCTCGGCACCGGTGAAGGCCGCGACGAGCGGCTCGCCGAGGCGATGCGGATGCACGAGGGGTACGACCTCGTGCTCGCCAGCGGCGAAGCATGCCGGGCGCCGTACGCCGAGGCCTTCGGGACCGACGCGAGCCGGATCGTCGTCGCGCCGCTCCCCCGCGTCGACCGCCTCCGCGACGACGCCCGGAACCGCGAGACGCGCGAACGCATCTACCGCCGGCACCCGCACCTGCGGGGACGGAAGGTCGCCGTATTCGCCCCCACGTTCCGGATCGAAGACACCGCGATGGCCGCTCCCGACGACGTCGTCACTGCACTGTCGGAGATCGGCGTGCACGTCGTCGTGAAGCTGCACCCGCTGATGACGCTCCGCGACGGCGGAGTCGACACCGCCGAGGGCTTCTCGACGCAGGAGATGCTGACCGTCGCAGACGTCTTCATCACGGACTACTCCTCGACCCTCTTCGAGGCGGCCGTGCGAGGGGTGCCGACGTACTTCCTCGCCCCCGATCTCGACGAGTACCTCGCAACCCGCGACTTCTACCTCGACTACCGTCGCGACCTTCCCGGCCCCGTCTGCACGACCGTCGCGGAATTGGTGTCAGCCATCGACTCCGGTGCGGCGAACGCAGCGGATGCCGCGGCATTCGCACGTCGATGGGTCGCCGAGACGGATGCCGCCACGGGACGCTCCTGCACGGACCGGATCGCGCGCCTGGTACTCGACCGAGTCGACGGACACAGCCACGCAGAGGCCCTCGCATAGGATGGTGCGGGCGTGCCAGAGCACGCGCGCACCGACTCACGAGGAGCTCTCGCCGTGACCACAGCCCGCACTGTCGCCGTCGTCCTGGCCGGTGGCATCGGAGTCCGGGTGGGCCTCGGCATCCCCAAGCAGCTCATCAAGATCGCCGGAAAGGCGATCGTGGAGCACACGCTCGAGGCGCTCGAGGGCAGCTCGCACATCGACGAGATCGTCATCATGATGAACGAGGCGGCGATCGGCGAGCTCGATCACCTGCTCGAGAGCGACCGGTTCGCGAAGCTGACGCGCATCCTCCCCGGCGGCGAGACGCGCAACGACACGACCCAGCTGGCCATCGCGGCGCTCGAGGGCGACGACACGAAGGTCCTGTTCCACGATGCCGTCCGCCCGTTCATCGACGACCGCATCATCGAGGACTGCGTCCGCGCGCTCGACACGTATGAGGCCGTCGACACCGCCATCCCCTCGGCCGACACGATCATCCAGGTGGATGCCGACCGCCTGATCACCGGCATCCCCGACCGTTCCCTACTGCGTCGCGGCCAGACCCCGCAGGCGTTCCGACTCGGCACGATCCGCAAGGCCTACGAGATCGCGGCGACCGACCCGTCGTTCCGCGCCACCGATGACTGCGGCGTCGTCTTCGCCTACCTTCCCGAGGTCCCCATCTACGTCGTGGACGGCACGGCGGAGAACATGAAGGTCACCGAGCCGATCGACGTGCACATCGCCGACAAGCTCTTCCAGCTGCAGTCGGCGAGCCTCTCGCTCGAGAGCCTGACGACCGTTCCCGACCTCTCCGAGAAGACCGTCGTCGTCTTCGGCGGAAGTTACGGGATCGGCGAGAGCATCGTCGCGCAGGCGAAGGATGCCGGGGCCACGGTTCACGAGTTCAGCCGGTCCTCCACCGGTACCGACATCCGCTCCGGCAAAGCCGTGCGGGCGGCTCTCGCGGATGCCTACGCGCAGAGCGGTCGGATCGACGTCGTGATCGTCACGGCCGGGGTTCTGCGGATCGCACCGCTCGTCGAGAGCCGCAAGCGCGACCTCAAGGACACGATCCAGGTCAACCTCGTCGCGCCGGCGATCGTGGCGCGCGAAGCCCATCCGTACCTCGTGGAGACGGGCGGGCAGGTCGTCCTGTTCACGTCGAGCTCGTACACCCGCGGCCGGGCGGGCTACAGCGCCTACTCGGCGACGAAAGCGGGGGTCGTGAACCTCACTCAGGCCCTCGCGGAGGAGTGGGAGCTGTCACGGGTGCGGATCAACTGCATCAACCCGCAGCGCACCCGCACACCGATGCGGACGCAGGCCTTCGGCGAGGAGCCGCTGGACAGTCTGCTCGACCCCGCCGACGTGGCACGAGTGACGTTGAACGTGGCGGCATCCGACCTGACGGGTCAGATCGTCACGGTGAACGTCGCCGCGATGCGGAACGCGGCGAGCTGAGGCCCACGCGGCCCGTCAACCGCCGATCTGGTTGCGCTCGAGGACATCGAAGAACGCGCGGCAGACGTAGTAGTCCTCCGCCGTGGTGATCTTGATGTTCGATCGCGGCCCGTCGACCCGGTACAGGGTGTGTCCGTAGCGTCGCAGCAGGCTGCACGTGTCGATCGAGTCGTTCTCGCCATCGGCGACGGCCTGGTCGTAGACGCCCAGAACCGTGTCGAGCCGGCCGCTCTGCGGCGCCTGCGCGACGAAGAGATGGTCGCGCGGGATGACCTCGTCGACCGCTCCGTCCGCCGAGGAGATGATCGTCTCGTTGAACTTCGTGCTGGTGATCGCAGGGCCCTTGGCACGGACCGTGTCGATGTTCGCCGAGATGACGTCGGCGTCGATCAGCGGGCGCACACCGTCGTGGAGGAGCACGACCGTGTCGGCGGGAGCCTCGTTCGCGACGGCGCGGAGCGCGCGGTGACGCGACTCCTGGCCAGTCGCTCCGCCGTCGACGATCCAGTTGACCTTCGTCAGCTCGTATCGTGCGACGAGGCGCGCGAAACGGTCTCGCCACTGCGGGAGGATCGAGACCGCGATGCGGTCGATCTCGGGGTGATCCTGGAAGTGCTGCAGCGTGTGGACGATGAGCGGGGTGCCGTGGATCTCGAGGAACTGCTTGGGCAGCGTCGCCGAGGTCATGCGGGAACCGATTCCGCCGGCGAAAATGATGGCGATGTTCACGCGATCTCCTCTTCTGGGACGTCCTTCTCACTGGACTCTGCGGTGTTGGCGGAACGCTCGGTCGGCACCGGGCTCTCCGTGATCTTCTCGGTGTCCGGGTTGCCGATGATCAGCCAGTCGATGACACGGTCGGCCGCGCCGGTGTCGACGCGGTCGAAGTTGAGGCGCCGGAACTCGGCGACCTTCTCCTGCTCGAACTCACCGGTGCGGAGCGCATCGAGGACGTCGTCGAAGGTGTTCGCGACGCGGCCGGGCGCCGTCTCGTCGTAGTCGCGGTGGAAGCCGCGCGTCGCCGCGTAGTTGACCTTGTCGGGTGCGAAGAACAGCATGGGGCGATCCAGCAGCGAGAACTCGTAGATGATCGACGAGTAGTCGGTGATGAGCACATCCGTCGCGTGGAGCAGGTTCAGCCCGTCGGGGTAATGCGTGAAGTCGAAGAACCGGTCGCGGTACTGCTCGGGGATCTCGATCGGGTTCTTGACGAAGTGATGCATCCGGAACAGGACGACGGTGTCGTCACCGCAGACCTCGTACAGCGCGTCGAAGTCGATCTGGCTGTAGTCGTAGAACGCCGTGTAGATGGACCGGCCGCGGAACGTCGGCGCGAACAGGACGACCTTCTTGCCCGCGATCTGCGGGTTCTCCGCGGCGAACTTCTCCAGGAACTCGTCGCGCGTCTTCGGATCGAGGAACCAGTCCACGCGCGGCAGGCCGGTCGGGATGACGGCGGCCTCCTCGATGCCGAACGCCTCCGCGTACACGTGTCGCAGGTGCTCGGACCCCGTGATCGCGAACGTGTACTGCCGGTGGGGATGCCACAGCTTGGGCGAACCCAGGTTGCCGAACCGGCTGTAGCCGACCGACTTGAAGCCGCTGCCGGCGTGCCAGAGCTGGATCACCTTGGTGCGCGGATCCATCCGGAGGCTCTTCAGGATGCCGAAGTAGTCGTCGAGGAGGACGATCTCGCTCGTCGCCAGGAGGTAGATGATCCGGAGAGTCGTGCCCCATCCGCCCGCGCGCGGCAGGCGGAACGAGTACTTCATGTCGAAGCGGTCCTGCAGACCGCGCTCGACGATCCGCTCCTGGACACGGCGGAGGTTGCCCTCGATGCGAACGCGCTGATCGGAGGCGAAGAGGATGCGTCCCGGCTTCACGCCCACCGTGCGGGTGATGATCTGATAGATCAGTCCGGCGTACTTCTGCTTGGAGGGATGCCCGACGAGAAGCGCTTTGAGCCGCTTGATCGGCCGGAACTTCTTCGGCTTGGGGCGCGACCGGAAGAGATGGTAGCTCCGCATGAGGAAGTCGAGGCGCTCGAGGTCGGCGGAGTTTTCCGCGATGCCGAACGACACCGTGGCGACGGCGCGGTTGCCGTCGTAGAGGAAGACGCGCGAGCCTTCGTCCAGTTCGAGCAGGGAGTTCCCGTCGAAACGGGCCGGTGCCACACGCTCCCCGTGGGCGAACATGACGATGCGCCACGTTCCGTTCGGGATCGCCTGCCGGTCGCGGAAGGTGGGGACGTCGACGTGAAGTTCGAACGTGCCCGGGCCGGTCGCGGTGAACGGCACCGGGATGCGACGCTTCCCGTCGATGAGTCGGAAGTCGACGGCAGGCGGCGGGACCTCGCCCCACTCCGGCTCGAGCGGGGTCCACGAGTCGGTCTGCTCGACGGTCAGTCGGATCGTCAGCTTCGAGCGCTCCCAGGAGAGCGAGTCGACGGTGACGTCGAACGGCGGCTGGGGACGGACCACCTGCTCCGATTCGACGGGCTGCGCGGATGCCGCGGGCACGATGGCGTCGGTCACGGTGTCGCCCCCTCTCCGCGTTCCTCATGCCAGGCGATCGTGCGGTCGAGACCGCGCCTGAGCCCCGCGTGCGGTGCCCAGCCGAGACTGCGAAGACGCGCGTCATCCAGTCCCTGACCCTTGACCGCGTTGTATCGGCTGTGGTCGACGCCTTCGGCGAAACGGACGGTGAGGTTCTTGTCGGGCCGCGCCTGCGTGAACGCTTCGGCGAGTTCGCGGATGCTGATGAAGCCGTCGCGATCGGAGATGTTGTACGCGGTGTCCTCACCGAGGAGGATCGCGGCGAACATGCCGGAAACGGCATCTGCCAGGTAGGTGTAGGTCCGCCGGGCGCTGCCATCGCTGTTGAGTGTGATGTCGCGTCCGTGCAGGACGTCCGCGGTGAAGTCGGCCTGCACGCGTCCATCGTCGAGCGCCATGCCGGGACCGTAGATGTGCCCGAAGCGTCCGATCGTGATGGGCACGCCGTACTGCGCGTGATAGCTCACGGCGATGGTCTCCGCGGCGCGCTTGCCCTCGGTGTACGACGCACGCGGGTTCAGGATGTCGACGGAGCCGTACTCGTCCTCGGCGACGAGCGAACCGTCGGCCACCCGCTGACCATAGACCTCGGCGGACGACATGAGGACGAACCGCGCTCCCCCGGACGCGACGCAGAGATCGAGGAGTCCGAATGCGCCCATCACGTTCGCGCGGATGGTGTCGACGGGGCTCGCAGCGTGCAGCGCCGGCCTCGCGGGCGATGCGCCGTGGATGACGAGATCGATGCGGCGATCGATCTCGATGGGGTGCCGGACATCTCCCTGCACGAGGACGAGGTCGGAACGGTCGGCGACGGGGCCGAACTGTCGACGGGCCTTCTCCGGGTCGCGCACGAGCGCGAGCACGGTGATGCCGGCATCCCGCACGTCATTCAGCCCGAGCAGTGTGTAGACGGCGTAGGCCGGGATCATTCCCGCCGCGCCCGTCACCAGGACGGTTGCGCCGTCGAGATCGTGCCAGGGCAACGACTGCCCGAGGATGTCGGCGATGTCACCGTCGACGGTGGCGCTCCCGGTCACGCGAGGGTCGGGGGCACTGGGGGTGGATCCGCCGCCACGGGCTGTGTGTTCAGGCATTTTGCCGATTCTACGGCACCGGGTCTGGAGACCCCTGAGCGACGGACCGTCTCACCGAAGCCCGAGCTTGCGGAGGACCCGCCCCACCTTGCGCCGCAGCGTCGGAGTCGGTGCGGGCTTCGGCACGGGCTTCGGCGCGGAGTCCGTCGACGGCCGAGTGCTGCGCTCGAGGACGCGGCGGGTCCCCTCGGAACGCACGATCCACGCTCCCGGCCCGCCAGGAGCACGGTCACCGACACGGACCTCGACGGTGGCGCGGTCGAGGCCCGGGACGATGAGGTGAGCGACACCGTCGACCACCTTCAGGCGAGCGGGTAGCTCGGCAGGCTTCGACTCCTGCGCGTTCCAGACCGACACGACGGTCGCGACGTCACCCGCGCCGTCGTGGCGACCGGCGAGGCCGAGGACCAGGTCGCCGTCGACGACGGCAGCACTTTCGGGCTCCAGTCGCCGCACGGCTTCGCGCTCACCTCCGGGGATGACGGTCGCGTTGCTGCTGTCGTTCGGATAGACGAGGTGCAGAATCCCGCCCGTGACCGTGACGGAAGCCGGAATCGTCGACTTCACCACCCGGTCGGTCGAGCTGTTGCCGAATCGCGCGTGCAGGTGGAGATCCCAGTGCGTCGCTCGCTCGAGCGGAGCACCCGATGCGGCCGCAGCCGGGTCGAGAGTGAACTCGGCCGTCGCGGAGACGCGGACCGATCCATCGGGGAGGTCTTCGACGCGAACGTCGCTCTCCAAGGGAAGCGCCCAGGCGATCCGTGATCGCCGAGACCGCACGAGACCCGTGAGGGTGATCCCGTCCACCTCGTCGGTCATGTCGGTCGCGTCGGCACTCACCAGAGCGCGGACGTCCGCGGGGAGCTCTTTCCGGATCCGATCGCCGTCGCGCACGAGCGCAGGGACCGTTCCCTTCGAGTCCGACCACGTCACGTCGGTCGCCACGTGGAGGACCCCGTCCCGCCACTCGACCGACGTCGCACGACTCCACCCCGGTACGGCGGCGTCGGAAACGCAGATCTCCTCCAGGAGATCCTGGCGATCCGCGCGCAGGAGCTCGGCCCGCACCCGCTTGGACGAATTCATGCGGTCCTCGAGGCGGGCGAAGTCGAAGTCCCGCTGCAGGGCTTGAGCCTGCTCGAACATGAAGCGCCGCTGCTTCGGCGTGCGGGTGACGTACTTCGAGTCGAAGACGCCGACGAGGCGGTTGCTGTACTGATGCAGCTCGAGCTGCTCGCGCTGGAGGCGGTTCTCCTCGCCCGGGAGCTCGTCGATGATCGCCTGGCAGACCTTCGGCAGCCATCGCCAGAAGTCCTCGCCGTGTTTGACGAAAGTGGTCGAGCCGCTCCCCTTGGTCGTCACCCAGTGGTAGTACGGCACGGAACTCAGGGTCGAGATCACCGCGGCGTGACGCGCGACGAGGACGTTGAAGAAGATGTCCTCCCACAGCACGCGGGCGCCCTCGACGAAGCGGATCCCGTTTTCATTGAGGAACGCGCGACGGTACATCTTGTGGGGATTCATCGGGATCAACGGGTGCCCGTCCGTCCGCCCCACGGACTGCGGCCGGTCCTGGTCGTACGTGCTCATGCCCCACGACGGCGACGTCGTGCGGGCTTCCTTGCCGTTGACGGCGTCGGCACGATGCGCGACGCCGAACTCGTAGGCCGCGCGGAGCGCGTCGGGGTACAGCTCGTCGTCGTGGTCCATGAAGGCGATGTACTCACCCCGCGCCAGCTCGATCCCGACGTTGCGGGGCTTGGACGGCCAGCCGGAGTTCTCGATCGCCTCGACGCGGACGTTGCTGTGGGCCGTCGCCAGCTTCCGCAGCCGCTGCAGCGTGTCGTCCGGTGAGCCGTCGTCGACGAAGATCACCTCGAACTCCGAAGCCGGCATCGTCTGTCGCTCCAGCGAGCCGATGAGTCGGGCGAGTCCTTCGGGGGGCGTCTTGTACGTGGGCACGACGACGGAGACCTTGATCACGCATCCACTTTACGGGCGGGGCCGCGGCGATCCCGGATTTCCCGTCCAGGTCGACAGCGTCCCTATGGGACGATGGGTCGCATGAAGGGCATCATTCTTGCGGGGGGCTCGGGGACGCGTCTGCACCCGATCACGTTGGGCGTTTCGAAGCAGTTGATCCCGGTGTACGACAAGCCGATGATCTACTACCCGTTGTCGACGCTGATGCTGGCGGGGATCCGGGACATCCTCATCATCACCACCCCGCACGACGCGGAGCATTTCGAGCGTCTCCTGGGTGATGGCTCGCAGTTCGGGGTGTCGTTGACCTTCGCGCGGCAGCCGTCGCCGGACGGGCTCGCGCAGGCGTTCACGATCGGCGCGGACCACATCGGCGACGACAAGGTCGCCCTCGTCCTCGGCGACAATCTGCTGTACGGCCCCGGGCTCGGATCGCAGTTGGCGCGCTTCGACGACGTCGACGGTGGCGCGGTGTTCGCCTACTACGTGGGCGAACCCGAGGCATACGGTGTCGTCGAGTTCGACTCCGAGGGTCGCGCGATCTCGCTGGAGGAGAAGCCGGCGCACCCGAAGTCGAACTACGCGGTGCCGGGTCTGTACTTCTACGACAACGACGTCGTGCAGATCGCTCGCGACCTGAAGCCGTCACCGCGGGGAGAGTACGAGATCACCGATATCAACAGCGCGTATCTTGCGGCGGGCAAGCTGCAGGTGCAGGTGCTCCCGCGGGGCACGGCATGGCTCGACACCGGCACGTTCGATCAGATGCTGGATGCCGGTGAGTACGTCCGCACGATGGAGCGGCGCACGGGGCTGAAGATCGGGGTGCCCGAGGAGGTCGCATGGCGGCAAGGGTTCCTCACTGACGATGAGCTGCGTACGCGTGCGGAGAAGCTCGTGAAATCCGGGTACGGCACGTACCTGCTCGACATCTTGAACAGGGGCGCATGACATGGCACACCTCCTCGTGACCGGCGGAGCCGGTTTCATCGGATCGAACTTCGTCCATCATGTGGTCGCCCACACCGATCACACCGTGACCGTCCTCGACAAGCTCACCTACGCCGGCAACGAGTCGTCGCTGGCCGGGCTTCCCGACGGCCGCGTGGACCTGGTCGTCGGTGACATCGCCGATGCGGAACTGGTCGACGGGTTGTTCGAGAAGGCGGATGCCGTCGTCCACTACGCGGCCGAGTCGCACAACGACAACTCCCTGCACGACCCCCGGCCGTTCCTCGACACCAACATCATCGGCACATACACGCTGCTCGAAGCCGCCCGCCGCCACGACACCCGGCTGCACCACATCTCCACCGACGAGGTGTACGGCGACCTGGAGCTCGACGACCCCGCCCGGTTCACCGAACAGACGCCGTACAACCCGTCATCCCCCTATTCGTCGACGAAAGCCGGCAGCGACCTTCTCGTGCGTGCATGGGTCCGCTCGTTCGGGGTCCGCGCGACGATCAGCAACTGCTCGAACAACTACGGGCCGTACCAGCACGTCGAGAAGTTCATTCCGCGTCAGATCACGAATGTGCTGCGCGGCATCCGTCCCAAGCTGTACGGCAAGGGCGAGAACGTGCGCGACTGGATCCACGCCGACGACCACTCCTCCGCCGTGCTCACCATCCTCGACAAGGGCGAGATCGGGGAGACCTACCTCATCGGCGCCGACGGCGAGAAGGACAACAAGACCGTCGTCGAGCTCATCCTCCAACTCATGGGGCACGCCCCTGACGCCTACGATCACGTCACCGATCGCGCCGGACACGACCTGCGCTACGCGATCGACTCCACCAAGCTCCGCACCGAACTCGGCTGGACGCCGTCGTACCGCGATTTCGAGGCGGGTCTCGCCGCCACGATCGAGTGGTACCGCGACAACGAGGCGTGGTGGGCTCCCGCCAAAGACGGCGTCGAGGCGTTCTACGCCAGCAAGGGACAGTGAGCGTGACCGAGTTTGCCAAAGCGCTCACGCCGACCGAGACCGGCATCCCGGGCCTCGTCATCTGGGACCTGCCCGTGCACGGCGACAGCCGCGGCTGGTTCAAAGAGAACTGGCAGCGGGCCAAGATGACCGCCGCCGGGCTCGATGACTTCGGCCCGGTGCAGAACAACATTTCGTTCAACGACGCCGTCGGGACGACTCGCGGCATCCACGCCGAGCCGTGGGACAAGTGGGTCTCGGTCGCCACCGGCCGGATCTTCGGCGCGTGGGTGGACCTTCGCGAAGGCCCCACGTTCGGCGCCGTCTTCACCGCCGAGCTCGACCCGTCGCGCGCCATCTTCGTTCCGCGCGGGGTCGGCAACTCGTACCAGACCCTCGAGCCCGACACCGCCTACACGTACCTGGTAAACGACCACTGGTCGTCGGACGCGTCGTACTCGTTCCTCAACCTCGCCGACGAGACCGCCGCGATCGACTGGCCGATCCCGCTCGCCGACGTCGAGATCTCCGCGAAGGATCTCGCGCACCCGCGTCTGGCCGACGTCGTCCCGATCCCGCCGAAGAAGACGCTCGTCGTCGGCGCGAACGGGCAGCTCGGCCTCGCACTGCGCGCGGCGTTCGACGGTGATCCGAGCGTCGAGTTCGCCGGCCGGGCGGAGCTCGACCTCACGAGCGATCTGTCCGACGCGCGTCGGTGGCGCGACTTCGGCACGATCATCAATGCCGCGGCCTACACGGCTGTCGACGCCGCTGAGACGGACCGCGCCGGGGCATGGGCCGGCAACGTCACCGCTGTCTCGCAGCTCGCCCGCATCGCGTCCGACAACGGCATCACCCTCGTCCACGTGTCGAGCGACTACGTCTTCGACGGTACGGCGGATGCCGCCTACCCAGAGGACGAGCCGGTCGCGCCCCTGGGCGTCTACGGGCAGACCAAGGCCGCCGCGGACGCGGTCGTCTCCGCAGTCCCCCGCCACTACATCGTCCGCACCTCGTGGGTGATCGGCGAGGGGAAGAACTTCGTGCGGACGATGGCGTCGCTCGCCGAGCGGGGTGTCGCCCCTTCGGTGGTCGACGACCAGATCGGACGCCTCACCTTCACCGACGAGATCGCCCGCGGCATCCGTCATCTTCTCGAGAGCGAGGCCGAGTTCGGCACGTACAACCTGACCGGGGCGGGCTCCCCCGCCTCGTGGGCGGAGATCGCGGGCGAGGTGTACGAACTCTCCGGCCACGACCGCGGCCAGGTCACGGGCGTATCCACGGATACGTACTTCGCATCCGCGACGGGTCCCGTGGCGCCGCGTCCGCGCTGGTCGGTCCTCGACCTCGCGAAGATCGAAGCCACCGGCTTCGCCCCGCGCGACTGGCGCGAGTCGCTCCGCGATCTCCTCGGCTGAGCCGGGAGCGAGCGGGGCGGCTCAGCCGCGCTCGAGCACCGCGAGGGCGTCGTCGATCGGACCGTCGAAGACGACATTGCCCTTGCGGATGACGACGCCGCGGGAGCACAGGCTCTTCACGATGCTCTTGCTGTGGCTGACGATCATCATCGTCACGCCCTTCTCGGCCAGCTCCCGGAGCTTCGCGTCGCACTTCGCGCGGAAGGGCGCGTCGCCGACGGAGAGGACTTCGTCGACCAGGAGCACGTCGAGCTCGACGTGGATCGCGACGCTGAAGGCGAGTCGCATGAACATGCCGGAGGAGTAGTGCTTGACCTCCTGCTCGATGAACTCACCGATGCCGCTGAACTCGACGATCTCGTCGTAGCGAGCCTTCGTCTCCTTCTCGGTCATCCCGAGGATCGCCGCATTGAGGAAGACGTTCTCACGCCCGGTGAGGTCGGGGTGAAAGCCGGCACCGACCTCGATGAGCCCGGCGACACGTCCACGCGTGAACACGCGGCCCTCATCGGGCTCGAGCACTCCGGAGACGAGCTTGAGGGTCGTCGACTTCCCCGAGCCGTTCAGACCCATGATCGCGACGGACTCACCCTCTGCGATCTGGAACGAGATGTCGTTGAGCGCCTGGAACTGGCGGGAGCGCAGCGGCTGACGCTTGAGGACGCTGATGAAGGCGTCCTTGAGCGATCGGGCGGAACGCTTGTTGAACCACTTCGAGACGTTCTCGACGACGATCCGGGGCTGGGCTTCAGTGGCGTTGCGTGTCGACATCACAGATCCTGGGCGAATGTGCGCTCGGCACGACGGAACACGAGCTGGCCGACGACCAAGCTGATGAGGATGACCACGAAAGCTGAGGCGATGTGCCAACCGAACTCCGGCGGCCACCCCAGGTTGGCCGGGGCCGGGGAGGCCGCGTTGACCACCGGCAGCTCTCCCCAGAAGGCGTGGTGGAAGATCTCCACCGCGACGGCCAGCGGGTTCGACATCCAGAGGTTGAACAGCCACGGAATGTGCTGCGTCCGCTCGTAGACCATCGCCCACGTATAGAGGACCGGGACGGACCAGGTCGCGATCGTCCGGATGATGTCCACCGTGTTGCTGGCATCGCGGAAGCGCACGTTGATCGCCGCGAAGAACAGGCCGAGCCCCGTGACGAAGAGGAGGACCAGCACCATCCCGAGCAGGACCATCCCCGCCGCCGCAAAGCTCGGCAGCCACCCGAAGAGCAGACTCACGATGATCAGGACCGCCAGCTGCGGGAGGAAGTGCGTCAGCGCACCGATGATCGCAGCGAGGGGGAACAGCTCCCGCGGAAGATAGATCTTCCGCACCAGCGCGCGATTCGCCACGATCGACTGCGTCGCGGCACCGAGCGTCTCATTGAAGAGGTTGACGAGCACCAGCCCGCTGAACAGATAGAGCGGGAAGGCCGGAACGTTCTTGTGCAGCCCGAGGATCTGCCCGATGACGATGTAGTAGACGAGGAACTGCACCGTCGGACGCACATACGACCAGAACCAGCCGAGGACAGAGTTGCGGTAGCGCAGCGCTGTGCTCTTGCCGATCAGCAGCCGCAGGAGGTAGCGGTACTCGAAGACGTCGAGGATGCCGCGACCACGTCCGGGCGTGTCGAAGGCGCTGTAGTCGATCTGTGTCACGGGGTTCCTTGCGAAGGCGGGTACCGCGGGAGCGGCGGATGCCGTCCAGGCCGTCGATAATCCTATCGGACGGTTCCTGAGCGACCTCCCGCCACCACCGTGTCGATCAGCGGAGGAACTCGCCGCTCACCCAACCGGTCTTTCCTTTGTAGGTGATCTTCCGCCACGATCCCGAGGATCCCGTCACGGTGACCTTGGTCCCCTTCGGGATGAGGCTGATCTTCTTTCCCGAGGTTGACGGGGTGGCGCGGAAGTTGAGGGCCGCGGTCGTGACTTTCGTGCCCGTCACGGGTGCGGCGGCGACCGCCTTCAGCTCGGAGTCCCGCATCCAGCCCTTGGTCGACCCGGCCGTCACGGCGCGCCACTTTCCGAACGTGTCGTAGACCGTGACTTTCGTGCCGGCCTTCAGCGTCGAGAGAACCTTGCCCGAAGCGGATGCGGTCGCCCGCAGCGGCGTCGAGGCGATGCTCTGCCGGTTCTGGCCCGAGACCGCACCGGGGTTCTTCGCCGACAGCTTCGACGAGAACACCCAACCCGTCTTCCCGTCGACCGAGATCTGCGTGCGATCCTTCGACACCGACAGCGCCTTGACCGTCGTCCCCTTGCGCAACGTCGCCTGAATGACCGCGGACGACACCGACGGCGTCATGTTGGTCGTCGTCCCCAGGTACATCGTCTTGACGACCGGGGTCACCGCGCGGAGTTCGGAGTCCCGCATCCAGCCCTTGGTCGACCCGGCCGTCACTGCACGCCACTTTCCGAACGTGTCGTGCACCGTGACCTTCGTGCCGGCCTTCAGCGTCGAGAGAACCTTGCCCGAAGCGGATGCGGTCGCCCGCAGCGGCGTCGACGCGATGCTCTGCCGGTTCTGACCCGAGACCGCACCGGGGTTCTTCGCCGACAGCTTCGACGAGAACACCCAACCCGTCTTCCCGTCGACCGACACCTGAGTGCGATCCTTCGACACCGACAGCACTTTGACCGTCGTCCCCTTGCGCAACGTCGCCTGAATGACGGCGGACGACACAGACGGCATCATGTTCGTCGTCGTCCCCAGGTACATCGTCTTGGCGACCGGGGGAACGGCCACTGCGCCGAGCTCGGAGTCCCGCATCCAGCCCTTGGTCGACCCGGCCGTGACTGCGCGCCACTTTCCGTACGCGTCGTAGACGGTGACCTTCGTACCCGCCTTCAGCGTGGTCAGCACCTTGCCCGAAGCGGATGCGGTCGCCCGCAGCGGCGTCGACGCGATGCTCTGCCGGTTCTGACCCGAGACCGCACCGGGCTTCTTCGCCGACAGCTTCGACGAGTACACCCACCCCGTCATGCCGTCGACCGAAACCTTGGTCCGTTCCCCCGACACCGACGACGCCTTCACCGCAGTGCCCTTGCGCAATGTCGCCTGGATCACCGTCGACGTCGCAGACGACGCCATGTTGTCCGGCTCCGTGAGGTACTTCGTCGTGACGGCCGGGGCGACATCCTTCACGGTCATGTAGTCGCTGTGGGACCAGTACGTCGATCCGGCCACCTGGATGCGCCACCAGACACCGTAGACACCGGTTCGCTGGTAGGTCTGCCCGCGGGTGATCGACCGCGCTCCGGTGGAGCACTGCGTCGAAGGCGCCTTGCGCGCATTGAGGCTGTCCGAGATGACCGTGATCGTCCCGGTCGCCTTGGTGATGCTGGAATCGGCGGGAACCGCGCACGCGCCGCCGGCGGGAGCCGGCATGGACAGTGCGGACTTCGCCACCCAGAGCGACTTCGAGCCACTCGTGACTCGGGCCCACGACCCGTACGTGCCCGTGACCGTGACCTTCGCCGACCTGGCCAGCGAAGTGGCGCCGGTGCCGCACTTTACGGCAGGCGCCGTGCGGGCCGTGGTCGCGGTCGTCACCGTCGCCGCGGCGGACGAGGGCACGATGTCGGCGGCTGCGGGGACCGTGCACGCCTTGACCAACGCGGCCGCGCCACCCGGGTTCTGCGAGACCTGCGGCGCGAACCACTGCACGTAGTAGTTGTAGAAGTTGCGGTTGCCGTAGCTCGAGCACGAGTCGCCCTGCGCGTAGCCGGCGGCGAGCGCAGCGATGTTCGGGCGGTACGGGGTGTAGATGTACAGGTTCGCCGTCGCCTGGTTCTTGATGAGGACCTTGGAGGTGCCGCAGGCGCTGTTCGGGTGCCACTTGACCGTGGTCACCTGACCGGCCCGGTACCCGTAGTTCTGGGGGTTCTTCTTGTAGACCTGCTGCTGGCGTGCGCCGAGGTAGACCTGATTCACGAAACCCGCGGATGCGGCGCTGCAGGGGGCAGTGTCGGGACAGTTCATGCCCATCGAGGCGCGGTACGCCCACTCGGTGGGCTTGGTCGCGGTGATCAGGCCCTGCTCCTTCTGGAGCATGACCAGGATCACCTTCGGGCTGATCCCGCAGGCCTTGCCGACGGTGACGATGATCTCCGACGCCCGGATCTTCTTCTTCGCAGCGATCGCGTTGCAGTAGTTGTCCTTGGCCTTCGCCGGGAGGTCGGCGGTGAAGTTCCGGAGACACGTCGGCCCCGTTGTCGCCTTGCACGAGGGAACGCGCGCCTCGAGGAATTTCTGCGCCTGAGCGGCCGTCATCGCTGCGCCGTTGAAGAACTCTGCATCACTGATGATGTTCCCGCCGTCGGTGATCGACTTCGGGAGAGGCGGCTCAGCCGCGCGGGCGACCGAGGTCGGCACGACGGCCATCAACACACTGAGCGTGAGCACGGTTGCGAGCAGCATCGCCATGCGCCGAAGGATGTGTCGGGGCACGGCAGATGTGAGGCGCATGTGAACAGTGTTACTGAAGTTGCGCTCCGTTACCAGTCGAGTCTGAAGACGCCCTGCACGACACGCGGTTTATGTGCCGTTCACAGAAGAGATCACAGTTCCGCGTGGAGCTGCCATACGCGTTCGGCGGCACCTGCCCAGCTGAACGCACGGCCGCGGTCCGTGGCCAGTACGGCGAGCCGTTCCACCGTCGAGGTGGACGACAGCGTCGCCGCGAGTTCATCGCCCAGCGAGCCCGAATCGCCCGCTGCGAAAGCGGCACCGTCGAGGAGGAGCTCGCGATGGGTGGCACTCTCTGCGGCGACGATAGGGACACCCAGGCGCACAGCGTCGAGCGTCCGCCAGGGGAACGCGCTCCCATCCGCCGGCGCCACGTATGCGACAGCGCCGGCCATCACGGCGGCGCGATCGGGCGCGTCGAGATGACCCCGAACGTGCAGGCGTCGCTCGGGGAGACCTGCCGCGGCGGCCAGCTCGGCCACCGCAGGCTCCTCACCTTCGGGAGCGTCGATGACGACGACGGCAGTGTCCCGCCCCGACTTCACGACGGCTTCGAACCCCGTCCGGAGTCGCGCCGACGCGGCGGTCGAACCTGAGAGGAGGACATACCCGTCGGGGACGTCCAGCTCGCGCCGTCGTCCCACCTCGTCGCTCGGCACGCGGAGGTCCCCCGAGGGCGCTCCCGCAATGACTCGGAGGCGATCGCCGAGCGGCTCGAGCTCGGCGACACGTCGCGCCAGTTCATGCGTGGGGACGACGAGCGCGTCTGCGTGACGCACGGCGCGGCGGAGCATGGCGCGGGCCCATGCGGCATCCGCCCGCGGAACCTCGTCGGGGTTCTCCCACGGCCGGATGTCCCACAGGGTCACGACGGTCTGATCGTGATCGTGCACGCGGTCGTGCCGGACGAGCGGCGCAGCCAGTGTCGGGGAGTGGATCAGGCCATCACCCGCACCCGCGCGAAGGCCACGGCGCCACAGGGCGGATGCCGCGGCGGACCCGACGGGCAGGCGATCGGCGGCCGCGACCCCCTGCTCGAGCAAGGTGTCCGCGCCGGCATCGCTCGGCACGATGGCACGGACTTCGCATCCGTTGGGGGCGGTGGCCACCAATCCGGCGGCGAGTTCGCGGGACGCCACGGCGAGGTCCGGCCCGGTCCCCGGCGCGGACGGGTCGAACACGACACGCAGCGTCGTCGTCATCGGTGATCCCCCTGCGCCATCACGGCGCGGTCGTCGGTGTCGGTGTCGGGGGATGGAGCATCGTGTCGACCATTCCCCGGATCTTCTCCCAGTCCGCCGCCGTGGGGTTGTCCGGATCGATGTTCACGCCCTTCGGCGTCAGTTCGAGGTTCTGGACCTTCTGACCCTTCGCTTTGACGCCGAGATCGACCAGGTACGGCAGCAAAGAGTCCGGGATGTCGGTCTGCACGAGGTTCTTTCCCGCCGACACGATCCCGCTGAAGCGAGTGAGAACCGTCGACGGCGTCGCCTGAGCGAGGATCGCGGTCTGCAGCTCGCGCTGGCGACGCATCCGGTCCCAGTCACTGGTCGTGTAGCGGGACCGCGCGTACCACTGCGCCGTCTCGCCGTCCATGTGCTGCTTCCCCTTCTCGATCCAGCCGGTCGCCCAGTCCTCGGCGGGCTGATCGGGGTAACGAGGACCAGGGCCCTCGGGCAGGCGGTCCTTCACGGTGATCGTCACCCCGCCGAGCGCGTCGACCAGGTCGGCGAACCCGTTCATATCGATGAACACGTGGTACGGGATCTTGATGCCGAGGATGGCCTCGGCGGCGTCCTTCGTCGCTTCGACCGCGGGCGTCGAGTTCTGCTTGTCGGCATCCGGGTACAGGCTCGCGCCACGATCGTCGCGGCACGTCTCGACGGCGTTCATCAGCTGGTTGATGCCCGATGACCACCCGCAACTCTGGCCCGCGTGCCCCTCGAAACCATCGGGATACAGGTCGCGCATGGGCCCGTCCGAGAACGGCACGTGGCGGAGGTCGCGGGGGATGCCGAAGATCGCGACGGCACCCGACTCCGCGTTCACCGAGACGACCGAGATGCTGTCGAATCTCATGGAGTCCCGGCCCTTGCCGCTGTCGGCGCCCAACAGCAGGAAGTTGTAATACCCGTCCGACGGCGGAACGCTCGGCCCCGAGGCGAAGATCGACAGGCCCGAGCGGAGGGGGGCGACGACCGACTGCGCGGTGTATGCCGCCGCGGAGGCGGGCACGAGCGCGAGCACGAGAGCGACGACCGTCACCGCGGCGCGAGTGCGACCCCCCACGCGCGGAAGGCGAACGAGACGGAGCGTGTCGACCGTCAGCAGCACCCACAGCGCGGCGTACACCCAGAGCAGGACCTGCACACCCGTGAGGGTCCACCAGGACGCGACGATGGTGGTCAGGGCGGATCGCCACATGAGTCCGAGCAGCACCGACGCCGCCAGCAGCACCCACATGACGAGAGTCGAGACCAGGCCGGCGCGTCCGAGGCGGCGATTTCCGGCGAGGATCTGGGCGGAACCGGGAAGGAGGAAGTTGGATGCCACGAGCCACCACGCGCGCCGCGACATCACACCTGGAGTCGACGTGTCGGGATGCCGCAGCGGGCGCTCCTCGACGATCGAGCGACCGCGCGTCGGCACCGAACGGGGTGGGCTGAGGACGCTCATCGCGCCTCCCCCGCCGCGCACCGGATCACAGGGAATCCTTGAGGCGCCGGTTTTTCTCTTCGACCTGCGTCTCGAGATCCGCGGCGTACGCGGCGACACGGTCGGCGATCTCTGCGTCGGCTGAGCCGAGCAGACGGACGGCGAGGAGGCCTGCGTTCTTCGCCCCGTTGATCGAGACGGTGGCCACCGGGATCCCGGCCGGCATCTGCACGATGCTGAGCAGCGAATCGAGGCCGTCGAGGGTCGCGAGCTGCACGGGGACGCCGATCACCGGCAGTGTCGTGACCGAGGCGAGCATGCCCGGCAGGTGCGCGGCCCCGCCGGCGCCGGCGATGATCGCGCGCATGCCCCTCCCCCTGGCCTCACGCCCGTAGCGGAGCAGCTTGTCCGGGGTGCGATGCGCGGAGACGACCTCCACCTCGTGTGCGATTCCGAAGTCGGTCAGCACCTGCGAGGCGTCGGACATCACGCGCCAGTCCGAGTCGGAACCCATCACGACGCCGATCAGGGGGGCGGAGGACGAGTGGAGGGGGCGGTTCACTCGACCAGGCTAGGTCCGCCAGCTTGGAGAAGCCCGGAACGGCACGGGTCAATCGAGGAAGTACGCCGCCGCTGCTCGCGCCTCGTAGACCACGGAGTCGAGGTCCTCACCCACGACGTTGACGTGACCCACCTTGCGTCCGGGCCGCGGGTCCTTGCCGTACGTGTGGATCTTCGCCGCGGGGTGCGCCGCCAGGGCGGCCGGAAGCCGGTCGCCGAGCGACCCCTCCGCGGGACCGCCGAGGATGTTCACCATGACGGCGTGCGGGGCGCGCAGCGCCGTGTCGCCGAGAGGCAGATCGAGGACCGCGCGCAGGTGCTGCTCGAACTGACTGGTGATCGAGCCGTCCTGCGTCCAATGCCCGCTGTTGTGCGGGCGCATCGCCAGCTCGTTGACCAACAGGCGTTCGTCGCCGGTCTGGAAGAGTTCGACGGCGAGCATCCCCGTCACGCCGAGGCCGGTCGCGATCGCCTCGCCGATCTCGGCGGCGACGTCCGCCAGGCGACCGGCGGAGTGGGGCGCGGGAGCGATCGCCTCGGCACACACCCCGCCCTGCTGGACGGTCTCCACCACCGGATACACGATGAGGTCGCCCGAGGGGCGTCGCGCGACCTGCTGGGCGAGTTCGCGACTGAACGCCACGAGCTCTTCCGCAAGCAGGGCGGCGCCCTCCTCGAGAGCATCGAGCCAGTCGGCGGCTTCCGCGGCGCTCGACACGACGCGGACGCCCTTGCCGTCGTACCCGCCGCGCGGAGTCTTCACGACGGCGCGACCGCCGTTGCCGGCGATGAACGCGTCGAGGGCGGCGGCATCCGTCACCGCGGCCCACTCCGGCTGGGGCAGACCGAGCTCGGCGAGCTTGGTGCGCATGTCGATCTTGTCCTGCGCGAAAGCGAGCGCATCGGGGCCGGGGTGGACGGCGACGCCGGCATCGACGAGGCCGCGGAGGACGTCCTGCGGCACGTGTTCGTGGTCGAAGGTGATGACGTCCACGTCCTTCGCGAAGGCGAGGACCGTATCGAGGTCGCGGTAGTCCCCCACAGCCGAGGCGGCGAGGCCGGCCGACATCCCGGACTGCTCCGCCAGGACCCGGATACCGATGCCCATCTCCACGGCGGGCGCGATCATCATCCGCGCGAGCTGTCCGCCTCCGACGATTCCGACCTGCAGTGCCATGCTGCTCCTCCCGTCGAGTCCATCCTGGCGCATCCCGCGGCCCGCATCCGACGACGCTCAGTCGTCGGAGCCGACGATCGGGATGCTGTGTGAATCGCGGTGCGCGAGGATCTGGCTGACCTCGACCTGATCCGCCAGCGTCTCGTGCACGAGCCGGACCGAGGGGATGTCGAGGAGTCGGAGCGGTTCATCGACGCCGTTGGCGAGGATCAGTGTGCCGCTCCCCCACATCCGCTGAACCGGACCGCGGCGCTCGGAGATCGTGTAGCCGCGGGCGTGCGGGATGTCGGTGCGGCGACGGTTCACCAGACCCGCCCGTTCAATGACCCGCCTCGTCGTCACGGTGTACGTGTGAGAAAGCCAGCGGAGGTAGGGGACGACGACGAGGAGGAGGATTACGAGTGCGGCGGCGACCCACAGCATCCAGTCCTCTAAGGGGCCGGGCAGGTTGCCGCTGAAGTACCCGGTCGCGCCCGATGCAGCGATCAGCGCGAGGGCCGGCCAGATGAGGCGGCGGGCGTGGCGCCGCAGTCGCGCGATCACGAGCTCGGGCGCGGTGGCACCCGGCGCGGGCGTCCGGGGACGGCCCGGGTACGCGGTCGACTGGCTCACGGCACCATCATGGCGCGCCCGGCCGTCCGTCCCACGCCGACGCGCCCGGGTGTCACCGGACGTGCACGACGTCGCCGGCGGACACGACGTGAGTGACGCCGGCGGCGTCGACGATCAGCCGGCCTTCGTCGTCGATCCCCTGCGCGGACCCGATGAGGGACACGCCGTCGGGGAGGGAGACCGAGACGTCGGCGCCGATGGTGCTGCATGCGGTCCAGACCGCCTGCTTCGCGGCATCCGCCGTCGTCCCGCCGACCGCAAGGGCGGCAATGGCGTCGCGAAGGCCGGTGAGGTAGTCGGCGAGGAGGCGGTCCTCATCGGCGGTGCGCGCGAGCGCAGCGAACGACGTCGCCGTGGGAACGGGCAGCTCCGCAGCGGTCATCCGCGTGTTGACGCCCGCGCCCACGACGACGCTGTGCGGGTCGCCGGGCATGACCTCGGCGAGGATGCCGCAGATCTTCAGGCCTCCCACGAGCACGTCGTTCGGCCACTTCAGTCCGACCTCACGGTCGTTCAGCTGCGCCTGGACGGCGGCCGTCATGGCCGCGCCCGCCACGAGCGGGATCCAGCCGCGGGTCGCGACGGGGAGGGCTTCGACGCGCAATAGGACGGAGACGGCGAGTGCCGAGTCCGGCGGAGTGACCCACGTCCGGTCGAGACGCCCGCGTCCGGCGCGCTGGTCGCGGGTGACGACGACGGAGAGGTGGGGATGCCCATCGGGATCGTCGAACGCGTCCGTCAACAGCTTCTTGTTGGTCGAGTCGACGCTCGGGGCGATGTGGAGTCGGGGGCTGATCGCGGCAGCTCGGGGGTATCCGTTCTCGGGGATCGACATGCCGCCACCTTAAAGCTCCTCTCCCCATCTCCTCCCGCGGGTTGACAGCCGCGGACGTGAGGGATGCCACAGCGGATCCGCCCCGCCGTTGTCGCCGGTATCCAACGACGCCGCGGATGCGCTCGCTAGGGTGGAACGCGTGACCGATCAGCCCGACCTGTTCACGACCGCCGGCAAGATCGCCGACCTGCGTGCACGCTATGAAGAAGCCGTCGTCTCCGCTGAGGAGACCGCCCGCACCAAGCAGGGCGCGAAGGGGAAGCTCACCGCGCGTCAGCGGATCGAGCTGCTCGTCGACCCCGGCTCGTTCGTCGAGCTCGACGAGTACGTCCGGCACCGGACCACGGCGTTCGGGATGGACCGATCCCGTCCCTACGGCGATTCCGTCGTCACCGGCACCGGCACGATCCACGGACGCACGGTCGCGGTGTACTCGCAGGACTTCACGACCTTCGGCGGATCGCTCGGCGAGGTCGCGGGCGAGAAGATCATCAAGGTCATGGAGCTCGCCCTCCGCAGCGGCATTCCGATCATCGGCATCCTCGACTCGGGCGGCGCCCGCATCCAGGAGGGTGTGGTCGCACTCGGCAAGTACGGCGAGATCTTCCGTCTGAACACCGCGGCTTCGGGCGTCATCCCGCAGATCTCGCTCATCATGGGCCCCGCTGCCGGTGGCGCTGTCTACTCTCCCGCGTTGACCGACTTCGTGATCATGGTCGACAAGACCAGCCAGATGTTCGTCACGGGCCCGGACGTGATCAAGACCGTCACCGGCGAGGACGTCGGCATGGAGGAACTCGGCGGCGCGCACACGCACAACACGCGTTCGGGCGTCGCCCACTACCTCGCCGAAGACGAGGACGACGCGATCGACTACGCGCGCACCCTCATCGGCTTCCTGCCCGACAACAACATGTCGGATGCCCCCGGTTATGAGTCCGTCTTCGAGTTCGAGACGACTGACTCCGACCGTGTCCTGAACACGGTCATCCCGGATTCCGCGAACCAGCCGTACGACATCCACGAGGTCATCTCGCACATCGTCGACGCCGGCGACTTCCTCGAGGTCCAGCCGCTGTTCGCGCCGAACATCGTGATCGGCTTCGGTCGCATCGAAGGCCGCACGGTCGGCATCATCGCGAACCAGCCCTCCCAGATGGCCGGCACCCTGAACATCGACGCAGGCGAGAAGGCCAGCCGATTCGTGCGCTTCTGCGACGCGTTCTCGATCCCGATCCTCACCCTCGTCGACGTCCCGGGATACCTGCCGGGAACCGATCAGGAGTGGACCGGCGTCATCCGCCGCGGCGCGAAGCTCCTCTACGCGTATGCCGAGGCCACCGTTCCGCTCGTCACGGTGATCCTCCGGAAGGCCTACGGCGGCGCCTACATCGTCATGGGCTCCAAGCAGCTCGGTGCCGACATCAACCTCGCCTGGCCGACCGCCGAGATCGCCGTCATGGGTGGCCAGGGCGCGGTCAACATCCTCTACCGAGGAGAGATCAAGCGCGCCGAAGAGGCCGGCGAGGACGTCGCCGCCGTGCGCACCCGGCTCGCCAACGAGTACACGTACAACGTGGCGTCGCCATTCCTGGCCGCTGAGCGCGGCGAGCTCGACGGCATCATCGAGCCGGCGCAGACCCGCGTCGCCGTCGCAAAGGCGCTCCGCGCACTCCGCGGCAAGCGCGCGAGCCAGCCGGCCAAGAAGCACGGGAACATCCCGCTGTGAGCATGCCCGACGACGCAGCTGCCGACGCCGCACCTCTCCGGGTGCGTCGTGGCGACGCGAGCCCAGAGGAGCTCGCCGCGGTCATCGCCGTGGTCAGCGAGTCGGCCGCCCGCGAGCAGCAGACCGCCGTCGCCCACGAACCGGCCGTCTCGGCGTGGCGGATCTCCGCCCGCGGTGTTCACAGCGGGCTGGACCGCGACGCCCCCTGGGGACGCTGGACCGGCTGAGCACTGCCGATCCACGAAATTTGTCCCCCAAAGTACCTACAGACACGCTTTTCGCGATCAGTCAGACTAATACCGCTGGAACGCTTCTGCGTTCTGCCGATTCGCATCCCTCAGAGCGCGGATCGGCATGTGCGAGCTGGTTTTCGGGTAACCACTCGCATGGCGAGGGGCGGGCGGCTTCGCCGCCCCTCGCCTCTTCTTCTCTCGGCGCCGGGGCGTGAGGTTCGGGTCAGCGTTCGACGTTCGCGCGCGGGTGGGCGATCTCGTGCCACAGGTCGACGACCTCGTCCCCCTGCGGATCATCGCGACGACGCGACCGACCGACGACGGTGACAGCCACGCGCGGATGCGGCGACGTGCGGATGTAGATCCGCTCCGATGAGGCACCCTTCAACGCTTCGGCCAGATCGGCGCGGATGCGGTCGAGGGCGGCAGGGCCGACGGCATCCAACCCTCCCTCGTCGAGGACGGTCACGGTACTGCCGCGCAGGCGGGCTTCTTGCAGGCGGCCTCGCACGGCCTCGTCCAGGAGCCGGGGCCCGCGCAGCTCGTCGCGGAGGGACCCCTCCGCGAGACGGGCGCGCTCGCGCTCCTCGATCTCGAGGTCCCCGTCTGATTCGATCGTGCGGATGAGAAGCGGGCCGGCGACGGCGAGCGCCTGCTGCACCCTCACCCGGCGCTCACGTCGACGGCCTTCCTGACTCGCGAGCCATTCGAACGAGCGCCGTTGGATGCCGGTGAGCTCAGCGGTGTCGACGGCCGCCCGGTCGACGAGCGCTGTCAGCAGTTGCGCGGTGATCACCCACACGGCGGCGCCGACGAGACCCAGGGCGAGCGAATCGAGGATTCCGATCCAGATCGATGAGGCGACGCCGAGCAACACCACGCCGATCCAGGCGAAGAGAGGGCGGCGCCGGACGGCGACGATGGTCAGAAGCGCCCCGATGCCGCCGAGGCTCCACGTCGCGAACGACTGGAGCTTGGCTTCCTCGCCGACAGCGGACCACGTTCCGAGGGGAACCAGGACCGTGGTCGCCAGGACGAGCACGCAGAGCCACAGCGGCAGCGAACCGTCGCGCGCAGGTGCCTCGCTGGGCGCCGGCTCCGTCTTACGGTCTTCGCCGCCCGGCCGCGGGGCGAAGTCCCAGAACACGCAGAGCCACGTGGTGACGAGGTAGAGCGAGAGAGCGGCGATGAAGAGCGCAGGCTGCGGAACCGGAGCCGTCCACACGAGCCCGCCGACGGCGAGGTACGCGGTGAAGACGACCGCGACGATCGACAGCCCGGTCTGGACGCGTACGTTCATCGCGGGTACTCCCATCGCAGGTCGACGACCGTGCCCCGACGCGAGCTGCGGACGCGGGCCTGTCCGCCGACCGCGGCGACACGGGCGACGATCGATCCGCTGATGCCGAGGCGATCCTCGGGCACCGCCTGCACGTCGAACCCTTCGCCGGCATCGAGGATCCTCACGACCACGCGACGGTCGTCGGCGGTCACCTCCGCGTGCAACCCGGCGGCGTCGGCGTGCTCGATCGCGTTCACGACCGCCTGTGCCGCGGCGAGCACGAGGGCGCGTGCGACACGACCCGGGAGCAACTGTGCACGGGGGTCGAGCGCGATCCGCACGTCGAGGTCGAGGTCGTGCTCAGCGGCGGCCGCTCGGATTCCGTCCACGAGGAACATCGGCTCGACGGGTTCGTCCGGACCCTCCTCCGCGTCGCGGTCGGCGTTGGCCAGCCGCGTGAGAGCGTCGCGCGCCATACCCACGGCGAGATCTCGCTCGCGCGGGGTGGACGCGCGCTCGGCGGCGATGAGGGCCGCCAGCACGCTGTCGTGCATCAGCGCGGCGACCGAGATCCGCTCCTGCTCGACGGCATCCGCGGCGGCCGCTGCCGCGTACGAACGTACTGCGTCCTCACGCGTGCGGTCGAGGCGTTCGGCGAGGAGGCGCAGCATCCACCCGATCATGATCATGACGACGGCGAGGATGATCGCGTAGACGACCTGACGCGACACCAGGATGACGGTTTCGACGTCGGCTCCGACCTGGATGAGACGAACGAAGCCGTACAGAATCGGCACCAGCGCACACCACGCGTACTGGAGCACCAGCGGGAAGGCCAGGGCCGTGGCGACGGTCGCGACGTTCAGCAGGTACCAGATCCACGGCTCGCCGGAACCGGACGCGTCCCGCCCCGCCGTCGCGAAAGGCCAGGCGAGGAGCACCAGGGGGAAGACGATCGCAAAGACGACCGCGAGCGGACGGTAGAAGCGGCCGACGATGCCGGCCACGATCATGAGGAGGAGAGGGCCGAAGGTGACACCGGCGAGGATGAGATTCCACGTCGGCTCCTCCTGCGTCGAGCCGACGGCATGGAAGAGCGACTGAAGACCGAGAACCGCGGACCCCACGGCGATGACGAACGCGAGGATGCGCTCGACGCGCTCGCGGGAGAAGAAGGTCGAGTCGGGCGGGATCGTCAGCATGCCCGCTGTCGCGACCTCAGGCGCCACCGGACTCCTCTTCGACCAGGCCGTCCTCCATGGCACGCCGGAGCAGGTCGACCTTCGTCGGAGCAGGTCGCCCCACGTCCACGTACTTCACACGCACGCGCGTGATGTTCTCCTTGGCCGTCGAGTAGGCGACCCCGAGTCGTTCCGCGACGGACTTGAGCGGCAGCCCGGCCGCGTACAGCCGGAGCACGTCCCGCTCCCGCGACGACAGCTGCGCGTCGGCGAACGCGCGGTCACCGTCGATCGCCGAAGCCCATTCGACGTTGTCGAGCGACTCGCCGCGCGCCACGGTGTCGACGGCCGAGATGACCTCGTCGATGCGCGAGGCCTTGCTCACGACGCCGGCCGCGCCGGCGACGAGAGCCTCGCGAACGGCGGCGGGACGATCGGCGACGCTGTGGATGATGACGGGCGACCCGTCGTGCACGAGTCGCGTCACGTTCTCGGTCACCGTGGCACCGTCGCCGAGCATCAGATCGAGGACGACGACGTCAGCGGGCTGTTCGTGCGTGAGCGCCCGCCAGTCGAGGTAGGCGGCGACGCTCTCCCCCGAGAAGACCACACGCATCTGCTCGGTGCGGCTGCAGGCGGCCTCGAGCCCTAGACGCACGGATTCGTGGTCGTCGATCAAGGCGACGCGGATCATGCGCTCACCTTATCTGTCAGCGTGTCAGGACGGCGATCGCCTCGACGTGATGCGAGTGCGGGAACAGGTCGAACGCGCGCACCGACGGCGTCGTGTACCCGTGAGCGGCGAACGTCCCGAGGTCGCGAGCCAGGGCGACCGGGTCGCAGGCGACGTAGACGATCCGCTCGGGCGACAGTGCGACGAGTCGTTCGACGACGTCTCTGCCGGCGCCCGCGCGGGGCGGGTCGAGGACCACGGTGCCGCGGGCGAGCCGTGCGAGCTGTGCAGGTGTCGCGGTCTCGACGAGGTTCGCGAGCCAGCGATCGACGCGAGCCGTCTCGGCACGCGCACCGATCCACGCAGCCAGGTTCTCCCCCGCATGCTCGGTCGCGCGCGCGTCGGATTCGACCGAGGTGATCCGCGTGGTCGGGCCGCCCACGCCCGCGACGGATGCCGCCAGGAGGCCGACCCCGCCGTAGAGATCGAGGTGCCACCCTTCGGGGTCCACGGCGTCGGCGACGGCGTCCGCGACCGCATCGTGGAGAGTGCCGGCGGCCAGGCGATGGACCTGCCAGAAACCACCGGCATCCACCTGGAACTGCCGCTCGCCGACCGTCTCCACCACCACTTCGCGCGCGGCAGGATCGACGGGAGTCGGACGCCGGGTGCGGGTGTGCTCGGGCCGTGAGATGACGCGCACACGTCCATCGGCAGGCTGCACGAGGTCCAGCCGCCCGGCGGAACCGCCGCTGCGCCGGGCCATCGCGCGATTCAGCCCCTGCGTGGCCAGCGGCAGCTCGTCCACGGGGATGACGCGGTGACTGCGTGCCGCGAAAGGGCCGATGCGTCCCTCATCGTCGACGTGGAGGCTCACGCGGGTGCGCCAGCCGGTCCCGTCGGCGGACTCCTCGACCAGGCGGTCCCCCTTCGTCTGCGGCAGCGGCGGCTCGATCGTGACCGGAGCGTCCGACCCGGCGAAACGCGCGAGCGCGTCGCGGAGGACCTCGGCCTTGAGCTCCCGCTGGTGCGCCAGGTCGATGTGCCCGAAATCCGCTCCCCCCGGTCGATCCTCGGGCGACACGCTCACATCGGCGGGTGCCCAGACGTGCGGACGGCGGTGCGGTGAGGCATCCAGCACCTCGACGGTGTCGCCACGCCAGAACGAGGCCTTCTTCGTGTCGGTGAGGGCGACGCGCACGCGTTCGCCGGGGATCGCGTCGGTGACGAAGACGACCCGGTTCTCGTGGCGGGCGACGAAGACGCCGCCGTGTGCGACGGCCGTGATGTCGAGGTCGAGGAGGTCTCCGGGTTGCATCCTCCGATGCTGTCACACCGGACCTCCCGGCCCGTCATTGCGCGGTCGCCGCCCGACTACCGTGGTCCGTATGCGCGTGTGCCTCGCCTCCACCTCCCCCGCTCGCCTCATGCTGCTTCGCCAGGTCGGCATCGAACCGTCCACCCGGGCGCCCCAGGTAGACGAGGAAGCCGTCATCGCCGCGACCGAGGCAGCAGAGGGGCGGACCCTCCCGCCCGACGAGCACGTCCTGCTGCTCGCACGACGCAAGGCAGCCGACGTCGCCGCCTCGCTCGACGCGGAAGGGTTCGAGGGGATCGTGATCGGAGGCGACTCCATGTTCGAGCTCGACGGCGAGATCCTCGGCAAGCCCTACACGCCCGACGCGGCGCGCGCGCGGTGGCAATCGATGCGCGGGCGCACCGGCATCCTGCACTCCGGCCACAGCGTCTTCCTCGTCCGCCGCGGCGCAGCGCCGGTCGAGGCACATGCGGTGGCCGCGGCATCCGTGTCCTTCGCCGCCGACGTGACGGATGCCGAGATCGACGCGTACGTGGCGACGGGCGAGCCGCTCCTGGTGGCCGGCGCCTTCACGGTCGACAGCCTCGGCGGCGCGTTCATCGAGCGGGTCGAAGGCGACCCGTCCACGGTGGTCGGGATGTCGCTGTCGACACTCCGGCGGCTGGTGCGGGAACTCGGCGTGGAATGGACATCGCTGTGGAACATTCCGGGGGCCACGACGCCTTAGTGGACTCCGCCACACGAATCCGGCGTGATCTTGTGCGAGTGATCCAAAGAGTCGGGCATCCACGTGGGTAGGCTCGAAGCCATGCCTGAGAGCGTGAACACTGGAATCTCGAAAGTGCTGATCGCCAATCGTGGCGAGATCGCGGTGCGCATCATCCGTGCCGCGCGTGACTCGGGGAAAGCGTCGGTGGCGGTCTACGCCGACCAGGACCGCGACGCGATGCACGCACGCCTCGCAGATGAGGCGTACGCGCTCGGCGGCGCGACGAGCGCGGAGACGTACCTCTCGATCGAGAAGATCCTCTCGGTCGCCCGCCGCTCCGGCGCCGACGCCGTGCACCCCGGCTACGGCTTCCTCGCCGAGAACGCCGACTTCGCCCGCGCCGTGATCGGCGCCGGTCTCATCTGGATCGGGCCGACGCCCGAGGCGATCGAGGCACTGGGCGACAAGGTCACAGCCCGGCACGTCGCCGAGAAGGTGGGCGCCCCCCTCGCCCCCGGCACGCCCGGACCCGTCGCCGGAGCCGACGAGGTCATCGCGTTCGCGCGCGAGTTCGGTCTCCCGATCGCGATCAAGGCTGCCTACGGCGGCGGTGGTCGCGGCCTCAAGGTCGCTCGCGAGTTCGACGAGGTCGAGGAGCTGTTCGAGTCCGCGACGCGCGAGGCGATCACCGCATTCGGTCGCGGCGAATGCTTCGTCGAGAAGTACCTCGACAAGCCGCGCCACGTCGAGACGCAGTGCCTGGCGGATGCCGAGGGCAACGTCGTCGTGGTCTCGACCCGCGACTGCTCGCTGCAGCGCCGCCACCAGAAGCTCGTGGAGGAGGCGCCCGCGCCGTTCCTGACCCCCGAGCAGAACGAGATCCTCTACTCCGCGTCGAAGGCCATCCTCAAGGAGGTCGGCTACGTCGGCGCAGGCACGTGCGAGTTCCTGATCGGCGCCGACGGGACGATTTCGTTCCTCGAAGTGAACACGCGCCTGCAGGTGGAGCACCCCGTCTCCGAAGAGGTCACCGGGATCGACCTCGTCCGCGAGCAGTTCCGCATCGCCGAAGGCGGCACGCTCGACTACGGCGACCCGGAGCCGGTCGGACACTCGATCGAGTTCCGCATCAACGGTGAGGACCCGGGTCGCGGCTTCCTGCCCGCGCCCGGCGACATCCACGTGTTCAAGACCTTCGGCGGCCCGGGCGTGCGTCTCGACTCCGGGGTGACCGCGGGCGACAGCGTCTCCGGCGCGTTCGACTCGCTGCTCGGCAAGCTGATCGTCACGGGCCGCACCCGCGAGGAGGCGCTCGAGCGTTCTCGCCGCGCCCTCGACGAGTTCGAGGTCGCCGGGATGCCGACGGTGCTGCCGTTCCACCGCAAGGTCGTGCGCGACCCCGCATTCACGGCGGAAAGCGGCGAGTTCGGCGTCTTCACTCGCTGGATCGAGACGGAGTTCGACAACGACATCCCCGCGTGGGACGGCGAAGCCGGTCCGGCCGCCGAACCCGAGGGCCGTCACACGGTCGTCGTCGAGGTGTCGGGCAAACGCCTCGAAGTGAGCCTGCCGGATCGTCTCGCCCACTCACCGGCCGCGGTCGGGCGTCCCGTGGCGGTTCCGCCGTCGCGTCGGTCGCACGCGCCGAACGCCGTCTCGGGCGCCAGCGGCGATGCGGTGGCGTCGCCGATGCAGGCCACCGTCGTGAAGATCGCCGTCGAGGAGGGGCAGCAGGTCGTCAAGGGCGACCTGGTCGTCGTCCTCGAAGCGATGAAGATGGAGCAGCCGATCCAGGCGCACAAGGACGGCGTCGTGGGCGCCATCAACGCTCAGGCGGGCACGACCGTGTCGGCCGGGCACCAGCTCCTCACCATCTCGTGACGGTGGGGCGCTGCGGCGCCCCACCGTCAGAGGGTCAGCTGTACGTGTCCTCGTCGCGCGCGACCTGGTGCATCGCACGCGTCGCGTCGGTGATGCTCCCCGACAGCGACGGGAACACGGCGAAGACGCGGGAGATCTGGTCGACGGTCAGTCGCCGTTCGACCGCGATCGCGATCGGGTAGATCAGTTCGGAGGCGCGGGGAGCCACGATGACGCCGCCGATGACGGTGCCGGATCCCTCGCGGGCGATGATCTTCACGAAGCCGTCTTTGACGCCCATCATCTTCGCGCGCGCGTTGGCGGCGAGCGGGAGCTTGTGGACCGTGCCGTTGACCGCGCCGGATTCGATGTCGCGTTCCTGACGACCGACGGTCGCGATCTCGGGGGCGGTGAAGATGTTCGCCGTGACGCGCTGGCGCTCGAGCGGGATGACGGTGTCTCCGAGCGCGTGGAAGACGGCCATCCGTCCCTGCATCGCCGCGACCGAGGCGAGCGGCAGGAAGGTGGTGCAGTCGCCGGCGGCGTAGATGTTGGGGACCGAGGTGCGCGCGACGCGGTTGACCTGGATGTGACCGGAGCCGGTGAGCTGGATGCCGGCATCCTCGAGGCCCATGCCTGCGGTGTTCGGGATGGATCCGACCGCCATGAGGCAGTGGCTGCCCTCGACGGTGCGGCCGTCGGACAGGGTCGCGATGACGCCGTCCTTCGTGCGCTCCACCTTCTCGGCGCGGGACTTGGACAGGACCTCCATGCCACCTCGGGTGAAGACCTTCTCGATCACGGCGGCCGCGTCGGAGTCCTCGCCCGGGAGCACCTGGTCGCGGCTCGAGATGAGCGTGACCTTCGACCCGAGGTTCATGTAGGCGCCGGCGAACTCGGCGCCGGTGACGCCCGACCCGACGACGATCAGGTGCTCGGGCAGGCTCGACATGTTGTAGAGCTGCGTCCACGTGAGGATGCGCTCCCCGTCGGGCTTCGCACTGTCGAGCTCGCGCGGCGATGCGCCGACCGAGACGACGAGGGTGTCGGCCTCGACCCGATCGAAGTCGGTGCCGTTGGGGCCTGTCGACACGACGACGGCGTGCGTGCCGTCGAGACGGCCGTGTCCGGAGATGATGCGGACCCCGGCATCCACCAGCTGCGCGCGCTGATCGTCGGACTGCTGCCGGGCGAGCGAGAGGAGGCGCTTGTTGACCGCCGCCATGTTGATCGCGATCTCGGGCTTGAGCGGCTTGCCGGTGTCTCCGCGGGCGAAGAGCTGTACACCCAGGTCGGAGGCCCCACGGATCGCGACAGCCGCATCGGCCGTGGCGATGAGGGTCTTCGACGGGACGACGTCGGTCATGACGGCGGAACCGCCGATGCCCGCGCGTTCGACGAGCGTGACCTCCGCGCCCAACTGGGCAGCTGCGAGCGCCGCCTCGTATCCGCCGGGGCCGCCGCCGATGATGGCGACACTCTGGGTGGTCTCGAAGCTCACAGACATGTGGATCATTCTTTCAGCCCGGAGAGGCTTTCTGCGCCGCGCCGCGATGCCCGTCGTGTGGCCGAGCGGTCTGCGGCTTCCTAGAGTGGGACCATGCACGAGGAGACCCACCCGCTCGACGATCCCGCCACCGACCCGTTCGAGGTCGCGCAGACCGCGGCGGCAGACATCGCCCGCCTCACCGGCGTGGCTCAGCACGACATCGCCCTGACGCTGGGAAGCGGATGGGGCAAGGCGGCCGAGCTCATCGGTGAGACCACCGCGACGCTCGACGCGACGGAGGTCACCGGCTTCAGCAAGCCCGCCCTCGCCGGGCACGTCGGCTCGATCCGCAGCATCCTGGCGCCCGACGGCAAGCGTGTCCTCGTCATCGGCGCGCGAACCCACTACTACGAGAACCACGGTGTCCGCCGCGTCGTCCACAGTGTTCGCACGGCTGCCGCGACGGGCGCGAAGATCATGGTCCTGACGAACGGCGCCGGCGGCATCAAGACGTCCTGGACGCCGGGACAGCCCGTCCTCATCAGCGACCACATCAACCTCACCGCCGACTCCCCGCTCGAGGGCGCGACCTTCATCGACCTCACCGACCTCTACTCGTCGCGCTTGCGCGACCTCGCCCGCACGGTCGACCCGGGCCTCGACGAGGGCGTGTACTGCCAGTTCCGCGGTCCTCACTACGAGACTCCCGCTGAGGTGCAGATGGCCAAAGCCATCGGCGGGCACATCGTCGGCATGTCGACGGCGCTCGAAGCCATCGCCGCGCGCCAGGCGGGCATGGAGATCCTCGGCTTCTCGCTCATCACGAACCTCGCCGCCGGCATCCAGACCACCCCGCTCAGCCACCAGGAGGTCCTCGAGGCGGGCCGCGAAGCCGAGCCCGTCATCTCCGACCTGCTCGCCCGTGTGATCGGCGTCCTGTGAGCGGGAGCGTGCTCGAGACCGCTCGTGACTGGCTCGCGCAGGATCCCGACGAGACGACGCGAGCGGAGCTCGCCGATCTGATCGCACGTGCCGAGACCGGCGACGACGCGGCGATCGCGGACCTCCACGACCGCTTCGACAGCCGGCTCGCCTTCGGCACGGCGGGCCTCCGGGGCGCGCTCGGGGCGGGCTCGAACCGGATGAACCGGGTCCTCGTCGGGCAGGCAGCGGCGGGATTCGCCGCGTACCTCCGCGAGCGCGCGGGCGACGAGACCCCGTCGGTCGTCGTCGGCTACGACGGCCGACGGAACTCGGACGTGTTCGCGCGCGACAGCGCCGAGATCTTCGCCGGGGCCGGGCTCCGCGCGATCCTCCTCCCCCGCCTGCTCCCGACGCCCGTGCTCGCGTTCGCCGTCCGCCACCTCGGCGCGTCGGCGGGCGTCATGGTCACCGCATCCCACAACCCGCCCGACGACAACGGCTACAAGGTCTACCTCGGTGGCGACGACGACGGCGCCCAGATCGTCTCCCCGGCGGATGCCGAGATCGCGGCCCACATCGATCGGGTCGCCGCTCGCGCGGACCTCGGCGCGATCCCTCGCTCCGACGGCTACGAGATCGCAGACGAGTCCGTCGTGGCGGCGTATGTCCGCGCGACGGCCCTGGTCGCGCCGGCTCCGGCGGGCGCCCCGGGCCTGAACTGGGTCTACACGGCGATGCACGGCGTCGGCTACGAGACGCTCGGGCAGGTCCTCGAGACCGCGGGCTACCCGGCGCCGACTGTCGTCGCGGCGCAGATCGAGCCCGACGGACGCTTCCCCACCGTCGCCTTCCCGAACCCCGAAGAGCCCGGCGCGATGGACCTCGCCTTCGACACCGCCCGCGCGGCGGGCGCGGAGCTGATCGTCGCGAACGATCCCGACGCCGATCGGCTCGCCGTTGCGATCCCGGATGCCGCGGCTGACGGCGGCTGGCGGCGACTCACCGGCAACGAGGTCGGGCTGCTGCTCGGCTGGCGTGCTGCGCGCACCGCGGGGTCGGGCACACTCGCCTGCTCGCTCGTCTCCTCGCCCGGCCTGCAGACGATCGCCGAGCACTACGGTCTCGACTTCGCCGCGACCCTCACCGGCTTCAAGTGGATCTCGCGCGCACCGGGTCTCGTCTACGGATTCGAGGAGGCCCTCGGTTACCTCGTGAACCCGGGCACGGTCCGCGACAAGGACGGCATCTCCGCGGCGATCGCCGTCCTCGGTCTCGTTTCCGAGGCGCGTGAAGAGGGCAAGACCCTCGGTGATCTGCTCGACGAGTCCGCCGCGATGTTCGGACACTTCGCGAGCGGCCAGGTCTCGATCCGCGTGGACGACGTCTCGTTGATCGGCAAGATCATGGCCGCACTGCGCGCGGCGCCCCCGGCATCCGTCGGGTCGGTCGACGTCGACCGGATCGAAGACCTGCTCACGGCACGTGGGGGCTCACCGAGCGGCGACATCCTGCGTGTGTGGCTCGAGGACGGTTCGCGCGTCATCGTGCGCCCGAGCGGCACCGAGCCGAAGCTCAAGGCGTACCTCGACGTGCGCGGCGAGACGTCCGAGGACGCCGCGGCCCGCCTGGCCGCGGTCGACGCGGGCGTGAGGCAGATCCTCGCGGCGGCGGAGGCGTGATGGCGACGCCGCTCATCGAACCGGTCACGCTCAGCCTCGGCAGGGTGCAGCTCGTGCCCCTCGACCACGCGCATGCGGACGCATTGGCGCTCGCCCGCGACGGTCTCGAATACGCCTGGTACACCTCGATCCCGGCATCCGTCCCCGACGAGATCTCGTGGCGGCTCGGCGAGCGCGACGCGGGGACGATGAACCCGTTCGCGGTGATGGTCGACGGGAAGCCCGCGGGGATGACGACCTTCTGCAACATCGACGCCGAGAACCGGCACGTCGAGATCGGCTACACGTGGCTGTCGCGGGAGGTCCAGCGCACCGAGGTGAACACGACGGCGAAGCGGCTGCTCCTCGGACACGCGTTCGAGGCGTGCGAGGCGATCGCCGTCGAGTTCCGGACCTCCTGGCACAACCGGCAGTCGCGCGCCGCGATCGAGCGACTCGGCGCCCGCCAGGACGGCGTGCTCCGCAACCACCGCATCGGTCCGGGCGGATCGATGCGCGACACGGTCGTGTATTCGATCCTCCCCCACGAGTGGCCGGGCGTCCGGATGGGACTGGACGCGCGCCTCGCGGGCTGATCAGCCGTCGACGACGGCGACGAGCTCGTCGAGGAATCCCGCGAAACTCGTGCCGCGGCGGAGGATACGCTGCACGCTGTCGCGCTCGCTGAAGACCTCAACGAGCTGCTCGAACACGGTCTGGAACGCTTCGCGGTCGGATTCGGAGAAGGCGACCATCGCGACGACCTGAACGCGGCCGTCGCCCCATCGGATCGAGGGATCGGCGAGGCCGACGGCGATCGACGTCCGTGTCGCGGTCATGCCGATGGCGTGCGGCACCGCGAGGGCGTCGGTGAACGCCGTCGACGAGATCCGCTCGCGCTCGAGCGTCCGCGTCACGTAGTCCTCGGTGATGACGCCCTGCGCGGCCAGCTGACCACCGAGACCGCGGATGACGGTCTCCTCGTCCGCGTCCGCGGGAAGCCGCGACACGAACGCCTCCGGCGAGAAGTAGCGCTCCAGCTCCGCACGGAGACCGGCAAGGCGTCGCACGCGGCGGGCGCGCGCCGCAGCCCCCTGCACGCGTTCCACGTCGGGCTCGGTGAGGAACGGCTGGATCCGAACGAGGCGATCGGATGGCTCGGGCGGGTCGATCGTCGTGAGGACGAGGTCGGTGTCGAGGCCCGTCCAATCGGGGTCGACGCGGGTTTCGACGGCCACGACCTCGATCTCACGGCCGAGGGCGCGGTCGATGCTGGTGCGCAGCAGCTCGTGCATCTCGTAGTAGCCGGGGCAGACGAGAGTCGCCGTCAGAAGCCGTGCGGACTGACGGGATCGCTCGAGTCGGCCCCCGACGTGCATCGCGATGTAGGCGATCTCGTCCTCGTGGAGCGGCGCCCCGACCACGACGCGCAGCTGCTCGGCCATGAACACGGCGACGTCGAAGATCATCGGATACGTGGACTTCAGCGACCGCGTGAGTGCATTCCGCGACCATGCTCTGTCCTGCGCCCGCTGCCGCAGGTTCTGCACGTGAAGGGCGAGGCGGAGGATGAAGTCCTCGTGGTCGATGTCGACGAGGAACTCGGATGCCGCACGCGCGACGACCGCTCGCACGGCCGCCTCGACATCGGCATCCAGGCGGTCCCGTATGACGGCGTCGGGCTCGGCGGCGCCGGGCGCGACGACGCGGGTCTGCACGAGGGCGGCGAGGTGGTCGCGGTCGCCGTCCCCGAGACGCACACCGAGGTGCGTCACGGCGAGGCGGTCGAGCAGGTCGGCGATCTCGGCGCGAGCGGCGGAATCGCCGACGGGCGCGCCGTCGAGTCCCCGACCGCGTCCGACCCGGTCGGCGGCGATCGCGATGTGCATCATGACGTCGCCGATGCCGAACTCGTTCACGAGGTAGCCGAGGTCGCCGAGGCCGGCGACCAGCTCGTCCTTGAACGCGCCGAGGGCGGAGGTCTCGGCGGTGCTCTCCCCCAGAGCACGCCGCAGCGCGCGAAGGTCGAACGCGCCCTGATCCATCTCGTCGTGCGCGAGCCGGCTGAGGAGGCGTCGCTGCGCCATCTCGGTGCCCGACAGTCGTACCCGCTCTGCGGAGCGCTCGAGGGTCAGCTGCGTCCCGCTGAGGAGGGCGCGAACGCGCCCGAGGTCGGACTCGAGAGTCGCCTCACTCACGTGGAAGTGCTGCGCCGCGGCGTAGACGTCCACGCCGTCGGGCGCATCGAGCAGGTCACGCACGAGCCGGTGCAACCGGTCCCGCGGGGTTTCCTCGGTGACCGTGCGTAGAGCTCCCGCGGCTCCCGTGCCGGCTCGATAACCGGAGGGACCGGACTCGATCGCATCCCCCGTGAGCACGCGGGCGTTGAGGGCGGCGACGTACGAGCGGATGCTGCGCGGCGTCACACCGACGATGTCGGCGAGCTCGCCGGCCGTCCGCCAGGCGGCATCCCGGATCAGGAGCGCCATGACCTGGTCCTGTCTCGCCCGGCTCACCCGACCAGTCAACCACCTGCGCGACCGGGGGGTTTCCTCCCCCGCGGAAGAAGGGCTGGTTGTCGCTTCCTGTGAGTCGGATGAGAATGGCGGAGAGACAAGGAGGCGGATCAGTGAAGATCCTCGTCGTCTGTGGCGCCGGTGCGTCGAGCACGTTCGTCGCCCAGCGTCTGCGGCAGGCCGCACAACGCGAAGGCACGGAGCTGCTCGTCCGTGCGGGTGCCCCCGGGATGGTCGCCATGGAGGCGGACGCCGGCGACGTGGTGCTCGTGGGTCCGCACCTCGCCTCCGCGCTCTCCGACATCGAACGGGATGCCGCCACCCGACAGGCGCGTGCCGTGCTGCTGCCGGAGGACGTGTTCGGCGATCGTGATGGAACCCGCACGTTCGCCCTGGTGAAGGCCGCGGCAGCCGCCGACCGTATCGAAAGGACCCCGCGATGAGTGCACCGGCCAGCCGGACCGTGAGGATCGGCTCCTCCAACGGCCTCCACGCCCGCCCCGCGAAGATGTTCGCGCAGGCCGCGAAGGATGCCGGCATCCCCGTCACCATCTCGAAGGGCTCCGGCGGCGCCGTCAATGCCGCCAGCATCCTCAGCGTCATCTCGCTGGGTGCGGAGAACGGCGACTACGTGACGCTGACCGCCGACGGCGCGAACGCCGAAGAGGTGCTCGACGCCCTCACCGAACTTCTGACCACCGACCACGACGCCTGAGGGACACATGACTGAGCTTCGAGGAGTAGGAATCGGCCTGGGCGTGAGCCACGGCCCCGTCGCACGGATGGCGGAGCCGCTGCCCGCGCCGAAAGACGAGAAGAGCACGCTGAGCGGCGACGAGGAGACCGCGCGCGTCCGCGCCGCGATCGAAGCCGTCGCACGCGAGCTCGAACAGCGCGGCGAGACCGCCGGCGGAGCCGCGCAGGAGGTGCTCGAGGCCCAGGCGATGATGGCCGAGGACCCGGCCCTCGACGAGGAGGTCACGAACCGCATCGCGGCCGGCAAGACGGCCGAGTTCGCCGTGTTCGACGCGTTCGCCTCGTTCCGCGACACCCTCGCGGCGATGGGCGGCTACCTCGGCGAGCGCGCCGCGGACCTCGACGACGTCGCTCAGCGCGTGATCGCACACCTCCGGGGCGTCGCGGCTCCGGGTGTCCCCGACCCGGGGCATCCGTTCGTCCTCGTGGCCAAGGACCTCGCTCCCGCCGACACCGCGCTGCTCGACCTCGACAAGGTCCTCGCCCTCATCACCACCGAGGGCGGACCGACCTCGCACACCGCGATCCTCGCGCGCGAGAAGTCGATCGTCGCCGTCGTGGGCGTCCGCGGCGCCGCTGATCTCGCCGAGGGCGAGACGGTGATCGTGGATGCCGCCGGCGGAGTCGTCACGACACAGCCGAGCGACGACGACATCGCGCAGGTCGAACGCCGCGAGGCCGACCGCGCCGCCGCAGCCGATGCTCCCGTCACCCCGGGCGCTCTCGCCGACGGCACCGCCGTTCCGCTGCTGGCCAACCTCGGCAAGCCGCAGGATGCCGCGAAGGCCGTCGAGCTCGGTGCGGAAGGCGTGGGCCTGTTCCGCACCGAGTTCCTGTTCCTCAGCTCGGCGCAGGCGCCGACCGTCGACGAGCAGACGAAGGCGTACACCGAACTGCTGCAGGCGTTCCCCGGCAAGAAGGTCGTCGTCCGCGCGCTGGATGCCGGTGCCGACAAGCCGCTCGCCTTCCTCAACGACGCCCACGAGGAGAACCCCGCCCTCGGACTCCGCGGACTCCGCGCGCTCCGCGCCAGCGAGGACATCCTGCGCGAGCAGCTCACCGCCCTCGCCAACGCGGATGCCGCGACCGACGCCGATCTCTGGGTCATGGCGCCGATGGTGTCGACCGTCGAGGAGACGGAGTACTTCGTCACCCTGGCGAAGGAATACGGCATCAAGACCGCAGGAGTCATGGTCGAGGTCCCCTCTTCCGCGCTCCTGGCCGATAAGGTCCTCGCCCACGCGGACTTCGCGTCGATCGGGACGAACGACCTCACGCAGTACACCCTCGCGGCCGACCGCCTGCTCGGTTCGGTCTCGTCGTTCCAGGACCCGTGGCATCCCGCGGTCCTACAGCTCGTCAAGGCGACGGGCGACGGCGGACGACTCAACGGCAAGCCGATCGGCATCTGCGGCGAGGCCGCAGCCGATCCGCTGCTCGCGGTCGTCCTCGTCGGCCTCGGCGCGACGACTCTCTCCATGGCACCGACGGCGCTCGCAGACGTGCGCGCCACCCTCTTGCACCACAGCCTCGACGACGCGAAGCGCATCGCCGAAGCAGCCCTCGCCGCATCCGATGCGGCATCCGCCCGAGCCGCGGCCCAGGAAGCCGCAGCACAGCACAAGGAGAACCAGTAACCATGACAACGACGTCACCGGCACAGACCCAGGGAGGAGCCCGCGTCGCCGTTCAGCGATTCGGCACGTTCCTTTCGGGCATGATCATGCCGCTCATCCCCGCACTCATCGCGTGGGGCATCTTCACCGCCTTCTTCATCGAGAAGGGCTGGACGCCGAACGCTGACCTGGCGAACATCGTGGGTCCGTTCATCCACTACCTGCTGCCGATCCTCATCGCCTACCTCGGTGGCCACCTGGTCTACAGCGTGCGTGGCGGCGTCGTCGGCGCGATCGCGACCTTCGGTGTCATCGCCGGTTCCGATCTCCTGATCGATAACTTCAACGCCGCCCTGGCCATCTCCGACCCTGAGGCCGATCCCCTCAGCAAGGTGAACATGTTCATCGGCGCGATGATCATGGCTCCGCTGGCCGCGTGGACCATGAAGATGCTCGACCGCCTGTGGGAGGGCAAGGTCCGCGCCGGCTTCGAGATGCTCGTGAACATGTTCTCGGCGGGCATCTGGGGCTTCGTCATGGCCATCGTCGGGTTCTACCCGCTGGCGTGGCTGATCAACGGCCTCATGAACGTTCTCAGCACCGCGGTCAACTGGCTCGTCGAGACGAACCTCCTGCCACTGACGAGCATCATCATCGAGCCCGCCAAGGTGTTCTTCCTCAACAACGCGCTCAACCATGGCGTCCTCACCCCGCTCGGCCTCGACCAGGCAGCGGCCAGCGACGCCGGCGGATCGATCCTGTTCCTCCTCGAAGCGAACCCCGGCCCGGGCCTCGGTCTGCTGCTCGCATTCACCTTCTTCGGCATCGGCGCCGCACGTGCGTCTGCTCCCGGAGCTGCGATCATCCAGTTCTTCGGTGGCATCCACGAGGTGTACTTCCCGTACGCGCTCATGAAGCCGATCCTGATCGTGGCCCTGATCGCCGGTGGCATGACCGGTGTCACCACAAACATGCTGCTCGGCGGCATGTTGCGCGCTCCGGCCGCCCCGGGCAGCATCCTGGCGGTCATGGCTCAGGTAGCCAACAACAGCTACGTAGCCGTGGCTCTCTCGGTAGTCCTGTCGGCTGCGGTGACGTTCATCGTCGCGTCGATCATCCTGCGAGCTTCCCGCAAGCGCGACCTCGCTGCCGCCGAACTCGGCACGGACTCCTTCTCCGCCGCGGTCTCGCAGACCGAAGCGAACAAGGGTAAGAAGTCGGACGCCATGGACAACCTGCGCCGCTCTGGCGCAAAGTCGGCCACGGCATCCGCCCCGGCCGAGACCGCGGTCGCCGAGCGCGAGATCACGAACGTCGTGTTCGCGTGCGACGCCGGCATGGGCTCGTCCGCGATGGGCGCCAGCGTCCTCCGCAACAAGTTCAAGAAGGCGGGCGTCGAGGGCGTCACGGTCACCAACAAGGCGATCGCCAACCTCGACCCGTCGGCCGACCTGGTCATCACCCAGCAGCAGCTGACCGACCGGGCGCGCGGGGTCACCCCCGACTCCCTGCACGTCTCGGTCGACAACTTCATGAACTCGCCGAAGTACGACGAGGTCGTCGAGATGGTGCGCCGCCAGCACGGCGACGCCTGATGCACTCTGCTGCGGGGTCGGGAACAATGGTCCCGACCCCGCAGCATCCTCTTTTTCACCCCCCTCAGAAGGAGAACGTCATGGCTCGCGAAGTCCTCACCCTCGGCCAGATCCGCATCCGCACCGGCTCCGTCAGCCAGGAGCAGGCGATGAAGGAAGCCGCCGACATCCTCGAGGCCGCCGGCGCGGTAACGAGCGCATACTTCGATGCGATGCAGCAGCGCGAGATCGCCGTTTCGACCTACATGGGCAACGAGCTCGCGATCCCCCACGGCACGAACGAGACGAAAGAGGCGATCCTCGACTCCGCGCTCTCCTTCGTCCGATACGACGGCGGCGTCGACTGGGCCGGCGAGCAGGTCTCGTTCGTCGTCGGCATCGCCGGCAATGGCGACGAGCACCTCGAGATCCTCTCGCAGATCGCACTCCTCTTCTCCGAGGACGATGAGGTCGCCAAGCTCAAGGCCGCACAGACCCCCGAGGAGCTCTACCAGCTCCTCGCCACGGTGAACAACGCATGAAAGCCGTCCACTTCGGCGCCGGCAACATCGGGCGCGGATTCGTCGGCCTCCTCCTCCACGAGGGCGGGTACGACCTCGTCTTCTCCGACGTCGCACCCACCCTCGTCGAGACGATCAACGCGGCATCCGAATACACCGTTCACGAGGTCGGGCCCGGAGGCGGCGACAAGACCGTCACCGGCTTCCGAGCTCTCGACAGCCGGGCAGATCCGGATGCCGTCGCGGACGAGGTCGCTACGGCCGAGGTCGTGACGACCGCCGTGGGACCGAACATCCTGCCGTTCGTCGCCCCCCACATCCTCGAGGGGCTCGCGCGGCGCGATGCCGATGCGAAGCCGCTGCAGGTGATGGCCTGCGAGAACGCGATCGGGGCGACCGACACTCTGCGCGCGGAGATCGAGAAGCTGGCCGGCGACTCCTGGGGCGATCTTTCGACGCGTGCCGTGTTCGCCAATACCGCCGTCGACCGGATCGTCCCGGGCCAGCCCGAGGGCTCGGGCGTCGACGTGACCGTCGAGCCGTTCTTCGAGTGGGCCATCGAGCGGGGCCCCTTCGGCGGTGATCTGCCGCAGATCCCCGGCGCTCACTTCGTCGACGACCTCGCCCCGTACATCGAGCGGAAGCTGTTCACGGTGAACACCGGCCACGCCGCCACCGCGTACTTCGGTGCCGCGGCCGGGATCAACCGGATTTCGGACGCCCTGGCGGACCCCGGCATCCGTGCCAAGGTCGAGCAGGCGCTCGAGGAGACCTCGGCCTTCCTCGCTGCGGCTCACGGGTTGGACCCGGCGGAGCTCGCTGACTACCGCGCGACGATCCTCGAGCGGTTCTCGAACGAAGCCCTCCCCGACACCGTGCAGCGGGTCGGCCGGCAGCCGCTCCGCAAGCTGTCTCGCCACGAGCGCTTCGTCGGCCCCGCCGCGGCTGCCGCTGAGCGCGGTCTCGCCGTCGACGGGCTCATGGCCGCGATCGCCGCAGCACTCCGATTCGAAGACGCCGCGGACGCGCAGGCGGTGGAGCTGCAGGAGCGGATCCGATCTGAGGATGCCGCGGCTTTCACCGCATCCGTCACCGGCCTCGACGCATCCCACCCGTTGTTCCCCCGCGTGCAGGAGGAAGTCGCCCACCGGCAGACCGAGCTCGGCGTCTACGGCGCGTGAGCGCGTCGAAGCGGCCCCGATCCCGGGCACGGCGCATCGTCTCGATCGTGCTGCTGTCCCTAGCGGGGCTGCTCGTCGCCGGGATCGTCGGCATCGTGATCTGGAGCCAGGTCGGTGTCATGGGTGCCGAGGCCGGCCCGCTCGACGCGGTACGCGAGGACAGCCGGATCGCTGTGTCCGACACGGACGGCAACGTCGTGATGTCTCCGGTTTCCGGGGAGAGCACCGTCGGGCTGGTCTTCATCCCCGGCGCGAAGGTCGACGCCGAGGCGTACGAGGCGAAACTCGCCGGCCTCGTCGCGGAGGACGGGATGACGGTCGTCATCACGCGTCCGTGGCTGAACCTCGCCTTCTTCGATCCCCGACCGCTGTCGACGTTCACCGATGCCGCGCCCGACGTCGACACCTGGCTCGTCGGAGGCCACTCCCTCGGCGGGGTGCGCGCGTGCCAGCTCGCGCCGGATGCCGACGGCCTCGTCCTCTTCGCGTCGTACTGCGCGAGTGACCTGTCCGATTCCGGCCTGCCGGCGCTGAGCATCTCGGGCTCGGAGGACGGCTTGTCGACCCCCGAGAAGATCCAGGACGCCCGCGGGATGCTGCCGGCCGACGCCGAGTTCGTCGAGGTCCCCGGCGCCTCGCACGCATCCTTCGGCGACTACGGCCCGCAAGCCGGCGACGGTACGCCCACGATCGACGACCCCGCTATGACGGCCGACATCACGGCATCCGTCGCGGACCTGCTCGCCCGTCTCTGAAGCCCGCCCCAGGTCCCACTTCGGCCGGGTAAACGCCCACCATTCCCGGCCCGATCGGGACCTCACGCGTCACGGCGTCCACCCTGCCTGCCGGAGCGCGCCCGCGACCATGCGGACGGCCTGTCCGCCGTCACCCTGCAGGTGATGGCGAAGGATGCGGACGAGCACCCACCCTTGCTCACGGATGGCGTGCCACCGGTCGGCATCACGCTCGAACTGCGCCCGGTCCTCGGCGTGCTGACGCCCGTCGTACTCGACCGCGACCCGCCAGCGCGCGTACGCGAGGTCCAGCCGGGCGACGAACCGGCCGTCCGGTGCGCAGAGGGCAACGTTGAGCGCGGGCTCCGGGAGTCCTGCGGCGCAGATGACGAGCCGCAGCCGGGTTTCTGCCGGCGACTCCGCGCCGACCCGCACGTCGGAGAGCGCTGCTTCCAGAGCGGCCTGTACCCGTCCCGGCCCCTTCGCGACTTCCGCCGCCAGGTCGTCGAGAGCGAGCAGACCTCGCGTGCCCACGAGGAAGTCCCCCGCGGCGACCAGGTCCTCGTGACTCCACCAGGACGCCACGTGGCGCCACGCCATCGCCGGTGCCTCAGCCCGCAGCCCCTCCACCTCTCGCACGTCAGCGACGCCCGGTCCGAGCCGGTGCCCGACGACACCCGCGACCCGCGGTTCGCGATCCGGACGGTGCGCCGCCACGTGCAGTCGCTGCGAGGCTCGATCGGACGGGATCGGCGCGCCGTAAAGAGCCAACGCGGTGCTGTGGCTGAAGAACTGCCAGGGCCGCATCCGCTCGGCGAACTGGCGTGCCCGGGCGGCAAGCGACTCGAGGTCGTGACCCACGGGAACCCGGACTCCCGGATAGGGGATCGCCAGATCACTGGCATCCAACCGGCCGGCGGTGACCCCGGCCCGGCAGGCGTCATCGACGTGGAACGCTCGGTCGCGCAGGTTCTCGGGAAGGGGACGCGGTCGCCGCATCCCTGCAGGCTGCCGCGTATCCGCAAGCGGTCAGCCCTCGAGCACGCAGCCGGCGGAGAGGCCGTGGACGGGGCGAGCTGGGGAGAAAGGCCGAGGTCCCGATCGGGCCGGGTATGAGCACGCCATACCCGGCCCGATCGGGACCTCGCAACAGGGCTCAGGCCGAGAAGCCCTCGCCGATGAGCTCGATGAGCTCCTCTCGCTCCTCGATCGTCAGGAACGCGGCGGCCGCAGCGTTGAGCTGGAAGGCCTCGAGATCGTCCAGCGTGTACTCGAACGCGTCGGCGAGCAGCGACAGCTCGCGCGTCAGCGACGTGCGGCTCATCGTGCGGTTGTCGACGTTCACGGTGACGGCGAAGCCGAGCTGATAGAGCAGGTCGAACGGGTGGTCCTCGAGCTGCGTTCCCCACGCGGCGACCGCGCCGGTCTGCAGGTTCGACGACGGCGACAGTTCGAGGGGGATCTCCCGGTCGCGCACCCAGCGGGCCAGGTCGCCGAAGCGAACCTGCACCTCTTCGCCCTTCTGCTCGACGACGTCGAGGTCCTCGGCGATGCGCACACCGTGGCCGAGGCGGAGCGCCCGTCCGTCGATCAGCGCGGAGCGGATCGAGTCGAGCCCCGCAGCCTCGCCGGCGTGCACCGTGACGGGGAAGAAGGCGGATGCCAGGTGCTCGAACGCCGCCCGGTGGTTCGACGGCGGGAACCCCGCCTCCGGTCCGGCGATGTCGAACCCGACAGCTCCGCGCCCGCGGTGACGCACAGCGAGCTCGGCGATCTCGAGCGACCGGTCGGTGTGCCGCATCGCGGTGATGAGCTGGCCGACCCGGATGTCGCGGCCGCCGGAATCGACGGCATCCTCGCCCTCTTCGATGCCCTCCTGCACGGCTTCCACGACCTCGTCGAGGCTCAGGCCGCCGCCGAGGTGTTGCTCGGGTGCCCAGCGCACCTCGCCGTAGATGACGCCGTCGGCTGCGAGGTCCTCGACGAACTCCTTCGCGACGCGGCGCAGTCCCTCGCGGGTCTGCATGACCGCGACGGTCAGGTCGAACGTCTTCAGGTACTCGACGAGCGAGCCCGAGTCCGACTGGTCCTCGAACCAGTCGGCGAGGTCGTCGGCGGCGGATTCGGGGAGCTCTACGCCCGCCTCATCGGCGAGCTCGATGATCGTCTGCGGACGCAGCGCGCCGTCGAGGTGGTCGTGCAGCGACACCTTGGGGAGCGAGCGGATCGAGACGCCCTCGAGCTGTGCGTCGCCGTGCTGGTCGATGGCCATAGTCGGATCCTGTCGTGAGGGGGTCAAGCGGTGATGCGCTCGAGGACGAGCGGAGTGGATGCCGGGGCTTCCGCACCGATCTCCCAGGCGCCCTCGAGCGCCTCGGTGGCCCGCGCGAAGCGCTTCTCATCGTCGGCGAGGAGGGTGAACAGCGGCTGACCGGCGGTCACGGTGTCGCCCGGCTTCACGTGCAGGTCGATACCGGCGGCGTGGATGACGGGGTCCTGCGCGCGGGCACGTCCGGCGCCGAGACGCCAGGCGGCGATCCCGAACGGCAGGGCTTCGAGCCGCGTGACGACGCCGGACTCGGTCGCCGTCACGGTGTGGGTCTCGCGCGGGGCGGGCAGGGCGGCATCCGGGTCGCCGTCCTGAGCGGCGATCATGCGACGCCAGGAGTCCATGGCGCGGCCGTCCTTCAGGGCGGCTTCGACGTCGGCGTCGGGCTGACCGGCGAGGGCGAGCATCTCGCGGGCGAGGGCGACGGTGAGTTCGACGATGTCGGCGGGGCCGCCGCCGGCGAGCACCTCGACCGATTCGCGGACCTCGTTCGCGTTGCCGATCGCAAGACCGAGCGGCGTGTTCATGTCGGTGAGGAGCGCGGTGGTCGCGACGCCCGAGTCGGTGCCGAGGGCCACCATCGTGCGGGCGAGCTCGCGCGCCTTGTCGACGTCTCGCATGAACGCACCGGAGCCGAACTTGACATCGAGGACGAGCGAATCGGTGCCCTCGGCGATCTTCTTCGACATGATGCTCGACGCGATGAGCGGGATCGCTTCGACGGTGCCGGTGACGTCGCGAAGCGCGTACAGCCGCTTGTCCGCGGGGGCGAGACCGGAGCCGGCCGCGCAGATCACGGCGCCGACGTCACGCATCTGCGCGATCATCTCGTCGTTGCTGAGGGCGGCCCGCCAGCCGGGGATGGCCTCGAGCTTGTCGAGCGTCCCGCCGGTGTGCCCGAGGCCGCGGCCCGAGAGCTGCGGCACGGCGACGCCGAAGGCAGCGACGAGCGGAGCCAACGGAAGCGTGATCTTGTCGCCCACGCCGCCGGTGGAGTGCTTGTCGACGGTCGGCTTGCCGAGACCGGCGAAGCTCATCCGCTCCCCCGACGCGATCATCGCGTCGGTCATGACGCGGATCTCGTCGCGGTTCATCCCGTTGAGGAGCACCGCCATCGCGAAGGCGGCCATCTGGGAGTCGGCGACGTATTCGCGGGTGTAGGCGTCGATCATCCAGCGGAGTGCGTCTTCGGGAACCGCGCCGCCGTCCCGCTTGGTGCGGATGACGTCGACGGCATCGAACGCCTCGACCGCGCTCATCGGGCGGCCTCCAGGTCGCGGGGACCGAACGCGTCGGGCAGGACCTCGTCGATGGTGCGGATGCCCGACACGGTCTCCAGCAGCATCCCGGGGATCGCGAACTCGTTGAGCAGCTGACGGCAACGGCCGCACGGCATGATCGTCTCACCGTCGTTGTTGACGCAGACGAACGCGACGAGTTCGCCGCCACCCGTCATGTGGAGGTTGCCGACGAGGCCGCACTCCGCGCAGAGCCCGACGCCGTACGACGCATTCTCGACGTTGCAGCCGGTCACGATCCGCCCGTCGCTCACGAGCGCCGCGGCGCCCACCCGGTAACGGGAGTACGGCGCGTACGCCTTCTCCATGGCCTCGACGGCTGCGGAGCGCAGCTCGTCCCAATCGATGTCGGTCACGACTTCTTCCTTGTAGATCGACGGATGCCGCGGGTCGCGGCATCCCGTGTCAGCCCTTGATGTAGGGCTTGCCGGATGCGGCGGGTCCGCGGATCTGACCGGCGAAGCCGGCGACCGCGAGGATCGTCACGACGTACGGCAGCATCAGCATGAACTCGCTGGGGATGGGGGTGTCGAGCACGGTCAGCTGGTTCTGCAGGTTCGTCGCGAACCCGAACAGGAGCGCAGCGAGCGTCGCGCGGATGGGATCCCAGCGGCCGAAGATGACGGCCGCGAGCGCGATGAAGCCGAGACCCGCCGTCATCTCCTTGCCGAACTGCGGTACGGAGACGAGCGTGAAGTAGGCGCCACCGATGCCGGCGATCGCACCCGCGAGCGAGACGTTCCAGAACCGGGTCGCGTTGACCTTGATGCCGACGGTGTCCGCCGCCTGAGGGTGCTCGCCGACCGCGCGGAGCCGAAGGCCCCATCGGGTGCGGTACAGGCCCCACGACACCACCGCGACGGTGATGTACATCAGGTAGACGATGAAGGTCTGGTTGAACAGGACCGGCCCGATGACGGGGATCTCGCTCAGGAGCGGGATCTCGATGCGGCCGAACCGCTCGGGACGGTTGAGCGTCTCCTCGTTGGGAACGAGGAGAGCGCCGTAGAGGAACCCGGTGAGACCGGTCACGAGGACGTTCAGGACGACACCCACGATCACCTGGTCGACCAGGTACTTGATCGCGAAGGCCGCGAGGACGAACGACACGAGGACACCGCCGATCATGGCGCCGACGAGGCCGACGATCGGGCTGCCGGTGATGCTCGAGAGGAGCGCCGCCGAGAACGCGCCGAACAGCAGCTGGCCCTCGATGGCGACGTTGACGACGCCGACGCGTTCGCCGATGACACCGCCGAGCGCACCGAACACGAGCGGGACCGACAGCGACACGGCACCGAACAGCAGGCTCGTCACGGGGAAGATTCCGCCGGCGGCCGCCCACACGATAAAGGCGACGACCGCGAGGATCGCGAACACGGTCGTCAGCCACAGCGGCGTCTTGCGGTAGTTCCACGCGTTCCATGCGGCGAGAGCCGCAAGGACGACGAGGACGGCGACCATCAGCCAGCTGGTCAGCCCCGTGGGCACGTCGACGTTGGGAACGGCGATCGACGACGTCGCATCGCCGAGGCGGAACGTGGTGGTCTCCCCTCGCGGGACGAGGAGGAACAGCAGCGCCATCAAGACGACGACGACACCGAAGACGATGGGCACTTTGATGTGCCGGGTCTTGACGACGGTCAGTTGGATGGTGCCGTCGGATTCGACCGCGGGAGCCGGAGCGCTCATGCCGCCACCGCCTTCTTGGCGGCCTTGGCTCGCGCCTTGTCCGCCTTCTCGATCTCGGTCTTGGGGAGGAAGAACACGGCGCGCAGCAGCGGCGGGGCGGCGATGAACAGCACGACGAGCGACTGCACGACGAGCACGATGTCGACCGGGATCCCCTGCGCCTGCATCGAGAACGAGCCCGCCTTGAGGGCGCCGAACAGGATGCCGGCAGCGAACGTCCCCCACGCACGGCTGCGGCCGAGCAGGGCGACGGTGATCGCGTCGAAGCCGATCCCGGCGTCGATGGTCGCGGCGAAGCCGGTGGTGACGTTGCCCTGGATCTGGTTCATCGCGGCGAGCCCGGCGAGGCCGCCGGCGAACACCATGGCGTAGATGTAGATGCGCTCGACGTTGATACCGCCCGCGCGGGCGGCGTGCGGGTTCTCACCCACGGCCCGCATCCGGAGTCCGAGGCTGGAGCGCTCGATGAGCCACCAGACGAACAGGGTCGCGATCACGACGATGACGAATCCCCAGTCGAGCTGGGGGAACGACGGTCCGAACAGGTCGGGGAACTGAGCCGTCGCGGGCGTCGGCTGCGACTGCGGCTGGTTCGTGCCTTCCGCCTGCAGGAGGCCGGGGGTGCGCAGCATCCACAGCAGCAGGTAATAGGCGACGTAGTTGAGCATGATCGTGAGGATCACCTCGTGGGCGCCCGTCCGCGCCTTCAGCAGGCCGACGAGTCCGCCCCAGATCGCTCCGCCGAGGATGCCGGCGAGCAGGGTGAGGGGCAGGTGCACGAGCAGCGGCAGATCGAGGTTGAACGCGAAGAAGCCGGCGAACAGTGCGCCGACGAGCATCTGACCGCGTGCGCCGATGTTGAACAGGCCCACGCGGAACGCGAGGGCGACGCCGAGGCCCGCCGCGATCAGCGGAGCAGCGAAACCGAGCGAGTTCGTCAGGGGCCGGATCTGCGCGGCGAAGTCGTTCACGCGCGGATTGAACACCGCGCCGCGGAACAGCGCCTCGTAGCCGTTGTAGATCGCGTTCCATGCGGCGATGAGGGTGTCGGTCGGCCGGGCGAAGAAGTAGCCGCTCGTGCGCTGCACGTCGTCGTTCGTCACGGCGATGAGCACACCGCCCACGACCATCGCCAGCACGACCGCGAGCACCGTGGTCATGGCGCTGCCGCGGACGAGTTCTCGGAAGAAGACGTCGGTCCGAGAGGGCTCCGAGGGCAGGCCTTCGCCCGTCAGCGGCCCGCTGGCCGTCGGAAGCTGTTCGGCGGGACGCGCCGCATCGGCGGCGCCGGGCGTCGTGCCGCTCATGCAGCCACCTCCGGGTCTGTTGCGCCGGCCATCATGAGGCCGAGGATGTCGCGCGGCGTGTCGCCGGGGACGATGCCGACGATGCGACCGCGGTACATGACGGCGATGCGATCGGCGAGGGCGGTGACCTCGTCGAGCTCGGTCGACACGACGATCACGGGGATGCCGGCATCGCGCGTCTCAACGATGCGCTTGTGGATGAATTCGATGGAACCGACATCGACGCCGCGGGTGGGCTGCGCGGCGACGAAGAGCTTCAGCTCGCGGCTCATCTCGCGGGCGATCACGACCTTCTGCTGGTTGCCGCCCGACAGCGTGCCGGCGGGGGTCTCCGGACCGCGCGTACGGATGTCGTATTCCTCGATGCGAGCACGCGCGAACGCGTCGAGCTCGGCACGGCGGATCGTGCCGCCGCGCGAGAAGGCGGGGTCCGTCGACCGGTCGAGGATGAGGTTCTCCGCGACGGAGAAGCCGCCGACGAGGCCGTCCTCCTTGCGGTCTTCGGGAACGAAGCCGACACCGGCATCGAGGATGCTGCGGACGCTCTTGCCGACCAGCTCTGCACCCTCGAGGCGGATGGAGCCTTCGGTGCGCGCGGCGAGGCCGACGATCGCTTCGACGAGTTCGGTCTGACCGTTCCCCTGTACACCCGCGACGGCGAGGATCTCGCCGGGTCGGACGTCGAAGGACACATCATCGACGAGGATGGCCCCGCCGGAGGTCAGGACGCGGAGGTCGCGGACCTCGAGTCCGCCTTCGCGGACACGGGCCGCATCCTTCTGCACGGTGAGTTCCACCGCGCGGCCGACCATGAGCGAAGCGAGCTCCGCGTTGGTCGCCGTCGGGGACGCCGTACCGACGATCTTGCCGAGGCGGACGACGGTGATGCGGTCCGCGACTTCGCGGACCTCACGGAGCTTGTGGGTGATGAAGACGATGGAGGTGCCCTCATCGCGGAGCTGCCGCATGATCCCCATCAACTCATCCGTCTCCTGCGGGGTGAGGACAGCGGTCGGCTCGTCGAAGACCAGCACCTTCGCGTCACGGGAGAGCGCCTTGATGATCTCGACCCGCTGCTGGACGCCGACGGGGAGGTCGCCGACGAGGGCGTCGGGGTCGATCTGGAAACCGAAGCGGTCCGCGACGGCGCGGACGTGGTCGCGGGCCTGCGCCAGGTCGAGCCGGCCGAGCCCCTTGGTCTTCTCGTGCCCGAGCATGACGTTCTCGGCGACGGTGAAGACCGGGATGAGCATGAAGTGCTGATGCACCATGCCGATGCCCGCGGCCATCGCGTCGCCGGGACCCCGGAAGTTCTGGACGGCGTCGTCCAGCAGGATCTGACCTTCATCGGCACGGTACAGCCCGTACAGGACGTTCATGAGGGTGGACTTGCCGGCGCCGTTCTCACCGAGGAGAGCGTGGATCTCCCCTGGCTCGACCACGAGGTCGATGTGATCGTTGGCGACGAGGCTGCCGAATCTCTTGGTGATTCCGCGGAGCTCGAGCTTCATACGAGAACCCTATCCGGCGGGTGTCGGGAAGGACCCGCCATAGAAACGTGGAGCGAACGGCACTCGGGGCGGACAGCTTCACGCTGCCCGCCCCGAGTGGATGTCGTTTCAGATCACGGCGAGTTCTTGGACTCGACCTTGATGTCGCCCGAGACGATCGACTTCTGCAGCGCCGCGAGCTCGTCGGTCAGACCGGCGGGCAGCTTCGACTCGAAGTCGTGGAAGCTCGAGAGCTTGACGCCCTCGTTCTCGAGGGTGCCGACGTACGGGGTGGCGTCGAACTCGCCGGTGGACGCCGCGACCGTGGTGTCGTAGACGGCGACGTCGATCGCCTTCATGATCGAGACGAGGGTGACGTCGGTGACCGAGGTGTCGGCGACGGCCAGGTCGCTGTCGACACCGAGGATGAGGGTGTCATCACCGCTGTCCTTGATCGCCGCTGCGGCGCTCGTGTAGATGGGGCCACCGACGGGGAGGATGACGTCGACGCCCTGGTCGAGCACGGACTGCGCCGTCTGCTTGGCGGTGTCGTTGGCGTCGAAGCCGCCCGTGAAGGCGCCCTTCTGAGCCGCGACATCCCAGCCGAAGAGCTTGACGTCGGCCTTCTTGTCCTCGTTGTACTTCTCGACACCGAGCGCGTAACCGTCCATGAAGACGGCGACGGAGGGGATCTGCGCCCCGCCGAAGGTGCCGACCTTGTTCACGCCGGCCTCAGCCGACCACGCCGCGGCGGCGTAGCCACCGAGGTAGGCCGCCTCGGCCGTGTTGAAGACGAGGGGCTTGATGTTCGGGGCGTCGGTCTTGCCGTCCTGGTCGACGTCGGCGAAGTCGTCGATGATCGCGAACTGCAGGTTGGGGTTGGCCTTGGCGGCCTCGACCGTGGCGGCCGCGAGCTTGTAGCCGACGGAGACGATGAGCGTGCAGCCCTCGGAGATGGCCGTGGTCATGTTCGGCGCATAGTCGTTGTCGTTCGTCGACTCGAACTCGAGGGGCTTGATGCCGAGCTCGCCGGCAGCCTTGTCCATGCCGTTCTTGGCGGACTCGTTGAACGACTTGTCGTTCCAGCCACCGGCGTCGGAGATGAGGCAGGGCATGAAGCCGTCGACGACGTTGCCAGCACCGGCGCCGGCGGAGGACGACGGGGAGGTGGCCTCGGGGGCGGTGCCGCAGCCAGCCAGCGCGGCGATGAGAAGCGCGGCACCGGCGATGCCGGCGAGCTTCTTCGGGTTCGAGATGGTCAAGTGTGCCTCCACGGAAGAGAACCCGCGGACTTCGCGGGTGTGCGCAACCGAAGTTACCTACTGTGACGACGACCGGGCACCCTGATGAGGCCGTTCCTCGGAATGGTTACAAAGCCGCAATGAACCCGTCACGGGAGCGGCATCCTGCCCAACGGCGTCGGGGTCAGAGGACGTCGCCGCGGCCCGTGACCTTGAGTGCGTCGACGACGCTCTTCACGCGCTGCGCGTGCTCGGCCGTCGTCACGAGCAGGGCGTCGTCTGTGTCGACGACGACGATGTCCTTCACGCCGATGATGCTGATGACACGGCTGGTCTGCGAGACCACGATGCCGCTCGCCGCATCCGACAGCACCCGGGCGTTCTTTCCGAGGATCGCGAGGTCGGTGCGCCCGCCGGAGTTGAGCTTCGCGAGGCTGGCGAAGTCCCCCACGTCATCCCAGTCGAAGTGGCCGGGGACGACGGCGAGCTTCCCCTTCTCCGCAGCGGGCTCCGCGACGACGTAGTCGATCGCGATCTTCTGCAGCGTCGGCCAGATGCGGTCGACGGCGGGGCCGCGGCGCTCGCGGTCATCCCACGCCTCGGCGAGTTCGAGCAGGCCCGCGTGCAGCGTGGGGTTGTTGGCCTCGATCTCGGCGAGGAGGACATCGGCCCGCGAGATGAACATGCCCGCGTTCCAGAGATAGGAGCGGTCCGCTACGTAGGCCTTCGCGGTCTCCAGGTCGGGCTTCTCGACGAACCGCTCGACCAGGGAGGCATCCCGCGCACCGTCGACGATCAGCTCGCCGCCCCGCTTGATGTACCCGAAACCGACTGCGGGCTCCGTCGGGGTGATGCCGATCGTGCAGATGTACCCCTCGCGCGCGACCTCGACGGCGTCGCGCACCGCGAACTCGAAGACGCGAGAACCGCGGATGACGTGGTCGGCCGCGAAGGAACCGATGACGGCATCCGGATGCCGCCGGTGCAGGATCGCGGCAGCGAGACCGATGGCGGCAGCGGAGTCGCGCGGCTCGGACTCGAGGATGACGTTCTTGTCCGGGATACCGGGCAGCTGCGCCTCGACGGCCGCGCGGTGCGCGCGGCCCGTGACGACCGCGATCCGATTCGGACCGGTCAGCGGTTCGAGCCGGTTCCAGGTGTCGCGGAGGAGGGAATGACCCGAACCCGTCAGGTCATGGAGGAACTTCGGTGCGTCGGCCCGCGACAGCGGCCACAGGCGTGATCCGACACCGCCGGCGGGGATGACGGCGTAGAAGTTCTCGATGTGTTCGACCATGGTCCGAACCCTACCGGCCGACCGTGTCGCCCCCATTCCGAACCCATGACGACGACAGACCTCGGATGACCGCCGTTCCTAAGGTTGCCCTTCCTCGCCCACCCCCTTCAGGGCCGCTTAGGATGGTCGGTGCGCCCGCTTGCGACGATGGGCGACATTCCCTGGGATGCCGTGATCTCGCCGCACAAGCGCCACCCATCTCACCCAAGGGAGGACGACCGTGTCTGCACCAGCACGCGTCACGCCGTCGGTAGCTGAGACCACGTCCAAGACCCCGCGCGGCACGCTGTACCGCGGCAACGAGGGCATGTGGTCGTGGGTTCTGCACCGCATCACCGGTATCGCCATCTTCTTCTTCCTGCTCGTGCACGTCCTCGACACCGCGCTCATCCGGGTCTCCCCCGAGGCGTACGACGCGGTCATCGGCACGTACAAGAACCCGGTCATGGGCCTCGGCGAAGTCGCCCTGGTCGCCGCGATCGTCTACCACGCGTTCAACGGGCTCCGCATCATCGCGGTCGACCTGTGGCCGTGGGCCACGCGGCACCAGCGTCAGCTGTGGTGGGGTGTGCTGGCCGTCTGGGCCGTCACCCTCGTCGGTTTCGCCGCCCGCCACCTTCCGAATGTCTTCTCGCACATGGGAGGCGAGCACTGATGACCGCCGACACCCTCGTTCCCCCGCGCACACCGCAGGGCAAGGCCTCCGTCCGCCGGAAGGGCCCGAACCTCGAGCAGTGGGGTTGGGTCTTCATGCGCGTCTCCGGCGTGCTCCTGATCGTCCTCATCTTCGGCCACCTGTTCGTCAACCTGATGATCGGCCAGGGCATCTCGGCGTTGGACTTCTCGTTCGTCGCCGGCAAGTTCGCGAGCCCGTTCTGGCAGGTCTGGGACGTCCTCATGCTGTGGCTGGCGTTCATCCACGGCACCAACGGCATGCGGACCATCGTCAACGACTACGTCACCAACGCGAAGGTGCGTCGGGTCCTCGTCACGAGCCTGTGGGTGGTCGCCGGATTCATGATCATCCTCGGCACCCTCGTCGTCTTCACCTTCGACCCCTGCATCCCGAACCTCAGCGACGGCAGCGTCGTCGCCGAGGTCTGCAAGGCACAGGGCTGAGCCGGCTCGACCGGCACGCAAACGCAGAGAGCAGAGGCAACCGTCACGTGAGCACCCAGACCGCGGACTCCGTCGTCAAGGACGGCGTCCACTACCACCAGTTCGATGTCGTGATCGTGGGCGCCGGCGGGGCCGGCATGCGCGCGGCCATCGAGGCCGGGCCCGGCGCGAAGACCGCCGTCATCACGAAGCTCTACCCGACCCGCAGCCACACCGGCGCGGCGCAGGGCGGCATGGCGGCAGCGCTCGCCAACGTCGAAGAGGACTCCTGGGAGTGGCACACCTTCGACACCGTCAAGGGCGGCGACTACCTCGTCGACCAGGACGCCGCCGAGATCCTCGCGAAGGAAGCCATCGACGCGGTCATCGACCTCGAGAACATGGGCCTGCCCTTCAACCGCACGCCCGACGGCAAGATCGATCAGCGTCGTTTCGGCGGTCACACCGCCGAGCACGGCAAGAACCCGGTCCGTCGCGCCTGCTACGCAGCTGACCGCACCGGCCACATGATCCTGCAGACGCTGTTCCAGAACTGCGTGAAGCTCGGCATCAACTTCTTCAACGAGTACTACGCGCTCGACCTGATCACGGTGAAGGATGCCCTGGGTCGCACCGGCATCGCCGGTGTCGTCGCGTACGAGCTCGCCACCGGCGACCTCCATGTCTTCCACGCCAAGGCCGTCATCTTCGCGACCGGTGGCTTCGGCAAGATCTTCAAGACCACCTCGAACGCGCACACCCTCACCGGTGACGGCGTCGGGATCGTCTGGCGCAAGGGTCTCCCCCTCGAGGACATCGAGTTCTTCCAGTTCCACCCGACAGGCCTCGCGGGCCTCGGCATCCTCCTCACCGAGGGTGCCCGTGGTGAGGGCGCGATCCTCCGCAACGCTTCGGGCGAGCGCTTCATGGAGCGCTACGCCCCGACGATCAAGGACCTCGCGCCTCGCGACATCGTTGCGCGATGCATGGTCAAGGAGGTCCTCGAGGGCCGCGGCGCCGGTCCGAACAAGGACTACGTCTACCTCGACTGCACGCACCTCGGTGCGGAGGTCCTCGAGACCAAGCTCCCCGACATCACCGAGTTCGCGCGCACCTACCTGGGTGTCGACCCGGTCGTCGAGCCGGTGCCCGTCATGCCGACCGCGCACTACGCGATGGGCGGCATCCCGACCAACATCAAGGGCGAGGTGCTCGCCGACAACGACACCGTCGTCCCGGGCCTCTACGCCGCGGGCGAGTGCGCGTGCGTCTCGGTACACGGGGCCAACCGTCTCGGCACCAACTCGCTGCTCGACATCAACGTGTTCGGCAAGCGCTCGGGCCAGAACGCCGTCGAGTACGTGCAGACGGCGGAGTTCATGCCCCTTCCGGAGGACCCCGCGAAGGAGGTCCGCGAGATGATCGAGGGCCTGCGGAGCAACGCGGGCACCGAGCGCATCTCGACGCTTCGCAAGAAGCTGCAGGAGGAGATGGACGCGAACGCCCAGGTCTTCCGCACCGAAGAGACGCTCACGAACGTCATGGGCACGATCAACGATCTGCGCGAGCGGTACAAGAACGTGCACGTCGATGACAAGGGCAAGCGGTACAACACCGACCTGCTCGAGGCCGTCGAGCTCGGGTTCCTCCTCGACATCGCCGAGATCGTCGCCTACGCCGCCCGCAACCGGCGCGAGAGCCGCGGCGGCCACATGCGCGAGGACTACCCCGACCGCAACGACGACAAGTACATGCAGCACACGATGGCCTACCTCACGGGTGACCCGCACTCCGCGAACCCCGAGGACCACATCCGTCTGGATTGGAAGCCGGTCGTGTTCACCAAGAACGAGCAGGGCGAGTACAACTACCCGCCGATGGAGAGGAAGTACTGATGACGATCGTCGACAGCGGCGCACCTGCGGACACGCAGGAGGCGAACGACTCCGGCATCCAGTCGTACCTGGTCACCTTCATCATCCGGCGATTCGATCCCGAGGTGGATGCTGAGCCGCGCTGGGTCGACTACGACGTGGAGATGTACCCCACGGACCGTGTTCTGGACGCGCTGCACCGCATCAAGTGGGACGTGGACGGCACGCTGAGCTTCCGTCGCTCCTGCGCGCACGGCATCTGCGGGTCGGACGCCATGCGCATCAACGGTCGCAACCGCCTCGCCTGCAAGACGCTGATCAAGGACCTCGACATCTCGAAGCCGATCTACGTCGAGGCGATCAAGGGCCTGCCGCTCGAGAAGGACCTCATCGTCGACATGGACCCGTTCTTCGAGTCCTTCCGCGACGTGCAGCCCTTCCTGCAGCCGAAGTCCGCTCCGGAGCCCGGCAAGGAGCGCTTCCAGTCGATCAAGGACCGCGCGGTCTACGACGACACCACGAAGTGCATCCTCTGCGCCGCGTGCACGTCCTCGTGCCCCGTGTTCTGGACCGACGGTCAGTACTTCGGTCCCGCCGCGATCGTCAACGCGCACCGTTTCATCTTCGACTCGCGCGACGATGCCGCCGACGTGCGCCTCGACATCCTCAACGACAAAGAAGGCGTGTGGCGTTGCCGCACGACCTTCAACTGCACCGAGGCGTGCCCCCGCGGCATCGAGATCACCAAGGCCATCGCCGAGGTCAAGCAGGCTGTTCTCCGCAGCTGACCGGCCCGGATAGCCTCGAGGCGTGACCTCAGACGACGAGACGCCTCCCCTGCGCGAGCGGTGGGAGGCGTCTCGTCTGCGCGAGCGCCTCGATCAGCCGATCGAGCGTGCCACGGTGCTGACTCGCAGGACGGTCGAGTCATTCCCCGTGCGGGTGTGGCGACGGTTCCTGCGGCGGAACGGATTCCTGCTGGCGGCGAGCATCAGCTACCAGTCCCTGTTCGCGATCTTCGCGACGCTGTACACGGCGATCGCGGGTGTGGGCCTGTGGCTCGGCGGGTCGCAAGCGGCGATCGACGGCGTCATCACGGTCGTGAACTCCTACCTGCCCGGCTTCATCGCCGCCGGGGGCACGCTCGACCCGGCTGACGTCGCCGACATCGCGCGCGACAGCAGCAGCCTCTTCGCCGTGACCGGTGCGATCGCCGTCGCCGTCGCGATCTGGACGTCTATCGGATTCGTCACCTTCACCCGTCGCGCGGTGCGCGGCATCTTCGGCCTCCCGTTCGACACCCGCAGCTTCGTTCTGCTGAAGCTCGGCGATCTTCTGGCGGCCCTGCTGTTCGGGCTCGCTCTCGTCCTCGGCGCCGTCCTCGGCCTCGTCGCCGGCGGCGTCGTCGCGCTCGTCCTCGATTGGGCGGATGTGCCGTACGAATCGGCGGTCGTCGACGTGACGAGTCGTATCGCGTCGGTCCTCGTCAGCGTCCTCCTGAACACGGCTGCGCTGACCGGCCTCATCCGATTCCTCACCGGCACCTCCCTGCCGTGGCGCGCGATCCTCCCCGGCGCGCTCGCAGGCGGCGGCGCGCTCGCGCTCCTGCAGCTCGGCGGCGGTTTCCTCGCCGTGTACTCGCCGACCAACCCGCTCCTGGCGACGTTCTCCGTCGTCATCGGCCTGCTGCTGTGGCTCCGCCTCGCCGGGATCGTGATCCTGGTCGCGGCATCCTGGATCGCTGTCGCCGCAGACGACGCCGACATCCCCCTGGTCGAGACGACCGCGGCAGAGCGGCTGGAACGGGAGCGACGAGCACTCCGGGTCGTCGCCGAGGCCGGAGTCCGCGAGGCGCGGCAGTCGCTCGCGGACGCCTCGTGGTGGCAGAGGCCGGGTGCCCGGCGCGACCTCCGGCACGCGGAGGAACTGCGGGAACGCACCCGGGAGTGAAGGCGTGTCGGCGGTCGTCGATACGCTGGAAGGCGTGCCACGAACACTCCGCATCGCCTCCGTCAACGTCAACGGCATCCGCGCCGCCGCCCGGAAAGGGATGCACGGGTGGCTCGAAACCGCCGATGTCGACGTCCTGACCCTGCAGGAGGTGCGGGCCGAGGCATCCGATCTCGCGGCAGCTCTGCCCGGGTGGCACATCGTGAACGACGAAGCCCTCGCGAAGGGGCGCGCGGGCGTCGCGATCGCCGCGCGGGAACCGCTCGACGTGTGGCGGGTCGACCTCGGCGACGAGGCGCTCGACTCGAAGGGGCGCTGGGTCGAGGCCGACATCGAGGTCGATGGCGAGCTCCTCACGGTCGTGAGCGCCTACGTCTTCACGGGCGAGGCCGGCACCGAGAAGCAGATGGCGAAGTACGCCTTCCTCGACGCGATGGAAGAGCGGATGCCGCACCTCGGTGACCTCGCGCTCATCACCGGTGACCTGAACGTCGGGCACCGCGAGTTCGACATCCGCAACTGGAAGGGCAACGTCAAGAAGGCCGGCTTCCTCCCCCGCGAGCGCGCCTACTTCGACCGGTTCACCGGGCCCGCGGGCGACACCGTCGCGACCGTCGACGGCGAGAGCGGCACCGGACTCGGCTGGGTCGACGTCGGGCGCAATTTCGCGGGCGAGACGGACGGACCCTACACCTGGTGGTCGAACCGCGGAAAGGCGTTCGACAACGACACCGGGTGGCGCATCGACTACCACCTCGCCACCGCGGAACTCGCGACCCGGGCAACCGACTACCGGGTCGTCCGCGCCCCCTCGTGGGACACCCGGTGGAGCGACCACGCGCCCGTCGTCGCGGACTACACGCTCGGCAGCTGAGCACGGGCAGCGGGGGCGCAGCATCCGTTCGCGCCTAGGATCGTAGGGTGAGCAAACCCCGCCTGTACTCCGGAATGCAGCCCTCCGCCGACTCCCTCCAGATCGGCAACTACATCGGGGCGCTCATGCAGTGGCGGGACCTGCAGGAGTCCTACGACGCGTTCTTCTCCGTCGTCGACCTGCACGCCCTCACACAGCCGAACGATCCGTCGGAGCTCCGTGAGAAGACCCGCCGGACAGCTGCCCAGTACATCGCCGCCGGCATCGAGCCCGCCAAATCGACCCTGTACGTGCAGTCGCACGTGCGCGCGCACGCCGAGCTGGCGTGGGTGCTGTCGACCATCACGGGCTTCGGTGAGGCAGGGCGGATGACGCAGTTCAAGGACAAGTCGGCGCGCTACGGCACCGACGCGACGAACGTCGGCCTCTTCACCTACCCGATCCTGATGGCCGCCGACATCCTGCTGTACCAGACGGACATCGTCCCCGTCGGCGACGACCAGAAGCAGCACGTCGAGCTGACCCGTGACCTCGCGGAGCGTTTCAACAGCCGCTTCGGCGAGGCGTTCCGCGTGCCGAAGCCGGTCATCCAGAAGGACACGGCGCGCATCTACGACCTGCAGAATCCGACCTCGAAGATGTCGAAGTCCGCCGAGTCGGATGCCGGGGTCCTGTGGCTCCTCGACGACCCGGCGAAGTCCGCCAAGAAGGTCATGCGCGCCGTCACCGACTCCGAAGGGGTCGTGCGCTACGACCGCGCGGAGAAGCCCGGTGTGTCGAATCTGCTCGTGATCTACGCAGCCCTCACCGGTCGCGAGATCCCCTCGATCGAGGATGAGTACGCGGGACGCGGATACGGCGACTTCAAGAAGGGTCTGGCCGAGGTCGTCGTCGCGGAGTTCGGTCCCGTACGGGCGCGTGCGCTCGAGCTGCTCGACGATCCGGCCGAACTCGACCGTGTGCTCGCGACGAACGCCGCGCGGGCTGAAGAGGTCGCCGACCGGACCCTCGGCGACGTGTACGACAAGCTCGGGCTGCTGCGTCGTGCCTGATCCCTCCGCCTCGCAGCTCGACCCTGACGCTGCCCTCGTCGCAGCGATCGACGCCGCCGCGGGACCGTCGATGGCGGCGCCCGACGACCGCGAGGCGCAGGAGCGACTGTGGCGGGCGGTGTTCGCGCTCGACAAGTGGATCTTCATCGCGCGCGGAACCGACGAGCAGCCCACCCCGTTCGCCGCAACCACCCCGCAGGGCCCGGCGATCTTCGCCTTCTCGACCCCGGAGCGCGCGCAAGACGCCGCCGCAGGATTCGGCATCCCGAAGGAAGAGGTCGACCGACTGCCGGCCGTCCCCCTGCCGGATGCCGCCGGCTGGGTCGCCTCGTATGCGGAATCGGGCGTGGCGTCCATGGTGTTCGACGCGCCGGTCATCGGGGCGATGGCTCCCCTGTCCAATCTCGCCGCGATGGCCGTCTGGATCCAGCAGCACCCCGACGGCTGACGCCCGGGGCGGTACGTCTCGGCGCGGACGCGTGCCGTTCTCCGGACCAACGGTCGGTGACGGACCTGAGGGTGCCGGGGTGGTGGGATTCATCCGGAGAACGGCACGCTGACGGGCTCACACCCGACGCCGGGAGCGGAGCAGGCCGCGAACCGCCGAGGCCACCTGCTCGGGCCGCCACATGATGTCGGCGGCTGACAGCCGCATGACGGTGTATCCGCGCTCCGCCAACGCGAGGTCTCGGGTGCGATCGGAACGGTATGCCTCCGACCCGAGGTGATGAGCCTCGCTGTCGCATTCGATCACCAGCCACCCGTTCACAAGGAGGTCGACCCTGCCCACCCCATCGATGCGCACCTGCAGGTCGACATCCCTGGTGATGCCGCGTATGAGCAGTCGAGCGAGCGTTTCGGGCCCGGACTCCGCCCGGCCATCGAGCAGTGCCATCAGCGGCGCGAATCGCTTCGGGAGGAGTGCGAACACCTCCGTGACGTCGCTCGGTCGGATCAACCCCGTGTGCAGCGCGCTGTCCAGCGAGGCTACAGCTGCGCGCGGAGGCTGGCAGCGCACCGCGTGCGCGAGCATGTCGATGGGGTGAGCGCACGCTCGGCGAGGCAAAGCGCCGTCCGACGCCCGGAGCCAGTGACGCACGATCCGCTCGTCGCCGGAGGGCTTCAGCCGAGTCGAGTGGGGCGGCACGAGGACGTGGAGACCCCCGCCGTCGAGCACGAAGACTCCCAACAGCCGCAAGGCGCTCACGCAGGTCAGCACTCCTCCTGCCTCGACGGCGGCGACCAGCGCCTGGTCAGTGCCGGCGGCGACGTAGTTGTCCCGGCGCGCACGAATCAGCCGCCCCTCCCGGATCGCCGCAGCGATCGCGCGCTTGCTCACCCCTTCCGCCCGGAGCTGCGCAGTGCTCCACACCGGCGTTTCGAGGACCTCCGCGGCCCGCTGCCGGAACACCCGACGTTCGCTCTCCCACATGCGCCCACCCTGACCGGTGCGCGATCGGCCTCCGGCCCTCTCCACAGGTGACGCCGATCCTGAAGCGGGGATCGGCGACGTGCAGGAGACGCGGGCCGTTCTCCGGAGCAGCGCTACGGGAAGCACCATCCCCGGCTGCGATGCGCGTTCCCTCCGGAGAACGGCACGTGCCGGGCGATCCAGCGCGGCGTGCTGTGCCGAGGACCATGGGACGGGCAGGTCGCCCACCCGCGTCCCGTTCTCCGGAAGATTGAGCCACGGAGGCCGCACTGATGCCCCGTCACCCGACGTGTCCGGAGAACGGCACACACCTGGGTAGGGTCGGGGCATGCAACCGGTGACCCTGCGGACGGAGCGGCTCGAGTTGTCGGTGCCGACAACGGCCGACGTCGACGCGATCACGGCCGCGGCGCAGGATCCTGAGGTGCCGCGGTGGACCACACTCCCCTCGCCGTACGAGCGGACCCACGCCGAGGACTTCATCGACAAAGCTGCGACGTGGTGGGACGAGGAGAGCGAGCTCACCTGGGGCGTCCGCCGCGAGGGCCGTTGGATCGGCATGATCGGCCTGCACCGGGTCGAGAAGCAGGGCGCCGCCGAGATCGGATTCTGGCTGGATGCCGCCGCCCGAGGCCACGGCTTCCTCACCGAAGCGGCGGCGGCGGTCGTGGACTTCGGGTTCGCCGAGCCGCTGTCGCTGAGGCGGATCGAGTGGCGGGCGATCGTCGGCAACCAGGCGTCGGCTCGCGTCGCGCAGAAGCTCGGCTTCCGCTTCGAAGGCACTCTGCGCCAGGGCCTCTCCGGTCCGCGCGGCCGGGACGACGGCTGGATCGCCGCCGTGCTCGCGACCGACGACCGCACGCCGCACCCCTGGCCGGTCCTCTGACAACCCCCTGACCCGCGTCCTCCGCCGATGGCAGGATGACCCCATGCCTGAGATGCCCGAGGTACAGGGACTGGTCGACTTCCTTCGCGAGCGCGCGACCGGACTGACCGTCACGAAGGTGTCGGTTGCGAACATCGCCGCACTCAAGACGTACGACCCGCCGATCGACGCCATCACCGGCGCACAGGTCACCGGCGCGTCCCGCCACGGCAAGTTCATCGACCTCGAAACGGATGCCGGCGCCCACCTGATCTTCCATCTCGCCAAGGCGGGCTGGCTCCGCTGGTACGACCAGCTGCCCTCGACGGTCATCCGCCCCGGCAAGACGCCGATCGCCCTCCGCGTCGGATTCGACGACGGATCGGGGTTCGACCTCACCGAGGCCGGCACGAAGAAGTCGCTCGCGTACTACGCCGCCCGCTCCCCCGCCTACGTCCCCGGGATCGCGCGCCTGGGTCCCGACCCGCTCGACGCGTCCTTCACCCGCGACACGCTCGCCGGACTCCTCACCGGCCGCCGTACGCAGATCAAGGGTGTCCTCCGCGATCAGTCGATCGTCGCCGGCATCGGGAACGCCTACTCCGACGAGATCCTGCACGCCGCGAAGATGTCGCCCTACGCCTTGGCGGCGACGCTGACGGATGCCGAGATCGATCGGCTCTACGCCGCGACGCGGCAGACGCTGACGGATGCGGTGGCCGCGGCATCCGGCAAACCGCCTGCTGACCTCAAAGATGCCAAACGTCGCGGCATGGCCGTGCACGGTCGCCGCGGCGAGATCTGTCCCGTGTGCGGCGACGAGGTGCGCTCGGTCTTCTTCGCCGACAACAGCCTCGAGTACTGCCCGACGTGTCAGACCGGCGGCAAGATCCTCGCCGACCGGCGCCTGTCGCGTCTGCTGAAGTAGGTCAGACGGTGCCGGCGAGGACGCGTGCGTCGTCGTCGACCCAGCCCATCGACTTCTCGACGGCCTTCGCCCACAGGCGGCAGCGACGGTCGCGTTCGTCCGGGTCCATCTGCGGCTCAAACCGGCGATCTTCCTGCCAGTAGCCGCGGAGGGCGTCCTTGTCGGACCACACACCGACGGCGAGACCGGCCGCGTAGGCGGCTCCGAGCGCGGTGGTCTCGACCACCTTCGGGCGGATCACGGGGATCCCGAGGATGTCGGCCTGGAACTGCATGAGCATGTCGTTGCGCGTCATGCCGCCGTCGACCCGCAGCTCGTCGAGGTCGCGGCCGGTGTCGGAGACGACGGCCGTGATGACGTCGCGCGTCTGGAACGCGGTGGCCTCGAGGGCCGCCCGCGCGATGTGCGCCTTCGTGACGTACCGGGTGAGACCGACGAGGGCGCCGCGGGCGTCGGGGCGCCAATAGGGGGCGAAAAGGCCCGAGAAGGCGGGCACGAAGTAGGCACCGCCGTTGTCCTCGACGCTCCGGGCGAGACGTTCGACCTCGGCGGACTCCGAGATGATCCCGAGGTTGTCGCGCAGCCATTGGACGAGGGAGCCCGTGACGGCGATCGACCCTTCGAGCGCGTAGTGCGCGGGCTCGTCACCGAGGCGGTACGCGACGGTCGTGATGAGACCGGCCTGCGAGCGGACGAGCTCGGTGCCGGTGCCGACGAGGAGGAAGTTGCCGGTGCCGTAGGTGTTCTTGGACTGTCCGGCGTCGAAGGCCGCCTGCCCGAAGGTGGCGGCCTGCTGGTCGCCGAGGATGCCGGCGATGCGGATGCCGCGGGCCACCCGCGGCTGCACGACCTCGCCGTACACCTCGGAGGACGAGCGGATCTCGGGCAGCATCTCGCGCGGGATGTCCCACACCTGCAGCATCTCGTCGGACCAGTCGAGGGTCTTCAGGTCCATCAGCAGGGTGCGGCTCGCGTTGGTGACGTCGGTGATGTGGATGCCGCCGTCGCTCCCGCCCGTGAGGTTCCAGACGATCCAGGTGTCGGGCGTGCCGAACAGCAGGTCGCCGGTCTTCGCCGCCTCGCGCGCGCCGTCGACGTTGTCGAGGATCCACGCGATCTTGGATGCCGAGAAGTACGACGCGAGCGGCAGACCGGTGACGTCAGCGAACGCGTCGACGCCGTGAGCGTCGATGAGCCGGTCGATCGCGGGCTGCGTCCGCGTGTCCTGCCAGACGAGGGCGTTGTGGATGGGGCGGCCGGTGCGGCGGTCCCACACGATCGCCGTCTCACGCTGATTGGTGACGCCGATCGCGGCGACGTCGGCCGCCGACAGGCCGACCTGGTTGAGGGCGCGAGCGAGCACCCACTCCGTGTTCGTCCAGATCTCCACGGGGTCGTGCTCGACCCGCCCGGCGCGCGGGAAGATCTGCTCGTGCTCCCGCTGCGCGGTGGCGATGAGAGCCCCTTCGCCGTCGAACACGATCGCGCGTGTCGAAGTGGTTCCCTGGTCGATGGCGATCACGTGTTCGGCCACGTCTCGTCTCCTCTTCGAGTGCTCGTCGCCAGGTCGCGGCGACGGAAGTGCCGGCGTCGGCGTCAGACGGCGACGGGATCGGCGGCGTGCACCGCGGCGAGAGCCCGATCGATCTCGGAGCGCCGTGCTGCGGCATCCCACCCCATCACATCGGCGACGGCGTCTGCCACTTCTTCGACGACCTCGACCGTCGCCTCACCGCGGAAAGCGATGTTGGTGCGGCGGAGGAGGATGTCGTCGAGGTGGACGATCGACTCGGTGCGGGCGATGTGGCGGAACTCGCCCGAGGTGAACCGCGGAAGCGACGCGAGCGGGGCGTCGGCGTCGTCCTCACGGATCGAAGCCGCGACGGCGAGCGCGTGCGTGCCGTAGCGGTGCAGCATCCGGGTGCCGCGCTCGGGGCCGAAGTCGGACAGGTACTGGTGGACCCATTCGTCGCGCTCGGCGTCGGTGCGGGGGAACCCGACGGCGCCGCCGATCGGCAGGCCCTTGGTGGAGCGGACGCGGTCGCGGCCGATCCGTGCTAGGAGCTCGTCCGTGAGGCGCGCAGCGACGGCGCGGAAGGTCGTCCACTTTCCGCCGACGAGGCTCAGCACGGGGACGCGGTCCGACCCGGGGAGCACGGCCTCTTCGATCCGGTAGTCGCGGGAGACGAATCCTGCGGCGATGTCGCCGTGGCCGGGGAGAGGACGAACGCCCGAGTAGCGGTGGACGATCTGCGAGCGGTCCACGGGGATCGTCGGGAAGACGTGACCGATGAGGTCGAGGAAGTAGTCGACCTCCTCCTCGGTGCAGACGGCCGGTTCGGACATGTCGTGCTCGAGGTCGCTCGTGCCGACCAGGACGCGACCGTTGAGCGGGTAGATGAGGACGATGCGTCCGTCGGAGTGCTCGAAGAAGAGCTCCCGCCCGCCGGTGGCCTGCATCAGCTCGGGGTGGTCGAGGACGATGTGCGACCCCTTGGTGCCGCCCATGTAGTGGGTGGCGTCACCGAGCGCGCGGTTGGCGAGGTCGGTCCACGGGCCCGCCGCGTTGAGGACGACGGATGCCGCGAACGGGAACTCCTCACCGGTCACCTCGTCGCGGAGGACGACCTTGCCGTCCTGGACGCCCGCGGCGGAGACGTAGTTCGCCGCGCGGGCACGGCTGCCGCCGAGGGCGACGCCGTCGCGGACGAGGTCGAGGCCGAGGCGCTCGGGGTCGCGGAGCGAGGCATCCCAGTAGGTGGCCGTGTACTTCACGTCGGGGTTCAGGTCGGGCAGCGCACGAAGCGACCGGCGGCGACCGTGGAACGTGTGGCGCGGGACCTTGCCGCCGCCCCGGGAGAACGAGTCGTAGATGATGAGGCCGACCTTGATGAGCAGGGCACCGCGCTCGGTCGAAGCCGTCTTGCGGTGGAGCACCATCCGCAGCGGCGCGGAGAGCAGACCCGAGAACGTCGAGAAGATCGGCACGGTGGTGCGGAGGGGCCGGACGTAGTGGGCCGCTGTGGTGAGGAGGTCGTTGCGCTCGGTGACGGCTTCGTGGACGAGGCGGAGTTCGCCGTTCTCGAGGTAGCGGATGCCGCCGTGGATCATGTGGCTCGACGCGGCGGACGCGCCGGAGAGGAAGTCGCTGCGCTCGACGAGGGCCACGTCGATTCCTTGCAGAGCCAAATCGCGGAAGGTCGCGACGCCGTTGATGCCGCCGCCGATGATGAGCACGTCAGCCTGGGGCCGCTCGCGCAGCGCCGTCGTCGTCCGTCGGATCTCGGTGTCCACGTCACACTCCCACTTCTGCCGGGTGTCGACCCGGTCGCCTCAGACCGCCACCGGAGTGGCTGTTGGGACCAATGATGACATTCGTGGACGGGATTGCAGTCCGCTTGCACATACGTGCACACTGTCCCTCGTGGAAGACACACTCGATCCCGACGACATCCGTCGCGCCCTCACCGCGGCGCATCTGTACTACGTCCAGGAGCGCACGATGGAAGCCATCGCACGCGAGCTGGGGACCTCGCGCTCAACGGTGTCCCGGCTCCTCTCGCGGGCGCGGGCGAGCGGGATCGTGGACATCCGCATCCGCTCCCCCTTCGCCGCGCCGCAGCTGCTGGAGCAGAACCTCGCCGACCGGTACGGCATCACCGCGCACGTCGTTCCGGTGCCCGACGACGCGAGCGATGTCGAGCGGCTCGAGCGCGTCGCGACCGCCGCAGCTCACCTGCTGGGCGACCTCGTCGTGCCCGACGCCACCGTCGGGATCGCGTGGGGGTCCACGACGGCGGCCGTCAGCCGCCGCCTCGTCCCCAAGTCCGTCCACGGGACGACGTTCGTGCAGCTGAACGGATCGGGGAACACCCGGACGACCGGACTCCTCTACGCCAGCGACATCCTGAGCCGGTTCGCCGTCGCCTACGGCGGGAGCGCACAGCAGTTCCCCGTGCCGGCGTTCTTCGACGACCCCCGCACGAAGCACGCCATGTGGCGTGAGCGGAGCACCACCCGCATCCTCGACATGCACGCGTCGATGGACCTCGTCGTCTTCAGCGTGGGCGCGGCGGACTCCCGCGTGCCCAGCCACGTCTACTCCGGCGGCTACCTCGAGCCGGAAGAACTCGCGGCGCTCGACCGCGAAGGCGTCGTCGGCGACGTCGCGACGGTGTTCTACCGTCTCGACGGCTCGACCCGAGGGATCGAGCTGAACGACCGGGCGACCGGGCCCCGCTTCGATGTGCTCCGCCGCGTGCCGAGCCGTGTGTGCGTCGTGTCGGGAGTCGACAAGCGCGACAGCCTGCGCGGAGCCCTCGCGGCTCGCCTGGTCACCGAATTGGTCGTCGACGAGGCGACCGCCCGCTCGCTCGCCGAGTGACCTGGGATGTCAAGAGATGACAGGGAATGAATCGGGCGCAGGACGGTTGATTACACTTCAAGAGCAAGAAACGTGCTCCGGGGTCGGTGAGAATCCGAACCGGCGGTGACAGTCCGCGAGCGGGACCCCCGGGTCCTGCTGATCCGGTGGAATTCCGGAACCGACGGTGATGCGACGCAAGTCGCTAGTCCGGATGGGAGGCAGCACGGACGGATGCGGTGATTCCGCGATGACGTCTGCAGCGCCCGCGCCCCGGAGAACCCCATCGTGAGGATCCGGATGAGTGTCACCGACGCAGAGCAGAGCGCGCTTCGCCGCGCGTTCGCGCTCGCGCAGCACGGCCCGCGGGGAGTGAACCCCCAAGTCGGCGCCGTCATCCTCTCCCCCGACGGCGAGGTCCTCGCGGAGGGCTGGCACCACGGTGCCGGCACCCCTCACGCCGAGATCGACGCGCTGTCGAAACTGGACGCGGATGCCGCGCGCGGAACGACCGCCGTCGTGACCCTCGAGCCGTGCAACCACACGGGCCGCACCGGTCCGTGTGCGGTCGCGCTCATCGAGGCGGGCGTCGCCCGCGTGGTCTACTCCGCAGCGGACCCCGGCGCGGTGTCGTCGGGAGGCGCCGAGCGGCTCCGCGACGCGGGTGTGGACGTCGAAGGTGGCGTGCACCGCGAGGAGGGCGAAGAGCTCATCGCGTCATGGCTGACGGTGCAACGCCTCGGACGCCCTCAGGTCACCGTGAAGTGGGCGCAGTCGCTCGACGGGCGGGCCGCGGCATCCGACGGCACCAGCCAGTGGATCACCGGATCGGACGCGCGCGCGGACGTCCACCGTCGCCGTTCGCTCGCGGACGCGATCCTCGTCGGAACGGGCACCGTGCTGGCCGACGACCCCGCACTCACCGCGCGCCGGCAGGACGGCAGTCTCTTCGAGGACCAGCCCCGTCCCGTCGTCGTCGGAACGCGCGCCGTGCCGCAGGAGGCACGCCTGCGCTCCCACCCGCGACCGTTCATGCAGGACGAGGGCGAGGATCTGCGGGACCTCCTCGACCGCCTCCGCGAACTCGGGGCGCACCGAGTGTTCCTCGAGGGCGGCCCGACGCTCGCGGCATCCTTCCTGCGACAGGGGCTCGTCGACGAGCTCCTCGTCTACATCGCTCCGACACTGATCGGCGGCGAGCGCGTCGCCGTCGGCGACATCGGCGTCACGACCATCGCAGAACAGCGGCGACTCGACATCGTCGGTGTCGACAGACTCGGCGACGACATCCTCGTCACCCTGACCCCGAAGGAGAGCTGATGTTCACGGGCATCATCGAAGAGCAGGGCGTCATCACCGCGATCGAGCCGTCCGGCGACGGCGTCCGCCTCGCCGTGCGCGCTCCCCTCGCGGTCTCCGACGCGGCACGCGGCGACTCGATCTCGATCAGCGGCGTGTGCCTCACCGTCACCGAGCAGACCTCCGAAGGCTTCACCGCCGACGTCATGAAGCAGACGCTCGACATGTCGACCCTCGGCACCCTCGCCGTCGGCTCGCCGGTCAACGTGGAGCGGGCACTCGCCGCGCACACGCGCCTCGGCGGTCACATCGTGCAGGGGCACGTCGACGGCACCGGCGAGGTGCTCGAGGTGCGTCCCGGCGAGCAGTGGCGCGTCATCCGTGTCTCGCTACCGGCAGGGCTCGCCCCCCTCGTCGTCGACAAGGGCTCGATCACGGTGCAGGGCGTCTCGCTCACCGTCTCCGACGTCTCGGACGCCGACACGTCGTCGCACTGGTTCGAGATCTCCCTCATCCCCGAAACCCTCGAGGTGACCACCCTCGGCGCGCTGACGCCCGGCGACCCGGTCAACCTCGAAACCGACATCCTGGCGCGGCACGTGCAGCGCCTGCTCCGATTCGCCTCGCCCGACGGCATCCCGACCACAGAAGAAGGAGGCTCCCGATGAGCCTTTCCACCATCCCCGACGCCCTGGCAGCTCTCAAGGAGGGCCGGCCGATCCTGGTCGCCGACGACGAGAGCCGCGAGAACGAGGGCGACATCATCCTGTCCGCCGAGCTCGCCTCGCCGGAGTGGCTCGCCTGGACCATCCGCTGGTCCAGCGGTTTCCTCTGCGCGCCGATGTCGGCCGACTGGGCCGACCGGCTCGACCTGCCGCCGATGGTGGAGGTCAACCAGGATGCCCGGAGCACCGCGTACACGGTCAGCGTCGACGCCGCGGAGGGCGTCACGACCGGCATCAGCGCGTCCGACCGCGCCCGCACGGTGAACGTCCTGGCAGACCCGAACTCGGTCCCCGCCTCGCTCATCCGTCCGGGTCACGTCCTGCCGCTGCGGGCCGTCGACGGCGGGGTCCGCGAGCGTGCCGGGCACACCGAGGCCGCCGTCGAGCTCATGCAGCTCGCCGGCCTCCAGCCCGTCGGTGTCATCGGCGAGGTCGTCGCCGATGACGGCAGCATGATGCGGATGCCGGGGCTCCTCGAGATGGGCGAGCGGGAAGGCATCCCCGTCATCACGATCGAGCAGCTCATCGCACACCTCAACGCGGCCGACGGCGACAGCGCCGCCGCCCACGCCGACGGCATCCCCAAGCGTCGGGTGAGCCTCCGCGCCGAAGCGACCGTGCCGACCTCGCACGGCGAGTTCCGCTTCCTCGCGTACAAGGACCGGATCACCGGCACCGACCACATCGCGGTCGTCTCCGGCGACCTCACCGAGGATGCGCCGCTCGTGCGCGTGCACTCCGAGTGCCTGACGGGCGAGGCGTTCGGCTCGCTCAAGTGCGAGTGCGGTCCGCAGCTCGAGGCTGCGCTCGACGCGATCGAGCAGGACGGCGGCATCGTCATCTACATGCGCGGTCACGAGGGTCGCGGCATCGGCCTCATCAACAAGCTGCGCGCGTACAGCCTGCAGGAGCGGGGCCTCGACACCGTCGACGCCAACCTGGCCCTCGGACTTCCCGCCGACGCCCGTGATTACGCGGCGGCCGCCGGCATCCTGCAGGACCTCGGGGTCGCGCAGATCCGACTGCTGACCAACAACACCGACAAGGTCTCGCAGCTGCGAGCGCTCGGGCTCTCGATCGTCGATCAGGTCCCCCTGCTCGTCGGAGTCGGCGCCAACAACCACCAGTACCTGGCGACGAAGGCCGACCGTATGGGCCACATCATCGACGCCGACGAGCTGCGCGAGGCTCTCGCGCACAGTGAGGAGCACAAGGCATGAGCGGACACGGAGCACCCCAGACCGAAGCGGTCGACGCGAACGGGATGTCGGTGGTCGTCATCGCCGGCCAATGGCACGACGCCATCAGCAACGGCCTGATCGCCGGCGCCGCACGGGTCCTGGATGCGTCGGGGGCCTCATGGCGACTCGTGCGTGTACCCGGCTCGTTCGAGCTCCCCGTCGCGTCGAAGGCGGCGCTCGACGCCGGCGCTGACGCGGTCGTCGCCCTCGGCGTGATCATCCGCGGCGGCACGCCCCACTTCGACTTCGTCTCGGCCGCTGCGACCGACGGCCTCACCCGCGTCGCCCTCGACACCGGCAAGCCCGTCGGATTCGGCGTGCTCACCCTCGACGACGAGCAGCAGGGCCTCGATCGCGCCGGCCTCGAAGGCTCGAAGGAAGACAAGGGCGCAGAAGCAGCGGATGCCGCCATCCGCACCGCGCTCGTCCTCCGCGACCTCCGCGGCTGATCGCGCGACCTCCTGGTGCGCAGGATCTCCACCTTCAGCTAGCCTGAGGGCATGGAGATCCTGCGCAGCATCGTCGTCCTCGTCCACCTCGTCGGGTTCGCGACGCTCTTCGGCGCCTGGGTGGTCGAACTGGTCGGCCAGCGTCGGGTGACCCGGATCATGCACTGGGGCCTCGGCATCGCCCTCGTCGCCGGTCTCGCGCTCTCGGCGCCGTGGGGCCTCGACCACGACCTCAACTACGCCAAGATCGGTATCAAGCTGGTCGTCCTCGTGCTCATCGGCGGTCTGCTCGGCGCCGGCGCGGGACGCCTGCGTAAGTCGGGGTCGGTTCCCGCGGGGATCTTCTGGCCCATCGGCATCCTGACCCTTCTCAACGCGGGGCTCGCCGTCATCTGGCGCTGACCGGGACTTCCCGCCGCGATGCGCGGGAGTAGGGTGGAGGTTTGCGCGTCGGCGACTCCGTCGGCGCCTCGGTGATCCCAGTGCTGTGATGCCCCCGCGACACCCCTGCGAGGTCATCCGCCGCCGACACGTCCCATGAGGACCCACCGCTTCGCTCCGAAGGTCCCCCCGCATGTCATCCGCAGCACCCGCGGCATCCGTCGCCCCCGCCAATCCGCGCTCACGCGTCATCACCGCGAGCCTCATCGGCACGACGATCGAGTTCTACGACTTCTACGTCTACGCGACCGCCGCCGTCCTCGTCTTCCCCATCCTCTTCTTCCCCGCCGGCAACGACACCGCGAACCTGCTGCTCTCGTTCAGCATCTTCGGCGCCGCGATGGTGGCGCGCCCCATCGGCGCCGTGATCTTCGGCCACTTCGGCGACAAGTTCGGCCGCAAGGCCACCCTCGTCGGCTCTCTCCTCACGATGGGTGTCGCCACCTTCCTCATCGGCTTCCTGCCGACCTACGATCAGGTCGACGTCCTCGCCCCGATCCTGCTGCTCATCCTCCGCCTCGCGCAGGGCTTCGCCCTCGGCGGCGAATGGTCGGGTGCTGCGCTCGTCGCGACCGAGAACGCCCCGAAGGGCAAGCGCGCCTGGTACGGAACGTTCCCCCAGCTGGGAGCTCCGATCGGGTTCATCATCGCGAACTCCGTCTTCCTCGCGATCTATTTCGCGCTCCCCCACCCCGATGGCCCGGCGCAGCGGAGCGAGGCGTTCCTCGAATGGGGCTGGCGCGTGCCGTTCCTCTTCTCGGCGGTCATGGTCATCGTCGGTCTCTACGTTCGGCTCAAGCTCGTCGAGTCGTCGACGTTCGCCAAGGCGGAGAAGACCGGCGCGATCCGCAAGTTCCCCCTCGGCGAGGTCGTCCGTCGGCACTGGCGGCAACTCATCCTCGGCACCTTCATCATGCTGGCGACCTACGTGCTCTTCTACCTGATGACCGCGTTCACCCTCGCCTACGGCACAAAGGCCACGACAGAGGGCGCCGCCTCAGCGGCTGAGGCGGCCGGCACGGCCTTCGACGCCGCCGCCTACGTGCCGGGCCTCGGCTTCGGCTACACGGACTTCGTCATCATGCAGATCGTCGGCGTGGTCTTCTTCGGCATCTTCACGCTGCTCTCGGGTCCCGTCGCGGACTCCATCGGGCGCCGCCGGCTCCTCCTGTGGATCACCGGAGCCATCGGGGTCTTCGGACTCCTGTTCAACGTGTTCCTGTTGCCCCAGCTCGACCCGAAGTTCACCGGCGCACTGGTACAGGGCTTCCTTATCCTCGGGTTCATGCTCATGGGTGCGACGTTCGGGCCGATGGGGGCGCTGCTGCCGGAGCTCTTCCCGACGAACGTCCGCTACACGGGGTCGGCGATCTCGTACAACGTGTCGTCGATCCTCGGCGCCGCACTCGCTCCGATCGTTGCGACCGCGCTGTGGGCGGCCGCGGGCGGCTCGCCGTGGCTCGTCGGCATCTACCTGTCGGGCTCCGCCGTCCTCACCTTCATCGCCCTGTGGCTGTCGAAGGAGACGAAGGACGTCGAGTACGAGACGAACATCGGACACGCGGACCTCGGCATCCGCTGACCTCCGCTGAATCGACGGATGCCGCGGCCCACCCCACCGGGAGGGTCGCGGCATCCGGTCTGTCAAGAGCTCCTCTCGGGGCACACTCGGGTCTATCGTCAGCCTCACAGGGACACGAGGAGTGGACGATGGCGATCAAGAAAGTGACCCAGGCATCGGTCGTCGAGTACGACGAGACCGGCGGACCCGAGGTGCTGCACCTCGTCGACCGTCCGCTCGCCGAACCGCGTCAGGGCGAGGTGACCGTCGAGGTCATGACGATGGGCCTCAACCACATCGACGGTTTCGTCAGATCCGGTGCGGAGGAGGAGTGGGACGACGAGTTCCCCCGCCGGTCGGGAAGCTGCTTCGCCGGGACCGTCATCGCCGTCGGCTCCGATACCGCCGATTTCCCCGTCGGCAGCGACGTCGTCGGGCACCTCCGCGCAGGTGCCCAGGCGAGCCACGTGACCGTCTCGGTGGACCGCCTGGTCCGTAAGCCGAAGAACGTCACCTTCGAGACCGCGGGCGGCCTCTACCTGGCCGGAACGACGGCCCTCGACATCCTCGACGAACTCAAAGTGGGCGCGGGCGACACGGTCGTCGTCTCGGCGGCGGCGGGCGGCGTCGGAAGCGTCGAGGCGCAGATCGCGATGCATCGCGGCGCCCGCGTGATCGGTACGTGCGGCGCCCGCAACTTCGACTATCTGCGACAGCTCGGCGTGAAGCCGGTGCAGTACGGCGACGGCATCGTCGACCGCATCCGCGCTCTGGCTCCGAACGGAGTGAGCGCCTACATCGACAACTTCGGGCAGGACGGGCAGGACATCGCCGAGGCGCTCGGCGTGCCGGCGGGCAAGTTCCGCTCGAGCGCCGACCGTCGCGACCGTGAGGTCGCCCTGCTCTCCGACGAGCCCGACGCCGTCGCTCACGGGACCGAGCAGCTCCGCAAGCTCGTCGCCCTCGCCGAGAAGCGCGCCGTGAACGTGCTCGTCTCGGGCTTCTATCCGCTGGCGGACGTCGCCGAGGCCTACGACGACCTGCTGAAGCTGCACTCCCGAGGCAAGGTCGTGCTCGCGACGCATCCGGTCAATCCGCGTCGCATCCGCAAGGCGCGCGAGGTCATGGAGTCCGGCCGCTGAGCCTCAGTCGAGGAACAGCGCGCGCAGCCGCTTCGTGGTGAAGACGAGCCCGACGGCGATCATCACGACGTAATACAGAACGTGCCACAGCATGTCGACCGACAGGATGCCGAGGGTCAGCCCGCGGAGGAGTTCCACGCCGTGCCAGAGGGGCAGTGCCATGACGATCGACTGCACCCACTCGGGGTAGACGGTGATCGGGTAGAACGTCGCCGAGAAGAGGAACATCGGCAGCAGCACGAAGTTGATCCAGTCCATGTGCTGGAACGTCTTCATGTAGCTCGTGATCGCCATCCCCAGGCTCGCGAAACCGAACGCGATCAGGAGTACTGCCGGAATCGCGAGGATCGCGGTCCAGGCGAGGTTCAGCCCGAGCACCTGCATGACGATCATGAAACCGGTCGCGTAGAGCAGGCCGCGCAGGAGCGCGTAGAGGATCTCGCCGAGGGCGACATCGAGGGGCCCGAGGGACGTGGCCAGCATCCCCTCGTAGAGCTTGCCGTAGTTCAGCTTGAAGAAGACGTTCCAGGTGGAGTCGTAGATCGCGCCGTTCATCGCGGAGACGGCCAGGAGGGCGGGCGCGATGAACGCGGCGTAGCTGACGTCGATCCCCTGCGAGGTCTGGACGTCGCCGATGAGCTTGCCGAGCCCGAGACCCATCGACGCGAGGTAGAAGACCGGCTCGAAGAAACCGGACAGGACGACGGCCCAGCTCGAGGATCGGGCGGCGAGGAATCCGCGCTGCACGACGGCGCCGGGGTTGCCCGCCCAAAGGGCACGCACTCCCCCGCGGCGGGCGGCGGTGTCGACGGCGACGGCGCTCACTTGGCGAGCCTTTCGATGAAGACTTTCCGGCCCCACAGGTACCCCACTCCAGCGAGCACGACGAGATAAGCGAAGTGGACGACGATCATGAACGGCGGCACTGCGGCGCCGTAGGTCGCGAGGCGCCCCAGCTCGGCGCCGTGCCACAGCGGCGAGACCCACCCGATCCATTGGAGCCAGACGGGCAGGGTCTCGAGAGGGTAGAACGTGCCCGAGAACAGGAACGTCGGCATGAAGATGAAGCGCTGGACGAGCGCGAACTGCCCCCTGTCGTCTTCGATCGAGCCGGCGTACGCCATGAGCGGGATGCCGAACGCGAGGCCCGCGAGGATGCCCGCCGGGATCGCGATCCACCCGGTCTCGGGGTTCGGCACCGTCGTCCACCCGATGCCGAGGGCACCGAGGAGCCAGATGAAGAGGTAGTACGCCGCGACCGCGAACGTCATGCGGGCGGCCGCGCCGATGATGACGCCGTTGGCGATCTGCGGGCTCGACAGGGCGGACGCGTTGAACCCGAAGAAGTACCGTCGCCACTTGAACCCGGCCATGACGGGGTACGTCATCTCCTCGGAGGCGACAGAGATCGCGGCGGTCACGAGCAGCGCGGGCGCGACGAACACGAGGTAGTCGACCTGCACGCCGCGGTCGTCGATGGGCGTCTGGATGAGAGCGGCGAGTCCCGCCGCCAAGCCGAGCAGATAGAGGACGGGCTGCCCGAGCGCGCCGACGACGATCGTCCACCCGTAGGCGCGCATCGCGCGGACCATGTGCTCGGTGACGTACCAGCTGCCGAACCTGCGGGGTTTACGCCCCCACTCCATCGCCTCCGCTCGCAGCTCGTCGAGAGTCGGCTGCGCCGCCTGCGTCGTGTCACTCATTCGATGAGCGACCGTCCCGTGAGGCGGAGGAACACGTCCTCCAGGCTGGAGCGACGGACAAGACTGGTGATCGGCTGCAGCCCCGACGCCGTGACCTGCTCGAGGGCCGCTTCGCCGTCGTTCGCGTAGACGAGGATGCGGTCGGGCAGCACCTCGACGCGGTCACCGATCCCCTGCAGCTGAGACGCGACCTGCTCGTTGCGGTCCGACCCGAAGCGCACCTCGAGCACCTCACGGCTGGAGTGCTCGCGGATGAGGGAGGCCGGGCTCCCCTCGGCCATGATCCGTCCCTTGTCGACGACGACGAGCCGGTCGCAGAGCTGCTCGGCCTCGTCCATGTAGTGCGTCGTCAGCACGAGCGTCGTGCCGCGCTCCTTGAGACGGAACAGGCGATCCCACAGCACGTGACGGGCCTGCGGGTCGAGGCCCGTCGTCGGCTCGTCGAGCAGCAGGATCCGCGGGTCGTTGATGAGCCCGCGCGCGATCGTGAGTCGCCGCTTCATTCCACCCGAGAGCTGGTCGACCTTGCTCTTCGCCTTGTCCTCGAGCTGCGCGAACGCGAGGAGTTCGTCGGCTTTCTCGGCGCACACTTTGCCGGGAAGACCGAAGTAGCGCCCGTAGATGTAGAGGTTCTCGCGGGCGTTGAGCTCGCCGTCGAGGTTGTCCTGCTGGGGGACGACGCCCAGGCGCGAGCGGATCTCAGGGCCGTAGCGGTCGGGGTCGAGACCCAGGATCGAGAGGTTTCCGCTCGTCCGCGTCGACACGGCGCCGATCATCTTCATCGTCGTCGACTTGCCGGCACCGTTGGGGCCGAGCAGACCGAAGGACTCCCCAGGTGCGACCTCGAACGACAGCCCGTCGACGGCGACGAAGTCGGGCTTGCCCTTGGCCTTGTAGGCCTTCACGAGGTTCTCGGCGCGGATCACGGGTTCTGGCACCGGACCACCCTACCGACGGGGTGGGACACCGCCCACGCGCGTGGGGGGAAGATAGAGGGATGTCCACGCCTCGCCGCGGTCTGCGCCGCCCTTCGAAGGACGACGGCCCCCGCGCCAGCCTCCGTCAGCTCGTCCCGTTCCTCCTCGAACACAAGCGCGTCCTCGTGGTCGTCGGCGTGCTCAGCGTGCTCGAAGCGGTCGCCACCCTCATCCAGCCACTCCTGGTCGGCGACGTCATCGGGCGTGTGCAGGCGGGCCAGGCCCTCGGCATCCTCGTCTGGGTCCTCGTCGGCCTCGTCGTGGTGTCGTCCCTCATCGGCGGCTTCCAGCACTACCTGCTGCAGCGCACCGGCACCGCGGTCGTCTACTCGAGCCGCCGACGCCTGATCGCGAAGCTCCTGCACCTGCCCGTACAGGAGTACGACGCCCGACGGACCGGCGACCTGGTGTCGCGCGTCGGCACGGACACGACCCTCCTCTACGCCGTCCTCACGCAGGGCTTCGCCGACTCGATCGGCAACGCCCTCATCTTCGTCGGCGCGATCATCGCGATGCTGATCATCGACCCGATTCTGCTGCTGCTGATCGTCGTCGTCATCGGCGCCTCGGCGACCGTCGTCGTCGTGTTGAGCGGCCGCATCCGTCGGGCCACGCTCGAACAGCAGGAGAAGGTGGGCGCCCTCGCCTCGGGCGTCGAACGGGCGATCGGCTCGATCCGCACGATCCGCGCGTCGGGTGCGGAGTCCCGCGAACAGGAGACCATCTCGACCACCGCCGGCGAGGCCTACGACGCGGGTGTGAAGGTCGCGAAGGCGTCGGCGATCGTCGTCCCGGTCGCGGGAATCGCGCTGCAGGTGTCACTGCTGGTGGTGCTCGGCGTGGGCGGATTCCGCGTGGCATCGGGCGCCATCGAGATCGCGCAGCTCGTGGTCTTCGTGATGTTCCTCTTCTTCCTCGTGCAGCCGCTCGCCTCGTTCTTCGGTGCGATCACGTCGGTCAACCAGGCACTCGGCGCGCTCGGCCGCATCCAGGAGGTCCTCGATCTGCCGGACGAGACCGCGGAGGATGCCGCCCTCGCCGCATCCGCTGCCTCACCCGCCGCCGACTCGACGGCCGCGATCGAGTTCCGCGACGTGCACTTCTCCTATCCCGAGGCAGTCGTCCGCGCACGCCGGAGCGCACAGGACGAGGCGCTCAAGACCCTCGCCGACGCCCGCGCGCCCATCCCCGAGGAGTCCGAGCCGGAGCCCGAGGCCACCGTGCTCCGCGGCGTCTCGTTCGAGGTGCCGCGTGGAGCGCGCGTCGCACTCGTGGGCCCGTCGGGCGCCGGCAAGTCGACGACCCTCTCGCTCATCGAGCGCTTCTACGACCCGACGGCAGGCGCCATCCTCATCGACGGGATCGACGCGCGCGCGCTCGATCGCCTGTCGCTGCGCGCCCGCCTCGGGTACGTGGAGCAGGATGCCCCGACCCTGGCCGGCACGATCGCCGACAACCTGCGGCTCGCCTCACCGGAGGCATCCGACGCGGACTGCGAGCGCGTGCTCGAGGCCGTGAACCTCACCGAGGTCCTGGAGCGCTCCGCGCTGCGGCTGCAGGCTCCCGTCGGCGAGGCGGGTGTGATGCTGTCGGGCGGTGAACGTCAGCGCCTCGCGATCGCGCGGGCCCTGCTGGCCGCTCCCCCGATCCTGCTGCTCGACGAGTCGACGTCGTCCCTCGACGGACTCAACGAGCAGCGCATGCGCGACGCGATCGACGCCGTCGCGGCCGGTCGCACGCTCGTCGTCATCGCGCACCGACTGTCGACCGTCGTCGACAGCGACCTCATCGTGGTGCTCGACCACGGCCGCGTCGTCGGCCAGGGCACGCACGAGGAACTAGTGCGCGACGTCCCCCTCTACCGCGACCTCGCCGCCCGCCAACTGCTCGTCTGACGCGCTCCCCCCTCGAACGCGCGGCGACCCGACGCGAACTGCGACTCCCGGCATCCGGGAACAGCAGTTCGCGTCGGGTCGACGGCTGGTGCGGCGGGTCAGACCGTCTGCTGGGAGCGCTGCAGGCGGTAGCGAAGGGCGGCGAGCTCGGCGTACAGAGCGGGCGGGACCTTGCCGTCGAACGTCCGGTAGAACTCCTCGGTGAGGTCGGCCTCGGCGAGCCAGGATGCCGGGTCCACCGCGAACAGCTCGTCGAGATCCGCCTGCGGCACGTCGATCCCCGCGAGGTTCAGGTCGGACGTCTCGGGGAGGCGCCCCACCGGGCTGTCGACCGCACCGACCGACCCGTCGACGCGGCGGATGATCCAGTCGATCACGCGGGCGTTGTCACCGAATCCGGGCCACAGGAAGCGTCCGTCGGAGCCCTTGCGGAACCAGTTGACCTGGAAGATGCGCGGAGCACGGTCGAAGCGCAGCTTCTGCCCGACCTTGAGCCAGTGGCCGAAGTAGTCGGCCATGTTGTAGCCGCAGAACGGCAGCATCGCGAACGGGTCGCGGCGCAGTTCGCCGACGAGCCCTTCGGCTGCGGCCGTCCGCTCCGAGGAGATGTTCGAGCCCATGAAGACGCCGTGGGTCCAGTCGGTCGCCTCGACCACGAGCGGCACGTTGGTGGCGCGGCGTCCGCCGAAGAGGATCGCATCGAGCGGCACACCCTCGGGGGCGTCCCAGTCCGCGGCGATCTGCGGGCACTGACCCGCGCTCACGGTGAAACGCGAGTTCGGGTGGGCGGCGGGACGACCGGATGCCGGGGTCCAGGGCTTGCCCTCCCAGTCGGTGAGCTCGGCGGGCGCCTCGTCGGTGAGGCCCTCCCACCACACGTCGCCGTCGGGACGGAGGGCGACGTTGGTGAAGATCGTGTTGCCCCACAGGGTGTCGACGGCGGTGACGTTCGTCGATTCGCCCGTGCCGGGCGCGACGCCGAAGAAGCCCGCCTCGGGGTTGATGGCCCAGAGGCGCCCGTCCTCGCCGGGACGGAGCCACGCGATGTCGTCGCCGAGGGTCTCGACGCGCCAGCCGGGGATGGTCGGGCGGAGCATGGCGAGGTTCGTCTTGCCGCAGGCCGAGGGGAACGCGGCGGCGACGTGGTAGGCCTTGCCTGCGGGGTCGATGACACGGATGAGGAGCATGTGCTCGGCGAGCCAGCCCTCGTCGCGGCCGATGACCGAGGCGATGCGGAGGGCGAAGCACTTCTTCGCGAGGATCGCGTTGCCGCCGTAGCCGGAGCCGAACGACCATACCTCGAGCGTCTCGGGGAAGTGGACGATGTACTTCTCGTCGTTGCACGGCCACGCGTCGTCCTGCTGGCCGGGCTCGAGCGGCGCGCCGACCGAGTGCACGGTCTTGACCCACGGCTTGCCGTCGGCGATCTGCGCGAGCACCTCGGTGCCGACGCGCGTCATGATGCCGATCGAGGTGACCGCGTACGCACTGTCGGTGATCTGCACGCCGATGTGCGAGAGCGGCCCGCCGACCGCACCCATCGAGAACGGCACGACATACATCGTGCGGCCGCGCATGCTGCCCTCGAACAGGGGCGTGATCGTGGCGCGGATCTCGTCGGGCGCGATCCAGTTGTTCGTGGGCCCGGCATCCGCTTCACGCTCGGAGGCGATGAAGGTGCGACCCTCGGTGCGGGCGACGTCGCTCGGGTGCGAGCGGGCGAGGTAGGACCCGGGACGCCACTCGGGGTTGAGCTTGATGAGCTTGCCCTCATCGACCTGCTGGCGCAGCAGCGCGTCGTTCTCGGCGGCCGAGCCGTCGACCCAGTGGATGCGGGCGGGCTGCGTGAGTGCGGCGATCTCGTCGACCCAGGCGTGGAGGGCTGCCATCCCCTCACCGGTCGCGGCGGGACGGATGCCGGTGGGCGCCGGCGCTTCGCGGCGGGGGGCGGGCGTCGACTCGGTACGGACGGGGCGGGTGAACAGGTCTGCGATGGCCATTCGGCGCTCCTCGGTTGGGGTGGGCGTTCTTCCACTGTGCGCGCTTCCCAACCGAGTTTTCAGACCTCGAAGCGTTAAAGAAGTCGGATTCTTTCGCTAACATCAAGATCATGGCGACGCCCCTCCAGCTCTCGACGCTCGGTCACCGCATCCGGCACCAGCGCACCACCCACGGCTACACGCTCGACGAACTGGGCGAGATCGTCGGGATCGCCGGCAGCCAGCTCAGCCTCATCGAGAACGGCAAACGCGAGCCGAAACTCTCGGTGCTGCAGGCCATCGCGTCGGCGACCGGGACCGACGTCACCGACCTGCTCTCCACCGAGCCCCCCAATCGCCGAGCCGCCCTCGAGCTCGACCTCGAACGCGCGCAGCGGAGCCCCGTCTTCCGGCGCCTCGGCGTTGCCCCCGTGAGAGTCACCAAGACGATGTCGGACGAGACGATCGAGGGCATCCTCGCCCTGCACCGCGAACTCGAGCGCCGCGAGCGCGAGTCGATCGCGACACCGGAAGAAGCGCGACGCGCGAACACCGAGTTGCGACTGCGGATGCGGGACCAGAACAACTACCTGCCCGAGATCGAAAAACTCGCCGAGAAGAAGCTCAAGGCCGCTGGGCACACCACCGGCGCACTCACCCACCGAACCGTGAGCATCATGGCGGAGCAGCTCGGGTTCGAGCTCATCTACGCGAGCGACCTCCCCCACTCGGCGCGTTCGGTCACCGACCTCGAGAACGGACGCATCTACCTGCCGCCCGCATCCATCCCCGGCGGTCACGGCCTGAGGTCGATGGCGCTCCAGGCGATGGCGCACCGGCTTCTGGGGCACACGCCGCCGACCGACTACGCCGATTTTCTTCAGCAGCGCCTCGAGATCAACTACTACGCGGCGTGCTGCCTCATGCCCGAGACCGCGTCGCTCGCGTTCCTGACGCAGGCGAAGAAGGACCGGAATCTCGCGGTCGAGGACTTCCGCGACGCGTTCGGCGTGACCCACGAGGCCGCAGCCATGCGCATGACGAACCTCCTCACGCAGCACCTCGACATCCCCCTGCACTTCTTGCGGGTCGACGGCGCGGGCGCGATCAACCGGGTCTACGAGAACGATGGACTGCCACTGCCGATGGACGTCACGGGCTCGGTCGAGGGGCAAGTGGTGTGCCGGAAGTTCGCGGCGCGGTCCGCGTTCGCGGAACAGAACCGCACCACGGAGCACTACCAGTACACCGACACCCCCGGCGGCACGTTCTGGTGCTCGAGCCAGACCGGCTCGACCGGTGAGGGCGAGTTCTCGATCACGGTCGGCGTGCCGTTCGACGATGCGCGCTGGTTCCGCGGGCGCGAGACGCAGAAGCGCGCGAGCTCGACCTGCCCGGACGAGGCCTGCTGCCGGCGCCCCGACGCCGACCTGACCGAGCGCTGGCAGGGCAAGGCGTGGCCGAGCGCGCGCGTGCACATGCAGATGTTCTCGCCGCTCCCCCGCGGAATGTTCCCGGGCGTCGACGACGGCGAGGTCTACGCGTTCCTGGATCGACACGCCTGAGCGTGTTGAAGGCGGATGCGTCGCGGGTGTACGCTCACGCGGTGAGGTTCGCCTAACCTAAGCTGCCACGTCACCTCGTCGCTTCCTCGACGGGCAGTCGGTCCGCGGACGGGCTGCGACGGGGCAGCAGGCACCGGCCTCACTCCGCACACCCGAAGAGATCCCCGTGCTCGCCTCGCTCCTCCCTCCCTTCCTCATCGGCCTTCGCGAAGGCCTCGAGGCCGCCCTCGTCGTCGGCATCCTCGTCGCCTATCTGACCCGGATCGAGCGGCGCGACGTCCTGCCGAAGCTGTGGGCAGGCGTGGGCCTCGCCGCCGCCCTGGTCGTCGTCATCGGCGCCGTCCTCACCTTCGGCGCCTATGCGCTGACCTTCCAGGCCCAGGAGCTCATCGGCGGGCTCCTCTCCCTCCTCGCGGTGGGAATGGTGACATGGATGATCTTCTGGATGCAGCGCACCGCCCGGACGATGCGATCCCACCTCGAGGGCGGTGTCGATCGCGCACTCGCCATGAGCGGGTTCTGGGGGATCGTGCTGATCGGCTTCGTGTCGGTGGCGCGTGAGGGAATCGAGACGACGCTCTTCCTCTGGTCGATGGTGCAGTCCGCCGGCCAGGAAGGCCCCGGACTGGCGGGCGCGGTCCTCGGGATCGCGGTCGCCGTCGTCCTCGGCTGGCTGCTCGCCCGCGGTGTCGTCCGCCTCGATCTCCGCAGGTTCTTCGCGTGGACCGGCGGGTTCCTCGTCATCGTCGCCGCCGGGGTGCTCGCCTACGCCTTCCATGACCTGCAGGAAGCCGGCGTCCTCCCCGGCCCCTTCTCGGGATCGGCCACGATCGACCCCGCCACGGGCAGCGTCGGCGTCGGATGGGCCGGATTCCCGTTCGGCTGGGCCTTCGACGTCACGGCGCAGATCCCGCCGGGCGGCACACTCGCCGCCATCTTGCAGGCGACCGTCGGCTTCATGCCCGAGATGACCTGGCTGCAGGTGATCGCCTGGGCCCTCTACATCGCCGCCGTCGGCACGTTCTTCGTCCGCGGTCTCATCCGGCGGACGCCCGCCCCGAAGCCGGCCGCCTCCCCTGACACTCTCGCCCCTCGTCACGCCCCCCAAGGAGCATCATGACCCGCACCCGCCGCGCCCAGGCGCATGCCTACCTCTCCCTCGCCCTCGCCGCCGTCGGCGTCGTCGCCCTCTCGGGCTGCGTCGCGAAGACCGACGTCGCCAGCGCCGACGCGCTCACCGTGACTTCGACCGACACCTCGTGCGACGTCTCGGCGTCCGCCGCGAAGAGCGGGACGCTGACGTTCGCGGTCTCGAACAAGAGCTCTCAGACCAGCGAGTTCTACCTGCTCGCCGAGGACGGGCTCCGCATCATCGGCGAGGTCGAGAACATCGCGCCGGGCGCGGAGCGCACGCTCACCGTCGTCGCTCAGCCCGGAGAATACAAGACGCTCTGCAAGCCCGGGATGGTCGGCGAGGGTGTGGGTCGCGCAGACTTCAGCGTCACCGGCACGACCGTCGCCGCGACCGGCGACGACGCCGAGCAGAAGCAGAAGGCCGTCGACCTGTACGCGGCGTTCGTGAAAGACCAGGTCGAGCAGCTCGTGCCCGCCGTGGACACGTTCACGACGGCGTACGAGTCGGGGCGCGACGACGAGGCGCGCGCGCAGTTCCCGAAGGTGCGGGCGTTCTACGAGCGGATCGAGCCGGTCGCGGAATCCCTCGGCGACCTCGACCCGCGCATCGACTACCGCGAAGTGGATGCCGTGGCGGAAGGCCTCGACTGGACCGGATTCCACCGCATCGAGAAAGACCTGTGGGTCCCGAAGAAGGATGCGCTCAACGCCGACGGCGAGACGCCCGCGTGGAAGGACTGGGCGCCCTCGACCACGGCCGAGCGCGCCACCTACGGCGACAAACTCGTCGCGGATGTCGGCGAGCTCAACGACTACGTCCACTCCGAGAAGTTCCAGCAGGCCCTCGACTCCCAGGGCGTCGCCGGGCTCTCCAACGGCGCCATCGCGCTCCTCGACGAGGTCGCGACCGGCAAGATCACCGGTGAAGAGGACTGGTGGTCGGGCACCGATCTCTCGGACTTCGCCGCGAACGTCGAGGGCTCCAAGATGGCGTTCTCGCTCGTGAAGGACTTCGCCTCCGCGACCGGCGCCGACGGTGCCGCACTGTCGAAGGAGATCGCCCGTCGCTACGACGATCTGGATGCGTCTCTCGCCGCCCACGGCTCGCTCACGGACGGTTTCGTCGAGTACCGGACGTTGACCGAGGACGACAAGCGCGATCTCACCGACCTGATCAACGCGCTCGCCGAGCCACTGTCGCGCCTCACCTCGACGGTCCTGCAGTGACCGGAGAAGAGCCCACGCCCGAACAGACGGCTCCCCCGGCCCTGAGCCGCCGGGGTCTATTCGGCCTCGCGGCCGGCGTCGGTGCGGCGGGCCTCGCCCTCGGCGCGGGAGCAGGATCGGCGGCGGGTGTCGCGATCGGCCGCTCGCGCGCCGCGGAGGAAGCGGCATCCGTCTACCCGTTCACCGGACGGCACCAGGCGGGCATCACGACCCCCATGCAGGATCACCTGCATTTCGCCGCGTTCGACATGATGGCCGGCACCAGCCGCGAGGACCTGCAGTCGCTCCTCCAGGACTGGAGCTACGCGGCCGCGCGGATGACGCAGGGGCTCGACGTCAGCGCGACGGGCGCCGTCGGCGGGTCGCCGGAGGCGCCGCCGGACGACACCGGCGAAGCATTGGGTCTCCCGGCATCCGGACTCACCATCACGTTCGGAGTCGGTCCGACCCTCTTCACGACCGACGACGGCACCGACCGGTATGGACTCGCATCGCGCCGCCCTGCGGGGCTCGCGAAGCTCCCCGCGTTCCTCGGCGACGACCTCGACCCCGCGGTGTCGGGTGGCGACCTCTGCATCCAGGCGTGTGCGGACGATCCGCAGGTCGCCGTCCACGCGATCCGCAACCTCAGCCGCATCGCCTTCGGCCGTGCGCGCCTGCGCTGGTCGCAGCTGGGCTTCGGCAAGACCTCGAAGACGTCGGCTGCGCAGGCGACACCGCGGAACCTGTTCGGGTTCAAGGACGGCACCGCCAACATCCTCTCCGACGACACCGAGGCCCTCGCCGATCACGTGTGGGTCGCGTCCGCCGACGAGCCGGCCTGGCTCGCGGGCGGGTCCTACCTCGTGGCCCGCAAGGTCGCGATGCTCATCGAGACGTGGGACCGCGTGCGGCTCTCCGAGCAGCAGCGAATCATCGGCCGGGACAAGTCCGAGGGCGCTCCCCTGTCGGGCGGCAGCGAGACGGCAGCGCCCGACTTCGAGAAGAAGGATGCCGCCGGTGCCCTCGCGATCGATGCCCGGTCGCACGTGCACCGCGCCCACCCCGACGTGAACAACGGCATCCGGATCCTCAGGCGCGGCTACAACTACGTCGACGGCAACACCGACCTCGGCCGCCTCGACGCGGGACTGTTCTTCCTCTCGTACCAGCGGAGCCCCGATCAGTTCGTGACCCTGCAGCGGGCCCTCTCGACCGACCTGATGAACGAGTACGTGCGGCACATCGCGTCGGGGATCTGGGCGATCCCGCGCGGCGCGAAGGCAGGCTCGTACGTCGGCGCCGAGCTGTTCGCCTGACCCGCACGCACGAGAAAGCGGGGAGCACGGTCCCCCGCGTGCTCCCCGCATGACTCGCGCTGCCCGAACTAGGCGCGAGTGGTGAAGGTCAGTCCTTCTTGAAGGCGTCCTTCACGTTCTCGCCAGCCTGCTTCACGTCGGACTTGGCCTGGTCGGCCTTGCCCTCGGCAACGAGCTTGTCGTTGTCGGTGGCCTTGCCGATCGCTTCCTTCGCCTTACCGGCGATGTCCTGAGCGGCGTTCTTGATCTTGTCGTCGAGTCCCATGAGGGTCTCCTTTCTTTGTGGGTGGGTGGGTGGAACCGGTGCCTGGACCGGTGGACCGGTGGCGGGTCAACTGACCCGCGGGGCGTCGGAGGCGAGCCGGCTGCGGAGCCCGCCGTGGACGGAGATGAAGGCGGCGGTGTCGGCGCCGGTCACGGCGGCCAGCCCGTCCATCACGCGGTCGACGTGGTCGACGACGCTCCGGGGGTCGGCTCCCTGACGGGCCGTGACGCTCACGTGGAGGACCGGCTCGTCCCGCACGGTGTGTGCGGTGACGGATGCCGAGAGCACACCGTCCTGACGGGCGAGGGAGTTCTTCACCGCGTCGGCGGCGAACCCTTCGGTCACGGTGACCCGGCCGAGCGGGGTCTGGGATCCGCTCGAACGGAGGACCGTCCGGGAGCGCCGGCTCACCAGGGTGGTGAGGCTGGCGAACAGGATGACCGCGACCACGATCGCGACCGCTGTCGCTCCGATGACGGCCCAGCTGAGCGCGGTGTCGCCGATCCGGGTGGCATCGCCGGCGGCGCGGAGCGCGTCGAGCGCCGCTTTCCCGGACGAGGTCCACACATCGCCCACGGCCGGAACCGCCGCCGCAGTGGCCGCCGCGCCTCCGCCGACGAGCAGGACCAGTCCGACGATCAGGAGCACGGTGCGGTTCAGCGCACGGTTGGTGTCGTTCATGCCGCCTTCTCCTCTTCGTCGTGGCGCTCGACCCGAACGCGGGTGCGGACGGGGCGTGCAAGCTTCAGCGAGGCGATCTCCGCCTCGGCCAGCGCGGTGACCTCGGTCTCATCGATCGGGATGCCGGCCCCCGGCCTGACGGTGACGTCGACGCTCCGGTGGGCGACGCCGACCGTCACGCGATCGCGGGCGATGCCCGTTTCGTCGCTCACCCGCTGGGCGAGAGCCGACGCGAGCACACCGTTGTCGATGACGGCGACGCGGCCGCCGGCATCCACTTCATGCTTGGACAGGCGCCCCGGCGACACGGCCAGGACCACGAGCCAGAGGCCGAGCGCTGCCGCGATCAATCCTCCGGCGACTGCCGCTGCGACGGGGGCGTTCGAGGGGAGACCTGCCAACCACTGGAGAGCAGACATCGGCCGCACCAGCAGCGACGGCTGCGAGGCGAGGGCGAGGATGAGTTCGACCGCGACGTACAGCGCCAGGACGATTCCGAGCAGGACGACGAGGGCGAACGCGACGCTGCGCGGCGAGTGGGTCTCGCGGCGCACGACGCGACGGAGCACGGGAGTGGTCATCGCACACGCTTCCTTTCCGGGGTCCGGGCACCGGTCACGGTGAGGTCGATCCGGGCGATGTCACGCCCGAGGAGGTGGGTCAGTCGCTCGCGCAGCTGTTCTTGCATCTGCGCGGCGCGTTCGAGGACGGGGAGCGTACTCCGCACCGCATCCACATCATCGAGCTCGGGGACCGGCAGGGGGCTCGAGATTTTCAGAGCCATACCGTCCCGACGATCGGCGACACCCACGGAGATCTCGCCCCGCGGGACGCCGATGACATCGGCGGACACCGCCCGCGCGACGCCGACGAGCACACGCTCGGCGACCTCGGTGCGGCCGGCGACGCCGGGGGCTGCGGCGGCGAGTCGCGGGGACTCGCCGCCCGCCGTTCCGTCGGTGTCGGTGCGCATCAGGAGGTGCGCCGTCCCGTGAAGGCGTCAGTCACCGCGCGGACGTCGAGCTTGCCCGACGCGATGCGGCCGATGACCGCGCCGATCGCCATGAACAGGGCGGTGAGGAGGAATCCCCAGAACCCGAACACGAGGGCGACGACAGCGAGGATGGCGCCGGTCAGTGCGCCGATGATCGTGGTGCTCATGAGACGCGCGACTCCTCGTGCTCCTCATCCTCGTCACCCGGGATGTGGACGTCGTCGACGGTGACGTTGACCTCGACCACGTCGAGTCCGACGAGGCGGGTGATGGCGCCGGCGACGGCGTCACGAACCTGCGCGGCGACCTGGTGGACGGGCGTCGGGTACTCGACGACGATCGTGAGGTCGACGGCGGCCTGGGTCTCGCCCACTTCCACCTTCACGCCCTGACCGAGGTCGGTGGCGTTGATGGCGTTGCGGAGAGCGCCGAGAGCGCGGGCTCCGCCGCCGCCGAGGGCGTGCACGCCGGGGATCTCACGAGCCGCGATACCGGCGACCTTCGCGACGACGCCATCGGCGATGACGGTCGTGCCGGCTGTGCCGGACGTGGTCTCGGCAGCCTTCGGTGCGGTGCGGTCGACGCGCGCGCCGGGAACGGCGGGGGTGGTCGTGGTGGGGGTCTCGTCAGCCATGATTCTCCTCTTTCTGAAACGAACTGGCGGCGCACCCGGTGGTGCGACGTGGCCGTTGTTGTCGGCCTCGTACATAAGAGGGTGCGGCGTCCCGATTCCTCACAAAAAAGTTCGGAGAATTTCTGGCCGGTGCCGTGAGGTCAGTGGATGCGGGCGATCTGGATGCTGATCTGCGCGTCGTCGGGGGTGTTGGCAAGCAGTGCGTCGGCGACGCGGCGGGCGGCGGCGGGCGTGTTGTCGTGGGAGGCGGTCGCGATCCGCGCGGCGACCAGCGGCATCCCGTCGCGGACGGTGACGGCGACTTCGGCGACCCGGTCGCCGTCGGCACCCGCGGCGGCGGCGATCAGACCCGGGATGCGGGCGATCGCCGAGCGCGGCGAGTAGACATCGGTCACGCCGTCGACGGCGCGGATGCGCGCGACGAGGTCGGGCTGGTCCTCCGAGTGATCAGCGGGTTCGTGAGCGGAGGACAGACGGGTCATGTGCTCACTCCTCTCCTTCGGTGCCGTGAAGCTCTTCGACGGCGACGTTGACAGCGGTGACGTTGAGTTCGGTGTGCTCGGCGAGCACGCGGTATACGAGATCGCGGAGGGCGGAGGTCAGATCGGGGATCGAGCGACCCCATGCGACGGACGCGGTCAGATCGATCCGCACCGGGGCGCCGGGGGTCTCGGCGTCGCCGACGATCTGGGTGCGACCGAGGTAGATCCCGTCGAGCGCGTCGGCGCTGGATCGCACGAGGGAACGGACCGCGCCTTCGGTGACCGTGATCGTCACCCGGGGGTCGGGGTGGTGGATCGGGAAGCTGCGACCCGCGCGGAGTTCGGAGTGGATGACCGAGAGGATCCCCTCGAACCAGCTCTCGGGGGGTCGCGGCATCCGCTCGGCGTCGTCGGCGACCAGGTCGCGTGACAACTGCCCGACGCGTTCGAGGGCCTCGATGACGTTCAGGCAGTCGGGGCACGACTCGATGTGAGGGTCGCGCGGCGTCCGACCGGCTTCGACGTAGCTGCTGAGTTCGTCGATACTGCGCCCGCACTCGAGCGCGTCGTCGTCGTTCATCGCCACCCCTCCATCTCGATCGCGATGCTCGCCCGGGCCCGTGCGAGCAACCCTCGAACGGTGCTGTCGGTCATGTTCATCTCTTCTGCGATCTCGGCGTAGCTGAGTTCTGCGACTTCCCGCAGCAGCCAGCACCGGCGTTGATCTTCCTTCAATCGGTCGAGCGCCCGCGAGAGGGCGGCGAGGCGGTCGTTCTGGATCGCGGCGCGTTCCGGTTGCGCGTGCGGAGTGGGCGGCAGGACCGCCTCGTCGAGAGCATCCTCTCGCGAGTTGCGCGTGGCGAGGGCCAGGGCCTCTCGTCCGGCGATGCGCATGAGCCACGACCGGACAGCGGAGGGGTCGCGGAGCGTGGGGAGCTGCTTCCACGCCGTGACGAAGGCGTCCTGCACGACGTCATCGGTGTCGGCGACCGACCCGACGATCCGGTACACATAGGCGCGCACGAGCGAGGAATGCCGGCGGACGATCTCGCCGAAGGCGGACGTGTCGCCGTCGACGGCGCGCTGGACGAGGATGCGATCGGGAACATCGCGCGGTGGAGAGTCGATGATGCGCTCCCTCCGGTGCAGCCGCCAGGATCGGCGTGCTGGAGGTGACGCTAATCGGGCGGAGTTCTCGTCGAAACTTCTTGCGCGTGAGCGAGCGAATCGCTATGCACGGCGGAAGAAGCGGCGCACCCGCGCGAGCGCGTCGGCGACTCCGGCATCCGATTCCCCGTCGAACAGAGTCAGGTCCGGGATGCCGCTGCTCCCGAGTGCGAGCGACAGACTCCATGTGCCGACCGCGATACCGCCCCGCAGGATGACGGGGCGCACCATGCCGTTCACCGTGGGGCCGATCGTGGTGCGGTCCCCCGCGCCCATCGCGAGGGAGCGCTCGGCGTAGGAGAGGACGTATTCGTCGAAGGCGGGGAGCGCAATCGTCGTGGGGGCCACAGCCGCGCGGCCCGGCGCCGGGAGGGACAGCAGACCGTCGTCGGTGCGCACCACGCGATCGCCGGCGCGCTCGGCGACGGAACGCGTCGCGCCTGCGGGAAGCCCCGCCCACCAGGCGAAGTCCGCGGTCGATGCCGGGCCGTGACCGCGGAGGTAGGCGAGGAAGAGGTCGACGGCGGGGTCGTCGCCGACGGTCTCGGCAGGGGGAAGCGGGACGAGGTACTGCTCCCGCGTCACTCCACCCTCGCGCGGAACGACGCGCCCGAGCGCGACGACGCCGCGGAGCGACAGCGCGGTCAGGATGCGGCTGCAGGCCGGAACCGAGCCCGCGACGCCGTCTCGTTGCAGCGCATCGACGAACGCTGCGCGCGTGAGGCTCCCTTCGGCGTCGAGGGCCGAGCGGAAGACGCGCTCGGCACGGTCGAGCACGGCGGGGTCGATGCCGTACGCGCGCGACTGCCGTTCCCCGGTGACGGCCAGAATCCCCGCCACCGCCGTCGGCTCGACGATGTGCAGGGTGCCCCGCTGCGTCCAGGCCCGCACGAGCAGCCCCTCGTCGAACGCGCGATCGACGTCGCCGACCGTGGGGTCACCGGCGGTCCGGATGCCGAGGGCCCACCGCCCCGCCGCGAAGTCCTGCGATTGAACGGCAACGAGTCGGCGTGCGACGTCGGGAACGGTCGCTGCGGGTTCTGCGAGCAGGTGCGACCGCAGCCTCAGCGAGCGCAGCGCGTCGGCATCCATCTGCGTCTCCGCGTCCTACTCGGTCGCGTACGGTGCGAGCGCGTCGATCACGCTCGCGGCGAAGTCGGCGCTCGCACCCCAGTCGAACCGGAAGAGCGCGCCTTCTCCCCCGCCCGACCCGCGGAAGACCGCCGTCGTCGGGCCGGCGAGGTTCTCGAGGAGTACGGTCAGCGATGCCCGGCTGCTCGTCCGCATGTAGTACTTCTCGAAGATGAGGAGCGAGGTCTGATGCCCCGCCTCGGTCGCCGTCGCGTGCTGGCCGACGCACTCGACCGTCATCCCCGACGACTGCACGTGGTCGAGGACGATGCGGGCGGCATCGAACGGCGTGAGAGTGATCTCCATCGTCTGCAGCATGACCGCAGTGTGGCATGCCCGGCGGCATCCCGCGTGGATAGACTGAGCCCGTCCAGGACCGAAACAGGTCCTGGTGCTCGGAAAAGGGGCACGCAGCCACCCGCATCGTCGCGGAGCGCGAGACATATACGGCATCCGTCGTCATCGTCTCCAGGAGCTCTCATGCCCACCGTCGCCTCCCACGTCGCTTCCGCTCTCGCCGCCCACGTCGACCACGTCTTCGGGGTCATGGGCAACGGCAACGCCCTCGTCCTCGACGCGCTCGAACGCCGCGACGACGTGACGTTCACCGCGGTCCGCCACGAGGCCGGCGGTGTCGTCGCCGCCGACGCCCACTTCCGCGCCGGGGGCGGGCTCGCCGCAGCGACTTCGACCTACGGCGCCGGCTTCACCAACACGCTGACGGCGCTCGCCGAAGCGGCGCAGGCTCGCGTGCCGCTCGTGCTCGTCGTGGGCGACGAGCCGACCTCGGGTCCCCGCCCCTGGGACGTCGACCAGCTCTCGCTCGCGTCGGCCGTCGGCGTCCGCACCTACACGGTCGGACGAACGGATGCCGCGGCCACCACGGTCATCGCGATCGAGCACGCACTGTCGTTCCGCACCCCCGTCGTGCTCGCGATCCCCTACGACGTGGGCGGGCGCGATGCGGGCGAGATCCCCGCGACGCCCGACCCGGTACTGCCGGCGCCGCTGGCGGTGACCGGCGCGCACGCCGAGGCGACAGTGGCGGCGATCGCGCGGGCCCTCGCGGCAGCGGAGCGGCCGCTGCTGCTCGCCGGTCGCGGCGCGTGGACGGCGGGCGCGGGTGAGCAGCTGGGGCGCCTCGCCGATGCGGTCGGCGCACTGACGGCATCCACCGCCCTCGGCCGCGGCGTCTTTCCGCGCGGCGAGTTCGACCTGGGGGTGATCGGCGGGTTCGGTGCGGAAGGGGCGATGGACGCGATCCGCGACGCTGACGTGGTCGTCGTGTTCGGGGCATCGCTCAACCAGTTCACGATGCGATTCGGGGAGCTCTTCTCCCCCGAGGCGACGATCGCGCAGGTCGACGTGGCGCCTGCGGCGACGCATCCGCAGGTCGGTCGCTTCCTGCGAGCGGATGCCGCACTCGCCGCCCGTGCGATCGCGGACGAGCTCGAGCGGCTCGGTGCGGCGCCGTCGAACTGGCGCGATCAGGTCGACGTGGCAGGGTTGGGCGAACGCGACGCTGGCGACGGGCTTGCACCGGATGGACGACTCGATCCACGGAGTGCGGCCGCGGCGATCGCGGATCTTCTGCCGGAAGACCGGGTGGTGGTGTCGGACGGTGGGCACTTCATCGGCTGGGCGAACATGTTCTGGCCTGTGGCGTCACCCGACCGGATGATGATGATCGGCACGGCGTATCAGTCGATCGGTCTCGGCTTCCCCTCGGTGCCGGGCGCAGCACGAGCTCGGCCGGATTCGACGATCGTGCTCACGACGGGCGACGGCGGCGGGCTCATGGCGATCGCCGACCTCGAGTCGGCCGTGCGGGTGGCGCGCGGGCGGGGACTCGCGGTGGTCTGGAACGACGGTGCGTACGGCGCGGAGGTCCACCTGTACGGCGTCATGGGTCTCGCCCGCGGACCGATGGAGATCCCCGAGGTCGACTTCGCCGGGCTCGCTCGAGCCGTCGGCGCGGAAGGCGTCATCGTCCGAACCCTGGACGATCTGCAGGCGCTGGCGCGCTGGCGCGATCTGCCCGCGGATGAGCGTCCGTTCCTGCTGCTCGACCTGCGGATCTCGGGCGCCGTTCGCGCGCCGTATCAGGAGGAGATCCTGCAGGTGAACCTGCGGCGCTGAGGAAGCAGATGCGCTCGCGCCGAAAACGTCGCGAAGAGGTTTCGGTGGGGCGTGGTTTCGGCAGGGGTTTTCGGTGGGCTGCGGGCGGCGTGTCGCTGGGGTGTCTGGCGGGTCGGGAGTTGCGCCGAAAACGATCGTTTTCGGCGCACCACGGGAGGGGTCAGCGAGTAAGCGGACTGCCTCGCCATCAATCGACAGCCTGCCTCCCGACAGGTACCGTGTCATGATACGGTACCTGAATGGAAGCAAAGCTGATGGCTCTCCGGCGCGGGATGCTCGAACCCGTGGTCCTTGCAACGGTCGAGCATCACCAGCGCTACGCCGGCGAGATCGCGGAGCGTCTCCGGGCGGCAGGGTTTCCCGTGCAGGACGGAACACTGCACCCACTGCTCAACCGGCTGCGCCGTGAAGGACTTGTCGTTCATGAGTGGCACGAGTCCCCAACAGGTCCTCCGCGCAAGTACCTGACGCTCTCTGAGGACGGTCGCGTTCAGCTTGAGCAGTTTCGGGCCTATTTCCACACCCTCGCATCGATGCTCGACTCGATAGGACGATGACCATGACCGACCTCTCTCTTGCCGGCCACGCTGGCGCATTCTCGCTGACTCCTGAAGCCAAGCAGCTCATCCTCGACTACCTCGACCGCGCGAGAGAGTCGACATCCGCTGACGCCGACGGGGACGAGACAGTGCGCGACATCGAGACCGCGATCGGTGATCGCCTCTACGCCGTCCTCAGCGGAGGCGGTGAGATTGACAAAGCCGCGGTCACCGGCATCCTCAACGACTTCGGCCCGGTGGACGCGCACGACCGCGGCCCCGTGAATCGCAAGGCCCCCTTGCTGTGTCGCATCGAGGAAGGCAAGCAGATCTCCGGACTCTGCCTTGGTCTTGCCACGCGAACCGATCTTCGCGTCGACTGGGTCCGCAGCATCGCCGTCATCTTGGGCCTGCTCACCGGAGGGTTGCTGGTGCTCGCGTACCTCGTCGCACTCCTTTTCGCCCCACGCCTCCAAACCGTTTCCGAGTATCAGCACGCAATCCGCGTCGGCGACCGATCACGCAACACACCTGATTCGCCGTCGGCGTTCGGAAAGAGCAGTTGACGCCGAAAACGCCCGCCGAAACCAAGTTGTGAACCACGTTTCTGGTCGGCGCTTCAACGTGTCGCGCGTTACCCTCGCAAGACCCTCACGTGGGATCGCGGCCGCGAGATGGCAGAGCATCAAGAGCTCGCAGCCGATCTCGGCATAGGCGTGTACTTCTGCGACCCCCGATCACCCTGGCAGCGCGGCAGCAACGAGAACACCAACCGACTCCTACGGCAGTACCTCGCCAAGGGTGCGGACCTTCGCCGGTTCACCGCGGCCGATCTCGACGACATCGCGCATCGGATCAACGCGCGCCCGCGTCGCGTGCTCGACTGGGCGACCTCTGCCGAGTTGTTCCTGCCTCACCTCGGCGGGCCGCCTGCCGTCGTTCATCCGCGGCTCGAGCAGGTGCCGATGACCGGTCAGCCCTCGATGGACCTCAGCGCCTTGGACCGTCGGTAGAAGGTGGCGCGAGACATGCCGAGGTCGCGGGCGACCTGCGCCGCCGGGGTGCCGCCCTCGACGAGCCGCAGTGCGCTGCGGACCTGACTGTCCGTCACTCGCTGCGGCCGACCGCCAAGATCCTGGCCCGCTGCGCGGCGCTTGGCGATCGAGTCGGTGACGCGTTCGCGCTTGATCTCGTGCTCCATCTGCGCAAGCGCAGCCATGATCGTGAACAGCATCGACCCCATCGGCGTCGACGTATCGACGTCGCCGCCGCCTAGATTCAGCACCCGCAGACCGGCGCCGCGGTGGCGGAGCTCGTCCGCGAACGCGAGCATGTTCTGCGTCGACCGTCCGAGACGGTCGAGGGTCGTGATCACGAGCGTGTCCCCGTCGTGCAGCGCCTCGAGCGCCCGATCGAACTGCGGCCGCGACGCCTGCGCCCCGGATACCCCGTGATCGACGTACACATCATCCCGCCGCACGCCGGCAGCCAGGAGGTCGGCCTGCTGGCGATCGGTGGACTGCTGCCGCGTCGAGACCCGCGCGCAGCCGATCAGCTTGCCCATGTTCCGCTCCGGTGTCTCGAAACCAACGATAAGTACCCGGATCCAAGCATGTGGTTGCGAGACATGGTTGCGAGACTCGCCGAGCCATGCAGGGCGGCCCCAGCCGGCGGCAGTCTGACGCTCGTCGCGAGACGTCTCATATCCCTAGAGATAGAAGACGACTGATCGCCTCGACTAGTCATAGCAGCAGCGGTATCACAATGGTCGGTCACCAGGTTCAGCGTGCACTATGCCCGACTCAAGTCGGTCACGGGGGTCGATGGCACGAAGCCAGCTGCCACGTAGGTCGCAAGCGCGCCGTCATTCGACCCCTCGGCGACGACGACCGCGCTGGAGGAGCCCGCCTGCTGCAGTGCGCGGGCGCCGGCGAGCGTGATGGCGACGCCATAGCCCCTGCCGTGGTGATCCTTGTGCACGCCCATCGGCTCGATGAGTCCAGGACGCCCGGGCCCAGCGGCCCAGACCGAGGTGACCGCCACGGGCGCTTCGTCGGAGTCGAACGCGATCAGGTGCTGCGCGAGGTCGGCGAACGGGCCGGTGGCCATCGTCGTCCATCGCTGCATGAAGCGAGCTCTCGTCTCGTCGTCGAGCGGTGTCGCCCTGAAGGCTGACCAGTGCACCGCGATCCAGGTCGCTGCCTCGTCAGGACCTACCGACGCGACGCGGACTGCCGCGCGCTTGAGTCGTTCGACGTTGAGCGGCTCGTCGAGACGCAGTTGAAGCGGCGTCCACGGCTCGTCGTCAACCCATCCCTCGGTCCGGAGTGAATCCTGCAGGGCATGGGCACCGCGGGCCTCGATCACGGCCTCGCCGGCTGCGAGCACACCCTGTTCAGGATCCTCGAGATCGCGACGGATGTGCGCGGCGACCGACTCGTCGTCGCTCACTGATGGGTCGACTGCCATGCGGAGCAGGTCCGGCTCGTCGAGCAGGCCGATCGCCACGGTCTTCCCGTCGTACGCCCAGACACGCACGTCTGCCGCCGTTCGTTCCGCACCGACAAGCGAATGCCAGCCGAGGTCTCCGGGGTGCAGGAAGCCGGGCCATTCGTCCGACTGCCATCGGGCGAGGTCGCTCGCGACTCGCGTGAGGTCGGCAGCCACAGGTGTGCGCAGCATCATCGTCATGCGCGACACGCTACTGGCCCGGCTCCGGCCAAGCTCGGCCGGGCTTCGTCCGTGTGCGGACCATCTGGTGGTTCACCTCTCAAGGTGTGCGCTGCGTCATCGTACGCTCAACGTGACCGGTGGTGCGTTGACCGGTTGAGACCGCCATCGTCTTCGGCGGAGCGCGTGGGGACACCCACTGGGCGCTCGATCTAGACCCAGCAAGTTCTCACGCGCGAGATCTTGCCCGGGGCGTAGAGTCCGCTCATGCGACGAATAATGCTCTTCGTGGGGATCTTCTTGGTCGCGGCGGGAATGACTGTAATCGTCGCTGGCGCCGGCGTCTCTGGCGATTGGGGCGTCGCGATCGGGTGGCTACTCGCGCTCCCGCTCGCCGCGTCGATCGGCGGTTGCACGATCATGTTCGTGAGCCTGGCAGGAGGAGCGAGCGGGACGGTACCTCGATATCAGGCGTTGCGCATCATCGCCCTCGTCGCCATCGTTGGCTTGGCGGCCGGGTTGGCATTTCCTTTGGCGGGGATCGTCTCTCAAATCCCGGACACGGTAAACGGGTCCAACGGCGAGTTCGTCCGAGGAGCCGCGCCCGCCCTCGGCGTTCTCGTACTCGCGGGAGCGGGTCTTGCCGGTGGCGTCCTGCTCGGAGCTTTCGTCTCGCTTTTGGCGCGCTCCGCGAATCGCCGGTCACGATATCTGGAGCCATCCGCCCACTGATCATGTTCTTGAGAGACCGGGACGCGTTCTCGCTGAGCCACCGAGAACGCCCACCGAAACGAAGTTTTCAACCACGTTTCCAGTGGGCGTTTCAGGTTCTACTCCGCGATGCAGACGAAAACGATCGCTACGGGCTACTCGATTAGTCCCAGGAGTGCACCCTGTCCGCCCGCTAGGACGTGGGCTTGCTTAATGGGCATCCACCAGCACTCCCACCGTTCCGGTCCTGACCCGTCGGCTGGATCTGATTCCCCTGCTATCCAGCGCCCACGAGCGTCTTGCGCCTTCGCCGGGGCAAGCTGGACGAACGTTCTGTGTGCCAACTCATCCCGGTACGGACGCATGTCGTAATCACCCGTCCCCAATTGACGCACCACGCGGGCGCGGATGCCGGTTTCCTCAAGCACCTCACGCACCGCCGCAGTGAGCGCTTCCTCGCCGCTTTCCACGGTGCCGGCCGGCACCTGAACGCCCGTCACGGTCAGAGGGTGATCAAGATGGCGGAATACCAGAAGGTCGTCATCCTGCACTACGTAACAGATGACCTTCTCAACGACTATTGGAGGCATCCACCAAATCTAGGACGACGAGGGTGGGGGCCCGGTTGCTGCGCCGTCGGACGGACCGCAGACCCGGGGTCCGGCGCCGCGGTGAGTGTCGTTGGGCGCGCCTGCTCTGGCCTCGGTCCCGAATGACAATCCTGCGAGCCCGCCGGTCTCGGAGTACGGTGACAGTGGAGGCGCGGACACACTCGGACTGCGGCGAACATATGAAAACGCAACGTTTTGTGGTGATGACCACGCTGGCGCTGGCCACGGTATTCGCCCTCATGGGGTCGACAGCGGTGAGTGCGCCGCCCGCCCAGGCCGACGTGAATCCCGGATTCAGCATAGGAACGACCGCGCTCTACCGCCCGTCTGGTTCGGGCAGCCGCTACATCTACGTCGACGCGACCCGCGGTTCGGACTTCGCTTACGACCCGACTGGGCACGAGTCCGGCGATGCGCCCTGGCCGCGTCAGGACTGCCTGCACGGCAACCGCACGCCCTACTGGGCTCGGACCAACGGTCAGGGATCGGCGAACTGCCCCCAGCCGGATGCCGCGCACCCGATGCGCTCCATCAAGGTCGCCATCTACGCCTCTCGTCCGGGCGACGTCATCGTCGTCCGCGGCGGCACCTACAACGAGGCCGTCAGCACCACGGGCGACGGACGCACCGACCACCGTGGCACCTCGAGCACTCGACGCCTCGTGCTGCAGAACTATCCGGGCGAGTCGGTCAAGTTCAACGGGTATATCAACTTCCAAGACCCCGACTACTGGACCATCGCCGGCATCCGCTTCGGCTGGCACCCCACCATCACCGGCAACAACAACTACATCGTCGGCATGTTCGGGGGCACCGGCTGGGTTTTCCACCACAACGAGGTCTCCGGCAGCCACGGCAACTCGAACATGCTCGTGAGCTTCAAGTCGGGCGGCTTCAGTGCCGCCACGGCACCCCAGTCGTGGTACGTCAGCCAGAACTGCATCCACAACAACCGGGCCAACAATCCGGGCAGCATCGACCACAACCTCTATGTGAAGGCGTCGCAGTACTCCCGCGGCGGTGTCATCCAGCGCAACTTCATGTGGAATGCGCCCAACGGGGCCAACATCAAGCTCGGTCCGTCGCAGAATCCGGCCGAGTCCCCGGCCTATGTCACGGTGCGCAACAACACGCTGCTCCGCGCCGGCACAGGCGTCGTCGTGGGGTCCTCCTCCCACCACATCTCCATCACCCGCAACGTCATCGGTCTGCCCTACACCCCCAACCGCGACGACGGCGGGATCAAGACCTATTCGATGCGCTACCCCACGACCGTCTCGGTCGACAACAACTACGTGGCAGGCTGGCCCAGCTACATCCGCGAGACTGGTTCCAACTCCTACGGTCACGTCCGCCGCTCGAACAACAAGGTCTGGGACCAGCGCACGACCGGGTCCTACAACAGCTGCACTCTCGTGCCCGCGACCAGTTCTGTCCGCAACGGGTGGGGGCACGTCGCCAACTGACCGATCTGGCGACCCCGCGCTACCCCGTCCGTGCGCCGTGGGGGTGGGCCTGCCACGATGAGGTCATGCCCGTCATCGAGTCCCGCTGCGTCGTGCCGGTCGAGGTGACCGTCGCCTTCGCCGTTTCGCAAACCACCGGCGAGACCCGCAAGCGCTGGGACCCATTCATCCGTCGCCAGTACTTCGTCGACGGTGCCACCGGCCCGGCAAAGGGCGTGCGGACCTACACGGTGCAGCGCTTCGGATTCCGCATGGAGAGCGAGTACGTCTCTTACAACCCGCCGTCGAACGTCGGCATGAAGATGACGAAGGGTTCCTGGTTCTTCGAACGTCTCGCCGGTGGGTGGAAGTTCACCCCCGTCGCTGACGACCCCGGCAGCACCCTCGCTGTCTGGCGGTACAACTTCTCGTGCCGTCCCCCATGGTTGGCCCCGTTCGCTGAATGGATCGGCGCGATGGTGCTGAAGCGCGACATGGACCGACGCATCCGCCGCTTCGCGAGGGGGTGCTCCGATCCCCTCGTGCTCGCTGCAGTGACCTGACCGGGCGCCGACCCGGCGGCGGCAGATACCACGCGCCCGGGCCGCACGCCACAGCCCCCGCGAAGCGCCGTCCGCGCAGTACTGTGGCCCTCAGCCATGCGGCGTGAGTGGAGCGCGATGAACAGTAACGATGTGACCCCACAGGTTGCGGGGCATGAGTCGCGGCGAGTCCTCGACCTGTTGCGGCACTACCGGGTCGCCGAATCACACATGCTGGCCCGTGCACGACGGTCCCTGGGATTGAGCGAGAACGAATTCTCGGCGCTTCGCTTTCTGATGCAACAGCGCGACCATGCCGCCAGGCCTCACACTCTGATCCAGCATCTCGGGATCTCGTCGGCATCGGTGACAACCATGATCGACAAACTCGAACGCACTGGTCGGATCGAACGACACGTCGTCGCCGGCGACCGTCGAGCAGTGTCCGTGGCGGCGACAGAGCTCGCCAAACAGGAGATGCGGACCACGTTCGGGGTACTGGACCAGCTCATGGAAGCCGTCGCGGAGCGGCTCAGCCCGTCTGAACTCCGCCACATCGAAGCGTTCCTGGCGGCCGTCACCGATGCCGTCGAGGGAAGCGTCGCAGCCTGACCGGCAGACCGCGGACGCATGCCGAAGTCTCGTTCACTCTGCTGAAGAGGATTCGGACTCCGCGGCCGGCGCCGGTTCAGAGTGGCCGAGCGACTTTTCCTGAAGGAAGGCGCACAGCTCCGCTGCGATCTGAAGTTCGTGCGTAAGGGCGTTGAGCTCGAAGCTCGTCAGCTCGAGCGTCTGTTCGGCGGGCTGGATGAACACGTGCCAGCTGAGATCGTCGCCGTCGTCGCGGGGTTCGATCCACACCGCGTTCGGCGCACTCTCCAACGGGATCAACACCAAACCTGTGTCCTCGCCGCCGGATCCATCCTGCACCGCAACTCGGATCTCTTCGCCGGCGCTGCGGGCGTCGATGAATTCAGCCACCCAGTGCTCGAGCGTTGCCTTGCTGTGGAACACCATGTAGTCGTCCTCGGGTGAGTAGCAGAGGCGATGCCAGGGCGAGACCGCTCGCTCGATTATTGCGCTCCGGAGACGGGGTTTTGCACCCATCACGCGACGACACACGGTTTCAACGGGCACGGCCGCTCGGACCCAAGGGTTCGAGCGGCCGTGCGAGAGGCGGCATCCGAGCAACTCCTCGGTAGGCGGATCAGCGGCTGGCGCCCTTGCGCGGCTTGAGAAACAGCTCAGGCTCTCGCTTCTCGCGCTTGGCTGCTCGCTTCTCCTTGATCGATGACTGCGGCGCCTTCTTGGCACTTCGTGTGTTCGGCGTCTTCTTGGACATGAGGACTCGCTTCCCCTGACTGGCTGGCGGTTGACCTTTGACCATAGCCCGGTTCGATGGGAAGTCAAATCACCGTTGACCGGGAATTTTTACCTGCCAGAATGCCATCATCGAGGTCGTGGCGGCGGCGGGTCTCCGAACCGCTCCAGCGCAGCGGAGTAGCGATCACCGAACTCGACACGAGTCGCCTCGCCATACCACCAGCGATCCGGCTCCGGATCCCAGACTCCAGAGGCGTCGATGAATTGCAGATCGTACTTTCGAGCACCGAGCCCGGTGATGCGCCCCACAATCATCGGGTCGTTGACATCCATCTCGAGGTGGATGCAGGTCAGCAACGAATGATCAGCTGCAGAACGAAGGATGTCCCGCGTGGTCGGATTCGCGGGGAGAGAGTAGGTGACGTTCGGTCGACCCAAGGCATCCATAGCGCGATCGACGTAGCCGTTCCTGTGATCTGGCTTCACGCGTGCAACATCCCCGACCCGAATCACCGAGTAGCCATCGATGTACACACCGTCGACCCGCTTGTGCAGGGCAACCCAGTCACCGGCCATATCGAGCACATAGCCATACACATTCTCGAGCTGCCACTTCCCGCGCCGACGCTCCAGCCTCACCGGAGATCCAGACTCAGCGGCATCCCGAAGCTCAGCCTGGATCTGCTCGTGGTCTCTCACAATCCCTCCTAGAACGGCCGTCAGGCCTCGCGAGGAGGCATCCCGTGCGCCCGTCGGCCGATCGCGAGCCAGGTGACGGGTCCGAGGATCGGGATGAAGATCGTGAGCAGTACCCATCCGAGCGCCTGCCGTGCGCTGAGGTGTCGGGCGGAACGGGCGAGCGACACCAGCGCGACGATCGCCAGCACAGCGCCCACGAGCGCGACGACAGACCACGCGATGTCGTATCCGCTGGGGATGAGGGGGTTGATGGCGTCCACACCCCGACCCTAGCTGCCGACGTCCGCGTCGAACCGACGCAAAGTGTCGTCATGAGAGCGGCATTTCGACACTTCACGTCGGCTCGGCGCGCCGAGACGTCGCAGATGGTCGGCATTACGCCGCGCGGGCGACCATCTGCGACGGCTCGGCGGCCGGCGCGCCGAGATCAGCCGACCGGCCGAAGCGCCCCGGCGAGGAACTCACCCAACTCTGCCGTCGCGGTCAGCGGCAGGACGGCGGCGACGTACTGGTCGGGCCGCACGACCACGACCGCACCTTCCGGCGAGATCCCCCGCTCGGCGAAGATGTCGACATCCGTCCACGTCGACGGCCCCGCCGCGTAGACCTTCTCCCAGTCCATGAGCCCGAGCGGGCCGGAGTGGGGCCGGAAGACGCCCGGAACCGCGGCCATCTCGACATCCTCATACGAGCGCGGATAGATCACCTTCGCGTCGAACACCGCGTCGGGATCCGCCCCTACGGGAGTGTGCCGGGCGACGGGACCGGATGCCGAGCCGAACCACTCCGCCCAGTCGGCGAGTCTCTCGCCCGACTGGTCTGCGAAGGCGTACACGCGCCATCGGCCGTCCGCCTTCGCGTGGTGGCCGAGGTGCACGACGTTGCCGTCCGCGACGCGAACGACCTCGGCCGACTTCAGCCGCTTGCCCACGGGGAACCCGGTAGCGAGACTCTCGTGCTCGGTTCCGCCGACGATCGCCGACCGCTCGTACCGCGTCATGAACCCCGAAGGGAACTCGGCGGTCGCGAGGTAATAGGTCGCGAGGTCCTCGGGGTCGGTGATCTCCTCCGGCTTGCGCGCCATCAACGACGACCACTCCTTGTCGAAGTCGATCAGCTGCTGCGCGACCGGCCGCCGTTCGGCTCCGTAGGTGGCGAGAAGGGATGCCGTGGCAAGCCCGGTCAGCACGTGACCGAGCTTCCAGCCCAGATTGAACCCGTCCTGCATCGAGACGTTCATCCCCTGGCCGGCCTTGGCGCTGTGCGTGTGGCAGGCGTCCCCGGTGAGGAACACGCGCGGGTCGCGATCCTCCCCCTCGGGCACATCGTCGAACCCGTCGGTCACACGATGCCCGACCTCGTAGACGCTGTGCCAGGCGACCTGCTTCACGTCGATCGCGTAGGGGTGGAGGATCTCGTTCGCCCGCCGGATGACCTCTTCGATCGGGGTCTGGCGGACGCGGTGATTGTCGTCGGCTGAGACGGCACCGAGGTCGATGTACATCCGGCTGAGGTACCCGCCCTCACGGGGGATGTGCAGGATGTTGCCCGCCGTGCTGTTGATCGCGCACTTGATGCGCCAGTCGGGGAAGTCGGTGTCGACCAGCACGTCCATGACGCCCCAGGCATGCAGCGACGCATCGCCCACGTGGACCCGGCCGATCGCCTGCCGCACGCCGCTGCGCGCACCGTCGCATCCGACGACGTACCGTGCGCGGATCACGCGCTCCTCCCCCGCTCGCGGACCGTCGACGTGCCGGACCGTGACGGCGACGGGGGCCGCGGCATCCTCAGGCACCTCCAACCCGACGAACTCGACGCCGTAGTCGGGCACGATGCGTCCCGGCCCCTGGGCGGCTGCTTCGGCGAAGTAGTCGAGCACGCGCGCCTGGTTGACGATGAGGTGCGGGAACTCGCTGATCTTCAGGCCATAGTCATCGGTTCGAGACGTCCGACGGATGCGGCGCGGGTCGGACGGATCAGGGCCCCAGAAGTTCATGTAGCCGATGTTGTAGGCCTCGGCGACGATCCGCTCGGCAAACCCGAACGCCTGGAACGTCTCCACCGACCGCGGCTGGATGCCGTCGGCCTGTCCGAGCTCCAGCCGACCGCTTCGCCGCTCGATGAGGCGGGTCGAGACCTGCGGGAACTGCGACATCTGGGCGGCCAGCAGCATCCCGGCGGGACCCGACCCCACGATGAGGACGTCCGTCTCATCGGGGAGCTCGTCGGGGCGGTCGATCCCGGTGCCTGCGGCGGGGAGGACCCGCGGGTCGCCCGAGACGTACCCGTGGTGGTGGAACTGCATGGGTGCTCCTCGTCGAGGTCAGGCGCGCGTCAGACCGCGGACGGGACTGACCGACTGCTCTGCTTCGTGATCGGGGTCAAGCGGGATGCCGCTGCGATCCCGCAGCAGCAGCGTCGCCACCAGGCCGAGCACCGTCATGCCGGCGAGGTACCAGGTGACCGGGGTCGTCGACCCGAACGCCGCGACGAGGGCCGTCGCGATCGTCGGCGCGAAGGCGCCGCCGAGGATGGCACCGATGGCGTACGAGATCGAGACGCCCGAGAACCGGATGGACGCGGGGAACAGCTCGGCGTACAGCGCCGCCTGCGGTCCGTACGTGAAGCCGAGCCCGATCGTGAGGATCGCAAGGCCCAGGAACAGGACGAAGACGTTGCCGGTGTTGACCAGGGGGAAGAGCGTGAAGACGCCCACGAGTTGCATGATCCAGCCCGCGATGTACGTCGTCCGTCGGCCGAACCGGTCCGAGGCGAAACCGGCGACGAGCGTCGACAGCAGCCAGGTCACGGCGGACCCTGTCACCGCCCAGAGCACCGGACCGCGGTCGAGGCCGAGCGGCCCCTCGGGGTTCGTGGCGTAGCCCTGGATGTACCCACCGGTGGTCATGTACCCGACGGCGTTGTTGCCCGCGAAGACGAAGGCGGCGACGATCACGAGCACGGCGTGCTTGCGGAACAGCTCGACGATCGGCATCCGGCTGTGCTCTTTGCGCTCGGCGAGCTCGAGGAAGACGGGGCTCTCCTCGACGCGGCGGCGGACGTACCAGCCGACGAGGATGAGGACGACGCTCAGCAGGAACGGTACGCGCCATCCCCACTCGAGGAACTGCTCCCCCGGCGCGATCGCCGACATGAGCGCCATGACGCCCGACGCGAGCAGCAGGCCGAGCGGAACGCCGATCTGCGGCGACGCACCGAACGCACCGCGCCGCGTCTTGGGGGCGTGCTCGACGGCCATCAGCACCGCGCCACCCCACTCGCCGCCGGCGGAGATGCCCTGCAGGATGCGGAGGAGCACCAGGATGACGGGTGCCGCGAGCCCGATCGATTCGGCGCTCGGCAGCACGCCGATGAGCGCCGTCGCGACACCCATGAGGATGAGCGTCCACATGAGCACGACCTTGCGGCCGTACTTGTCGCCGAGATGGCCGGCGAGGAACGCGCCGAGCGGACGGAAGAGGAAGCTCACCCCGACCGTGGCGAACCCGATGAGGACGCTGTCCTTGCCCAGCGGGGCGAAGAAGAGCTGCCCGAACACGAGTCCGACGGCGGTCGCGTAGATGAAGAAGTCGTACCACTCCACGGTGGTGCCGACGACGGTGGCGAACACGACGCGGCGGCGGTCCGCGGCGGTGGCGATGGTCCCGGTGGGTGTGAACCCTCGGGCAGGGGAAGTGCTCATGCTGACTCCTGTGTCATCCGACGTCTTCGTCGATATCCGGTTGTCCGGTGCAGCCCGATCATATACGATTTGAGATACGACGCAAGGGCGAGGGAGCTCATGAGTATGCAGAACGACGACACGGTGACGGATGCCGCATCCCGCGATCCTCGCTACGCCGCCCTCCCCGGCCGGCCGGGCAAGATCGTCGCCGTCCACCTGAACTACCGCTCCCGCGCGGCGCAGCGCGGACGCACGCCCGCTGCCCCCTCGTACTTCTTCAAGGCGTCGAGTTCCGTCGCCGCCTCGGGCAGCACCGTCGAACGCCCCGTCGGCACCGAGCTGCTCGCCTTCGAGGGCGAGATCGCCCTGATCATCGGCGCCGCGGCGCGACGCGTGGGAGTCGACCGCGCCTGGGAGCATGTCGCGGGCGTGACCGCAGCGAACGACCTCGGCCTCTACGACCTGCGGGCGAACGACAAGGGGTCGAACGTCCGCTCCAAGAGCGGCGACGGCTTCACTCCCCTCGGCCCTGCCGTGCTCGACGCCCGCCGCGTCGACCCGACTCGACTGCGCGTCCGCACCTGGGTCAACGGGAAGCTTGCTCAGGACGGGTCGACCGACGACCTCCTCTTCCCCCTCGCGCAGATCGTCGCCGACCTGTCGCAGCACGCCACCCTCGAGCCGGGCGACGTGATCCTCACCGGCACGCCCGCGGGGTCGTCCGTCATCGTCCCCGGCGACGTCGTCGAGGTCGAGGTCGACGCCATCGACACCCGGGAGAGCACCGGGCGCCTCGTGACCACGGTCGTCGAGGGGCCGAACATCGCCTTCGACCGGACGCTCGGCTCGCTCCCCCAGGTGGACGACACGCAGCGCGAAGAGGCGTGGGGGTCTCGCGAGGCTGCCGGGCTGGGTGCGGCATCCGCCCTCTCTCCCGAACTCCGCGCGAAGCTCGAGCGCGTCCCCGTCGCGGGGCTGTCGCAGCAGCTGCGCAGGCGCGGCCTCGACAACGTCACCATCGACGGCGTCGCCCCGCTCCACCCCGACGCGAAGCTCGTCGGAGTGGCGTCGACCCTGCGCTTCGTGCCGAACCGCGAGGACCTCTTCCAGAGCCACGGCGGCGGCTACAACGCGCAGAAGCGCGCGTTCGACGCCGTCGGCGAAGGTGAGGTCATCGTCATCGAGGCGCGCGGTGAGACCGGGTCCGGAACGCTCGGCGACATCCTCACCCTCCGTGCCCACGCGCGCGGCGCCGCCGGCATCGTCACCGACGGCGGTGTGCGGGATGCCGCGGCTGTCGCAGCAGTCGGCATCCCCGTCTATTCGGCCGGAGCACACCCCGCCGTTCTCGGCCGCAAGCACGTGCCGTGGGACACCGGCGTCACGATCGCCTGCGGCGGGACGACCGTCCAGCCGGGCGACATCATCGTCGGTGATGGAGACGGCGTCATCGTGCTGCCACCCGCTCTGGCAGAGGAAATCGCCGACGCCGCGCTCGCGCAGGAGGATGAGGATGCCTGGATCGCGGCTCGCGTCGCCGAGGGTGAACCGGTCGACGGCCTGTTCCCGATGAACGCGCAGTGGCGCGCACGCTTCGAAGCCGAGCGGGACGCCCGATGACCGAGGTGCAGACGGCTCCGAGCAAGTCGCAGCAGGCCTACGCCTGGATCAAGGAACGGATCGTCGAGGAGACGTTCACGCCCGGCTACCGGCTCGTCCTCGGCAGCATCGCGGGTGAGCTCGACATGAGCGTCGTGCCCGTCCGTGAGGCGATCCGTCAGCTCGAGGCCGAGGGTCTCGTCACGTTCGAGCGCAACGTCGGCGCGCGGGTCGCGATGGTCGACGACTCGCAGTACCGCTACAGCATGCAGGCTCTGTCGATCCTCGAGGGGACGGCGACAGCCCTCTCGGCCCGCGCCCTCACCGAATCCGACATCCGCCGCGCCCGGCAGATCAACGAGCTCATGATCGAGACGCTCGACCACTTCGACCCACGCGCGTTCACCCGCCTCAACCAGGAGTTCCACGCGATCCTCTTCGAGCGCTGCGCGAACCCGCGGATGCTGGAGCTCGTCCAGACCGAGTGGGGCCGGCTCGGGCACCTCCGCGACTCCACGTTCAGCTTCGTGCCCGGGCGCGCGCAGGAGTCGGTCCGCGAGCACGAGCAGATCCTCGTGCTCATCGAGCGGAGCGCACCCCTCGGCGAGATCGAGCACGCCGCCCGGCGCCACCGGTCGGCGACGCTCGACGCCTACATGATCCACGAGCACCCCGACCAGGCGCTCGGCCTCCCGAACTTCTGACCCTCGAGCAAGGACGCACGACATGACAGAAACCACCCTGGCGGCGCCGCACACGCCCGCCGATCTGCCCACCCGCATCCAGCACTACATCGACGGCGCCTTCGTCGACTCGGTGGACGGCGACACCTTCGACGTGCTCGAGCCCGTCACGAACCGCACCTATCTGCAGGCAGCGGCCGGCAAGAAAGCCGACGTGGATGCCGCCGTCGCCGCCGCGCGCCGCGCGTTCACCGAGGGCCCGTGGCCGCGGATGCTGCCGCGCGAGCGCTCGCGGGTGCTGCACCGCATCGCCGACATCGTCGAGTCGCGCGATGCCCGCCTCGCCGAGCTCGAGTCGTTCGACTCCGGCCTGCCCATCACGCAGGCCCTCGGTCAGGCGCGACGCGCGGCCGAGAACTTCCGCTTCTTCGCCGACCTGATCGTCGCGCAGACCGACGACGCCTTCAAGGTCCCCGGCCGCCAGCTCAACTACGTCAACCGCAAGCCGATCGGTGTCGCGGGGCTCATCACGCCTTGGAACACGCCGTTCATGCTCGAGTCCTGGAAGCTCGGCCCCGCGCTCGCCACCGGCAACACCGTCGTGCTGAAGCCCGCCGAGTTCACGCCGCTGTCGGCGTCGCTGTGGGCGGGCATCTTCGAAGAGGCGGGACTGCCCGCGGGCGTCTTCAACCTCGTCAACGGCCTCGGCGAAGAAGCCGGCGACGCCCTCGTGAAGCACCCCGATGTGCCGCTCATCTCGTTCACCGGCGAGAGCTCGACCGGCCAGCTGATCTTCGCCAACGCGGCGCCCTGGTTGAAGGGCCTGTCGATGGAACTCGGCGGCAAGTCCCCCGCGATCGTGTTCGAGGACGCCGACCTCGAGGCAGCGGTCGACGCGACGATCTTCGGGGTCTTCTCCCTCAACGGCGAGCGCTGCACGGCGGGCAGCCGCATCCTGGTCCAGCGTTCGATCTACGAGGAGTTCGTCGAGCGTTACGCGGCGCAGGCGACGCGGGTGAAGGTCGGCTACCCGCATGACCCCGCGACCGAGGTCGGCGCACTCGTGCACCCGGAGCACTTCGCCAAGGTGATGTCGTACGTCGAGCTCGGCAAGACCGAGGGCCGCCTCGTCGCCGGCGGCGGACGGCCCGACGGATTCGCCGAGGGCAACTTCGTCGCCCCGACGGTGTTCGCCGACGTGCCGCCGACGGCGCGCATCTTCCAGGAGGAGATCTTCGGGCCGGTCGTGGCGATCACGCCCTTCGACACAGAGGAACAGGCGCTCGCGCTCGCGAACGACACGAAGTACGGCCTCGCCGCCTACCTCTGGACGAACGATCTGACCCGCGCGCACAACTTCTCGCAGGCGATCGAGGCAGGCATGGTGTGGCTGAACTCGAACAACGTGCGCGACCTCCGCACCCCGTTCGGCGGCGTCAAGGCGTCGGGCCTCGGGCACGAGGGCGGCTACCGCTCCATCGACTTCTACACCGACCAGCAGGCCGTGCACATCACGCTCGGCGAACCCCACCACCCCACGTTCGGCAAGAACTGACTTTCCCACGCAAGGACGCTGACATGACACACCGCGACGGGATGACGAAGACGTCATCCGGATTCTTCGTCTCGCAAGAAGCTCCCATCCGCACCGACGACCCGGTGCAGACGCCCACCTGCCCCGCCCCCGACATCCTGCGCTGCGCGTACATGGACCTCGTGGTCACCGACCTCGCGGCATCCCGCCAGTTCTACGTCGACATCCTCGGACTCCACGTCACCGAGGAGGACGACGACGTCATCTATCTCCGCTCGACGGAGGAGTTCATCCACCACAACCTCGTGCTGCGGAAGGGCCCCCTCGCCGCCGTCGCCGCGTTCTCGTACCGCGTCCGCACCCCCGAAGACCTCGATCGGGCAGTGGCCTTCTACGAGGAGATCGGATGCCGCGTCGAGCGCCGTCCCGAGGGGTTCACGAAGGGCATCGGCGACTCGGTGCGCGTCGAGGATCCCCTCGGGTTCCCGTACGAGTTCTTCCACCAGAGCGAGCACGTCGAGCGGCTGTCGTGGCGATACGACCTGCAGATCCCCGGCGAGCTCGTCCGCCTCGACCACTTCAACCAGGTGACGCCCGACGTCCCGCGCGCGGTGCGCCACTACCAGGACCTCGGGTTCCGGGTGACCGAGGACATCCAGGACGAGGACGGCATCGTGTACGCGGCGTGGATGCGGCGCAAGCCCACCGTGCACGACACCGCCGCGACCGGCGGCGACGGGCCGCGCATGCACCACGTCGCCTTCGCGACGCACGAGAAGCACAACATCCTCGCGATCTGCGACAAGCTCGGCGCCCTCCGCCGCTCCGACGCGATCGAGCGCGGACCCGGCCGACACGGCGTCTCGAACGCCTTCTACCTCTACCTCCGCGACCCCGACGGGCACCGCGTGGAGATCTACACGCAGGACTACTACACGGGCGACCCCGACAACCCGGTCATCACGTGGGACGTGCACGACAACCAGCGCCGCGACTTCTGGGGCAACCCCGTCGTGCCGTCCTGGTACACCGAGGCATCCCTCGTCCTCGACCTCGACGGCAATCCGCAGCCGGTGCGCACCCGCGAGCACCGGAGCGAGATGGCCGTGACGATCGGCGCCGACGGATTCTCGTACACCCGCGAGGGCGACGACGAAGCGATGCCGTCGTGGAAGCAGGGCGAGTACAAGCTGGGAAACCAGCTCTGATGCTCTCCGCCGAGGACGTCTCCCGCATCGCCGACGAGCTCGCCGAGGCCGACCGCACGCACGGCGTCATCCCGAGGATCACCGCCCGCTACCCGGGGGCGACGGTCGAGGATTCGTACGCGATCCAGGGGGTGTGGCGCGATCGGATGATCGCGTCGGGCCGCCGTCTCGTCGGTCGAAAGATCGGTCTCACGTCGAAGGCGATGCAGCAGGCGACCGGCATCACCGAGCCCGACTACGGGGTCATGTTCGACGACACCGTCTACCGCTCGGGCGACCGCATCCCGGTCGACCACTTCTCCAACGTGCGCATCGAGGTCGAGCTGGCGTTCGTTCTCGCCCGCCCGCTCGAAGGTCCCGACTGCACGCTCGACGACGCCCTCGCGGCGATCGAGTACGCCGTTCCCGCCCTCGAGGTGCTCAACTCGCACATCGAGCTCGAGGGCCGCACGATCGTCGACACGATCAGCGACAACGCCGCCTATGGTGCGATGGTCCTCGGCACCGAGCACCGCCGCCCCGATGAGATCGACCTGCGGTGGGTGCCGGGCGTGCTCTCGCGGAACGGCGAGATCGAGGAGACGGGCGTCGCACAGGGAGTGCTCGGCCACCCCGCGACGGGTGTCGCGTGGCTCGCGAACAAGTTCCACCAGCACGGGGCGCGGCTCGAGGCGGGAGAGATCATCCTGGCGGGCTCGTTCACCCGGCCGATGTGGGTCTCGCGAGGCGACCTGGTGCGCTGCGACTATGGACCGATGGGGGTCATCGAATGCCGTTTCATCTGAATCCGACCTTCCGCGACGCGCTCGCGGCGGCCGACCGCCCGCTCGCCGGGATGTGGGTCTGCTCCGGGTCGCCGCTCGTCGCCGAGATCTGCGCGGGTGCAGGGCTCGACTGGCTGCTCATCGACATGGAGCACTCCCCGAACGGACTCGAGTCGGTGTTGGCGCAGCTGCAGGCGGTCGGCGCGGCACCCGTGACACCCGTCGTCCGGGTGCCGATCGGCGATGTCGTCACGATCAAGCAGGTGCTCGATCTCGGCGCCCAGAACATCCTCGTCCCCATGGTCGATACGGCCGAGCAGGCGAGTGAGCTCGTCGAGGCGGTCCGCTATCCCCCGCGGGGTCGCCGCGGGGTCGGGTCGGCGCTCGCCCGCTCGGCCCGCTGGAACCGCGTCGAGGACTACCTCGCCGACGCCGACCGGCACGTGTCGCTGTTCGTCCAGGTCGAGACCACCGAGGGCGTGCACAACGCGGCCGAGATCGCCGCGGTCGACGGGGTCGACGGGGTCTTCGTCGGCCCGAGCGACCTCGCGGCCTCGATGGGCCTGCTGGGCGCGCAGACGCATCCCGATGTCGTCGCCGCCGTCCTCGACGCGTTCACCGCCGTCCGCGCGGCGGGCAAGCCCGTGGGCGTCAACGCATTCGACCCGGATGCCGCACAGCGCTACCTCGACGAGGGTGCGTCGTTCGTGCTGGTCGGCGCCGACGTCGCCCTGCTCGCGCGGGGGTCCGAGGCGCTCGCGGCCCGGTGGGGTCGCGCCGGCGGCTGAGGGTCCGCGCGAACGTCAGCGGGCGGCATCCCACCACTGCAAGGTGCGGACCGCGAGGAACGTGAGCCACCGCGACGGCTGACCCTCGGGAGCATCGACATCGAACCAGCGTCGCCCTTCGAGCGTTCGCCCCTGGTGCCACGCGCCGTCGGGATGCCGCGCCGCGCGCACCATCTCGATCGCCGCGGCGAGTCGCGGATCAGGAGCGGAACCGTCGCGCAGCGACGCCTCGCGGAAGTGGTCGAGCGCGGCGAGCGCGCTGTAGCGGTGCCGGTTGGGGTACACGAAGTCGGTGACGAAAGAGCCGACGAGCTCGCCCGTCGACAGCCGGTAGGCGAGGCGCCGCTCGAGCAGGTATTCCTCGCCGCGGTTCCGACTGGCCCGGAGGGCCGTGTCGCCGGTGAACTGCTCATAGGCGAGCATGCCGCGGACGGCATTCAGCGTCGAGTGGAACGAACCGCGCACCGAATCGCCCTCCTCCGCCTCGCAGTTCCAGCCGCCGTCGGCGAGCTGATGTGCGGGGAACCACGCGGCGAGGGCGGAGACGTCTGCACCGAGCCACGCTCCCGCGCCCAGGGTGAACGCGTTGATGCAGACATCCACCTCACCGCCCCAATAGGGCAGGTCGTCGTACTCCCAGCGACTGTTGCGGTCGAGCTTTTCCGCGGTGCCCCCGAGAGCGGATGCCGCGACTCCCCACTCACGCAGATCCTTCAGCGTCCAGGTCGTCGCCGTCCACGGCTGGCCGGGCATCTCGGACTCGGGGCTGCCGAAGAACCCGGCGGGGAAGTACGCCCCGCCCTCCCACTGCCCGTCAGCCCCCTGCTGAGCGAGGAGAGTCGCGCCGTTCCCCTCCGTCGCGACCCGCGCGCGTGTGGCCTCCCACTGTGCGCTCGGCGCCCTGAGCAGATCCCGCTCGACCTGCCATCGCAGCGACGGATCGGAGTCGAGCAGCCAGTCGAGGGTCTCCTGCGCGGGGGTCATGCCTGCATCCTCGCGCCGGCCGCCGACATCCGCCAGGGCGCGCACCCTGCCCTCCCCTCGACAAACGGCATCCCGGTCCAGGCACGCGGCGCCGCCCCCTGTCTCGTCCCGGATGCCGTTTCTCGGCACGCGCGCGGCTCCCCCGCCACCGGCGCACCGGGCGTCGCTCAGGCGACCTGCACCGGAACTCAGCGCTGCGCGAGCATCTCGCCGTAGCCGTCCTCGAACGACGGGTATGCGAGGCCGTCGACGACCTCGGCCAGACGCGACCCGTCGAGGATGGTGCCGCGCCGCTCGGCGGGCTCCCCCCGAGGCGGCACCGGCACGCCGAGGCGACCGGCGAGGAAGGTCACGACCTCGCCGAGCGTCGCGGGCCGCCGGTCGACGGCGTGGAGGACGGCAGGCACCTCGTCGGCCTGCAGGAGCGTCACGATCGTGCGGACGACGTCGGTCTCGTGGATGCGGTTGGTCCGGCGGTCGTGATCGACGGGTGTGCCTGCGAGCACCTGGCGGATGAGCCGATCGCGGCCGGGGCCGTAGATGCCGGCGGGGCGCAGGATGGTCGCGCCGAACAGCTCCACCGCGCGCTCCTCCCCGTCGACGAGCTGCTGGGCGCGCTCGCTCCGCGGCCGCGGCTCGTCGCTCTCGTCGAGCGGACGCTCGTCGCCGTACCCCTCGAACACGCGCGTCGACGACACCCATACCGTGCGCCTCGGAGCGGCGGGCAGCGCCTCGGCGACGCGGGTGATCGCGGCCGCGAGGAAGTCGGGCTCGTCCCCCGGGGGGAGCGTCACGACGACGGCATCGACCGCGGGCAAGGCTTCCGCAAGCGGCTGGGACAGATCCGCGGCGATGTGCCGCCAGCCGTCCGAATCGGATGCCGCCGACCGCCGCAGCGTGACCACCTCGCCGCCCGCGCTGCGGAGCTCTTCCGCCACGCGCGAACCGATGCGTCCGGAACCGACCAACAGCGTGCGTGCGGGAGTCATCCCCCCATCCTCTCCCGCCTCGGCGATGACGGGCGTGTAACAAAGCGACGCCCCGGGACCCGCGGCATCCGTCCTCACGCGAGAATGATTCCGGCACCCGTGATCCGCACCGCGGGCGTCTCCCGAATTCCCCGTCCGAGTCCGCTCGGCGCCCCCGGAGGCCCACATGTCCCGTCGTCCCGCCCTGCGCACCGCACTCGTCGCGTCCGCCGCGGCCCTCGCCCTCCTCCTCGGAGGTTGCGCCTCGAACCCGGCCCCGGGCGCCGGATCGTCCGCCGGCGCGACTCCCTCGGCCGACGACTACGTCACCCCCGGGAAGTTCACCGTCGCCACCGGCGAGACCGCCTACGAGCCCTACGTCTACGACGACAAGCCCGAGTCGGGCAAGGGCTTCGAGTCTGCCGTGGCGTACGCCGTCGCAGACAAGCTCGGCTTCGCGAAGGACGACGTCGAGTGGGTCCGCACGAGCTTCGAGGCGGCGATCGCGCCGGGGCCCAAGAGCTTCGACGTGAACCTGCAGCAGTACACGATCACCGACGACCGCAAGAAGGGCGTCGACTTCTCGTCGCCGTACTACTCCGCGAGCCAGTCGATCATCGCCCTCAAGGGCGGCAAGGCCGACGGTGTCACCGACCTCGCCGGGCTGAAGGGCATCACGATCGGCGCCATGGCGAACTCGACGAGCGCCCTGACGCTCGACGCTCTCGACGTCGATCTGACGCCGAAGCTCTACAACTCGAACGAGGACGCGACTGCGGCCCTCAGCGCCGGACAGGTGGATGCCGTCGTCCTCGACACCCCCACCGCCTACGTCGCGGTCACCGCGTACATCCCGGATTCCTTCATCGTCGGCGAGCTCCCGAAGGTGGGCGTCGAGGACCAGTGGGGCCTGCTCCTCGCCAAGGACTCCCCGCTGACGCCCGCCGTCAGCGCCGCCGTCGACGCACTCCGCGAAGACGGCACCCTTGCGAAGCTCGAGAAGGAGTGGCTCTCGGGGCTGACCGCAGGCGTGACGAAGCTCCAGTGAGGACGCGCTAGCGTCGATCCGTGAGTACCAGCATCCCGAGCGCACTCGAGCTCGACCGTCGCGCCTACCGGCGTGGGCGGGAGCGTCGGTCCGTGCTCATCGCGATCGGCTCGACCCTTGCCTTCGCGGTGATCGTCTGGGCGACCGTCATCAACACCGAGGGTTGGTCGAAGGTCCAGCAGGCCTTCTTCGACCCCGCTGTCGCCATCGAGGCGTTGCCGAAGGTGTGGGAGGGCTTCCTCCTCAACCTGACGGTGCTCGGCATCTCGATCTTCACGGTCGGCGGCGTCGCGCTCGTGATCGCCCTGGTGCGCACTCTCCGGGGCCCGGTCTTCTTCCCGGTGCGGGCACTGGCGGCGGGCTACACCGACCTCTTCCGCGGGCTGCCGTTCATCATCGTGCTGTACCTCGTCGGTTTCGGACTCCCAACCATCGTCGGCGAACGCATCGACGAACTGTTCCTCGGCATCCTCGCGGTCACCCTCACCTACTCGGCGTACGTCGCCGAGGTGATCCGGGCCGGCATCGAATCGGTGCACCCGTCGCAGCGCCTCGCCGCCCGCGCGCTCGGCTTGGGCCACGTGCAGACGCTCCGCCGCGTCGTGCTGCCGCAGGCACTCCGCAAGATGACACCGGCGCTCATGAACGACTTCATCTCGATGCAGAAAGATGTCGGGCTGATCTCGATCATGGCGAGCCTCGATGCGCTCGCGCGGGCGAAAGGCGTCGTCGCGACGACCTACAACTTCACGCCGTACGTCGTGGCCGGCATCCTCTTCATCCTGCTGGCGATCCCGACGATCCGCCTGACGGACTGGTACACGGCGAGGCTTCGCGAGCGCGAGCAGTCGGGATCGGTCCTGTGAGCGGGGTCTTGCGGGCCACCGGCATCCGCAAGTCCTTCGGCGACCGCGAGGTGCTGAAGGGCGTCGACGTGACGCTCGGCGCGCACGAAGTCGTCGCCCTTATCGGCGCGAGCGGGTCGGGCAAGTCGACGCTCCTCCGATGCCTCGGTCTGCTGGAACCGATCGACGACGGGCAGATCTTCCTCGGCGACGAGGACATCTCCGACCCCCGGGTCGACGGCAACCGCGTGCGAGCCCGCCTCGGCGCGGTGTTCCAGAGCTTCAACCTCTTCCCGCACCTGTCCGTGCTCGACAACGTCACGCTCGCCTCCCGCGTGGTGCACCGGATGCCGCGACGCGACGCCGAAGCCCGCGCCGCCGACCTGCTGGCCCGGGTCGGACTCGCCGACAAGGCGAAGGACCACCCTGACCGCTTGTCGGGCGGTCAGCAGCAGCGCGTCGCCATCGCCCGCGCGATCGCGACCGACCCCGAGGTGCTGCTGCTCGACGAGATCACCTCGGCGCTCGATCCGGAGCTCGTCGGCGAGGTCCTCGAACTCGTCCGCGGCCTCGCGACCGAGGGCGCGACGATCCTGATGGCGACGCACGAGATGGCGTTCGCGCGCGACGTCGCCGACCGCGTCGTGTTCCTCGACGCCGGAACGATCGTCGAGCAGGGACTGTCGTCGGTCGTGCTGCGGCAACCGCAGGAAGCCCGCACCCAGTCGTTCCTCGCCCGCTTCACCGCCTGAGGCTCGCCCGGGCAGGCTTCCCCTGTCACAACTCGCCGCGCGCCCCTGCACATTGCGACAGGCGAGCGGCTCCCCTTAACGAAGGCGAGGGATGCCGGGCGGCACCCGGCATCCCTCGTTCACGGCCGTCCGGTCAGACGCGCAGACCCGCAGCGCGCTCGGCGACCTCGACGACGTTGGTCATCAGCAGCGCGACCGTCATCGGGCCGACACCGCCGGGGTTCGGCGACACCCAGCCCGCGACCTCCGCGACGTCCGGGTGGACGTCGCCATAGACGCGGCTCTTGCCGGTCTCGGGGTCGTCCTCGCGGGTGACGCCCACGTCGAGCACGGCGGCGCCGGGCTTCACGTGCTCGGCGGTGACGATGTGCTTCACGCCCGCCGCCGCGACGATGACGTCGGCTTCGCGCAGGTGCGCGCCGAGGTCAGTCGTGCCGGTGTGGGTGAGTGTGACGGTCGCGTTGTACTCGCGACGGGTCAGCAGCAGTCCGATCGAGCGACCGATCGTGACGCCGCGGCCGACGACGACGACGTGCTTGCCCGCCAGGTCGTAGCCGTTGCGGAGCAGCAGCTCGATGACGCCGCGCGGCGTGCAGGGCAGCGGCGAGGTGATCGGGGTGTTGACGTTGAGCACCAGGCGACCGAGGTTCGTCGGGTGGAGGCCGTCGGCATCCTTCTCGGGATCGATCCGCTCGAGGATCCGGTCGGTGTCGAGGTGCTTCGGCAGCGGCAGCTGCACGATGTAGCCGTGGCAGGCCGGGTCGGCGTTGAGCTCGTCGATCAGCGCTTCGACCTGCTCCTGCGTAGCATCGGCGGGCAGCTCCCGCTGGATCGAGTTCATCCCGATCGCTTCGGACTGCCGGTGCTTCATCCCGACGTAGAGCTGGGATGCCGGGTCCGCCCCCACGAGGACGGTGGCGATCCCGGGCGTCACGCCGTGCTCCTTCAGCACGGCGACGCGCTCGGCGAGCTCGGTCTTGATCGCGGCCGAGGCCGCCTTACCGTCGAGGATCTGAGCGCTCACGGTGTCTCCTGTGTCGTCGAGAAACGGCGTTCGGGATGAGACCCGGGGCGCCGCCGTGTGTATCGGCCCTGACGGCGCTTATCAGTGGCCGGGTGTCGAGGTGGGGGCGGCGGCCGGATCGCTCCGGCCGCCGCGCAGTCACTGCTGGAGGCCGGGGTAGAGCGGGAACGCGTCGGCGAGCTTCGCAACGCGGGCGCGGAGCGGCTCGAGGTCGGCGCCGGGCAGCAGCGCGAGCGCGATCACGTCGGCGACCTCGGTGAACTCGGCGTCGCCGAAACCGCGGGTCGCGAGCGCGGGCGTGCCGATGCGCAGGCCCGAGGTGATCATCGGCGGGCGCGGGTCGTTCGGGACCGCGTTGCGGTTCACGGTGATCCGGATCTCGTGCAGCAGGTCTTCGGCCTGCTTACCGTCGATCGCAGCCTCGCGGAGGTCGACGAGCACGAGGTGCACGTCGGTGCCACCGGAGCGCACCGAGATGCCGGCGTTCTTCACGTCCTCCTGGGTGAGGCGATCGGCGAGGATCGCCGCTCCCCGGAGCGTCCGCTCCTGGCGCTCCTTGAACTCCGGGGTCATCGCGAGCTTGAACGCGGTCGCCTTGGCGGCGATCACGTGCATGAGCGGGCCGCCCTGCTGGCCCGGGAAGACCGCCGAGTTGATCTTCTTCGCGATGTCGGCGTCGTTCGAGAGGATGAGGCCCGAGCGGGGGCCGCCGATCGTCTTGTGCACGGTGGTCGAGACGACGTGCGCGTGCGGGATGGGCGAGGGGTGCAGGCCCGCGGCGACGAGACCGGCGAAGTGCGCCATGTCGACCCAGAGGAGTGCCCCGACCTCGTCGGCGATGGCGCGGAACGCGGCGAAGTCGAGCTGGCGGGGGTACGCCGACCAGCCGGCGATGATGACCTTCGGCTTGTTCTCGATCGCGAGGCGACGAACCTCGTCCATGTCGACGAGCGAGGTCTCGGCGTCGACGCCGTACGCGACGATGTTGTAGAGCCGGCCCGAGAAGTTGATCTTCATGCCGTGCGTGAGGTGGCCGCCGTGGTCGAGCGACAGGCCGAGCAGCGTGTCACCGGGGCGGGCGATCGCGTGCAGGACCGCGGCGTTCGCCGAGGCACCGGAGTGCGGCTGGACGTTGGCGAACCCGGCGCCGAAGAGGGCCTTGGCGCGCTCGATCGCGAGCTCCTCGGCGACATCGACGACCTCGCAGCCGCCGTAGTACCGGCGGCCGGGGTAGCCCTCGGCGTACTTGTTGGTGAGGACGGAGCCCTGCGACTGCAGCACCGACACGGGAACGAAGTTCTCGGAGGCGATCATCTCGAGGAACCCGCGCTGACGGTCGAGCTCCCGCTCGAGCACATCGGCGATCTCGGGATCGACCTCGGACAGCGGGGCGTTGAACAGCGAATCGGTCATAGCGATCTCCTGACGACGGCTTTCGGGATGGGGAATCTCGCATCGGCCCAGGCGCGCGGTCGAATGCCGTGTCAATCGCTCCCCGGTGGTGGTCCACCTCAACGCCAGTCGCGACACTGCGAGCATAACGGATGGGGCCGCTGATAGGCTGGCCCGATCGGTTTTGTTAGGACGCCTTACAGAACGGCGGCGGACATGCTCCCCCTTCCTCTCGTGCCCTCCCCCGCGCACATCGAGGTCTCGGGCGACGCGCCTCTCCCTCTCACCGGCGCAGGCATCACGGGAGATCCGGATGCCGCAGCCCACCTCCGCACCCTGATCGCCGCGCGCACGGGCCTCGACCTTCCCGAAGGCGACGACATCGTGCTGGCCGTGACCGACGGCGGCCCCGCGGAGTCGTACCGACTCGAGGTCTCGGCCACCGGCATCCGGATCACGGGAGCGGATGCCGCGGGTCTGTTCTACGGCGTGCAGACGCTCGGGCAGCTGGTCCGTCGCGACGGCGAGCGCTGGGTGGTGCCGAGTGTCCGCATCGATGACGCGCCGCGCTTCGCCTACCGCGGCGTCATGCTCGACGTCGCCCGTCACTTCCACGACGTCGCCACGGTGCGCGCGTACGTCGACCGGGCGGCATCCCTCAAGCTCAACGTCCTGCACCTGCATCTCTCGGACGACCAGGGCTGGCGCCTCGAGCTGCGCTCGCGGCCCGCGCTCACGGCGAGGGGGTCCACGACCGCGGTCGACGGCGCCCCGGGCGGCTTCTACACGCAGGGCGATTACCGCGCGATCGTCGACTACGCGGCATCCCGCCACCTGACCGTCGTCCCCGAGTTCGACATGCCGGGTCACACGCACGCCGTCGGCCTCGCCTACCCGGACCTCGCCGAGGCGCCGGTGACCGACGTCATCACGGAGGGCTCGACCCCCGTCGCGGGCGAGGCGTACACCGGCACCGCTGTCGGATTCTCGTCGCTGCGCGTCCACGACGAGGCGACGTACGCGTTCGTGCGCGACGTGTTCGGCGAGCTCTCCGAACTCACCCCCGGGCCGTGGCTGCACTTCGGCGGCGACGAGTCGCTCGGCACCGCACCCGAGGACTTCGCGCTCTTCGTCGCCCGCGCGAGCGCGATCATCGCCGACCTCGGCAAGACGCCGATGGCGTGGCACGAGGCCGGCGCCGTCGCGAGGCTGGCGCCCGGCACGGTCGGCCAGTACTGGGGGTTCGTGACGCCGACGGATGCCGCCCCGCACCACACCCGCGCCATCGCCGAGCGCGGCGGCCGGGTCGTCCTCTCCCCCGCCGATGCCATCTACCTCGACATGAAACCGACAGCCGACTCACCCCTCGGCCTCACCTGGGCGAACGGCGCGACGAGCCTCGAGCGCGCCTATGCCTGGGAGCCGTCGGCGGTCATCGCCGGCCTCCCCGAGGACGCGATCCTCGGCGTCGAGGCGCCGCTCTGGACCGAGACCGTCGCGACGCTCGCCGACATCGACGCGCTCGCCTTCCCCCGCATCGCCGCCGCCGCGGAGATCGCCTGGTCCCCCGCCGACGGGACCGAGCGCACGTGGGAATCGTTCCGCACCCGAGTCGGTGGTCTCGGGCCGTTGTGGACGACCCTCGGCATCCGCTTTCCCGCTCTCGAGGAGGTTCCGTGGACGACATGACCCGCATCATCCACTCCGCCCGGCTCGTCGATGGCGGGAGGGAGACCCCGGACGCGTGGGTTCGCCTCGAGGCCGGGCGGGTCGCCGCATCCGGAACCGGCGACACCTGGCGCGGGCTCGGTGCGGACGAGGTCGTCGACGCGCGCGAGGTCGCGGGTGACGGCGCGGTGCTCACGCCGGGGTTCGTCGACCTCCACAGTCACGGCGGCGGCGGGCACGCGCACGAGGACGGCGCCGACGCGATCCGCGCGGCTCGCGCCCTGCACCTCCGCCACGGCACGACGCGCGCGGTGATCTCCCTCGTCGCGGGCTCGCCCGCCGACCTCGCGACCCGCCTGGGCGCGATCGCCGATCTCGCGAAGACGGATGCCTCGGTCCTCGGCGCGCACCTCGAGGGACCGTTCCTCGACCCGGGCCACCACGGCGCGCACGACCCGGCGCTGCTGGTGGAGCCCACGCCTGACACGGTGGCCGCGCTGATCGAGGCGGCGCGCGGATCGCTCGTCCAGGTCACGCTCGCGCCCGAACTGCCCGGCGGGTACGACGCGATCGCCCAGCTCGTGGCAGCCGGGGTCGTCGTCGCGGTCGGCCACACCGCCGCCGACGTCGAGGCCACGCGCCGCGCATTCGACGCCGGCGCGACGCTCCTCACCCATGCGTTCAACGCGATGCCCGGTCTCCACCACCGCGCACCGGGACCCGTCGGCGCCGCGACCGGCAACCCGCGCGTCACGATCGAGGTCATCGCCGACGGTGTGCACCTGCATCCCGATGTCATCCGGATGCTGTTCGCCGCCGCTCCCGGCCGCGTCGCGCTCGTGACCGACGCGATGGCCGCCGCCGGCGCCGCAGACGGGACCTACCGCCTCGGCTCGCTGGAGGTCACCGTCGATGCCGGCGTCGCCCGCCTGGCCGACGGCACGATCGCGGGGTCCACCCTGACGCAGGATGCCGCCCTCCGCACCGCGGTCGCCGCGGGAGTCGCCCTGCCCGACGCCGTCACGGCCCTCACACGGACGCCGGCGCGCACGATCGGCCGTCCCGACCTCGGCTCCCTCAGCGTCGGCGCCGTCGCCGACGCCGTGCTGCTCGACGCCGAGCTGCACGTGCGGCGGGTCGTCAGCGGGACGGTCTGACCGCGGCATCCGCCGGGCGCGGGACCGCGTCGAGCCGTTCTCCGGATGGATGCCGGTCGGCGGTGCCGAGAACCGGTCTCAGGCCGAACCCTCCGGAGAACGGGTCGCCGGCTGCGGCCGCAGACCGCTCCCCGCCGCCCCCTGGTCGACGACCGTGCTGGACCGTTCTCCGGATGGATGCCGGTCGGCGGTGCCGAGAGCCGGTCTCGGGCCGAACCCTCCGGAGAACGGGCCGGCGACTGCCTCTCCAGACCGCTCCCCGCGGCCCCGTTGATCGGCCCACCGCGCCGGACCGTTCTCCGGATGGATGCCGGTCGGCGGTGCCGAGAGCCGGTCTCGGGCCGAATCTTCCGGAGAACGGGTCACCGGCCGCGGCCGCGGCACCGCGGTTCCGGACGATGCCCCGTCGCGCACGTGGGAGGGGGTCAGGACACACCGAGCCGATCGGACAGCACCATGACGGCGGCACCACGGAGCACGATGTCCTCGCTGTGAGCAGACATCCGCACCCGCACACCGTCGTGGGACGTCGAGAGGGTCCGGATGCGCACCGTCTCGGCGGCAGCCTCGGCGAGCGCGCCGCCGAGGAGCTCGGCCGGCCCGGAGAGTGCGATCTCCGAGAGGTCGAGGGCGCCCACGATCGGGGCGAGGGCGATGCCGAGACGTTCGCCCGCGTCGCGCAGGACTGCATCCGGATCGGGTGACGCGGCGAGGCGCTCGGTGAGGGCGGGCACGGCGAGCCAGGCCTCGAGGCATCCGATCTTCCCGCAGGCGCAGGCGGGTCCGCCGTCCGTACCGACGGTCACGTGACCGATCTCCCCGGCGGCGAATCGCGCGCCGGTCAACGGCTCGCCCCCCGTCAGCAGCCCGGCGCCGACACCGCGACCGACGCGGACGAGGATCATGTCGTCGCCCGCTCCGCCGAAGGTGTGCTCGGCGAGGACGGCGGCGTTCGCATCGTTGGCGACGAGGACGGGGAGCCCCAGTTCCGCCTCGAGCCGTCCCGCGAGGTCAACGCCCGCCCAGCCGAATCCGGGCGCCGCGAGGATAACGCCGCGATCGTCCACCACCCCGGGCGTTCCGACGCCGATGCCGAGAATCGGCACGTGCGCGTCGGCGACGACGGTGCGCACAAGAGTGAGGACCGCCTCGAGCACCTCGTCGTGATCCGCGGGCACGGGAACGGCGTGCCGCGCGACGATCTCGCCGCCCAGAGTGAGGACGGCGCCGACGAAGCTCTCACTTCCGGAGAGGTCGAGCCCGACGATGCGGTGGCCGTCGCGGGCGATGTCGACGAGGATCGCGGGTTTGCCCGGACCGGATGCCGCGCGCACGCCGCGCTCGATTACGTAGCCGTCTGCGATGAGCGCCGCGACGAGATCGGAGATGGTGACGCGAGCGAGCCCGGTCTCCCGCGCGAGATCGGCGCGGCTCATGGCTCCCGCCGTGAACAGAGCCTGCAGGACGAGCGCGCGATTGGCGGCCCGGGCGTGCTCGGGGAGGACTTTGCCGCCACCCCGGCGGCCGCGCACCGCGGTGGCGGATCGCATCGAGGTGGGCATGTTTGTTAGTAGAACTTACGAATGGGAGATCTGCAACACCCCCCCGTAGAATCGAGGCATGTCCGAGCTCCCCCACGTCCGGCCCGAACGACCCGCGGAGCCCGCACCCGCCGCTACCGCCCCCGAACGGCTCTCGGCCCTCGACGCGCTCAGCTACCTGTGCGCCCTGTTCGCCGTCGCGACGTTGGCGATCTGGGGCTTCACCGCGTGGGAACTCCCGTGGAACATCGTCTTCGGTATCGCCGCACCGCTGGCCACGCTCCTCGTCTGGGGCCTGTTCGCCTCCCCCCGGGCGGTCATCCGCGTCCACCCGTTCGCCCGCGGCGTCGTCGAGCTCCTCGTCTACCTGTCGGCCACGATCGCCTGGTGGAGCGCGGGGCAGGCCTGGATCGGCCTCGGCTTCGCCGTCGTCGCCGTGATCGTCGGTGTCCTCTCAGGGCGTCGACGCCTCTCATGACCGACGTCGTCGGCCTTCTCCGCGACGAGCTCGGCGAACGGGTCGACACGTCGGATGCCGCTCTGGAGGCGGCACGGGCTGACAAGTCGGGGCACCGCGCCGAGCGACGGCCGCTCGCGGTCGTGCGGGCGGCATCCGTCTCGGACGTCCAGACCACGCTGCGGATCGCCTCCGCGACGGGGACCCCTGTTGTCACTCGCGGAGCCGGCACCGGGCTCGCCGGGGGCGCGAACACCGGCGAGGGCGAGATCGCACTCTCCGTGCGCGACATGGACCGTGTCCTCGACGTCCGTCCCGATGACCTCCTCGCGGTGGTCGAGCCCGGCATCCTCAACGCCGACCTCGGTCGCGCCCTCGCTCCCCACGGACTCTGGTGGGCGCCGGATCCCGCCAGCCGCGAGATCTCGACCGTCGGCGGCAACATCGCCACCGGCGCCGGCGGCCTGCTGTGCGCGAAGTACGGTGTCGTCCGCGACGCGGTCCTCGCCCTGGACGTCGTCCTCGCCGACGGCCGGCTCATCTCCACGGGACACCGCAGCGTCAAAGGGGTGACGGGCTACGACCTCACCTCCCTCATGATCGGCTCCGAGGGAACCCTGGGTGTCGTCGTCGGCGCGACGCTGAAGCTTCGCCGGGTCGTCCCCGGTGAGACCCGGACGCTGACCGCGCAGTTCCCGGACGTGCGCTCCGCTGCGGCCGGCGCGGCGGCCGTGACCGCCGCCGGAGTGCAGCCCGCGATCATGGAGTTGATGGATGCCGTGAGCCTGGCAGCCGCCCACGCACTGCTGGGCCTCCCCTCGCCCACGCCGGGAGCGACGCAGTTGACGGTGCAGACGGACGGTGTCGGCGCGGCGAACGAGCAGGCGGAGATCGCCCGCATCCTCACCGCGGCGGGAGCCGCCGTGCGGCTCGCGGCGGACGAGGTGGAGGCCGCGCAGTTGTGGGCGGTCCGCCGTGCCATGCATCCGGCGATGGAGAGCCTGGGCACCGCGCTCATCGAGGACGTATCAGTGCCCCGCAGCGCACTCCCGGCGATGTTCGACGAGATCGCCCGCGTCGAGGCGGAGTACGGCCTGACGATCCCCACCGTCTGCCACGCGGGCGACGGCAATCTGCATCCCAACTTCATCTTCGATGGCGACGAGGTCCCCGAGAAGGTGTGGCAGGCGGCGGACGCACTGTTCCGCGCGGCGATCGCGCTCGGCGGCACGCTCACGGGCGAGCACGGGATCGGCGTCCTCAAGAGCCGTTGGCTCGCCGACGAGCTCGGCGATGTTCAGTGGTCGCTGCAGCGCGGGATCAAAGCCGTGTTCGACCCGGCCGGCATCCTCAACCCCGGAAAGGTATTCGCGGCTCAGCCGTGACGCACCGCTGCAGCCGACGGCGCCGACGACGTCCGCGCAGGTGAGGGCTGCGTCGTGACGGCCAGCACCATCGAGACGATGCCGACGACGCCCGGGATGGTCATCGGCAGGACCCCCACGCGGCCACCGGCGCCCGGTGCGACGACCGTGACAGCGGCGACGACGACCGCGAGACCGAGACCGAGGACGATCGCGGCCAGCGGTATCCAGCTCCACGGCTCTGGGATGACCCCGATGCGGAGGATCGCGATCGCCCCACCGATGGCGAGGACGAAGGAGACGATGATGCCCAGCGCCGCAGTGAGCTCCGCACCGAGGCCGGCGGTGTACCCGGTGGGGCCTGCCCACCACACCGCACGCAGGAGCATGAACGCGCCGAGGGTGAGGAGGACCGCCATGCCGGCAGGACGACGCGCGACGACGCTTTCGGCCGGTCGCAGACCGAAGGCGTAGACCGCGCAGGCGACAGCGATCAACAGGGCCGCACCGAGCTCCAACGGGACGGACGCCCTGTCGCCGGAGCGGATCGCCAGGACCGACAGCACGCCGAAGGTGCTCTGGCCGACGAGGAGGAGCCCGCCGACGAACCACGACCACACCGTCGTTCGCTGCATGGCCACACCTTATGACTCGCGGCGCGCAGATGTCACCCGCCGTGCCGTGTTCCGCTGCACCGTTCCTCCAGCGGCGCCGTGGCAGGCTCGAAGGGTCCCGATCCGAGGAGGCTCGACGTGTCCGCATCCCACCCTGTCCGCACCATCGGCGCCCTCCTCACCCTCAGCGCTGTCGTCGTCCTCGGCGCCGCGTGCGCGCCCGACTCCGACGGCGACGGCGACGGCTCCCAGAGCGTGACCGCAGCATGCGCGGTCCTCGCCGACACCGTGGACGACGCGATGGCATCCTTCACCGAGGTGGATGCCGCTGACCCCACCGCCGCCGCGAAGGCCACAGCGAACGTGCGGACTCAGCTGGCCACGGTGGCCGACTCCGTCGACAACGCGCGCGTCGCGAAGATCGTGGCCGACCTCCGCTCTGGATTCGACGTGCTCGCCGACGAGACGGCGGCGGCTGCCACCGGTGATCTCGGCGGCACACCCGGGCTGGCCGAGGCGACGGACCGCATCCGCGCCGGAATGGCCCAATATCACGATCTGTGCGGCCGATGATCCGGATGCCGCCCCCGTCGCGTACCCTTTTCTGAAGCGACATTCGCCCTGACGACGAGACCCCGGATCCCCGTGGCGTCCGGAACGTCGGGGGTGCAGCTCGGGGGAGATCGATGTCCGAGACCATCACACGCCACGACGCCGGCGACACCTCGGCCTTCACCGGAGCGGTCGACGTGCGCTGGGCACCGGCAGAGCCGGCCCCCAAGCCCCGACGCCTGTGGCTCAAGATCGGTGTGCCCGTGGCGGCAGTCGTCGCCGCCGCAACGGTCTGCTCGCTCGTGTTGATCGCGCCGGGCACGACTGCGGCCGGCGTACCGGTGGGGGGCCAGACCGCGGGAGCTGCGGCCGACACGATCTCGTCGCGCCTCTCCGCCATCGAGGTCTCCCTCGGCGACGGCGGCCCGACGGTCTCGGCGGCGGACCTGGGAGCGTCGGTCGACGCGTCGGCACTCGCCGACGCCGCCTTCGCCGGCAGCCCCATGTGGAACGTCACCGCCTGGTTCGCCGAGTACGGCACCCCCGAGGTCAGCCTCGACGCCGACCGGGCTGCGACCGCGCTCCGCGCCGCACTGCCCGATGCCTACTCCGACCCGACTCCCGCGACCGTGTCCTTCCAGAAGGACGCCTACACCGTCACGCCCGCCGTCGACGGCACCGGCATCTCGACCGACGCGGTGCGTGCGGCACTCGAGACGGCACTCGTCAAGGGCGAGTCCACCGCGACCGTCGACCCGACGCCCGAGCCGGTCGCTGCCACGGTGACGACCGATGCGGCCGAAGCTGCCAGCGCACGTCTCAACGACATGATCGCCGAGGCCGGTTTCTACGCCGGCGACCACCGTGCGGTGTCGATCCCTGCCGCAACCCTCGCCTCCTGGCTGACCGTCGAGGCCGACGACGCGGGTGTCTTCTCGTACGCGGTGGATGCCGCCGCGATCCAGACCGCCGTCGACAAGCTCCCGAGCCAGGTCAACCAGGACCCCGTGAGCGCGAACGTCCTCGCCAGCGAATCCGGCACGACCCTCTCGACCCTCGCCGAAGGGCAGGACGGCCGTGTGCTCGGCGACACGGCGGGAGTCGCCCGCGACTTCGCCGACCAGCTCGCCAGCGGTGACGCGTCGTACGAGCTGCCGGTCGAGGTGACTCCGCGGAGCACCGTCAGCACGGTGCGTCTCGCCGAGGTCGACCTGGGCGAGCAGCGCCTCTACCTGAAGGAGAACGGCAAAGTCGTCGACACCTGGCTGATCTCCAGCGGCCGCGACGGCGCCGTGACCTTCACGGGTCACTACTCGATCGGCTGGCGCACAGCCCTCCAGGACATGAAGGGCACCTCGCGCGACACGGGCAACAAGTACACGCAGCCCGACGTGCCGTGGGTCATGTACTTCAACGGCAACCAGGCGTTCCACGGTGCGTACTGGCACAACAACTTCGGCAACCAGATGAGCGCGGGCTGCGTCAACATGCCGCCGCCCCTCGCCAAGAAGCTCTACGACTGGATGCCGGACGGCGGCGACGTCTGGATCCACGCCTGAGGCGAAACCGCATCGATCGTTCAGGTGCAGACCACAGCGATCGCGGTTAGCCTGTGCTCATGGCTGACCTCCGCGTAGAAGAACTGTCGGCGTCGACGATCGTCGCCGTGAACACCCTCTCGCTCAAGCCGGGCCAGGAACGCTTTATCGCACCGGAGAGTTACGCGATCGCGGCGACCGTCGTCGACCCCGCCACCTCGTGGCAGCGGGTCATCCTCGATGAGGATGAGGTCGTCGGGTTCGTGAGCGCCGGGTTCGATGAGGATGCGCCCCACGAGCACTTCCGCTCGGTGCTGTGGCGCATCAACGTGGATGCCGACGATCAGGGTCGCGGCGTCGGGCGGTACGCCGTCGACCAGCTCGTCCACGAGGCCCGCGCACGCGGGTTCGACCACGTCAACGTCATCTACGAAGCCGGCGAGGACGGCCCGGACGCGTTCTTCCGCCGCGTGGGCTTCACCCCGGTCGATGAGACCGAGTACGGCGAGGTCGTCGCGCAGATCAAGCTCTGACGCTCCCCCGAACGAACGGATGCCCCGGCCCGCTGTTGCGGCCGGGGCATCCGTCTGTGCGGATCAGAGTCCGTCGATGATGCCGTTCAGCGTCGCGGACGGGCGCATGACCTTCTCGACCAGCGCGGGGTCGGGACGGTAGTAACCGCCGATCTCGGCGGGTGAGCCCTGCACGGCGACCAGCTCGGCGACGATCTTCTCCTCGTTCGCGACGAGCGCCTCGGCGATGGGAGCGAAGGCGGCAGCCAGCTCGGCGTCGACGGTCTGGCGGGCCAGCTCCTGCGCCCAGTAGGTCGCGAGGTAGAAGTGGCTGCCGCGGTTGTCGATCGTGCCGAGTGCGCGACCGGGCGACTTGTCCTCTTCGAGGAACGTGCCGGTGGCGGCGTCGAGCGTGTCGGCGAGGACCTTCGCGTGCGCGTTGCCCGTGTAGTCGCCGAGGTGCTCGAACGACGCCGCCAGGGCGAAGAACTCGCCGAGCGAGTCCCAGCGGAGGTAGTTCTCCTCGACCAGCTGCTGCACGTGCTTCGGGGCCGAGCCGCCCGCGCCGGTCTCGAACAGTCCGCCGCCGGCGAGCAGCGGGACGATCGAGAGCATCTTGGCGCTCGTGCCGACCTCGAGGATCGGGAACAGGTCGGTCAGGTAGTCGCGGAGGACGTTGCCGGTGACCGAGATGGTGTCTTCACCGCGGCGGATGCGCTCGAGCGAGTACCGGGTCGCCTCGGCGGGAGCGAGGATCTCGATCGTGAGTCCCTCGGTGTCGTGGTCGGCGAGGTAGGTCTTCACCTTCGCGATGAGGTTCGCGTCGTGCGCGCGGCTCTCGTCGAGCCAGAACACGGCGGGAACGCCGGTGGCGCGGGCACGCGTGACGGCGAGCTTCACCCAGTCGCGGATGGCGACGTCCTTGGTCTGCGTCGCACGCCAGATGTCACCCTGCTGCACCGTGTGGGAGAGGAGCACCTCGCCGGCGGCGTTCACAACGTCGACGGTGCCGGCAGCGGCGATCTCGAACGTCTTGTCGTGCGAGCCGTACTCCTCGGCGGCCTGCGCCATGAGACCGACGTTGGGGACGGAGCCGATCGTGGCCGGGTTGAGCGGGCCGTTCGCGATCACGTCGTCGATCGTCGCCTGGTAGACCCCGGCGTAGGACGAGTCGGGGATGACGGCGATCGTGTCGTCCTCGCCGCCGTCGACGCCCCACAGCTTGCCGCCGTTGCGGATGAGGGCGGGCATCGAGGCATCCACGATCACGTCGGAGGGGACGTGCAGGTTCGTGATGCCCTTGTCGGAGTTCGTGTACGACAGGCGCGGGCCGTTCGCGATGGCTGCGTCGAACGCGGAGCGGATCTCGTCGCCGCCCTCGACGTGGCCGAGGCCCGCGAGGATCGCGCCGAGACCGTCGTTGGGGGTGAGGCCCGCGGCAACGAGCTTGTCGCCGAAGCGCGAGAAGACGTCAGCGAAGAACGCGCGAACGACGTGACCGAAGATGATCGGGTCGCTGACCTTCATCATCGTGGCCTTGAGGTGCACCGAGTAGAGCACGTCCTCGGCCGCAGCCTGCGCGATCGTGTCGGTGAGGAAGGCGTCGAGGGCCTTCGCCGAGAGGAACGTCGCGTCGACGACTTCACCGGCGAGGACCTTCAGCCCGGACTTCAGCTCGGTGGCGGTGCCGTCCTCCGCCGTGAAGCGGATCGACAGGACGTCGTCGCTCGCGAGGACGGTCGAGGTCTCGTTGGACTTGAAATCGTCGTGGCCGAGGGTCGCCACGCGGGTCTTGCTGCCGTCGGCGAACGGCTTGTTGCGGTGCGGGTGCTTGCGGGCGTAGTTCTTCACCGACAGCGGCGCGCGACGGTCGCTGTTGCCCTCGCGGAGCACCGGGTTGACGGCAGACCCCTTGACGCGGTCGTAGCGGGCGCGGACGTCCTTCTCCGCGTCGTCCTTCGGCTCGTCCGGGTAATCAGGGATGTCGTAGCCGGCTGCCTTCAGCTCGGCGATGGCGGCCTTCAGCTGCGGGATGGATGCCGAGATGTTCGGCAGCTTGATGATGTTGGCCTCGGGCAACGTCGCCAGGCCGCCGAGCTCGGCGAGCGCGTCGCCCACCTGCTGCTCGGGCGTGAGGTTCTGCGGGAAGAGGGCGAGGATGCGGCCCGCGAGCGAGATGTCGCGGGTGTCGATGTGGACTCCGGCCTTTCCGGCGAACGCTTCGACGATCGGCAGGAAGGACGCCGTCGCCAGCGCCGGAGCCTCGTCGGTGTAGGTGTAAATGATGGTGGAATCAGGCACGTGTCGTCTCCAAGAAAAGGGCGTCGCGGATGCTCCTCAGCGTATCGCACGACCCCGGTTTCTCTCGATGTCGAGATATCTCCGACGCCGGCCCGCCGAACGCTAGGGTGAGGCCGTGCCGCGCTTCGATCTCGCCCTGCCCGACCTCCGCGACTATCGACCGGAGGTGCGCATCCCCGCCGACTTCGACGACTTCTGGTCGAGCACGATCACGGGTGCCCGCCAGGCCGGCGGCTCCCCCGTCGTCACCCCGGTGGAGACACCCCTCCGGGGCATCGATGCGTTCGACGTCACCTTCCCCGGGTTCGCAGGCGACCCGGTCAAGGGGTGGCTGCTGCTTCCCGCCGACCGCGAGGGCACGCTTCCCGCCGTCGTCGAGTTCAACGGCTACGGCGGTGGCCGAGGGCTCCCCGTCGAGCGCCTCGGGTGGGCGGCATCCGGATACGCCCACTTCTTCATGGACACCCGCGGCCAGGGCAGCGCCTGGGGCGCGGGCGGCGCGACGCCCGATCCGCACGGATCGGGGCCGGCCTTCCCCGGCTTCATGACCCGCGGCATCGACGACCCCGAGACGTACTACTACCGCCGCGTCTTCACCGACGCGGTGCGCGCGGTCGACGCGGTGCGAACCCTGCACGAGGTGGATGCCGCACGCGTCGCCGTCTGCGGTGCCAGCCAGGGCGGCGGGATCGCGATCGCGGCAGCCGCGCTCAGCGACGGGCTCGTCGCGGCGATGCCCGATGTGCCGTTCCTCTGCCACTTCGAACGCGCCGTCGGGATGACCGGGCGCGACCCCTACGACGAGATCGCCCGGTACCTCGCCGTCCACCGCGGCGCCGAGGAGCGGGTGTTCGAGACCCTGTCGTACTTCGACGGGGTGAGCTTCGCTGCCAGGGCACAGGCGGCGTCCCTCTTCTCCGTCGCCCTCCTCGACCCGATCTGCCCGCCGTCGACCGTGTTCGCCGCGTTCAATGCGTGGGCCGGCGCCGACAAGGAGATCGAGGTCTTCCCCTTCAACGAGCACGAGGGCGGCCAGGCGCACCAGTGGATGCGGCAGGCCGAGTTCCTCGCCGCGCGGGTCTGAGGCGACTCAGTCCACCGGCGGACGCTCGCCCGTTCCGCGCTCGATGATCCACGTCGGCAGCACGATCTGCCGGACGAAGCCCGACGGGTCTCCGATCCGCTCGATTGCGAGCGTCGCCGCACGCCGTCCGAGCTCGAGCGGGTCGTAGGAGATGACCGAGACGCCGAGGACGTCCCCGGTGTCGAAGTCGTCGAACCCGATGAGCGCGGTCTGCTGATCGTCTCGCGCCTGCAGGGCGCGCAGAGCGCCGATCGTCACGCGGTTGTTCCCGGCGATGATTGCCGTGGGGGCGGCATCCTGCTGCCAAAGGCGTTGCACCAGCTCCCGCGGCGGGATCGTCAGATCGTCGCCCAGCATCTCCCACGGTGCGGAGTCCATGCCGGCTTCTGACATCGCCTGGCGGTAGCCGGCGAGTCGCTCGGACTGGGTCCAGACGGATGCCGGGTTGCAGACGTACGCGATGCGACGGTGCCCGAGCGCCGTGAGCCGCCGCGTCGCCTCGAGGACCGCGACGCGGTTGTCGAGGACGATCGAGTCGGCGGCGAGGTTCCGCGCCGGGCGGTCGATCGCGATGATCGGAGTGCCGAGCTGGCGTTCACCCTCGAGGTAGGACTGGTCATCGCCGACGGGGATGAGCAGGAGAGCGCCGACCCGCTGCGCCAACAGCGCGTCGGCGACCCTTCCCTCGCCCTCTTCCGTGTCGTCGGTCGTCGCGACGACGAGGCTGAAGCCGTGGGCGGAGAGCTCCTTCTCGATGCCCGCGGCGACCTTGTAGTAGAACGGATTGCTCAGCTCACCGATGATGAATCCGACGGTACGGCTGCCGCCGCGGCGGAGCCCTTGAGCGAGGCTGTTGGGTCGGAAGCGGAGCCGCTTCGCCGCTGACAGCACACGATCCACTGTCTGAGGCGCGACGAGCTCGCGCTGGGCGAACACGCGCGACACGGTCTTCGAACTCACGCCGGCCAGCCGCGCGACGTCTTCGAGCGTGGCCCGCTGTTGCACCGTCATCGGTCCTCCCTGGGGTCGACCATAGCAGCCGGTGCGCAAATGACGACGATGGACATTTATGCGACATTGACCGACAACAGAGTCGCTCACATACAAGAGAAAAACCCGTTCAGACTGAAATCGAGACGTTCGCAGGGTTGCGGGACACACTTAGACAGCGCTGACATTCGGCCCTTGTGAGCGCCGTTTCGCGAGGCTAACGTGAGCCGCGTCGGCGACGTTGCCGACCCGCACCCGAGTGGTTTCGAAGACGAACCTGACAGGAGACGCACACATGGCACGCACACGGATCGGCGTCGCAGCCGCGACGCTCACCGTCGTCGGCATCGCGCTCGCCGGCTGCGCCGGCGGAGGCACGCAGAATGCCGCCGACAACACCATCGACGGAAAGGTGGCCGGCGACATCAAGGTCGTCACCTGGCGCACCGATCTCGTCGAAGACGGCACTTTCGAGAAGTACGCCAAGGAGTTCACGAAGGAGTATCCCGACGTCACCGTGACCTTCGAGGGGATCACCGACTACGCCGGCGAGATGCTCACCCGCATGTCGACCACCAACTACGGCGACGTCATCGGCATCCCCGCCATCAAGCCCGACCAGTTCGAGCAGTTCCTGGAACCGCTCGGTAAGACGTCGTCTTTCACGGACACGTACCGCTTCCTTCCGGCGGCGAGCTTCGACGGCACCCAGTACGGCATCGCCTTCGGCGGCAACGCGAACGGCATCGTCTACAACAAGAAGGTCTTCGACGAGGCGGGCATCACCGAACTGCCGACCGACGAGGCCGGCTGGCTCGAGACGCTGCAGAAGGTCAAGGACAAAACGGACGCCGTGCCGATGTACACCAACTACAAAGACGGCTGGCCGCTGACGCAGGCGTTCGGCAACCTCGGCTCGATCACGCACGACCCCGACGCTCCCATCACGATGGCCGAGAATGCGGCACCGTGGACGGAAGGCACCGACGCCTACGCGGTCGATTCCTTCCTCTATGACACGGTCGCGGCCGGACTCACGGAGAAGGATCCGCTCACGACCAACTGGGAGCAGTCGAAGGTCGACCTCGGCACCGGCAAGATCGCGACGATGCCTCTCGGCTCGTGGGCCATCTCGCAGATGCAGGCCGCGGCCGAGGCCAACGGCGGATCCGTCGATGACATCGGCTATATGGCCTTCCCGGCCAACGTCGACGGCACGCAGTACGCCGTGATCGGCGGCGACTACAACCTCGCCGTGAGCAAGCACTCGAAGTCGAAGGCCGCCGCGTGGGCGTGGATCCAGTGGGTCGCCGCCGAGTCCGGCTACACCGAGGCTCAGGGCATGATCTCCCCCGTCATCGACAAGCCGCTGCCCGCCAACCTCGCCGGGTTCGAGGACTCGGGAGTCGAGCTCATGGAGATCAACCCCGCCCCCGCCGGCAAGGAGGGTCTGATCAACGCGATCGCCGACGACTCGCAGATCGACCTCTACGGCCCGCTCTACCGCCAGAAGCTCGTCGACATCGCCCGCGGCGCCGCCGACGGCGACAAGGACAGCTACTTCGCCGACCTGAACAAGCGCTGGGGCGCATCGGCCGAGAAGCTCGGCTGAGGTCATCACGATGGCGATCGCAACTCCCGGCTCCGCTCCCGCGGATGCCCCTGCGGTCCTGTCCGCGCCCGCCCGGGCGCGCCGGCTGCGCGGTTCCCGCCGCGCGGCCGGCGCACCCGGCGCAGGGTCGCGCGGGGCGGGACGCGGGATCGTGCAACGACTCACCCCGTGGCTGTTCCTGTCCGGCGCGGTCGGACTGCTGCTCCTGTTCACCTACTGGCCCGCGGTCAACCTCTTCTACTTCTCCGTCACCGACTGGGACGGCATCGACCTCACGAAGAATTTCGTCGGACTCGACAACTACGTGCGGGTGTTCACCGATCCGCGCATCTTCAGCGTCTTCGGCGTGAGCCTGTACTACTTCGCCGCATCCTTCGCGCAGATGGCGATCGCGCTCTACTTCGCGGTGATCCTCAGCTTCTCGACGCGGTTCTCGAGCCTCTTCCGCGGCATCCTCTTCTTCCCGTACCTGATCAACGGCGTCGCGATCGGCTTCGTCTTCCTCTATCTCTTCCAACCCGGCGGAACGCTCGACACGGTGCTCGGGTGGTTCGGTCTCGCCGATCCGCCGCAGTGGCTCGGCGACCCCGACGTCGTCAACTGGTCGCTCGCCGGCACCTCGGTCTGGCGGTACACCGGCCTGAACTTCGTCCTGTTCCTGGGCGCGATCCAGTCGATCCCGCGCGAGCTCTACGAAGCCGCCGAACTCGACGGCGCGAACAAGTGGCAGCAGTTCTGGTCGATCATCGCCCCCGGCATCCGTCGCATCATCGGACTGTCCTTCATCCTCGCCATCGCCGGGAGCCTCTCGGTCTTCGAGGTGCCCTTCATCATGACCGGCGGCGCCAACGGCTCATCGACGTTCGTCATCCAGACCCTGCAGACCGCGTTCTCCTTCCGCCAGGTGGGTCTGGCGTCGGCCATGGCCGTCGTCCTCCTGACCATCGTCCTGGTCGTGACCTGGATCCAGCGACGCGTGTTCCCCGACGAGAAGGTGGATCTGACATGACCGCCACCCTGATGCCGCCCACGAAGCCGACACCCCTCCCCCGGCGCCGTTCCGGGCGGACTCCGCTGCAGCGACTGGGCGGCATGAGCGCGACCGCGGCGAAGTACACGAGCCTCGTGATCGCCGCGATCGTGACGCTGCTGCCGCTGTCTGTGCTGCTGTTCGCCTCGATGAAGAGCTCGAGCGAGTACGCGGCGACCGGCCCCTTCGACCCGCCCACGAACTGGCTCAACTTCGACAACTTCGTGACAGCGTTCACGAGCGGCAAGATGCTCGAGGGCTTCGTCAACACGACGATCGTGCTCGCGGTGTCCCTCGTCGGCACGATCGCCCTCGGGACGATGGCCGCGTATGCGCTCGACCGGTTCGCCTTCCGCGGCAAGAAGCTCGTCATGGGCCTGTTCCTGCTCGCCACGCTCATCCCGGGCGTGACCAGTCAGGTCGCGACGTTCCAGCTCGTCAACGGGCTCGGGCTCTACGACACGAAAGCCGCGCTGATCCTGCTCTTCATGGGCACCGACATCATCGCGATCTATCTCTTCATCCAGTTCATGCAGTCGATCCCCGTCTCGCTCGACGAAGCGGCGATGATCGACGGCGCCAACCGGTGGACCATCTACTGGCGAGTGATTCTGCCGCTCCTGCGGCCTGCAATCGCGACGGTGGTCATCATCAAGGGCATCGCGGTCTACAACGAGTTCTACGCCCCCTTCCTCTACCTGCCCTCCGAGGGCATGATCTCCACGTCCCTCTTCCGATTCAAAGGCCCGTTCGGCGCACAGTGGGAGGTGATCGCGGCCGGCACGCTCGTCGTGATCATCCCCACCCTGGTCGCCTTCCTGGTGCTGCAACGATGGATCTATCAGGGCCTCACCTCAGGAGCTGTCAAGTGACCCACCTCTCCCGCCGCCCCCTCCACGACGGATGGACCGTCCGCGCCGCAGCGGGACCTGCGCCCGTGGCACTCGAAGGTCTCACCGTCCCCGCCACGGTGCCGGGCAGCATCCACGTCGACCTGCTCGCGGGAGGATTCATCCCCGACCCGTTCCACGGCGACAACGAGTCGCTCCTGGCCTGGATCGGTCTCGTCGACTGGACGTACCGGACCGCCTTCGCGTGGACGCCCGACGGGAGCGACCGTCACGACCTCGTCTTCGACGGCCTCGACACCGTCGCGACGATCCGCCTCAACGGCGAGGTCGTCGGCGAGGTCGCGAACCAGCACCGCTCCTACCGCTACGACGTCGCCGCTCTCCTCCGCGACGGCGACAACGAGCTGGAGGTCGCGTTCCGCGCGCCGGTGCCGTACGCGAACCAGGCGAGCCTCGACCTCGGAGCGCGTCCCCGCCCCTACCCGCTCCCCTACGAGGCGATCCGCAAGTCTGCGTGCAGCTTCGGGTGGGACTGGGGCATCGCGACCTACACGAGCGGCATCTGGAAGCCGGTGCGTCTCGAGTC